>CAWCRG010000001.1:0-48983 GCA_963797915.1 Candidatus Sericytochromatia bacterium
TTTTACCTCATAGACTTTGGTGCAGTACAAAATCGTTTATGGGCCCAAGGCGGTGGAGGCTCAACCATTATCGGGACGTTCGGGTATATGGCACCGGAACAATTTTCGGGAAAAGCATATATCCAGACAGATTTATTTGGTCTGGGAGCTACTCTTTTGAGAATGCTTTCGGGAAAACATCCTATAGAAATGCCTATGGAATATGAAGGGATTCATTTTGTTCCTTTTTTAAACTGCGACGATTTTTATTTGCAGTGGTTAAAGCATTTGCTCTTTCCTGCTCACCATCACCGTTTTTCTTCAGCGGCAGAGGCTTTGCTTCTTTTGAAAGACGCTCTCATCGACGGTGAAGTATCACAAGATTGGTTGGTGAAACATCCTTTAAACCCTTTAAATGGAAATCACGAACAAAATAAAAGAAAATTAAAAGCAGTAGGAGACATTTCTTTTGCTGAGCTCATGGCTACTGCTGACAAGTTAGCTATCATGGAGCGAGGCGAAAAAGATGAGATCACCTTTTATTTCAGTATAGACAAAAAGTTTTTAGAGGTTCTTGAGCAATTGAAAAAAAACAGTGGCGCGGATCTTTAAGAAGCAAATTTTTGAAAACAGTGAAAAAAATAAAAATCAAAGAATCTTTAATTGTATGGATATGCTGTTTTGGGGTTTTTCTTGTGATTATTCTGAAGGAACTTTATAAAGAACTCTTTGAGATGATGATGGGAATAGCTATTATTTTTACAATATTTTTTGCAGCAGGCTTCGGATATTTTTGGACGCTGATTTTTCCAAAAGTAAACGTTCTTACGCCCCAAAAATATCAAAACTATGCCGTTCCTGAGCCTCATGTTCATTGGCCTGATGTGTTAAGCCCAGACGATATCACTCGTTTTTGGCCTTTTCTTGTGGGGAATAACCCTTTGATTCCCATGAAAGTAGGTATTAAAATCTCTCCCCGTGAAGTCAGTGTACTTGATTCTCTTCATGTTCCCTTTAACCGTAAAACACATCTTAAGCATAAAATAATTCTAAGAGAAGATACGGGGGATAAAATACCGTGGTCAGTTATTGAATCTATAGAGCTTGATCTCTGGTTTCCTGATATTGAGAATTGGCAAGTGTTGATGGGCCAGCGCCTTTACTTACTCAAAATTGTACATGGCCCATATATGAACGAACTTCAATACCAAAAAAGTGCTGGAACATATACTGCGTTGGTTTTTATAGCTCCTGAGGAGGCGTCATTTCTTAAGCATGTTTTTTCTTCTTTATGGACAAAATACCGTTTGTGACCTTTACCCCCCAAAATGGAGAATACAGAAAAGAATGATTTTTACCTTGACCTGCTACCAACCAGGACTAGCCCTAACCCAAAACCTCCCCGAAGAGGGCGCTTGTGTGGCTGCCCCACAACCCAGCAGATCGACCTGACTCGCCACTGTGTGGCTCGCACGTCATCTGCGGCGTTGAATATGGCTTGTGATTATGCTTTGCCACGGAATTACACCAAGGTGGAGATTATACCTAAAAGGGAGTTTTCTTGGGGTTCTGAATTAACGCTAAACCGAGGACTACTCCTAATTTATTGGCTTTTTATCACAAGTCATATTCAACCTGCCCACCTTATCCTGGCTACGCCGGATAGGTGGGCTTTGCCGATATGGTTTGAATTATATTATTCAGGCTGTGGTTGGTGAGTGCGTTTGAAGATTTAGCTTCAGATTGTGCGCGGATTGGGCATTACAGTATTCAGACTGGGGATTATACTAACCTTTAAATTACCCGTTTAGCCATTACACATATGGTCTGAATTATAGTCAACAAAAATGAATTAAGTTACGTTTGAATATTAGCCCGAAGAACAGATCGCTGATATGCTGTAAATTACATACTCAAAATTCTAACAACCCCTCTTTTCTGGGCTCTCTGTTTTTCTGGGTAAAGATCACTTTTTTCGGAACACTAAAACAAGAAGGATGTGGTAAGATTTTTGAGAATCAAAGAGAGGCTAAAGCTGCCGTATTTGATTACATTGAGGTGTTTTACAATCGACAGCGAATGCACTCAACATTGGGCTATGTCAGCCCTGAACAATTCGAAAAGCAATGTGTTGCTTAACTAACTGCTCCGTTAAACGGGGTGAGAGTCAATAGCTAAATCTCAGCCTGATTTAAATCTTACTTATGCAAGAAGTCATCAATGAAACGATGCCAGGTCGATCTGCTGGGGTGTGGGGCGAAGACGCTCAAGCGCCTCTTCAGTTTTTTTTTAAGGATTGGCTTTAATTTACTGGGAACAGGTCACTCCATTTATCAGTATACTTCACATAAATAAATGAGTTGGGATAGTGAAATGAATAAAGCAATCGGTTTGATGGTATCAATAGCGAGCACACTAAGCTTAACCCTGGCAGCTCAGAGTAATCCCGAGATTACGAACAATACAACAGTGAACAATACTAGAGCGAGCGCTTTAAAGGCAAACATGCGTATTTTGCAAACGCTAGTAGAACTTTACGCTATAGACTCAGGCGGTGTTTATCCTAAAAACATAAGTGATTTGATCAAAGCAGCAAAAAAGTATGGGCATTATCAAGAAATAAGGAACCCTTATTCGGGTCAACAAGGCTTTAGTAATTCAATAACCTATGGCCTAGCAAAAACAGGCTGCAAAGAAGGGTTTGTGTATTATCAGACACCTGCTACCGTTGGCATAAAAGATGCAGACACGATACCTGAGTCTAGTTATGAGATATCGGGTTGTCTTACGGGGCAGCAACCCATTATGAACGACACGCAACCGTTTGTTATTTCAAATATTGAGCCTGAGAAGCCGAATGTTCCTTCAACAGATTTTCAAAAAACACTGTCAAATTTAAAGAGCCCAGACGCAGAGACTCGTTATGCAGCCATTATAGCTCTGGTTCAACAACAAGATAAACGTGCTGTATTACCTCTTATTGAAACGCTCAAAGATGAAGACGAAGATGTCAGATACTCGGCTGCTGGGGCTTTAGGTGAACTCAAAGATAAACGTGCTGTGCAGCCTCTTATTGAAACCCTCAAAGAGGAAGCTGGCTTTTCAGAGCAAAGGCTGCTGAAGGTCTTGGGTAATCTTGGAGATAAACGTGCTGTGCTGCCTCTTATTGAAGCACTTAAAGATGAAGAGTGGAGTGTCAGAGAAAAGGCTGCTAAGGTTTTAGGTGAACTCGGAGATAAACGTGCTGTACTGCCGCTTATTGAAGCACTCAAAGATGAAAACGAGTATATCAGGAAAGCTGCTGTTACGGCCTTAGGCGAACTCGAAGATAAACGTGCTGTATTGCCTCTAATTGAAGCGCTCAAAGATGAAGATGAGTATGTCAGAGCAAAGGCTGCTGAGGCATTAGGTCCAACTCAAAGATAAACGTGCCGTAATGACTCTTATTGAAGCACTCAAAGATGAAGATGTCGATGTCAGAAAAGAGGCTGCTGAGGCTCTTAGGTAAACTCGGAGATAAACGTGCTGTATTGCCGCTAATTGAAGCACTCAAAGATGAAGACGAGGATGTCAGAAAAGAGGCTGCTGAGGCCTTAGGTGAACTCGAAGATAAACGTGCCGTAGTACCGCTAATTGAAGCACTCAAAGATGAAGATGTCGAGATGTCAGAAAAGAGGCTGCTGAGGCCTTAGGTAAACTCGGAGATAAACGTGCTGTAGCTGCCGCTAATTGAAGCGCTCAAAGATGAAGACGAGGATGTCAGAGCAGAGGCTGCTGAGGCCTTAGGTAAACTCGGAGATAAACGTGCCGTATTACCGCTCATTGAAGCACTCAAAGATGAAGATGTCGATGTCAGATTAGGGGCTGTTGAGGCCTTAGGCAATCTTGGGGATAAACGTGCTATAGAACCTCTCAGTGAATTACTCAACGACAGCGATAGCGATGTCAGAATTTTAGTAGCTGCTGCTCTGGAGAAACTGAGACAGTGATTTTTAATCAGCCTCAATTAGAGGGCCTGACAGAACACAGGAGTCTGTTCTGAGAAAGATCTTAAACAGTCCATTAAATAAATGAGTTGGGATAGTGAAATGAATAAAGCAATCGGTTTGATGGTATCAATAGCGAGCACACTAAGCTTAACCCTGGCAGCTCAGAGTAATCCCGAGATTACGAACAATACAACAGTGAACAATGCTAGAGCGAGCGCTTTAAAGGCAAATATGCGTATTTTGCAAACGCTAGATAGAACTTTACGCTGTAGACTCAGGCGGTGTTTATCCTAAAAACATAAGTGATTTGATCAAAGTAGCAAAAGAGCAGGGGTATTATCAAGAAATAAGGAACCCTTATTCGGGTCAACAAGGCTTTAGTAATTCAATAACCTATGGCCTAGCAAAAACAGGCTGCAAAGAAGGGTTTGTGTATTATCAGACACCTGCTACCGTTGGCATAAAAGAAGCAGGCACGATACCTGAGTCTAGTTATGAGATATCGGGTTGTCTCATGGGGCAGCAACCCCTTATGAACGATACGCAACCGTTTGTTATTTCAAATATTGAGCCTGAGAAGCCGAATGTTCCTTCAACAGATTTTCAAAAAACACTGTCAAATTTAAAGAACCCAGACGCAGAGACTCGTTATGCAGCCATTACCACTCTGGTGGAACAACGAGATCAACGGGCTGTAATGCCCCTGATTAAAGCGCTCAAAGACAAAGACGAAAAAATCAGGGGCTTAGCTATTTTGGCTCTGGGTGAGTTTAGGGACAAACGTGCTGTACATGCCTCTTATTGAAACCCTCAAAGATGAATACCCGGATCTCAGAGCATGGACCGCCAAGGTATTGGGTAAACTGGGGGATAAACGTGCTGTATTGTCCCTTATTGAAGCACTCAAAAATGAAGACTGGGTTGTCAGAACAGAGGCTGCCGAGGCATTGGGTAAACTGGGAGATAAACGTTCTGTATTGCCTTTTATTGAAGCACTCAAAGATGAAAATAAATTTGTCAGAACAGAGGCTGCTGAGGCATTGGGTAATCTTGGGGATAAACGTGCTGTATTGCCTTTTATTGAAGCCCTCAAAGATGAAGATGAATTTGTTAGAACAGCGGCTGCTGAGGCATTGGGTAAACTCAAAGATAAACGTGCTGTATTGCCGCTTATTGAAGCCCTCAAAGATGAAGATGAAGTTGTCAGAGACTGAGGCTGTTGATGCCTTAGGTGCACTCGAAGATAAACGTGCTTTCCAGCCTTTCATTGAAGCCCTCAAAGATGAAAATGAATTGGTCAGAGCAAGTTCTGCAGAGGCATTGGGTAAACTCGGAGATAAACGTGCTGTATTGCCGCTTATTGAAGCCCTCAAAGATGAACATTGGTTCGTCAGAACAGAGGCTGCTGAGGCTTTAGGTAAACTCGGAGATAAGCGTGCTGTGCTGCCTCTTATTGAAGCACTTAAAAATGAAAACGCGGATGTCAGAGAAAAGGCTGCTGAGGCTTTAGGTAAACTCGGAGAAGCGTGCTGTACAGACTCTTATTGAGACGCTCAAAAATGAAGGCGACCTTCCCCCGAAAAAATGGACACCTGAGAATAAAGGATTACTATTAAAAATAGGGACAACATGAAACTGGCTTTTACTGATCTATTCCCAATAAATAAAGGCAATCTTTAACTAAAAATTACCGAAGAAGGCTTGTGTGTCGCTGCCCCACAACCCAGTAAATCGACCCGACATCACAGCTGCGCTGCTTGCGGGTCATTTACGGCGTTGAGTGCGACGTTTGGTTTTGCTCTATGCCGAGGAATTATACCCAGTTGGAGATTACACCTTAAGGGGGCCGTGGGACAGAGATTAACATGAGCCGTGGGATTAACAAGAATTTAGGGTCTGGCTTTTAATAACCAAACGCGACTCAACCAGTACAGTACCAAGTTGAATAATTAGCATTAATAGTTTAGATTCAAATGTAAGGAGGCTTGAAATGCCAAGATACATCGTGAATTTATCGCCGGACCAGCGGAAAATACTGGAAGAAAAGCTTCGTAAAGGCAAGCATAGCGCAAGAGAGCTACGCAGAGCGCGAGTCCTTTTGATGGCAGACGAAAAGAAAAAAATTCGAGAAATTCAAGACGCCACAGGTATGTCAGATCAGGGTATCGTCAACATCAAAAAACGCTTTTGCATGGAAGGTCTCGAACTGAAAGACAAACCCCGCCCAGGGCAAAAACCAAAGATAGATAAACGAGCAGAACAATATCTCATTGCAACAGCGTGCAGCCCAGCTCCTGAGGGCCGTGATGTCTGGACAATGCAAATGCTGGCAGACAAATTAGTAGAAATGAAACTGGTAGACAGCATTTCAGACGAGGCCGTGCGCTTACGGTTAAAAAAAATGAGCTTAAGCCCTGGCTCAAAAAACAATGGTGTATGACTCCGATTACCCCGGACTTTGTTTGGAAGATGGAGGATGTGTTGGATTTGTATGAAGAAGATTATGACGAAAAAAGGCCAGTGGTTTCCCTTGATGAAAGACCCTGCCAGTTGATCGAGGATATATATTCACCTGTTCCACCACAATCGGGCCGGGCCAAACGTTACGACTATGAGTACAAACGGAAGGGAACATGCTGTCTGTTTGTGGCATTTGAGCGATTGCAGCAGTTCAGATATGTAGAAGTCAGGCAACGTAGAACGGCAATGGATTATGCTGAGATTTTGAAATATTTGGCTGACGAAGTTTATCCTGAAGCTGAAGTTATCCGCTTGGTTCAGGACAATCTGAACACGCACACACCAGCATCATTGTATAAGCGTTTTGAACCAGAAGAAGCGAGACGTCTGACACAAAAGTTTGAGTTTCATTACACGCCAAAGCACGCGTCCTGGCTAAATATGGTGGAGATTGAACTATCCGTTTTAAGTCGTCAGTGCTTGCACCGCCGAATAGATTCTCAGGAAAAAATGACGACAGAAGTCGAGATCTGGGCCAAAGATAGAAACGGAAAAAAGAAAGGCGTCAATTGGTGTTTTACGACAAAAGATGCGAGGCGAAAACTCGAACGTTATTACCAAAAAAATTGACTTGGTGGTGTACTAGCTCCTACACCGAGAAATAAATTTGCGCCGGAAAAGGTTGTATCACTTAACAGTTGCGGGTTTGTTTAGGAGAAATCGCTGAAAGCCAATGAGAAAGGCTTTTTCGTCATGGTGTATATTTAAAATTACCACATCATAAAATACACGACAAAAAAGCCTGAGATTACCTTACCATGACACGCTTACACTGCATACCCACCGAACTTCGTTCTTTTTTAGAGCCCCTGCGTAAAGAATTTGGCTACAGCCATTATCTTACCTTCGTTTGGCTGGTTTTTGCCATCATGAACAACCCTCAAAAAGGCACTCTTAAAAACATAGCTAAAATACCCGCAAAGAAAAGCTATGACACCTTTTTACGCTTCCTCAAAAATACATATTTACAACCCAGACGCTGGCTTATGTTCACGGCACTTGCACGGCTCAAAGCCTTACACAGCAAGGAAACAGAGCTGAATATTGTCTCAGATGTAACCTGGGTTCATAAATCTGGAGAGCACGACTGGATTTCTAACGGCCACCAAAACAAAAACAAACCAGAAAAAGGCCTGCAATTGCTTGTGCTATGTTTTGAATTGCAAGGGCAACGTATACCCTTTGACTTTTTCATCATTTCAAAACCTGATGGCAAGCGCCTTTCGTACAATCCACAAATGTTGGAAATGCTTTCTAAACTTCAACTTCCAAAGTGGGTGAAAAGTGTTGTGTTATTGGCTGATGCTGCTTTTGCGTCTAAACATGTTATTCAAACGCTAAGAAGTTGGAACTGGAATTACGTTTTCCGCCTGCCTAAAACCTGGATATTTGAGGGTGGAGGATTTGTGAAAGAACATTTGAATCAGTTGCCCAGAAAATCCTTCAAATTGTGCTGGTATACCAGTGCTCACGGCACACGAAAGTATTGCCAATATTTCAGCCATAGAGCTCGTTTAAACCATCTGGGAGAGGTCACACTTGTTTATTCATACATCAAAGGTAAGTTTGAAACCGAGAAGCGTATTTTGGTAACAAACATGTCGTTGAGTCACGCAAAAATTCTGGCATTTTACCAGCGTCGCTGGTGCATAGAAATTTTGTTTAAAGAACTTAAAAGTGAAATGGGATTAGGTAAAATGCAGCTTTCAGTCGCTAAGAATCAGATGATGACTGCTCTTGGGGTCGTAATGGTAGCTTACAACACGCTGTTTGCCATTCGCAAAGACGCAACCGGTGGCGTCAAAAAGCTCAAAAGTGAGTTTCATGCGCAATGCGTAGAGCAGAACCTGTTTAGTTTTGTATCCAAACATCTCCCAGAGCCAGTGTTAGAGCGGTTTATGCTACGATTCGTTTCATGAAACCCGCAACTGTTAAGTATCACGATATTCTATCCCTAACAATCCGCTTGCCATTCCATTTGAGCCAAGGGTCATTCCCCCAAACCCGGAAATAGGATCTGGAGAGAAATAGCCCTTTGCTCCGATTTCTGCTGCAAGCCCAAAATCTCCTGGTTTTCCCCAAGCGTTTGGTGCTCCTCCGACAGCAAAATTAGTAGCAAAATAGGGTGTAAAATTATACTGTAAATCAAAACCTGAAACCGTATAGTTTGCAAGTTGGCCGCTTATGACAAAGGGTTTTTCGGTTCTGACAGGTTTTGTTTGAGATAAAGCAGCTTGGCTATAACAAACGAAAGCACAAGTGTAGAATATGCTTTTGAGAATGTTTTTCATATGTTATTAAAATCCTGTGAAATGTAAAATAAAAATCCGTTGGTCTAAACCAGACTCGTATTGTAAAGGCTGGTTTAGATAATCTTCAATTTAGAGAAAGTATCTCTTATTTAAGGTAAAAAAGCGGACCGGGTCCCCAGCTAGAGTTTAAGTACTCGCCCAATGACATCTTTTGGTCACGATCAATATCTAAACTATTTATGATTTTAGAGGCATCTTCAGGAGATACACTGCCTACAGCAATTTCATCGAGAGTCAGAAACATATCTTGATTTTTATCAGCTTTTACAAAGGAAGCCGGGGGAGTGATATCGTTATTATTAGGTCCCGGTCCCCAGCTGCTGACATAATATTCAGAAAAAGAGAGCTTTTGATTGCGGTCAAAATCTAAAGCTTGTACGATTTTGCTAGCTTCTACAGATGACATGCTACCTATAGCAATTTCATTAATGCTAAGAAACATATCTTTGTTCTTATCTGCGGCTTTGAATTTGCGAACAGAAGCTGGGGCTTGTTGCACAGAAGACTGCGCCCGCAAAACAGGTCTAGATTGTTGAACAGGTATCTGTGTTTGAGATTGACAACTAACAAATAGTAGTCCGAGGATTGTTAATGATTTTTTCATCTTGTATTTTCTACTTTCATGGCTTTATGTATCGATAAATTATAAGATATCACGATAAAACTTACATCAAGTTAAAATTTTGTTATATAAAAATTAAATTTACAACAAAGTAAATTTCGTGAACAACACCAATCACACAACCCAGCAGATCGACCTGACATCGCCGCGAGACAGTGACCTGGCTGCGGCTGAATACTCTGAGACTCGACTGCTGATAGCTTGGCATTACAGTACTTAGACTCGGGATTACAGGACTGTTGAAAACTCTCGGATCTGACTGCTGATAGGCTGGAATTACAGTATTTTGACTATGAATTATAGGACTGTTTAAGATCTTAGAAGCCAGACTGCTGACAGGCTTGATCTGTACCCAATAATCAGCATCAACCCTGAACTCAAAATCCCCCGAAGAGGGCGCTTGTGCGTCTTCGCCCCACAACCCAGCAGATCGACCTGACATCGCCACTGGTGTGGCTCGCACGTCATCTGCGGCGTTGAGGCTGACCTTCGGTCTTTTTGTAGCCCGAGAAATTATACCCAGTTGGAGATTACACCTAAAGGGGGCTGTAATTCAGAGATTATACTAACCCGTGAAATTAACAAGAAATTAGGGTTTGGCTATTTAGCAACCAAACGCACCTCAACCCGACCAACCTCTTCCTGGCTGCGCCGGAAAGGTTGGCTGGGGGATGGCCGGTATGGTTTGAATTACATATTTAGACTTTGGATGGTGAGTGCGTTTTTAGATCCTGCGCTCAGATTGTTGATATGACTGGCGATTATAGTATTTTGACTCGGATTATGGGACTGTTTGAGATCTTTCTCGGAGCAGACTGCTGATATGGCTGGGAATTACAGTATTTAGACTCGAGATTATGAGTGACGTGTTGGAGATCTTGCTGGGATCAGATTGCTCGATATGGCTGGGAATTACAGTATTTCAGGCTTTAGATTGATGAGTGACGTCTGAAGATCCTTGCAAGACAGACCGCTGATAGGCTGGGCATTACAGTATTTCGACTCTGGACTATCGGACTGTTTGAGATCTTTCTCGGAGCAGACTGCCGATATGGCTTGAATTACAGTATTCAGACTTTAGATGGTGAGTGCGTTTGAAGATTCTGCGTTAGATTGTTGATATGACTGGCGATTATAGTATTTTGACCTCGGATTATGGGACTTCTGAAGATCTTACGGGTCAGATTGCTGATAGGCTGGGCATTACATATTTCTCAACAGTTGCGGGTTTCATGAAGCGAATCGTAGCATAAACCGCTCCAGTAAAGGTTCCGGGAGATGTTTAGAAACAAAACTGAATAAGTTTTGGTGTATACATCGCGCATAAAACCCCCTTTTTAAACTCAAGACCCCACCTGTCGGCTCTTTGTGAAGAGCAAACAACGTATTGTAAGCGACTAAAACAATCCCAATTCCAGTCATCATCTGGTTTTTAGCAACAGAAAGTTGCATTTTTCCTAACCCCATTTCGCTTTTGAGTTCCTTGAAAAGAACTTCAATACACCAGCGACGCTGGTACAACGCTAAAATTTTCGTATGGTTCAGCGGCATATTCGTTACCAGAACGCGCTTTTCAGGTTTTAATTTGCCTTTGATGTAAGAGTAAACGAGGGTTACATCGCCCAGGTGGTTCAAACGTGCTCTGTGAGTGAAATATTGGCAATACTTTCGCGCACCATGAGCACTGACATACCAGCACAATTTGAAAGATTTTCTGGGGAGTTGTTCAGATGATCCTTCACGAAACCGCCCTGCTCAAATTTCCATGTCTTAGGTAAACGGAAATACATAGCCCCAATTCCAATTGGTTAAGTGTTCTGAATGACTTGTTTAGAAGCAAAAGCAGCATCTGCCAGCAACACGACACTTTCAACCCACTTCGGCAACTCTAATTCAGCAAGCATTTCCAACATCTGAGGATTGTATGAAAGCCTCTGGCCATCAGGTTTTGAAATGATGAAAAAGTCAAAGGGTATACGTTGCCCTTGCATTTCAAAACACAGCACGAGTAGTTGAATGCCCTGTTCAGGTTTCGCATTGCTTTTGTAACCTCTGGAGATCCAATCGTGTTCTCCTGTTTTGTGTATCCAGGTTACATCGGCTAGTATTTTGAGTGTCTTTTCCTTACGATGTAAGGCTTTCAACCGAGCAAGTGCGGTGAACATGAGCCAGCGTCTGGGTTGTAAATATTTAGCTTTAAGAAAGCGTAAGAACGTGTGATAGCTTTTCTTTGCGGGTATTTCCGAAAGATTTTTAAGCGTTCCTTTTTGCGGATTGCTCATGATAGAAAAAACCAACCAAAGGAAGGTGAGGTAATGGTTGTAGCCGAATTCTTTGCGCAGGGGCTCTAAAAAAGAACGAAGTTCAGTGGGTATGCAGTGAAAACGAGTCATGGTAAGGTAATCTCAGGCTTTTTTGTCGTATGTTTTGGAATGTGGTATTTTTAAACATACACCATGACGAAAAAGCCTTTCTCATTGGCTCTCAGAGATTCACCCTAAACAAACCCGCAACTGTTAAGGATTATAAAGACCGAAAGAAAAAGGGAGGCTGAAAAGAGTGTATGCATCAACAAGAGACTTTAAAGAAACTATTCAAGAACGCGTGACGCAAGACCCGGCGTTTGCTATTGCCCTACTGAACGAAGCCACAACACTTTTTCTCAATGGTGAACCCGATATTGCGAGACTAATTTTAAGAGATTTGGTTAAGGCAACCGTCGGCTTTGAAGAACTGTCTAAAGCAACAGAAAAGCCGAGTAAGAGTTTGCATCGAATGCTTTCAGCAAGAGGTAATCCCACGATGGATAATCTAACCGCTATCTTCAACGTCTTAAAAGAGAAGCTCAATGTGGCATTTGACGTGAGGGTTGTCAATCAATAAATGGGCATGAAAAACTATTTAATCGAAGGTCTTTCCGGCACAGGTAAAACTACAGTCGCTGAAGAATTGCAGCGACGCGGTTATCATGTTCTGCACGGTGACCGGGAGCTAAAATATCGGGGCGATCCAGAGACGGGGAAGCCGGTGAGTGAACCGGTGCACCAGAGTGAGATGGACAAAGCCATCTGGCAACAGGAACATCTACTTTGGGATGTTGGCAAGGTAAAATCTGTGATCGCGGATCATCATGAAACCCACTCTTTCTTCTGCGGGGGGTCGCGGAATTTTTCAAAATTCATCGATTTATTTGATCGTGTATTTGTGCTTGAGCTTGACGACCTTGATGAGTTGTATCGGCGACTTGATGAGCGTGTGGCGCGGGACCCCACTGATTGGGGAGGAAAACCAGAAGAAAAGGAACTCGTCGCTCGACTGCATCGTACGAAAGTAGGGCTTCCAGAAAATGCGATTGTCATCAAAGCAATGGCACCGATTGCCGACATTGTCGATGAGATTTTAAGGCGATGTGATTAATCTCAGATAAAAAAGGCGAGATAAAGCCTAAACAGCGAAACGATGGCTAAAAACGGATAGATTCATTCATTTGCACTCTGACAGCCTTTCCTATACAATACCGGCAATCGCTTTGCCCTGGGCCAGTCATTCCTGATTCAAAACGCATGATTCCGGGCGATGTCAGAAGGGCGTGAACAAGCGCGCTTCAAGCTGAATACTGAAAATGAGAAAAGTTGAACATGATCATACAAGTGGTTTTGCCTTTGGCACTGGCGTTTATTATGTTTTCAATGGGGTTAGATCTCACCCTAAACGATTTTAAGCGGATTGGAAAATTCCCCAAAGCCTTTATTATCGGTTTTGTACTGCAGTTTATTTCGCTCCCTGTGCTTGCCTTTGGGCTGGCCGCTCTCTTTATACAGCTGGGGCTGGCGCCGGAATATGCGGTGGGGCTGGTCATTATTGCCAGCTGTCCAGGGGGCGTGACCTCAAATATGATGACCCATTTGGCGCAGGGGGATTCGGCCCTTTCGATCGCTTTAACCGCAGTGACCAGTGTGGTGAGCGTGGTGACGCTTCCGTTCCTGGTCAATCTGGGCCTGACCACATTTATGGGGGCACAAAACGCGGTGGTGCTTCCGGTTGCTAAAACGATTATCGGTATCTTTTGTATTACCACAGTACCCGTTGCGATCGGCATGCTGATCAAGCATTTCAATGGCGCGCTGGCAGAAAAAGGTGAGCCGCTGGCAAGAAAAGTGGCCTCTGTATTTTTTGTCTTGATTGTTTTGGCTGCTATTCTCAAAGACTGGCAGCTCATCGCCGATAATATCGCGACCATTGGGCCGATGGCATTATTATTAAATGTCTTAACGATGGCGGTGGCGTTTGGGGTGTCTCGCCTGGCCAAATTAGACCTCGCTCAAACGACGGCAATTACTTACGAATGTGGCTTTCAAAATGGCACCCTGGCTATATTTATTTGCTTAACCCTTTTACAAAATGAACAGATGATGATCCCCGGCGGGATCTATTCGCTCTTGATGTTTGCCACCGCAGCCATTTATTTTTTCGTCCTGCGCCAGCGAAAGCAGCTGGTGCCAGCAGAAGCCTAAATAGCTCTCCACAACCCAGTAGACCTGACATCGCCGCGAGATAGTGAACCTGCCTGGTGGCTGGTAAGACTCCGGGGCTAGATTACAGGGCTGTTTGAGCGCTTTCCTCGAACAGATTCCCGATATGGTTTGAATTATCGTATTCAGGCTTCGTTGCTATCAACATTAGAGTATTTTGATCTTAGTTCAAATAGCCTATCTTTTAACTGATCTAATGCTTGAGTATATTCTTGAGAATAAATTTCAAGAGGGGCTTCGTAGAGTTCAAAATCAGGTCTTTCATAAATGACTCGCTTGTTATCCGCGGAAGTAAAGTTAAAAGCTTCGAAAATAGCGCATTCCCCTGCTTTATAAGTGGGTGGATTAAGTATGGGGGATTTAATATTAAAGCCAACAGGAGGATTTTTATCTAGCGCTTGTTGAACATTATTTATCAATAATTTTAGGTTATCAAACTCTTCTTTAGTGAGTTGAATAAGCTTCATATTATCGGGGTCAGAAGCCTCTATAGAAATAGAGTTACCGTAACCATGACTCAACACGCCTGTTTTTGAAAGGGTATAAGTAACATTCGGAAGATAACCATCTTGTTCGGGGTTACAGTATTGATTGTTGATTCGCTGCACTTGGAGTAATTCATCGTCCTTCGGCTGAATACGATTTGGCGTATAGGTCAATGAACTTTCAATTATTGTGCTATTTAATATCGTGTCGTTTATGAATGGTTGCGTCTGAGATATTGGGATGGGTTGTACAGTTTGGCATCCTTGCGTGAAGGTTATCAGAAACATAACATATAACCATTTTTTCATTGTAAGCATAATTCCTAAATTAGTTTACTTAATTGTAAATTAATTTAGGCGTTATGTCAACAACTTTGACATTCACCGTAGGTCGAGCGATTATACCTAAAGAGGGCCGTGAGATAGAGATTAACATGAGCGGTGAGACTAACAAGAAATTAGGGTTTGACTGAGCTAGCGACCAAACGCAACGTAATCAGGTCAAACTTTTTGCTGTGTTCGGTTTACGACTCTTGGTTAAATAGAAAGAAATACTCTCCCTGCTTGCTATTGAAGGCTATGTGATCAGCGTTTGGCTCCCCTTCGGTGTGAATGAAGTCTAGTGGTAAAAGCATCGCGTTTTGTTGGGACGGAACCGATCCAGATGCTCAGATTATCTAAACAATTGAGGCTTTAGCGTGAGATTTTATGTGTTTATTTTTTTTTTGTTGTTGTCTTCTTGCACGGACTGTTCTATAGATATCTTCAGAACAGGTGAGGTGATTGTTTCTGATAATGGCAGTTATGCCGCTTTTCACTTTCACAATGGTGAAGAGAAGGATGAAGGTCTTTATGTCTACGATATTAAGGGAAAAACTTATGAAAAAATAGCGGATGGGCCTTGGGTTGAAGCGAAGTTCTGGCTCAGTGATAGTTCTCTCGTTATCGGTGAGAGGTTCAACACCAAAGACCAGCAAATGTATTCTACTCAAGATAAATCCTTTTCTGAGGCTGAACCCACGGGTATGTTCGGAAAAATCACCACAGACAAGCAGTTCGTGTATAGTCCTTTATCTACTGGCTCTGGCCTTATCTATGATCGCAGAACTCAAAAAATTGAAACTATTAACTTTAAAGGTTTTCAAAAGCCTAAATCATCTTCCCAATGGCAGTGGTTACCTGATAATCGACACGTAATGTATGAGGAAACGGAAGTCTTCGATGAAGATTGCTTTAGTTTAGCAAAATGCAAGACAAAGGTATACATTGTCGATTGGGCTCCTGAAAGCTTGACTTTTTCCAATCAAAAACTTTTGCTTGAAGGCATTTTAAACCTCACAAAACCTTTTCTTGTTACAAAAGTTCGTGGCGATGAAGTGCATTTTTTATATTCCTTGAGAGGTCCCGAAGAATCCTATTCAACTTATATTTACTCCCTGAGTGAAGAACAAATGATATCTAAGACTCCTACCTTTATATCCAGTACTGTAGACGTTACAAGAACATATAACTTTAATACACAATCGATTTACTTCTTTCTTGAGGGTTTTGATGGCCCCCACGTAGGCCTTCGTCGTTATCAAATTGGAAGTAAAGAGTCAGAGGTTTTACTCTCGGGCTCAGCTCTACCCCGGGGTGCCTCAGAATCTGACGTAAGGTGCTTGCCCTCATAAAATTTGCGCAAAAAACAACCTGAGTTACAACCTACGTTGGTTGGGTTTACCACAACCAATTGGAAGTGATCCTTACCCCGTTTAACGGAGAAGTTTGAATATATTTGCTGTCGATTGTAGAACACCTCAATGTCATCAAACATGTCGTTTCTGGCTGATTTTGATGACCCTATCAGCTCCCAATAATTAGCGCCAACTCTAATTTCAAAATCCCCCGAAGAGGCGCTTGTGCGTCGGTTGTATGAAAGAGCTGGTATGCTCTAAATGACAGACTTAAACTTCGAGCAATCACTTTTTTCTGGGCTCTCCCTTTTTTGGGGTAAAGGTCAGTTTGCGATCATAGACTGGTTTAGCCGGTATGTTTTGTCTTGATGCTTTGAGTAGCGCTATTTCTCAGGGTAAGCCGGACATATTTAATAGCGATCAAAGGAGTTAATTTACCCGTGAGCGATTCACACATGTTTTAAAGGCGTGGCCAAAAGCCCCCCGTAAAGTTGAGCCCAAAAAAGGCGGTAAAGTTCTGTCTTGCCGTGCTTGAAGCGTAATCTCAAAGGGGTAAATTTTCAACTGACTTAGTGCCGCTGCTAAACGTTCCTGTTCTGATGACTCAATGACCATAGACATACTCAATTCCTTACCTTTACACGATCAATCAACCAGGTTTCACCCATTTTGACTAAAGTATACTCCACCTGGTAACGCTGTTTTTGTAAACCTTCTTCACTATTATTACGGGTTTCTTCGACTTCAACCACCACTGTGGCCTCTGTGCCGCTTGGATACGTCACCCGCAAGAATTTGAGGGCATGAAGTTCCAGGCTGGTGTAATACGCGTCGGGGTGGTCGATCCAGGTTTAAAACATCTAAAATATGCCCACAGCTAAGCACGGCCATTTCGCCAAAAGGTATCTTTTTTGCTCCAAAAAGGGGGCGTGTTTTCGCTCCCATCTTTTGTTATACTTAAAAAGATGTAAACCTGACACCACAGGAGGCCGCTCATGGAATACCACGAGCCCTATGAACTGCTAGACGAAGATACCCGCAACTACCACCGTGCCATTAAGAGCATTATGGAAGAACTTGAGGCCGTTGACTGGTACCACCAGCGCGTGGCCACTTGCACCGATCCTGAGCTCAAGAAGCTGCTGGCCCACAACCGCGACGAAGAAATCGAGCACGCCTGTATGGCCTTAGAGTGGCTGCGGCGCAATATGCCCGGCTGGGACCATATGTTACGCACCTATCTGTTTCAGGACGAAAACGTCTCGATTGTCGATACCGAAAAAGCAGCCACGGGCAAAGCGGAATCATCACAGAGCCCCGATACTGGCAACGCCAGTTTGGGCATTGGGAGTTTAAAATCATGAGCTTATTTCAACGGGACCTGGCCCCTTTAGACGCCAGTGTTTGGACTTTACTTGAAGGCCAGTGCAGCGAGACCTTAAAGGCGAATTTAACCGGCCGTCGCCTGGTAGAAACCCGGGGCCCGCTGGGTCTGGCGCACCATGCCGAAAGCAACGGGCGTTTACAGGGCATCGACAACCCTGGCTTTGACATTCAGTGTGGTATTCGTCAGGTGCAGCCTATGATCGAAGCCCGCAAGGCCTTTTCGCTCTCTTTGGCTGAATTACAAAATTTACAGCGCGGCGCCCGCGATATTAACCTCAATCCGCTGATTGAAGCGGCCCGTGAAATGGCCACCTTTGAAGACAGCGTTATTTTTAAGGGTCTGGCCTCGGCAGGGGTTAACGGTGTACTCAGCTCTGAACTCGAACCCATGACCTTAGCCAAAGCCCCGGTCAAGTTTTTAGACAGCTTAGCAGCGGCCCTGCGCACCATGCGCACCCACACCTTAGAGGGCGGTCTGAACGAAAATTACCATCTGGTGGTCGGCCCCGAAATCTACCAGTATTTGAGTGCTCACTATGTGGGCTCTCACTCTCTATTACAAGAAGTGCAAACCCTGCTCATGGGTCAGGTGCTGGCGACGCGGGCGCTCAATGACGAGGTGCTCTTAGTGGCCCAGCGAGAAGATGCCTTTGAGCTGGTGATCGGTCAGGATTTTTCATTGGGGTATCAGCAACACGATCAGCAGTCGGTGGGGCTCTACCTCATGGAAAGCTTTACCTTTTTATTGCGCGATCCGTCTGCCGCCATGATTCTTCACTTCAACGAAAAATAGGCTCCCCCATCGGCTACACGGAATGATACGTGTTGCCGAAACTGCTTTTTTATACTGAAACTCAGTAAAGATAAAGTGAAGGAAACCCTATGCCCATCAGCGTGTCCCATGTAACGGACTTTGAAAACCTGACCTGTGCCATTAACGACACCCTCTTGTGCGAGCTCAGTCCCGATGGTCAGCCCGTTGAGGCGCTCGCACAGTTTCGCATTCGCGGGTTTCACGGGCCCATGGTTCTCTATGGCCTCACCCCGATGGTCTTGCAAAGCCCGGGGTTAGAATGGCTCGACAGCGCCCTGCGGCAGGAACTGGGTTTTTATACCCCCGAAGAAGCCCACAGCGCCCGCACGCTCTCTGAAGCGGGGTGGCGCCACAGTGCCACCGTGCTGTATTGCTTTGCCACACGCACCTTAAACCACGACTTTAAACATCTGCTGCGGGAGTGGCCCGAACGGCGCTACGATCTGCAAAACCTCTGGGATCGTCTTCAGGGTAAGTTAGGACAGCTCTTGCCCTTGCTGGAGCCGCAGGTGACTGCACTGACGCACCTAATGCACGACTCAGGCAGCTCCTTAGCAGCCCTGGAGAGCGCCTGGCTCGATTTTTGGAGTGCTTTACATGCCGGGCAGAACCAAACCATCGATACAGAGGCCCTGGCGCGGGCCGTTCACGGCCTGTGTTTGCACTGGCCGGCCCTGATAGCCGAGCGCACGGCCTTTGAAAAACAGCCCTGGCAGCCCCTCGAACAAGAAGCTTCAGACTTAATCGATCTCGAACGGTGGTTGGCTTTTTTTAATGCCCGTCGTCTGCAGCAGCCCCAGCGCGTTATCGAAGCGGCCCAACAATTAAAGACCTTGCGCGTAACCCTGAGCGCCGCACTGCAGCAGCGCTTGCACAACACTCTCGAACAGCACCTTTATGTGGTGGCCCAGACCTTACACAACTGGCAACGGGTCACCGACTTTTATTACCCCGATGTTCAGGGCTTAAATTTTAATCAACTCACCCTCTGGAAGTCGCGCCTACCCCTCACTGCTTCCCCTCTCACCGCCTCTCCCCCCGTGATACCCTCTCAGCCCAAAGCTGCCGACGAAAAACCCTACCTTCTGATCTTAGAAGATAACCCCGTCTGGACCGAACATATTCGCCAACAGGTGAGCCAAGATCAATTGCTGAGCCAGTATCTGAGCCGGTACCAGTGGGTTGCCGTCAACAATCTGCGAGAGGCAAAAAACCATTTAAATCGTGCCGCCATTTTAATTACCGATCTCTCAATGCCCTTAGACACCCATGAACCCTCGGCCCGCGAGCACGGCATTGCCTTTTTAGAGGCCCATGTGGGCCAGTACGCCAAAAATGCGCCCGTGGTGATTGTGCACACCACACCCACACACTTTTTACAGGATCATCTGGCGCTCTCTCAGGCCGGGGTCTTAGACGCCGATTACGTGCTCAAAAACGAACCCGATGTGTTACTCAAGCGCTTACTCAGGGCGTGCGAGCGGCTGGCCCAACCCGAAGCCTTTATGCTCTCGCTCCACAGCGATTATCCGGTGCTTAACGGCGTCTCTCTGCAGCTGAGCCCGCTAAACCAGGAGCTGTTACGCAGCCTGGCCACCGGCCCCTGCACCGCCCGACAGCTTTTGCAAAGACTGGTGGAGGCGGGCTATTACGAGTATCTTAACGATCTTGAGGCCCAGGCCGATGCCGGGATACTGATCACCTGGCCGGTCCTGTTGCAGCAATTGCCCGGCCCCCTTAACGCCAGCCTGTCTAGCCTGGACGATGATATACAAAGGCCCCTGTGGGAACACCTTCAGCAATGGGCGGCCCTGAGCCGTTCAGAAAACCACGATATTCATCATCCCGAAGATGTCCATGCTCTGATTCCGCTGGGTAAACAACGCCTGCCCCACAGCCTCTGGTTCAATGCTCAGCTCTTGCAGATGCTGCCCCAGGCGTTGCATCAGCTCCTGCAAAGCACCCGTGACAGTGAGCACCCGGACTATGTGCTGGGTATTAAAGTGTCTAAGATGGTGTCCGGCCTGCGCCAGGACGTTTATAGCCAGTGCGTGGCCGTGCAGCAACCCATGAATATTCGGCAATGGATCACCCGTGACGAACACCAGCGGTATGGCCTCTCCAACACCACGTTTAACCCACAGAACTCGGCCAAATCCGCGCCCGCTACGGCAGAGCCTGTAGCCGAAGCCCCCCGCCGTTGGCCCGTGCTTCTGATCGAAGATGACGCCGCCTATGCTCAGGAAATTCAGGATCTGCTCGTCACGGTGGCACAGCAGCATCATTTGGCGCTAGAATGTATACCCATTACCCATGGCGATCAATGGCCTGAAGTGCTGCAGCAACTGGACATGGCTAACGTCAACAGCTTGCCCTATTTGGTCTTGCTCGATCTTCATCTGCCCGCACACGCGGGGAGCCCGCCCGATGCCCGCACGGGTTATCGCCTCTGGAAAGCGCTCCAGGACAGCCTGCCGCCAGAACAGTATCAGGTGCTGGTGACCAGTACGCTGACCCACGAAGACAGCCTGCGTCTTGAGGGCGTAAGACTGGGTATTCCCTTACAGCAGTTTATTCCCAAGGGTGAAACCCTCCACCAGGTATTGTGGCCCGAGAGCTTGCATCTGGCCGTTGTGCGCTTGCTGCAAGAGCAACGACAGGGGGGCAAAGTAGCCCGCGAGCGGGTGCGTCTGGCCCCGGTGGCTTTTCCACTGCAAATTGAGTTGGTAGACTATACCCAAAAGGTGCTGCATTTGCATATTTCCCTGCTCAGCGACCCTGAGAAGGTTTACAAGGTCAAGCACCGCAACCTCCACGCCCATTGGCTATGGCAATTGCTGCAAGCGCCCAACACTTTTATTTCAGCCGAAACCCTCATGCAGCCAGAGCCCTGCGAGCGCACCCGGGTGAATAATCTGCGCAACCGGCTGCGAAAACAAATCGAGAAGCAATGGCCCTTAACCCCGCTAACGCCTCCCGGAGAGCGGGTGGTCAATGCCCTGCTGGAGCAACAAACCATCCAGCGTTTGCCCCACTTTGCCCTGCGTGTGGCCAAAGTGATCGATCCGAAGGGTTTGTGCCAAAAGCAAAGCTTTCTTGAAGCTTAGTCTTGCGTCTTACCTTGATACCTAAGCATGTATAATGGGCGGTATATGCAGTCTATTCACCACGCCTTAACCACACGATTAATCGACTTTTTTCGTCTCGCCCAGCAGACGACAGCACTGCAAAAGGGCATGTCTGCTTTTGCAGAGATAGAAACCCTGTTGACCCCCGCGCTGGCCTGGAAAAGTTTACAAACCCCCGGCTTTGTCAGCGCTTTG
Organism: Candidatus Sericytochromatia bacterium; assembly: GCA_963797915.1. Classification (GTDB taxonomy): domain Bacteria; phylum Cyanobacteriota; class Sericytochromatia; order UBA7694; family UBA7694; genus CAXRDE01. The sequence goes on from CAWCRG010000001.1 coordinate 21,639, forward strand.
CCCATCGCGGTGTCTGAGTGGCTCAAGGTTTTAGATGCCCTCCGTGACTCTGCTGACACCAGCCTCCCCACCGGTAATGCCTCTCAGCAGGTGCTTTTGGTAAGCCTGCGTACCTTTTGGTTTCACGTGTTTGCCTGGCGATTGCCCCAACTGCAGCAGGATGTGCCCTTAAACCTTGCCTCGCTTTATGCGTTGGGAGACTTTACCGAACCCCGGGTGCTGGTGGCCCTGATGGCGTTGCGGGAGCCGACAACAACTCAGGTTCCCCCTCTGTCTGCCGACGATCTCAACGCCCTCTATGCTGCAGCGGCGCGCTCTTTTCATGCCTATCGCCTGCACACGCCCCTTCATTTGGCGGGTTGGTATCACGGTCTGGCACTGGCGCTGCAAACCCCATGGGCTGAGCGCAGCAGTGTTGTGCACCCGTTTTTGGTAAACGCTCTCAAGGCCGGTTGGAACGACAGTGAGCAGCAGCGTTTCTTTGTACATACCTTGCTCGCGGCCATGCCTGAGAATGCTGACCGGTTATGAAGGGTTTCGCCAGGTTTACCAGCATTTTCGAAGGGGACGTAAAGCCCTCGATCAGGTGCGACGCACCGAGGATCAACTGTACACCCAGTGGCAGCGCAGCGAGCCCTTAAAGCCCTGGATTCAAAAAGCCTTACAAGACCTGCTCCACCAGGGACAGGTGGGCAGTATTTGTGTGTTTGTGCGCCACGAAGACAGCTACACGCCCCTGCATATTGACCACACGCCGTATGCCTACCGTCAGGAGGCAGGTCAGTGGTGCTGGCGCAGTCACGCCAGCTTTAGCCAGAACAACGCCCGCGATCAGCGCGAGAAACTGGCCCATCAGCAATGGCAAGAAGCCCTCAAGACAATTTACCCACAAACGCAAAAGCAGAGCACCGGCCTGAGCGGTGCAAAGACGGTACAGTCTCGCTGGTGGCCTGCCGGTGAAGCCCTTTTTATTGCAGCCCTGCACGCCCGCAGCTTAGCGGACAACGCCCAGGCTTTACAGGCCAGCCCGGATCTGCTGTGGTGCGAAGATGCGGTACTGGTGAAGACCTTTATGGACGGGTGTGAGCGCCTGGCCTGTGAACAGCGAGCGGGTCTACAGGCTTCAGCGGCCCTGAGAACCTGTGCCCAACAGATCTATGACGCGCTGCTGCCCACGCTGCCCACGCCCCAGGTTATCAAGCAGGCCCTCATGGTGCTTGCTCTGCCACAGGTGCAGCAGGCCCTCGATCCGCTTCAGGCAGAAGAGCGTCTGCCTTTTTACCTGTGCTGGGCGCGCCGCCAAACCGGTGGGGTCCCCGTGGACGGTTTTTGCCAACCCCTGATGTACGAAAACGACGGACACCAGAACGTGCCTGCGGTCATACTCTGGGGAGAAGTGCACCGCTTCCCTGAAGGGGAGCTATTGCCCTTTGTGTCTCGGCTGCACATGTACGAAATTGCGCCGATCAGCGACTTGATGCGTTACTGGGCGAGTCATGCGCTGCTGCAATGGCGACAAGATCTCAGTCGCCTGCGGGTGCAGCAACAGCGAAAAGACGAAGAATACCAACGGATTCAACGGGCCTTTGAAAAAATTCGCCAATGCCGTGAGCAAGAAAACCTGGCCTGGGCAGAACTGCGCAACCAAATCGATCCCCCTGAGCTGCTGGCCTATGGCGTGGCCAGTAACTACGCCCTTCAGCAAAGCTATACACGCCTGCACCGCCCTGAGCAAATTACCTCCTCAGACGCCCTGCTCTGCTTTTTGGCAGAATTGAGTACCGGTGCCGAGCACGGTGACCGCTCCCAGGCAGAGGATACCCTCAAGCAATTGCGTCTGCGGGCACCCAACACCCTGGTGGCAGAACTCTTTCATTATTGGCAACAGCTGCCGGCAGAGCAACAGACCCTGAGCGCGGCCCAGTCGCTGTTTAATTATTGTAAGATCATGGTGTACGACGGTTCTCAGGTAGAGTCTGAGCTGCCGGGCACCCTCAGCCTGGCCCAGCTGGTGTACACCTTTCACCGCATGGCTGACTACGCCAATGCCCTGGGCAAGCGATTACAGCGTCAGTCTGCACTTAACTTGCAACTGCACTGGCGAGGTCTTGCCTTTAACTCGGCCCAACTCCATTTGCACCGCACCCTCAGAAAACCTGAACTGCAAAACACCTTGATGGGAACGACGCTGGCAGATCTGCAAGACACCCGCCATATAGCCCCCTGTTTTGCCCTGGGACAGGAGCAATTGGCCCTTGGTTTTATGGAAGGGCTCTACACCCTCTACGCCACCCATTTCAGCCCCGCTTTAGCAAGCAATCCGCCGCAGTCGGAGCGTCTCTGGGTCAAAAGCCTCTACTTTACAGATCTTGCGCTCACAAACACAGAGCCCACGGGATTTCAGCTGCGCCTGATATTATCTGGCGCCTTTAGCTCAGCGGCTCGCCAAAAGATCGCGCAAACGGGTCCGCAGAGCACCCACGATTTGCGAAGGGCTTTGTACCATTTACGCGAAAGCGTGGGCGTCTTCAGCTCAGATCCCTGGTTTTTGACAGCAGGGACTGAACCCCCACAGCACCAGCGCGGTCTCTACTTTTGTGAGAAGGTGGGTCAAGACAAGCATACCGAGCTGGTGGTAAACTTACCTCTGTGATTCACTTTCGCTATTTTGACACCAATTACGACCACAATGGTCTCTGGGAAGATCTCATTGACGCGTTCTCGGACTGCTTTGCTTCTGCGGCGGCCGTTGAAGACTTGCCCACCTTTTTAGAAGCGCTAGAAATGGGCGACCTTGATGGCAGCGTGGTGCTTGTTTTTCATTTTAACGAACCGCACTCCGGCGGCTACTTTCGCTTAACGGCGGCGCAAATCGCCCGCTGGCGCACGCCCACACAGGTGCTATACGTTACCGGGGGCGAAGTCGAGCGCGTCAAATATTATATGGCGCAAAGCAGCTTACCCCCTTGTGTTGACGCTTACCCTTATTCCCTCACGTATATTCCCCAGTGGACGCCGGCCCTGTTAGCGCAGTGGCGTCAGCGGTTTGAAGCCTTAGCCACACAAGCTAAAACGAGTAGTCCACGCCAAACAGCGAATAAAGCGGGCAATATCCCGTCGCCGCCGTCAGTGTCGGAATCGCCGCTACACCCAATAAAGTAGCGCTCACGGGGGTGTTAATGGCGCCGGTGCTCAAACCGTAAATGCCGGTACCAATCAGGGCCGCGGCCACCAGGGCGCGCAAGCTGCGATCAATCGGGCCTTCATTGACGGGCAAACCAAAAAGTGTGGTGCCATGGGTGGCGACATCCGGCAGAACCGACACGGCAGACATGGCGGGAATCACCAACGGAGTCACGGACAATGTCTGTGTGCGGGTTTGGGTGTCTAAAGTCATCAATGCAGAGGCGGGGCTTGCAAAGCTGGTGAGCAAGACGCTGCTGCAGAATAAAAGGGCGAGACGACGGGTAGTGTTTTTCATAAAAAACCTTTCGTGGGTGTTCTTAGGTATAAGTTAACATGCCCCCTATGGTATTAAAATGACAATTGTCGCAAGCTGCGTTGATATGCATCAATGCATATTTTTATTAAGCATTCACCATTTGCAAGAGCCAAAACCACAGCGGTACGGTCACCAGAGAACAGGCAATGCCGACACTAACCATCACACTGGCAAGGGCAGGATTTAAGCCCAATCCGGCGGCCACAATGCTGCCGGTAATCATGGGTGCCATGCCCGCTTCAAGCACAGAGACCCCCAGCATATTGCCCGTTACCCCTAACAGCTCGCCATAAACGCCCCACACCAATAGCGGAGCCACTCCCAGACGGTAACCCAATCCCACCACCAGCGGTGCTTTAAAAGCCGTCAATTGTTTGAGTTGTAATTGCAAGCCCACCGCCAGCAAAGCCGCAGGGGTCAGCGTGGCGGCAACAGCGCTTAAGCCAGAGGCCACAGGCGTCGGCCACTGCCAACCCTGTAGATTTAAACCCAGAGCCAGGGCAAAGCACACAAACGGAGGAAAAAATACAATGCGCCGTCCAATGGCCATCGCTTGCTTCGCCAAAGGAAGCTCCTGGCCCTCGGCATAATACGCACCGGCCATCAGACCCAGGGTGCTCAGCACCAAAAAAGACCCTGGCTGGTCAATGAGCAACGCAATCCAGAGGCTGTCCTCGCCATAGAGCCACCGAATGAGCGGAAACCCCACAAAAGAGGTGTTTCCCAGGCCTGCGGTGAGCAATAAACAGCCGAGGGTGGCCCGATCAAAATCAAAGCGTTTAGCGGCCCCCTTCACCCACACCCACGCCACGGCAAAGCTAAACCAGGCCACGCTGGCAGGCAATAAAATGCTCCAGTTCAGGGGAAGCTTGACGCCCATGGCCAGAGTTAGCGCGGGCAGGCACACCCAGAGCACGTAGATGTTTAAGGTTTTGGCCAGGGCCTCAGGACGTGGAAGTAAATAGCGCAGTCCCTGCCCGGTAACCAGAGCCAATAAGATCCAGAAAAAAGTCATGCTGTGCAGCTTAACAAAAAACGCTGCCCTCCTTAAACCCGTTCATTACTTATTTCTCGTGCTTATTTCTCGTACTTATTCGACTGCAGCGCCTCCATCAGACCGGAGTAACGCTCCACCTGATGCTTGACGCCAGCTTTGAGTACGTCTAAGTCACACCATAAATTGACACTTTCTCGGGCACGGGTAATGCCGGTGTAAATGAGTTCACGAGACACCAGTGGGTGGGGTTCTTCGGGCAGTATCAATAAGACATGCTTAAATTCTGAACCCTGACTTTTGTGAATGGTCATGGCCCAGGTCGTACTGTGGGGGCCAATTTGGGCGGGGTGAAAGGCGCGAAAACTCCCGTCAGTGCGCTGAAAATAGATCTCTGCCTTTTGCTCCTTTTGGGGCTGCCAGGTGATGCCAATATCTCCGTTAAAGAGTTGGTTGCGGTAATCGTTTTGGGTAATCATGACGGGGCGCAAATGGTAAAAATGCCCTGAGGAACTGCCGGGGCGAATGTGCCCACTGGCACTGAGCACCTGTTCGATTTGCTGATTCATGGCCTGCACACCGCGCGGGCCTCGCTTGACTGCACAGAGCACCATCATCGCATTTAATGCGTCCCAGGCCTCTCGCGGCGTCTTGGCTTCAAAATAAGGGGCGTAATGACTGAGCAGCAGGGCGTGTAAATCAGCCGCACTCCAGTGGTTTTGATGTCGGATCTCCTGGGCTTGTAAGCAAGTTTCAAGCGTCTTAAGTGCTCCGGCCTGTACACATTGCGCCAGTTTACCAATGCCTTTTTCTGCATCAAAGCGATGGCTTTTTTTAAGAATGACCACATGATCATCAATGGCGTATTTTGCGCGGGGAAGCTCGGCTGCTTGCGGCAATGTCAATACGCCCCATTCCCGCAAATAGGCGCTCTCTTTTTTTGAAAAGGCCTCGATTTCGGCGGCTTTACAAATATCTCCTAAAACCGATCCCGCCTCTACTGAGGCCAATTGATGTCGATCTCCGAGCAGCACGAGGCGGGAGCTCTCGGGAAGGGCCTCAAAGAGCCGGGTCATCATGGCCAGGTCGATCATTGAGGCTTCGTCTACAATCACCATATCCCAGGGCAGCGGGTGGTCTTTGTGGTGACGGTAGTTGCCTGTACTCACCTGATAACCCAGCAATCGGTGTAGGGTCAGGGCTTCCTGGGGGAACTGCTCCTGCAGTGCTACAGGCAGGTTGAGCTGGTCACGGCTCTGAGACAGGCTTTCTTTCATGCGGGTGGCAGCTTTGCCTGTGGGAGCTGCCAGTACAATGCGCAAATGGGGATTCTCTTGTAACAAGAGGGCCACCATGCGGCTGACCGTGGTGGTTTTGCCAGTTCCAGGCCCCCCCGAAATGAGATGAAAGCGATGGTGAAGGGCGCTAATCGCGGCAATGGCCTGCCAATCGATGTCGGGGGAAGGAGGAAACAGCTGCTGTAAAAAAGCGTGAGATGTGGCTGTGGGGGCAGCGGTATCCATGGGGCTAAAGCGTTGGGTAATCGCCGTGGCGAGGCGCTTCTCATAATCCCAATAGCGATAAAGATACAAACGATCCCCGTCTAAAATCAGGGGCTTGTATTCACCGGGTGCTCCCACCACATCGCCGTGCTTGCGTAGGCCTCGTTTCCAGGCTTCAAGATCCGCAGGGTAAAAAACGCTGTGATCGGGCTTGAGTCCCAGTAACTGGTCCGTGGGCTTGTCTCGATTGGCTTCGACCACCGCTTTGCCGCAATAGTGGGGCAAGTAGGCGCAGGCGTGTTGTTCTTCGGTCACCAGACTGGCCACCAGTGCGCCTAAAAAAAGAGATTTGGTGGGGTACTGGGCCAGTTCACACATTAATTCTGCAAAATGCCAGGCCAGGGGATCCAGGTGGGATTTTAAATGTCTCATAAATGACTCCAATGCTGGGCCAGTTCTTCAATCAGCTTTGGGTCCGGGCGGTGGGTGTAAATCCCGTTGCCCACAAGCTCTGGATGCATGCCCCGTAAAAAGAAATAATAGCCACCGCCCATGTGCTCTGCGTAAGTGTAGTGGGGAAGGGTTTGGCTCAGGTAAAGATGCAGCGCCAGGGTGTAGAGGGTGAGCTGCAAAAAGTACTGGTGGTGCAGCATGGCGGCTTCGAGATCGCTTGGCCCATAATGGCCTAACTCCACCCCTAAATCGTTAGACTTGTAATCGGCGATAAAGTAACGCCCCTCGTGACAAAACACAAGGTCAATAGACCCTGTCAGATAGGTTTGAGCCTGGGATGATGCGTCGGCTTTTTGACTCACTCCATAGCTGCTATTGTGGGCCGCATAAATCGCCTGGAGTTTGTCGATGTCAAAGGTGGGCAAGTACAGATCAAAGTCCCATTCTTTGAGGCATTGCTGGGGGTCGAGCTTTTCCAGGGAGAGCTGCTCGCCGTCAAAAGGGGCCTGCAGAATCGCTGCCAGGGCCTTTTGCAGGGGAGCTTCCCAGTGACTGTCAAAGCCATGGGCCGCCAGTTGCTGCTGCAGCAAGGCTTCTTGCTCGGCTAAGGGCGCTTCAAAACGCAGTTTTTCGAATCAGACTGTGTAGAAAAATACCGCTTTCAGCTCCCCGGGGAAAGGCGAGCAGCGGTTGCTTTTGAAGCTCAGCCTGTCTGCTGGCTTCGCTGGCCGGCTCTGTCGCTTCAGGGAGGCCGTGTTTTTCTTCTGTGTTTTCGTCGGCCTGGGCCGACAGGCGGGTAAAGCTGGTGATTTGAAAGCTGGGAGCTATTCTTTTGTTTTTGACAGGCGCCCAGGGTGGGGCCGCGGGGACTGATTTTTCAGGTTTTTTATGGGCGGAATGGTTTGGGGTGGGGCACTTGCTTCTGCGGTTAACAAAGGCAGGGCTTGAATATGCGCAGAGCCCGCCAGTTCCTGTAGCAAGTCCAGGGTCGTGTCTTTGGCCTTGTCTTTGGCTTGAAAGTAATACTGTAACGGGCTTTGGGCGTGCCCTGAGACAAAGCCCCAGTACACATGGCAGCGCCTGGCGGCACGGGTCAGCGCCACATAGCTGAGCCTTAATTGATCTTCTAGAATCTGGATTTTGGCCAGGGCTTTGTGTTCTTCGTTATCATCGCTGCCCAAGTCGAGCACCGTTTCGCCGTGGGGGAGCACCACCGTATACGGCGGCTTCATGCGGCTGCTATTGTCGATCCAGAGATAAGGGCAAAATACCACCGGATACTCCAGTCCCTTGCTTTGATGCATGGTTAGAATTTGTACGGCTTCACGCTCGCTTTCTAAATGCAGCAGGTGTTCCTCCTGGGCTGAGCCAGAGGGTGGAGACTGGATTTGACGCTGGAGCCATAACAGGGTGTGCTCTGGGCTCAGAGCTTGCTCCTGGGCTTTGTGTTGTAGGAGCTGGGCCAAGTGACGAAAGTTGGTCACGGCCCGTTCTCCGTGGGCAAAGGCCAGGCTGCGGGTATAAATCTCAAAGTAATGTACAAATCCTGACCACATGGTGAAAAAGCCGTAGCTTTGCCATTGCTGTCGCAGTCCCTGACATTTTTCTAAATGAGCCACCCAGGCTTTTTCATCACTTTGAAAGGCGTGTATGTCTTCAGCGGTATAGCCCAGGGCGTAGGCACTAAAGACGGGGCTCAGCGCTTCTCGGGGTGACAATACGGCCTCTAAAAAGAGCACCATATCCTGGGCTTCTTTGCTCTTAAAGATATTGCGTTGCCCATGGACCAGGCTGGGAATGCCTCGCTTGTGCAAGGCATGGGCCAATCGCTCGGACTGGCGGTGGCGGCTCACCAAAATAGCCATTTCTGAGGCAGAGGTGCCCTGGTTTAATTCCTGTTGAATGCTTTCGACCACGCCGGCAATGAGTTGACGTTCAAAATCGTATTGTTCGTACTTTTTATCGTCTTCGCGGTGAGCGTACCAAATCAAAAGCGAGGCTTGGGGTGCGATGGCCTGCGCGGCAGCTTCATCGGCCCTGGCTTGTTTGGCCGGGTTGGCCTGCACGGGCTGGTACTGAATACCGCTCATGGCAAAGGCGCCCTGGGGAGGCAAATGGGCATGGGTGAAAAAAGCATTCATGGCGGCAATATAGTTTGCGCTTGAGCGGTAGTTGGTGTTGAGGGTCCAGCGGTGGGCTTCGGGGACGCTGTCTCTGGCCTTGAGGTAAACCTGTAAATCGGCCCCGCGAAAGCGATAAATAGACTGTTTGGGATCGCCAATGAAAAAAAGATCCCCCTGGGCATAGATGCGATCAAAAATAGTGTATTGCCAGTGATCGGTATCCTGAAACTCATCAATGAGGGCCACGGGCAAGTCCTGATGAAGCAGTGCCGCCAGCGCATCGCCGGTGGGCCCAGGGGCCAGGGCGTCGGCCAGATGGGTGAGCAGATCCTGAAAATCAAGCACCTGTGACTGGGCTTTTGCGGCTTTAAAGTGGTGCCTCGCCGTGCGCAGGATTTGCTGGTAAAACACGGAGACGGCCTGTTTTTGTGATGCTTTTGTGGTCTCCATCAACTCAAGTACGGCCTGGGCCTGGGCGAAAAAAACCTGATCTTCGGAGATATCGGGTTGTTTGGCTTTTGTGTTTTTTTGCAAAAACGCCTGAGTAAACAGTTCAAAGGTTTTGGGCGATGGGGGCAGGGCCAGCAATTGCTCGCTAAGGGTGGCCACCTCTGTGGTGGGTTGCAGAAGGGTGTTGAGGACTCCAATGCCCCGGACCAGACGATCCAGCTTATAACTGGTGGCTTTTAAATAGCCCTTCTCAATCGCGGTGTGGAGACATTGATACACCGCTTCTGCTGAATGCTGCCAGGTGTTGCAAAGCTGCTGGACCGCTGCGTGAAGGCTGGCAGTCAGGGCCGAGAGGTCGGGCGCTTCGGGGTCAGGGACACAGCGCAATTCGGGGTTGTCGAGCGCTGGCTTGAGGGTTTTGTTTAGGCTTTCGGGGGTGATTTTTTGCTCCAGGAGCAGGTGTAATAAGGCTTTTACTTCGGCAGTCTCTGTTTCTTCGGTCGCCGTGCCATTGGGGTAAAATTGCTGCCGCCAGGCGTCGGCAATACACTGTAAGCGCTGGTCTTCGGTATTGTTATCAAGGCGGTAGTGAAAGGCCTGCCGGCTGTGTAAGGCATAGCGTTGTAGGCTGCGTTGACAAAAGCTGTGAATGGTGGAGATGGGAGCATCGTCAAAGTTTTGCTCTACCCGCAGGCTGTGTTGAGAGAGGGCCTGGGGGCCGTAGGTTTGGGTGACCCTGGCCTGAATTGCGGCAAAGCGTTCCACCGTGAGGGCATCTTCAGGCATCACGCCCTGAAGCCACGCCTGAAACTCACGCAGTTTATGACGCAGGCGCTGGGTTAATTCCTGGGTGGCCGCATCGGTAAAGGTGACCACTAAAATCTGCGAAGGCAACAGCTGGCGCTCAAAAAGCAAGCGCAAATACAGATGCACCAGGGTGTAGGTTTTGCCCGTGCCCGCGCTGGCTTCAATCAGATGACGCCCCGCTAAAGGGCAGGTGGTAAGCTGGAGTTCAGGCATGGGTAGGCTCCTGGGTCGAAGATCGATGAGCAGCCGCAAAAGGCTGTGCGGGATTGAGGACTTCGAGGGGAATCTGCTGGAGGTGTTCTTCTAGCGGATCCCAGATGTTCTGGGCTAGCTCTTGAGCATCAGCGGCCGCAAACCATTCTTCCTCAAGGCAATGGGCAAAAGCAGGATCGTTGCCTTCGCGGCCTTCGGGCTGATAGCTGTCGGGCTCCCAGGTTTTTCGCGCGGCTTTAACGGCACTGTAAGTGCCTGTTTTTGGCAAAGTCCAGGGCAAAGGCGCGGCTGGTTTCGGGGGCAAAGGCCAGCGGGGTCTGTTGCCCCTGTTGGTAATGGGCCAAAAGGCGATTCAAGTGCAGCTCGGCGTCGCTCTGGGTGAGGGGACGAAAGAAAAACACACACGGTGTTTTGTCATCTTTCGCCAATATACAGGTCAGGAGTGGCTGACCGGGGGAGCTGACGGCGCTTAAAAAGAGATGGTCGATCCATAGGTCCAGTGCTGGCTTGGCTTTTAATCGTCCGGGGCGCATTGCAAATAAAGCACGCTTTCTGGTGGCAGGCCCGCATGGTCCAATGCGGTGTAACACAGGTACTGTCCGTTGAGGCTAAGCGAACCTTGCCATGTGTGCAGTTGATGAACTGCCGTGGCTTCAAAGAGGTGTTTTAATACCCCATAAAAAGGGGAGAGGTCTTCAAGGGCCTGCTCTAAATGCCAGGCACCGGCTTCTCCGATGGGGAGCTTTCCACTGGAGAGCATGCGTTGTCGAAAAGAAGCCAGATCTCCCTGGTAGTGAACATAACGTTGCAGGGCTTCTTTTTGCAAAAGGTATTTTTCGAGCGCGTTGAGATGAAAGCGTTCGTGGGCCTCCTGGTTCTCTTCGGGGCGGGCGTAATAAATGCCTAAGCGCTGCTGTAAAAAATGGCGGGCGGGCGCCTTAAAAAACCGCTGTAGTCCCTGGGTGCTGAGTGCTTCAGATACTTCCAGACGCTCAGGGACTTCTGAACCCGAAGGCGTACGGGGTTTTTCCGAAAGGGGGTCAGCGCTTTGGCATTGGATGGGTCTTCTATCATCAGGGCGCATTCCCGATACATGGCATCGTAGCTGGTGTAGCCCGTATCTTTTTGAAAGTATTTGGCCGCAAAAGCTTGTAACGGATGGTGGGTCACTTTCAGCGCATAATGGTGAATGAGCGCGTCGAGAATGCCCGCAGGGGCCAGCTTGTTTTTGTGGCGCATATGGCCGCTTTGGTAGATGAGCACACAGCGTTTTCTGGCCCCTTGCATGCAGCGCAGAAACAAACGAAAATCACGGGTCTTGGCTCGGATTTCGCCGGGTTCGGCAGGGCTTTGCAGGCGCAGATCAAGATCGTTTGGGGTTTGTTTGCCCGGGACACTGCCCAGGTTGAGACCCAACATATAGATGTCGTCAAAAGGAATACCGGCCAGTTGTTCAGGGGTTCCCAATAAAATACGCCCATGGTGAAGGGCGGGCAGGTCTTTGCGAGACCAACAGAGCTTGAGCAGGGCCTGTACTTCGCTCAGCGAAAACAAACGGGGAGCGTCCTCTGGGCTGGCATTAAGTTGCTTGAGTAACTCGGGTAGTCGCCCCACCGCCTCGCGCAGAGGCAGCAATTGCTCACTGTCTGCGGTGCCAAAAAAACTCTGGAGTATCTGATGAAAGAGAGCGCTCCACTGGGGCAGTGTATGGGCTTTAAACAGGGGGCTTAAGTAGCGTTGTACCGCATCAAAAAAACGCAGAACTGCGCGAAGAATATCCAGGCGGGGCATTTCATGACCTTCAGGTAAATGAGACTTGTAAGGATACCCTCCCTGATCCGGCAGGGCGTAGGTGAGTAACAGGCGCTTAATACCTGCTTCCCAACTGTTTTGGCCAAAGGCGGGTAGACCCAATTGTTGGCGGTGGAAGTTATTCCGCCCCCAGCGAATGTCCACTTGATCCAGGGTACGCCGCAATTCGCTGGCGCTAAAAGCGTAAAACCCAAACGCCTGGGCAATCCATTCATTTTCGAGCAGCGCCATCACGTCTTCGCGGTGCAACCTTCCCTGATGGGTTTCAATCAGACTGTCAAAGCTTTGGGTTAAGAGGCTGTCTTGCGGGTTTTGCATGAGGGTATAGGGCAGCCGCTGCTCTCTAAAAACGCCGTGAATAAGGGGGCGGTAATGCTCTAAGTCCCAGAGGACAACTCCGACCTGTGAAGCTGGGCTGGCCTGCTTTTTGATCAAATCCTGTAAGACTTCCACCTCTCGCAGGGCATTATGACAACCTTCTACCTGAATATGCAGAGGAGCGGCGGTGGGTGCCGAAGTAAGAGGGATGTGGGGAGGTGGGTTGTCATGCCAATAGTTATAGCCAAAGCTTCCCGCTTGCGATACCGCGCTTTCGTCGAGGGTGTAGTGCTGAACCTGAATATGTCGGGGAAGATCGGCTAACATCTGGGCGTAAAAAGGGGCTTCTTCAATGAGGGCAAAGATCTGCAAAGGAATGCTCGCCTGTCCGGGCCAACGGGCGGGCAGAACCTCAAGGCTTTCCTGGCTCAGGTGCTCTTTGACAGCGGCCTGAAGCTGGGCCCGGTGCCAGCGTCGCCCTTCGGGGTCTACGGCGGTTTCTAAGAGGTGCCAGAGGGTATGTTGGGCCCACCAGAGATCCTGGTGTCGTTGATCCAGGACCGCGGGCAAAGGCAGTGTTCCTGGCCGATGCTGACTGAACTGTAGGATCCAATCCGGACGGTAGGTGAGATAATCTTCAAAGGTTTGTGCACAAGCGCTGGCCAAAGAAAGCGCGTAATGTTCCTGGTCTTTGAGGTAATGGGCAAAAAGCCCCAGTTCAGGATGGATACTCACCCATTGACTCAGCTGATGTTGCAGGGTGAGCAAAAGTTCGACCTGGCTCAGCTTAAGACGGCGTTGAGGAAACAATTGTTGCGCCATTTGCCAGAGGGCGGTGCGCGGCTGCGAAAACTGCAGTTGTGCAGCCACACCGAGTTTGGTGGCAATGGTGTGGCGTAACCATGAAGCCATGCCTTCATGGGGCACCCAGATATGAATGGTTTCAAAGGGATTTTTTCGCTGCTCTATCTGGAGACAAAGATCTTGAGCCAGAGCCTCAAGGGTGGGGGCATGAAAAGTCATGATATGAATTGATGTTTCCAATTTTCTTGTTTTTTGAATCCGTAGACAAACCCCTGATGGTCAAGTCTCTGGCCAAGTCTCTGGCCAGGGAAAGGGTCGGCTAAATCCGATGTTTAAAAGCTAGCGTCAGTATAACCGTTTCATTTCTGCATTTGGTATCCTGTTTTGTCGATTGAAATTTAAATATTATTCATTTTAAAAAAAACGACCCACCAACTTATGTCAGAAACTATCTTGATACTTGATAAAATATTGTTCGGTTCAAATCACTTGAGCCTGTGATCTAAATTATATAAGGAATCAACCATGAAAAAACCTTCACTCGTACTACTCTCTCTTGCCCTTACCGCCTCCTGCCAACAGATGGGTGCACCCGTCGCAAATGACATGAGCATGTCTGCCGCCGCGATGCCTGAAGCTCCTGCTACCGAAGCGCCTGCCATGGCAGATATTGTTGATACAGCCGTGGCCGCTGGAAGCTTCACCACTCTGGCCCAAGCGTTAACAGCCGCCAACCTCATCGACACGCTCAAAGGCGAAGGCCCCTTCACCGTATTTGCGCCCACCGATGCTGCTTTTGCTGCTTTACCTGAAGGCACCTTAGACAACTTACTCGCCAACCCTGAAGAGCTTGCCAAAGTGCTGACCTATCACGTGGTTGCTGGTCGTGTACCTGCTGCCGATGTGGTAACGCTAAGCAGCGCGACCACTGTCGAAGGTTCTGACGTTGCGATTACCGTCACCGACGGTAAGGTTATGGTCAACGGCGCAAACGTCACCCAAACAGATATTCAAACCTCCAACGGAATCATTCATGTTATTGATGCCGTTCTTCTTCCCCCCACCAACTAAATCTCTGTTTATATTTAAAAGGCAGCGCGACTTTAATTCAGTTAGGCTGCCTTTTTTAGTGCTTTTTATGGTGTATCTAGACCGATCAGGCGCAACATTAAATGACCTTCCAGTTGTGCAAAGAGAGCCTGTGCGTTGGGCTTTTCGTCATCATGAAGTCGGCTATGGGTCCATTGGAGCCAGTTCTTCGCGATGCTTTGTGTAATTTCAGCATAAGGCTCCTGTCCTCGCATGGAGAGCCCCACAATTTCAAACCATAATTGTAGAATGGGCTTAAAGGCTTGCTCATAGCTGGCGGTAAGCAATTCTTCTAAAAGTGTTGATCCGCTCCGCTCATGAGTACCCAAAAGACTGTCCAATTGCCTGACTAAGCCTTCAGCGAGACTTTGAAGTGCCTCACCGATTAGGGCTTCTTTACTTTCAAAATAATAAATCAGCATGCGATCGCTGGTCTGCGCCACACGCGCCAGGGTGCGCAAGCCTGTGTTTAAAAAGCCCTCTTGCATAAGATAGTGGGCGATGTGCTGAATAATCTGCTGCTTTTTTAATTCGACTTTACCCATGAGCCCAACCTTTTCTTTGTTGTCAGAATAGCTTATGTGTCGTACTGGCGCAAAATTGTAGCAGGTGCTACAATAAAAACGTAGCGACTGCTACAATTTTGATATAAGGACGTTTTTTATGCCGATGCATACGCTTATCGCTTTTCTTGCTGGCGGTCTGATGGCGATATGGGGATTTTCTTATGCCTTATCTAAACCTTCACCCCTCAGGTTCGCTGGCTGGATATTCCCAGCCCTGTTATCACTTGCCTTTTTTGGTTTTTCACTTTATGCCATCTTGATCGAAGGATCCACCGGCTTCTGGGTAGATCACACGCGCAATGCGTGGGGAAATCAGATTTGGATGGATTTGCTCCTGGCTGTCGCACTCGGGTGGTTTTTAATCGTGCCCCGAGCCCGTTCGCTGGGAATGCGTTTGATGCCCTGGTTTATCTTTGTCTTAGCGACAGGGAGTATTGGGTTTATGGCGATGCTCGCTCGCTTGCTTTATTTAGAGCAAGGCCCTTATGAGTCCGCTGAATACGAATAGATATTGTCTTCAAAGTTAGACTTTAGCAAATCTCTACAACCCCGATCGCGCTCCCGTTGAAAAATGGTGTGCCTCCCGCGGTCATTGCCTTCAATCAAGCAAGGACCCTCCGGCTTGATAGCCACATCCCAGCCGATAACGCGCACTTTGGGTAGTAATAACGCACTTTGGCAGACCATTTTCTTCATGGCCTCAAAATGTGGGATCTGAACACCCACCAAAGTTTGCTGGCTCAAAGGGTGGATCGAAGTTACTTTTGTAAACGGATTTTTGGTCATAGCGGGTGCACGGGTGCGCCCTTTTTCATCCAGGGCAAGGGCAATACCCCCCTGAGACACGGAGTCCATTTTGAGTCCATTGCCTACCCGAAGATGCATTCCCCAGATTGAAACCGCAAGATTAGACTCCACAAAGGTGTAAACCCTGACGCAATTGACCGATTCAGGGTTCAATTGCGCCAGATCAGGGTGTTGCACAATATGTTCTTCATACACATAATCCGTGGGAGGGGAGAACTTTATCTCAAGAAGATCGCGCAATTCAGCCCATTGCTGAAGGCCGGGTTCTAAGAAGTAAACGGCATCACCTTTGCCACCCCAACGCTGTTTTACCACCAAACGTTGCGGTGCGGCCTCGGTGTCGGGCAAAGCGAGAATTTCTGCCCAGGTCCAGACCTTACGGCCCAAAACATCTTTAAAATGTTCGGCAAAGCGTTGTTTATCTCGGGTGACGGGAATTTCGTTGACGTCATTGACCTGTTCGCAAAATTCAAAAAAGAGAGAGCGTGTGATGTACGTGCGTATTTCTTCAGGCGTCTTACTCAAAAAGTCCAGCTCATAATTATCTTCAAAATCGGCACCATAGCACCATGAATGGCGTAGAAAAGTCCACAGTGGAAGGTTTTTTCGACCTGTACGCATGTGTTCGTATTCATGTAAGCGCTTCCAGTTGGCGCTGCGAAAATGATGGCGGGTATTTCTGAGTTTGGATTTTAAACGACTTAAGTGACTTAAACGGGCGTTCATGAATTCATAACCTGTGAGAATTTTGAGGTGGAGAATGGGATGCCTACGGCGCGTAAAAACGCGCTTCTTTAGTGTGCGGTAAAACAGCATCACGGTCAATGATAATAAAACGACTTTGGCCACTTGAGCCCGAAGTAATAATATGTTTTGATTTTACGGGCTCGCCTGCTCTTTTGCTACACTGGTTAAAAACAAGGGGGGCTTTTATGTCTTTGCATCGATTAGCCCCGCTGATGCGGGCTGTGCGTAAGGGTGACCTCCAGGAAGTCAAGCGTCTGCTCGACGCCGGAGAGTCCCTGGCGCCTTATCATCCTAGTGGTTTACGCCCCCTAATGCTAGCCGCCGAGAGCGGGCATCTGGAGATCGTGCAATATCTGCATCAGGCGCACCACGTTTCCCTTTCACAAACCGATATTTATGGTGATACCGCGCTTTTTTGGGCGGCGCTGCGGGGCCGCTCATTGGTGCTAGAGTGGCTGCTGAATGCGGGGGCTCGCGCTGACCATTTGAATCAACGGAGCGAAAACGCACTTTTTAAAGCCGCTTATTTTGGTGACCTATCGCTGGTGCAAATCCTGGTTAAAGCGGGAGCCGATGTGACTCAGCGCAGTCTAAGCGGCTGGACGGCTCTCACAAATGCTGCCGCCGCAGGGCATTTAAACGTGGTGCAATGGCTTCAGCAACAGGGTGCAACTATTGCGATACAAGATGAGACAGGAGATACAGCCCTTTACCGGGCTGCCGAGGGGGGGCATGAATCAGTGGTAAGGTGGTTATTGGCAAAAGGTCTCGATCCCCGCCATCAAAACCGCCGGGGAGAAACGCCGCTAATGCTAGCTGCTGTGCGTGGACAGCTTGAAGTGGTGAAATACCTTCTGGAGCATGGAGCAGATCCTGAACAGGTCAATTGTGATCACCAAACGGCGATGGTTTATGCACAGTTGTCGGGTGCTGATAAAGACCGTTCACAGGCCATTGAAGCGCTTTTAAAGCGACCTTGATTTAAACGCGTCTACTGGTGCATTGAATAGGGTAAGCGACCAGAATAAAATTGGGTTAGAAAATGAATAACTGGAAGATATCACCTGAAAATGCAATCGTTTCAAAATATATCGATTGCTATTGGTTTTTAGAGAAAACACAGGTGGACTCTGGCCCTGCTTATCCAAAACTGAATCCTGACCCGGCTGGACACTTTATATTAACGAATCCAGAGCAAAAATATCAATACCAGCGCGAAGCTGAAGTGAGTTCTGGATACGGCAGCCATTTAATACTGCCAAACAGCAAAATGATAACCTTAGATCATTCTGAGCCTTTTTTGATTTTAGGGGTTAAATTTCGCGTGGGCGCTTTGTATGCAATCAAGGTTCCTACTCTGTCCTCTGTTTTAGTAGATCAGGTTGTAGGTCTCAGGCTGGCAGATTTATTTCGATTAGACGACGTTAATCAAGAGCCGGTACTGATCCAGAATATAGCACAACCTGAATTATGCCGTGATATTTTAGATAATCTACTGATGCCTTTCCTCGCAAAAGTTCATGAAGACAGGCATAGTTTACTGGTGCGCAATGTACTGGAGGCGTTTTTAGACGCCCCCTTATCAGAAATAGGCGCTAAGCTAGGACTTTCACAACGTACCATTGAGCGCAGCTTTTGTCGCGTGACAGGGTTCACCCTAAAGCAATACGCATCTATCGAAAGACTGGAAAAATTGCTTGATTATGTACACAAGCGAGATGCAATAGATATAGATTGGTCTGATATTGCCTTTCAATTTGGCTTTAGTGACCAACCCCATTTAATCCGTTACTTAAAAAGTACAATTGGCAGAACACCCACGCATTACGCACAAAGTCGTGACCTCACCATTGATGCCTATGGCAATTTTGAAGCATAAAAACTGTCGTTTTTTTTCAAGACACACGATTCTGCATGCGTTATTCTCTCTTCATACAACGTGTGCGATCGTTTGATTATCATCAATCATTGCGCCATCAAAGGATAAGAATGAATCATGAATGCAAACATAAGACCTTATGAAGAGACTGACCTGGATGCGGTGCTGTCTGCCTGGGCAAACGCCCAAAATATTGCCCATCCATTTTTACCTGAAACATTTCAGGCGCAGGAAAAAATCAATGTAGAAACACTTTATCTCCCGAATGTTGAAACATGGGTTGTCGAAGCAGATCATCAAGTGGTCGGCTTCATTGCGCTTATAGGTAATGAAATTGGTGGCTTATTTCTTCAGCCTCTGCATCATGGCAAAAAACTGGGTAAATTGATGGTAGACAAAGCCCGGGAGCTCCATGGTAACCTTGAGGTTGAGGTCTTTGAAAAGAATTTAATGGGACGCAAATTTTATACTAAATATGGGTTTGAACCCCTTTCTGAACATATGCATGCTCAAACAAATGAAAAGGTACTTCGTCTTCAATTGATTGTTAAGCATCAATAGATTGGCTACAAAGGAAAAATAATGAAGCTAGAAAACACCATTGAAATCAAGGCATCCATGGCACACATCTGGGCGGTGACCTATGATATTGAAAACTGGCCACAATGGACACCGACAATAAGTTCCGTGAAAAAGTGTGATCGTGAGCAAACGGCAGTAGGCAGCAAAGCCTGGGTGAAGCAACCCGCAATGAAAAAAACGGAGTGGACAATCACTGCGCTAAATGAGCCGGAGTGCTTTGTCTGGACAGCCCGCATTTTTGGTATGCCCAGTGTGGCTACCCACACTATTTTTGAAAAAGAGGGAAAAACCTACAATCGTTTAGGTTTTGAAATGACCGGACAACTTGCGCGACTGCTAGGCCCCATACTTCGTCCTCAACTCCAGAAGGCCTTAATCATTGAAAACAAAGGGCTCAAGGCATTTTGTGAAGCTTCGTATTCCCAAAGGACAAGTTGCGATCAACTTTTAGCATAACTTTAAATGGAAAGGAGCAAAGATTGAGTACTTACTGATTAATCATTGAAAGAACGACGGTATGAATAAAATTTTAATTTTTGGCAACTCTGGCTCAGGAAAATCCACCCTGGCTAAATTTTTGCAGTCCCGCGGAGACCATGTGGCCGTTCCGGCCTATGCTCATCTAGACCTTGATACCCTCGCCTGGTTACCCACCACGCCCCCCCAGCGCTCGCCCCTGGAAACGGCCCACACCCAGATTCAAGAGTTTATAGCCACGCATTCTCACTGGGTTATGGAGGGCTGCTATACGGACTTATTAGAGCTGGCACAGGCCGAGGCCACCACCGCCATTTTTTTAGATTTACCGGTGGAGCAATGCCAGGATCACGCCCGTCAACGCTCCTGGGAGCCCCACAAATACGCTACACCTGCTGAGCAAGATGCCAATCTTGACATGTTATTGCAATGGATTGGGGATTACCCCCACCGGGATGGTGAACTCTCTTTGGCAGCCCACAACGCTTTTTTTGAGGCCTTTGCCGGCGAAAAACACCGTTATACGGCCCCGTTGATGTATGGCAAATGCTTGTGTGAGCAGGTGGTCTACACCATTGAGGGAGAGTTAGGCCCCGTTTTTAACTGTCATTGTCTCAAGTGTCGCCGTTGGCATGGGGCGGCACTACGCACCCGGGCTTCGATTCAAAGGTCTCAGTTTCGTTGGCTAAAGGGTGAGGATCAGCTGGGGGACTATATGTCTTCGCCGCAGGTACACAAATACTTTTGTAAAACCTGTGGCTCAGCCCTGATCAGTAGCTACGATAATCTCCCCGATATTCTGGGGGTTCCTCTGGGGGGCGTGGAAGGGGCGGTTAAGATTGCTACGCAGGCGCATATTTTTGTCGACTCCAAGGCCTCGTGGTACACCCTCTGTGACGGCAGTCCGCAGTATGCCGAGTGGCCCGACAGTGAAGCCAAAGTGCGTGAAACACATCCGTCGGTAAAACCGACGACTTTCTTATATCGCTAACCCCTGTATAGCTAACCCCTGGGCGTGAAGAACACGGTTGCATCTTCAGGGATTATCAAAGCAACGCCAAATCTGAACCGAGTCTTCAACTGCTTGTACTGTGATTTGAAATCCCTTGCTCTTCGACTTTTTCATTTGCCTGAGTCATCGAAATTTGAGTAGAGCGGTTTTGCAAAAACTGCACTTATGGACGAGCCCCAACGGTGTCAGTACCTGCAAGATCGCGTTGGTAAGAGTAAACTGCCTAAGCTAGACTTTATTAACACGCAGGAGAATATTATGCCCCACTGGACCCCCGACAACCTCACCTCTCAAGACGGAAAAACCTTTTTAATCACGGGTGCAAATAGTGGCCTGGGCTATTGGAGCACCCTCCATCTGGCGCGCAAAGGAGCCCAGGTTATTATGGCCTGTCGGGGCTTAAAAAAAGCCGAAGCCGCCCGCGCTGACATCCTCCGTCAATACCCTTCTATTGCCCCCGAAAAACTGACCTTAATGGGACTTGATCTGGCTGATTTAGACAGCGTGGCGCAAGGTGCAAAACACCTGCTTGAAAAAGGGCAAGTACTGGACGGTTTACTGAATAACGCCGGGGTGATGGCGCTGCCCCAACAGAAAACGGCTCAGGGTTTTGAAATGCAGTTTGGCACCAACCATCTGGGGCACTTTGCTCTGACGGTGCAACTGCTCCCTCTGTTAGAAAAAGCAGAAGCGGCCCGTGTGGTGACCGTGAGTAGCATTTACCACCGTCGTGGAAGCATTGATTTTGACAATCTGCAAGGAGAAATTCATTACCAAAAATGGGACGCTTATGCCCGCAGCAAACTGGCCAATCTGCTGTTTGCTCTGGAGCTGCAGCGCCGCTTGAGCGCCCATGAAAGCAAGGTCCAGAGTTTTGGCGCACACCCGGGCTATGCCGCCACCAACCTACAATCTGCGGGGCCAAAAGCCGAAAACACCTGGTGGAAGCAAAAGCTCATGGAGTTAGCCAACGGTGTTTTAGCACAATCCGCAGAGCAGGGGGCTTATCAGCAGCTTTTTGCCATAACAGAACCTAATATTTCGGGCGGTTCTTTTTGGGGGCCCAATGGCTTTCAAGCTCTCAGAGGCTATCCAGTACAAGAAACGCCTTCAGAAGCCGCTCAGGATGAGGCTGTAGCTGCTAAGCTATGGCAGTTTTCAGAGCAATTGACAGGGCAACGCTTGTAAAGGCGCCCTCTGCTTACGCCTAAAGAACTTAACTGCAGTTATAAAAATACTATAAAAGCCGTGATTTCTCAAGGTTTTTTATGCCTTTTTTATGTGTTCAACTGTTAAATTAAGGGTATAAAAAAACAGCCGAGGAGTCATTTGCCTATGTATGGTCAAAACCAGTTCAGTCAGTTTGACAAAGTTCTCTCGAAAATCAAAAGCAATAAACCCCATGAGCCGATTCACGGACTGCAGAAACAAAAGCTGTATCAGCGCAACCAGGGCCGCGCAAAGAAGACCCTGGCGGAAGAGCTTTCTCGCTACTTTATTGATGCTTAACTCCCGACGCTTTTCTCTCTTATCTAATCTTTTACCTTAAGGAGTCTCTTTTATGCCTGGTTTATTTTCTGAGCTAATGCCATCAACTTACGCGCCTCAACGCGCCTTAAGTCGTGAGGCTTACAAACGTAGATTAGAGACGGTGCAAGTCCTTGCAGATCTCGAACGGCGACTTAAGGGCCAGAAGAGAATTGCGGATGAGCTCAGCGCCTACCTCTTTGATTAAACTATATGATTTAGTGGTCGGTCGCACATCGCTCCAGGTTAACGATCTCCGAAGGTATCTTTAAGCGCTTCCAGACAATGCTCAATAACCTGAGACCGACTGCTATATCCCATCAGTCCAAAACGCCAGGCTTTGCCTGCAAAATGGCCTAACCCTCCCCCTATTTCAAGGGCGTGGGCCTTTAAAAGATAATCCCTGACCGCTTTATCATCGTAACCGGTGGGAATCCACACCGTATTCAATTGAGGTAGGCGACATGAAGGGTGCACCACAAAGGATAATCCAAGCGTTTCTAAACCCTCTCTAAGCTGACGGTGGTTACGGTAATGGCGTTCCCAGGCTTGTTTGAGGCCTTCTTCTTTAAGCATTAACAAAGCTTCATGCAGAGCGTAAAGACTATTAACGGGCGCTGTATGGTGGTAGCTACGCTGTTGCCCCTGGCCCCAATAATCCATCACTAAAGAGAGATCTAAAAACCAGCTTTGCACCGGCGTTTTCCGTTGTTTTAGACGCTGCTGGGCACGGGTGCTAAAAGTCACCGGAGAAAGCCCCGGTGGAGCCGAAAGACACTTTTGTGTTCCCGAATACACGGCATCTAACCCCCATTCGTCTACACAAAGAGGAACACCTCCGAGAGACGTGACAGCATCTACAAGACTCAAGCAATCATGAGAGCGCGCAATGGCGGCCAGGGTTTGCGCATCACTCAAGGCCCCTGTTGAGGTTTCGGCATGCACAAAAGCCAGAACACTCGCTTCCGGGTGTGCATGTAGGGCTTCTGCTACGGATTCAGGATTGACAGCTTCTCCCCAGGGTTGCTCCACGCAAATGGCCGTCGCTCCACAGCGCTCGACCATTGCCTGAATGCGTTTTCCAAAAACACCGTTAATACAAACCACCGCTGTGTCGCCTGGCTCAAGTAGATTCGCTACACAGGTTTCCATGCCTGCAGTACCCGGCCCAGATACCGCAAGGGTCAGGGGGTTTTTTGTTTGAAACGCATATTGCAATAACCCTTTAATCTCGTCCATGCAACGCACAAACTCAGGATCCAAATGACCGATAGTAGGCCTTGCCAGGGCGCTCAGCACTCTGGGATGAACAGCTGAGGGGCCAGGGCCCATGAGTGTAATCTGTGGTGGCATAAAAGAGGTGAAAATATCGGGAGGGTTAAGCATCATTTACAGGCTCTCATTTTTTACTCAGCTTAACATAAATATTTTGCGCTATCCTCTGTCTCTTAAGGGCTTAACTGCGTTACGTTAGGGACGTTATGGATATCTCTTTTTTAGACTTTTCACAAATTTTCAAACTGATGGTGGGCATCACCGTTGTCATTAACCCGATTGGTGCCATCCCGCTGTTTTTAAGCCTCACGGAAACCGAAACCCCCGAAGAACGACGCAGTACAGGCACTTTCGCTGCCCTGGGGGTAACCAGCGTACTGGCCTTTTCAGCAGTCATGGGAGAGCCTTTGCTAAAAATGATGGGGATCGGCATTCCCTCTTTTCGCGTGGCGGGGGGGATCTTGATTTTGCTCATGGCCTTAAACATGTTAAAAGATGGCCAGAGTGACCACAAATCAAATCCTCAGGACGCTGCCGATGCCCGCAAGCGAGAGTCCATTGCCATCGTACCTCTTGCGATTCCGTTAATGGCTGGCCCTGGGGCTATTTCCACGGTCATCGTTTTTTCGCAACAAGCCAAACGCCCGGCTGAATATGTGAGCCTCTTTTTGGCCATTTTTGCCGTGGGACTTTTATCCTGGACTGCGTTGCAACTCGCACCCTTCCTCGCTAAGATGCTAGGCCCCGTAGGAATGCGCGTCATGACGCGCATTATGGGCTTGTTACTGGCTGCTCTCGGCGTGGAGTTTATTACGCTGGGGCTTGAAGCCTCTTTTGAAGTGTTAAAGCGCGCTGCTTAAGCCGTAAAGTGAGCGTTTACCCATTCTTGAATGTGAGATTTTACCCTATTAAACGTAGAGGTCAGTGCATCTTCAAACTCAGGGTAACTGTATTTTTGATCGCCATTATCTTTACCTTTATGAGCTTTACAACCGAGGATCGCATAGCGCAGATTCCTTCTTCAAGTTCGCGCTTTTAAAAATATTAGGCTACACTGACTAGACCCCCAAAACGAGGTGAAACGGTGCCTGTTTATCACTCGACTGTCAATGTGCAATCTTCTACTTATCAAAGCAATTATCAGGCGATGTCAGCGATTGTCGCTGAAATGGAAGACAAGCTTAAAGCCTGTCTTTATCAGGGTGAAGAAAAATATAAGCAGCGACATATTCAATCAGGAAAACTTCTGGCTCGCGAGCGAATCGAGTTATTGCTAGACCCGGACAGCTATTTTTTGGAACTGATGCCCCTGGTGGGGGCCTCTGAACCAGGCAATGTAGCTGGTGCCGGTATTATTACGGGTCTGGGCGTGATCTCTGGGGTGGAGTGCGCTATCAACGCCAGTGTGCCCACCATTAAAGGCGGGGCGATGAATCCGATGACCCTTAAAAAAGCCTTACGTCTGGACACGATTGCAGCAGAAAACCGCTTACCTATGGTCTATTTGATTGAGTCAGCCGGAGCCGATTTAACACGCCAATCTGAACTATTTGATCTTGGTGGAGTGCCTTTTCGCAATATGGCCCAGCGTTCCCGTCAAAACATCCCCAGTCTATCGATCGTTTTTGGTCCCTGTGTGGCCGGCGGATCCTTTTTTCCGGCGATGTCTGAACATGTGATCATGGTGCAAAATCAGGCCCGTGCATTTTTGGCAGCGTCCCCATTGGTCCAAATGGCCACCGGAGAAATCACTGACGATGAATCTCTGGGCGGTGCAGATATGCACAGTCGTATTTCTGGGTTATCAGACGATCTGGCTCTGGACGAACACGACGCCTTACTTAAGGCCCGTGAGGCTTTGGCCTATTTTAACTGGCAGAAGTTAGGGCCTGAGCCCCGGCCATCGGTTCCGCCCAAATATGACCCTGAAGAGATCCTCGGGATTGTATCAGCGGATCTGCGACAACCCTTTGAAGTGCGTGAAATTATCGCCCGGCTGGTAGATGCTTCGGTGTTTTCAGAATTTAAACCCCTGTTTGGGCCCACGCTGGTAACAGGATTTGCCGATCTTCATGGCTATCCGGTGGGGATCATTACCAATAACGGTGTCTTGTTTTCTGAAGCGGCCAATAAAGGGGTGCAGTTTATTCAATTGTGTAATCAACGCAATCTGCCCCTGATTTTCTTACAAAATACCACTGGCTTTATTGTAGGCCAACAATACGAAGAAAAAGGCATTGTCAAACATGGAGGGCAATTGATCAATGCCCTGGCGAATAGTGCAGTACCTGCCATTACTATTATGATAGGGGCTTCTTATGGTGCTGGCAATTTCGGGATGTGTGGTCGTCCCTTACAACCGCGCTTTATTTTTAGCTGGCCCAATGCCAAAACAGCGGTGATGGGGCCAGAACATTTGTCGGGTGTGCTGGCCATGATTCAAAGACAAGCCGCTGAGAAGTTTGGCACCCGTATCGATGAAGAGACAGTTCAAGCTAAACAAGCTGCTCTGCAGCAAAAAGTAGAATCTGAGTCCAGTGCTTATCACACCAGCAGTATCCTCTGGGATGATGGTGTGATTGATCCGCGCGATACCCGCGATGTCCTGGGTATTATTCTGTCCACATGTCATTCAGCTGAAATTAAAGGCACCGACTCTTATGGGATTTTTAGAGTTTAATGTTTAACAAAACGCTTAAAAAAATACTGATTGCCAATCGGGGGGAGATTGCTTCCCGGATCATACGTAGCTGTCAGAAAATGGGCTTGCAGACCCTGGCTGTCTATGCCCCGATCGATCGGGGGCTGCCTTTTGTAAGTGAAGCGGATCAGGCGATTTCTTTGCAGAGCAATGACAGTCTCGAAAGCTATTTAAATGCCCCGCTGATGCTAGAGATTGCTCAGAAATACGGAGCCGATGCCATTCATCCCGGCTATGGCTTTCTGGCTGAAAACGCTGATTTTGCCAGAGCTTGCCAGGATCAGGGGCTGGTCTTTATTGGTCCTGAACCCGATACGATTGCAAAAATGGGATCAAAAATAACGGCGCGTCAGATCATGAAGGCAGCGGGAATCCCAGTCGTACCAGGCTTTGATGGACCCGTCTCTGAGTTTGCTATAGCCGCTCAAGAGATCGGCTTCCCGCTCTTGGTCAAAGCCAGTGCCGGTGGTGGTGGACGGGGTATGCGTTTGGTGAGGAATCCAGCTGATTTAGCATCTGCGATTGCGTCTGCCGGGTCAGAAGCCCAGAAAGCATTTGGAGACAGCAGTCTCTTGCTCGAAAAATACCTCTCTCCGGTGCGGCATATCGAGGTGCAAATTGTGGGCGATGGCAATGGCGCTGTTTGGCATTTATTAGAACGGGAGTGTTCGCTGCAGCGCCGCTACCAAAAAGTAATTGAAGAAGCACCGGCACCCAATCTCAGAGTCGAAACCCGTCAGCAGCTTCACCAATGGGCATTGCAAGTGGGTGAGCTGCTGCGTTACAAAAGCCTGGGTACGGTCGAGTTTGCCGTTGATACAGCAGAGCAGATTTATTTTTTAGGGTGCAATACCCGTATTCAAGTTGAGCACCCGGTCACTGAAGCCATTACCGGTTTAGATTTGGTTGAATTGCAGTTACAGATCGCAAACAATACGACTCTGGAATTGGTGCAAGATCAGATTATCCCTCAGGGGCACGCTTTTGAATGTCGGCTGTATGCTGAAGATCCAGGTCATGACTTTACCCCCAGTATAGGTACCCTCACTCATTTCAAGGCGCCACAAAGAATGGGCTATCGCTGTGACTCAGGCATTACTAGCGGCTCTCAAGTCTCGATCTATTTTGATGCTCTTCTGGCTAAACTGATTGCCCATGGCCGTTCGCGAGAGCTAGCGCTGCTCCGTATGCAGCGCTTATTGAAAGAAACACAGATATTTGGCTTAAAGACCAATCAGCAATTTCTGGGCGCTATCTTACAAGACTCAAGGCTAGAAGCGGGCGAACTATCAACAGATCTGATCACTGAGATGAGATGGGAAGCATGGTGCATCGAGCCTGTGGTTAGTCTGGCTGCACTGATGGCGTATAATCAGCAGCAATGTTTTGAGGCACCCTTGAAAGCCTTAAGAGCTGGTTTTCGCAATCTGCCCTATCGTAGGATCCAGGCTCAGATTGAGATCAATGGTGCTTTGCAAGCGCTTGGATATTGCTATGATCGCAGGGGGCAGCTTCAGTGCGCAATCGCCGACCGTACTTATGCTGTTGCTGCGATCGAGTCGGGCCCTGACTATGTTCGCTTTGAACTCGAGCAAAACTATTTTCGCTTTGAAATCGCCTGGTCAGTAGCCGAACCTCAGCAGCTCTGGCTACACCACCCTGAATTAGGCAATTTCCAGGCCCAATCGATTCCGTTTTTCAGAGC
>CAWCRG010000002.1:0-264437 GCA_963797915.1 Candidatus Sericytochromatia bacterium
TCAACTATTCTTATTGCGACGCTTTACAGTCCGCCGATCAGATTCAACTGTATCAATTGATGGCTCGCCAAATTGCCAACGGCATGGGCATGACCGCCAGCTTCTTACCCAAGCCCGTACCCAACGTCAACGGCAACGGCATGCACACCAATATGTCTCTGGCCCGCAACGGTAAGAACCTGTTTTATAGCGCCGACGGTGAAGATAATCTTTCCGATGCTGCCATCGGTTTTGTGGATCGTATTTTAAACAACGCCAACGATCTCTGTCTCATTCTCAACCCCAGCGTCAACTCCTATCGCCGTCTGGATCCCGTCTACGAAGCCCCCAATCAGATTAAGTCTTCGGCCATTGACCGCACCTCAATGGTACGCATTCCCCTGGGCAACGAAAAATCAGCGCGTATTGAAGTACGTAGTGTTTCGCCCGACACCAACCCTTATCTGCTCTTTTACAGTCTGCTCAAAACCGGCTTAGAGGGGCCCATGCCCGAGGCGCTCGACAGCGAAAGCCGCCGCACCCGCACCCGTTTTCTGCCCGATAAAATTCATGATGCCATGCGTCACTTTAAAGGCAGCGAGTATCTCAAAGAGCTGCTCGGCGAAGAAAACCACAGCAAATATTTAGAGCTCAAACGCGAAGCCGCAGACCGCAGCCCTAAATTACTGGGTACCCGCATTAAAACCGACGAGATTTTATTCCACCACCAGGTCACCAATCAGTACCTATGGGGTAAATTCTAAAGCAACTCTTTTCGGGAGCTGTTGACGGAGCTGCTGACGCTCGCTATCTGACCAGGAGTCAGCCGCAAGCGTTAGCAGCTCTAGTTTTTGAAGGGCCGCACTCAGTTGTGTTAACTCGTCGATGCGTGCGCGCCAGGCCGGTAAGTCGAAGAGCGTGAGCTGACGCAAGTTGACCATGCCCCGCAAAGGCAATAGGCTTTGTAAGCCCGTGCCGGTAAGGGTCAACCGGGGCACAAACTGCTGTTGTTCAAGGCCTGCGGGCAATTGCTGCAATTCAGGGGCCAGGTGCAGCACCCACTCATTAAAGTAAGCCTGCCCCGAAAAATCTGCCTCAATGGGCCCTGCCAGATCGACTTCAAGCCGCCGCAAATAAGTGAGCTGCTCTAAATGCTTCGGTATGGCTTTTAAGGGGGTTCCTCTTAAGGTGAGTAATTTCAAATGATGCCAGCGACTGATCACTTCGGGTATCTCTGATAAACGATGCCGCGTCAACTCAAAGCGTTCTAACTCCTCCCAGGCCTCAAGATACTCAGGCACTGCGGTATACGAAACATCACTGACAAAATCGTGCAGGCGCGCATAGCGCGTGAGCACTTCCTCAGGCAGTGGAAAGGGGATATCGTTCGGTAAGGGAGCCAGGGCCGTGGTCTGTAAAGCCGGTGGAGGCTCGGCCACCACCAGTTCTCGCACATGACCATCACTGGCCACCAGGGGAGTCCCCCAACGCACATCGTAGAGCTGAGCCGGATCAAAGTTGGGAAAATGCGCCACCAGATAGTCCTCTAGAAGCTGCTTTTTACACGCCAGAACCGCATCTTGTTGGGCATAAGCATGCAGCGCCTGACTCAGTTCAGGACTGGCCATCATCCAGGCAAATAGTTCGGCACGATCCTCACGCGTATCGGTGCGGGCATAGTCTGACACAAAGCCCCTGGCCGGGTAGAGCGTGGCCTCAGGCGCTTCATTTGCACCCTGATAAGGTGAGACCGGCCCGCGTGACAAGCCAGCCAACGGGAATCATTAGGCTGATCGTCGATCAGATGAAAAATTTCGTGGTGCAAGGTGACATTGAGATCCTGTACCTGATACACCGCAGGATCTAAACTAAAGACCGCCAATCGTCGGTTCAAAGCATTCACGCTGAACCCTTGCGAAACACCCCCACCGGCCAGGACAGCGCCCGCCGTTTTGGCCGCAAATAACAGTTCAGGAATAGGAGCCTGCGTAAAAAAGCGGGGCGGATATTTTGCGAGCTCGCGCTCAAAAAAACCACGGCTCAATAAAGTAGACAGGGTGCTCAGTCCCTCCGGGCTTTCAAGCGCGTAGGCCTTTCCACCGAGAGCCATCCACCAGGTAAAGGCAGGGGTGTCTGGGGTAAAGGGAGAAATCTTGAGGCCCTGCTGTTTTAGAATTTGCTGACGGGCAGCCTGAGCAGCAGACGATAACCCCAGGGGTGGGCCCAGTAGTTCGGACGTCTGGGCTGGCGGCTGACAGGACACCATACCCAGGCCACACACGGTCACAAAGAGAACTATCGCGGCTAGAGAGGCGAAGGATCGAAGGCGCTTAAAGGGCATCCACCACTTCAAGGGCCAGCTCGATTTTTCCAAAAGGAGCCGACACCTGAATCCCCTGCACATCTGCGCGCAATTGCTGCACCATTTCTTGTGCAATTTTCACCCCTTCTTGGGTTCCACGACCCGCTTGATCGGCCTCCAGCATGCGCTGCATAATATGATCAGGGATCTCCACACCGGGTACTTCATTGTTCATAAACTCAGCATTACGATAACTGGTTAAGGGCCAAATGCCAGCTAAAAAGGGAATGCGGTGTCCTTCGGCCTTTTCTAAAAAGCGCTGAAAGGCCTGTACATCAAAAATAGGTTGGGTAATAGCATACTCAGCACCGGCCTCTACTTTATACACATAACGCTTCATTTCTCGGTCCAGGTCTACCGCCACCGGGTTCACCCCCACACCAATAAAATAACCGGTGGGCTGCTTTAGTTCATTATGCCCCAGGTCATAGCCATGGTTTAACGCATGCACCATATTGGTCAGCCCCACCGCGTCGATATCAAAAACGGCGGTGGCGTCGGGGTAGTCTCCCAGCTTGGGCGGATCGCCGGTCACCAGTAAAATATTGTGAATACCCACCGCGTACAAGCCCAGCAGATCCGACTGCATGCCCAATAGATTGCGATCGCGACAGCAATAATGGGGAATGGGCTCAATGCCCACCTGCTGATGAATCATCACCGACAGCATTTGGTTACTCATGCGCGAGGAGGCGCGGGGACCATCGGGTAAATTAATGGCGTCAATGCCGTGCTCATGCAACACTTTGGCCTTTTGTAAAATTGCGCTGGGGTCACAACCCCTGGGGGGCGTTAGCTCAATACTGACCACCTTTTTGCCTTCGCCCATACGCGCCGCCAGACGAGATTTCTGAACCTGAGGAATAGGATCCACATGGCTGACTTCGTCGATCTGAATCTGAGGCCGCACGGGAATGTCGCGCACGGACTGTAGAGATTTAACGGAACGGGCAATTTCGCTAATATGTTCTGGCGTGGTGCCACAACAGCCACCCAAAATCTGAACGCCA
This sequence comes from Candidatus Sericytochromatia bacterium, assembly GCA_963797915.1. Lineage (GTDB taxonomy): Bacteria > Cyanobacteriota > Sericytochromatia > UBA7694 > UBA7694 > CAXRDE01. Next base: position 3,352 of record CAWCRG010000002.1, read on the forward strand.
GCCTTAATCAGCTTGCGGGCATAAGACGCCATATACTCTGGGGAGCAGAGGTAAATCGTACGGTCCTGCAAAATACGCGGGTGCCCGGCATTGGGTTGGGCCGCTAAGGGTTTATCGGTGTAGTTTTGCATTTCTTGGATCACGTCAAGCATGGTTTTGGGGCCCACACTGCAGTTGAGCCCAATGGCATCGACTTCGAGTTGGTGCAATACCGACGTAAAGCGTTTGGGCTGGGTGCCCAGTGGCGTGCGCCCGTCTTCGTCGACGGTGACCGAAGCAATAATCGGCAGATCACACAGCTCGCGAATGGCGTACACCGCTTGCTTCAATTCATCTAAAGAGGTAAAGGTTTCAACGGTAAAGAGATCCACGCCCCCCGCCAAAAGCGCCTGGGCCTGGGCTTTAAAAAAGGCTTTGGCCTCGTCAAAAGAGGTGGGCCCAAGCGGTTCAATTTTAAGGCCGAGCGGCCCGATAGAGCCGGACACCATCACTTCTTGACCGGGAGTTTCGTTCACCACTTGCCGAGCCAATTCAGCCCCCTGGCGATTGATCTGTTCAAGCTGCTCCAGTAAACCGTGGGACCTGAGCTTAACGGCATTGGCCCCAAAGGTATTGGTTTCAATCACCTGGGCACCCGCCTGAATATATTCGTGGTGAATGATTTTGACGAGTTCGGGCTGCTGCAGGTTCAGCACATCAAAGTTTTTATTAATAAAAACGCCTTTACTGTACAGCATGGTTCCCATGCCACCATCAAAAAGAATCAACTGATTGTCTTGCAGACGTTGGCGAAAAGAGGGAAACATAAAGATAGATGTCGCTTTCAGGGTTGGTGTCTCAATTATATCACCGCATTAACGCACTGCACCATAAAATCCCACGGGCAATTGTTCAGAGCGCGTTTTCGGCGCTATTTTACACCGACTTCTTTTTGCTATAATCAGAGCATGAAAGCAAGATATCTCAACCCCTTTACCGACTTTGGTTTTAAGAAGCTCTTTGGCGAAGAAGCCAGCAAACCGCTCTTGATTGACTTTTTAAATGCATTACTGCCTCTAAAGCATGCAATTACAGAGGTGAGCTTTCGTAATGCCGAACAATTGGGCGGCGGCCTTGAAGAGCGAAAGGCCGTCTACGATATTTACTGCATCGATAGTTCTGGTAGCTATTTTATCGTAGAAATGCAAAAAGCAAAGCAGAACTTCTTTAAAGACCGTACCCTCTTCTATACGACTTTCCCGATCCGAGAACAGGCCGAAAAAGGGTCCTGGAACTTTGAACTTAAAGCCGTATACTGTGTCGGCATCCTGGACTTCGTCTTTGAAGAAGATGCCAACAACCCCGATTATGTTCACGAAATCAAACTCAAGAACCAAAAAAATCAGGTCTTCTACGATAAATACGCCCTGTATTTTATTGAAATGCCCAAGTTTCATAAGGTCGAGGAAGAGCTTGCGACTCAGCTTGAAAAATGGATTTACCTGCTTAAACATCTTGAGGAATTTCCTGAAATACCCGAACGCTTTCAAGATACAGTGCTGGAGCAAGCCTTTGAAATTGCAGAGTTAGCGCATCTCAGCGAAGCCGAGCGCGCAAACTACGAAAGCAGTTTAAAGCATTACCGCGACATTATTAATGTCATTGATACCGCCCGCTTGGAAGGACGTGCTGAAGGTGTTGAAGCCGGTCGCCAGGCTGAGCGGCTGACTCTCGCTCAACAAATGAAACAAGATGGCTTATCCGCAACACGCATTGGGCAATATACCGGCCTCAGCCCCGAAGAAATCGAGCGCCTTTGATTTTTAGCTGCTTTAAGTGATCCACAAAATCAGCTAAGAGTGCGCTTAAGGAACTGTACAATACCTCTGAGAAGTAGGCTATCCTTGTCTCTGGCGAGAATGTTCATACGGATTATTTCAAGAATACGGACGTGACGTATACCGTCAATATCTCCAGGGCAAGTGTTGAGTCACTTCCCGCAGAGGATTTAAGACCCACTGCAACCCCACAAATCGCCATGAAGACGATTCAGGAGGTGGTGGCGTCGATCAACGGGGGAGCGATTAGCCAGCGCTCAGTAAGGCGCTGGAGAGTTTGGAAAATCTGATACGGTTATTCAATAAAATCCTTTTCACCTAACTCTTTAAATATCGCTTGTAACTGAGGAATGGTATAAGTCTTCACAGGATCTTTTCCATCTCCGTGAGAATACTCTCCTGCATCAAAAGCTTCGTATATAGAATAAGCGAGATTTGCAAAACCCTCTACCTCAGAGCGACACATAAACCACCAGATTGTATTTAAAGCATCGTCTGCATCCTCATATGAAATACCCCCCCTAATAAACGCTCTGGCATACAGGACTGCTAAATTGTCAAACCCCGTATTTACACCAATATTGAGACTTTCTGCGTAGGCAAAAAAATCTTCTATATTTAGTGTTCTTGGCTCAATTTCTATCTTGTGTCTGATTTCTTTTTCTGTCATGCTTTATTCTCTCTAACTCACCACTTTAGCTTTCGAATCTAATTTTCACCTGTCTTGGTAAAGCTCCATTAACACTTGGTATTTGAACTTCAAGAGTAGGGATATCGCCTCTACTGGTATTTCTAACAATTACTTGTGTTCCTTTAGGAAGAGTTGGATGATTTTCTAAATTAACTGTATTCACTACCTTTGGTGGTGGGACTGGTTTTAATTCAACTATACACTTATCTCCAATAAGCTTTTTAAACTCATTTTTCGCATCTTCAAAACAAAACTTTTAATCCCTTTATTTGCAATTGGGCTATACTGCCCCACCATGCATACCGATCTTCCGCTGCTTGAAGTCAAAGCCATTCACAAAGACTACGGTGACGTTAAAGCCGTCAACGGCGTTTCGCTGCGTATTCCCGCAGGGATTTGCTACGGTTTACTCGGCCCCAACGGGGCAGGCAAAACCACCACCATTGAAATGATCGAAGATATTTTGGCAGTGAGTGCCGGGGAGATTCTCTATAAGGGCAAGCCGCGCAACCGGCGCTTTCGCGAAGAGATCGGCATTCAGTTTCAGAACACCGAGCTGCCCCAGTTTTTAACGGTGGGCGAAACCCTGCGCATGTTTCATGGCCTCTACGCCAAACCCGCGCCCCTCAGCGAGATCATTGAATTATGCCAACTCGAAGAGCTGCTCAAGCGCGACAACCGCAAAATTTCTGGCGGCCAAAAACAGCGCTTACTATTGGCCCTGGCCCTTTTAAACGGCCCTGAGCTGGTATTTTTAGATGAACCCACCACGGGCATGGATCCACAGGCCCGACGCCACCTCTGGGATATTGTCAAAGCCCTCAAACTTCGCGGCAAAACTCTGATTTTAACCACCCACTATATGGACGAAGCCCAGGAGCTGTGTGACACCATTGCCGTCATGGACAAAGGCCAAATTCTCACCCAGGGCAGTGCCGATGAGCTCATTCAGCGCTATTGCCCCCACTTGACCCTGCGCCTGCCCCTGAGCCTCGAAACCCATTTGCTCAAACGAGCCACCCGCCATTTGCCCGTAGATCCCGAGCGCACCCCCGACCTACATCAGTGGCAAACCCACAAAACCCATCGCAGCTTTAAAACCAACACCCTTGATGCCAGCCTCAAAGCGCTGCTCGCCGGTAATATTGATCTCTCTCAGCTACAGGTACACACCCCCACCTTAGAGGATGTGTTTTTAGAGTTGACCGGCAGGAGCCTCAGAGAATGACGATCTTCAAACGCATTTGGCATATTTTTCATTCGCGCAATATTGAGTTTTTAAGAGACAAAGACTCCATGGCATGGGCGTTGGTGTTTCCCTTTGTGATTCTCGTGGGCTTTTATGCGGTGTTTGGCCAAAATACCGCGCCACCGGCGGTCAAAATTGGTATTTCGGGCAGCGACCGTAGCACCTGGGTGCAGCGTTTCGAAAAACTGCCTCAGCTTCAGGTGGTACCCTTTGACAGTGGCGAAGCCGCCCAGGAAAAACTCCTGCATCACCGTTTAGACCTGTGGCTCAATACCGATACCCAGCCTCCGCAATATCAGGTGTCGGAGACGGCACCCAAAGGTTATTTGGCCGAACGCTTGGGCATTTACGAGTGGGAGCGACGCCAGCAGGATCACAGTCAAAATCCGGCGCTTTTTGAACGCAAAACCCTGGCGGGTGTTGCCGAAGTGCCCTATTTAGAATGGTTTTTTCCGGGACTGCTGGGCATGAATATTATGTTTTCGGCGGTGTTTGGCGTCGGTTATGTGGTGGTGCGCTACCGCAAAAACGGCGTACTCAAGCGCCTGGCCGCCACGCCCCTGTCTGCCTTCGAGTTTTTGGCCGCGCAATTGCTATCACGCCTATTTCTGATTGCCTTTAACACCCTCATTCTTTTGGGGGGCGGCTTATTGCTCTTTCGCTTTCCGGTGCGGGGCTCCTGGCCCGCCCTGGTGCTGCTATTTGCCGTGGGCGCTGCCAGTATGATTGCCCTGGGCACCCTGGTATCAGCCCGCACTGAGAGCGAAGAGTTGGCCAATGGCTTGCTCAATCTGATGACCATGCCCATGGTCTTTTTAAGCGAGGTCTGGTTTTCATTGGAGGGTGGCGCTGACTGGGTGCAGGCACTGGCCTGGGCCATGCCCTTAACCCATCTCATTCGAGGCGCTCGCGCCATTATGAACGACGGGGCGGGCTTTGCCGACGTGCAGCAGCATCTTTATATTCTGACGGCGATGACCTTTGTATTTTTAAGCTTTGGGGCCGGTTTCTTTCGTTGGCAAAAGCGCTAATTTTATTCTTTTTTTAAGGCCTTTCCACGGTTTTTTAAGGGCTTCTTTGACATGCTAAGGGCAAGACAAAGATGACAAAAAAAGGAGAAACAATCTATGAATAAACGTGTTTTATTTGTACTCACCAATCACGCGGAGCTGGGAGCCACCGGTGAATTTACGGGGTATCACCTGGCTGAAGTCGCCCGCCCTTATCTCGCCCTCAAAGCGCAGGGCGTAGACATTGATATCGCCAGTCCGCAGGGAGGTAAGCCCGTGCCCGATGCTTTCGACCTCGAAGATGCTGACAACAAAACCTTTTGGGAAGACCAAGAAGTCCAGGGCAAGTTGGGCGCCACAATGACGCCTGAAATGGCCGAAGCTAAGAACTACGACGGTATCTTCTTTCCCGGTGGCCACGGGACCATGTGGGATTTCCGCCACAATCTGGCCTTACAAGAGCTCACCCGCGATGTTTATGAGCAGGGTGGATTTGTGGCCGCCGTGTGTCACGGCCCCGCAGCGCTGGTAGACGTTAAACTAAGCCAGGGCAATTACCTGGTGGCGGGCAAAAAGATCAACGCCTTTACGGACGAAGAAGAACGCCTGGCAAAAAAAGACGATGTGGTGCCCTTCTTACTGGAAAGTGCGCTGCGAGAGCGAGGAGCTATTTTTGAGTCCAGCGCCCCCTTCGAATGCCATGTGGTCAGCGATGGTCGCATTATCACGGGCCAAAATCCAGCTTCGGCAAAAGCCGTTGCCCAAAAGATGCTCAGCTTTTTAGAACAGTTAGAGTATAGAGATGCTGAAGTGAGTCACTCCAGCTAATATATTCTTAGGCAATCCGCTTCAGACCGTCCGCTTTCCTTTAAGCGCTGTTTGGTTCATAGCCAGCAGGTAAGACATGCGCTCTGCCTGAAGGGTAATCATAGAACCGTTTTGTAGCAGCATTTCTCGGGGAAGCGGCTCTCTGTTGCTTTCGCTTTCTAAAAAGCGGGTCAAATACAACATGAGTTTGGGCAGGTCTATTTTCAGGCTGTGCTCCAGAGGCTCCCAGTAGGTTTCCTGGCGAAAAACACCGTAATAAATGCCCAGCATTTGCTTCAAGGCGTCGCGGCCTGTTTTTTCACCAAAACGCGCGTGCTGCACAATGCCATTGGCAATAAAGAGCTGGCCGCTTTTGCCCGAGAAAAAGTCCGTCACCTCTAAAAGGCGCGACTGTCTAAAATAAGCAAAGGTCTGAATCACATTAAACAGTGAAAGATCCAATAACTTACCGCGAAACTGTTGGCTGAGGTAGTTGTAACTCACCAATTCGCCAATTTCTTTGTATTGGTGGGGCTTAATAAAAAAGCGAGTCACTTGCGGGTAACTCAAATAGCGAGAAATATCTGACTCCAGTTGAGAGCCCATCAGAATAATATCAACAGCCACGGCCTGTTGCTTCATTTGTTCCAGCAGCCCAAACAACTCTAGCCCTGGTAAATCCAGATCCACAATCAATAGGTCGGCCTTGGTCTTGATTTGAGAAATAGCCTCTTTGGTCTCATCGGTATAAATAAGATCGAGATCCGCGTCGGCATACGCCTTAACAAAATAGTCCGCCAGACTCATATCTTTAGAAAGCACAGTACAACAGGTGGTGGCGCCTTCAGAGTTCCGCTCAGAAGGACTGCTTTTACGCTCATTCTCTTTTTTATCGGTATGCATGGCTGAAAGCGTCAGAAGCTTATCTAAATTAGAGTCAATCGTGTAGTAATTGCCCTGCACAATGGGTGTTTCTTCGAACATGCCCCGCTTCATTTGCATGATCTCAAAAAAAGCATCTTCGCCGGCAGCTTCACCGTAGATGGCGTGTTGAACTCGGTTTTGGCTAAAACACATCAGGCCTTCCTGACCACTTTGCGGACTGGTAACGTAGACATGGCGGGACTGCCCGGCATGAGAAGCCATATGCACCATCTCAGAAAGATTGACTTGCTCAAAGCTATAGGTCACCCCCCGAGAATGGGTACGCATATTTAAGAGCAGCTCCCGCAAAAGCATAAGGTTAAGGTTAGAGCGCTGAAAGACAGCGGCGCGATGGGTGCGCAGCACATGCATGAGATCTGAGTCATCGAGATCACATAAGAAAATAGGGTGAACATGGGGGTGTTTATGATTGATCCATAGCAAGAGATCCAGGCCCGATGCCTGCTCAAGATCCATCTCAGAAATAATCGCATGGACCTTCAGGTGCTCTAGCATCGGTGCAGCCATCGCCGCAGAGTCAGCGGTATAGACACTAAAGTTATCTGAAGACAGATAACGTGCAAGCATTTCGCGCATACTATAAGAAGCAGAAACGACCAATATACCGAAAATCATAAGGCACCTCAGAAAAAACGTTGTGTCAGCTTAGCAAAATTTAGCGCACGCTGTGGAGATAATCACCCAGATCCGCCACCGGGACTTGCACCTGCTCACCAGAGGCTAAGTTTTTCACCGACACCAGGCCAATGGCAGCTTCATCGGGGCCTGATATCACCACGAAGGGAATCCCTTTTTTATCGGCGCTTTGAAATTGTTTGCCCAGTTTTTGCGGCGTGAGCACCGACTCCACATTAAAACCCGCCCCTCTAAGTTCCTGAGCAATTTGCAGAGAGTGGGTTAAGAGGTCTTCGCTAAAAAGACCCACCACAACGTCAGTGGTGGTTTTACGCTCGGGCAGCAGATCGTGAGACGTCAAAAAGTCGACAAAGGTCACATCTCCCATTCCAAAGCCCACGCCCGGAATACTCGGCCCGCCAAACATGCCCACTAAATTGTCATAACGACCGCCGCCAAAGAGCGCGCGGCGATTGTCCGGGTGTTTGTCAAAGACCTCAAAGACAATGCCGGTGTAATAGTCTAATCCGCGCATAATCGAAGCCTTAAAGCGACAAACCGGACCCAGGCCCATCGCGTTAATCTGGTCAAAAAAGCGACACAACGACTTAAAACCTTCACTCTCCCCCAACATCTCTTCAAGATCCATCAATGGAGAGTCTAAAAAAGTAATCAGCTGTTGAACTTGTTCTGCCGTACACCCGGCGTCGGTGATTAAGGTCTCAAACTGTTCCGCCGAGATCTTGGCCCGCTTATCGATGGCACGGGCCACATCGGGCACCTGAGCGGGCTCGAGCTTCAACACCTGATCAAACAGATCGTTCATGAGCTGACGGTGGTTGATTTGCACCTCAAAGTCGGTAACCCCCGCTCCAAAGCTCCGCAGCAAATGAATCGCGATTTGTATGACCTCTACCTCAGCGATCTCTTGCTCAATGCCCAATAGATCCACATTGAGTTGCCAATGCTCCCGCAAGCGGCCCCGCTGTGGTCTTTCATAACGCCACAAATTGGGCTGACTAAACCAGCGCAGCGGGCGAGGCAGCTCGGCGCCTTTGGCGGCCACCATGCGGGCCAGGGTCGGCGTCATCTCGGGACGCATGGCCACCTTACGGCCGCCACGATCCTCAAAACTGTAGAGCTGTTCATTCACCAGCTCTTCACCAGATTTCGCAGCGTATAGCTCAAAGGGCTCTAGCATGGGCCCGTCATAGGCCTCGTAGCCAAAAGAAAGCAGTGCCTGGCGCAATTGGCCAAAAATAGCGTCTCGTAAACGCATTTCCTCAGGAAAAAAGTCTCGGGTACCTTTATAGGGTCGGGTGGATAAACGGCTCATGACAATGCACTCTCGATTGTTGAAATTTGCCCCCATTATGCCACAGAAGCCATGAGGGGGTGCATAATGGTAAATATGTCACACCCTCAACGCATCGGTCTTTACGGAGGAACGTTTAACCCTATTCACGAAGGGCACTTAGTGTTGGCCCAGGCCGTATACCGGGCTTTAAATCTGGACACCCTCATTTTTATTCCTGCAGCCTATCCTCCCCATAAGCCTCAGGACACCGCTTTTGCTCACCGCTACGCGATGGTTCAGCGCGCCGTTAAAACACTGACAGGAGCTTTTGACATCAGTGACATTGAAGGAAACCGTCCCGGCCCCAGTTACACCATCGATACCCTCAAGCACTTCCACCGTGATTATCCTGAGGCAGAGTTGTGGTGGCTTCTGGGTGAAGACGCACTACAAAATCTACACCACTGGCATGCCGTTGAATCGTTTCATCACTACACGCGGTTTGTGGTCATCGCTCGCAAGGGATATCCCACCACATCGCAGCAGCACATTGCCCGCTATTTACCGCACCTCACTCACCAATTGGATCGGGTGGAGAACCCACCAAACAGCGCTTCTTCCACACAAATTAGGCACGCGCTCAAACAGTCTCCCCAACAGTGCCCCCCTTTTTTACCCCTTGCTGTTTATGCCTATATTGTTGAGCACCAACTCTATCGCTAAATTATGCTAAAATGAACACCTTATGACAGATAATCAACCAACCTCAACCCCCTTTGTTCCCTCCATTCACGGAGAGCCTCTTGTCCCTGTAACTGACGCTGAAGTCAATGAGCACCTCGACGCGATCAAGGCGGCTCTCGAAGACAAGAAGGCCATCGATATGGTGGCCCTTGATCTTAGAGATAAATCCACCATGGCAGACTACTTTGTTCTGTGTAGCGGAAACTCCCGTCCCCACACGCGCGCCCTCTCTGAGGCCGTTTACAGTTACGTTAAAGACACCGACCTACAGGTGTATAGTTTTGAAGGCCGCCAGGAAGGAACCTGGGTGCTTTTAGACCTCGGCTTTATTGTCGTGCACGTTATGCAAGAAAGCGAACGGGCCTTTTATGACTTAGAGCAACTCTGGTCTCATGGCCCCGAACGCCATAGAAACCAAAGCAAAACACCCACCGGGGATATCACGGATGCAGAAATTTCCTAAGCAAAAGTGGAGCGAAAAAGGCTTCACTGTTTTTGAGGTCTTAACCGTCACCATTATTATTACCATATTGGCGGCTATTGCCATACCTAACTTCATTCGAAGCAAAGACAAAGCTTATGAGGCATCTTTAGAAACCAACGCGCGCACCCTGCGCGTTATGCTGGAAACCTATAAAGTAGACCATTCAGAATACCCTGAAGATCTGAGAACCCTTGGCCGAGATGCCACCAATCGCAACTACAACAAAACCATTGCAAACCCCATTAGCCGCAATACAGGCGTTGTAGAAAACGGAGCCTGGGCCGTTATGTATACGGGAACAACGGGCCCCGCGGGCATGGTGGGCTACCAACCGGTACTTGATAAGTACTATATCTTTGGATACAATGCCGAAGGCAATCTGCACCAGAAGAGTGGACAGGTTTATCAACTGGGCAACGGCTAAACGTTCGAGCGAGCAACACAAAAAGGCGGACATTCTCGATGGCACAAAACACTATCGCCTATAAAAGAAAACAATATTTTGTTAAACCCGATTTACAGACCAAATATGCTTTTATGTTTGTGCTGGCCATAGGTGTAGGCATCAATATGGGCGTCATTCTTACCCTGCTTACGCCTTTAATGCGTCAAAACACCTGGGTGTTTCCCGCTATTTATGCTGCCGTTGTCCTGGTTATTATTGCTTTTGTGGCTTTTATTAGCGTCATTTTCACCCATAAAATAGCCGGTCCCATTTACAAAATTGAACGCACCTGCCGCAAAATGATTGATGAAAATGATCTCTCTCTGAATATTCAGCTCCGCACCGGCGATGAACTCCAGGAGCTCGCTGAAGAAATTAATCAGCTGGTGAACCATGTGCGCAATACCTTATTAATTGAGCAACAAAAAGATCAGGCCATCGCCACCAAGATCGCTCATCTGCTGCAGTCCTCAGAAGGCCTTGAGACAGCGTTACCAGAAGCTTCGCGAAGTGCCTTGCAAGATCTACAACAGAAATTACAAAACACCACGCACAAATATAAACTCAGCCGATAAACGCACCCGATCTTAAACTTTCTCACAAAAAACCCCTGAATAAGCCATTACATGTGCTGGACAGTACATCTCTGGGTTGGTATACTTTTCTGTCTGGAACCTCATGGGATTTAGTTTCCACTTACTGTGTTTTTAACTTTCTTCTAATACATCTTGCGAAAAATGTTCGCAGAACATGCTTCTCGTAAACCGTATTTTTTGAATCGCAATAACAGCCTAGGAACTAGATGAGATGCAGGTCGTCTCATGATTCACCATATACTTAGCAATAAGTCATATGGCAAAAAAACAGCCAAAGTGTTGAATATATTAGAGGAGGGGCTCCTTTGCCTACTATTAATCAATTAATTCGTAAGCCTCGTAAAAAGGTCATTCGAAAAACCAAATCTCCGGCACTCAAACAGTGCCCACAGCGTCGTGGTGTATGTACACGTGTTTACACCACCACACCAAAGAAACCAAACTCAGCGCTCCGTAAAGTTGCTCGTGTTCGTTTAACCAACGGTATCGAAGTAACCTCTTACATCGGTGGTATTGGTCATAACTTGCAAGAGCACTCTGTGGTTCTTATTCGCGGCGGTCGTGTTAAAGACCTGCCTGGTGTACGCTATCACGTCGTACGGGGCTCTCTGGATACTGCTGGTGTTCAAAACCGCACCCAGAGTCGTTCCAAGTACGGTGCTAAAACACCAAAGAAAAAGAAGTAAGAGGGTAAGTTTATGCCAAGAAGAGCAAAAATCAAAAAACGCATTCCTGCCCCTGATGCCGTATACGGCAGCGTTAACATCTCCAAGTTTATTAACTGCATGATGTACAAGGGCAAAAAAACCGTCGCTGAAAAAATTTTCTATACCGCTTTAGAAAAAGCATCTGCCAAGCTCGATAAGCCTGGCGATGAAATTTTCGAAAAAGCCATGGAAAATGTAGCCCCCATGATTGAGGTTAAGCCTCGTCGTGTAGGTGGTGCCACCTATCAGGTGCCTATTGAAGTCGATAAAGATCGTGGACAAGCCCTCGCCCTGCGCTGGCTGATTAAATACGCCCGCGCTCGCAACGGCAAATCGATGGCCGATCAGCTCTCTGCTGAAATCATGGATGCTTATAACAACACCGGTGCCAGCGTTAAAAAGCGCGAAGACACACATAAAATGGCTGACGCGAACCGTGCGTTTGCACACTACCGGTATTAGGAAGAATAATCATGGCAAGAAGATTCCCCATTGAAACCGTCCGAAATATTGGTATTGTTGCCCATATTGACGCCGGCAAAACCACCACCACCGAGCGTATTCTCTATTACACCGGTATGGTACACAAAATCGGTGAAGTTCATGATGGCGCAGCCACCACAGACTACATGGAGCAAGAGCGCGAGCGCGGTATTACCATTACCTCCGCTGCAATCTCTTCTGAGTGGAAGAACCACCGGATTAACATCATTGACACCCCAGGTCACGTCGATTTCACCATGGAAGTAGAGCGTTCTTTGCGCGTACTTGATGGTATGGTCGGCGTACTTTGCGCAGTGGCCGGTGTACAACCCCAATCCGAAACCGTATGGAGACAAGCGAACCGCTATAAAGTTCCCCGTATCGTATTCGTCAACAAAATGGACCGTCCCGGATCTAACTTCATGAAAGCCGTGAAAGGCCTCAATGAACGCCTGGGCGATCGCGCCGTTCCTGCACAACTCCCCATTTTTGAAAATGAAGAGTTCGTTGGGATTGTCGACGTGATTACCCGCAAGGGATTCATCTACATGGATGACCTTGGCGAAGACATCAAAGAAGTCCCCATTCCAGAGCATATGGTAGACGATGTCGAAACCTATCGCGATGAATTGGTCGAAGTATGTTCAGAGCAAGATGATGCAATACTAAACAAATACATGGAAGGCGAAGACATTTCTATTGAAGAAATTAAAGTCGGCCTGCGTAAAGCAGTATTAGCCACCGCCGTCACCCCTGTATTCTGTGGTACCGCATTTAAAAATAAAGGGGTTCAGTTATTGCTGGATGCCGTTATTGATCTGCTGCCCGCCCCCACTGACTTGCCTCCTGTCAAAGACATGAGTCATATCATGAACGGCGAAGAAGAGCCTTCTGAAGCAGACCGCATTGTGATGGAAGCCAAAGACGACGCGGCATTCTCTGCCCTGGCGTTCAAGATCATTACCGATCCTTTCATTGGTAAACTCACCTTCTTACGGGTATACTCAGGCCACCTTGACAAAGGTTCTTATGTCCTGAACTCTACCAAAGATAAAAAAGAGCGGATTTCTCGCCTGGTGGAAATGCGTGCCGATCAGCGTCTTGAATTAGACGCGATTTACGCTGGTGACTTAGCAGCGGCTGTAGGCCTCCGCAACACCACCACCGGTGATACCCTTTGCTTACAAGACAACCCCATCGTCTTAGAAAGCATGGTCATCCCAGAACCCGTAATCTCTGTTGCGGTAGAACCAAAAACCACTGCTGATCGCGATAAGCTATCACAGGCATTGGGTCGTTTGGCCGAAGAAGATCCCACCTTTAAAGTCTCTGTGGACCATGAAACCGCACAGACCATTATTAAAGGAATGGGCGAACTTCACTTAGAAATCATTGTTGACCGTTTACTCCGCGAATTCAAAGTGGAAGCAAACGTTGGTAAACCCCAGATTTCTTACCGTGAAAGCTTCCGTGACTCTGTTGAGCAGGACACCAAGTTCTCTAAGCAGTCCGGTGGTCGTGGTCAATTTGCCCACGTTAAACTGAAGTTAGAACCCCTACCTACCGATGGCGAAGAAATCTTTAAGTTTCAAAGCACCGTTGTGGGTGGATCTATCCCTAAAGAATACATTCCTGCAGTTGAAGGCGGCATCAAAGACGCTATGACCTCAGGTGTTGTGGCTGGCTATCCTGTTATCGGGGTTTCTGTAAACCTTTATGACGGTAGTTTCCACGAAGTTGACTCTTCAGACATGGCTTTCCGCATTGCGGGATCTATGGCTTTTAAAGAAGCCATGAAAAAAGCCAAACCTTTCCTCCTTGAGCCCCGTATGAAAATGGAAGTTATTGTTCCAGAAACCAATATGGGTGATGTAATGGGAGACCTTCAAGGTCGCCGTCGTGGCGAGCTGAAGAGTATGGAAGCTGAAGATGGCGGAACCCAAATCATTAAAGCGTCAGTACCCCTGTCCGAAATGTTTGGTTACGCTACCGAACTTCGCTCTATGACTTCTGGTCGTGGAGTATTTAGCATGGAGTTTTCTCACTATGCTGAAGTTCCCAAAAATGTGGCTGAAGCGGTAATTTATCAAGCCACGGGCGTTAAAGCTTAATTCCGCTAAGGTATAGACATTTGGTTTAATTTCCGCTATGATTTAGTTTAGCGGAAAGTTAAGCCTAGTTAAAGCTAAAATTATATTAGTATTTAGGAGTCGCAAAATGGCGAGAGCAAAATTTGAACGTAATAAAACTCACGTCAACATTGGTACCATTGGCCACGTTGACCACGGAAAAACCACACTGACAGCAGCAATCACAATGACCTTAGCTGCAGAAGGTGGAGCCCAAGTAAAAGGATATGACGAAATTGACAACGCGCCCGAAGAAAAAGCGCGTGGGATCACCATCAACACTTCACACGTTGAGTATGAAACCGAAAATCGTCACTATGCCCACGTAGACTGCCCAGGTCACGCGGATTATGTTAAGAACATGATCACCGGTGCTGCGCAGATGGACGGAGCTATCTTAGTTGTTTCTGCAGCTGATGGCCCTATGCCCCAAACCCGTGAGCACATCCTTTTAGCACGCCAGGTTGGTGTTCCTTACATCACCTGTTTCTTAAACAAAACCGACCAGGTAGATGACGAAGAGCTCATCGAATTGGTTGAAATGGAATTGCGTGAACTGTTGACTGAATATGATTTCCCCGGAGATGATGTTCCTATTGCAGCAGGTTCAGCAGTAAAAGCTGTAGAGCACATGATTGCTAACCCCACCACCAAACGCGGTGAAAATGAGTGGGTTGATAAAATCTGGGCTCTTATGGACAATGTAGATAGCTACATTCCCGATCCCGAACGTGAAACCGACAAGCCTGCTCTTATGGCAGTAGAAGACGTTTTCACCATTACTGGTCGTGGTACCGTTGCAACCGGTCGTATCGAGCGCGGAACCATCAAAGTTGGCGAAGAAGTCGAAATTGTTGGAATCACCGACACCAAGAAAACCACCGTTACCGGTGTTGAAATGTTCCGTAAAACCTTGGATCAAGGTCAAGCGGGCGACAACGTAGGTATTCTCCTGCGTGGTATTAACAAAGAAGGTATTGAGCGCGGTCAAGTAATCGCTAAACCCGGTTCTATCAAGCCTCACAACCACTTTGAATCACAAGTCTACGTACTGAAAAAAGAAGAAGGCGGACGTCACACGCCTTTCTTCACCGGCTACCGCCCTCAGTTTTACGTTCGTACCACCGATGTAACTGGACAAGCTATTCTTCCCGATGGTGTTGAAATGGTTATGCCTGGTGACAACATCGAAATGGTAGTAAAACTCCAAAAAGCTGTTGCTATCGAAGAAGGTATGCGCTTCGCGATTCGCGAAGGCGGCCGTACTGTTGGTAGTGGTGTCGTCAGTAAAATTCTTGAAAACATTAAAGAAGAAGATTAGGATAAGTTAGTATGGCAGGTCAAAAAATCAGAATCAGACTGAAATCCTACGATCATGGTTTACTTGATGAATCAGCTCGTCGGATTGTTGAAACCGCTAAGCGCACGGGGGCCAATGTATCCGGACCCGTTCCACTTCCAGTGAGAAAGCATATCTTTTGTGTGCTTCGCTCTCCTCACGTGGACAAAAAGTCCCGGGAACATTTTGAAATCCGCACCCACAAACGGTTGTTGGACATTCTTGAACCCTCAACCAAAACGGTTGATGCACTGATGCATATTGATCTGCCTGCTGGCGTCGATATTGAAGTTAAGCTATAAAGGAGACATTCCCATGAGTACCACAGTTGGACTGCTTGGAACCAAAATTGGGATGACTCAAGTCTTCGACGAAGACGGAAACAGCGTGCCGGTAACTGTTATACAGGCCGGCCCCTGTCCCGTTGTCCAGATTAAAACATCTGAGACAGACGGTTATACCGCCCTTCAGGTCGGTTATGAGTCAATCGCAAAACATAAAGTAAACAAGCCCCTCCAAGGGCATTTTAGTAAATCTGGTGTTGAAACCACTCGCCGCCTCGCGGAATTCCGAGTGAACAACATTGATGCCCATAAAGTCGGTAATGAACTTACCGTCAGCCAGTTTAACGCTGGTGATAAAATTGATGTTCAGGGACGATCCATAGGCAAGGGCTTTATGGGGACCGTTAAACGTCATGGATTTCACCGTGGTCTCATGACTCACGGTTCTAAATCTCATCGTGGCCCTGGTTCTATTGGTGCAGGTACGACCCCCGGTCGCGTCTATAAAGGTACCAAAATGGCTGGTCGTAAAGTCAGTGTAAGCACCATTCAGAAGCTACAGGTTATTTCTGTAGACGCTGAACGCAACCTTATCCTGATCAAAGGCTGTACGCCAGGTTCAAACGGAACTGTCCTGAAAATCACTCCTTCAGGAAAGGTAAGTTAAAATGGCTATTTCATTAAACGCATACGAAATGTCAAACGTTGAAGCCTCCGAAGCCGTTTGGGGCGCGCCTATCAATGTCGATCTGATGCAAATGGCAGCAGTTCGTCAATTGAATAACGCCCGCCAGGGAAATGCCTCTACCAAAACCCGTATGGAAGTACGTGGCGGTGGTCGCAAACCCTGGAAGCAAAAAGGTACTGGCCGCGCCCGCGCAGGCAGTAACACTTCGTCAATTTGGCGGGGTGGTGGTATCTCTTTTGGTCCTAAACCGCGTAGTTTTAGATCTTCAATCAATCGTAAGATGTCAGCAGGCGCAGTCACATCTGCATTAACCTCAAAGCGTGAGCAAGTCATTGTCATCGCTGATGAGCAATTAAACGTGAATAAGACCCAAGCATTCGCTGCACTGATTGAGAAAATTGGCGTTAAAAAAGGTGAAAAAGTCCTTATTTTAGCCAATTACAATGAGTCTTTGTTTCTCGCAAGCCGCAATCTGCGGAATGTAAGCATTATCAACCCCATGAATATTGGTGTTGTTGATGTACTAAAGAATAACAATATCATTGTGACCCAAAGTGCTCTCTCTGCTTTAGAAGGGAGATTTGCATAATGGACGCTTATGATATCGTAAAATATCCTCTGGTAACAGAGAAATCCACCGAACTCGGCGCTCACAACCAATACGTATTTGAAGTGAGCACCCAGGCTAACAAGGTACAAATTGCAAAAGCCGTTAGCGAAATTTTTAAGGTCGATGTAGCCAAAGTGTGCACCATCAATCTAAAAGCTGAAGGCCGTCCTTTCGGTAGCCGTGCCCGCAAACGCAAAGCACGCAAAAAAGCAATCGTGACCCTCAAAGCTGGTCACCAAATCGATCTCGCAATCTAGAGATTGCATAGAAAGTAGTGAAACATTATGGGTATTAAAAAATTAAAACCTACGTCTAACGGTGTCCGCAACATGACCCGTTTGACCTTCGACGAAATCACAACCGATAAACCCGAAAAATCATTGCTTGTTTCTTTGAATAAAAAAGCGGGCCGGAACAATCTTGGCCGCATTACCACCCGTCATCGCGGAGGTGGCCACAAGCGCCACTACCGCCTGATTGACTTCAAACGTAACAAGGATAATATTCCCGCCAAGGTTGCATCGATCGAATACGATCCAAACCGTAGCGCTAACATCGCCTTATTGCATTATGCAGATGGTGAAAAGCGTTATATTATCGCTCCCCTCAAGCTTCATGTGGGTGACACCCTTCTCTCTGGCAAAGACGCCGAGATTCAACCGGGACACGCACTCGAACTCAAAGATATTCCTTTAGGTACTGTGGTTCACAATGTGGAACTTCAGCCTGGTCGCGGTGGCCAAATGGCTCGCGCTGCTGGAACTTCTGCTCAACTCGTGGCCAAAGAAGGCGATTATGCACAGGTTAAACTTCCCTCTGGTGAAGTTCGCCGTCTGCTGATCAACTGTCGTGCCACCATCGGTCAAATTGGCAATGTTGACGTGAAAAACGTCAAAATTGGTAAAGCCGGCCGTATTCGTCATTTAGGACGTCGTCCACAGGTTCGTGGTGTTGTCATGAACCCATGCGATCACCCACACGGTGGTGGTGAAGGACGCGCACCTATCGGCGGAAAACCACAAACCCCATGGGGTAAACCAGCGATGGGCTTCAGAACACGCAAACGTAAACCCAGTGATAAATATATCACCATCAAGCGTGTGAGCCGCAACGCCAGATAAAAGGAGAAATCAAATGGGTCGTTCCCTCAAAAAAGGACCTTTTGTCCAAGAGAAACTTCAGCTAAAAATTAGCCGTCTCAATGAACGCGATGAAAAAAAGGTGATTAAAACCTGGTCACGCGCTTCAGTTATTACCCCTGATATGGTCGGTCATACCATTGCCGTTTATAACGGTCGTAAACATGTGCCTGTTTATGTTACTGAAAACATGGTAGACTATCGCCTCGGGGAATTTGTTCCAACTCGGATGTTTCGTGGTCATGCAGGCAGCAAAACCACGGGACGTAGATAAGAGGTTATTATGAGTCAAGTGAAAGTCAAAGCTAAAGCGAAAAGCGTTCGTATGTCGCCTTCCAAACTCCGCCGCGTTATCAACTTAGTCCGGGGTATGAATGGTTTAGAAGCACTCGATAATTTACGCTTTATGCCAACCAAAGCAGCACGCATCATCGAAAAAGTGATCCACTCCGCGTTATCTAACGCTGAGAACAATCATGAATTAGATGTTGAAGAATTAGTAATTGTGGAAGCCTTCGTTGATGGTGGTTCCATGTTAAAGCGCATCCGGCCTCGTGCCCAGGGTCGCGCCAATCGAATCCTCAAGCGCACCAGTCATGTGACTATCGCTGTAGGACCAAAGAAGTAAAGAAGGAGCCATCATGGGACAGAAAGTACACCCTTTAGGATTTCGTTTAGGAATCACAAAGCCTTGGAAAAGTCGCTGGTACTCCAGCAAAAAATATCCTGATCTTATTCAAGAAGATCGTAAAATTCGCAAACTCATCCACAAGCAGCTTGCTGCCGCTGGCATTGCCGATATTCAAATTGAACGCAAAGCCAATCAGGTGAGTGTGAGCATCTACACAGCTAAACCAGGAATGGTTGTTGGCCGTGGTGGAAAAAACATTGAAGAATTGCGTCAAGTGATGTTAAAAGAACTTGGCTATAAACTCCAAATCAATGTTGAAGAAGTAAAATCTATCGAAACCAACGCTCAGTTAATCGCCGAATCAGCTGCTGTTCAACTCGAAAAGCGTGTGGCATTCCGCCGCGTGATGAAGCAGTCCATGTCTCGTGCAATGAGCAATGGCGCCCTAGGGATTAAAATCATGGTATCCGGCCGTCTTGGCGGTGCTGAGATTGCCCGGACTGAGTGGTTACGCGAAGGCCGTATTCCCCTCCACACACTACGTGCTGATATTGAATATGGTTTCTATGAAGCCAAAACCGTTTTCGGAATTATCGGCGTTAAAGTATGGGTCTATCATGGTGAAATCCTAAAAGAAAAAGAGACGAAAAAAGAGGAATCACATGCTACTGCCTAAACGTACAAAGTACAGAAAGCACCAGCGAGGACGCATGAAGGGTACCGAAACCCGCGGAACCACCGTTGATTTCGGCGAATTCGGCCTCCAGGCTCAAGAGCCCCACTGGTTGACTTCTCGTCAAATTGAAGCCGCACGTCGTGCCATGACCCGGAGTATCCGCCGGGGTGGTAAAGTGTTTATTCGTATCTTCCCTGATAAACCCGTAACTGCTCACCCAGCAGAAACCCGCATGGGTAAAGGTAAAGGGAGCCCTGAGTATTGGGTTGCCGTTGTGAAACCCAATCGCGTTCTTTTTGAAATCAAAGGCGTACCCGAAGAACTGGCCCGTAAAGCCATGCGCCTTGCCGCCGCCAAACTTCCTATCAAAACCAAATTTGTAATGAAGTCTGAGCAGGAGAAAGGAAACGACTAATGTCTAGAAAACAAGATCTGCAGCGCTTACGCGAATTGTCAGAGCAAGAATTGCTGGGCGAAATCAAAGAAGCCAAGTCTGAACTTTTCAACCTTCGCTTCCAATGGTCAGCTACGCGTCAGCTTTCGAATCCTGCTCGCCTGGGTGAACTCCGCAGAAAAATCGCCCGCATTCACACCATTATGCAAGAGCGGAAAACGGAAGGAGAAGCCAGCCATGTCTAAACGTGTGTTGCAAGGTAAAGTCGTTAGTGATAAAATGCAAAAGACTCGGATTGCCGAAGTCGAGCGTTTTCCTACGCACCCTATCTATAAAAAAGTTCAGTCTCGCAGAAAACGCTACAAGTTTCATGATGAGCATGAACAAACCAAAGACGGTGATATTGTAAAAATCATCGAATGCCGTCCCCTCAGCCGCGACAAGCATTTTCGTTTGCTTGAAGTTGTTGAAACCAAAGGCTAAATTCAGAATAAAATTCTTAAGGTTAACTTCATTATTTGGGTTAACCTTTTGCCTTTAACCTTTCATTAAGCATTAATTAATGATAGAATAAAATATTGAAAAAATAAGAAAGTCAGTTTATAGCCATGATTCAGCAAGAAACTCGTCTCGCTGTCGCAGACAACACTGGCGCCAAAGAATTATTATGTATTAATGTACTCGGAAGCTCTGGTCGTCGTTACGCCGGAGTTGGCGATATCATTAAGGCCGTTGTTAAAGAAGCTACACCGAACATGCCGGTGAAGAAAAGTCAGCTCGTAAAGGCTGTTATTGTGAGAACAAAACATCCTGTGCACCGTGCAGACGGCTCACGCATCCGCTTTGACGAAAACGCAGCCGTCATCATTAATGAAGACAATAATCCTGTTGGCACCCGTGTATTTGGTCCTGTGGCCCGCGAACTCCGCGAAAAAAATTACATGAAGATCATTTCCCTTGCTCCGGAGGTACTGTAAATGGGTATTCGTAAAACCAAAGAAAAACAGCACCGTCGCCTGACCGTCAAAAAAGGAGATACCGTTGTGGTCATCTCTGGACGCGAAGCCGATCGTGGTACTGTCGGTAAAATCACCCGCGTGATTCCAAAAAAAGACCAGGTTGTTGTTGAAGGCGTAAACATTCGCACCTTCCACCAAAAACCCACCATGCAAGGACAAAAAGGTTCTCTCGTTAAGAAAGAAGCACCTGTCCACCGCTCTCGGGTAATGGTTTATGACCAGGCAGACAAAAAAGGCTCTCGTGTGGGCCATGAAGTCCGTGAAGACGGCACAAAACATCGCGTTTCTCGTCGTTCCGGCGACTCATTAGACGCATAAAATCAGGAGAAAATTAAGTATGGTAGCACAAAAGCTGTCACCAAGACTTAAGCATAAATATAAGACCGAAGTTATTCCTGCCCTGCAAAAAAAGCACGAATACAAAAATATTATGCAAGTCCCAAGGCTCGAAAAGATTGTTGTGAGCATTGGTCTTGGTGAATACATTCAAAACCACAAAGCCCTTGACGCCGCTATCGGCGACGTGGCAAAAATCACGGGTCAAAAACCCATCACTGTCAAAGCTAAAAAGTCAATTGCAAACTTCAAACTTCGTGAAGGCATGCCTATCGGTATTAAAGTTACCCTGCGTGGCCAGATGATGTATGAATTCCTCGATCGTCTGATCTCTCTGGCTATTCCTCGTATTCGCGACTTCCGAGGCATTTCAAACCGTGCTTTCGACAGCCGGGGCAACTATACGATCGGTCTTAAAGATCAGCTGATTTTCCCTGAAATTGATTATGATAAAATTGATAAGCCTCGCGGCATGAATATCACTTTCGTCACCACCGCAAACACCGATGCAGAAGCATTGTCCTTACTCACTGAGTTCGGCATGCCCTTTCGTAAATAGGAGATCCCCATGGCTAGAAAAGCAATGATCGAAAAATCCGAACGCGAACCCAAGTTCAAAGTTCGTCAAAACAACCGTTGTCGCCGTTGCGGGCGTCCCAAAGCGTATTATCGCTATTTTGGGCTCTGCCGCATCTGTCTTCGGGAATATGCACACCGCGGCCTGCTTCCAGGCGTCAAAAAGTCAAGTTGGTAGGAGAGAACACATGGTAACTGATCCCATTAGTGATATGCTCGCTCAGATCCGCAACGCATTAGTCACAAATAAAGAGTCTTTGCAATTTCCCCATTCAAAAATGAAAAAAGAAATTGCACGCGTATTAAAAGAAAATGGTTACATCACCGATTATTTAGAGGTGAGTGACGACAAGTTCAAAAAAATTAAAATCATTTTGAAGTATCACAGTGGAAAAGGCGTTATTAAGGGCATGAAACGTATGAGCCGCCCTGGTCGCCGGATGTACACCCAGAAATCAAATATCCCCTATGTATTAGGTGGCCTTGGTATCGCGGTGCTTTCATCT
The DNA here is from genome assembly GCA_963797915.1 of Candidatus Sericytochromatia bacterium. Lineage (GTDB taxonomy): Bacteria > Cyanobacteriota > Sericytochromatia > UBA7694 > UBA7694 > CAXRDE01. The sequence goes on from CAWCRG010000002.1 coordinate 25,569, forward strand.
TCCCACGGTATTATCACCGGACAGCAAGCCCGTCGCCTGAACACAGGTGGCGAAGTGCTCTGCTACATCTGGTAGGAGATAAACATGTCAAGAATTGGTAAAAAACCCATTGCTTTGCAAAAAGCAACAATAGAAATCAACGGCGATCACGTCGTCGTCAAAGGTCCTAACGGACAATTAGAGAGAAGCATTCCTAACTTAATCAGTGTTGTTATTGAAGATAACCAGATTCAAGTGAACCGTGCGAACGACAGCAAACAAGCACGTTCTCTTCACGGCCTGGTCCGCTCTCTTGTCGCAAACATGGTCGAAGGCGTCAGCAACGGCTACACCAAAACCCTCGAACTCGTGGGTGTTGGTTACCGTGCAAGCGTTGCGGGTAACACCCTAACGCTCAACGTCGGTCTTTCTCACACTGTCGACTTTGTCGCTCCCGAAGGTATTACCTTCGAAGTAGAGAAAAACACCACCGTGCGTGTTAAAGGCATTGATAAAGAATTAGTAGGCAATCTGTCTGCCAATATTCGTGCCATCCGTAAACCTGAGCCTTACAAAGGCAAGGGAATTAAATATGCGGGCGAGATCATTCGCCGCAAAGCTGGTAAAGCGAAATAAGGAGGCTAAACCATGAAAATACTCGTTAACAAAAGCGCTGAGCGTAAACGCCGTCACATGCGGATACGGAAACGGATTATGGGAACCACCGAGCGTCCTCGTCTCGCAATTTACCGCTCCAATCAGCACATTTATGCACAAATTATTGATGACCAAAAGGGTGTCACCCTGACCTCTGCATCAACCCTTGAGCAAGACGTTCGCAAAGCAGGCGTTACTTCAAACAATATTGAAACCGCCCGTGTTATTGGTGAGCGTATTGCTAAAAAAGCCGTGGAAGCAGGCATTTCACAGGTTGTATTCGATCGCGGTGGAAATAAATACCATGGTCGTGTTGCTGCACTCGCCGAAGCAGCCAGAGAAAACGGCTTGCAATTCTAAGGAGAAACCCCATGGCAAAAAGAAATACACAAGAACAAGATAATCAATGGACTGAAAAAGTCGTTCAGGTCCGTCGCGTGACCAAGGTTGTAAAAGGCGGTAAACGCTTAAACTTCCGTGTTATCACCATTATTGGTGATGGCGAAGGACAAGTCGGAATTGGTGTTGGCAAGTCGAAAGACGTTGTTGGCGCCATTCAAAAAGGCATGACCGATGCCCGCAAAAACCTGATCAAAGTCCCTATTGTAAACACAACCATTCCTCACCCTGTCACCGTGCGTCTGGGATCAGCCAAAGTGCTCGTTAAACCAGCCAAACAAGGTACCGGTGTAATTGCTGGTGGTGCAGTACGTATCGTACTGGAAGCCGCTGGTATTCGTAACGCCACTGCCAAGTGCCTGGGCTCAAAGTCCCCTCTTAACAACGCACGTGCTACCGTGGAAGCACTTCGCCAGTTACAAACTGTAGAAGACATTGCTGAAGCCCGTGGTATTGATGTGAAGGAAGTTATGCAAGGACCCGCGGTATAAGCGGTCTTAAAAGGATAAAACTATGCAATTGAACGAATTACAACGTAATTTTAAGCGCCCTAAACGGAAGCGCAAAGCACGGGGTATGCGTTCCGGTAACGGTAAAACCGCTGGACGCGGCCATCGCGGACAGGGCCAACGCTCTGGACCTCACGCTAAACCGGGTTTTGAAGGCGGTCAAATGCCTTTATACAAACGTATCCCTAAGAAAAAGCATTTCATTATGCCGAACAAATCAGACTGGGCGATTATTAACGTCGGCCGTCTAAACCTATTGTTTGGTGCCAATGAAAGTGTTGATTTTCAAGCCCTGGCTGACAAAGGTGTGATTGACGGTCGTTGCGACGGTCTACGCATTTTAGCCCAGGGTGAAATTAAAGTGGCTTTGAATATTAAAGCCCAGCACGTGTCAGCATCTGCGCGTGAAAAAATTGAAGCTGCCGGTGGTAGTGTAGATATAGTATGAAACGTAACCAGGCCTTGCGTCCGGAAGCCTTATTAGAACTATGGCAAGCTTCCGGACTCAAGTTTAAAATTCTGTTTACACTTGGTATGCTCTTTATCGTCCGCTTTGGGGTTGCAATCCCCATAGGCGGACTTGATAATGCCAGGCTAGCCGACCTTTTTAGTAAAGGTGTTCTACAATTCGTTGACTTATTTGCGGGGGGTGCCCTGGCGAAATTTTCAATTGTCGCCATGGGCATTTTGCCGTATATTAACGCATCTATTATTATGCAGCTCATGACCTCAGCCATTCCAAAATTAGAGGAATTGCAAAAAGAGGGGGGTGAAGCTGGACGACGGCAAATTGCGCAAATCACACGCTATTTGACCGTTATTTTGGCGACCGTTCAGGCCTTTGGTATGGCCACGTTTTTATGGCGTAGCAATATCATTCTAGAGCACCCTGCCACGGGAAGTATGCCCGTCCTCTTTCTGGCGATGGTCATCTCTACACTTGTTGCGGGTGCTGTACTGGTGATGTGGATCGGTGAGCAAATGACGGAATACGGCATCGGTAACGGTGCGTCTTTACTCATTTTCATCGGTATTGTGGCAGCCATTCCACAATATATTACCAATACGGTGGACTATATGACCAATTCGGGTGAACCCCTTGTTGGTATTAAAGTCGGCTTTACGGTCCTCTCTTATTTAGCAACCATTGTTGCCGTTGTCTACGTGACTGAAGGTGCCCGTAAGATTCCCGTACAGTCAGCCAAACGTCAGGTGGGTAGCCGTGTATATGGTGGCCGCTCGACCTATATGCCTTTTCGCTTAAACCAGGGTGGGGTTATGCCCATCATTTTCGCCTCTTCGGTGATTATGTTCCCTGAGACCATTAAGCAATTTGCTGGCGACAATGTACCCGTTGTGAGTCAGGTCAGTCAGTTTTTAAGCCAACAGCCCGGTTACGGTATGTTCTTAATCTCACTGATTTTCTTTTTCACCTTCTTTTATGCGTCGATGACGACAAATCCTCAGGAAATTGCTTCTAACCTGAAGCGTTACGGGAGCTACATTCCAGGATATCGTCCGGGGAGACCCACGGCAGAGTATTTAGAGAAGATTCTCAACCGCTTAACCTTTTGCGGCGCCATCTTTCTTTCTCTACTCGTATTCTTCCCCATGCTCGTTATCGCTATCACGGGTGTCGAAACGCTTTCGAGACTCGGCAGTACCGCGATTCTGATTATGGTAGGTGTTGCCATTGACCTTTATAACCAATTGCAAACCCACTTGCTGGCAAGACAATATGAAGGATTTTCACCATGAGTAATGAAAACACAAACGTTCATCTTATCTTTCTGGGCGCCCCTGGTGCTGGCAAAGGCACTCAGGCCAAACGCATCGCTGAACACTATGAAGCGGCGCACATCTCTACTGGAGATATTTTACGGGCAGCAGTTGCCGAAGGTACCGAACTGGGTAAACAAGCCAAATCCTACCTGGACAAAGGTGACCTGGTTCCTGACGATGTGATTATCGGACTTATCCGTGAGCGCATTAGCAGTCCAGGATTCCCGGCCAATTGGATTATGGATGGGTTTCCAAGAACATTGCCCCAGGCAGAAGCTCTGGATCAACTACTCAAAGCAGACAGTCTCGATTTAACTGCGGTGCTGAATATTGATGTCCCCATGGACTTATTGATGGATCGACTCACAGAACGAAGAACGTGCCGAAAAACAGGCAAGATTTTCAATCTCAAGTTTAACCCACCCGAAAATCCAGAAGACTATGACTTATACCAGCGCTCTGACGATACGCCTGAAGCCGTGAGCAATCGCTTAAATGTTTATAAAGAACAAACAGAGCCATTGATTCAATACTATCGCCAGCAGAACAAACTGGTGGATGTGAACGGCAATCAAGAAATGCCTCAGGTGAGCTCGGATATCATTGATGCGGTGAAGCGCAGCAGTTAGTCCTCCACACCGATGGTCGTAGACCCCTCATTTTAAAAGGAACGCAGCCGCTAAGGCTGGCGTTCCTTTTTTTGCGTATACTAGAAAATAAGTCTATAAAAAGAATACGGTTATGAAGAAAAATCAGAATGAAAGCAAACAGGTAGATCCCCGAATTACCATTCAAGTCGTCCTTGTTGACGATGAGGAGGACTTTTTAGAGGAAACCGAAGAGGGCTTACGTTATTATGAAAATAGTGCGTACCGTTTTGAAGTCATCGGAACAGCGCAGTCTGCCGAGGAGGGCCTTCTCTTAATGGAGGAAACCGCTCCAGATATTATTATCATGGATATCAAAATGCCACCAGGCATGGACGGTATTGAGGCGGCCAGGATACTCGGTAGACATCACCCCAACACCCATGTATTAATCTTCAGTTCGTATAAGGACTTTAGTGATATGGAAACCATCGTTAAAGCCGGTATTCGGGGATATATTTCAAAAGGATCGATTAAAGAATTAATTAAGGGGATGATCAGCATTTATAAAGGAGAGCCTTACTTTCCGCAAGAGATTGTGGCCTCCCTGTTCAAAAAGCAGTTCTCTAAAAAAGACGGCTCTCAGCTTTCTTTTCCGATCAATATTTCGCCTCGAGAACAAGAGATCATCTTATTGCACAGCGAGGGGCTCAGTCGTCAAGAAATATCGGAGCGCTTAAAGATTAGCCGCTCCAGCATTAATACTTACTTTCAGCGGATTCAAAAAAAGAACGGGTTTTAAGACTTTTTTTTCACATCTTCGGCATCAGAAGCTTTTGCTTCATCAGCCCCCAAATTGTTCATCCACAAATTAACCATGGCGTCTTTTTCAGCCTTTTTTTCTGTATCACTTTTTTTATGGGGTTCTTTTTTATCAGTCATCAGTTCCTATATTCCTATTTAAATTTCATCTTCCTGAGCGAGTTCAATTTGTCCCTGACGATAAGCGTCTGTAAATTGCCTCAGTTTATCAATTAAAAAATGGACCACTTTCTCGGACACATTCCAATGCTCGAACACGGTGGGACGACGTTGAAAAGCACATTGGTACAGATAGTTGACCTGGTGGGATTTAAGACGCTCTGATATTGGTGTAGGAAGCTCTAACGCGTCAATCTCCACAAAGTGAAATGCCTCAGGAAGCTGAGGAAACAGCATTTCTTTACGAAAGCGCTTGACCATCACGCTATCTAGATAGCCCTGAATACGCTCAGCCTGAACCACATTAAAGTCCATCGCTAGCAGATCATCAACGGTCAGATTAGAACACGCCTGCCAGGTCACCACTTTTGCCTGGCTGAAGCGACGCATGACCTCAACAGGAAGCCCCAGATGCTTAAGCAATAACATTACTTTCCGCCCAACTTTACCCGAGGATCCACCAGTGCATAAGACAGATCGGTTAAAAGATTGGCAATAACAATCACCGTGGAGGTAAAGAGTACCGTGCCGAGAACCATGGGAATGTCTTGCTGGCGAAGCGCCTGTACCGCCAGACGCCCAAGGCCAGGCCATGCAAAAACCGTTTCGGTAACCACTGCACCCCCCATCAAAAAGGCCAGATCCATCCCGATATAGGTAATCACGGGAATGAGTGCATTACGCAAAGCGTGTTTCATAATCACAAACCACTCAGAGACCCCTTTGGCGCGGGCTGTGCGCACATACTCTTGTCCAAGCACTTCCAGTAGGGTAGAGCGTGTTAAACGCGCTACAATAGCCACGCCACGCACCCCCAAAACCATGGCGGGTAAGAAGAGATAGCCCACATAGGGGAAGAACCCCATCGAAATGGTTTCTAAGGGATTCATGGGAAACAAACGAAAATTATAAATAAAGACGTACAGAACAATCATTCCCACCCAAAAATTAGGTGCAGATACACCAGCAATCGCACCAATCATGACCGATCGATCTAAGAGTGTTCGCTGTTTCACGGCAGAGATAATCCCCACCGGAATGCCAATCACAGTCGTAATCAATACAGAAAACAGAGCCAAAGCAAGGGTATGAGGAAAGGCCTCTACAATGGCCTCGTTCACGCTACGCTTGGTTTTAAAGCTTTTCCCCAGATCGCCCTGGACAATATTGCCCAGATACATGCCATATTGCACCAGTACGGGTTTGTCTAAGTTGAGTTCTTTGCGAATCGCCTCTCGGGTTTCTTGATCCGACTTTTCGCCCATAATCGTAGAGACCGGGTCTCCAGGGACCACATAAAGTAGTGCAAAGGTAATCGTAAAAATACCAATGAGCGTCACGGGAATAATGAGTAAGCGCTTTAGCAAATATTCAAACATTTAAACAGCCTGTCCTTCTTTCACATCTTGTGCTGATGTGGCAATATATGCTTGCGCCTGCTGGAGTCGTGCCAAAACCTTTTGCTGACCCATAAGATAAATACTTTGGTGAAGGTCAGGTCCAGAAATACGACCACTTAAAGCGGCGCGCACGGGCCACATAATCTCTTTCATCTTGAAGGGCTGACTGTGCTTTAGCGTCTCAAAAGCGCCATGAATCGCTTCGGTCGTCCAGGAGATATCGCTGAGTTCACCCGACAGAGCTTGCAGCACAGGCACAGCCGAAGGCATTGCAAAGGCTTTACCCACCTGATCGGCTTGATACACCAGCTCACCCAGCAAAAAGTCACACTGGGCTAAATAGTCCGGGAGATGCACCAATTTGTCTTGAACCAGCTGAACGGTTTCCAGCCACCAGTCTTCGCTGTGGGCAGAAAGATCATGCTGTGCTTCTGCAAGAAGCGGCTGCAAACGACTCCACAATTCCGCCGGGGCCAGACGACGAATCCACTGGCCGTTCATCCATTTGAGTTTTTCTACATCAAACACCGCACCGCTTTTTGAAACATCTTTTAACTCAAAAGCATTTGCCAGCGCTTCTAAGGTGAAAATTTCTTCCTGGGTATTGGCTGGAGACCAGCCCAAAAGGGCCAGATAGTTGAGTAATGCTTCGGGTAAATAGCCCTGCGCGATATAGTCATCTACTGAAGTCGCTCCATGACGCTTCGAAAGCTTTGATCGATCGGGGGCCAACATCATGGGAGTATGACCAAAAACGGGAGGTGTTGCGCCGAGAGCGCGATATAAAAGAATCTGCTTGGGGGTATTGCTAATATGATCCTCACCCCGTAAAACATGGGTGATTTTCATGGCATCATCGTCAATCACCACCGCTAAATTATATAACGGAAGCTCATCCTGACGCGCCACAATAAAATCGCCAAGGGTCGCTGTATTGAAAGTGACTTCACCTCTTACGAGATCTTCAAAAGACAGGGTCTCTATGGGAACATGAAGACGATAAGCATAGCGAACACCGGTGGCCTTGTGCTCGTCCACTTCAGCGTCGCTCAGATGTTTACAGGTGCCACTATAAACATAGGTTTCGCCTGACTTCTCTGCTTGTTCACGCTCTTTTTGAATGGTTTCAGGCGTACAAAAACAAGGGTAAACCTGGGCGTCTTTTTTTAAGCGCTTAAAAGCCTCAGCATAAATAGAGGTGCGCTCACTTTGAGCGTAGGGTCCGTAATCCCCCCCTACTTCAGGGCCTTCATCCCAGGACAATCCCAGCTGACGGAGGCCAGAAAGAATGTTATCTGTATACGCCTGACGAGAACGCTGTTGATCGGTGTCTTCGACACGGAGCACGAAGGTGCCGCCAAGATGACGGGCATAGAGATAGTTGACCAGCGCGGTGCGCGCGGTTCCAATATGTAGATTTCCGGTGGGAGAGGGGGCAATACGAACGCGAACAGACATTCTGTTCTCCTTATGTTTAGTAATATTAAATACCGTCAGGGCTTAACGGTTGAGTTCAGCCACTTGTTTACTGAGATCATCAGTAATCTTGGCCGCAAGGGCTGAGGCTTTGCTGTCATTGGTCTGAGAGCGAAACGTAGAAAAGTTAGCAATGGCTTTTTCTAGCATATTGAGTTTAAAAAAGCGCACGCCTTTCTGGGTATAAAGCTTTTGCCCTTCCGATGTACTCTGTTTAAGCACTTCATCAATAAACTCAGGCGTCAGCTTCAGCTCAGAGAGGCGATACTGGCTGCTTGCCAGATCAAAGTAAACCGGCGCATAGGCGCTGTCTTTCTCGAGGGCAATTTCATAGGCGCGCACCGACGCCAACAGATACTTCATTTTTTCATTATTTTGACGGAGCTTTGTCTGGTTGGTCAGGTTATCATAACCGTCCCATACATAATCAATGGTCATGGCTTTTTTGAAGAACGCATTGCCCAGGTTATAGTAGACGTCTTTGTCATCTAAATTAGCGCGGGCCTGCTGCAGATGAGAGATCGCCTCATCATATTGCTCGGTTAAAATATAGGCGGTGCCCAAATTAAAGTGCATCCGAGAAGACTGCATTCCATAGCGCCACGCTTGCTCGTAAGCGTCACGGCTTTTTTTCACCATGGGCAAGTCAACTTTTCGCTTGCTGGTGGCCTGCTTATAATAAGACGTTCCCAGCGCAAATTGATACACCGGATTTTGGGGATCTAGCTCTACAGCACTCTCGTAGGCGGGAATCGCTTTCTTTAATTTGTCTCCGCGAAAGTACACATTGCCCAACTGATAGTGGGGATCTGGATAATCTTCATCAATAGAAATCGCTTCTTCAAACGCTTTAATGGCATCTTTTTCTTTGTCAAAGCGAAGATGACGCATCGCCAATGTATATTGATTACCGGCCTGAGGGTCAATACGTAGCACCTCCCAATAATTGGCAAGGGCCTCGCGATAGCGACGACGGTCAGTAAAAAATTTCCCACGAAGTACGTGCTCTGAAGCATAAGTCGGATTGAGTAAGTTAATGGCAATGGCGTAATTATCGACAGCTTTATCCATTTCGCCCATCTTTTTATAGGCATTGCCTAAGCCAATATAGGTCGGATAGTAATCAGAGTTAATGGTCCGCGCGGTGACAAACTCTTGAATCGCTTCCTGTATAAGCCCCTGGGCCAAATACTTATTGCCTTCTTCTACATGTCGGGCATAAAAGCGGGGAAGCGGTTGTGGGGTAATACTCGGCTCAGGAGTCGCAACTCGTCGCAATTGGGCCTGAGAGGGCAACGTTAACGTTGCCAGAGATAACATAAGCAGTAAACCGCTCGCCAAAAAACGTCGAGACATGGTGATTATTCCTTTTACCCACGAGAATTTACTCTCTAGTATAGCATGTATATGAAACGCAGGATTAGAGGACGAGGGCCAGTTGCAGCGCCTGTTGTAGCTCCGTTAACAGTTGCGCATGATTCGGGGGAACTTCGACGTCTGCCGTTTGCTGAATCTCTCGAGTCAAATGCTGAAGTTTATGGGCAACGGTGCGATCCGAACGGTGCTGAGCCTGATCCACTTTCGTCGAAGCCTGCGTTTGTTGCTGCTCTTGAACAGCGACTTCATTGGCTTGTTCTTGTGCCACCAGTTCCTGAATGCCTTCAAGTTTAGGGAGGGTTTCGGTATAGTAGATTTTTTCATTCTGCTTCATCATCTCATGGGCTCGGTCAAGAGACTGTTGCATCATATCCAACATATGTTGGATATTTTTATCTTCCATTTCGCGAATATAGTCCAGGAGTTTAAGCACTGCAGGGTCAGTGGCAGCTCGCTTGTCTTTAAAAAGAGATTGTAACGCTTGCAAGGCATTACCGCCACCGGAAGATCGTGGGGCCGACGTGCTGCCCGAATTGGCTTGAGGGGTAGAAGAGGGCTCACCAAAGTTCATCTGATTTGCAGGTTGCTCATGGCGCTCTGCTGAAGACACCCCGGTGGTTGCTTGATCCCGCTCGTAAGTGTTCTGCTCTGTTTCAGGATCTGCGGCACCGTCAGAATGAGCCGTGTTCTGCTCCGTATTGCCCGTCTGTTCAAGCGAAGATGATGAGGCACCGACCTGGGTTTCTGCGGGCGTTTCTGACGGCTTCTCTAAATAAGGGGTTTTAGGCTGAATGTTCATGAACGAAGACTCCTTGATGTGTGATTGATCACGCTTTGACATGTTTCGGTTCTCGTATATATATACCCTTTTTCCGGATTTTAAAAACAGATACTTATTAAGTACTTAGAAGAGAAAACCAGCACCAAAGCCTTATAAGACAACAAAAATCAGCTTTATTAAGTTTGTTAAGCAGAAATTAAATATACGGTTGTTTCCAAAATAAACGTTAAATAGTGGTTTTTTTCAGCAAGTTTTTTTTCCAGATCGCCTATAGATATTATGTAAAGATTAATGAGGTTAAACTAAAATTAACCTTTTAAATCCGCCTTATAAAAACAAGATCAATGACAACTGACTCAATCTGGAGTGTAGACCATGAAATTAAACAGAACCACAAAATTTGATTCCCTTCCCGCCAACGTTAAAGGCCCTGCAAAAGCAGCCGGTGCTACCGCGACAAAAGCAGCCGGGGCAGCCGCAGCCGCTGGTGCAGCCGCAGGAGGTGCTTCAGGCGCTTCTAAAGTAGATGCTGATAGCCTTCAGCTAAGCGCTGTTGCCGGACAGGTTAGCAGCAACGACGCTCCCCAGGTAAGTCTGGGCAACGATCTTCCCCTTCCCAAAACTGAGCATCTTAACGCTTTACGTGCGGCAGCCACCGTACTTCCTCCAGCAGCCCGAGCTGCAGCCACGATGACTCTATTGGCTACTGAAATCGCCAACCGCATGTTCGATCAAGCCCAGTAAAAAGCCAGCCGTATACAGGAGAAACAAGTTGAGTACAGAAGCACCCATCGTCATTGATCTTGATCAAGGTAAATCTGCCGTTATTCAGCAAATTACTGAAATTCTCAAACGCTATTCTGACTATTTAAAGGAAGGTGACATCTCACTTTCCTTTATTTTGCGTAAAACAGGTGAAAAAGATCGGGAATTCAGCTATAATTTTTCACAGGACGCTTATGACAATGCTGAGCAAGACGTGGTCTTTCCCGTCGTGGTTGAAGAAATTCTTACCAAAGAGTTTCCACCCCAGTTGGCTAAAAACCAGGGCCTCATCAACCATGTAATGGGTGAGCTAAAGCAAGATCCTTACTGGTCAAACAATGTTATTCGTCTCTTAGACGCTATTCAAGCGCACAGTAAGTAAGCGGGAACAATAAGCAGGGAGGACTTCAATGTCGTTATTACCAATTTCAGATTCGGGCCCCATGAAGGCCGAGATCGCAAAGCAAATGGGTCAAAATCAGGCGAAAGAAAACACAAACCTCAAAGTAACACCCAGTTCTGAACATGCCATTCACGGTAATCCTTATGGCAAAGACGGCATGCTCCTTTCGGGCGAAAAGTACAACCCCCTTTCCACCATTTTACCCAACGCAGAACTTGAAAAATCACGCAAAGAATTAAAAGACGAAGAAAAGAAAAAGAAAAAAGACAAAGAAAAAAAGAAGAAAAAAAACTTCTGGGAATGGCTATTCGAAAAATAGCGACCGCTTAAACTTACTTCCTTTTATTCATTATTTTATTCATTAAAAGAACGAGCGACGTCCGCTCGTTCTTTATCTTTTAATTAACTATGTTTTTTATCCTTTAAAAATACATCAACAGTGCTTTATATGACTTCACTTTGCGGGGATAGAAGCAGAAGAGAAGACAAGTAGAGAAATATTGGAGGCACATCATGTCTGGAGCAGGTATCAACGGGGTAAGAGAATCCCTCAGAGCACAGCAACAATTATTGAACATAGAAGCTGGCAATCTTATCCGAAGCCAGATTCCTGGTGCTCAGGCTGTCCGTGGCACGCTTTTAGCTAACGATGTTACACAATTGGGTAACGGTAGGGCAATCCCCGGTACAGGCACCTCTTTGAGTGCTACCACCGTCGACTTCAGCCAGGGCTCCGTGCAACGCACGGGATTCACCACCGACCTGGCAATCAATGGACGCGGCTTTTTTACGCTATTTGACGGAAAAGGCGAGTTTTACTATACCCGTCGCGGCGACTTTCATTTTGACACCAGCGGCACGCTGGTGAATAACCAGGGCCTCTTCGTGGGCAGCTTTGACCCCAAAACAAATGAAATCGAAAAAACAACGATCAAAATAAACCCGGTCACTGACACGCTGGGCCAAAGTGTTCTCGATCAACTAGAACAAGACGGCGCCTTAAGGGTTAGTGACATAGCCACCGCTCTGGGCGAAACGAATCCAGACATCGCCAACTCTATATCTGGACTAAAAGTTGCTGGTTACGTGACTGAGTTCCAACAAGGGGGTGAAACCTTCTTTAAGTCTAACCTCGGCGCCCTTGGAGACCAGGTGTCGTTCGATCGCACAGGATTTGTGATTAACGAAACCCGCGGTTTTAAACTCGGTAATCAAATTGCTCTGGCTATGTTTTCTAATGAACAGGGACTTGTTCCTGGCCGATTTGGTGGAGAGATTTACAAATCCACCGATGCAGCAGTCACAGGAGGCATTCCTGCCTTTGGCGCTCCCGGAGATGTTAAATTAGGGTTTGGAAGCATTGAAAGTCAAGCGTTAGAGCAGTCCACCAGTTCTGCCACTCCCAGCACCGTCAATATGGGTTTTTTGCAGCGTAACTTTACCTCAACCACCAAAGCAATGCAGGCCTTTCTTTCGGCGTGGGATGACTTGATGAGTACCATTCGCTAGCCAAAGTCGCGGACTAACCCTCTACCTTATAAAACAGATAAAAGCCCTCTTTTTTAGAAAGAGGGCTTTTTATTGGGCTAAGAGCGGGCAACAGATCTATAAACTGACCAGGTAAGCCACCAGATTTGTGTACTCTTCTTCAGACATATTTTTATTTAAACCCGCAGGCATTGCTGGGGCATAGTTTTCGACCACATAGCCATTGGGGTTTTCGATAGACGCTTTAATATAGGTCACAGCATCTTGGCCAGGAACGCGCGTAGCTGCGCGCTCACCCAGACCGTTGAGCTTGGGGCCAATAGCGCCCATAGAGGCTCCGTCAAGACCGTCGACGGCGTGGCAAGTGGTACACATGTTCGCAGCGTTTAAGAAGACTGCCTTACCGGCCTCAACATCGCCTTTGACGACAGCCGACTTTGACTTCTTCTTTAGGCGCTTCTTCTTGGACGCTTCTTCAATAGGCTTTTCTGTGGACTCAGGGCTCTCAGCAGCCATTTTTTCTTCGCTATGGTTTTCAGAAGCAGCGTGCTCCTCTGTCATTGCGGTATCAAACGTTTCAGTGCTTGCGTGCTCTGTACCCTGCTCACTACCGTGCTCGCCTCCTTCATGAGAAGCAACCATTTTGGTGGTTTGCATAGAAACAAGCACAATCACACCTACCATAACAACGATAGATAAAAAGGACAAAACGATAATTTTAAGTTGGTCTGCGGTTTTCACAATATAAACCTTTCTCTTTCAATAAAAACTAAGATGCTGCGTTTGCAGCGTTCAATGCGTCATCTCTCAACTTGTCAGCTTGCACTTGAGATTCGTACCATGCCATGGCGATGCCAAAGAAAGACACGAAGAGCACAAGCATTGCGGTAATCTTCATGATTACGCCTCCCAATTGCTGATCGGCGTGAGCCGTCAAGCTGGTTAAACGCGGCGCATAAGCATAAGTGGGATACAAAACATTTTTCGAAAATGTGACGTAAGCAAAAACAGGCAGCTGGGCAATCGCCAGCGCAATTAAATACATCATTTGTAGCGGATAAATAGGGCGATCTTTTTTAATCGGATTCCAGGTGGGAAGCCATAAAATAATTGAGAAGGTAATCATCGTGAAGTGCTCGACATTATGCACCATACGATCTTTAAGGGCCCAATCATATAAAAAGGGAATATGCCACAGGGTAAAAATCAAATTAAACAAAAGGCATGCGGGCACAGGGTGTTTGAATACTCTATAAAACCACTGTCCAATCGCACCCGATTTATTCAGCCAATACTCGGCCATCCATACCGGAATAGCTGCCAGGATCATCCAGGGCACGGGGTACATAAATATATTATGTTGCACCATATGCATACTGAATAAATAGGTTTCTCCGACACTGTCAATGGGAGAGGCTGCAGCAATGTAAATCAATACCATAGCTCCCCAAAATAACAGCGGGTGTTTCAGCGAAAAAGAGGCTCCGCTTTCTTGCTGCGCCTCTTTAAGAAAACGAAAATAAAGCACACTCAAAAAAACCAACAAAAGTAAGAGCACCCATTCCAAACGCCAATCCCACCAGGCAGCAGCTGATACCGAGGGCGAGACAGCAACTTCCCCTGGATGGGCAAATACAGGCGGACAGAACAGGTGCAATATATTCATTAGATTGTCTCTAAATAAGCGATTAAGTCCTTATACTCATCAGCAGACATGGAGCTTTTTAGGTTTGCGGGCATTAGGCCAGCAGAATAGCCGTCCACGATATAAGCATTCGGATTCTCGATAGAGGTGCGAATATAGTCAGCGGCTCCTTGGCCTGCAACGCGTGTCGCCGCGCGCTCACCGAGACCGGTTAACTTGGGCCCAACAGCTCCCACAGCGCCGTCTAAACCATCAATCGCATGACAGGCAGCACAGCCTTTACCTAAAAACACGGCGGACCCGTTATCGGGATTACCGGCATTGAGTGCAGCCAACTGTTTGCTATCTTTGACATTAATGAACCTTTGACTGGGCTGATAGCTAATGAGCGCGATCATGGCAACCATCGTGGCAAGCGCAACGGTAAATCCGCTAAAGAAAATACCCGTGAGCATTTTATTATCGTATTTAAGGTGCATAAAGACAGCGACAACATAGCCAAATTTAACGGCAGCCATACCAAAGAGGGCAAAATACATCAACCAGTCGGGAATAGCAGTAACCAAAGAACCATGACCTCAGCGCCGGTTAAAACACCCAGAAAAATGGCTAATTTGACATAAACGGAGACATGATCGCCGTGTTCTTGTTCAGTACTCATAAATTATGCCCCCACTCCTACAAATTCAATCAGATAGATCACCGTGAAAATGACAATCCAAACAATGTCGACAAAATGCCAGTATAAACCAGCGACCTCAACATCAATGGCTTTATCCCTCATGTCACCGTAAAATGAGTAAATAAACCACGAAGCGAGCCAAAGCACACCTAAAGCAACGTGCAATCCGTGGGTTCCCGTCATGGTGTAAAAGGTTGAACCAAAGAGGTTCGTGCTCATTGTCAGGCCTTTATGATAAAACTCGGTAAATTCAAAAGATTGAAAACCGAGGAAAATCAGCCCAAAAATGCAGGTCATAAAAATCCAAAGGCGGAACTTGGCCAGATCATTACGATTCACAGCAGCAACGCTGAGTGCCATCAACAAAGAACTGGCCAGCAAGACAAAAGAACTCACGGTGGTAACCGGAATACTTAAAATCTCGAGGGGGTAAGGGCCAATCAGGCTCTTACCATGATAAATAATATAAGTGGAAATCAGCGTGCCAAAGAACATGCAATCGGAGGCAAGAAATGCCCACATTAAGATTTTTTTACTGGGAATCCCGGTAAAAGAATGCTCTTCGTGGCCATGGTGGTCATCATGACCCCCATGGTGCTGATCGACCACTGCGTTTGCAGTACTCATTAGTTGTACGCTCCTCTTTCTCTCGTTGGATCCAACATTTCACCACCGGGGCCTTCCAGCGCCCAACCGTAGATGCCGAATAAGAGAATTAAAAAGCCAACAACAGTTGCGCCACCGGCAATTAACATGCTGTCGGTGAGATAGATTGAAGCCAATCCCATCACAAACATGCCCACACCAATGACAAGTGGATAATAAGAAGCGCCGGGCATGTGAATCAACTCACCGTTTGCGGTAGGCATCGGCTGGCCCGTTTGCTTTTTATGCCAGAAATCGTCTAAATGGGTAACTTCTGGAATGGCTTCAAAGTTATATACCGGCGGTGGAGAAGAAATAGCCCACTCCAGCGTACGACCGTCCCAGGGATCGTTCCCTGCTACTTTTCCTTTAAAGAAAGAGTAAGTCATATTGATAAAGAACAATAAGAAGCTGAAGGCCAGTACAAAAGCGCTGACCGAAACAAAAGCGTTCCAGAAATTGAAGCCCATATTGGCTTCGTAGTTGTAAATACGGCGTGGCATGCCGTTTAGACCCAAAATGTGCATAGGGAAGAACGTGGCGTTAAAGCCCACGAAGAAGGTCCAGAATGCGGCCAGTCCTAATTTTTCGTTAAGGATACGACCCGTGATTTTGGGATACCAATAAGAGAGACCCGCCAACAGACCCGAAATCGATCCGCCGATCAATACGTAGTGAAAGTGCGCGACGATGAAGTACGTGTCGTGCTGCTGATAATCCGCTGCCGCTGCCGAGTGCATAATACCGCTGAAGCCACCAATGGTGAACATCGCAATAAAAGACAGAGCATAAAGCATTGGGGTTTCAGTACGAATATTTCCGCCCCAGAGCGTTCCAATCCAGTTAAAGATTTTAACACCGGTGGGTACAGCAATAATTGACGTGGTGATGGAGAAAGCCAGCACCGCGACAACACCCATACCCGCAGTAAACATGTGGTGACTCCAAACGGCGAAACCCATGAAACCAATAAAAGCACCTGAGAAAACAATCAAAGGATAGCCGTAAAGCGGCTTGCGAGAAAAGGTGGGAAGAATCTCCGAAATAATGCCCATGGGGGGCAGGATCAGAATATAAACTTCAGGGTGACCAAAAACCCAGAACCAATGCTGCCACATAATGGGCATACCGCCCTTGGCATAGTTAAAAAAGTTGGCACCGAAAGTACGATCCATAAACAATTGAACGAGGGCAATCGTGATGGGAGGGAAGGCCAGCAGAATCAAAACGTTGGTAACCAGGGTCATCCATACAAATACGGGCATACGCATCAGACTCATACCTGGTGCGCGCATATTAATAATGGTGGTAAAAAAGTTTAGAGAAGCAGCTACGGAAGCAATTCCCAAAACCATAAGGCCCATAATCCAAAAGTCGGAGTTATGGCCCACATTAAACTGGGGCGAAGTGATCGGTGCGTAACCGACCCACGCACCATTGGGAGCGCCGCCTAAAAACCAGCTCAGGTTGAGCAGGACTGCTCCAGCAACAAATACCCAAAGGCTAAAAGCGTTTAGGCGGGGAAAGGCCACATCGCGCGCGCCAATCTGTAGCGGAACAACGTAATTAAAAAAGGCGGCCGTTAAGGGCATTACCCCTAAGAAAATCATGGTCGTGCCATGCATGGTGAACATTTGGTTATAAATGTCACCCACTAAGAAATTATTATTGGGAACAGCAAGCTGTACGCGAATCAAAAGTGCTTCAATCCCGCCCAGTACAATAAAGGCCAGCGAAAAAAGGCCGTACATGATCCCAATCTTTTTATGATCAATCGTGGTCATCCAGTCCCAAATACCTTTAGGACTTGTGGGTCGAGGTCCCATTAAACCTGCTTCACCCACCGTTAAAGCCGCCGGGGCATGGTCTGGAGTTGTTACCACATCTGTATGTGTTGCCATCGATGGTCTCCTTTACTTCAAGCTTTGCAGGTAAGCAGTCAGATTTTTAATATCCGAATTGCTCAGAACCATGTTGACCTGCTTCAGGTTCATTAAATTGCCAGGCTTCATGGCCTGAGGATCTTCTAACCATTTGGTCAAGTGCTCGGTGTCATTGGTGAATAAACCCGCAGCCAATGAGGTGCGCTCACCAAAATGAGAGAGGTTAGGCCCTACTACACCCATGGCACCACTGCCTTGAATCGCGTGGCAAGAGTTGCACCCCTGCATAAACAAACGTTGGCCATTCACTTCTTCTACAGAGGCAGGCTTAACGGCGTCTTTTTTCTCATTGCGGACCCATTTATCAAAAGTATCCTGGTCTTCCGCCATAACGAAAAAACGCATGTTTGCGTGAGAATCGCCACAGTACTCGGTACAGTGGCCGTAATATTTATCAGCAGTATCTGCCTGGAACCACATTTTGTTGACCTGGCCGGGGATCGCATCCATTTTACCGGCTAAGCGAGGCACCCAAAACTGTGAAGAACATCCGCAGAGCGAACTTCTACATCAATGGGCTTACCGACAGGTACATGTAATTCATTGGCTGTGGTAATGCCAAGATCGGGATATTGAAATTCCCACCACCACTGATGACCGATGGCCACAACTTTAATGGCTTCAGCCTCTCGTGCGGCAGGGACTTTATCGACAAAGAAAAGCGCCTGGGCATTGGGAATAGCAATGACCAATAAAAGGGCACAAGAGACCAGAATCAGCGCGAGTTCTACTTTGGTACTACCGTGTGTCTGTTCAGGAACCTTAAAATCTTCTCCGGGTTTTGCACGAAACTTGAAAATGGCGTAGAGAAAAACACCACCTACGGCAACCATTAAGAAGAGTGATACACCCACGGTATACCAAAAAACGGTCTTTTGTTGTGCAGCGACGGGGCCATTTGTCACCATAAAGGATTGTGGACCGTCGAGGCCGCCCGGATAGAAGAGGGACACAAAATATAAACCAATGAGAAAAGCGCTAACCAGAACAGTCTGTATTAAGCGACTTGCGTTCACGTTTTTATTTCCTCAAATTCAAATAATATTTAGGTTAAGCTATAAATATAGATGTTTAGCAATTTAGATCAATAGCTTTTATATCATTCACTTTAGCACAGCACCCGTATTTACGTCAGATGACAGAAAACACAAAGAACCATAAGAAAGAGATATTTATCTTCTACAAGCATCATATCGAGGGATTTAAGAGAATTACATTGATATGCATCAAAGATACATGGGCTTTACAACGGTAACCACTGACTCAAGCGCTCTTCGAAAGCATAAAGCAGGCGCTTACGACGCGTTAAACGTTTGGTGACCGGCTTGACCAGACAAGTTTTGAGCCCAAGGCGGCGACCGCCTAAAATATCGGTTAATACCCGATCCCCAATGGCCACAAGCTGGTGAGCGTGTAAGCCGGAGTCCTGAATCGCCCATATAAAGCCAGACCGACGCGGTTTTCGGGCTCTGGCTATGGCGGGAATATCTAAGCGTTGGGCAATGCGCTCAATATGCTCAGGGGAGGCGTTATTCGACACCAGATAACATAAAAAGCCTTTGGCTTTTGCCTGTAGAAGCCAACTTTGTACTGCCAAAGTCAGATAAGGAGAGTTTTTGCGAGTCAGGGTATCATCAACATCCAGAATTAATCCCCGGACTCCTTCTTGCCACCAGCTATCCAGATCGATATGCTCGACAGCATTGATAAAGTAATCAGCTTTTAACAGACGACTCATGGTTTTTTAACTTTCTTTTGTTGGGTTACGTTGCGGCTATCATAAGGATCGTGTCGCTGTACCTGCCGCTGAGAAAAAAGCAGATAGTAAATGCGTGTTAACACGGGTAAAACAGTATAACGCCCCCGGTAGGCGTTAATTCCGCAATATAAGGTCAGCGCAGCAGAAAACAATAACGAAAATCCGATGAGCCCACCAATGAACAACACAAATAAAAGATGATAGGTCATGACCAGATTACTGGCATAAGCCAAACCCGTTACTGCCAATAAGAAACCGATTAAGGCACAAAAAACAAGACACGCATGGGCGAGATGATAGCGGGTAAAGGAGTTGGATCGCCAGCGTTTAAACACGACGAAAGCAAGCCACATCGGGGTGATATAAGCCACGGCAGCAACACTCAGCTCTTCCTGGGAACGCAATTCATCTTTCATAGCATATTCCTTCTTTATTATATTAGCACCCCTCAGCCCCTTGACTTTTGTTTAAATAAACGTATAAAATACACTTATAAAGAAAAGGAGACCTTTATGTCTTTCAAATCAGTGTCCGCCCAACCCGCCGCTCCGTCATCAGCAAGTGCCTGTCTCAATACAGATTTCTATCAAATCACCATGGCCGCAGGCTACTTTCAACACCAGCCCGACAGCCACGCGAGTTTTGAACTCTACTTACGTCAGCTGCCAGCCCATCGACATTTTATTGTCTCTGCAGGCTTGAGTCAGGCGCTGCAGTATTTGAGTGATTTTTCTTTTTCAGCAGAAGACATGAACTATTTAAGAAGCCACCCTGCCCTGGAACACTTACCCAACAGTTTTTTTACCGCCCTATCAACCCTCCGGTTTACAGGAGATGTAGAAGCACTCGCTGAGGGCACCCTTTGCTTTGCTCACACACCACTTTTACGCATTACCGCGCCAGCCATTCAGGCTCAGCTGGTAGAAACCTACCTGCTGGCACTTATCAATTACCAAAGCAACGTGGCCAGCAAAGCAGCCCGCATTGCTCAGGTTTTACAAAAATATCGGTCTGGCGCGACCCATCAAGCCCCTACCTTCATTGATTTTGGTTCACGCCGTGCACAGGGCCCCGAGGCGGCTTTACATGCGGCGCGGGCAGCGTATATTGGAGGAGCCGTGGGCACATCTAATGTCGCCGCTGGATTTGCAGAAGACATTCCCGTCACCGGTACAGCGGCCCATGCCTGGACCATGATGTTCGACACTGAAAAAGAGGCTTTTCAGGCATACCATAAGACTTTCCCTCAGAAAACCATTCTGCTGGTGGACACCTACGACACCCTTCAGGGCGTCAAAAATGCCATTGAGGTGGCGGGAAAGGACTTACAGGGGATTCGTTTAGACAGTGGCGATTTTTTAAGCCTGAGTCAGGACGCCCGCAAACTGCTCGATGCCGCCGGTCTTCACAAAACGGTAATTATGGTCAGCGGAGATATGAATGAACACCGGATTGAAGCCCTACTGTCCCAGGGAGCACCTATTGACAGTTTTGGCGTCGGCACTGAATTAACCACCTGCCGAGACACTCCTTCTCTGGGAGGTGTTTATAAATTGGTAGAGCGTACTGTCGCCGGGGATGACAGGCCACACTATGCGATTAAATCCAGTGCCTCAAAAATCAGCTACCCCGGTAAAAAACAGGTCTGGCGATACCTTTACCAGGGTAAGTTTACCCATGACACCGTCTCTCTCGGCACCGCTCCCCCGGAGAGCAAGACACCGTATGATGAAGTCATTCCTCTTTTAAGCCCCGTCATGAAACAAGGCGTTATCTTAAATGAGCCTCCGTCCATTCATCAGATTCAAGCCCATGTTAAGCAACAGCTTGAGTGCTTGCCCGTATTATCAGATATAGAAACCGCTTATCCCGTTTACCTTGATTCGTCTTTAATCAACCTTTATGAAGAAATGAAAGTGAGAACCACCCGATGAACTTACAAAGCAAAGACACCTTTATTTTAATTGATATTGATACCCAATTTGATTTTATGAACCCTGATGGCAAGCTTTACGTGCCCGGCGCGGAGCAATGTACGACCGCCCTGCAGCGTTTAATTGACAACGCGCACAAGCAGAGTATTCCTATTTTGTCCTCTGTAGACGCTCACCCGCTGGATGATCCAGAGTTTGAACAGTTTCCACCCCACTGTATTGTCAATACGCCTGGACAATTAAAAATACCCGAGACACTGCTCGACGACGCCTTTATCGTGCCTCAGCGAGGGCTTACCTCTTCTGAAAAACAAATGGCACGACAAGCGCCACAACTCGTTCTCAACAAAAATGTTTTTGACATGTACCAAAACCCGAATACCTCAGCCCTGCTCAAAGAAAGCGGCGCGAATATTGCCGTCGTGTGCGGCGTTGCCACAGAATACTGTGTTAAAGCCGCTGTAGAAGGGCTTTTAAATCAAGGCCTACGGGTTTGGATCGTTAGCGATGCCATCCGTGGCGTAGACCCTCAGGCAGCGAAACAGGCACTGCTTTCTCTTGAACAAGCGGGCGCACAACGGGTGGACACGCAGGAAGTGATCTCTCACTGGAATCTCACCCGACACACCACAGACGATGCCCCAGACACAACAACCCAAGGAGTTCACCCATGAAAATCGCTTTGGCCCAAATCAACACCACCGTCGGCGCTCTCGAAGACAACACCCAGCAAATCATTGCGTCCCTGCGTCAGGCAAAAGCACAGCACGCTGATCTCATTTTATTTCCTGAATTAAGCATTACCGGCTATCCGCCTTTAGATCTGCTCGATCGCCCTCGCTTTATCGAAAAAAATCTGAAGTGCCTCGCTGAGATAGCCAGTCATTGTGTCGGTATCTCGGCTATTGTTGGCTACGTTGCCCGCAATCAGAGCCCACAGGGCAAAGGGCTTTATAACGCGGCGGCAGTACTCTCTGAGGGAAAACACATCTCGACCCACTATAAAAGCCTGCTTCCCACCTATGATGTCTTTGATGAAGAACGCTATTTTGAACCCGCGCCTGAGGTCCATACCGTATACCTCAACGGGCACCGCATTGGCGTTAGCGTTTGTGAAGACATCTGGAACGACTCTGACTTTTGGACCCGCCAACGCTATCAAAAAGATCCCATTGAAGCCCTGGCCGCACAGGGAATGGAGCTATTGATTAATATTTCAGCTTCTCCCTTTCATGTGGGGAAGCCGGCACAGCGACACGCGATGGTTAAGGCCCTTTGTATGAAACACCACTGCCCGGCCGTTTATGTCAATCAGGTGGGAGGTAACGATAGCTTGATTTTTGACGGTCACAGCTTTGCTATGAATGCCGAAGGCAAAACCCTCTGGCAAGCCAAAGGATTTGAAACCGACTTCGCCGTTATTGATATGGAAGCCGCCATAAACGCCGAAGCACCTCGGCCGGTTGCGCAAGCGGGCTTTCAAGCCAAAGCCTTTGCGCGCAAAGCAGAAGATCTGACCGCCACCGACCTCGGTGAAATTGAAGGTGCCCTCGTTTTGGGTATTCGAGATTACCTGAAGAAAACCGGGTTTCAATCGGTGGTACTCGGCTTAAGCGGAGGCATTGACTCTGCACTCACCGCAGCCCTGGCGGTCAAGGCCATCGGTGCAGATAAAGTGATAGGCGTTGCGATGCCTTCCATGTACTCCTCTGAAGGTTCCGTCACCGACGCGCTGGCCCTGGCAAAAAACCTGGGCATTCGCTGTGATGTCTTGCCGATTGCACCTATTTTTGACAGTTATACCGCAGGGTTAGCACCGCTGTTTTCTGAGGTAAGCGAAGACGTCACCGAAGAGAACCTGCAGGCCCGTATTCGCGGCGGGCTGCTGATGGCACTATCGAATAAATTTGGCCATCTATTGCTCACCACAGGCAATAAGTCAGAAATGGCGGTGGGGTATTGCACCCTCTATGGAGACATGTGCGGCGGCCTGGGCGTCATTGCCGACCTCCCCAAAACGTGGGTATACGCACTGTCTGCCTATTTAAACCGAGACACGGAAGTGATTCCTTCTGACACCCTAACGAAGCCGCCTTCGGCAGAACTGAGACCGGATCAAAAGGATCAGGACAGCCTGCCGGATTACGCTATATTGGACGCTATTTTAGAAGCGTATATTGTCGATCATTTGTCTCCCGAAGAAATTGTAGACCAGGGATTTGACCTGGAATTGGTCAATTGGGTGATCCGTAAGGTGAACTTAAACGAGTACAAGCGGCGCCAGGCGCCTCCGGGCTTAAAAGTAACCCGAAAGGCTTTTGGCCAAGGCCGGCGATACCCCATCGCAAGGGGTTACGATTAAGCGCCTCAGGGCATAACCTCAACGCGATCCGGTGCGATGGATGTGTCTAAGAGACGGTCCATCGCATATAAAGCAGCTCCGTAAGCGCTAGACGCCTCGTGAAGGCGGTGCGGAAGTTTATCAGCCAAATGAACCACCCGTTGTTGAAGGGCTTTATTTTTACGTAAGCCGTGATGAATCAACGGCTTACCCAGGACACCACTGCTGACCAGCGTCATCTGATCCGCCATGCGCTTTTGACGGTCCAGTACCGCCGTAAAGCTCGCGGTCGTCGTATCTGCAAGATGCTCGTACACGCTTTGCGCAATTTGTACAAGCTCTCGGTCTGTGAGGCTGTGAATATCCAGGCCGACGCCGCGCGCCAATAAAATCCGAGCATCTTTTTCTTCGAGCAAGGGAAAGTCATGCTCACGGGCAATCTCAGGATGAATATACTTGAGCAAACTGGCAATAACCACCATGCGGCAGATTCTCGGCGTGGGAATCACGGCCCCTTCGGCCAGAGGAATAGAAGACATAATCTGATTAATGGGCGTAAACAATCCGCCCACGGGCAGTAATTGTCGATGTTCAAGACGGTAGCGTAAATACTTCGGCAGCTTTCCTCGACCCTGGTGATCAATACGGGCCTTTAGAATGGGCGTAATATGAGTGGTTGAAGCCCCACTTTCAAACAAAACGGCATTTTTGTACAATCTTGAAGCAATGTAAGCCGAACCATAAAATTGGGTGCTCACAAAAGCGCTGGCGCTTTCGCCCTTGACTTGCAACAATTCGCGCGGTGCCATAGGTTTACCATCACAACGCAAAATGCCGACGCGCTCAGGATCAAACAACGATTGAATGAACATATTGGCCGTGTAATGCAAACCTTCTTCGAAGTTATGAAACGGTGAATAAGGGTTACCCGCCACAAAATAAATACGGTTCACTTGCTGAGGCCCCAGCTTTTTGACAAACAAAAAGTGAGCAATGGTTTCCATTAAAGCACTGCCAAACTCACAGTAGTAATCAGGACCAAAATGAAAAGGCACTTTAAAAATAAGCCAGTCTACGTAGGGCACCCGCTGGGGGGCCTCTACGTGTAATAAGCACAGTTTTACCTGATCCACATCGAGATCAATACCGAGAGTATAAGCCACTTAAAATTCTCGCTTGTTCAATAGGTGACGCTGCGCGTCATAGGTGGCATGAGAGTAATCTAAATACCACAGGGTACGAAGCTTTTGTCCCCCGGGCCGCACCGAAGAGGTATATCCTTCTGATCCGTGATGCTCACGTAACCACTGACTGCGTTGCGTACCGGTCATATTTGACGGGGGTTCAATCCAGTAAAGCGGTGCTTTAATCGCCTTGAGCGTCTCTCGCCATTCGGCGAGTTTTTCTTGAGCGACTGCATAACGCGCATGGCCAGAGGGCACATAAAGCATTTGACGATAGGCACCTTCTAAGTTACCCGCCACCGCCTTCTGCATGGCTCGCTTATAAATAGTTTGCACACGCACGTCTTCAATAAGTGCTTCGGCTTCCGCTGCGTGAGCGGAGCCGGGCTCGACATTGCTCAAACGCAAAATCGCCTCGTGACCATCCTGTGCTTCTGCCAAACGCTTGCCATAGGTATATTGAATGAGGTTCCATTTTTGGCGGGCTTCAGCGTACTCAGGGCGAACCGGCTCTACCCGTTCGAGGTAATCCAGAGCCAACTCGATACGAGCGCGCTCCTCAGTTTTTGCATCCTCAGAAACAGGAATGCGCCAAATCTCTAGATTGCGCCAGTTTTCTGTCAGAATCCAGTCCGCAACCTGAAGGTAGGAGGTGGAAACATACGCAACCTCTGAAACAGCCTTTAGATAAAGCGCTTCATAGTCCCTTAAAACGTAGTCGGCCTGAAACACCTGTTCACTTTCAGGTGGGACATGCTCAAACGGTTTGAGCAAAAAGCTCCGCACCATTTCATTATTGGGGTTAAGCAGCTTGACCCGCACCTGCACATCCCGAATAGGCAGCGGGTTTTTATTCTCTAACACGCCCTGTACATTCACAGCAGCCACTTGCTTTTCAGTCAGTTTCAGGTTGACTTTAAGAACCTGTGAAACCACTTCAGCACGAACCGAACCCATGGGTAAAGCAAGAGCCAGCAGCGCCCCAAACATTACTCCTTTTAATTTCAGGTGTTTCTTCATTCAATATACTCCCGTAAACGACGATTTCTATTCGGATGACGTAATTTGCGTAATGCTTTGGCCTCAATCTGGCGAATGCGCTCGCGGGTCACGTTGAAGTGTTGCCCCACTTCTTCAAGGGTTCGGGGATTGCCATCACCGAGACCAAAACGCAAGCTCAGCACCTCGCGCTCTCGCTCACTCAGGGTTTTTAAAACCTCTTGTAAATCGTCCCGCAAAAGCTCTTTGGTCACAGAGTGCACCGGGGTATCCATTTCAGAGTCCTCAATGAAATCACTCAGCTTGCTGTCTTCTTCCTTACCAATCGGCGTTTCCAGAGAAATCGGATCCTGGGCAACTTTAATAATGGAGCGAAGTTTTTCTACGGTGACTTCCATCTCTTCAGCAATTTCTTCTTCACTGGGTTTGCGACCATGGAGCTGCGAGAGTTTGCGGGTTACTTTTTTCAAACGGTTAATGGTTTCCACCATGTGCACCGGGATCCGAATGGTACGGGCCTGGTCAGCAATAGCGCGGGTGATCGCCTGACGAATCCACCAGGTCGCATAGGTACTAAACTTGTACCCCTTGTGGTAATCAAACTTTTCGACGGCGCGAATTAAGCCGAGATTGCCCTCTTGAATTAAATCCAGGAAAAGCATGCCACGGCCCACATACTTCTTGGCAATGCTCACGACCAAACGCAGATTGGCTTTGGTAAGACCTCGCTTAGCAATCATAGCGGAATGAGCAAGGTCCCTGAGCTCAGAGAAGTCGGCAGGAACGACTTTTTTCTGTTTAAGCTCCGGCATTTCCAATTCACCAGCGCGCTCTTTGTGTCGTTTTTCGAGGACTTCGGTTTCCGCAAACTCGAGAATTTTGCAAATCTGGTAGAAGGGAATGCCCTGGATTTCTAGAATCTGCTGTTCTTCCTCGAAAGAGTCAGAAAACAAGCGACCTTCACGAATCATAGACTCTTTTAGCTCTTCGGCGTGAGACGTGTCTTCAGGATCACTGAGACGATAATGCATACCGGTACTCACATAGCTTTTGGCGATGGTTTTGGCCTGAACCGCAGAGATTTCTTGCTGATTATAACGCTCAGCGATAATCTCTGCCATTTCATCCTGAATAAACTTGCCTTGCTCTACTTTTTTGGCCAGATTGACTTCTTCATCGCCTTTGAGTAAGGGAATGGCACCAATCTCTTTCAGGTAAGTGCGCACAGGATCATCACTGATTCCCGAAGCCGGGGCATCCATATTAATAATTACATCTTCGTCTTCTTCGACAACGACGGCCTTCTTTTTTGGCTTGGCTTTTTTCTTCTTTTTAGCTTCTGGCTCAGGTCCTTCAGACTCATCTTCGTCTTCGTCTTCGTCTTCGAAATCAACAATGGAGTCGTCTTCCTCTTCTGAAAAGCCTTTTTTTGCATTTTTAATGGCCATGCTGGTTAGATTATCAAAGCCATCTGAAACATCATCCTCGTCAAAACCGGAGCGACGAGGCTTGTCTAAGTCATCTATGTTTTTTCCGCGTTTGTCCTGTGTCACCCTCTGGTTTACTCCTGCAGTTATTCTACTGTTTGTTTAAGTCGAGTGTAGCTTGTGGTGAGTTCCATATACTCTTGCATCAAATCTTGACAAGCTTCCCGGTCGGCATTCCTTTCGGCCTGCTGAATATCGGCGCTTACGCGCTTCATCTGCAAACCCAGACATTTAAGTTTAACATTTCTACTAAAATCAGCCAAAGATTTTTCAATATCCAGGGATTGAAAAGCAGGATTTTCCATCATTTCTGATAAACGTTGTTGCATTGGCGTCTCTGGAAAAGTCAGCATTAACTCCTGCCATTGTACACTCACGCCTGCAGTATACATTGAGACGAGGTATTCCTTTAACACCTCATTGTGGGGATCTTCAAAAGGAAGTTCTGACAGCGCGAAAAGCACCTGGTCTCGCTCAGCGGCAAAGTCCATTAGAAGCTTTAAAAGCCCCAGCTCTGATACAAAGCACTTATCTTTCAACGCTTGCTTTATCGGGCGCTGAGTCAGGGGTGCCGAGGTCAGGTCCACTCCCTCAGACGTCACTTCGGCTTCGGGCTCAGGGCGGTTTTGTTCTCTGCGTTTTTCGCGCTTTTTATAAGAAGACACCGATTGCTTTCGCATTTGACGGATTTGATCGCGAAGTACGGTTTCGTCAATGGCTAAACGATCCGCTAACATCTGCACATACGCATCTCGCAAGACGGGGTCTTTAATTTTCATTAAAATCTCGACACAGGCTTTGGAAGCCATGGCCTGATCTACCGGATTACCCGGATGATAACCCTGCAAGGTTTTGTCAAAGGCATACAAAAAATAGTCTTTTGCATTACCGAGCACCGTTTCAAACGCCTCTGATCCAAAATGGTGCAAAAAAGTATCGGGGTCTTCTTGATCGGGAATTTGCACCACGTTCAGTCTCAGCAAGGTATCTCGTGTGAGCTCCATTAACACCTCTGCTCCACGGTCGGCTGCTTTTTGCCCGGCAGGATCAGCATCATAAGCCATGAGCACCTGCTTGCTTTCCGTAAACCGCAAGAGCTGCCGTGCCTGATCAGAAGTCAGCGCCGTACCCAGGGCAGCGACAGTCTCTTCAAACCCATACTGATGCGCCGTAATCACATCCAAATATCCTTCCGCCAATACCACCCGATCCTTTTGGCGTATCGCCCGCTTGGCCAGATTCAGACCGTAGACATGACGGCCTTTCACATAAATGGGCGTTTCTGGAGAGTTAATATATTTTGCCCCCAGGTCAGGATTCAGGGTACGCCCGCCAAAAGCCAGCACGTCGCCGTTCAGACTTAAAATAGGGAACATCACCCGATGCCTAAAAAAATCGTAGAGTTGACCGCTTTGCTCAGAGGCTTTAAACAATCCACAATCCTTTAATTGAGACTCAGAAAAATGCTGCTTAAATAAATGATCACGCAGGGCGTTCCAGCTTTCGGGAGCATAACCCACCTGAAATCGCTGTAAGACAGCTTCAGAAACGCCGCGCTGCACAAGATAGTTTCGCGCCTCTTCTCCCTGCTCCAGATCTTGTAAGCAAGACTGAAAAAACAGATTCGCTTCCTGATTGATTTTACGTAAAATGACCCGCTGCTGTTCTTCCTGAGAGTCCACCTGGGTTTCACGCACTTGAATCCCGTACTGCCGCGCAAGATCTCTCACCACCTCAGCAAAGTTTTGCTGCTGGTAATTCATCAAAAAAGAAAAGACGTTGCCACCCGCGCCGCACCCAAAGCATTTGTAAATTTGTTTGTCGGGGCTCACAATAAAAGACGGTGTTTTTTCACCATGAAAAGGGCAAAGTCCCTTGTAATGAGCGCCTGTCCGCTTGAGGGTTACATATTGGCCGACCACGTCCACAATATCTGCGCGGGTCAAAACGTCGTCCAGGGTTACTTGCTCTATTTGTGCCATGTAGAACATTATACGCCTTGCCGGCATCCTTGCCGGTGTTATACTGCATGAAAAACCATAGGGGTTTCACCATGTTTAAACTCGTCCTCCTGCGTCACGGAGAAAGTGTCTGGAATAAAGAAAATCGCTTCACCGGCTGGACCGATGTCGCTTTAACGGATCAAGGTAGAGCAGAAGCCTGCACCGCCGGACAGCTCCTCAAAGCCGAAGGGTTTCGCTTTGACAAAGCCTATACTTCTGTATTAAAGCGAGCGATTAGCACCCTTTGGCTGGCCCTTGAAGAAATGGATCAAATGTGGTTACCCGTAGAAAAAACCTGGAAGCTCAATGAACGCCATTACGGTGCGCTACAAGGCTTGAACAAGGCAGAAACCACTGAACAGCACGGCAAAGAACAAGTCCATATCTGGCGCAGAAGCTATGACACGCCTCCTCCAGCCCTGCAGAGCGACGATCCGCGGGCACCGGGATGTGAAGACCGCTACCAAAATTTGAGCGCAGCAGAGCTGCCCCTGACCGAAAGTTTAAAGCTGACCGTCGAGCGCGTGATTCCTTTTTACGAGCAAGAAATTGTTCCACAAATTCAAGCGGGCAAGCACTTATTAATTGCTGCCCATGGCAACAGCTTAAGAGCCCTCGTTAAGTATCTCGACGAAATTTCTGACGAAGCCATTAGCGATCTCAACATTCCCACCGGCGTACCCTTGGTGTACGAGCTTGATGAAAATCTGAAGCCCATTAAGCATTACTATCTTGGCGATCAAGCTGCGATTGCTTCAGCCATTGAGGGCGTGGCCAATCAGGCCGTACAAGAAAGCGCTGACAACACCAATAACGCAGCCTACACCGCCCAACTGGGATCTACTTAGGAGATTAATATGTACCCTATTTTATCTAAAGTCAATCTCAGCACCCCTGAAGCGCTTCGCAATGGCGAGGATTATGCTCACGCCCTGGAGCAACTGAAAGAAAAACTTCAGCACGTGCGCGCCGGAGGGTCCGAAAAATCCCGTAAAAAACACGAGTCCCGCGGCAAATTGTTTGTGCGCGATCGCATTGCAAGCTTATGCGATCCCGGCACGCCTTTTTTAGAGTTTTCTGCCCTGGCCGCTGACGGCGTTTACGATAGCCCTGTACCGTCTGCTGGTGTCGTGACGGGCATTGCCTGCGTTGAGGGACAGCAGGTGGTGGTGGTCGCCAACGACGCGACGGTCAAAGGCGGAACCTACTTCCCTTTGACCGTTAAAAAACATTTGCGCGCCCAGGAAATCGCTCTTGAAAACCACCTTCCCTGTCTTTATTTGGTGGACTCTGGCGGTGCTTTTTTACCCATGCAAGATGAGGTTTTCCCCGATCGGGATCACTTTGGACGCATTTTTTACCTGCAAGCCCAGATGTCTGCACAAAACATTCCCCAAATTGCTGTGGTGATGGGCTCATGCACCGCCGGTGGCGCTTACGTACCTGCCATGTCTGACGAAACCATCATGGTCAAAGAGCAAGCCACTATCTTTCTGGGCGGGCCTCCGCTGGTCAAGGCCGCCACGGGTGAGGTCGTCACCGCAGAAGAGCTTGGCGGTGCTGATGTGCACTGTCGTATTTCGGGCGTAGCCGATCACCTTGCAGAAGATGACGCAGAAGCCTTGCAGATTGCCCGTCACATTGTGGCCAACCTCAACCGAAAAAAAGACGTCCCTTTGCAAATTAAGCCGCCGGTAGATCCCCTTTACCCGGCGAGCGACCTATACAAGCTGGTGCCCGCTGACGAACGGCAGACTTATGATGCGCGAGAGGTCATCGCACGGCTTGTGGACGGTAGTGAATTTCATGAGTTCAAGGCCCTTTACGGACAAACCCTGGTGTGCGGCTTTGCACACCTTCACGGATACCCGGTGGGGATTGTCGCCAATAACGGCATTCTTTTTTCTGAATCGGCCCGCAAAGGCGCTCACTTTGTAGAACTCTGTGGCCAGCGCAATATTCCCCTGATTTTTCTACAGAATATTGTCGGTTTTATGGTGGGCAAAGACTACGAGCACGGCGGTATTGCCCGTGATGGCGCAAAACTGGTGCAGGCAGTGGCGACCGTAGCGGTACCCAAATTCACCGTAGTTATTGGCGGTTCTTATGGGGCCGGAAACTACGGCATGTGCGGTCGAGCCTACAGCCCCCGCATGATGTGGATGTGGCCCAAGGCAAAAATTTCTGTCATGGGTGGAGAACAAGCAGCCAATGTTTTGCTTACGGTCAAGCAAGATCAGTTAGCCCCTGGCGGAGTCACCCTGTCTGAAACAGAACAAGCCGAATTCAAGGCGCCCATTTTAAGCAAGTATGCAAAAGAAAGCTCAGCCTATTACAGTACCGCCCGCTTGTGGGACGACGGTATTATTGACCCGGCAGATACCCGCAATATTTTAGGTCTGGCCCTATCCGCCTCTCTGAATGCTCCCATCGCAAAGAGTCAGTTTCCTGTATTTAGGATGTAACCCCCTTGAAAAAAGCCATGCTCACCCTCTCCACCCTGCTGATCTTAAGCGGCTGTTACGCACAGTCCATGCGCTTGCAAGAAGAATCCCCATGGGGGCCTGAACAGCAAGGCCTTCACATTCAGCTGACGCCAGACACAACAGCTCATTTACTTGGGGTTGAGAAAAAATTACTCGAAAGTCATTTTGGAGCAAGTAACCCGGCTTCGAATTGGGTCCTCACATTAAAATTGCGCACAAAAACAGCCGCTTTACAATTCCCCTTCATTTGGGGAAGAAAAAAAACTGACGCGCGACTACGCATGGAAATCGAAGCCACGGGCACCCTAACCCACGCGGGTAAAATGGTTCAAAGCCATGTCTGGAAAGCACAAGGAGACACTGTTACTGGAAAGCAAGCAGTCCTAACTGCACGCTTACTGGAGCGACTCAACGGGCAAATTTATGAGCAATTAGGTCCACGATACGTGTATGAGTGACACAAGCAGAAATAGATCCTCATGATATACTGAGTTCTGCAGCGTTAAAATGAGGCATAACGGAGGCTTACATCATGCCAACCATCATGATTGTTGACGATTCTAGTGTGACACGAAAAGTAATTAAAAAACATATTAAGAGTGGGCCCTATGCCACCTGTGAATTAGTAGAGGCTCCCAACGGCGAACAGGCGCTTGATACCTTTAAATCAGGTCAAAAAGTAGATATCGTACTCTCGGATTGGAACATGCCCAAGATGAATGGGCTAGAGTTTGTAAAAGGGTTACGTGCTTTTGAAGCCGAGACCCATGTTGCCAACCCCGTAAAAGTCATTATGGTTACCACTGAAGGGACCATTGACAAGGTCACGGCAGCAATGGAGTCAGGCGTTAATGAGTATATTGTAAAACCCTTTACCGCAGATACCTTGACCAAAACTTTAAAAAAGGTTTTGCCTTTACAGGTCTAAATCATACATGAGCAGCCTAAGCGACGATATTCAAAGAGCTCTTATCAAAACAGCAACCCATCTGCTGGATACCATGATTCCTATGCATTACGACACAGAAAACACGGGTGAGGTAGCCATGTCAAATGATGTGGCTACCCTTTACTTAATGGGAAACATTAAAGTAACGGGCAAGTTGATCGGATCTTTGTCTGTGAGTATTCCTCATGGCTTAGCCCTGGATATGACTGCCCGCATGCTGGATGAGCCCATTGAAAATGTTGGGGACGACGTCTACGAAACCGTGGCAGAAATTATTAATATTATTGCCGGCGGCGTAAAATCAGCCCTTAGCGCGGAGAGCGAAATTTTTCAGCTGGGCTTGCCCCAGGTTTTGGAATTAGAACAAGCGCCGACGCAGTTTCTCAACAACCCCTATCGTCTCCATGTACCGATTCGTACAGAATCAGGAGAATTTGTACTCTTTTCAACTTTGCACGAAGCCCAATGAGCGCATCACGCAGAGAAGAGCAAGCCGACCACGTAGAGCCTGATTTACAGGCTGTTTCTTTCCGCCTGAACAATGAGCTTTACGCTTTAAATATTTTAGATGTGCAAGAGATCATTAAGCCCGTTCCCATTACAATTGTCCCCCTTGCCCCCGCCTGGATTGCGGGCGTCATTAACCTGAGAGGCCAGATCCTGCCTTTAATTCGCTTATCTAAGCGGCTGGGGCTTTCGAGTATTTCCAAAGAGCGCAGTGCCCGATTCATTATTACCCGACACCGCGAGCGACGCATTGGTCTGGTGGTAGATGAAGTCCTTGAGGTTTTACGCCTTTATAATGATAGTCTCGAACTCCCACCGGCTCACCTGGAACACCGTGAATACATTCACCACGTGAGTAAAGAAAAAGGAGGCATTGCCATGATTTTAAACTTACAGAAAATATTAACCCACTCCACCCATTCGGAAACGCCTGAGGAGGCTTTATGAAGATCTACGCCAAATTATTGCTCAGTTTCGGTATTAGCAGCATCTCCCTTATTTTAGTTGTCGTCATTAGTCTATTTCGCCTTAATGACCGCACCCAGGATCTCAATAATTATTACAATGCGACCCTCAATAAAACCGCTGAGTTACAAACCATTTATGCTGAGTCTTTAGCCCTTCAAAAAAGTGAGTTTTGGCTTATTTTAGGCATCTCAGCCATCGGCCTGATTATCTCGTTTCTTTATACGGCCTGGCAAGTACGCAAAATTACCGAGTCCTTAAATGAAGTCAACCAGGTGGCCACATCGATTGCCGGTGGATACCTTAATCGCACCGCCAGCGTCAACAGCCGTGACGAATTTGCTGAATTGGCCTACTCTTTTAACGAAATGATTCATAACCTCAACGAAAAATTTGGACGTATTTTAGAAGCATCAACCCAGACCGCTCATGCCTCCAGAGAAATTCAGGCACTCTCTGAAGAAACCACCAACGGAGCCGGCAAACAAACCAAATCCATTACCGAGATTTCGGGATTTATGGAGCAGGTCAGTCACTCAGTCAAAAACATTGATGCTCAGGCAGAAGCTCTCGCTTCTCGCTCCAGTGAAACCATGGTTCAGATTGAACAGGTCGCCCTGACCTTATCCTCGTCTTTAGAGAGCATTCACCGACTGTCAGAAGCCAGCGATGAAGTCTCTAACGTGGTCAGCCAAAACTTCCGCGCCTTTGACGAAATCCGAGCCAGTGCCGAGCAAATTAGTGAAGGCACCAACGCCACCTCTAATTCCATTAATGAGCTCTCCAGTAGTTTCACCGAGGTTTCTAACAGCCTTCAAGAAGGCGCTCGGTTGTCTTTAAATATGCAGGCTGCAGCGTTTGAGGGCCGAGAGTCCGTAGAAGAAACCATTAGCGGTATTAATCACCTCAAAGAAGTGGTGCAAGAAGCGTCTAAAGTGATTGAGCATCTGGGTTCCAGCACACAAAAAATTGGCGAAATCATTAACGTGATTGATGATATTTCTGATCAGACAAACCTACTGGCGCTAAACGCAGCGATTGAAGCCGCCAGGGCCGGGGAGCACGGAAAAGGCTTTGCCGTCGTTGCCGATGAAGTGCGTAAACTCGCGGAACGCTCCAGCAGAGCCACCAAAGAAATATCGGCACTGATTCGCAATATTCAAGCAGAAGCCGACGGAGCCGTTAAAACCGTACAGGGCGGTGTACACCAGGCCGAAGAAGGCGCTCGACTGGCCACTGAAACCGGTAGCAAAATCAATGAGGTCATTAAAGGGGTAGAGGCCACCGTAAACCTTATTGAACAGATCAAAACTGGAGCTGAAGAGCAAGCACGCGCTTCTCAGGACATTGCCCACCGCGCCGAAGAAATGAGTCATCAGGTCAATAAGGTTACCCATGCCGTAAAAGATCAGGCCAATAACACCCACAACGTGGTGCAAACCATTGAGCAAGTTCGCCAAATGACCAAACAAATGGTAACCTCGACACAGACCCAGGAAGAGAGCAATCAACAAATTGTTGCCGCCGCGACAAAAATCAATGAAGCTTCTCAGGCCATTCGAAACGGTACAGCCCAACAGGTGATTTCTATCGATCGCATTACGGCTGCGGTGAACGAAGTAGAAACCATTGCCCGCGATAATGAACGCATTGCCCACCAAACCTACGAGTCGGCACACAATGTCGCAGAATATGGCGAAGAGCTGAAAGAGATGGTGCAGGAGTTTCATTTGGCTCCCGTAGCGCCCAGTGAACGCAAAAAATATATTAAGCAGCTGGCGGGTAATACATCGCCTGTCAAAGCAGCCCGCATGGGCGGAATGCTCAATAGCGGACAATAATTAAACGCTTCGCCCGCAAGGGCCTGTCAAGAATGATATTATGCATAGCAAGATAAAACTCCCATCTGGAGCAAAAAGAGGTTTTCATGTCAATTCTTTTAGATGCACAGACCCGTGTCCTGGTTCAGGGTATCACCGGTCGTGACGGTTCTTTCCACACCCAACAAATGGTAGAGTACGGAACACAAGTCGTAGCGGGTGTAACCCCCGGCAAAAAAGGTCACGAAGTGGCTGGTGTTCCCGTTTATAATACGGTTAAAGAAGCCGTCGCCGCTACACGCGCCAATTGTTCCATTATTTTCGTACCTCCGCGTTTTGCCGCTGACGCTATTTTAGAAGCAACAGATGCGGGTATTGAGCTCATTATTTGTATTACTGAAGGCGTTCCTGTCCAGGACATGATCGGCGTTTATGATTATGTTGCGAAATCTGGCTCTCGTTTAATCGGCCCCAATTGTCCCGGTCTGATTACGCCTGGAGCTGCAAAAGTGGGTATTATGCCCGGACACATCCACAAAGAGGGTAAAATCGGCGTTATTTCTCGCAGTGGAACCCTGACCTATGAAGTGGTTTACCAACTTACCCAGGCCGGCATGGGACAGTCCACCTGCGTAGGCATTGGTGGAGACCCTATCATTGGCACCAAGTACATCGACTTATTGGAGCTTTATGAAGCAGATCCTGACACCGAGGCCATTATTCTCATCGGTGAAATCGGTGGCAACGACGAAGAGCTTGCTGCTGAATACATCGCCAAGCATGTCAGCAAGCCTGTGGTTAGCTTTATTTCGGGTCGTACAGCGCCCCCCGGCAAACGCATGGGTCACGCTGGAGCGATTATTTCCGGCAGTAGCGGTACGGCCGAAGCAAAAATATCTGCCCTCAATGCCGCTGGCGTTCCCGTGGCTGAAACACCTGCAGACGTGGTAGGCCTACTTCAAGAAAAGTTATCTTCCTAAATACGAAGGCAGAAACGCGCTGGTTTTAAGTTAGCGTTTCTGCCTTTTCGTTTTTAAATTATGGAAAATGTAGCTTTTTCTAACGCCTTATTTAATAAGTCCCTCGTGCTCGTCAAGGCCAGCGCAGATACTTCTTATCGTATTATTGAAACACTCTTAAAACAACAAGAGAACGTTGAAATACGCTGGCATAGTGACACCATTGAAGCCCTTGCAGACATTTTTTTTAGCAAGCCCAAACTGGTCATTGTTTTTGAAGACAGCAATTCAGAGGGTTTTGATTTTTTGGAGCTCGTCAGAAATAACCCGCAATTTGTAGACCTGCAGGCTTTCCTTATTTTACCCGAGCCCTTAAAATTCAAGCATAAACTAAGAAAGTCGCTCGGAAAAACCGAACGACTTAGCACCCCTATTGAACACGATCGATTTTTTGAACTGCTTAAGAAGACGTTAGCGTAGCGCTTTCGACTACTATTTCAATGCGCTCAAGACCCTCTTTTGCGTTCTCATTTTCAGGATCCGTTAACAAAATTTGCTGGTACATTTCCTCAGCTTTTTCCAGGTCACCTTTTTCTTCGTAGAGAATACCGCACAATTCATAAACCTGCAGGGTATCAATACCTTCATCAATGGCGTGCTCTAAAAGAGGTAGGGCTTCACTGTGGCGGCCCGTTTCAATATAGAGAATACCTAGACGGACGTATGGTGTTACCAGCTCTTTTTGCGATTCTAGCAGCTGCTTCAGCTCTGCTTCAGCTCCATCATAGCGACCCATGCGCCGATATATTTCGGCGATCAAAATACGAGACTCGACATGTTCTGCGTTCTGTCTTAAAGCAGCAAGCACATTTGCCATGGCAGGATAGAAAGCACTCAACTCCATATAAACTGAGCCCAACATAAATAAGGCCTGAAAAAGCGAGCCATCAAGCTTTAATGCTCTTTCGAATGCCTGACGGGCCTGCTCTAGCTGACCTGTTTGGCCGTATAAAATACCCAGGTTAAGGTGCACATCGGTTTCCTGTGGATTAATCTGAGCAGCTCGGGTATAAGCCGCTTCAGATTTCGGAAGATCCCCGGTGATAAAGTAGGCGGTGCCCAAATTAAGATAGGCATGAAAAAGGCGATCATCTAAAGTGATTGCTTTTTCTAAATGCTTAATCGCGAAATGAGGGCGCTGCTTTAACAATTCAATCATTCCGAGATTAGAGTAAGCCACTGGCGATTCAGGATCGATCGCCAGTAACTGCTCAAACTCTTGCTGAGCGGCGTCCAGCTGATTTTCTCGCAGCAACTGGACACCAGAACGAATCAACTGCTCTACACTTTTATCTAAAGACATAGCTTACTGCAGGGAGAGGGTTTGGTTGAAAGAGGCATCACCCACTTTTTCACCCGCCTGGAATGCCGTTGGCTTTTGCTCAAGATCCATGGCGTTTCCGGCTTTTTGCTCTTCCATTTTCTTTTGAAGCGCGTTCATCTCTTGCGTCAGCTGCGCAATAATGTCTTTAAAGGCAGCAAATAGCTCACCCACATCCACAGCATCCGGCGTCGGCGCAAGATTGAGTTGATCTTCTAAAGCATTGGCTTCAGCAATCAACGAATTCACGCGTGCAGAAAGTTCAGCCGCCATTTTTTGTAGCTCGGCTTGCTTCTCATCAATGGGAGCAGACTCATTATTAGCTGCACCCAACATTTGGCTTAAGCTATTCAGAGCACTATTGGCAGCAGGATCACTTTGCTTAGCCTCTACTGGCTTTACAGGTTCTTTTTGTTTTTGATTTACCTTTTGCTGCTCTGAAGCAAGTGCAGCCGTTTGACTCACCATACTTGTTACTTTTTCTAAATCCATGAATCACAACCTCCGTAAAGTTAAACGTATTTTTAAAAACTATCTTCGTGCTTTTTAATTAAAGTTTAGGCTGCCCGAGATTGGGCGACTAACTTATCCTGAACCAGGATCATGGTTTGTTGCTGTGTATCGTAATACATAGAAATTCCACCCTGTAAACTGCTTCCACTCGGCAGTTGAGCCTGAGCATTGATCGCTAGCTTATTCAAGTTACTAACCAAACCTAGCTTGAATACATCTTTGTACTTGGGATCATTCATCATACTAATCACAAGCTCAACAAAGGTGTTCACTGACTTGTTAGAGGAGCCAGTAGATGACTGGGTACTGGCTAAGCGCGCCAACTTACTATTGGGATCGTTTTCAGCGCTCACAGGCACCAGACGCGTTTGCCATCGGCTCAAGGACTTAATTGTGCCTGGGCGATTAAGCTGTTCTGCATACTTCACATCAGGTGCTACGCCGTTAACCGTGGCATAGCCCGTAATCACCTTAGCGTTCAATGTCGTCAACACAGACGCGTCATCAGCAGCGGTATTAGGCGATGTCGCCGGATAATCAGCAAAGGCTGTGGCCGTCACTTTAATTCCTTCGCGGCTATCCTCAGTTGGGTCATTCAAGAATCGACCGTCCGA
The DNA here is from genome assembly GCA_963797915.1 of Candidatus Sericytochromatia bacterium. Lineage (GTDB taxonomy): Bacteria > Cyanobacteriota > Sericytochromatia > UBA7694 > UBA7694 > CAXRDE01. The sequence goes on from CAWCRG010000002.1 coordinate 64,469, forward strand.
AGCTTGTACGCTGATTGTATTTAAGCCTTCTTGAGCGAAGCTGACATCGGTAAGGCTACCGCTGTTCAGGTTAATCCGATAAGTTACATCTTTAAGGGTACCGCCAAGCCCATCGCGGTTAACAGTGAGTGCGGTAACGGGTGCGTCTGTATATTCCCGGCCGTTAATAAAGATCTTAGGAACCTCAGCTGGGAAGGTCGTATCGTCATAATGAATTCCCGTCAGCTCCACATCAATAAACATATCCTTTTTATAATAGGTAGGCCGTACGGTTCCTGTCGCATCCGTTTCCCACAGGTTTGCTGGCTGAAGTGTAAGAATTTCATCACGCTCCAGCGAAAAAGTGTTCCGCGCTTGAATCATTTGACGGGGGGCAGTAGCACGACCATAACCGTCGGAGTCCATTGCACTGTAGAGGGTGTCATCCACGTGGGGAAACCAGATCCCCCCGTTATCGGGATCAGCAGGATCCTGGGCTGCGCCGGTTAGCATTTCAGCTTGATGCCAATCTGTGGGCACTGTGTCAGCAGCATTGATTTCCATTTCAGTGGGCGGACGATAGGCCACAACATTGCGATTCATTTGGTAGGAGCGCTCTGTCCCCTCATAACGACCGATCTCAAAATTACCAAACACGGGAGAGGCCTGTTTGTTTTCGTTTCCTACAATATCCTGGCCGTTTACACTTTGAATCTTATGCAAACTGTGTAAGAACTCCCCATTAAAACTGCTGGTTGTATTTCCTGCAGATCGAGAAATTTCTGTATTATTAGGTGCATCGTTAGGAAGAAGAGGATTAATTTTAACATTATCGTAGCTTTTCGAAGCATCGATACTCGTAGATCTGGCAATACTACCTTTAACATAAATGCTACCAACAGCATCATCTAAAACAGTAGCGGTAGGCGCATTGGTCAGTTCGGGCAAATTCACGTTGTTTTTATTATTAAACTCTACCGTGCGGGTTTCTACTTCGTAATGGTTAAAAAAGAGAGAGCTTTTAATGGCTCCTCGTGCATTAATCTGAAAATCATCCCCGCCGGCCAATATGTCGTCGTTCTGGGCAGTTGTCATATCAACCGTGTGCTTAAACTTGGATCCCAACTGAATATTTGAATCCAAAAGACTCACCAGACCCGTTGAAGAGTTCGCCTCCTCTTGAACCACTTTACCGCCTACCACCTGAGTTCCCGCAACGCCTAAACCGAAGCCACCCGTTTCATTCACAAAAGAGCCGTTGTAGGTGTAAGTACCACTCTGAAAAATCAAGTTATCAACGATGGCCACAGAGCCTTCGGCAGAAGTTGGGGTGGTATCCCAGGGAATATTTCCGTTTGATTCATCGAGCCATGCTTTTTGGCGATTCACAACCGTGGGATAGTTGGCACTACTCCCTGAGCGTTCGTGCTGATAACCTTCCAAAGGATTATTGCTGACCCATTTAACGCGGTTATCTTTTTTGAGGTAACCCTGAGGATCGTTGGCAAGAACGGTGCCGTTTTCTTGAATCGCGTTCGTATTTGGAATATCTCGACGGTTCACCAGCTCCCCGTTGAGCAAGTACTCATCGTCGCCAGCCTCGTCAGAGTTGACGGTATAGCCTACGGCATAACTGTATTTAATTTCGCGAGGCGCAAAGTTATAAAGGTAATTAACAGCGGACCAGAACCCTCCCGTGCTGTACCCAGCACTATACTGCTCAACTTTTTGATTGAAATAGGTAGGGGCTGGAGCCCCACCCGTTAACGCCGTCGTAATTTGGTTTAATAACCCCAGACTACCCTCTAAACTTGTAGGTCGTGGTGGATCATCTTCTACCCGTAGCGTAATATCCATCTCACCAGCAATATTCCCTGCGGCAGTTGTGCTTCCCATCAGCGCACGAAATTGAACTGAGGTGACCCCTCCATCAAGGGTTTTGGAGTAGCCAGCGACCCCATCATCACCAAAAGCACCGTTGGTAGACAAGCCATCGCCTCCTTTATTGGGAGAGCGCCATACATTAGACCCTGCGTTATTCGCAGGAAAGCCGGGACCGCTATAAGCCACTCCTTGTTGTGCATCAGGGTTAACACCGAGGTCTTCAAATCCCGTTTCGCCCATAATACCGCGAATAATCTGAGCACCGTTGGATCCGTCAGAACCGTCTAAGCGCACATCGGAACGAAGATTTCGATCGGCACCTTCACCAATCTGTTGAGACATTGAAACATTAAGCAAATCTTTATAGGCTTCCTCAAGACGCTGAGAAACTTCATTGAGGCGGTTTTGCATGGTCGCCCGGTGCTTGTCTAAAAAGGCGGTTTCAAATTGATAGTCCAGGTTGGAGCGAAGAACAAAAGCGGCCTCCAAAGTATTAGGGGCAAACGCACCACCCGCCACGGGACGACTTCCGAAATTTTGCTTGGGCGAAACATTGCCCGTTTGAATCATCACCTGGCGGCCTACATTAAAAGCTGAAAAACTCATGTGCAGCTGTTCTCCTTTATCACTCAAAACACTTTTCTACACGTTATCTATAGAAATTATTTACTTGCAACTGGTGTAGGTGCTCATTTTTTTAACACAAACAAAATACGCATTTAATTTTAAAAGCCGCCTTTAAAAAAGCGGCTTTTAAAACCAAAGATAAGCTTATTTTGCCTGTACATCGGGCGGACGTTTAAAGGCAAAATACGAGCTGAGATAGATATCAGCGATCGAGCGGTTAACGTTTTTGAAGTAGCTACGATCGCCCAGGTAACCAGGCATCGCTGACAAAGTACCCGTACCCACTATCTCCCCTTGCTTCTGCTGTTCATAGGAGCCAAGACTCGCAGCAATGGAAGAATTGGTATTGTCAACCCAGGATTTGTTGCCAAACTTGATGCGAATAGACGAGGCAACGCCACCGCCAGTGGCAGCATCGGCCGCAGAAGAGATAAAGATATCGTCTAAATAGCCCATATTAAACACATCTCGAAACTCAGCCACTAACTGAGCGTTTGATCCGTCAGCACGGATGCGCATGTGCTCATAGAGAACCTTCGTCAATGGATTATCTTCATTCTGGGTACTCGCGCCCAACCTCTGACTTGGATCGTTACTCTGTACCGTCATCAGCTTCATTGCCCCACCCAATACGGGAGCAAGTGCCTGAGCAGCCTGTAAGTTAATTTCCGTTCCGCTTACGAAAGTCCCTGTTGTCTCGTTATAGACAGGGCCTGTTTGCAAGTTAAATTCATAGTCATTTCTACGATCGTAGTACTTGGATCCACCGTGCATAGTAATCGAACCCGAACGGGTTGCATCACCATCAATACCTCCAAGGAGCTTATAGGTAATAGCATCTTTATTTCCATCAGCATTGCCGACATCGCCCTCACCACTCGTGGGTGACGTAAAGTTGGCCTCATCAATATAAGAACCAAAATATTTTTCTGAAAAATAACCCGTGCGGAAAGATTGTAAGTCAAGAGGAGTTGCCCCGTCATAGCCTCGTCCCACAATTCGATTATTAGAACCTACATAACGGTCAATTTGAGTCGAAACAACAGGGCCCCCTGTATAGCCGGAGCCAATCCCATTACTAATCGCATTATTATAGCTCACCGTGTTTTTACGCACGTAAACCTCATTGACATCCCCCAACCCCGTATCTTGCCAGAAACCTACGCGAATATCCCAATTATCATCAAAGTAGGTGTCGTCTCCTGCACGTCGCGTGATTTCGTGAACACGACCCGAGGTATAGGTCCCTTTAGTAATGGTTCCTGGAGAGTTTGTTCCAAAACCCTGCCGCCCAGCTCGACCGTCAGGGCCTGCTAAATAAGGTTTATAACGACGCGTATTTGCCACACCATTAATCATTTGATTTGGGATTTCAAAAGATCCCGAACCAAACTGTCTTAACTTCCCAAGAATCCCCACTTTTCTAATTTCTTGAGAATCATAAGCAAAAAGTTTACGCTCATCCTCGATAAAGTCATAGCCTTCAGAAGTCAGACTACTGGTTTTACGCACCACAGAAAGGATAGTGGGCACAGACGACTTTTTCACCACGCCACCTTTATCAGATTGGTCACGCATCAGCAGGTCCCACATCACCGCTTCGTTGACGCGCTCTTCAAAACCATCCAACATAAAATTCATAATGGAGCCTACAACCACAGATAAGGGCCCATCAAACTCTAACCGGTTACCCAAACCAAAGATTGCTTTTGACACCGCCTTAAGTAAGTCTTTTCCGGTAAGAGAGAGCATACGTAAAGTGTCAAGGTTGGCCATTTCTTCATTCTGATTCGTGGAACTCCAGTACGTATAATCCAGGTTATTCAGCTGAAATTGCGAAAGAAATGAGGCGGTGGTAAAAAAGGCTCCCGTGTCTAGTTCACGCTGTTCAGAGGCGTTAAAACTATGCCGATTGGCATCTCCTCCACCAATTTCTCCCAGAATACCGCCAGCTTTAAGATCATAGCCGTTAATAGTATATTCATCGAGCCCCAGAAAACCAATTGCAGTACGCATCGCACCTGAAATTGGCACTCCGAAAATTGCAGGCAGCTTCTCTAAAGACTCAAGCGCCGGCCTTTCGGTAAACTGGTACTCCCCACGCATGCCATAGCTATCCATCGCATAACCACCGCTGGTGGCATAAGAGTAGGCAGACACGCTATCTAACACCTCGTGTTTCATCGACGTCAAGATATTGATACATATAGTCCGTGACAACATCATAAGAAATGGAGGTATAGGTCGTCATCGGTATGTTCAACCAGAAAACCCCGGGAGGAGTAGGAAGAGGAATAGGAATAGGAAAATTAGTATCTAAGTGAGATCCAAAAATACCAACATTCGGAAAAATACTCATGCCGTTATTGGGATCAGATGATCCGACATCTAATCCGCCTAAGCTGCCAATATTTCCGAGAGTAGACTTCATCAGATCGTAAGCAAATCCACCGCCACCGCCTTTACCCGTTAAGTCATCCACGCCGTCGTTGTTTGGGTTAGTATCATTGCCGCCGCCGGAGTGTTCCATCAGCCGATCAATGCGGTATACCTTGCCTACCGCAGAAGTATGTCCCCAATAAACACCGCCAATACCGCCACCAAGTCCAAGGCTCGGGGTAAAACTATACTCGGCAGGTCCACCAACATCGAAAAAAGCACCCAGTGACTCCCGGCCGCCCGCTACCTGAAAGAAAGGCCCTCCCAGACGCTGGTTAGAAGTATCGTCATCGAAACCTACTGCAAGGGCATTATAAATACCTTGAATAATTAACTCACCAGCCGGGGTTGTAATGGTAATGGGAGCTTTACCTACATTAGATCCATCGCCGTCATACCAACCAATACCTGCGTGTACGTGCAAAGAGGTCGTCTCTGCCTCATAACGCACAGCACCTACACCGGCTGTCGTGTTAGAAGTAGAGCCAGGAACATAACCAGGAACATAGTCCCATTGACGACCCACAAACAACTTACTAACGGCATCAATAGGCGTTCCTGAAGTCGGTGAGGTTATAAAACCAGGAACCTCTTTTGTGGTGTCAATGAGATTATCAACACCCAACGGATTATTGATATCGGGTTGTCCTGCACCCAGCGGGTTTTCTGCAGCACCAATAGGTATAGGGCTATACAGATTACTACTTCCACCGAGAGATTGATATTCGCCCGCTGGGGTGGCAGGGGGAACAGCGGGTACAGAAGCGGGAGGCAAGGCTGGATTACCTCCTGGAGTAAGGGCTGCAGAACCCGAACCGCCAGGATCAAGCGTGGATGGATCGACGAGAGCACCAAGGCTTGTATAAATGGTTTGATAAATTGACCCCCCCGAGTTGTTGCCCACTCCCTTACTGGCACCACCGACTTCATACACAGGGTTTAGGGCTGTATGGCCACTGCCGGGTACCGTTTGATCAAAATACCCATAAGGCATAGCCCCATTAATTTTATTCTTAGTGATGACAGCACCAGCAGGAATGGGGGGGGCTCCACCGGGAATACCTCCCAAGTCCAAGTTATACGTATCCAAAGAGGTAAAGACAACATCCATTAATTCGTTGTAAGGAACGGCCATTCCTGGAGGAGTGCTTGCAATATCGTTATAAGCGGCGAAAGCCGCCTGAACGGCCGCTTCTCGTTTTTCTAACTGACGGGCTTCTAGCCAGCTATCCACGAAACCTTGTTTATAAATCTCTGGTGGACTTGTTGAGCTAAAATCTTGCCCTGCTTTACCCTCAGCTGCTGGAGCAAAAGGTCCCACAAGCTCGGGATTCATAATAGGATTCGTAACGATTCCGGTACCCGGAGCACCATAGCTGTTATTTTCAAACATTTTCTGGCTTACCGCCCCCTGGGGGTCATAAAACGTTGTGCCAGCGCTTAAAACAAAGGAGGCCGGACTTGTTGCCGGTACGACCGGCAAAAAGTTGCCCGCAGGAACCCCTTGAGTCTCTGCTGCCGTTTTCTGAGCAGGTGAGAAGACGCCATTGGTTCCCTGAGCAAAAGAAGGAAGAAACGTGAAAACGTCTTTACTGGTCTGCCCCGGAGGAATAGAAATGAAATAAGTGTTCGTTTTTGTGCTTCCACTCGCCAGAGGGCTTCCTGCAGCCACAAATCCTGTCGTATCTGTAGAAGGCGGAACATTCAAGTTTTTGGCAATCGCTTGATAAACACTATTATTATAAGACGTACCCGTAAAAGACAGCGAACTTAGCGAGTAAACACTGTTTGTACCCCCCACATCCCAAAGGTTGAAGTATTGTGTATCTACAGCATTTTCAGCACCTACAGTATATCCGCCGTCGTTGGGGTTAGCGGGATCGCCTTCATCAAAGAAGAAACGTTGTCCGTCCCCGTCTATATCGTCAAAACGGTAAACTCCACCACCGGCATCATCCAAATAGGTGGCGGCCAGATAACGGCGAATATCATCATAAGGACTACCATTGCTTAACATCGGACCGCCGCCAGAAAACCACTCGGGGTGCGTATACTCCGTATCGTCAGGGGGAAGCTCTGGAGGAACGGTGGGGGCACCGTCAATTCCAGCAGAACCCGTTCCTGCACCGTCTTTAAAAAAAGCGGTGGGCGCATCAGCATCAATATCATTCATGTCACGGTTCGCCCCAGGCGCCCAGGTTTCGTCAGGGCGCAGGGGGGCATAAATACTGTTTTCAAGAACTTTTGTGTACGCCCGGCTCAGCTTCTTCTTTAGAGCTTCCGCACGCAATTGCAACACCGCACGATACTCGCTATACCATGTTTCGGCAAAGGTATTCTGAGAATCAGAGTCAAAGACTGACTGGTACTCACTATTGGTGAGCTGAAACTGTCCCTGAGAACGACTGTCTAATCGAACAAAATTACCATTGGGATCAGCATAGGAGGACAGAACAGCCTGTAATCCGCTGCCAATATCTCTCTGACCTCCGCCTAGAAAGTCTCTAAACTGTTCACCTGAAGTTCCTAATTGTCCGATTGACATGGGTTTTTACTCCTTTATGAGTGGTAGAAAGCGCTAAAGCGATCCACAATCAATTCTATTTTACCGCCGAGATCGGGGCGCGTGGTTTGTACTGAGCTCAGGGCGTCAGGAACCCCTGATAATGCTGGGCTAAAGGTGATAAGAACACGAGGCGGTGTTCCCGTAGGAAGACTAATGGTGTCTATAATTGCCGTTTGACGAACTCCACCCACGGTAACATACACAGAGTCGCCTTCCCTAAATGTTCCTGAACTCGCAACAGTCACCTGCGTCGCCGTTGCCGCATCAATACCAGCGGCGGCATTTGCGGGCAAAATTTGCGCACTGGCAGGTACATAATTTAAAAGAAGACTGGCCTGCATCTGAGACCCCGTGTTTAGGCTAGTGGTCGACGCAATTTGCACATTGGTCAAAAAGCCGTTTTTTTCAGAGAGTCTAAAAATATCTTTGAGCAGGTTACGCTGATCCAATTCGAAGATCGTGTCATATAACACCCGCTGAAATTCATTTTTCGCTTTGCCGCTTTGATTAAAACGTTGATAATCTGGCGTTGTCGTAGGAGAAAAATCACTTCCCTGATCCCAGTTATCATCATTTAGGTTAACACCCGATGTACCACCCGCTACGCCCATCGTAGTATTCGTGTAAGCTATGTTAGTGGCGTCAAAGCGATTACCTGCTTTCGTAGTACCATCAAAATTTGTCGTTGCGTCAGGATCAATGAATCGATAACCGTTTTTGTGAGAGACAAAGCCACCACCAACCTCACGATAAAACACCGTATCGCGCTGGTGTACAACGTTCAAATCATCAATCACCGCTCTGCTTAACCCATCATTTACAAAAGACTGCTGAATAACAGCAGTACCGGTGACGCGTAACACTTCACCATTCGTGGCGTGGTAAAAAGAAGCATCGGCAGTCGTATCAATAGGAACCTTTGAGGACGTCAGGCCCCAAAGGACCTGAATCAAAGCTCTCAGCACCTATATAAGGCAATGTCGTAGGCACTGCCGCACTAGGTGTATTTGAACCAGCAGGACGAACGCCTGCAGCATATCCGGTAAAAAAATTATAAGACATGCGCGCCGCGCCGGCGTCCTCAATATTGCTTCCGTAGCCCTGTGCCGATTGACGAGGTAGGGGGGGGGATTGGGATCCGTGGGGTCCGAAGGATCAAGCTCAGTATCCCATGCCGCACGGGTGGCGTTCATTGCGGCATCAAGGTCGCGGGTGAGAGCTGCAGTAAGCTCTGTAATCATTTGCTGCATTCGCGACCGTAGCAAAGCCTGGTACTCAAAGATAAAGGTTGCCGCATCATCATTCTCTTGATCTTTTTGCATGATACGACTGAACTCAGAATACGTACGGTCGAGATAAGAGGCCTGAATGGCTTGACCTGTAGCGTTACCCGCCTCGGTATATTTGTTAATATTATTGGAGATATCCATGAGTTTAAACTGTCCAGCATCGCGCTGAAACTGATTGAGCATGGTATCGGAGCCTAATCCAAAGGTAAAAGCCATAGGTGTTCCTCTTTACTTAAGAAGCATAAAATGCAGTTATTTTATCAGAATTAATGGTGAGTTCTCCACCGTCCTGTGTGCCTTGATACGAAAGGTTAAAACTAGCCTGTATTTGAGACCCAGAAGGAAGACTAGAAGTTGCTGAAACCACCAGGTTCTTAAATAAACCCGAACTCAGTACCGGGCGATACTCAACACTCGACAAGGCATCAAAGAGCACCTTTTCGAACAGGTTTTTAGCACCCGCAGCAATGGCTGCCTGACCAAGAGGACCAGTAAAGCTATCGTCAAGACGGTTATTGACTCCGGAGCTGACATTGGCATAACGAAATTGAGGTTGAGCTTGCGACAGGTTACTAATGATTAAAGCGTCTACTTTTTTACCGCCAGTGGCGGTAACAATGGTCGCCGTTCCGGTGACACGAAACGGATCAGCGGGAGTATTAACTGCACCCTCAAAAGAGGTTTGGAACGATGCATCAGGCGCCACACGATTTTGATCATCGGTTGTATCTCCTGGGGTGCCGTTATCGTCTACAGGTCCAATAAAGGCATTTGCAACCTGAGCAGCGGTGACATTATCAGTGGTAAACCATCCCATAAGGTAGTTATAAGCAGTTCTTGCAGCCCCTGCATCCTGACGTGTATTGCTTGTGTTCCCATTGGAAGCGGGCTTCGGATCAGCTCCCCAGGCCGGGTTATCAGCATTCATTGCTATATCCAGGTCCGATGCGAGGGCGTTACTTAATTGGGTAATCAAGGTTTGCACACGAGAGTTAATCAAAGCTCTATATTCAAACAAAAAAGTTAAGTTATCGTCATTTTGCTTGTCTGTTTCTTCTTTTTTGAGAATCGCACGGGTGGTTGGATCCCAAAGAAAACCACCTCGAGCGGTGCCAAGCCCACTTGCTGTTCGTGAAATTCGCTGGTTGTGTATGTCGTCGCGAGTGAGCCGAACCCCTAACTGAACATTTCCTATGCCTGCCATAATTGTTGTTTCCTTTTCTTAATATCTTCCGACGCGAGAAATCGAGCCCACAGAGCCCCAGGCGTAATAAGCCTCATAGTTCCGAGTATTACCATCTACGCCAACGTAGTAGTTGCGATCTGTCCACCGAGGCGTTAGGGCATCACGATACGTGGTGGCACCCCTTCCCCCAAGAGCTGACTTTTCAAGAACGGGTCTGATGGCACCAATATCAATAGTACCCAGTGATCCACTAGCGGTAATATTATCAGCTCGAAAATAGCGGGGCGTATCTGGGTAAGAGTCAGGGGCGGTAGTAACAGGGTCTGGATACGAAATAGCAGCAATCGCGGCGCCTGAGTTTGCGCTATTGGTTAGAGGCGCATCCAGGGTAAAGGTGTTCCCCGAAACATTGGTAATTGATCGATATTCTTTGGTTCCTGAGGAAAGAGTAATCTCCAGTACATCTCCTCGGTAAAAACCGGAGCCGTTGGCAACCGAAATTGAAGTAGCGCCGTTGGCTGCAGCAGCTGACAATGTGGTATTAAAGCTACGTTGGGTATCAAAGTCACCGGTATCAGAATTATCTGGAGAGAGAATACCGTTGATTAGTCCGTAACCCGTATCGTAATCAATACCAGATCCAATGCCACTTACTGACACTCTTGTAACAGGTAGAGTCGTGGGTGATGCTGTTCTAGTCACTGTTGTAACATAATCATATCGCAACCAATAATCACCCGCTGCATCTCTAAATAACTGAGAAGAGGTGTCACCCTGAGCAACAGTACCGGGCGCAGCAACAGTACCGGGCAGTGGCGCCACTGCGCCGCCGGTGTGTGGGTCACCAGAACCATCCACGGCTCCAAAAAGATTATCTCCGCTCCTGTCAAAGTTAACGGTTATATTCCGAGGCTTTGTCCCCCCCGCAAGATTGGTATCTGTATAGGTGTAAAGCTGTAAACCATCTGGCTGGGTAAGTTGCTCACCCACAAAGTTCAATCCCGACAAAATAGGGGTTCCATTTCCGCTAACCGGAAGTGTTGCTGGCCCTGTAGCCTTTAACCATTGAGTCACTGTCTGTTCTGTAACCTGGGAAGTTGGCGTCGTGGTTGTCGCAGGAAAAAAGCTACCGCGACCGGTGTAGCCAGCCTGCACCGTCCATTGCGCATAGGTAGCCGCTGCCGCATCCCATTGTAGCTGCAGTGCTTGTCTCTCTGACAAAAAAGAGGAAATAGCGCTTGCGGTATCGAGTAAATCCTGGGTCGTGGTCTTGTTTAAAAGCGCCAACAGCAAAGAAATGCTGCTGTTGATCAAATCCATACCCGCACCCGCTACGAGCTCAGACAGAGATCCTTCACCATCCAATTTTTGACGTAGGTTTGCCGCTAACTGATTGGCCGCAGAAAAGCGTGCTTCAGCCACTGCCTGGGCACTATCTTGCCCCTGCACAATATTTTGACCCAAAGACTTATTGACCGAGTTAAAGAAACTCGGTATTTTTTCTTGGACATCCTCTTTTGCGCGGAGGGCAAGAGCGTCAGATCGCATCGCTTGAATGGCAGGCATCTAGTTATTACTCCACATCTTTCATAGTTAACCGAATGGGTTCGAATCTAGCGCTTGCACCGCATCATCGGTTTGCATGCGTTGAGCGTTTAAGCGATTCAAATCTTCCTGAATCGCATCGACTTCAGCATCAATTTTTTGAAGTTCAAGTACTTTGTTCATATAAGAAAAGACACCGTTGGTCAGCTCTTTTAGTTTAGTGCTCCAATTGACCTTCTCAGCTTTGCCTTTTTTGCTCATGCCATATTGCACACCAATTGAGAGAGCGGTTCCCAATAGCTGAAAAGCGGCACCAACCTTGGCTTTTTCTGCAGCTTCTTTAGAGAAATCAGCGGACAACTTCTTAAAGCTCAGATCGGCAGCTTTCAAACGCTGATCGTCAGCTTCCTGACTCCGCGCGTCTTTTTCTCCCATTACTTTGCTGGTAATTAAGTTATTATTGCGCAACATCCGCTGTTGCTCAACATTTACCAGACCAAACTCTGATTGTGCCCGGGATAAGTTTCCCGCGTTAGCCCATACTGTCATAAGGTATTCTCTCTCTCTGAAAATTAGTTTTAGACATGTTTCTACGTATTCCTTATGACTTGTCGTTCTTCGTGGCTGAAGGCATTTAATATGTTCTTAAAAAACATATGACCATAAAAAAACATCTTTTAATGCAAGCACGAAGCTATATACACAAACACATACCCACCTATACACTTATTTATACAAGTTATTACTCTTTATCATCAATTGTAAAAATCAGGACACCCTTTGTTATGCACACCCATATCACCGTCAAAAACGCCAACGAACATAACCTTAAACACGTCAATCTTAAACTCCCCCGAAATCAACTTGTCGTTTTTACAGGCGTCAGCGGATCGGGTAAATCCAGTCTTGCCTTTGACACCATTTTTGCCGAAGGGCAACGGCGATATGTCGAGTCCTTATCGGCTTATGCACGACAGTTTTTAGGTCAAATGCAAAAACCTGATGTCGAGTCTATTGAGGGTCTATCTCCAGCCATTTCTATCGATCAAAAATCCACCAGTCACAACCCGCGCTCTACGGTGGGCACCGTCACCGAGATCTATGATTATTTGCGGTTGCTTTATGCTCGTATTGGTATTCCACACTGCCCTGATTGTGGAGAAAAAATAAGCTCTCAAAGTATTGATCAGATTGTGGATCAGGCCATGCAGATGGAAGTCGGAAGCAAGTTTTATGTGCTCGCACCGCTCATTCAGGGCAGAAAAGGCGAATACAAGAGTTTGTTTCAAGATCTCTTACAAGAAGGCTTTACCCGTGTCAAAATTGACGGCGAATTTGTAGAGCTAAGTGATGATTTCACCTTAGAAAAAAACAAAAAACACGACATTGATCTCGTGATTGACCGTGTCAAAATGAAAACCGACCTGCAATCGCGTTTAACCGAATCGCTACAGCTTGCCCTTGAAAAGGGGAACGGTATTGCCCGTATTGAAGCCATGGATGGCAGCTTTAGTCACTTGTATAACCAAAATCTTTCTTGCACCCAATGCGGCTTTAGCTTTCCTGAAATGGCGCCCCGCATTTTCTCATTTAACAGCCCTTTTGGTGCCTGCTCTTTTTGTCACGGCCTGGGTACCAAACAAGAAATTGTGGGAAGCAAGGTCGTTCCGCTTCCCGAGTTAAGCATTAATCAGGGGGCCATTCGCCCCTGGAGCCGCAGCCTCGAAAAAAGAGGAGGATCCTATTTGCGTACTGTTCTGCGCGCCTTACAGGCAGACCTCGACTTTGACATGGACACCCCCTTCGAAAAACTATCTTCGAAGATTCAGCATATTTTACTGCACGGTTACCCCGAACGCATTCAGGTAGAGTACCAAAGCAAAGGACGGGGCAAAATGCAGTACAGCTTCTTCACCCAGTTTGAAGGAGCCATTCCCCGCTTAAGACGCCTTTATGAAGAAAGTCCGTCGGACTCTACCCGCGAAGAAGTCGAAAGCTATATGGAAAAAACACCCTGCCCTGACTGTAAAGGGCAGCGTTTACAACCCGCGAGTTTGGCCGTGAAAATTAACCGCCGTTCGATTGCCGAAGTCACCGCTGAAGCGATTGAAGACTTTGATCAATGGTTGGAGCATTTAGAGCTCACCCCACGGGAGCATATGATTGCCGAGCTGATTCTTCGGGAGCTAAAAGAGCGCTCTCGTTTCTTACTCAATGTGGGATTGGATTACCTCAGTCTGGGTCGCAGCGCCAATACATTATCAGGGGGAGAAGCACAACGCATTCGTTTGGCGACGCAAATTGGCTCTGGACTCGTGGGCGTCTTATACATTCTAGATGAGCCCAGTATCGGTTTACATCAGCGCGATAACCAGCGACTGTTAAGTACCCTTAAACACTTAAGAGATCTGGGCAATAGCCTGATTGTTGTTGAACATGATGAGGACACCATTCGAGAGGCCGACTACCTGGTAGATATTGGCCCACGCGCAGGCAGACACGGAGGGGAGATAGTGGCCCAGGGAACCCTCGCACAGGTCATCAAAGAAAAGCGCTCAGTAACGGGTCAGTATATGAGTGGCAAAAAAGGCATTGAGCCCCCCGCCGAGCGGCGTAAAGGCAATGGTCATGCCCTAAAGATTATTGATGCACACCTCAATAATCTGCAACATATCACCACGTCCATTCCTCTGGGTAAGTTGATTTGCGTGACCGGCGTCAGCGGTTCTGGAAAGTCGAGTTTGATCAACGGTATCCTGTCTCCTTTTGTAGAGCACGCCCTTCACAAAAGGCAACCGCGCCCTCTGTTTGTGAAAGATGTACAAGGCCTGGAAAACATCGATAAAATGATTCGTATTGATCAGTCTCCGATTGGTCGAACCCCTCGCTCGAACCCGGCCACCTACACCGGTTTATTTACCCCGATTCGGGAACTATTTGCCCAGAGTGTAGAGGCCAAAGTGCGTGGATACAAACCCGGACGTTTCAGCTTTAACGTCAAAGGAGGGCGCTGCGAGTCCTGTAAAGGGGACGGCGTCTTAAAAATTGAAATGCACTTTTTACCCGATGTCTATGTGCCTTGCGAAGTCTGTAAAGGCAAGCGCTATAACCGGGAAACCCTTGAAGTCAAATGGAAGGGCGCCACCATTGCTGACGTCTTAAATATGACCGTCGAAGAAGGACTGGATCACTTTTCCAATATTCCGAGCATTCAACGTAAACTCCAAACGCTGATGGATGTCGGCTTAGATTACGTTCAATTGGGTCAGGCCTCGACCACCCTTTCCGGTGGAGAGGCCCAGCGGATTAAACTGGCGACAGAGCTGAGTAAACGGAGCACGGGTAAAACCCTTTACTTACTCGATGAGCCCACCACGGGCCTACATTTTGCCGATGTTGAAAAGTTACTGCATGTCTTGCAACGTCTGGTGGATAAGGGCAATACCGTGCTGGTGATTGAACACAATCTCGACGTCATAAAGGTGGCCGATCACATTATTGATATCGGTCCTGAGGGCGGTAGTCGAGGTGGAAAGATCATTGTCGAAGGCACTCCAGAAGTGGTGGCCAAAAAAGCGGATTCGTTTACGGGGCATTTTTTAAAGCCCCTTTTAACATCGGCTTCGGCAAAGGTGAAAACCCAAGAGAAAAAAACAAAACCGAAGGCAAAAACAGTAGCAAAAAGTAAAGTTTAGCTTTTTAGCATACCCTTATGCCTTACGGTGGGGAGCGCACAGCGTTTTTAATAGACGCTCAAACTGCCTCACCGCCGCAGTATTCTCAAAGAGAATGTCTTTGCGCGCGCGCAGATGTTCCCGGATACGTTGGCGCTCTTCGGGATGTTGCGCGAGCATTAACGCCCGTTGCACATACGCCGCTGAAGAGTCCACAATGGCCTCTTCATAATCGAGCGCCTTGCAGAGCGCGCCCGTAATGCGTCCAATCATTTCTGAAGCGGGCAGCGTGACAAGAGAAGCCCCCCAGGCCAAGGCCTGATAAGTGGTGGTGCCTCCGCCGTAATACAGCGGATCTATCACAACGTCTAATAATTGCAATAGACGCAAAAAGTCTAAATTGGGCAACTCAGGGAAAATCCAAATCCGATCCATAACGTCGGGCATGTGCTTCTGAAAACGCGCCGTCAAACGCTCGGCTATTTTTTGATTTTTAGCAGAGATCAGTATCAGGTGACCCAACGGGTCTCCACGCAAAATATCTGCGATGATCGGATCAAAGTCTGGATGCATTTTTAGCAGATTCTGTAAACAACCGTAGAGATGCCATTCGTTCGATAGACCAAAGTGGTCTCGCTCAACGGGCTCAGGAAATTTAAACTGGGGTATAAACGAAGGAAATTCCGGCTCAGCAATGAGTTTTTCAGTATAGTTTTTAGCGGACTCTGCGTCTTCCATAAGCGCACAAGAGTAAAAGTAGTCCATATTAGGAAGCCCTGTCGTCCCTGGATTCATCCAGGAGGTGAACTGCACCGGTGCCACCCGAAAAAGCGCCAGGGCATTTTGCTGAAAGTCCCAGGCCGGTTCGGTAAAGAAAAAAGCATCGGGTCGGCTTTCGCGAATCTGGCGAGTCGAGGTAAATACATCCTGAGATAACATTCTCCAATGGACGTGATCATGCGCAGGATCCACATGATAACGACCTTCTTTTTTAAAAAGTAAGCGGATATCTGGAGAAGCACAAAAGAGCGTCACCTCAAAATACCGAGGATCTAACTGCTCCGCCAGGGCTCCGGCATAAACATAGCCAAGGCTAATGCTTTTAGGAGCAAACATGATCCCCAAATGAATGCGCTTGCCAAACGTGTCAGGCAAGAAAAAAGGTTCGGGCGTAGGAAGTAGACTCTTTACCACCTGAGTCATTTTTTGGCGAATAGAAAGTACCGGCAAATGATGATAAGCGATGTAGGCAGCATTATTATGAAAAGTCGAAAGCAAGAATATCGTTTCTCGGGTGAGACGTATCGGTTGGTGTTGAAGACGAAGAATAAAGCGGTCAAGCGTGTCCTTAACTTTTGTGTGAAAGGATTCTATTTCCTGAGCGTCTTGCATAACCAGCGGGTAGACTAAATCTCGCTTAAGCTGCCAAAACAAATAGTGCGGCTGACGATCTGCCGCCTCTTGATAGCAGCGCAGCGCATCTTCGTAAAACCCTTTCTTTTCTAACGAGTATCCCATTAAAAAAGAAACAAAGTCTAACTTAGCGGGATACATTCTTCCCAGGGTCATTAAACAGTCCATGGCTGCGTCAATATCTCCCAATCGGTCGAGAGCCTGGGCAAGGTAAAAGTAGACACCCGGCTCTACGTCCTCGCTCTCAAGAGCCTTCAAATAGAGAGGCAAGGCCGAGCTTTCGAGGTTGAGATGCTCAAAAGCACGAGCAATGCGTAAATAGAGACGAGAAGAGACCATTTCTGGAGCCAATTGTAAGCATTTAGAAAAAGCTTCTAAACATTGAAAAAACTCAAACTGCTTCTCATACAGAAGCCCCAGTTTATACCAGATTTTTGCGTTTTTACGATCCCGGCGTAAAGCATGGAGACACGCTTCAATGGCCTCCCTTCCCCGGCCTTGGAACTCGAGCCAGTAAGCATATTCATACCACCACTGCACAGTCGTAGAAACGTGCTGAGCACAGGAGGCAAAGCTCCGTTGTAAGGGATACTCCAGCGCGGTAAAGTCTCCCCGCTGGCGCAATTGCCTGATTCGCTTGAGCTGACGTTGGCTTTTCAAAAGAAAACTCCTTCAGGAAAAATGCTCCCGCAGTTGATGCTGTTCAAGATGCCATATTTTATCAAAGTGATGCAAGGTCCGGGGTTGATGAGACACCACCAGACAGGTTAAACGGGTTTGCTGAGCCAGGGCTTGAAAAAAGCGTGTTTCGCTCAGGGCATCCAGCTCTGTGGTGGCTTCATCGAGCAGCAAGAACAAGGGGTCTATCAACAGAGCACGGGCCAGCGCCAATCGCTGCTTTTCACCGCCAGAGAAGTGTACACCCCCTTCTCCCATCAGGGTGTCAAGCCCCTGGGCCAAAGCATGAATACGCTCCTCAATTTGGCAAATGGCCAGCACCTCCCAAAGTCGGGTTTCAGAAACGTCCTGAGGCCCCAAAAGATTCTCTCGCACACTGCGATGAAAAAAAAAGGTTTCCTGAGCGACCAAAACCACCCGTGTTGTTTGCGCTTTCCAGGTCTCAGGAAAAAGAACCCGACCGTTTGTCGGTGGAGCAAGGCCAGCGAGCACAGATAAAAAGGTGCTTTTGCCGGTGCCGGAAGGACCTGTTAGCCCCCATTTATCGCCGCTCTTCATACGCCAGTCGGGGCATAGCAAAAGGAGCCTTCCCCCTTTTTCTAAACGCAGATTGCTGACCCGCAGATCATTTTCACCGTGGTACACCGGCGCCAAATGCTCTGGTGTCAGCGTCAAGCGCTCCGCTTCAATACGATCCCACGAGGCCCGTGCGCGCTGAAAGACGGAGCGAGCCTCGGCCCACCAAAGCCCCGGATCAATGGCTAAAGCAAGCGCTGTGGCAAAGGCCGTTAATGCGCCCAAAGACCAGACCCCGGCACGCACGCCCAAGACACTTAAAAAGAGGACGGCGCCAATAGCGCCCACCTGAATCACCCCCATCAAAGGGCGTTCTAGCGCCTGTAAAACCAACACTTTTTTTGCTGACTGTAACCACTGGTGGTGTTGATGCACCAGACGCCCTTGCTGTAGGGACTCCCAGCGCAATTGGCGCACCAGCCAACGTCCCCGCAGCCCCTCGCCCAACTCGTGGTAAAGCTGCGCCATTATTTCCTGAAGTACGCCAGCACTGACAGGCAAGGCCCTTTGTATCCCACGCAATAGCAGTAACGCCAGCAGCGAGAGGCCCAACAAAAACAGCGTGAATCGCCAGGATAAATAAAACAGGGCCCCACCGAGCACGAATAACAATAGGCAGGCAGGAACCCAACGGTACACCAAAAAATAAATGGCCTGCTGTACCTGCTTAAGATCTTCTTGCAGAAGACTTTGCGTATACTCAGCGTTTAGTTCTCCCAATACCGAAGCGCGCGCCCCCAAAACCTGCTGATACAGACGCGCCTGCTCTTGTTGTAGCCAATGTAAGCTCAACGCACCGGCGGCACAATGTTGAGTATATTCGCCCAGGTGCTTCAAGGCATACCCAATAACCACCAGTCCAATACTGCCCGCAATCGCCGATAAAGATCCCTCTGCCAAAAGCGCAGGAATCGTTTCTGCCAAAGGCACGAGCGCAAGGGTACTCACCAGCTGCAACAGTAAAGCAATAAATGCCGTTAGCACGAGCAACGGATAGCGCTTTAGCGTCACCAAAAGGGCGCTTAAAAAAAGAAGTTGCTCAGACATACCATCCGGCAAAGCCCATATTTTCACGGCCTTCCTGGTTAGCCCCTGACTCCTCAACCAGGGCTTTATCTGCCTTAAATTGGGTTTGTAAAAGCGCACCATAAACCACAAGGTCGCGGCCCAATTTAAGCAGGCGATCATGGGCTTTCATATTGGTGACCTTACCCGCTGAAAATTCACTGCTTTTAACGCCGACCTGATAGGGCAAGGCCCAGCCGTGACAATGCTGAATTGCAATGCGCATTTGAGAGTTACAGCTGACGCCCATGCTGCCCCCCGTGGCGGTGGCAATAGCAAAGGCTTTGCCAGCAAAGTGCTGGTAGTGAAAATCAAAAAAGTTTTTAATCGCGTTGCTCATACAGCCGTGGTACTCCGGAGAAACCACAATAAAAGCATCCACTTCAGAAGCCAGGCTGCGCACTTCATTGACTACAGGTTGATCTTTAAAATCACGATCGGTCCGAAATAGGGGTAATTCTTTTTCCAGTACATCAAAGTAAATGACCTCGGCACCGCTCTGTTGGGCTGATTCTCCAATCACATGGGCTAGCACACGGCTATTGCCATCCTGGTGGGTGCTGCCATAAATTGCTAAAATTTTCATGATACGCTCTCATCTCCTCTTGACGTGGGTTGAATGATCAGTTTAGCTTAGTAACAAGCAAAGTCAATTAGGTGATTGCACGCGAAAGCGTGAGGAAAGTCCGGGCTCCTTAGAGCAGTGTGCTGGATAACGCCCAGCGAAGGTAACTTCGGGAAAGTGCCACAGAAAAGAACCGCCCCTCTATATAAGATGGGGTAAGGGTGAAAAGGTGGTGTAAGAGACCACCGGCAATGGTGTAAATCATTGGCCAGGTAAACCCCACACGGAGCAAGGCAAACAGAGGAAATAGGGCTGCTCGCTCTTCTTCGGGTTAGCTGCTAGAGGGATGGGGTAACCCATCCCCCAGATAGATAATCATCCACGACAGAACCCGGCTTATCGATTGACTTTGCTTACCCATCTCTCAAACTGCGTGATACACTGAAAACAGCCGTTGGTTTCACCGTAGGCTTTCGCCCCTAAATTTTGAGTCACGAGGTCATCGAACGTATGAATATTTTAATGCTCACCTGGGAATATCCCCCACGTATTGTGGGAGGTTTAGCGCGTCACGCGGAGGAGATTTCAGAGGCCCTGGTGCAAAACTGGGATCAGGTAGACGTCATTACCGCCGCCCATAAAGACGCTCCCGAATACGAGGTGCGCAACGGCGTGCATATTCACCGTGTCCCCGAACCCATTAAAGCACCTCAGTTTTTTCCGTGGATTCTACACCTGAATTTTGGCATGCTGACCAAAGCACACCAGCTCATGAAAAGCCGTAACATCGACGTGGTACATGCCCATGATTGGTTGGTCACGCACACGGGCGTTCAGCTCAAACAAATTTACAATAAGCCCCTGGTGGCCACGATTCACGCCACCGAAGCGGGACGCTGGAACGGCATTCACAACGAAACCCAAACCTTTGTTCACAGCATGGAGTGGTTTTTAAACTACGAAAGTCAACGCACCATTGTGTGTAGTGACTATATGCGTGACGAAGTCATGTCCAATTACAATCTCCCCCATGAAAAAATTGACATTATCCCCAACGGAATCCAGCGCGAAAAGTTTGATTTCCCCTTTCCTGACGCCCTTGACTTCCGTCGCCGCCTCGCCGCCGATCATGAGCCTCTCATTGTGAGCGTGGGCCGGATGGTCCCTGAAAAGGGATTTCAGACACTAATCGAAGCCGCTGCTGATATTCTGCGGGATATGCCCCAGGCCCGCTTTGTCATTGCGGGTAAGGGTGGAATGCTGTCTGAGCTGCAAGCGCGCGCAGAGGCTTACGGGATTGCCGATCGTGTTTCTCTGCCGGGCTATGTCTCTGATGATGACCTGCTAAAGCTCTTGAGAGTCGCAGATGTCGGCGTGTACCCAAGTCTTTACGAGCCCTTTGGCATTGTCGCCTTAGAGGCCATGGCAGCCCGCATACCGGTGGTTGTTTCTGACACCGGCGGTTTAGGCGGCATTGTCGAGCACGGCGTCACCGGAATTAAAACCTATAAAGGCTCCTCAGAGTCTCTGGCATGGGGAATCCGACAGGTGCTTTATAACCCTGAGTGGTCTCAATGGATGGTAGAACAAGCTTACGAGCGACTGATTGACACCTTCAACTGGGATCTGATTGCCCAGCAGACCAAAAATGTTTATGAGCACGTCAAAGGCTAGCATGCAAGACATTTTATTTATCGAAGACGATCCCGTCTCGTTAATGGTCACCGAAACGGCCCTTAAAAAATGGGGTTATAGTGTACATACCGCCGACAGCGTTGAGTCTGCCTGGGAATACCTAAAAAACAACCCCAAACCTGCGATGATGATCGTAGACTGGCTGCTTCCCGGCATTTCAGGACCTGAGTTTTGTCAGCAGGTGCGCAACAATCCATGTCTTAAAGACGTTTATATCATGATGCTCACCTCCAGTGCCGGTCGTGAAAATATGTTAACCGGATTACAATCCGGCGCTGACGACTACCTCGAAAAACCCGTGGACGCTAACTTTTTAGAAGCCCGCGTTAAAGTGGGGGAGCGCATTGTTAATTTACAAACGGATCTCGAAGGAAAAGTAGTGGAGCTGCAAGACGCCCTCGATAACGTCAAAGAGTTGCGGGGGCTCTTGCCCATTTGTTCTTATTGCAAAAAAATTCGTAACGATGGCAATTATTGGGAGCGCCTGGAAAGTTATCTTGGCACCCATACCCATGCACAATTTAGCCACAGTATTTGTCCCGACTGCTATGATTCCGTGGTCAAACAAGAAATTGAAAATTTCAAAAAAGACCAGGAGTAAGGGGAGATGCCACTAATCGCCATCGCTGGGCCCACTGCCTCAGGAAAAACGCAATTTTCTCTGCAATTGGCACAGGCTCTGGGAGGCGAAATTATCTGCGCCGACTCACGACAGATTTACCAGGACATGGACATTGGCACCGCCAAACCCAACCGACAAGAGTTAGCACAGGCAAAGCACCATCTGTTTGACTATGTAGACCCTCGCCAAACCTACTCCGTAGCCAGTTATCGTAAAGCGGCGTTGGCACAAATTGAGGCCATTCAGCAGCGTAAAAAACAGCCCTTACTGGTGGGCGGAACAGGGCTCTACTTTCGCACCTTACTCTATGACTACAATCTGCCCGAAGTACCGGCTCAACCCGCCTTAAGAGAAGCGCTTGAACAATTGCCTTTGGCAACCTTAAAGGCCGACTTAATCGCCGTTGATCCCGTTGCCGGGGAGCGCATTCACCTCAACGATCGTTTTCGTTTGGTCAGAGCCTTAGAGGTTTATAAAATCACGGGACGCCCTATTTCTTCTTTTCAGACCCGCTCCAGTGGACTGAGTATTCCTTGTCTATATGTCGGCCTGCGCTTACCCAAAGCGTATTTGTATGAACGTATACAACAGCGTATTGCACACATGTTTAACGATGGATTGATTGAAGAAGTCAAAGGCATTCAAGCCAAATATGGCAACGCGCTGCCCCTGCTTAAAACCCTTAATTATGCTGAAGTTGTGGACTACTTAAATGGCGTTCATGATTTAGATACGGCCAAAGAAAAAATGTTTATTCACACCCGCCAATATGCCCGTCGTCAGCGCACCTGGTTTCAGCGCGATCAAGAAATTCACTGGTTCGACATTGAAGGCCCTCAAGATATTCAGCCCGCCGTCGAATGGGTGATAGAGCAGGCCAAAACCATGGATAAACCTTTTCATCTCGATATTGTGCAGCATCCAGAAACGCGCTTATATCAAAGCTGGGGCCCTGCACCACAACACAGTTGGCAAATTTTACTTTTGTTTGAGCATATCTACGTGATCCAACGACAGTACGGAGAATTAACATTGGTCAAAACCGTAGAAGATCCCTTCTGGATAGAAAAAATCCAGCAGAAAAAAAAGCTTTCCATAGAAGAATTAGAAGCGCTTGAGCAGACCCACACCAGCGCCCTCATCACTTCGCCCCTGTCGGCAACGGCCCATGCACTATCAGCTTACGCCCCTCAGGGCACCGCTGGCACTGAGATCCCCACACAAAATAAAACACTGCAAGACCTGGACGCCGAACCGCTCGAAGAAAAAACCCGTCCGCTCATCGAACAGGCCTTAGAGATTGCTCAGGAGCAACAGCAAACCCTCTTACAGCAAGCCACCGATCTGCAAGGGCATATCCAAAAACAGCAGCTGCAGCTGCAACATCAGCTGCGTCAAGTGCCGCAGTTGGAACAAGAACTTGAGTTACTCAATCAAAAACTAGAAGAGTGGCAACTGGTCATGGAAGCAGAGCACCATCATCAGGAAGCCTTGGTTAACCATACCCAACAAGAGCTTCAATCCATTCAAAAACAGCTCCAGGAAACGCTCTCTTCGGGTATGGCCTTACAACACCACTTGAGAAGCCGTCGCCTCCCCGAAGACCATCAACTCCAACAAAAGCTCAATTATCTCGAAGAGATGATTGATCATGTTTTAGCCCAACGTCACAGTGTCTACTATATTCTGCAACAAAAAGCCTATCAGCACCTGGAAAATCAGCGCTTCGAAATTTTAAGCGACCGCTACGATAGAGTCCAGAAAGCCCACCAAAGTCTTCAAACGCAGATCTCCCAATTGGAGACCATCAATCAAGACATCTTATTGCAAGATCCCATGGCAGTTCCTGAACCCGTTCCCATGATGGCACTCCACGAATTACAGCGTCTACAGTTTGAAAAAGATCTCCTTGAAGCTGACCCCCGTCTGCAAGCCCACTTTAAAACCCAGAAAGCAATGCCTTTATGAAATCAGTGTTTGGGGCCATCGCCGCCTTTTTAGTTCTGAGTCTTTTTACCCCTTACTTTTTCAAGAACGTTCCCTTTTTAAGCTTGCCGCTCCTGGGCATCTTGCTTATTTTATTGGTGCGCCGAGATCTACAGGATCTTGCTTAGCAATCGCTCCCCTCATGCGTTCGACAAAGGTCTACGAAGAGGTCTACGAAGAGGTCTACCTGGACTACTGATCATATTGGGGGGCATATTGCTGAGCGTGAGCGCCACCTCAGAGCAACCCTGCCCGGTAACGCCGTCTACACAAGACGCCACCCGCACAGAAATCTTAGGGCTTTATGAGCCGGTATATCTCTTAAGCAGCGGTGTGCGTGTCACGGGTCTTGTCGATACCGGCGCTGAAATATCGAGTATTGATATCAACCTCGCCAAACAACTCAAAATCCAAACCCCCGTGCGGCGGCGCATCTATGTGCGTACCGCGCACGGTACGCAGCAACGGGATATTGTTTTGCTGCGTGTCAAAATAAAAGGGCAGGTACTCCAGCGAGAATTTACCCTGAGCGACCGGCGGGACATGAAACAAAAAATTCTCCTGGGCCGCAATCTACTGAAGGGCTTTTTGATTGATCTGAATCGTTAACAGAAGCCGCTAGAGCGTGTTATGCTTGCGCCATGAATACATTAGCTTCAGGTTTCTTATAATGCATTATGTTCACCTGGTGGGCACATACCTTTTTGTTTTCTGTTTTCTCACCGCTGTCCTGAGCGTTATTTTCGGACTGGTGCGCAAACAAGAAATCTGGTTGCGGCGCGGGGCATGGGGCTTTATTATCGCTTTTGCTTTACTCTGTGTTCCCTATGTCACCGGGTTTTTCTTAAAAGACGCGATTTTATCAGGTGCCGATGAAAGCCTGCGGGCTGTGGTACGAAAACATCACGACTTGTCTAAGTTTGTGCTCACCGGCTCCATTTTAATGTTTGGCATTTGCGCCGCACTCTTGCGCAAATACCGATCGGGAGACCCCTTGCCCGGCTGGTTGTGGCCCAATTTACTGTTTATTTCCTGGATGGTGATCACCTTTATTATTCGCTCGCTCATGCACGGCTACCGCATTCCCTGAAAGCCCCACGGCGTTGTGTTATCATACTACCCAAATGGTTTAATCAGGAGCGTTTTATGACCTACCCTCGCAGCAGCGGCATTCTTTTACACCCCACATCTCTTCCCGGTGAATACGGCATTGGAGATCTCGGAGAATACGCTTATGATTTCATCGATTTCTTATCGGCCACCGGTCAGAAACTGTGGCAAGTCATGCCTCTCGGCCCCACCGGCTACGGTGACTCCCCCTATGCTTGTCTTTCTGCTTTTGCGGGTAACCCCCTGCTCATCAGTCCCCAAAAGCTCATTGAAGCCGGTCTTTTAGACGCCCAGGATGAGAGCCTCCAAAACTTTCCAGTACTTGACCAGACCCACGTAGAATTTGAAAAAGTCGCCGCCGCCAAAGAGAACGTGTTCCGCGCTGCCTTTCTTCATTTTCGCGCCCATGCCAGCGTTGCCGAACGCAAGCGTTTTGCCAATTTTTGCACCTGTCAACAAAACGAACAATGGCTCCATAACTATGCTTTATTTCGGGCGCTCAAAGGCGAATTTGAAAATGAAAGCTGGACAAAGTGGTCTCCTGAACTCATTCAGCGCCACCCGGAAGCCCTTGCCCATGCCGCAGAAGTACTTGCCGAGGACATTAGCTATCACAAATTTTTACAGTATATTTTTGCCAAACAATGGGGAGAAGTACGCAGCTATGCCCGCTTAAACGGGGTCCAGATCGTCGGTGATATGCCCATCTTTTTGGCTCACGATAGCGCCGATGTGTGGGCCCATCAAGACCTGTTTCACCTCCATGCCGACGGTAGCCCTCAGGTAGTCGCCGGTGTGCCACCCGACTACTTTTCTGAAACCGGACAGCTGTGGGGCAATCCCCTTTATGATTGGGAAGCCATGGCCAAGGACGATTATGCCTGGTGGGCAGAGCGCTTTCGCGTCATGCTGAGTTCGGTGGATATTGTGCGATTGGATCACTTTCGTGGCTTCGAAGCCTACTGGGAAGTCCCGGGAGAAGAAAAAACGGCGATGAACGGTGAATGGACCAAAGGACCTGACCACGCCTTCTTTCATGCCATGGAAAAGTCATTGGGGCACCTCCCCTTTATCGCCGAGGACCTTGGCGTCATTACCCCTCCTGTAGAAGCCCTGCGCGATGACTTTGGTTTCCCGGGAATGAAAGTGCTGCAGTTCGCCTTTGACGATACGTCGGCCAATAACTTCCTGCCCCATAAACACGTGCAAAATGCCGTGGTGTACACCGGCACCCACGATAACCAAACCACGGTCAGCTGGTTTGAAAGCCGCAGCCCTGAAGTTCAACACTTTGTCTTAGACTATCTCGGCAGCACCGATTCCGCTTATATTCACTGGCAAATGATTCGTTTGGCCATGGGCTCTGTGGCGAACACGGTCTTAATTCCCATGCAGGATATTTTGGGCCTCAGTGACGAGATCGGGCGTATGAACACGCCCGGCAAAGCAGAGGGGAACTGGAGCTGGCGCTTCAAAGACAGCGAAATCAGTACCGAAATTGCCCACTCACTGAAGCATTGGACGCGCCTTTACGGGCGTTAGTATACCGCAAAAAGCAACCCCAAACATTGATAGGGGGCTGCATTGCCCCTAAAAAAAACGCCTGGATCGTGCTATAATTGTCCTTGGTGTTATAAGCAGACTTTGAAAAGGAAGCCCCTATGCTCGGTGATAAAATCAAAGAACTTTTTCAGCGTTTTTGGCCCGTCTCTCCCAACGAACCCGTAGAGCCTTACCGATTGGGGCAAATTCTTTTACGCATGTCAGCTATTACAGAAAGTGCCCTTGAAGAGGCACTCGCCCTTAAAGAAAAGCAGCCCCACAAGCTGCTGGGGCAAATTTTAATTGCCGAAGGTTTATGCTCTCGAGAGCACGTCTCTCGTGCCATTGAACAACAGCAAGAAGAAACCCGCCTTGGACAGGTATTATTGCGCAGCAAAGTCGTCAGTGTCGAGCAGCTCGGAGAAGCCCTCACGGTACAACAAAAGACGGGACGCTTACTGGGATTTATTCTGGTAGAAAAGGGATTTTGTACCACCGACGAGCTCAAAGAAGCCTTGAGAGAACAACGCCACGACAACCGCTTAGGCGCGCTCCTGCTTCGCGAAAGCCTGATCACCGAAAAGCAGTTAGAAAAGGCCCTTGCCATTCAAGCCGAGTCTCAGGTTCTGCTGGGTGAGATTTTAGTGCAGCTGGAGTATATCAGCGCCAGAGCTTTAGATGAAATTTTGGCAAGACAATTGGCCATTATGGTAAAAATTCCGCAAGAGGCCTCCCCCCCCAAATGAAGGCAAAGTCATGGCTTTTAAGTCTATTTTTGATCTTAATGCATATGGGTTGTGCCAACAAAGTGGATCGTTTGTCTCAGGGTGGACGGGAGCTGCTGTTTCAATTTACCGTTCGGGGACAGCTTGCCCTCAATAACCCGAACGTCACCTATTACGTGATTTTTTATGCCCCCACAGACAAAGCTGGCACCACGCTTAACGCCACACTCACCGGCCCACGTGTTAACGGCCCCAATATCAATTTGAGCACCAATGATCTGGCCGGGCGGCTTCCCTTTACCGGTCTTTTTCCGGGGGACATTCCGTCGCAGTGGACCCATTTCTTTTACATTCAGGGCAGCAGCACCGGTACGCCTCAGGTGGGCTATGGTCAAACCACTGACGATCAGGCCTCAGCTCAGGTCACTACCCTGGCCCAAATCGTACAACCCAATTATCCCGCCACGTTTTGGAGCAAACTCAGCGAGTCTACTTTTCAATTACGCATTCCGCTGCAAGAAATTGGACTCACCGATGACAATATTCCCAATAATATTCCGGCCAATTTAGCCGTCAGCCAAAACCTCACCAACGCCAATGGGGGCGACGGCTATGTGTATGACCACTGGCTGAATAACACGCCCTTTTCCATTTCGACGGAGGCCAATAACTCTCCCTTTGTTCAGCCCGACAACACCCCCAATATTGCCTTTGACCCCACAGAGCAACTCATCAACCGCAACCCACCAGCACTACCTCTCAACGTGAATCAGACCAGCCTCGATTTTATCGAGTACCAATACCGCGTGCTGGTGCCCTAATGGCCATTGTTCCCTCCAACGACAGCGGCCCCCCCCTTCATAGCATTAAGGCAAGAAAAACCGACGCTACAGCCTCCCGAGAGATAGCCCCTCAGCAACAAACCGAAGAGGCCCCGCTTGAGAACAGCTTGCGCCCCCAACAATTGGGCGCTTACCTGGGGCAAGAGGAGCTCAAAGAAAGTCTGCATATTGCCATTGAGGCCGCTCGAAAACGCAAGGCTTCACTCGACCATATGCTCTTTTACGGCCCGCCAGGGCTCGGCAAAACCACCATTTCAATGTTAATTGCTTCAGAGATGCAAAGCCAAATTCGCATTACTTCAGCACCGGCTTTAGAACGCCCCCGAGATATCGCGGGTCTGCTGGTGAGCCTACAACCGGGAGATATCTTGTTTATTGATGAAATTCACCGCCTTAACCGGGTCGCAGAAGAAATTCTTTACCCCGCCATGGAGGATTTCATGCTCGACATTACCATCGGCAAGGGACAGGCCGCCCGCATTAAGCGCTTGCCCCTGAAGCCCTTCACACTCATTGGAGCAACCACCAAAGCGGGGTCTTTGTCTTCCCCTTTGCGCACCCGCTTTGGACTGGTGCACCGTTTACGCTTTTATACTGCCGAAGAAATGCAGCATATTTTACAGCAAAGCGCCAAAACCCTTGAAATGCAGCTGAGCCCAGAAGGGGCGCTGGCGATTGCCAAACGCTCTCGTGGAACCCCCCGTGTGGGCAATCGTTTGCTGAAGTGGGTGCGAGACTACGCACTGGTCAAAGATCAAGACATCATTAACGCAGCGATCGCTGAGCAAGCCTTAGATATGCGATCGATTGATCAAGCCGGGTTAGATCCCGCAGATCGGCAAATCTTAGAAACCATCATTCACCATTACCAGGGAGGGCCCGTGGGTTTGGACACCCTCGCTGCGGCCATTAGTGAAGACACAGCCACTATCGAAGATATGTACGAACCTTTTTTACTGCAGCAGGGTTTTTTACAGCGTACGCCCCGAGGACGCATGGCGACGGCCCTTGCTTACCAGCATCTGGGTCATGAAGTGCCTTCACACCTGCCCACCTTAAGTGCTGAGCAACTTACGCTGTTTGAGGATTCATAAGCGCCACCAAAGCTTGCAGACCTAAACCATAGCCCATAGGACCCAGACCGCTAATACACCCCTTGACATGGGGAGCCAGTAGAGACGTATGTCGAATGGGCTCACGGGCCTGAACATGGCTGAGGTGCACTTCCACCACTGGGTAATCCACCATTTCTAAGGCATCCGCAAGGGCCAGGCTGGTGTGGGTATACGCTCCAGCGTTGATGAGCAAGCCAGTGGTTCCATCGGTCAAACTCAGGTGTAAGCGCTCAATTAAAGCCCCTTCATAATTTGACTGAAAACAAACCAGTTCAAGACCCAGTCGGGCGGATTCAGCGTGACAGTTCGCCTCTAGCTCAGGCAGGGTCAAATGCCCATAGTGCGCTGCCGGACGCCTGCCCAACTGATTTAAATTCGGACCGTGTAGAAGGAGTACCTGCATTAGCGTTTCATGACTCCTTCGTAATAACGCTTGGTCTCAGGCAACATGTCTTTGTGTTGGTCACAGGCGTTTTGTACCAACTCAAAGGCCCGTGCCCGATCGTAGCTCGCCCGGTAGATCAGCACATTGCGCGCCTCTTCCGGCTCTTGATCCGCCACATAGCGCAGCACCAAAGCAGCGGTATAGACGGGGTCAAAAATCTGAATATACCTGAGCAAGACCGCCATTTTTCTTTTGCTTAAGTGCAAAGGAGCAGGAAAAGCATTGGCAGCGTGGAAAACAAACTCCAAATAATCTTCCACCGCTTCTGAGCGGCTGGCCGAGTCTATTTCTTGCATGACGGTGACCAGCTTATATTTTTTCTCTTCGCCCACCCATTTCACGGTAGTCTTTGAAGACAGGCGCGCTGAATAATCAGCCATTAAATTGCCCTCTAAACGATTACCACGATAATCAAATATTTTGTCTTTAAAGGCATACATTCCACACAGCTTCATCACGGCCATATCTAAAGACGAAAAATCGTAAGCTTTACCTGATCGCGGGGTTTCTGCAGTGACCAGCCCCACAATAAAACGTTCCCCCGTCCACTCTAAATAGCGACGGATCGGCTCGATCAACACCGGTGGAAGAATCGGTTCGTCCGCGGCATCGCGCGGAAATAAATTGGTGTGTATGCCCATAATTTTTTGAAAGGACTGCTGTAAGCCGTTCACGGTAGCCAAAACATCGGTGAGCGGTGTATCGGGCTGACGAAAGTGGGCATTGAGAAGGATTTGGGTGGTGTCCTCATCCATTTTTTGAGGTAAACTCTGCACAGCACTCACGGCAAAAGTAGCTGTGGTCTGGACATGACGCTTGATCAGACGACGGGTTTCTTCGTCAAAAATAATATCCTGACGATGGCGCACAGAGCCCACATCTTGTGCACCTGAGTGAATCAGTTTTGCAGAAATCTCTTTGAGCTTTTGATTTTTGAGATCAACGGTTTGACTCTGTTCTTGAATCGCCTGTAAAATTTCAAGCCCCTGCTGAGCGTAGAGCTCAATATCTTGACCCATGCGCTGATTTCCAGGATCGTTTAAAATCCGCGTCATCTCATCTCGCTCTTCGGGCTGGGGGTCGCGTACGGCAATCATGTGATTATAACGCTGTACGCGCAAAAGCGTGCTCTGGACTTCGGGAAGATGCTGAGTATGACGGGTATAGGAATCGAACAGATTGTCGAGTTGCGTAAACAGCTCCTGACTCTGTTGCAATAAAGCATAGTAGGTATTGTTCAGGGTGGTCGCTTGTTCACGGGACATATTTTGCTGCTCTAAACTGCGGGTGGCACGAAACTTCGCCAGATTTTTTTTATCCAGGCCTTCGGGCTCTAAAACCCCCAGAGCAATGGCGTTGTATTGGTCTTCGGCCCGATAAATATTATGGGTCCAACGGGGAAGCAAATGATCGTCAACATCCAGGACTTGCACCAATAAGGCTTCATAGATCTTAGGCGCCAGCAACTCGACCTCGTAACGCTCACCTTGCTCATCCTCAAACACGACAAGATCTGCCACGGCTCCTGTATTGACAAACAAACGCTGAGCGGGGTTCATAGCCCCGACATAATGATCAATCAGATAAAACAAAAGTGCCCGGTAAGCTTCTCGAACGCGAAACATACGCTCCTGATAAGGAATTTCTCCCAATTCGCTCATCAACTGCGGTTTTCCGCTCAGGAGCGCCAGGGCTTCGATTACCATTAAGGAGACATTTTCAGGAATGCCTTCCAGGCAGGCATTTAAGCGTTGATTTACTTCAATAGTCATAGGCTTTAGTGTAACATTTTATCTATGAATCGCTCAGCGCTCCGCTACTTGTTTATCGCTCTCATGGCGTTCTTTTGCTTCGGAGTTACCCTGTCTGGCGCTGCCCAGAAAAAACCACCGCTCCACGACTTATTTTTACCCGATCATAAAGTGCATGCCATCCCCCACAACAAGCAAAAGACCTGGGTGATGCTCAGTGAGCAATCCCTTGAACAGCACTTAAAATACTACCTTGCCCTTTGCCGTGGACATCAGGGAAAGCCGGCACCCTGGCAACTCACCTCTCCCTCACAAGCCTCAGCACTAGCATGGATAGAGGCATTACACCAAACCCCCGCCGAAGAAACCGCAAACTTTATGCTAAATTTACACCATACACAAACAGGTGTTAATGTTAGCTTAACAATCGGAGAGCTTAAAGCCACAAGTGCACCGCCCTTTCGTTCTATAATTACCTTATACACACCCCATAAGCGTAAAGGAGGAAAGTAAAATGGGTTCAATGGATCACCTCAGAAAAAAAATCAGAAACCAAAGTGATACGGGCGACCTAGAGTTGTCCGCAATCGATCCG
This sequence comes from Candidatus Sericytochromatia bacterium, assembly GCA_963797915.1. Taxonomy (GTDB): domain Bacteria; phylum Cyanobacteriota; class Sericytochromatia; order UBA7694; family UBA7694; genus CAXRDE01. The sequence continues at coordinate 96,383 of CAWCRG010000002.1, forward strand.
CAGCTGTCCCATATCGCTGATACACCTCCTGTACAGGAACGCCGGAGCAGCAAGGGCAACACCGACTCCCTGATCTCAGAAATTTTTGAATCCGGCACCGCAGATCTTTCGCCTCCTGAAAACTTCAAAATGGAGTCTAAGAAGAGCAATGCTTTATTTCAGCGTTTTCAGGGCATGGAAGTCAACCGCAAAATGCTCATCGTGTCTCTGAGTATTGCTGCCCTGGCCAGCTTTCTTTCGATGAGTTACCTCAAAGGCATTGCCGAGCCCCTGCGGGGACGCTCTAAACTGATTAAAGTCGTAACGTTGACCAAAAATGTACCCGCCCGCACAACGATCTCCAGCGATATGATCGAAGTGAGTGATATTCCTCAGGGCTATCTGCCGGAGGGGGCTGTAGAGTACAAAGAGAACCTGAAGCTCCTGGGGCAGGTTACTCTGACCGGGTTGTACAAAGGGGAAGTACTTCACAAAGACCGTATTTCTCTGCCCAATGCAGAAACCGGCATTACCACCATTATTCCCGATGGCCACCGCGCCATTAATATTCGCACCGACAGTATTAACACCAGTCTGATTAAACCGTCGACTCAGGACCGCAAAGAATACGTTGATGTCATGGCAACAATCCCTGACCCCAACCCCGCCCGTCGGGGCCGATTAATCAGTATTCCTATCTTACAGCGCACCGTGGTACTGGCCGTCGGCGATCGCTTATCGGGTGGAGCTTCAAAAGAAGCTTCTGGCGGCAATAGCGTCACCCTGGCTGTGCCAGAAGATCGCGTCAACCTGATGGTGCTGATCGAAGAGAAAGGCAATCTCAAAGTCATTCCGCGTTCCCCCACCGATGACAGCACCCGCCAGGAGAAATATACCGTTCAAGAAATCGAAGATGCTCTCCTGGGCAAAATCGAAGCCCCTGCAGAAGAAGCGCCAGAAGCCAAAGCAGAACCGGTCAAAGAAGAAGCTCCTGAGCCAGAAGCTCCCGCAGCACCCCTGGTGGATCTTTCCAGTGGTGGAAGCCGGCCGACTTATCGGGCACCGGCCAGAAAGCCCGTGTACCGCGCTCCGGCCAGAAAGCCTGTGTACCGGGCGCCAGCTCCGCGGGCTGCGGCACCTAAAGCAGCACCCAGGCCAGCAGCGCCCAAAGCTCCAGCACCAGCTCCCGTACGCGCCCCGGTAGTCATTAACGGTGGGGTTGTCACAAACAAATAGTTGAGTCCCTCGCTTTTTATACTTTGAGACCCACCAAATGGTGGGTCTTTTTAATCGGGGTTTAAGCACCGCAAAACCAGGGGTTTTACACCGTACTTTGTACACGCTTTTGTAGACGCTTTTGTACGCTAGGGAAACCCCGAGGGGTGTGCTAAAATTAATAGACTATTGCGAAAAAGGAATTCCCCCTATGCGTAAGCTATCTACCCGTTGCAGCACCCTTTTTATTCTAACCTCAGGCTTATTAACCGGCTGTCCCGGCACCGAAGCCCCCACAACCCCTGTACAACCCAGCGGGCCCAACGTAAGACCTATCCCCTCTATTGTGCCATCGGCCATTACACCTACCCCCGTTCCCTCTTCGATTATTACCAACCCCAGCCCCTTCCCCAGCGGCATTAGCCCTGACCCCAACAACCCCACGGGCCCAGGTACTCCCAACGCCAGCATCAGCCCCAACACACTGACCATTACCACCACCGCTTTGCCAACCTCAGTGATCAACTTTGCCTATAACGCGCCGCTACAGGTGGTCAACGGCAGCGGCTCTTATCGCTGGAGCGTCACCAGCGGAAACCTCCCCGAAGGACTCTCTCTAGACCCCAATACCGGGCAAGTTTTTGGCACGCCAGTCATTACGGGCACCTTTAGCTTTCAGGTCCAGGTGATTGACAACCAGAGCCAGCAAGTGGCCCGTCAAAACCTGTCGGTACTCGTCTCCAGCAGCAGCTCTGGACTCAATGATCTGGCCATTTTAAGCAGCAACCTTCCCACTGGGGTCATCGACCGCACCTACTCGCGTACCCTTGAGGTATCGGGCGGCACCGCTCCTTTTTCATGGGATATCACCGCAGGCGCTTTGCCTGATGGCCTGGGCCTAAACACCACCACCGGCGAAATTAGCGGCACACCCACCCTACGGGGCGAAGAAACCTTTACCGTCAGAGTCAGCGATGGCCGAGGTCAAACCGAAAGTCGTACCCTGAGTATTACCATCAACCGTACCGATACAGACATTACCATTCTCAGTCCCACGTTGCCTGTGGGCGTCGTCAACACACCTTATAACCGTACCGCCTGTGGAATCACCTTTAGCGGAACCCTACAAGCCACCGGCGGAGACAACGACTATCGCTGGAGCGTTTCCAAAGGATCTCTGCCTTCAGGCCTCACTCTGACCAGTAGCGGCAAAATTGAAGGAACACCTACAACCACCGGATCAGCCACCGTCACCCTTAAAGTAGAGGATGGCGAAGAGAACGCCAGCAGTAAAGTTTTCACCATTGAAACCAGCACCCTGGCCATTCATCGCTTTACCCCAGGAGCCGGTGGCGAAGATTTACGGGTCGTTATTTTTGGTGAAAACCTGGCCGCAGCCGTGGGCAATGTGGTGACCTTCGGAGACGTGAGCAGCCCCGTTGTTAACGGGGGAGACGTTAGCCCCGTTGGAGATTGTGATCAATTGGTGACACACGTTCCCGCCAATGCAAAAACCGGCACTGTAGAAATTAAGAATGGCACCACCGTCCTCGGCAGTAGCGTCAGCCCTTTTCTGAGTCAGGATGTCGTGATCAGCGAGGTCTTTTTTAGCCCCGACAACAGCGAAAACCAGTTTGTTGAACTTAAAAATCGCGGACAAAACTCAGTCATGGTGGCCGGCTGGCAATTACAGTACACCCCCGTTGATAGTAGTAGCGCCGTCGCCTTTACCCTGCCCTCTGAAACACCAGCAATACAACCGGGCCGCAGCTTAGTCATCAACCTGGCCAAAGACGGCGCAACCACCGCCGATAACGTGTATACCGGAAGCAACGGCAAAGAGATGCGCCTCGACCCGCTCAACCCGACCGCCAGCAGCGCTCTTACCCAGATGGCCCTCTGTGCCGGAAGCTGTAGCACCACCGCCACAGATACTAACTATCGTGACTTCCTGCAGTTTGGACCTTCGATAGCCACCGACGGAGGCGCTTTAGAAAACAACGCGGTCACTGCGGGCATTTGGGTCAATGACTCTACTGTAGATGTCACCGAGCTGGTCGCGCCACTGGCCCCCGTTACCGCGACCATCAGTGATCCTAACTCCGCCCATTACGGTGTTTTTGAATCCGGTAATCCCAAGTCAGGCCTATTGGTCACCGACGGTAACGCAAAATTTGATAGCTATACCGGAGAGGTTGTCGTCTATTACACCCCCAGCAACGGGGCCACCACAACACTCCCGCAACGCCTGAAACGAACGGTAACGGGCACTGAAGCAGCTCAAAATCGCGTTCGGATTAATGCCGCGCTTTCTCAATCCCAAATTCAGGCCACCAATACCGGCTCAGGACAGGTGGCGTCGGGCATTTTAGTCGATAACACCAATCTTTTAGGACTGACTGATTTTGCAAACGTTATTGCTGGAGGCACCCTGCGCAGCGTTGTTGGGCTCCCCAGCGGGCCCCGTGTAGAGCTCGATCAGGTCTTATTTGCCAGTATTCAAGGCACAAACGCCAGTGATGGTGTTGTCTTACCAGGATTTACCGTGGGCGCGAGCGAAGCACAAATCGTTAATGGGGCCAATACCGTGAGTATCACGGTACGGAGTGGTCAGCCCAACGCCTTCACCGTCACACGTAATTTGGTGAGCACCCCCAGCACAAACCAGGTCGTCATCGATCAGGCGGTGGCCACAGCGCCGGTATCACCAACCAATGCCGGAGACGGCAATGTCGGTAGCGAAATCACCCTGGTTTCTGCCACCAATTTTATTAACGGTGATCTGGCCCTTTATAACGGAAAACCCTGTGACGATGGCACCAACGAAGATGTCTTATGCAGCTTTACAATCGGTGGCAGCCAGGTTCGCTTAAACAACCCGGTGGCCAGCGCACCTCTCTCTGTAGGCAATACGGGAGACGGTAGCGATACCAATCGTTTAGAAGTTGACGATATCAATAATATTAACGTCGGCAATACGGTATTGGTTAATGGCCTCACCAAAACCATCGTCGCCATTACCCCTGCTTTTGGTGTTGGGGGCAAGCCAAAAGTGCAACTGAACACACCGCTCAAGATGACACTGGCCAACACCACCGGTGATGGAACACCCGGAAATGGACTTCAGGTAGCAACCACAGAAGGCTTCGCCACGGGTAACCTGGTCAGCATTCGCGGACAACAGCGCAATATCACCATTATTCCCGGTACACCTCCCCGTGTTGAGCTCAATAGCGCGATTACATCCACCAGTATTGATGCCAATAATGCCGGCGACGGAACAGTGGCAAACCCGTTGACCTTAACAAGTACAGCAGGCTTAAACAGCGGTGATATTATTCGCTTTGCCGGTTTAAATGTGGTCAGAACCATAGCCGCCAACGGGATTACCGGCAACACAGTCCGCTTAAATGCACCAATTACCGATAGCGTTCAAAGTACCAACACGGTGCTCGCCAACGCTGGAGACACCTCACTGACTCTGACAAATACAACAGGTTTTACCAATGGGGATTTTATCAAGCTACCCAACAACGATATTCGTGAAATTGATACCGTTGCCGGAAATACTTTAAACCTCGTTATTCCCTTATCAGCCGCCGTCCCGCTAAACGGTATCGTAACCCGTCTGGTGGACAGCGGCACAGTGAACCTGGTGCCCGCCACAGGAGACATCTTACCGATTGGTAGCGCCATTTCCCCCATTCGCTTGAACCTGGTACCCAAAGGGGGGAACTTCACGATGGTGCCCGTCAATGCCCTGCAGGATCGCATCAGTCGTATTCCCACCAGTGGATCTATTTTCCTGGCGCCTCAAACAGGTATTCTACGAAAGTATCTGTCGATTCAAACCAATGGTGTCAACGGCCAAAATAACAGCGACTACACCATTGACCAGGCACCTTCGAAAGGGCAGTAAGTTCCTGGCTCATTTTAAATAGCCGTTAAAAAAAGCCGCTGTGAATATTCACAGCGGCTTTTTTATGTATAGGCTGAGTACTAAGCGGGGCGAGTGGGGTTTGACATATGAGGCAAACGTTTGACCGGGGGCTCTTTTTCGGTGTCTTCTTCAAAGTCAATAAAAGGGAAGGTGTTGATTTTGCGACCCACCATAATAAAGCTAAAGATACTTAGATAAGGGTTTTTCATCAATTGAACCAGCTGTTTTGTAAGGACTGGTTCTTGTAACATTTGATAAACCACCTCGTCAGTAAACTCAAAGCCCACTTGCTCCATCAAATAACGCAGCGATTCATTTGAGAAATAGCGCACGTGCTCATGACGAAGGGCTCCGTCATTCTGATAGGACCAACCTTCTGTAAGCAAGTTAATCACTGTCGAAATATGTCCAATATTAAAGGCAACAATAAAACATTGCCCCTGAGCTTGAACATATTTACGCAGTTGCAAGAGCAGGCGTTCTGGGTCGAGCGTTTGCTCCAAAGCATGATAGACCAATAGTAGGTCAAAATGTTTTTCGGGTAAATCTAAATCTAGCCTGGGTTGATCACGACTAATATCTCTCCATTGCGGCGAAAGGGACTCAATCGAAACAAATTCACGGCCCTCTTTTTCGCAAAAGCCGCTGATATTCGCCAGATCATCTCCAACGCAAAGAATTTTTTGATGTTCAGAAGCTAACATGGATTGCAGCTTAAGTCCCATTTGCTCTCGGTATTGTTCATGCATTGTTTTTCTTCCTCGCCAATATGTTAATTTCTCGAACGTATAATGCGTGCTGAGGAATATGCTGGGAAGCAAAATGCGAAAATTGTTTTGCTAATTTCTCAACCGTCCCCCGCAATTCTTCTATATTAGCGTTCGTATAATCTAATTCTATAATTTCCAGGCCACAAGCATCTAATAAATAAGAAAGGCTCGTATCAGTAAACCACTTTAACATTTTATAGTTAACGATACTTTGGCGCTCTGGCCACTTAAAGACCTGACCCAGGAACCCAATAAACATGGGGTTCAGAATCGACACATAAACCAATCCCCCTGGTTTTAAAGACAGTAAAGCATGACTTAAGGCTTTTTGAGGGTGCCGTAAACCGTGTAAACTGGCAGCTGCAATAAGCACGTCAACTGGCTGAGGTAGAACCCCCGAAAGTACACCGCTCTTGACCCACAGTTGCTCAACCTCATGATAGTCCTTTAAAAAAGGCTTTAAAGCCAAATCAGGCTCAAGCACAATTTCGAGCAAGCGAGCTTCTGGAAACAAATATTTTTCGGCAAAATCCTTGACCATTTCAGCCTGATTGATCAGCCGGGCTTCCTGATGCATAGGCGTCACAAAGGGAGCTGTTCGTTCGTTCAACTCCGTAAAAGCCTTATAAACCTCCTGAAAAAAAGACACCGATAAATGCTTGTGAGCAAGAGGAAGCTGGGGTAAAGGTTTTCCCCAGGCCAGACTAGACCAGGGATACTGACGCAAGTCAGAAGCATATTTCTGCTTACGCAAAGGAGCCGCAGCTTCCCACAGAGAAAGTCCTGGAGTTGCGCCTAAGACCGTACAAGAAAGAGATTCGAAGCGCGTACTATTCGACTGAAGATAAACATAAGTGCTAAAAATAGATTGACGCTTAACTTTTGTATCCGGATTAACGAAAAAGTGTCCAATCACACCTATTCTAAACCGCTGCAATAAAGCCAATGCCCGATCAAGATCTTGTGCATTACACGGCGGAAGTAAGGGCTCATGATGCTCAAAGGGCCCAAAGCTTAAAACAACCTTTTGTAAGTTCACAGACTTTAAAAGACGAAGTAAATCCTCTGAGACCGACCTTACGGGCAAATGAACCGTAAGGAAACACACATGATGAAGATAGAGAGACTTTATTTTCGCAACGATTTCTTCCAGGCGTTTTTTTTGCAGGACAAACTGATAATCCGTGATAAAAATAGAACACACCTGGCGAAAAACCTCAGGAGGCAAAGGGTATTGTGCCAAGGCCTGTCGATAATACTGCACCACTGATACCATATTTTGACAGATATAGTCGACGCTGTATAAGCGTGGTTTTCTCGTTGGTGGAAAAGCCAGTTGCGCACAAAGGGAATCATTCATACGCGAGGTACGAATAGACACTGCAAAATATTTCGGCAGATTTGTAAGCGCTTTTAAGTCCGGTATAGGCATACGTTTAAGATCCATCACTTCTTGTGCAGGAGAGCCTGAATACATGCGCCCGTGACTTTGGTAAATGACACCAGGAACTTTACGATACATTTGCGGTGTTAAAAAAGCGGCACCTCCAGCCTGCAAGGCCAGTTTTAAAAGATGATAAATCGGCACTTCAATTTCACCCAGAATACCGATATCTACAGTGTCGGGCAAGGTCTCAGGAGCATGAGAAATATGAGAACCAGCCAACCAGACAGGACATGAAAGAGTTGCCTTAAGCTGTTGAGCCCAGTCGGAAACCGCTCCAAATTGTTCGCTATTGCTTAAGATAAGAACAATATCAGGAGACTTTTTTAAAAGTTCAGGCAATGTTAAAAAGGTCTCACAAGTAATCTCTGGAAGCTTTTCTTTTAAGTAGCCTTTAAGCTCGCTTAATAAAATAGAAGAGAAAAAAGACAAACGCCCGATATCAAGTTCCTGAGAACTTTCCAACGCTTTTGCAGGAATAAATAATGGCAGTAACCCGACTTTCAAGCTACACCTCCAGGCGCATTTGAAATCACTATACCATATGCTCTGGCACGGCCTCTTGATAAGAATTTAAAGCCGTAGCGACGGGCTGAAGGTGCATCAATACACTAATATCAGAAGACCACTCCCCCGCAATGCTCTGTTGAAGTAACTGGAGAGCCTGATGCATTGTTTCACTCACGTCGTTGGCTGAAACCAGAGGCTCTGTCTCAGAGAAAAACCATCCTGTTTTTGAAAGCAAGACATTCAGCGTTTTTTGGCTAAAAAAGCGCAAACCATAATGGTGATAAATGCCAACAGGCGACCGCCTTAATTGGCCTTTAAGCAATTGTTGAATAAAATAAGGATGCTGGGCGTTATAACAAAAAAGGAGCATTTGTCCTGACGGTTTGAGTAGCGACCGTATTTTGATTAAAAAAGCTTCGGGATCTTTCAATTTTTCAAGTGCATGACTGAGAATAATCCAATCGTACGTATTGGCTTGTAAGCCCTCTAAATTAGCCTCACCGTAATCGACATAAGCTTTCATTACCGACTGGTCTGGAGAAAGATCGCTCAAAGAATGGGACTCAAAACTTATTTCTAAAATTTCCCCTTGCGGTGCGTACTTCTCTAGCACCGTTGCGTAAAGGCTTTCAAAATACGTTCGCTTATTCACCCATTCATAAATATTTTTATAACTGTCCTTCATGGGGGACTGAAAGCTTAAAAAGCTGCGATAAAACGGCTCAAAATCAGCTTCAGGAATAAACTTATTCATATACAGGGACTGCTGGGGACGATAATCCAAATCCAGAATGTTCCAGCGCTCAAAGGTGTCGTCTACCAGTTTTTGAGCCTGAGCTTCTTCCCAGAAACCGGTGCCAGGAAAGGGTGTTGAATAGGCAATTGCCGGACGAGCGAAGCGGTGCTGATTCTTCTGAATAAACCACCACGATTTAGCCAGATCTTCTTCTGTTTCTTCGGGGGTGCCTAACATCATATTACTCACCACGGGCAAGCTATACTGTTCACAAAGCTCCAGCGCCCTTTGATTATCACGAGCGCTGGTTTTTCCTTTCAGGGCGTCTAAAATCTTATCGCTGGCAGACTCCAGCCCAAAACAAACCACTTGCCCATTCATTTCAACAATCATGCGGGCCGCTTCTTCATCAAAAATACTGGCACGAGCATTCAAAGAAAAGCCGACCTTTTTATGAAGACCCCGAGAGCGAATTTCATCCACAATGGCACGCATGCGCTGTTTATTCAGCGGAAAAAGATCGTCATTGATGGGGATCATGCTTTGGCGGGGAAACTCACGCACAATATACTCAATTTCATCGACGACGCGCTTAACCGAATGATAGCGGGTTTTTTGCCAGAAGCGCGTAGAAGCACAGAAGGTACATTTATAAGGACAGCCTCGGGCTGTAAAAATCGGCTGTTGCCAGCGGGTATCTTTTAAAAGCAACTCCCGATTGGGCATGGGAATCGAGTCCATGTCCTCAATCCAGGGCCGGGGTTCTGTAATAACCAGTTCGCCCTTATCCCAAAAGACGATGCCTTTAACGGCGCGTAAATTATCGGAGGTCGCTTCATTGCGCTCGTAAAGCTGCACCAGCTCAGTTAGCGTTTGCTCACCTTCGCCAATAACGCCGATGTCTATATCTCGGGGCAGACTTTTGGGCAGCGCTGAAATATGTTCACCACCAACAATGAGTGGAACTCCCTTGTCAAGCTGTTTAAAGTGCCGGGCATGATGGATAACGTCCTCAAAGGTTTCGGTAAACGAAGAGAGCCCGATAATATCAGGAGACTGCCGGAGTAAGTTTTCGCGGTTATCTACCTCGAGAATAACATCTTTAAACTGAATGTATTCTTCCATATAGGAGGCTAAATAACCAAAAGAAAGGGGGGCAATAACACCAGAATCTTCATAGTTCTTGCCTTTAAGATACATCATACCTAAACGCATAAGCAGCCTCCGAGGTTTATCTCATCTCAACCTATAGTATAGGCTACTGTCAAGGCTGCATTTACAAATCCCTAGCATAAGCCGACAGGCCATGCACATGCTCTACCAGAAGAGGATGGTTAGTCTGGCCCACAAGTGTCAGATGCATATGTACTGTACGTCCACTATTGGGGCCAACAATCGCCACCTCAAAGCCCAAGGGGAAATCTACGGCTGGACGTACATTCCTGGCGGGCGTTGGTGCTGGAGTGATCGAGGCGCAACCTTCAGACGGATTCGTGTTAAAAAATTGCGGAACCGGGTTCTTAATGTCGAAAAAGAGAGAGGAAGCAGGATTTGTATCCCGATTGTAAGAAATACTATAAACGTTGCCAGAATCGGTGTTGGACCAGCGAAGCATCTTAAGCAAGTTATCGACCTCAAGGGCATAGCTGCCTGATTTAAGAGACAGGGTAGCGTTTAGGTTATAGAAAGCAGTAGAGGGGTTAGCGACGCCTTTCCTCCAAGCAGCAACAGCTCCAAGAGCAGTCAATTTAGCAATAATAGCTGTCTTATCAGCTCCTGTGACTGAAGGTTTGTCGAAGAAAGCTTTTAGTTGCTCATAATCAACATAACGTTTACTGCTCCACTCCATCAACTGCAAAGCTGGGCGAGGGCTGGCCATTTTTTTGGAAAGGCTCACGTTGGGGGAACCAGACGTGGTGTACTTGTCAGTAATATAATAGTAGTTAAACTGGTACAGATCAAAAACCTGATACAAGTCAGGCGAGGAAAGAGTCACTCCTTCAACCTTTGCGTCAAAAAGACCTGCAAGCTTAACAAAAAACAGTGAATTACCTACACTGGGTGCCCAGAAAAACTGAGACGAATCCTGGGCACATGTTCTGGATTGATAGATACTTCCACTGCCGCGAATAACGGGCAGAAATGAATTCGTTACAGGAGCAGGTGTACCGGTACCAAAAACTATCCTATTTTTATAGCTAACACCCTCGGTATCTTCCTCAAAGATAATTTTAGCTTCGGCAAGGCGACCCGACAGATTAAATAAAGCGGACTCTGCATGCTGCTTCAACATATTCTGTGTGGATACAAAGCTTTGGTTTCTCCAGGACTGAAAAACAAAAGACATCACAAGCGCCATAATCGTCAGGGTAATGGTTAAGGCAATCAGTGCCTCCACAAGGCTAAAGCCTTGTGAAGATGAACGCCTGATATTGCTATAAATCAATTTCATCGTTTGATCGTAACGTAAATATCATGATAGGTGTAGCCCGTTTGCCTAAAGTTGTCCCGGTAAGTCTCTACACGCAATTTGTAGTTACCATCATCAAGGGCGCTGACATCCCAGGAGAAGGTTTTTTCTAATGTGCCGGTAGACATAACTTCAGGAGAAGTACTCGGAAAAAGCTCGTGAGAAAGGTCATAGTAACTCAGATCATCGGCATCCATTTTCTCTGAAGCTTTATCTGAAGTATTTACGTAGATCCAAACACCAGGTTCTCCCGTTCTGGGGTTTAACGCTTTTGCATCAAAATACTTGGCATTGAACACCAGTGGGGTCGAATCTCGCCAATTGTCAGGATAAGCTTGAGAATACTTTTCACCGTCCCAACGCAGCCAGGAAACATCAAATTTTACGGTTGCAGAGGAGCCTGTAATAATGGCAGATTTGGGAGAGGTAATTTCAACACGGGGGATTTGAACGGTTCGTCCTACTCTGTTTCCGGGGATTGTTGTGTCACCCGAGTCCATATAAGCCTGTAAAGAACCCGCCTGAGACAATCGAGCAATCGTTTGATCACCCCCCACCTGTGCACGAGCGAAACCATTCATTAAAACAGAACCTTTCAGGCCTTCGTTGCCAGCCCCGTCTCGAGACAGCTCAACAACTGCGCTAGAAACCCAGGTGCCTCCCTTATTGCTGTCATAATAAATATTGGTGGGCAGCGGCGTTCCACTGCGCACTCCCGTCGCTGAATTCACGTACGTGAGGCGATTGCGCAAGGCCTGCATATCAGGATGGTATAACCGCCGGATCCTCCGCTTCCTCGCAATTGAAAAGGTCTATCCGCTGAAAGTGTATTGGGCAACGCCAGATTAAAAGCGTCTGCCAGGCGACGACCGGCTTCGCCGGTTTCTTTGGTCAGATCCCCGGTACTACCACCTGTGTGATTGAACCCGGCATTGATACTGCCTACGGGGTCATCACTGCCATTCATAAAGCTAGAAGCCCCAGTACCCGCCATGCGAAGTTCACGACGAGAAAGGTTTAACGGATTTTCATTGTAACGTGCTCGCCAAAAACGGTGATTACGGTTACTCTCTGAGCCCAGGGTACTTGTTTCTGAGGTCAACCCCGTAAAAGTAAGGCTACTGTCATAGGAGCGATTTGGAAGATTGCCATTGTCTCGCCAAAAATTATAATCCTCATCGGGGAACAGTTCTGCATGAAAGGGGTTTGCCACCCACCGATTATCTGTAGGCTGACTATTTGAGGTGCCGTCAGCGGTGGTATTTTCAGTAGACATCGGCATGCGTAGATTGGTACCGGTAATCTCGTTACCCCAATTACCGTCAGTGTTTACTCTGTTTGCGTTGCCCTCATCATTTTCGCTCCAGGGTTGACGACGCATCTGGAAGTTAGCACTATTGCCATCTGCCCCCATTTCGCCACCCAAAGCATGATAGTAATTACTATAACCGGTGACACTATTATAAATAGAGTTAGAGCGCATGATTCCGTTGGTATAGAGCTGGAAATACCAATTCAGATCGGCGTCTACGCCCCCCCAGGCAGGCCCATTCTGACGGTCGTAGCCGTTGTAGCCGCCCATATTACCGTTGGTCTGAGACAATCCAGCAAAGCCTCTTCTGTTATTAGAGTCCTGATAGAACTGACGGTTATATGTGTGAATCGTCTTTAAATCAGCGTAAGGCATATAGCGAGGGTCACCAAGATATTGACGACGCTCTACGTAAGGCACCTTCGCATTTTCTAGAGCCGTATTATAATCAGCATCGGGAGCGCCCGTCCATACAAAAGTACGAGAGACATTGTATAGATTGTCGCGCATGACCGTCATATTTTCTGTCGCGGACCCTGTGCTGTTGGGACGGTAAAGATCTCCGTCCTCAGATTGCCCCTGCTGAAGAAGCCATGATAATTGTGGGGCCGATACAGAAGCAGGATAGTCCTGTAGGGTCAACAAGGGAATTATCCGTAATGGTCCCGATTCGCGTTTCCACAGTGAGCATATCGTTGGCAAAGGCATTGGTCGTAACAGCGTTGAGTCCCGCCAGATCGGTATTAATCACCCAACGGGCGGTGTTTTTTGCATCTGTTTGATTTGATGACGTCAGGTCGCTGGTAAAGTCATCGGCAACTGTCGATGTCCCCTGATTACTCACCGGGGCGGGAACATACTCCAGACGATCAAGCCTGCGGGTGTTTCCGGTTTGGTGTGCGTTGGTGTTATTATCGCCTCGGGTATGAAACAGCCCAGTATATCGACCAACATAGTCTGCATTGCTGCCGTTGGCAGGCCATACAGGAAAGACGTTATTGCCCTCTTTTTGCATATGGCGTGTCGGCGTATCAAGCAGGGTAAGGTGAATGCCGCGAACGGTACTGCCAAAGACCTGAGGTCCAGACGCGATCTCGAAGTCACGCTTAAGCACAACCCGCGTACCGATATTAAGTATATTGCCCGGCGCAGGAGAGCTGGGAGCCGTTCCTGAATTTGAGGTCAAGACATGTCGGTTGCCTGATGTCGGCAGGCGCAGCGACGCGTTATTGACTTCAGACAATAATGAAGTCACTGGATCCGACAGGAAAGAGAGTCCGGGAGTCACTCCTGCGGGAAAGACCGCAACGTCCCGTGCATAGTTTAAACGATTCGAGGGAAGATTTGCCAAATAAGTGTTAATGCGTGACTGCCAGGCATTTTGGGTATTGCTGTCGGTATAAAACCGAAGATAAACATCACCGCTTGAAATGCGCGCACTCTGCACGCGCATTTCTAAGTTCAGGCCACGGTGCTGATATGCTGAGGCCCCTGTTTGCCGAGGATCATAGACATCAGGATCTAGAACAATGGTCTGATCAATCAGCTCATTGATGGTGCGCTGAACATGCTGGGCATCGGTCAACAGCGTCGTATTAAAAGGGGCTGATGTGGAAAGGAACATAAAGTCATTGAAAGAAAAACGCAATTCATCGCGGCTGCCGTTTAAGAGATTGGCCAGAGGAACCGTCTCTGATATGCCCCCGCGCACAAAGCTAACATCAGAAGGTAAGCGCGGATCTCTTGCGATTTCGACGGTTCTGGGCTGACCCACCGCGTTTTGATCTGAAGTTTTACGGTAAACAAGACGACGATTCTCAATAGATAACGAGCGACTTGATCCGGTAGAGCCAGAAAAGAAGCCTAAATAAGTACTCGTAATATAATCTTTTCTGACGTAAGGGCGGCGGTGGTTCCCAATAATTTTACTGGGCATTATATTGTCTAAGATGTCTGCGCTGGGCACGTTTGCCACAGGGTGATCCAGAAAGCCGGGTGCCGACGGATCAAAAGGATTGCGCCCGTTGCCATCGGTAGGAATGAAAACACTGATTTTATCAAGATGGTTTTTAGGGTCTAACATAAACGCTTGGTTCGCGGCATTGTTTGCGTTTGACTCAGTACTCGCGTCGAGCTGGTCCCCATCAAGCTTTTCTTGGCCATAAGGAAGCGTCTGATAAGCATGCACCCTTAATCTCATGTCAGTGTCTGTATTATTGTAGCGAATGCGCTCTGGATGAGTCACAACACGAATATTGGGATGAGAGTCAGGACGTTTGGCAGGATCTGAATAATTTCTGATCGCAGGAAAAGGAATGAGCTCTCCGTGCAGGTTAATGATTAATGAGTTCCGGTACTCATCGGGCTCACTGTTCATTTCTTCGAGATAAGTAACCAAATCGATTTCTGTGTTGGGGTCAATGGCTCGCAGTCGATTGAGCATGGCCCTATTTTCGGGGTAGCGTTTCACATGATTAAAGCGATCGGCCATAGCATAATGACGGTATTGAGCGGAAGCTCCTGTTAACGCCCGACTGGCATGGGTAAATTGATCGGGGTCATCATTACGACGTCTGCCGTGCGTGTATTCTTCAACATAACTTTCGACAACGGGCATACCTGCGTTTGTACGCTGAATGCGCCCGGGGTAAAAATAGGTCCAGGGAATCGTCTGAGAATCGGTATTACTAGCACTATTCATGTAGGGTAGGTAATAGGGATCTCTTCCAAATCCAAAGCGAGAAACGTAGTGACGGCGATATCTTAAGCCTGGGTTTCTGTACTCCAAATCGTCTAATAAGCGTTCGAAAGTGGGGCGCAGGGCGGCAATTTCCACCCACCATGCGGGCGCATTTTCAGCACCAAACATGAACACGTCATAAACCTGAGTGGGAGGGTACTGATCTACGTTTGTCTTTAAAATACCCGAGATGGCGGCAAGGGGCTGGCCCATCGGCTTGGTTTGATCATTGGGGTTCGCACGCCAGACTTTAACACGAACCTGTCGTGAGTAATCATCGTTAAGCACTGGATCGACCTGAATTTGGCGAATGAACCGCCACTTTGAGCTTATTTTTTCATTTCCACTCAGGGATCGGCAGGATTTTCAACACTGCCTGCAGAAGTTGTTAAACTCCAACTATAGCCGTTACCGTCACTAAAGTTGTCCAGGCTTGTAATAAAAGACTCCTGGTTCGACTGTACAAAAGAACGCATCTCATCGTACATTTGCAATGCTTTTTCGCTGGCAAAGGATTTGTCGTTGTTTCGAATTGTTTTCTGCATCATCGCACTTTGAAAACTGCTGGCCCCAACAGTTACGGTAGAAAGAATGGCAGCCGCGACTATCACCTCTACAAGAGAGAACCCTTGCTGTAATTGAGTTTTAATAGTTATTTTTTTCATGAAACACTTACCTTATCCATTTGCTGTTTTATAAGACATTGAGTTTTCTCGATACGTTCCGAGAATTTGACGGATATCGTTAACATAATTGTGTGTATAAGAGATACTCGAAGTACCTCCTGTACCCGGGTTGCAGTCGACACGGTTCGCAATAATAGCGCCACTCAACGTATTGTTTACACCTACCGTGAGCGTTCCGGTAACGTAAACAACGCCTGAGAATAAAGAGTTACTTCCGTCCTGTAAATTGACGTTTCCGTCCACAAAGATAATGCCGCCGCCCACCAGGGGCTTATTAAAGTCAAAGGTAAAGGTACCTGTGCCATTGCCATCAAGGTAGGTAATCGAAAGGGGAATCTTGTCGGGAATAGAAGCCACATTGGTGTAAATGCTGTCTGAAAGCGATTTTAGCTCTGATTTAGACACCGAAAAAACCCGCTCCGGCGTTAGACTGGGATTTGTGTTTAAAGCCGTTCTGGGAACACCGGTGGGTACACTTATGGAACCATTTCCATCAGGTAAATTAGGGCTGGACCCATAAAAATTAATACCCGACAAGGAGTTGGAATCGCCAATGACCTGGCATCGAGAGTTAAACCGACTTGCAGTGGTGCCAAGGGTCGTCACAGCGGCACGGTCTACCAGTATGGCCATGCGATTAATTTCAATCGCGGCACGAGACTTTTCTAAAATAGGATTTTCACCATCGGGGCCTGTCGGCCCTGTGGTAAAGATACCTTGACCATTTTTTGTGTAATTGGTACGACGATACACAATACCTTCACTTTCAACATACCAGACGACGCCTTCCCCCGTAGATACGCCTTCGTTTTTACCTCTTTTTTCAGTAAAGTCATGGACGGCGTGAGTATCGTAGGCACCACCACAATCCTGACGTTTGACGCGATAACGGCCCCAAACACTCCGATCAATTTGAATGTCTTTGACCAGACCATAGCTTTTCATCGACCGTTTCACGCTCAATAGGGTCTGTGTCATAACGAGGATAAAACGCACCATCAGCGCAGGGATAAGCAGGGGTTACTCCCCCTTGACGCACAGGCTGAACAGATTGAGTTTTAAACCAATTAACGGCCTCTTGCAACCCGGCCCGAGCGATATTATCTGCCTGGCCCTGCTTACTAAAACGTTTGGCGTTACTTTTTTCGGAAGAAGAGAGGACTGATGAGCTCACGGTAATTAATATCAAAATGAAAACAGACATCATCATGGTCAGCATCAGGGAAATGCCGAGCTGAGCCTGCTTTTTAATCTGTACTTTTTTTAGATACATAAGGTGTATTAAACTCAATCTGATTATTGTTCTTGTCTTTAGTATACGATCTTTATTTAAGTTTTGTAAACTGCCAAACCCAATAACCACCGAAAAAAAGCCTGTCACTCTGCTGAAAAATAATTAAGCATAATGCGAAAAAAACATCACCATTACCTGTCCTTAATATCTTTGTTTTGCTCCTGACTTTATAATCTCTCAAAAAAAATTATTCTCTGCTTTCAAACAGGAATAATAATCAAAATCGATAGTGTTTAGGTTAACGGCGCGGCTGTAAAAAAGGAGGCAACTCAAGCTGATCCGGTGGCGGAGAAGATGGCGCTGATGGCGCCACAGGCCGAGCCGGGGCCATTGAAGCCGGTGAGGGGGCCGTTTGCTGTTGCGGAGGGGGAGCCGCCGGAGCAGCGGGGGGGGAGGAGCGGCCGCAGGCGCAGGAGCGGGCGTTGGTGCTGCCGTAGCCGGCGCTGAAGCCATAGGCTGTTGTTGCGGTGCTGGAGGCGCTTGCTGCTGAACAGGGGCTGGTGTCGGAGCTGGACGGGGCGCAGGAGGTGGCGCAGCCGGACGAGGAGCCGGTGGTGGAGCTGGGCGATTCACGGGCGGAGCCACGTTTCTTTGAATGGGACGGTTGACCTGGCCCTGCTGATTAGCAAACCCGGTGGCAATGACGGTAATCTTCACCTGACCTTGCAAATGCTCATCAATGACTGAACCAAAGATAATATTGGCATCGGGACTGGCCACGCTGTAGATGACTTCAGCAGCTTCATTCACCTCCATCAGCGTCAGGTCAGAGCCCCCACTGACATTAAAAATAATGCCGCTGGCACCATCAATAGAGCCTTCTAATAAGGGGCTAGAAATAGCTGCCTTGGAGGCCGCAACCGCTCGCCCTTCACCACTGGCCTGCCCAATTCCCATCAGGGCCGAGCCGGCGTTTTCCATCACCGATTTAATATCAGCGAAATCGACATTAATTAAGCCAGCAATGGTAATAATGTCTGAAATGCCCTGAACACCCTGACGCAACACATCGTCGGCCACCTGAAAAGCCTCTTGAATAGAGGTGCGCTTTTCAACCACGTTTAATAAGCGATCGTTGGGGATAACAATTAAGGTATCTACGGTTTCACGAAAGCTTTGAATGCCTTCTTCAGCTTGCTTCCAGCGACGGCGGCCTTCAAAAGTAAAGGGGCGAGTCACCACGCCCACACTCAGCGCGCCTTGCTGACGAGCCAGCTCAGCGACAACGGGTGCAGCACCGGTGCCTGATCCGCCACCCATGCCACAGGTGATAAAAACCATGTCTGCGCCATCGAGCATCGCAGCGATATCGTCACGGCTTTCTTCGGCGGCTTTTTGCCCCATACTGGGGTTACCACCGGCGCCTAAGCCCTTGGTTGCTTTCTGGCCAATTTGAATCTTCTTCTCTGCTTGAGAGAGCTCTAAAGCCTGTGCATCGGTGTTAATTGCTATAAATTCCACACCGTTGACACCCGCTGAGACCATGCGATTGACGGCATTACCACCACCACCACCGACGCCGATTACTTTAATATTAGCCACTGAGGCCATTTGATTCATGTCAAAATCCATCATGAGCTTCCGCCTTTAAATTCTCTGGACAAAAAGAAGATTCGTAAGGGGAATTATACTACAAAGTGTAGGTCTGTAAAGGGTTTTGCCCCGGATCTAGGCTCAGGACTCAGGTTCGTTTTTTCACTACAGGATGTTTCCAAAAGCGTAAATCGATGTATTCAATCTCCGATTCAGAGACACCGGAGCCTTTATGGGTGGAGTCAATAAGCTGCATTTTGAGCAGTAGATCTTCGGGCATACCCAACCATACCCGCAGGGGCGGATCATTGAGATGAAAAATAAGATTTTGAGGATTTGAGATATCAAAAACACCGCTATGCCCCAAAAGTTTTTTCTCATCGAGGGCCTCTAGCTCACGAATAAGGTTCAAATGCTCCATGGATAACTTTTTTTTAATCAGGGTCGGCTTTAAGTAAAAGTGAGGGCCAACATACGCAAAGCGTTTTGAAGGCAGGGGCAAAAGGATTCCCTCAGCATCTACAATTTTTGCGTAGCGCTCGGGCACCTGCACTTTTTTTGTGGCGCTATCATAAAGCGGAAGTGCACTGTATACAACATACCTGGGCAAGCGTTCTTGCACCTTCAAGGTCAAATGGGCGGGCAAAATTTCTCGTTCAAAAGTGACTTGCTTGACCAATGGATTTATCTCTAGGCGCTTTTTCAGAATCAACGGATTGATCTTTAACAGGTGCTTTCCGCGCAAGTTCTCATTTTTGACAAAAGTTTGCACATAGCGCTCAGTATTAATCGTCGCCCCTTTAATTTCAACCTGTTGCAGGTTCCAAAACTGGGCTGTCCACAGTAAAAAAAGGCCCGAAGTCATGATCATCGCAGAGCATAATCCCCACATAATCGGTACGTTTTACAGCATTTCTACGGGGCTTCACAATCAAAAAGCGCCCAGAAAAATAACTTCAGGCTCCAGATGAATGCCCGAAAGGGCTTTAACGTCGGCCTGGAGGGAGCGAATCAATAGACAGGTGTCTCTGGCTGAGGCTTTGCCTGTATTCACAATAAAGTTGGCGTGATCCAAAGACACCTGGGCATTCCCCAGCTGACGGCCCTTTGCGCCCAGAACCTGTATCAAACGGCCTGCGTAGTCCCCTTCAGGGTTACGAAAGACGGAGCCACAGTTCGGCTGGCGAATATTATGCTGGGGTTGACGGCGGCGATCGGCGGCATCAAAACTTTCTTGAATGCGTTCTGCAGGAGCGGTATGCAAACGAATAAGGGCATCAATGACGATTTCCCCGTTAAATTTATAGTCGCTCCAGCGGTAACCGTGGGCAATATCAGCACGGTTACGCACGACTTTTTCACCCGACGGGGTTAAGCTCGTGATCTCTTCTACCACATCAAAAAACTCGGTATTGCAGGCGCCGGCGTTCATGGCAACAGCCCCACCAATCGTGCCAGGAATGCCCCAAAGCTGTTCAATACCCGCAAGCTGTTGCGCCATCGCCTTTTTTATGAGGGTGCCCAGGCGAACACCGGCCTGCGCGCGCACCCGACCTTCAGGCAAAAAAGAAAAACCGGCAAAATGATGATTCATATGCATGACAATGCCACGAATGCCTTCATCTGAGAGCAGAACATTGGAGCCGCCCCCCAATAAGGTGAGCGGCAGCTTTTGCCCATGGGCCAGCGCAAGCACATCCTGAATTTCTGATTCAGAACGTGGCGCAATATAGTGGTCAGCCAGCCCACCAATTCGCCAGGAGGTAAAGGGAGCTAAAGGCTTGTGAGATTCTAGACTATGAAGCAAACTGGACACTTTTGACACAAGAGGACTCATCGTGAGTAAACGCCATTTGTGAAGTCGCCGGGGGTGGAGCGCTTGCGTTTGGCGACGACGACGAGCTATTAGCAGGGCGCTTTCCCAATAGTAACTGAGACAGCTGTGAAATATTGCCGGCTCCCATGGTGAGTACCAAAGAATGGGGCTCCTGATGCGTGTGTACATAATGAGCAATGTCTTCAAAGGCACTAAAAAACTGGACGTCTTTGAGCGGGTTGGCCACCTGTGCCGCATGCACCAGATGCTGAATCGTAATATCAAAGTCCAGGGGATTCTCTGAAGCGGCATAAATATCGGTAAAAATAATCCGATCCGCCTCTGAAAAGGCGTGGGCGAAGTCATTGAGTAATCCCTGGGTGCGACTGTAGCGATGGGGTTGAAAAACCGCCGTGATTTTTTTATTTTGGAGACGCGCGGTCTGCAATGTAGCTCGAATTTCAGAGGGATGATGGGCATAATCATCAATGACACTGATGTCATCCCCCATTTGACCCATCAGTTGAAAACGGCGCTGAACGCCCTGATAGGCAGCAAGAGAATCTGCTGCCTTGCCCATATCCAAGACCCATATCATGAACGGTCGCTAGCACGCTCATGGCGTTATACACATTATGCGTTCCGGGAATACCAATCTCAAAGCGCCCTAAAGATAGGCCCTGATGCCTGAGTTCAAAATGAGAGGATTGTGTCAGGTTTTCAATATGTAAAGCGCTATAATCAGCGTCTTCAGTGGTCAAACCAAAGCTGACACAACGCTGTTGGTAGTTTTCAGGCATAAGTTCCAGCAAGCGCCTCACCCCAGGATCATCCAGGTTACAAATAATGCGGCCGGCACTGGGCTGATGCGTCAAAAACTCCAGAACGGCTTCAAGTATTTCATCTAAGCCGCTGTAGTGATCCAGGTGGTCAACTTCTAAGTTGGTAATCACGACAATCTCGGAAGTCAGCTTACGCAGAGATTGATCGCTTTCATCAACTTCGGCAACGGTATACTCGCCAGAGCCGGCATAGGCGTTTGTGCCCAATTGCGGAATCTGCCCACCAATGACAATGGTGGGATCCAATTGCTGATCCATAAGCACCATAGACATCAGTGCCGAGGTGGTGGTTTTACCATGGGTTCCCGTAATCGCAATCCCGCGGCTTACCTCTAGCAAATAACGCAAGAGATCAGACCGGTGCAGAACGGGCAGGTTCAGTTCTCGGGCGCGTACCAACTCGACATTGGTGTCGGAAATGGCGGTGGAAATAACAACGCACTCAACCTCAGGTTGAATATTGGCCGCTGATTGTTCAAGGTAAAGATGAGCGCCCAGAGACTGCAGGGCCTGCGTTTGAATATTGGCTTTCAGATCAGAGCCGCTAACCGTTTTGCCACGGGAGATGAGAATACGCGCCAGACCGCTCATACCAATCCCCCCAATTCCAATAAAGTGGATGTGTTGTGCTACGTCTAACATACGGCCTCTTTCTCTTAGATACTGTCTACAATTTTGCGGACAATATGCTCTGCTGCATCTCGGGTATTTAATTGTTTACTATTTTGCCGCATTTGCTGCTGTTTATCTGTATTCAGGATTACATTCTTAACGCACTGCACCAAGCGCTGCGGTGAGAGATCATGCTCTTCAAGCATGAAGCCCGCTCCGACATCTTCTACAGCTTTTGCATTGTCCTTCTGATGGCCGCCACCGAAGCGTCCGGGCACCAATATGACCGGTACTTCACACACCATAAGCTCGGCGATGCTAGAAGCTCCGGCACGAGACAGAGCAAGGTCAGTAATGGCCAGCAAAGCGGGCATATTCTCCACATATTCTAACAAATGATAGCGGGGCTGAACAGAAGATGAAGGCGCTTTGGCCTTGATTTCATCGAAGTTTGATGCACCGCACACATGAATAATCTGTAGATTCTCAATCGCCAGAAGCTCCGATAAAGCGCTCAACACCGTATCGTTAATCAGTTGGGCGCCGAGGCTTCCGCCAATAATGGTCAAGACAGGAAACTGAGGGTCTACCTCAAAAAAAGCGGCTCCTGTTTGCCGATCCACCTGCCCAAACTCAGGGCGCACCGGACTGCCGCTCACAAAGGTTTCCGTTTTGGGGAACGCAGTGGCCGTTTCAGCGTAAGCCAGCGCCACCCATCGGGCCATGCGCCCGAGCCATTGATTGGCCTTACCGGGAACGCGGTTTGTTTCGACTAAAAAAATGGGAATACCGAGCCGTTTAGCCGCCAAAATGGCGGGCACCGTAATGTATGAGCCCATGCCCACCAGGGCACACACCTCATGCCGTTTCAAAAACGCCTGAACCTGACGTGAGCACCGCCACCAATTCAGAACGGAGCGCACCGGATTCTTTTTATTGAACGGCCGTACCGGGACCCCCATAAAGTCAAAGCCGGCCTGGGGGATTTTGTCTTTTTCCATGCGCAAATTCGAGCCGGTAAAGACCACCGTATAGTCTAACTCGCGCAAATGTTCACCCAGCGTAATTCCGGGGTAGATATGCCCACCGGTTCCCCCGCAGGCAATGGCAATTGTCGGCATTATTGACCTCCAGCAACAGCAGTGCGGGTCTTTGTCCGCACAGGAATATAGCGAGACACATTAAGAAGCAGCCCCATAGCAGCCAGATTTACCACAAGGGAAGAGCTTCCTGAGCTAATAAAGGGCAATGTTAGGCCGGTCGTGGGAATCGTTCCCGTAACCACACCAAGGTTGACCAGGGCCTGCATAGACACCATCGTAGACAAACCTATGGCCAGCAGTTTCAAGTAGGGCGTAGGGCTCCGAAAAGAAATAGAAACGCCCCGTTGGGTGAGGGCACAGAATAGAAAAAACAGTACCAGACCGCCCACCAGACCAAACTCCTCAGAAATCACCGCGAAAATAAAGTCCGTGTGCTGCTCCGGGAGATAAAACAGCTTTTGTACACTCTGGCCGAACCCATTGCCGGTCACTCCCCCGGAGCCAATGGCAATCATCGACTGAATCAGGTGAAAGCCTGTTCCCTGGGGATCAGACCAGGGGTCTAACCAGGAAGTAATCCGTGCTTTCTGGTAGGGGGTGCTCCAGCTGAGTAAAAACACACCCATGAGCCCCGAAAGAACAGTGGCAAAAACGTAACGGTAAGGCAAGCCTGCAGCAATACACATAATTAAAACCACGTTGCCAATAACAATACTGGTCCCCAGATCCGGTTGGCGCAAGACAATGAACATAATAGAGAGTATTGGAACGAACGCCAGCGCCTTTTCTTTTAAAGAGAAGAATAAAAATTGGGGGTTTCCCAGAACAGCAGCAAGATAAAGCACCAGCATGGGCTTAGCAATCTCTGAAGGCTGTAGCACAATGCCCGGCAAATTTAGCCAGCGTGAAGAGCCTTTGGCGGTAATGCCAATCACGGGAAGGTGCGTACACACCAATAAAACAATCGTCATTGCCATCAACGGGCGAATCCATCGCGACAGCCGATACAGATTGATGCGACTGGTTAACACCAGCGCAACGAAGCCGGCAGCGACGCCCACCAACTGCTTTTTGAAATAGTAACCGGCATCCCCAAACTGAGCTTGCGTCACGTGAGCACTGGCACTCAAAATACTGATGACGCCGATTAAGGTCAAAAGCGATACGAGATACAGTAACCAGGGGTCAATCGGATGATAGGGGTGCGCATCGGGAAGATTAACATTTTGAACACTTTGACGCTGCCCAAGACGCTGAGAGCGTGCTTCCCTATCCTGAGAAGCCGCTTTCGCTTTTTGAAATAAATTGGGCAACATGATGTTTAAAGTGATCTCCTCGCGCTTCAAAGTTAGCGTACGCGTCATAACTGGCGGTGGCCGGAGACAGTAAGACGACGTCTCCCGGTTCAGCATGTTCAATGGCCACCTGAATAGCCGTCTCCATACCGTTTACCCGTGTGATTTGATTATAACCTGACTGGATCAATGCCCGGGAGAATATCTCCTGACTTGCACCCATTAATACCGTATGCTTCACTTTCTTTTTGGCCCACGCCGCCAGCGCAGAAAAATCGCCGCCTTTGTCCTGCCCCCCGGCGATCCAGATCACCGGTCGGGACATACTCGCCAGGGCTTTTTCTGCGGCCAGATAATTGGTAGACTTAGAGTCATTAATAAAGAAACGTTCCTGCCAATGACCCGCGGGCTCTAAACGGTGAGGCATGCCCTGAAAAGTAGTCAAAATATCTTTGAGTAAAGATGCAGATAGATCATGAAGGCCAGCAAAAAGCAAGACTGCGGCAATATTCTTCCAGGTTGTGCTGCCCCTGCAGACACAGCGACGACACCGCCATAAGGGGCTGATTCTGATAAGACAACTGCTCATCCCGAACCGCATCAGTGGCACTAAAAAAGCGGACCTGAGGTCCTTTGTCTTTTGCCGCTAACTGCTCACCTAAACGCTGACACCAGACATTTTCGCCAGAGAGAATCGCCGTGTTATGCGGCTGTTGATGGCGAAACAAACGAGACTTTAAAACAAAATACGTGGACATTACCCCGTGTCGGTCCAGATGATTTTCGTACAGGTTCAGCAATAAAGCAAAGTCAGGCTGCAGAGAGTAGGTGGTTTCTAACTGAAAAGAAGAGACTTCTAAAACCAGAAAGTCAAAGGGCTGCGTTTCATGACGCTCAACACAATGAATCATGGGCAAGCCAATATTGCCGCAGGCAGCGACCGCAAAACCCGCTTGTTTCAAAACAACCTCAAGCAAAGAGACCACGGTGCTTTTACCGTTGCTTCCGGTGACTGCTACCAAACGGGGTGGCTGGGAGCTCTGTTGTAAAAACTGCCAGGCTAACTCCACCTCGCTGACCACGGGAATATGGGCTGATGCAGCCCACTGATAAGGTTTCGCCGTCAATGGAATACCCGGACTGGCCACCATAAACCGGGCCTGAGTCAAAAAGGCTTCGGTATGCCCCGCCTGCTCGAAGGGAATATCGCGATCCCGAAGCTGCTGACAGGTTTCCTCAGAAATAGTGCCTGCATCACTGAGATAGACCTTGTAGCCCCGGGCCTTTAAAAAAAAAGCCGCCGCTAAACCGCTGCGCGCCGCGCCCAGCACGACAACATCAGTGGGAGATACGAGAGAGAAACGGGGCTGAAAAAGCGTGTCGGCATCAATAATACTCATAGAGAAGCTCCTGAAACATGCACCGCATAATAGCTCAAGACAGCCACCACAGAAACAGAAAAAGCAACAATGGCAAAACGATTAACCACCTGGACTTCTTTCCAGCCCCCCAGTTCATAGTGATGATGTAACGGACTCATACGAAATACCCGTGTTTTGGTGCGCTTAAACCAAAAGACCTGTATGACCACAGAAAGCGCTTCGGCCACAAAAATAAGACCCACAATCGGAAACCACAGCTCTAAGCGCCCGGCACAGGCCATAACCACCAGCACCGCTCCCAGCGCCAGAGAGCCTGTATCTCCCATAAACACCTGAGCAGGGTGACTGTTGTACCATAAAAAACCAATACAGCCCCCCAAAGTAGCCAGACCCAGCACGATCGCAGTATAAGTCAGAGGATCACTAAAGCCCTTTCCCAGCAGCAGCATCGCCAGCATGGCCCCGACACAGGGAAGCATGACCGTCGCCGCTAAACCATCGAGCCCGTCAGTTAGGTTCACAGCATTAGTGGTGGCCGTAAAGAAGAACATGACAAAGGGAATATAGGCCAATCCGACGGGCACAGCCAGGCGTGAAAAAGGAAGGTGCAATACAGGCTCAAAGCCTGGCACACCCCAATATAAAAAAGCCCCCAGAGCGCCGCCGATTAAGCCCTGCCCCAGAAGCTTTTGCCGGGGTGTGATGCCTTTATTGTTTTGCAGTAAAACTTTTTGTAAATCATCTACAAATCCGAGCGCACACGTACAAACAATAACAACGATAAACACCAGCGTGGGTAATAGCGCAAAAGAAAACAAAGGCGTCAGCAATAACAGAGGCAATAAGAACATAATCCCCCCCATGGTGGGCGTTCCGCCTTTACTCTGGTGAGAGGCTGGCCCCTCCTCGCGAATAAATTGTCTGAGCTTGCGTTTTTTTAGGGCCGGCACCAGATAAGCGCCCAGCGCAAGGGATAAAAAAAGACTCAGGGGAAGCACCAGAAGGGCCGACAAAATGGGATCATTCACAATAAATATTCTCGGTTGGGATTTCTCTGTTGATTTTATTTAGTGTAGCCCAGATATTTTAAGAGCATCTGTGATATATGTGGAACATGCCTAGTAATTTTATTCAGCGACAGCTGGTGTTTTTTGGTTTTGCCCTGCTTTTTTTACTCTTTTGGTCAGCCTATGATTATGGGGGGCGTTATCTGCATGTGCAAACCCTAATGCAGGTAATGACCGGCGGGCTAGTGCTTTGGAGCGCCCGACGCTTTCACTACCCCGAAAGCTTTCAGAGCCTGCGCGCTTATCCTCTCCTTTGGCCCTCTTTATTATGGCTAGTAAGTGCCTGCCTCAGCTTTGTTTTTTCGGTTAATCAATTGGCCAGCTTAGAAGAAATCGCCCGCCTGCTGATGTATTTAAGCCTGGGGTTGTGCGCCTATTTATGGGTGCAACAATTTAACACCGCCGAAAGCCGAAGAGAAGCCCTGGATTGGACCCTGAGAAGTCTCGTCGGCATCGGCCTGATCATCGTTGCTCTGGGCTGGCTCATGCAAACCCAGGACAGCAGCTTAGCCGGCACCTTTTATCGTACCAACGATCTGGCGGGCTATCTGCTATTGATCACCCCCCTTGCTTTGGGTGGGCTGTTCAACGCCCTTCAAAACCGTTGGAAAATTTACTACGGCATAAGTACACTCATTCTGGTGGTTTCTTTAATTAGCACGAACTCACGCACCAGCTGGCTGGCCATGCTTTTTTCTTTGGGCTTACTTTTATATGTTTATCGCCAACAACTGCTACGCAAAGAGGCGTTGGGCGTCGGTCTCTTTATTCTGGTACTTATGCTGGGAGCCCTTGCTTTCAAATGGGAGAGTGTGGGAGCACGACTGAGCACACTCACACAACTCAGTATTCTCCAAGAAAACGCTACCTCCTGGCGCGTGCATTTACTTCAGGATGCCTGGCATATGTTTCGTGACCGACCCGTACTTGGGTACGGCCCCAATACCTATGGGATTGTTCTACCTCAATACATGCAGTCTGCCGGGTTTTTCTCTGTCAATCCCCACAATTACTACCTGCAGACGCTGGCCGAAACCGGGTTGCTCGGGGGTGCTGCTTTATTGATCTGGTTAATCACTCTAGCCAGAGGCGTCCGACAACGTCTCAATCTATACACCCCCGCTCTGGCGTGTGGCCTGGTGGCCTCGCTTATACATATTGGGTTTGATATTGACTGGAGTGTGTCAGCGATTCCCATTCTGTTTTTTAGTATGGCCGGCCTGGCGTTGAGCCCTGTGGCAAAGCAAGTCTATGCACCAGTAGACTATCCCCCTTACATCAATACCACCCGCATTTTGCTGGGGTTATTGGGTGCCGCTTTGGTGCTGGTACCCAGTTTAAACTACTTTTCAGCTCAGGCTTATGTCGCCAGTATTCAGGCCCAAAGCAAATCTAACCTCAAAGAAGCTCAACGTCAAATTCAAAGGGCAATGACCCTGGCTCCCTGGCCTTCTGGGAAACACTACTATGCAAAGGCCACTTTTTTTGACGATCAAAAAGAGCCGGCTCAGGCCCTTGTCAATAGTTTAAAAGCGATTCAGATAGATCCTCACAACGCTCGCTATTACACGCTTCCTGGGAAACTACTCTTACAAGACGGCAACCCAGAGAACGATACCCAGGCCGCAGGTCTTTTTGAGCGCCGCCTGGCAATGAACCCCTACCGACACCCGTATTTATACACCGAGCTGGCCGAAATTTACTGGCGCGGTCTCAAGCGACCGCAAGAAGCAAGGCAAGTCTATGAGCGAGGGCTCAAAGCCTTCTCTGAGGTAGATCTGGCCCGTTATGAGCGTTACGCACCTGACGACCGCTATGAGGTTTTTATGCTATTACAAGGCCTGGCTGCTCTTGAAGCAGAGCAAACCCATAGCAACACGGCTAACGTGCTGCGTCAACGGGCGCAAGCAGTCCTTAAAAACAGCTTGCCCGATGGCTATATTTCACAAGGCGCGTCATCTCCAACTCAAGCCATTGAAGACTATTGGAAGGCTATTGCTGAAGGCAATAAGCCGGATGTTCAGCAAGTGGTGCACACCGAAGCAACCTTTCAACATCCCCCTCCAGGCCTGTTCAAAAAAGAAGTGGTCTATAGCCGGGCCGAAAGAGAAATCACCACCGCTTTATTACAGTACCGCTTAGAGACAACGGCTGATGCCCAATCGCGGGGAGCTCCCGCGTTTTTAGGGTTCGAAACCCAGCTCATCGCTGACAGCAACGGTTGGAAGATGATTGCCCACCGACAAAGCACAGAAAGCTCTGTTTTTATCTTTGAAGACCTATGGTAAGTTCCACCCTGGGTTGCCATCCCCGACTTCTGGAAGACATTCTGCAATGGGATATGCACACATGGAAGGTGGCCCTGGCACTTTGGGAACAATACGTGCCCGGTCAACTGAAAGAAAAAACAGCCCTTGAGCTAGGTGCTGCTAACGGCGGGCCCAGTTTATGGCTCGCCCTAAAAGGTGCCAAAGTGATCTGTTCAGATCTCTACAGCCCCGAAACCAAAGCCAGCCCGCTGCATCATAAATATGCCGTCGACGCACACATCAGCTATGCCGCCATTGATGCACAACACTTACCTTTTGAAGATCAAAGCCTGGACATTATTTGCTGTAAATCGGTGCTTGGAGGCATCTCTAAACATGTCAAAGGCGACCCCAAGCCCCAGGTGGTGGCTGAAATTTACCGCGTTTTAAAGCCTGGCGGATGGCTTTTAAGCGCTGATAATCTCTACGCCAGCGTCCTTCATGCACACCTGAGAAACGCGTTTGTTTCCTGGTCAAAAGGCTGGGAATATTTTGACCCAGAAGAATTGCTGACTTTGCTGAAGGCTTTTGACACAGTAAACTATACAACAGCAGGCATCACCGCTCTGTTGGGGCGCAGCCCCCAACAGCGTCAATGGCTCAGTGGCCTGGATCAGCAAATCCAAAGATTGCTGCCTCCATCACAAAAGCAACGTTGGCACTATGTCATGGCCACCGCATCCCAAAAATAACGAGGTATATCAAAATGACTCCCCCCCTTATTCCCCGGCGCGTACTCTTCGGCAACCCCGACAAAGTCTCTCCACAAATCTCTCCTGACGGCAAATATTTAGCCTATATTGCCCCCACTGAGAATGTCTTAAACTTATGCCTTCGTCATTTAGAAACCCCTGAAGACGGTGATAAAGACACCGTCTTAACGCACGACAAAGACCGTGGCATTCGCAGCTATTTCTGGGCAGAAGACAGTCAACACTTACTGTATGTGCAGGACAAAGGGGGCAATGAAAACTGGCGACTTTATGGTCTTGATATTCATAGTGGCGCCATTAAAGACTACACTCCCTTTGACACCGTGCAAACACAAATTATTCAAAAAGATAAGCATCACCCCAATAGTCTTCTCATTGGACTGAATAAAGATAACCCTCAACTGCACGATGTTTACCGTCTGGACTTATCTACCGGTGTCTTAACTAAAATTGCCGAAAACCCAGGGAACATTGTCGGCTGGGTGTCAGACAGTGATCTCAAAGTGCGTGCGGCAGTGGCTGCAGCGCCCGATGGCAGCATGCATTTGCTCTACCGAGAGCAAACAGACAACCCGTGGGAAACCCTCATGGAGTGGGGAATGGAAGACAGCTTAAACAGCAGTCCCTCACACTTTTCAAAAGACGGTAAGTTTTTATATCTCTTGAACTCGAAAAACGCTAACGCAACGCAACTCACCGCTTTAGATCTTCACACCCGCGAAGAAAAAGTATTGGCTTCCGATCCACAGTATGACATCTCAGGCGTTTTTGTGGACGGAGACAGCTACAAGGTACAGGCCGCAAATTTTAATCGCGCCCGTTCCGAGTGGGAGATTCTGGACCCAGCCATTGCCGCAGACTTTGCTTTTTTAACGGCTTATAACCGTGGGGACTTTACGCTCATTAACCGAGACAATGCCAATACCACGTGGCTGGTGGCCTTTGAATTTGACAATGCACCCGCAGAGTATTATGTCTACCACCGCGCTGAACAAACCCTGGATTTTTTGTTTGTGCACAATTCAGCTTTGGCAGAGTATACCCTTGCAGAAATGGAGCCCATGTCTTATACCACCCGCGACGGATTAACCGTGCATGGCTACGTCACCTATCCCGTCGGTGTGAAACGTCAAAACCTGCCAATGGTGCTCTACGTACACGGAGGCCCCTGGTGGAGAGATGAGTGGGGTTACGATCCCAATGCGCAGTGGTTGGCGAGCAGAGGCTATGTGTGCCTACAGGTCAACTATCGGGGTTCCACAGGCTATGGCAAGGCTTTTCTCAATGCCGGTGATCGCGAGTGGGGCGGTAAAATGCATGACGACTTAATCGATGCCGTGGACTGGGCGGTACAAGAGGGCGGTGTGGATGCCGAGCGCGTCGCTATTTATGGCGGCTCTTATGGAGGCTATGCCGCTCTGGTGGGTGCCACATTTACTCCAGAAACCTTTCGTTGTGCCATTGATATGGTCGGCCCAAGCAGTCTGATCACACTGATTGAGTCCTTTCCACCGTACTGGGCCAGCATGCTCAATAACTTTAAAAAGCGTGTGGGCGATCCCGATACCGAATCTGAGTTTTTAAAGTCTCGCTCCCCGCTCTATAAAGTGGACCACATTCAAATCCCGTTGTTTATTGCGCAAGGCGCCAACGATCCTCGGGTCACCCAACAAGAAGCCGATCAGATTGTAAAGGTGCTTCAAGAAAAAGGACTGGATTATCAGTATCAATTGTTTGAAGACGAAGGTCATGGTCTTGCCCAGCCCGAAAACCGCATGACCTTTTTTGCGGCGGTAGAACCTTTTCTGGCCAAGTATTTGGGAGGTCGTGTAGAATAGGCCCTTAAAACGAGACTCCAGCCAAAGGCGCAAGGTTTCTTGCGCCTTTGGCTACAATTTAAATGTAAATAAAGGAGTTTGTTCTTATGCCCTCTATTCCGAAGACCTCTGGCCCAGCAGCACCAAGTGTTAACCCACCCCTGTTAAAGCCCACTCTGCCGATACAACCCAGTACGATAACGGCTGCAACATCCCAATCCCCGCAAACAAGCAACTTATCGCCTACGGATGCACAACAAACAACACCTCTTGCAAACGCAAGTTTCGATCCCAGCACGACAACGGTCGCTTTCTCAGCCACTCAACCCACCACCTCACTGCGTAAAGCAACCCCCGAGCAAGTTGAAAAAGCAGTTCACGCAGCCGTCCAGGATAATTATCGCCAGGTGCCCACAAGACCCGGCGAAAACCGTCATGAGCTCAACCAACGCTTACAGTTGAGCGATCCCAATCGCCCCCACGGCCCGGCAAACCCGATTCATTATGACGGCGCTGAGGTGGTGGTCATTTCTTTTGAAGGGACCGGCGCTTTTGAGCCCCGACGCTTAGAGATTATGCAGCAGGCGGCAGAAAACCTAAAAAACCAGGGACTTCAGAGCGATGCTTTATTTAGTCCAGCCACTGAGGGCATCGAAGACAAGACCGGCAAAAAAGCCAACTGGTCAGGACTCAATGTGGGTGTGCATTCAGAAATTTTAAAGGACCGTGAGCTGCAAGAAAAAAGCCAAATTTTGAGTTTTCCTTCGGAGGAATCAGAGTTGTTCCGGGGTGAAGAGGTCAAAAACTCCATGGGCGCATCTTATCTTATGGACGCCTTAAAAGACGGTCAAAGCATTAGAGAAAAACTCAGCTCAGAAGTCAGCGGGAGTTTTAGCGGAAACACACCAGGTATTAATAACGCTGTGGTTGCCATGCGAGATATTTTAGCGCAGGCCAACGCTCAGGGAAAAACACCCAAATTTGTCGTGGTGGGTCATAGCAGCGGTGGCAGAAGCATGGTGAAATTTTTAGAGAAGGTAAAGGATCTTAAAGGGCCGGACGGTCAAAACGTTAAGTTCGATCTCGCCATCAGTATTGACCCGGTCAGGGAGGCCCATGAAGCAGCCCTTGAAGGGGTCCACGAGCTAATGAATAAAGGCACTGAACACAATGTCAACCGGCTTATTAGAGGTGCAAACTTCTTAAACCCCTTTGGTTCAATCCCAGAGAAGAAAGTGTACCCCCCGGTGGTGGGCTATGACAGTCAACCTGAAAGCTTATACGCCCCGGGCAATGTCGCCCCAGGCAAATACCTCAGCTTTTATCAACGGGCAGACACCGAAGGCCTCGGCATGGGATTTGGCATTCACGGCAGTCCAGTGGCGGGTGCTAAAAACACCCAGGTCTTTCATAATCAGTACGGCAAGCCACTGGGAAAACAAGGCCATGGCGAGATTACCTACAGCCCGCCCGTGGTGAACGCTTTCACCGAGGGCGTCAAAGGGCTATTGCGGCTTCCTTAAGCCCTTTGACGCTGTAATTTTTGACGCTATAATTAAAAATTACATCCATAAAAAAACCGCTGGTAATTTGATTACCAGCGGTTTTATTCTCCGGGAATGGAGATGGCGAGAATCGAACTCGCGTCCAAAGAGCCAACTACATGAGCCTCTACGAAGTGTAGTTTATGTATTTAAATCTCGCCGAAGGTTTGCCACATAAACACAGCGTCTTCAGCCAGCCTATATTTTCTTTTCCTTCGCGCTTATAGGCGTCAGCTTGAAGGGCAGCGACAATGTTGTATCCCTCGTTCATGCTTGTCGCACACAATCCGGAGGGGCATTCCTGCTACTAGCTTATTACTAAGCTGCTACCGCCATACGGGTTGTAGTTTTCATAGTAGGAATAGCAAACAGATTTTTCTTGTTTGCATTTATAATTGGTGTCAAAGTTTTACGGGCACATCGACGTTCCCGACTCGCAGCTCATGCCATCATACTCCCTGTCGAAACCTTTACATCCCCGAGTGTCTATTATGTTAACACAAGGCTCTGACGAAATAAAGCGTTTATCAAGGCAAGCGCTTTTATTTTATTACTTAACATCAAGGGCTGATGGGGAATAAAGGGGGAAGCGGAGTGAATGGGTCACGAGGAAAGCCTCTTCGAAGCAGAGAATCTACTTCCATAAAAGCGGCAAACTCTTCGCTTGAGAGCGCACCATCTTTGTCTTTGTCGTAGTTACCAAAAATCGCATTGGCTTCCAAAACATTCTCTTCGGTGGTGCGATCAGAAGTCACAAAGGGATAGTCTCTATGTTTAGCCAACTCAATAGGGTTTATGCGAGCATTACCATCTTTGTCCAGCTTATAAAAAACATAGGCGATGTAGGTTTTAATATCTGGTAGAGGGACTTGAGGATCTAATCTTTGCATGGGGGTATAGGGCGTATCGTTATTGGCAATTTCGTCCCACGATAATTGCTGATCTAAATTGCGATCAGAATAATTTAACCACAATAAGGCTTGTCCTTTTCGTTCATCTAGATCAAATTGACCCGAGCCAAACTCCTCCCAACGGCTTCCGCTACCAAAGAAGTCGGGATGGTTTTGCAACTCGGTTTCTGTTAATAAACCATCTTGATCGCGATCGACGCGTTTAAACATCACCGCAAGCTTTGCCATTTCTTCAGTAAGCCTCGGCGACAAAATACCCAGCTCAGCATTCGCGTTCTCGTCAGCAAACAAAGGCTGAACAGAGGGAGGGGCAACGTAACGATCGAACTGGCAGCCGAACATTAAACCCATTGTAATGAAAAATAAACCTATTTTTTTGATATGCATCGTCACCTCTTTGGAACTTCTGAAAGTATTGGTAGGCTCACTTCACCTTATTATTATAAGGCTCGGCACTCACTGACTTTCGTCACTTTTCAAGACTCACCGATTCATATTGCTCTTTTATTGCCTGACCTTGATGGCTTAATTACATATATAGAGGAGGCACACGGAATAGCATATCCATTTGCATAAAAGCCATGAACTCTTCGTTTGAGATCTCACCGTCTTTGTTTTGATCATGAATGTTAAGAATCTCATTGGCTTCCAACACCTTCTCTTCAGTGGTGCGATCAGAAGTCACAAAAGGATAGTCCCTGTGTTTTGCCAGTTCAACAGAACTTATACGATCGTTATTATCTTTGTCCAGCTTATAAAAAACGTAGGCAATATAGTTTCCAATATTTGGAGAAGGTACATCAGGGCTTAATCTTTCCATGGGCGTGTAGGGCGTATCGTTATTGGCGATTTCACTCCACGATAATTGCTGATCTAAATTGCGATCAGAATAATTTAACCACAATAAGGCTTGCCTTTTTCGTTTATCTAAATCAGCCCGATAAATGCCATCCCGAAAGTCAGGATGGTTTTGCAACTCGGTTTCTGTTAATAAACCATCTTGATCGCGATCGACGCGTTTAAACATCACCGCAAGCTTTGCCATTTCTTCAGTAAGCCTCGGCGACAAAATACCCAGCTCAGCATTCGCGTTCTCGTCAGCAAACAAGGGCTGCACAGAGGGAGGGGCGACGTAACGCTCGAACTGGCAGCCAAAAATTAAGCCCACCGAAACAAAAAGCAACGCAATTTTTTTAATATGCATCGTGCCTCCTAAAACTTCTGAAAGTTTTGGTAATCTTGCTTGACCTGACTATTATAGTTCTCAATAAAAGCCATCAGTTGAGCCTCTTGTTGAGACATTTCGGCCTGAATGCGTGCTGCCTGGCCCGTGCGACTGTGGGCCCGCGCAATAATCAGAGCCACGCTGTCCAAGAAGTCGCGGTACTCACTGACTTTGTTGACTTTTTCGAGATTGACCGATTCATCGGGCAAGAGCTCCCGCACATAGGCCGAAAGCGATCCCAAACGGGTTGCGCCGAGATAAGGATCGGCCTGCGGCAACATCTGACGATAAGCACTGACAATGCGTTGCCCGTCATCGCCACTGCTGCGCTGCCCGGCGTAGCTCGCAGAGGGTGTAGTGGCCTCTTTAAACTCCAGAATAAGGTCATCCTGGGGCGAAGCGCTGGGGCCTTCCATGAGCACAATATAGCGATAGCGGCCGAGACTCCCCTTGCCCGCAATTCTGACAGCGGTATCTTTAACCGCAAAGAAGGCGGGGCCTTCACGCCGGGAGGCTGCATAACCCTGAATAGCCTGTTGTAAGGTTTGAGACTCAGCGGCGGGCACGGGCTGTATTTTATTTCCCAGCGCAAAACGGCTGCCGGGTGCCATCTCTTGCAGCCAGGCCGCACGGCTAAAGCGTTGGCGAGCCTGCGTCACCTGCTCAGCAGGTTTTTCTGAAAGATAGCGCTCACTCAGGGGCACATTAAGCAGACCCGGATTTTTTTGAATGGCCGCTAACGCACTCTGGTAAGCCTTTAAAAAGTAACCCACCATCTCTTCTTGATCAGATTTTTTAAGCCCTACTTCGTCGGCTGCCAGATAAATACTCACGCCAAGACGAGCGATATCCCAGGTAAACGGACCCACGACAGCTTCATCAAAATCGTTTAAGTCATAGGCAAAGTCGCCGGCTGCAGTACGATAAGTGCCCAGGTTCTCAAGGTGAAAGTCACCCTGTAATGGCACAGCAGTCGCCTGATTTAGATCTTTTTGAGAGGCCATGTCACGGTAAAAAATAAAGGCTGTTGCCCGATAAAAGGCAAAGGCAGAGGACTTCATTGCTGCATACTTAAGCTGAACCAGCCCAGGATTACGCTGCATCAAGGACGCATGGTACTTCTCTACCCATTGAAAAAGATCGCGGCTGCCAAAGGACTGAAAGCGCTGCGCGCTAACCCCTGGACTGAGTGCCGAGAAAGAAGGAGAGAGCACCTGCGTTCGGCTGCGGCAACTACTCAAAGCAGCTCCCATCACGAGAGAAGCGGAGAAAAGGGCCATCATTTTTTTCATCATCTGCAAAAACTGCCTGACTTAAAGGAATATTACTTTTATTTTAAACGAATTTGCCCCAATAAGAAAGGGTGGATACGGAGATAAATCCAATTGAAGGGTATAATGAAGCCTATGATAGCGCCTAATCCTTCTTTTGCCATTCAAACCCTGGCTTTAAACCAAAAATTTGACCGTTTTGAGGCCGTTAAAGATCTTCATCTCAATGTTCCTACCGGCTCCTTTTTTGGCTTTCTTGGCCCCAACGGCGCCGGCAAGTCCACCACCATTAAAATGTTGACCGGACTGCTGCGTCCGTCTTCAGGAAAAATACTCATCTTTGGTCAAGATCTGCAGCAAGCAGATGTCCCTTTAAAGCAAAAAATGGGCGTTGTTCCCGAAAAGCTGCACCTGTTTGAACAGCTGAGCGCGTTAGAGTATTTGGAGTTTTCTGGCACCATGTACGGGGTCAATCCATTAGACATTCCCCAGCGCTCTCGCGAACTCCTGTCATTAATGGATCTGGAGACAAAACAGCATCAGACACTGGCAGATTACTCTCACGGAATGCGTAAAAAAATCGCGCTGGCGGCGGCATTAATGCATGAGCCCCAGCTGCTGTTTTTAGATGAGCCTTTTGAAGGCCTTGATGTGGTCTCTGCCCGTACCCTGCAGCATCTCTTAAAAAGGCTGACCCAAAAAGGGGTAACTATTTTTTTAACATCGCATATTCTTGAAATCGTTGAAAAGCTTTGTGATCATGTCGCCATGATTCAAAACGGACGCCTGGTGATGAGTGCCCCCATGGAAACGCTGACTCAGTCCGGGTCGCTGGAAACACAATTTCTAGACTATATGGGCCAACAGGCAGGCGAAAGCCAGCTTTCCTGGCTCACCTAGCTCCATGTCAGAACCCCTATCACCACAGGCTTTACAACGACAACAGTTTCGTGCGCTACTGCACCTACAGCAGCGTTTACTGCAGCGCTTTTGGGTCAATCAAGGCAGCTTATACCGCTGGAGTACAGGATTATCCTATGGGTTTAGCGCCTTTCTTGCCTGTCTTTTAGCCGCCGGCATCGGTTTTTTAATTGCGATTCCCGGCATGAAGGGTGTCTCTGAAGCTATGGCACCCGCTCCTGAAGCCCTTATTCTTTGGATATGGACCTTTGCTTTTGGTGTACTGGGCTTTATGTGGACCGTCTCCCCCCTGCTTTTTTTAATGAAAAATGAGAGCCTAAGTCTCGATTTAAGAAAACTGATGCGCTTTCCCATTGCCTCTGAAGCTTTACACCGTTTTCACAGTCGGCTGGCTTTTTTTGAGCCCTGGAGTGTTTTCTTTTACCCCGCCTGTCTGGCCATTATTTGGAGCAGCGCCCACTGGCCCGAGGTGACACTACTGAGTCGCTTGTGCCTGCTTCCTTTATTGGGGTTCTGGATCTGTGTACACACCCTGGGAAATCGTTTTTTACAAGATCTCATGCTCACCCTCTTTCGTAGCCGCTATTGGAAAGAGTCCTTAAGCCTACTTTTACTGTTTGTGATCATGTTTGTCTCTTTTGCCCCCGCTTTTGTGGCAGAGCAGCTGGCGTCAGCCCCGCCCCTCAATTTACGGGCGCAAAACGCAGAAACGCTGCTGTACAGCCTGCCTCTCTGGTTAAAAATCGAAACCCTGATCAACGGATTTTTGTACTTTTCACCGCCGGGTCTTTTGGTGCAGGGCCTGCATGCTCTGCGCACGAACGCTTATAGCGCCTGGGCACAGCACACCCTTTCGTTGGGCTTATGGTCAGGCATGATTTACTTTTTGAGTTGGAAACGTTTACAGCACCTGCTGCACGAACCCGAACATCTGACGCAGAAGGTTCGCCAAAACCGGGCATGGGTTCAATTCAGTCTGCCTCTGCCACCAGTGGTTAAAATAGTGGCTTTAAAAGATCTTCGCACTTATTTTCGTAGTCTGCTGGGTAAGTTGGCCTTTTTCTTAACACCCTTAATGGTCATTTTACTCCGAGGTGCCGGGCTGGGAAACAAAGGTGATAGCCAGCATTATGGCTATGTTTTAAGTATCATTGGGTACGTATTTTTAACGTCTATGTACTTATACATTAACTTTTTTGGTCATGAAGGCGAAGGGTTTAAACACTATATTTTATCTGGCGCTAAGCCCCTGTTTATTTTACTGGGAAAAAACCTCGCCCTGCTTTTGTTTGGCTGTGCGCAATTCAGCATGATTAATGCCTTATTTGCCCTGCTCTACCCCAATTTGTCTTTAGAGGTCCTGATTTTTGGTTGGTTTAGTTTTTTAAGTATGGCACTGGGCGTGATCAGTCTGGGGAATTTACTTTCGATTCGCACCCCCGGTCCCATGGATCTCAACCAAAGCCATTACCGTCAAAATAACGGCACGCCCATTTTATTGGGCTTCCAGGTACTCATGCTATTATCGCCCCTGCAAGCCATACCGCTCTGGCTGGCCTGGTGGCAAGGGCAGTCTGTGCTTTTACTCAGCAGTTTTCTCGTGCTGTTGTCTGTGCTTGGCTGGATCTTTATCCTGCGATATGCCGCCCATATTTTCACGCAAGAAGCGCCGTCTATTCTTCAGGCGATTACGGCAAAAGAGGCATCCTGAAAGGTATTCACCCAAAACTTCTGCTAGAATAAGCGTATGTGTGCACAACCCCTAAACTCTGAGTCTCACCCCGTGAGCGATACGCAACAATTGGCTTTTATTGACCCCAGCGCTTTGGCCATGCCTGACCAACCGCTGACCCTCTACACTTACCGAGAGGTCAAAAAGCGCATTCCTGAAATTTTACGGCGCCACCGCTCCATGATTGACCAGGCCTTGCCTACGCTGGAACGGGTTCAAATTCCAGAACAAGCCAAAACCATGTTTGGACAATTCTTAGAGCGTAAACAAAGAGACGCTCTGGGGCTTTCTTTTGAGATCCGAGAAATGACCAGCGATCTCGTCAAAAAAAATACCCTGGTGGCTTTTTATCTGCGCTATTTAGAAGAAAAAAAGCTGTACTATGCGCTGGGTTATCGCAGTTTCAAAGACTACGCCGTCAACTATTTTAATGAGATGGAGTACTCTTATCTCACCCGGCTTAAGCGGATTGCCTATATGTCCCAGCAAGAGATATCCACCTTTGAGCCGCTGGGCACCACCAAAATGATGATGTTGGCCCAGCTCAATCAAGACGAGCGCAAAGACATTATGACGCGACGTTTTCCCGTACACGAAAACGAGTATAAAAACGTCACCGATATGAGCACGCGAGAACTGGGCCGTGTGATTCAAAAACACAAGAACCCGAATTACAAAGACAACCTTCTCAAAGGTGTACCCGGAGCGCTCTTACACCAAATTCGTACCCTGGAAGAGAATTTTGATCACTTTGAGCTAGACACCCTGCAACGCACCCAAAAACATACTGCCGCTTTCTTAAAACAGCTGGAACAATATCTGGACCAGAGCTAAATGAAGGCCCGACCAGCGCAACGCTTTACTCTGATTTCCCCAAGTCTCAGCCTCTGCTTGGGCATTCTCCTCCTGATTTTTAGCGTCAGCTGCAGCGCTGGCCCCCGCTTTGCCACCTGGGAGCTGGGTTCGACAAGCCGCTTCACCGAAAAAAGTGATCACTTTGAAATCTCAAACACCACGTGCAGCAGCACGCCTATCGGCTTTATTTTTTATCCGGGAGGACTGGTGAAGCCGGCCGCCTATATTCCGCTGGCTGCTGCGCTGGCCAAAGATTGCCATAAGGTATTGGTGGCCAAAATGCCCTTTGACCTGGCCGTGTTGAACAGCGACCTGGCCAACGGCTTGCAAGACCAGTACGCCTCTCAGACACAAAAGTGGCTCATGGGTGGACACTCCCTCGGCGGTGCCATGGCCGCGAAAGTGATCAAAAACAATACCCATCGCTATCAAGGCCTTGTCTTACTCGCCGCTTACCCAGCGGAATCCGACAGTCTAGCCAATACTGACGTCCCCGTACTATCGGTTTCAGCAAGCAACGACGGGTTGGCCACACCGGCAAAGGTTGAAGCCACAAAAGGCTATTTGCCGGAGAGCACGACCTATATACAAATAGCCGGTGGCAATCACGCGCAGTTTGGAGACTACGGTCCCCAGGCCAACGATGGAGAAGCAACAATTAGTGGCCCAGACCAACTGAATGCGACCTACCGGGCGATGGCTGACTTCATCAAAGATCGCGTAAACGAATCTCCCAAAAACAATTAAACCGCAGCTCAAAGGAATCAGACGTAAGACATTCTCCAGAGCAGATGATGGGCTTGTATTAACATAAAAACCATGAGAAAAAGCAGTTGAGTGGCTGTGCACAGGGCCTTTAAACGCGTTATGATAAACAAAGTCTTATACATCTTCAGCACAGATTAAAATAAACAGGAGGTTTTCCATGGACGCATCACTTTCCGCTTACGAAAAAGCGGGTCTTGAAGGCAAAGACCCTCGCTGTGTCCCTATTAAAATGGATTCTCCGCTACCTGTGGGTCACGCGATTGAAGCCCCTGCTTATACCGCTGACGCGCACGAAATTTGGCAGTTTCTTATTCAACGACAGCTCGCTATTTTACCCGGCCGTGCCTGTGAAGAATTTATAACAGGGCTAGAACATCTTCAGCTCCCCAACAATCGCATTCCATCGCTCTCAGAACTCAGTGACACCCTATATCAGGCCACTGGCTGGCAGGTCGCACGCACCCCTGGACTCCTTCACGAAGAAGATTTTTTTAGACTCCTCTCGGAAAAAGTTTTTCCTTCCACCGATTATATTCGCGGGCGTCATGAGCTGGACTATACACCCGCCCCAGATATTTTTCACGACGTATTTGGGCATATGCCCATGATTACCGATCCAGACTTTGCCGACTATTACCAGATGTATGGCCTCGCCTCTCTTCACGCCGGTGGTGAGAATCGCCGTAAGCTGGAGCGCTTTCATTGGTTTACGGTAGAGTTTGGCATGCTTTATGAGCAGCAAGTTCCCCGCATTTACGGCAACGGTATTCTGTCTTCACACCAGGAAACGTTTCACGCCCTCGGCGACACTGTTGAACGCAGAGCCTTTGATCCTGAAGCCATGGCCGTTCAGGACTACGAAGTCTGGCATTTACAGCCCATTCTCTATGTGGTGGATTCTCTCAAGACGCTCAAAACCGAGTTCAAAAAATGGGCACAGGAAAGTCTCCACTTGCTATGAGTACAACTTCTTCCGGTGCGACAGACTTAAGCCAGCTCCATGCGCTGATTGTCGACGATGATCAGGATATTCTGTTTCTGAATAAGCACGCCCTTAAAGAGATTGGTCTGGGTCATGTTGACGGCGTTAACTCGGTGCAGGCAATGTTTACCTACCTTAACAGCACCGAGTCTCCCGTCTCACTCATTTTAATGGATGTAATGATGCCCGGCATTAACGGCATTGAAGGCGTAAGGCACTTAAGTCAACACCCTGTTTTTTCTGAGATTCCAGTCATTATGCTCACCACGCTAAATGCCTCAGAAAAACTAGAAGAAGCTTTTGATGCGGGTGCAACCGACTATGTTACCAAACCGTTCCAGTATCCCGAACTTAAAGCGCGCGTGATGTCAGTGCTCAAAAAGCAAAATGCTTTTAATCAACTGAAAGCAAACCAAAGTGAACTACTTTTACAACACCAGGCACTCAAAAAACGCCAGCGCGATCTCGAACGCAATGTCTACTCCGATGGTTTAACCAATATTCCCAATCGCCGGGCTTTTAATGACGGACTTGAGCGCATGTGGGAGCGCAGTCGCACCAAACAAGAGCCCATCGGCGTCTTACTGGCCGATGTCGATTACTTTAAGCGCTATAACGACATTTACGGGCACCAAAAAGGTGATGAATGCCTTCAGCAGGTGGCCAACAACCTACCTGCGCTCACCGCAGACACGCTTCCCGCCCGCTATGGGGGTGAAGAATTTGCCGTGGTAATCTGTGGAGAGAAAGCCCGATTTATACAGCAAATCTCACAGCAAATCTGCGAGCGCATTCTGGCTTTGCGCATTCCCCACATGGGATCTGAACTCAGACCTTATATCACCCTGAGTATTGGTTGCACCTATTACGCAAACATGGATGAATTAAGCGCTGAAGACTTGATAAAAACCGCTGATGACGCGCTTTATAAAGCCAAGCAAGAAGGCAGAAATCAGGTGGCTTTTTACGACTCAGAATCTACCCAGGAAGTTACTTTTCATAAAGCTTAAGCATTAAAGCTTTCACCCCTGCCAAAGCAGCCTCTTGTTCAAAACCATCAATCGCATCAGCAATCTCTTGCAAGACCTCTTTATGAGAGCCCTTATAATTCAGGCGTAAGCTTTCAATCAGCT
The DNA here is from genome assembly GCA_963797915.1 of Candidatus Sericytochromatia bacterium. Taxonomy (GTDB): domain Bacteria; phylum Cyanobacteriota; class Sericytochromatia; order UBA7694; family UBA7694; genus CAXRDE01. The sequence goes on from CAWCRG010000002.1 coordinate 139,250, forward strand.
CCCCCGCAGAGGCGTCAAAGTTCTCTAAAGCGCGTTGCAGATCACTTAAAACGCTGATAGGAATCGGCGATTCATGAGCTGTTTGAGCAGACGAAGTTTCTGTATCGGCACTTTCCTGAACTAAAAGTAGATTTTCAATCTCCTTGAGATCAAGCGTTAAAATCTCCGACAATTTCTGAGCCTGTTGGCCGATCTGTGTCATGGGAATCGGTGACAACGCCAGCTTAGCATCAAAGGCATCCGCCTGCTCAAAAATAGCGGTGAGTCCTAAGTTACCCGCAGCTCCCTTTAAGGCATGAACAAGACTTTTTACCCTTATCCAATCCCGATCGGATACAGCCTGAGATATCACTGCAGCAGTGGATCTGTTTTCTTTTAAAAACTGAAGCAGCAAACGCTTTACCAGAGAGGGTTTGCCCGCCATACGTGATAGGGCGTCTGGGTAGTTAAGACAGCTTAATTGCTGAAGCTGGGTAGAGACGGAGATTTGCTCGGTCAGGATGGTTTCATTCTCAGGTTCAGACATCAACCTGTCCGTAGGTGCAACCCAACGCAATAACGATGCGCCCAGGAGCTCCAGCTGAATCGGCTTGGTCACGTAATCATTCATGCCGGCTTCAAGCACCCGTTCTCGAACACCGGTCACCGCGTCAGCAGTCATGGCAATAATGGGCAATTGCTCGAAAGCAGCATTTGCCCTCAGCGTTCGTGTGGCCTCATAGCCGTCCATAATCGGCATTTGTAGATCCATCAAAACCACATCAAAAGACACCGCAGGCAGTGCCGACAAGAGACAGTCCACCGCTTCTTTACCGTTTTCCACCACGGTCACCTGAACCCCTTCAGCTTCCAGCAGCTCCTGAGCAATTTGCTGATTAATCAGATTATCTTCTACCAGCAAGATCCGTGCCCCGCGAATCGTAGATAAATCCATGAGTCGATCTGCAGGTTGCTGCACCGACCGCAAGGCCAATGAACCATGACTGAGGTGTTCCACCAGATGGTCGTAAAGTACGGATTGCGTCACCGGCTTCAACAACAAATTGTCTACATTTAACTGCCGTAGAGCGTCTACAATATCTTCCCGGCCATAAGCGGTCATCATAAAGACTTTGGTTTCATGACTCCCATCCATCAGTTGGCGGAGCTGCCCCAGGGTTTCTACACCATCCATGGTGGGCATATTCCAATCCAGGATTACCAGATCGAAAGGCTTGCCGATAGACTTTGCTTCCCGAAAACGCTTAACAGCTTCAGCCCCCGACTCAGCGGTGGTCGAATCAATCTGAAAATAACGCAAATAGTCGTCCATAACCTCTAATACCACAGGCTGGTCATCCACCACTAAGACCCGTTTACTTTGTAAATCAGTGGGTACTTGAAGGTGTTCTGTCTTCCCAGAGCGATGGACTTGAAGGGTAAAAGAGAAGGTACTTCCCCCACCCAACTGACTGGTAACCCCCACTTCTCCGCCCATCATTTCCACCAGGCGCTTGGAGATGGTTAAGCCCAGGCCTGTTCCCCCAAATTGTCGAGAGGTAGAAGCATCTGCCTGGGAAAAAGCCTGAAAGAGTTTGGCTTGTTGATCAGGGGTCATACCAATGCCGGTGTCTCTGACTTCAAACCTTAAAAAGACGTCGTCGTCCTTTTGCCACAGTTGTTCAGCCACCACCGTAATGGTGCCTTTTTCGGTAAACTTCAGGGCGTTTCCAGAAAAATTGAGCAGGATTTGTTCCAGACGCAGAGGATCTCCCATCAAAAACCGGGGAATAGCAGGGTCAATTTTGAAGATAATTTCAAGATTTTTTTCTTCAGCTTTAAAAGCCAGAATATTGCTGATATTTAAAAAGACCCGGTGAAAGTCAAAGTGAACACTTTCGATATCCATTTTATCGGCTTCAATTTTTGAAAAATCTAAAATATCGTTAATAATGCCCAGCAAATTTTGGGCCGCATTATTGATTTTATGGGTATAGTCTGCCTGCTTTGGCGTTTGTTCCGTTTTACTGAGCAGGTGCCCAAGACCAATAATGGCATTCATCGGGGTGCGAATTTCATGGGACATATTCGCCAGAAAAAGGGACTTGGCTTGATTTGCATCGTCGGCAATGCCCTGGGCTTTTTGCAACTGCTCTTCGGTAACTTTTTGTTCAGTAATATCGGTGACAATATGGGCCAGAAATAGAGGTGCTGCATTATCGTCATAGACAAAAAAGTAGCTTTCAATGGTGGGCGTGAAATGGCCCTGATTAGAACACAAGCCCAATTCGCCCAGCCATTCGCCTTCTTCCATGAGTTGAGGAAACACCTCTGCCTCAAAAAAGGCTCTTTCTGCATCGCGTTGGTATCGATGCAGTGAGCGTCCGACAGGTGCTTCAGCACTTGTTTCTCCCATGAGGCTCGCCAGCTTTTTATTGACGTAGACGATCTCAAGCTCCAGCGAGTACATGGCTATGCCCTGGGCAGAAGACTCTGCCAACTCATAAAACGCCTTGAGTTTGGCTTCGCGCTGCTTGCGTTTACCGATATCCCGGCAAAAGGCAACACCACGAAACCCCTCTTTTTGTTTAACCCATGAAATGCTGAGCTCCACATGCATGACAGAACCCTGCTTTGGGGTCACCATGATTTCAGCTCTCTGATCCAGCACGGGGCCTTCTTCAGCATCCTCAAAACGGTGGAGATCCGACTTAAACAATTGCAGTGAACGATCAATCGAGAGCAATTCAAACAGATTTTCACCCTGGATTTCTTTGAGAGTATATCCATACATCATCTCTGCACTGATATTTAAAAACAAGACCTTCTCGTGTTCATCAATCATAATAATGCCTTCCTGGGCATTATTCACGATGGTGTCAAAGATAAACTGACGCTCCTCGAGATCACGCATACGGTCCTCGACACGGGCCTCTAAACTCTGATTGAGTTGTGCCAGGGCCTGCTCACTGTTTTTCTGAGCGGTGATATCGGTAATAAATCCTTCATAATACCGAAGCTCGCCGTGCGGGGTAAAAACACCCCGCCCCTTCTCCCAAAACCAGCGCTGCTCTGAAGCGCTGACCTGACAGAGATACATCATCTCATAGGGCTGTTGCAAACGCAGTCCCCGCTCAATGCGAGACTGCACCTCTTCTTGATAATCCGGGTGAATAAGAGATCGAAGACTGACGTCACCCTGATAAAAAACTTCTGGACGGTAACCCGTCAAATCGAAAACCCCGGGGCTCAAAAACTCTGCATGGTTTTCATCATCGCTTTTCAAACGATAGACAAAACCAGGCAAATTACTGATCACAGTTTGCAAGCGGCGCTCTAGCTCCCCGTGTTCTTGCTTTAGCAAGCCCCAGGCGCTTTCTACCCGGCGGCTATGAAGCATCCACCCGAGGACATTGGCCAAAGAATGTAAAAAAGAATCTTCTAAAACAATGGGAGTCGCCGGCGGCTCGTCAAAAAACAGCACCAGAAAACCTTCCCAAATTGGGCTAACACAGGGCCAGACCTGGAGATAAGAAAAGCTCGAAAACAACGGACGCAAAGCCAGCGGAAATTGGTCAGGGGATCCCGCCAGGGCAGAAATGGAGAGCAGATTGTAAAGTGAAAGGTCCACAGGAAAATCTGGTACCGGCACCGCGGGTTCAGGCAGAGTGTGAATGCGTTGAGAAATAAAAGCACCCTCTGCCTGATGCAGGTGATACAAATCAACGCGACATGCCTGGGTCTTTTGTTGGAACGAATGCATCATGGACTTTAAAAACTGGCGCGGATGATCATTCTGGATCATCGCTTCATGAAAAAGCTCCGTGAATTCAGCCATGGGTTTATACCCCTTTCTGGGAACCCGAAAGAATCACCGTGAACAGACTGCCCTTGCCCAGATCGCTCTCTAAACGAATCTCACCGCCGAGGGCTTCTACCAGACGCTTAACAATAGATAGGCCCAGTCCCGTGGAGTGCTCTCCGCCGGTAGGTTGGGCCGTCAAGCGGGCAAACTTGTGATAAAGCCGTTCCTGATCCTGAGCAGAAAAGCCCGGTCCCTGATCTGCCACCGCAATGTGTAATTTGTCGTCAGCATGGCTGAGGTTAATCGTCACCCGCGAGGCTTTGGGAGAATACTTAATCGCGTTAGAGAGTAAGTTATCAAGCACCTGAGATAAAAGCATGGGGTCAGTGTGAATCATCATGCCGGCACTCTCTAAATTGACCTGCACATGAATTTGCTTGGCCTTCGCCGCCGTGGCAAAAGCATCCACGGTTTGCTCAATAAGTTCATCTACCGGAATATTTTGTTGATCAACCCGCAGCTGGCCCGATTCAATACGGTTCACGTCTAAAAGTTTATCAATAATATTCAGCATTTTTTTGGCAGATCGTTCAAGAATCCCCATAAAGTCTTCAAGTTGTGGGCCTTCGTCTTTGACTGTTTTCATGAGTTGAGAAAGCATCAAAATATTGCCCAGCGGATTTTTCAAATCATGAGAGGCAATGCCCAGAAACTGATTTTTTTCGTCGTTCAGGCGTTCTAACTCAATGGTGCGTTCTTTTAAATCCAACGTGTATTCTAAAATGAGATCGCGATTACGCTTTAGCTCTGTATGCGTGCGCACGCGGGCTAAGAGTTCTGGAGTTTGAAACGGCTTGGTAATATAGTCCACCCCACCACACTGAAACCCCTTAATCATATCTTCTGACTCAGATTTGGCCGTTAAAAAAATCACCGGGATATTTTTAGTATCAGAATTTTCTTTTAAACGCTCACAGACCGTATACCCATCCATGCCGGGCATCATGATATCTAACAAAATTAAGTCCGGCTGAATTCGCTCTAAAGCTTGAAACGCTTGCTCTCCACTTTTTGAGGCGGCAACACGGTAACCGTGCTCACTCAGTGTCGCATTCAAAACCTGCAAATTTTGTGCCACATCATCGACAATCAGAATTAAAGGGGAAGTATCGGTATTCATAATTAAAGAGCTGTTCGCCTCACGTTGCATTTTATATTAAAGGGATTTTCAAAAAAACATTCTAAAATTAAACCTATCATAACATTTTCTAAAATCTCAACGGGTCTTTAGGCCCATAAATTTCGGCAAAGCAAAGGGCCTGTGTTATAATTTCCACACGTTGTAAGGAGATGTTTAACATGGGAATTTTCAACCGTTTATCGACCGTTTTTAAGTCCAATATCAATGACATGATTGATAAAGCCGAAGATCCAGAAAAAATGCTAAAACAGCTTATGGTGGACATGGAGCGTGACCTCATTGAGGTGCGTAAAGAAGTGGCAATGGCCATTCAAACCGAAAAAAAGCTCCACCAGCAATTTCTACAAAATGACAAACAGGCCAAAGGCTGGGAAGAAAAAGCAACCCTGGCGCTCAAAAGTGGTCGTGAAGACCTCGCCAAAGAAGCGCTTAATCGTCGCAATACCCACAGCTCCACTGCAGAGGGTTTTAAGGCCCAATGGCAAACGCAAAACACCAATGTGGAACACCTGAAGAAGCAATTGTCTCAACTGGACTCTAAAATCAATGAGGCCCGCATTAAAAAAGACCTTTTGATTGCCCGTACGCGTCAGGCCAAAGCCCAGGAGCAAATCCATAAAACCATGGGTAAAATGGACACCGGCAAAGCCCTGTCCGCTTTTTCTCGCATGGAAGACAAAGTCATGGAAAAAGAAGCCCTGGCCGCAGCATATGGTGATCTCAGCATGCTCGGATCCGGTGCCGGCAGCAGCATTGAACAAGAGTTTGCGCTCCTCGAAGCAGGCTCCGGTGTGGATGATGATCTCGCAGCGTTAAAAGCAAAGCTCGATAGTGGCGAAGCCTAAATTGATGTTTTCGAATCTATCCAGGGTAGCTAGCGCTACCCTGGCTTTTCTCTGTTTAAGCCTTCCCTCTGCCGCCATCGAGATCCCGCTGCGTCCGATGCAATACAAAGCACCCGACGCCACAGAACTGCGAGCCACCCAACAGCGTTTTTATAAAGCCATTGCTTACTCCTATTCTCCCCGGCGAAGTGGGCAACTCTTCTTTTTGCCCCGAAAATACGCCTCAGTGATGTTTGAATCCGGAGACTACGCCCATGACGGCTATAGTTATATCGGGGGTGTAAAAACAGCACATACGGGAGCTACCCACGGCCAGGTCTGGGATTATGATGTGGAAATTCCGCTCTTGTTTTACGGCCCAGGCTATGTAAAAGCCGGGCAACTGCTCCAAGAAAACGCCACTCAGCAGGATCTGGCACCGACTTATGCTTACCTTATGAGGGGATACCCACCAGAAGACGCCCGTCATGGACAGATTCTAAAAGCCCCCTTTAAGCCCATCAAATCACCACCGAAAGCCATTCTCACCGTGCTTTTTGATCAGGGCGGTTGGCAATACTATGCAGCTCACCCCAAAGCATGGCCTTTTGTTAAAAGCCTGATGGATAAAGGCAGTCTTTATCTCAATGCCGAAGTGAATCACGTCGACGTAGAAACCGCAGTGGGTCATGTCGGCGTGGGCACAGGCGCTTACCCCTATCAACACGGTATTATTTCAAACCGCTTTTCGATTCCTCCCCTGGGAGAACGTCAGTCTCTGTTGGGCCGTGATCAATCTCCTATTTTTATTGACAGTCCTTCTTTGGCCGATACCTGGGATCAACAATCTAAGAACGAGGCTGTGGTTATTTCTTATGCTTACGCTGATCGGGCTGCCATTGGCATGGCGGGTCACGGCAGCATGTTTGCCGGCGGAGACAAAGACATTGTGGCTTTTTATGATCGTAAAACGGGAGGCGTCACCAGCAATACAAAATTTTACACCCTTCCTGATTACCTCAAAGATCTTCGCATACAGCCTTTTTTAAAGGGTATTCAGGACACAAACTCACGCTGGTTTGGGCACGATATCAACAACCTCAGTGACGTCAATAAAACACCCGCCCAGGCCCAGTTCGATACCGAAGTCTTTTTAAAAATCCTTGAAAATGAACCCGTAGGTCAGGACAACATCACTGACCTGGTCTATTTAACCCTCAAGTCCACCGACGCCTGTGGCCATGCCTTTGGTTGGCAGAGTGACGAGTGCGGCAGTGTATTAAAAGAACAAGACAAACAGCTCGAGCGTATTATGAAGGCTTTCGAAGCCAAGGTGGGCAAAGATAATTTTGTGATGGTCCTCAGTGCCGATCACGGAGGGGCTCCACTGAGCAGTCTGGCGAACACCGCGTTTATTAAGGCAGAAGAAGTCAAAGACAGTCTCAACACAAAATTTGACACCTTAGATAACGGTATTCCTCTTGTCTATGATATGTTGGCCTCTCAGGTGTATATCGATCTTAACGAGTTGGACCGCAATGGTCACACGATGAAAGAACTACAAAGCTATTTGCTCAACTATCGCGTGGACAACGAGCCTGCCTTTCTTGAAGTTCTCAATCGCGAAGACGTGCGCCATCTTCAGGAACAATACGGTATTTATTAACCCCTTATGTTGAAACTAACCGGTGGAGAACACGGTGGACGTCGCTTAAAATGGTTGGACAGGCCTGAAATCCGCCCCACCCCGGCGCGGGTGCGAGAGGCAATCTTTCATGTCTGGGGCCCGGTTATAGAAAACTCCCGCTGGTGGGATCTATGTTCTGGCTCTGGCGTTATCGGCTTAGAGGCTCTTAGCCGAGGGGCTGGACACGTCACGTTTGTAGAGCAAAACCCCAGGGCCCTGGAGCTGCTCAAAGAGAATATTGAAACTCTTCGTGTGTTAGAAGAGTCCACCCTTTATCGCAGCCGCGTCCAACTGTTTCTTCAACGGCAACCCACCATTGATGTGGACTTTATCTACTTTGATCCGCCCTACGATGACGCGCGCCTTTACACCTACGTCATTGAGCAGCTGGACAAAACCCAAGTGGTTAAACCTGTCACCCTTTGCATTGAATACCGCAAACGCCACAAAAAGTGGTCAGCACCCAAACAGTGGTCTCTCAAAGAAACACGAGAATATGGAGACGTTTTTCTAGATATTCTGGAGCGCCACCCATGACCGGCAGACAAGTATGGCAGGCGTTAAATAAATCCTATTATTTACGCTACGCTTTTCGCCCCTGGATGCTGCCGGTGATGGTACTCATGATCATTGGCGTTTCTGGGTATGGGCTGTGGAAAATGAGTGCTCGTAACCCGGCCGCGATTGAGCCCCCTGTAGAGGAACAAGATCAGGTCGAGCTCCGGTTTTATGATGTGGAATTGCGCGGACGCAAAGAGGGCACCCCCTTCTTTGTCATTTTTGCTGACGAAGTGGAAGTCACCCGAGATAACCGCTACGTCAACTTCAAAGAGGGTGCAAACAAACCCCACGGCGAGTTTTTCAATCTCAAAGACTGGGAAAAAGACCTGGGTAATCCCGACAGCTCTGAAGATACCCGGCGTAATATTGTCTGGGAAGCCAGAAAAGCCACCTACGACCGAAACCAGCAGGATCTACGCATGGAAGAAAATGTCGAAGTCATTACGGACACCAAAGACATTATTTTGACCGACGAACTGCTGTGGCGCAAGCAAGACGAAAGCCTGAGCTCTCAAACGCGCTCTAAAGTACGCACCCATAAAGGCGCTTATATGACCGCCGATACCATGGACGTTAAGACCAAGGACAAAGAAATGTATTTAGAAGGGCGTGTCTATATTGAGATGCCCATCAAAGACGAGCAGCAGCTTGATATTGAAGCATTTGAGAAAAAATAAGAATGGATCAAGGGATATGGAAATAGGGATCGGACTTTTGGGATGCGGCACGGTGGGACAGGCCGTGGTCAAACTACTGAGCGAAAAAGGTGCCGACTATGCACGCCGTACAGAATCCCAGCTCGTCTTACATCAAGTACTGGTCAAAAACGCAAATAAACCACGTGAAGGCCTGAGCGCTGAACAAATCACCACAGATCCCGATCAAATTCTTGAGAATCCAGATATTCAAGTGGTCATCGAAGTCATGGGGGGCGTAGAAGAAAGTCGCGCTTACCTTCTTAAAGCATTACACGGTGGAAAACACGTGGTAACCGCCAATAAAGCCTTAATGGCCAAGCACGGTGCTGAACTGTTTGACGCTGCCACAGAAAATGGCTGCGCCCTCTACTATGAAGCAGCGGTTGCCGGGGGAATCCCCATTATTCAAACGCTAAAACGCAGTCTGGCATCCAACGCTTTGCATTCTGTCTACGGCATTATTAACGGGACCACCAACTATATCTTATCTGCCATGACCGAAGCGGGCAGAAGCTTTGACGAAGTGCTTGCCGAAGCCCAGAACAAAGGGTTTGCTGAGTCGGACCCCACGGACGACATTGAGGGCTATGACGCCGTTTATAAGCTTGCCATTTTGGCTTCACTTATTTTTGAGCGGCGCATTCCCGTCGATGCCATTCACCGGGTCGGTATTCAACGCATTTCAGCTCAGGATATAGCCCACGCTAAAGAGCTGGGTTATGTCATTAAACTGTTGGCCATCGCCAAACGCGGAGAAAGCGGCTTTGAGGCCAGAGTGCATCCCACCATGATCCCCATCAACCATCCGCTGGCCTCAGTCAACGGCGTATACAACGCTCTTCTGGTACAGGGAGACGCTGTTGGGGATCTTATGTTTTACGGACAGGGGGCCGGTGGCCTCCCTACAGCCAGTGCCGTCGTCAGTGATTTATTGAACATTGCCGTAGAAATGGATGCCCCACCCAATTTACTGATGAGCTGCCAACATCCTGCCGAGGAAGCTGTATTGGCTGCAGCTGATCAGGTGATGAATCGCTACTACCTGCGTTTGCAAGCCGAAGATCGTACCGGTGTGCTCGGGCAATTGGGCGTACTCATGGGACAAGCGGAGATGAGCATTCACACTCTGACGCAAAAAAAGCACAGTCCCGGACAGGCGGAATTGGTTTTAATTACACACCCGGTTTCCGAGCTTAAATTACGTCAGGTTGTGGCCAAAATTCAGCAGTTAGATATTATTCACAGCGTCGATAGCATTATTCGGGTAGAAGATTTTACGGCCTGAGAACGTCTCTGAACTGCTGCCATCGCTCTAGAAACTGTATGAGCAATACGTCGCGCTGTGCTTCAGGGCTAAGCGGGTATAAGCGGCGATAAAGACGCAAAGAAATAAACGGTCTTAATCGCGATAGAGCAGGCCATTGTGCTAACGGAAGCATTAAAAAAGGAAGCACATAGAGGAGCCAGCCGGTCTGCTTTTTAGAGCCCGAAAAAAAGTCTAATCGATCGAAGCCCTTGCGTAAATCAACGGGCCTTAAAACCTGAAAGGCTTCATGTGCGCCCTGCTGCTCAATTCCCGTAAATGCGGTCAGATAGGCGTGGTAGAGAAAAGGTTTGAGTAGCGCAGTGGGTTTGTACAGCTCTTTGTCAGATAACACGGGCTCAGTACGATAACGAACGGCCTCTTGCTGTAAATAGAACAGCTCACGTAACCAGTTGACGCCGAGGGTGTGTTGTAAACGATACATGTTTTGTAACTGGCCTTCAAGGGTGTGATGATAACTGGTCGAAGCAATCAAGACACTATTACAGATCCACAAAATCAGTCGGTAAAATTCATCCATCGCAATCTGCTCATGGCTTAAAAGGGTACCCGCACATAAGAAAAGCAGGCGCAAGCTATTGGAGACTTCGAGAGCGGGAATATTTGTCCTGATCAACTTTCTTTCGCTACGGGGTGCAATCCAAAGTTTTTGGTGTTTTTGGCATAAATCATACCAACGCAAGGCGTAGGCTGATTGATACAACTGCAACAAGGATCCCGGCGTACGCAATTGAACCTGAAAATTGAGCTGCCGAGAGAGTGCTTTTTCCCAGTGGGCATAATTGGCCCTATACGAGGCGTCGTCCGTCAATGGGTCGGCATAAATTAAAAATATGTCATAATCACCGGCAGGCTGGTGTCCGTTGAGGCGAGCGTAAAACGGCGCCTTCCCCACGACCAAAAGATCCACCCAGCCACACCTCGCTCAAAACCGTCGTAGGATGATGCTCACAAAGATAGCGCACAATGCTTTTTAGCTGCTTCTTAATGTATACATCGACCAGAGGATGAGCGTGTAAGGTAAATCGAGAGTCAGAGGATGGTAACAAAGTAGCTCCTTATTTCAATCCGTTTTAGTTAAGAAAAGTTCATTTTTTTTGTAAATTAACGTTAATTTACAAAAATTAACTTCAGTTTTCACGCTCCATATTGCATAATTAGGTTATATTCTATTTCAGCACTAAGGAAATCGCACCCTTGAAAAAATCAATTCTTTTATTCGCCGCCGTGGCACTTACCTTAAGCGCTTGTGGTCTCACCGCAGCCCATCTTCCGTCCGGGTATAGCCACCAACGCTCCCTTACAAAATAACGTAAGAGCAAACACCCTGCAAGAAAAAGCACCCGGTCCCCTGATCGAAAATCGCAATGTGAATGTTCCTCGCTCTGGCTTCGATGCCATTGGTGAGCAAAACACAAACACCAATCTGCCCGCTGACCCCACTTTTCAATCCAATGGAGAGGTCTCCGCTCAAAGCCCTTTTGACACTCCCTTTGGAGAACTCCCTTTCGAAACCTGGCGCGACTTATCTGACCATATTCGCTACAGTAACGAAGCGACTTACGAAGATCGCCAATTTATGAACAGCCGTTATGCTGAAGGTCATTTTAACAAATATATCAACACTGCGTTCAGAGATGTTCGCAATCTGTATAAAGCCAGCGCAGAAGAAATGAAGCGCTTTATTCTCCTGGATGTTTTGGTCAATAGTCTCGAAGTCGGTGGACGCGCCCTGCCTTATCAGGATATTCATAACCCGCCTGCAGAGCGCCATTATAAGTTTTTCCCAACGCAGGCCGCGATGCTGATGCCCACCTTTGGTGAAATTGTTAACTATAATCGAAACTCCTATGATGTGAACTACGTACGCTGGGATGAGTATCGCGCAGCCCGCTACTATCAGGCGAATTATAGCCGAATCTTTGGTCTGATCATGGAGCACGGTCCATCCAAACGTGATGCCTGGCGACTGGTTCATCGAGAAATCAGCAGCTACGCTTCACGCTAAACGCACACGCAAGATAAAAACCGCAATGGGCTGTTATGGCCCACTGCGGTTTTTATGTTTCTAATCTCGGCGCTAAAGCGTTATAATACCTGTATCATCATGAAAGTTCACACCGATTTTACCATGCTTAAATTCTCAACACCCCGTCAAACAAGCACATTAAAAGGCATTTTTTTTCTTGCTGTTCTGACTGCCCTTAGCGCTTGTCCAAGTCAAACGGTGGGACAAACAGTAACCATTACTATTGATAAACAGCTATTAGAACAAGTCACCGGGGTAACCCCGCCCAACACGGGGACAACGCCACCCACTACCCCGCCAACGGCACCACCCACGACGCCACCAATTACCCGCCCGTCTAGCAGTACAGACTTTGAAAGCCCCGATGATGGGACCTTTGATGATGAGAGCTTTGATGATGAAGCTATGTTTGACGTGGTTTACGACATAGCCGACGGCCTCAACGACTGGGACATCTATATGTTTAGCAATGCACTACACCCGGACTCCGACTTTGCGGCCATTATGCCCCGCTTTTTCAATCAACTGGTGGAAGTAGGCACCACCCATCAGATTAACAATATAACGATCGAAGAACAGACAGAAAACGCTGCCGTTCTTCTCGTTAATCGCTACAGCACAGCCTATGGTTCAGGTAAAACCGAGGAGCTCTACTATGACCTTTTAAAAGTCAGTGGTGAATGGAAGCTTTTTCAGATTCGTAGCCTGGAAGGCTCTCTTTAGCGCACTGAGAAAACCGCAAGAATCCGAAGAAAAACTACTCGGCTTTGTCGACAGCAAATACCTTGACAATATCTTGATAACCATAGCCCTTGCGACTGGGTTTTGACCAGTTATTGATTTCGTGAGCACGCCAAACAGGAAACGAAGGCATCTGGCGTGAGAACAAGAACTGCTGCCAATACTGCTCAAGCCAACGGACCATATTTTCGCCATCAAAATGCTCTGCATGAGCCATAAATGCCTCCAGGTTAGCACGGCTATTAATGCCGCCACTGAGTTTGAGCAAGAGAGAAAATACAGCCTGGGGTTCCTGAAGCACCAAAATAGAAGAGCGATCTGCACTCAAATTTGCGTGTAAGCGCCAGCTCAGTAAGGCCTGCTGTACGGGCAGTGAAATACTGTCGGCAAAAACCTCCAGAGGGGTTTTACGGAAGGTTTTACTGATCAAAACACTCAGCATATCGGCAGCCATACGGTAACGCAAAGTCCCCATTTGAATATGTCCCAATTCATGAGACAGCAGTGCAAGCACTTCTTCTTCTTCCAGATGCTCCAACGCTTCTGGAGAAATGACAATAAAAGGAGAGGTATCGCCAGCAGCATAGCTGTGCAACCCCATATCTCCATGCAAACCCATAAAAGAAACATAGAGTGGGGGAACCTTGAGATAACCCAGCGTTCGACAGGCACTTTCAAGCTTGGCATGCAGGTCCGGATATTGCTGAGGACTCACACGTAAGCCATTGGCAGCAAAAAAAGTTTCACTATAATTTTGGTCGAGTAAAGGGGCTATTTTTTGTAAAACCGTATTAATACCGGGCATCAGCGACAGTTTTTTAAAGGCAGCCGTTTCCAGGGGGTGTCGATAAACCGCAGGATCTAAATGTCGAAACTTAGCGTGAGGTAAGGTTTTTAAATAGAGCTTGCAACGCGCACAACGTATTTTGACGCGCTCCAAAGCTTGTAAAGATACTTTGTTTGCAAAGCCACACAGGGGACATTCTACATGATTACTCATAATACCAACTCTATACTTTCGTTCGTGCCATCAAGGGCAATACTGGCCAGATCTCGCATACTGTCATCTGGATCTTGATAACGGGTGTGTTCTAAAACGGGCTTTAATTGATGGAAAATTCGACCCATCGTCACAATCGACTGGGCTTTGGCCGCCCCTTCTTGCTCCACCATATCGAGCAGAGGCTGAATCGCCCCGTGGAGCAATTTTTCAAGGGACTCGGCAGCTGCCATACTAACGCGCGATACGGGGTCATGTAAAGCTGCTGCAAGTACAGCAATGGCTCGACCATCACCAGATTCTCCCAGCACATAAATGACGCTGGCCCGCAGACGTGGGTTCGCATGTTCCACATAGGGCAGCAAGGCCTCAACCACCACAGGGCCGAGCTGGCTGAGCACTAGCGATGCACCGGTACGAAGACGTTTATCCTCACTTTGCAAGCCCAATAAGAGCGACGGTAGTAAACGATCTGGAAAATCCTCTGCAGCGCTTGCCAGGTGAAGCAAAGCCTGAACAGCAGCGTGTCGAACCTGACTGTCATTGTCGGCTAAAGTCTCTAGTAAAGCCGCTTCGGCAATGTCACCCCCCAATTGTCCAAGGGCCTGAGCAGCTTCCGTACGCAAGACCGGATTTTCGTCTTTCAAAACCTCAGCAAGCTCAGAGCTTGCCTGAACGGCTCCGGCGAGGACCAATTCAGTAATCGCTTCAGAGCGCACGCGTACACTCTGATCTTGCAAGACGTCTGACAAACCAAGCACAGCCTGCTCTTCAAGCTGTAACAGCGCTTCTGCAGTGTCTTTAAGGTTTTTGCGAAGCTGTCCCAGGGCACGGGTGCAATCCAAACGCACACTCTCCTCTTCATCCTGCCAGAGCGCATCTCTTAAGGGCGCGAGTGCTCGGTAGTCGCCCAGCTCCCCTAACGCGCGCGCGGCACCACAGCGAACCCGACGTATGGGGTCCTGAAGGGCTTCGGCTATGGCCGGAACCGCTGATGCGATTTTCCACTCTGACAAGGCCCGCATGCACACCAGACGAACAGAGCTATACGTATCATCGAGGGAAGCAACCAGCGTTGACGCCACAGCTTTCGCATCTAAAATATACAGTGCTTCAGCGGCTCGCCAACGCACCCGGCGGGCAGAGTCCGTCAGTAAACATTTTTCTAAGTGGGGGATGGCAGCCGTTGCCTGAAGCTTTCCAAGCGCCTGGGCTGCTCGAATACGAACCCGATGATCCTCATCATTTAAGCAGGTCACCAAATCTTGCCAGGCACTCTCTCCCGCTGCGGAACCTAATTCCCCCAGTGCTTTAGCCACACCCGAGCGCACAGCTCTTACCGGATCTTGTAAAGCCGCTCGCAAGGGATCTGGATGAAGTCCACCTATTTTACCCAAAACATAGGCGGCTGCAGCACGGGCTGACTGCTCTCCTTCTTTAAGGAGTTCAAGCAAGGGCTCAATGGCTTCGATATGGGGAAAGGTCACCAATATCTCCACTGCGCGAGCGCGAATTTCAGCATCGTCATAGGCAAGCGCCGCCATTAAGACCGGAATGACGCGCGCGTCTGAAAAAGAGAGCAAAGCATCTGATAATCGCAACGCGACCTTAAGGTTTTCTTCCTGCTCCAGAGCGGCGTAAAGGGCTGGAACAGCGGTTTCACGGGCGAGCTTTTTAAGGGCGTCAGCGGTACGGCTGCGTACCACAGCAGCGGGATCTTCAAGCAAAGCCATAAGCTGGGGTAAGGCATCATGAGAAAGCCACTCGCCCAGCGTAAAAATAGCGGCGACTTTTACGGCCAAGACCTCAGACTCTAACGCAGCTTGCAGAGGCGCAAGCCCGGTGGGCACATAGCCCAGTCGAAGAACAAAAGCAGCGGTCGCCTGAACGTCTGGACTTTCATGAGAAAGATTCGCCACCACAGATTCGGCAAGGGCTCCAAAAGAATCCACTTTAATCTGCTTAAGCGCCCGAATACGGACGGCGGGGTCTTCACTGTAAAGGGCACTATGTAGGGGCTGAAGTTCGGGGGGTGACATGAAGAAATCCTTTCTGACACAGCTTATAAATTTTAACACGGTGGGAAATGACATGGGGTAAAAAAATATTCAGGATCTTCGAGGAGTCATCTTGTGGCAGACCGGAGAGGTTATGCTATACTGTTTATCACCTAATGCGGGAGTAGCTCAGTTGGTAGAGCATCTGCCTTCCAAGCAGAATGTCGCGAGTTCGAGTCTCGTCTCCCGCTTTTGAAAACTCCTGCGGGGGTTATTGAACAAGCGCTTGTAGCTCAGTGGATAGAGCAACGGTCTTCTAAACCGTCGGTCGCAGGTTCGACTCCTGCCAGGCGCGTCTTTCAACATGGTGAGCGTAGTCAAGTGGTTAAGACGCCTGATTGTGGTTCAGGTATTCGCGGGTTCGATTCCCGTCGTTCACCCCTTTTAAAAGCCTCTCTTTAACCAGAGAGGCTTTTTTCTATTTTAAAATGACGCTTTTGAAAGGCCTAAGCAAAACCCCTTAAACCAATGCTTAAAGGGTTTCAAGAGATTATGATGGAACCCAACTAACGCAAATCGTCCATATAGACCAAAATAATGGTGGTGTTATCGTCGCCACCCCGAATATTTGCGGTGTTAACGAGCTTATTACAGGCTCTCCACTTATCGGGGGCTTGCAAGACCATATCATGAATTTCAGCGTCTTTAACGTGCTCTACAAGGCCGTCTGAACAAAGAAGCAGGCTGGTACCCGGTACGAAGGGGCGCTCGTAAAGATCGACCTCAACGTTTGGATAGGCGCCCAGAGAGCGATAAATCAGGTTGCGTTGCGGGTGTACGGCGGCCTCTTCTTCTGTGATTTGGCCGATCTCTAAAAGACGTCCCACCAGGGAGTGATCGCGGGTTACTTTTTGAATATCGTCTTTAGAAAGTAAGTAAGCGCGACTATCGCCCACATGCCCAATATAAACCACGCCGCGATAAACAATGGCTGCAGTCACCGTGGTCCCCATACCCTGTAATTCTGAGTTACGGCGGGCTGCCTCATAGATATTGCGATTGGCCTGCTTAATGCCCTCTTCGAGAATGTCGAGCAAGTTAAGTTCTTGTTCGGGATTGCGCTTGAGCTTCTCAAAGCTTTCATTGACAATATTCGAGACTTCGCGGGTAGCCATGGCACTCGCGTATTCACCCGCCTGGGCTCCGCCCATACCATCTGCCACAATAAAAATACCGTGGCTGAGCTGGCGGGTCTGGCTAACGTAATGCCAGTCCTGAACAAAATAACTATCTTCGTTCGCTTCACGCACCACACCCACGTCAGTAATGAAGCTAGCGTAAAAAGGCGTACTGTGAAACAAGGCTAAAATGGCGCGTTTGACGTCATCAATGCTCTGGTAACGATAACGCGGCTCCGGCTCCAGCATTTTCATGATAATCGTATTCATTTGCGGATTGATGTCAGGTACGTAATAGGTGACCTCAGGAAAAATTAAAAGGCCATCGGCATCGCGACGATGCTTTAACGGGTTACAGCCGGTAACCAATTGATGCCAGATCGCACCCAGCGAAAAAATATCGGCGCGCTCGTCAATGGTATGCGCCTCTTGCAGTTCAAGCTCAGGAGCGGCATAACCCGGGGTGTCATTTTGCACAGGAAACATAATGGGCAATTGCAAAGCACGGGTAAATCCGGTGAGACGCACGCGCTGCAAATCGTGGGTAACAACGATGCACTTAGGATTAAGATCCAGATGGGCGATTTTACGCCGGTGTAACTGGCTTAAAGACTGGCACAACTGAATCATCCAATCGCAGGATTGATGGACAGAGACCTTCTCACGGGTAAGAAAAAAGCCCAGATCTCGGCCTTCCAACTGTTCAATAATCAGGTAGTAACGATCGTTTTCATCAAACATATCCACGGCTTTAACCACCGTCGGATAGGAAATAGATCGTAAAATCGTAAACTCGTCGTACCAGGGGTTACGCAAGGCTTTTTGAGACAGATGCGCCCGACTCTGGGGCCTGTTTTTTTCTTTAACAATGACCGTCAAGTGAGTGATTTCGTCAATGGCACGGTAGAGATTAGCCCCGGACTTCACTTCTAAAAAGGCGTCAATACGGTATCGACCCCGCAGAAAATAGCCCTCTTCTAGAGGCGCATCAGGCACATTAGACGGCGTATTTAAATTTCCAGAACTATTCACGGGCTTGTCCTTTTCTAATTTTTGACCACAAGAACGACGAGTAACGCAATGATCAGCATTAATAATACAATGTTAACCCGAACCAGCCACTCCACAGAAAATAACTTTTGAGAGAGACCCAGTTTAATTAACGCGGTAGAAATGCCTTTATCGTTTAAGGGCAATGTGTTCACACGAATCGGACCTGATCCTGCCGGTGGATTATGACAGGCTTTTTGCAAGGCTTCACTTAACTCTACTGCATCTCGGTAGCGTCCGTCGGCTTCCATGCTCAAACAGCGGGTAATAATTTTATCGACTTGTGCAGAAATCTGAGGATTTAACTCACGCACACTCGGGAAAGTAAAGGGCGCTTCGGCCTGAGGATCACGCCCGGTGAGTAAATGATGCATGGTCGCTGCCAGGGCGTAGATATCAGAACGGGGCTCTACCTGACCCCGATATTGTTCAGCGGGCGCATATCCTTGCGTTCCAATCATTGTGCCTTTTTTCGTCGGATTAAAGTGACGGGCAATGCCAAAATCCACCACGTAAATTTTACCCATACTGTTGAGAATGAGATTGGCGGGCTTCATATCTCGGTAGACGATCGGTGGCTTATGACTATGTAAATAATGAAGAATGCCACAAATTTGAATCGCCCAGTTAAGGACATCTTGCTCTGCATAGGGTTCGTTGTCTTGCCGCATCATGCGCTGCTCAAGATCACCGCCATCAACATACTCCATCACCAGATAATGGCGATTACCCTCTGTAAAGCGGTCATAGACCTCAGGAATACCCGGATGGCTCAAATTAGCCAGCATTTCAGCTTCACGGTCAAAACTCGCGGTGGCCGTACGGCGCTGATCGGGATCGGTAAAGTGGTCCAGCATTTCTTTAACCACCGCCACCCGTTGAGAGAAGCGCAGATCGTCGGCCAGATAAATGGACCCCATTCCGCCCTGACCAATGCCTTTTGTAATTTGATAACGCCCTTGTAACACCGTATTGGGCGGAAGGGGTGCAGGACCCTCTGTTTCTTCTTCCTGGGGACGATAGCTCTGTTGAGAGCGCACGGCAGACTTGGTCTTTTGCACACTGCGATTGGGGTTTGTATGAGAGACCATTGGCGCACCGCACTCAAAGCAGTAGCGTATCCCCTGGGCGTTTTTACTGCCACAATAACGACAGTTCATCCATTTTTTTTCGGTGTCTTGTGCTTCTTTTGCTACTGAGGAAGGCTCTGGAGTGAGCTTTGGCGGAGAAGGTTCAGGTGAAAGAGGCACTGCTGTAACGACCCGACGGGGGACGGGATCCGGCTCTTCGTCAATACCGGGGACAGGCTCTGGCTCGTTAACCGGCGCATTTTCAAGACTCAGGGGAGCACCACACTCACTACAATACTTCTCGCCAATCATATTGACGAAACCGCAGGTGCTACATACGAGTTCTCTGGCTTCTCTATTTGAAACTTCTAACATGCTGTGTATCAGGTTATCACTCCATTATACGGAGTATAACACAGGCCCGAAGCCCTGTAAGCCGCAAAAGATTTTGTATTTTTTAATCCACAAACATTATACGTATGAATACATATGGTATAATTTCGTATATTCATATTCAGTGTACACAAAGCGTTCATAGACCTTTTCTATCATGATTGCGTACAATGCCACTGTAAAATAAATAGAAGGAAGAATACAAGATGTCAGATATGTCTTTCGTACCTGAAGAAAAACGCAAAGCCCTTGAACTGGCGGTCAACGCCATCGAAAAAAACTACGGTAAAGGTGCCATTATGCGTTTGGGTGATAAGCCCAATACCCGCATAGACGCCATCCCGACGGGTGCCCTTAACTTAGACGTCGCACTCGGTGTTGGCGGACTTCCCAGAGGCCGTGTCGTCGAAATTTTTGGGGTAGAAGCCGGGGGTAAAACCACGATTACCCTGCATGCAGTGGCCGAAGCGCAAAAACAGGGCGGCGTCGCTGCCTTTATTGATGTAGAGCATGCTTTGGATCCTGAATATGCAAAGGCCATTGGTGTAGACATTGAGTCCCTGCTCGTTGCACAACCTAACACGGGAGAAGAAGCCCTTGAAATTATGGAGCAGCTCATTCGTAGTGGTGCTGTGGACATCATCGTTTTAGACTCCGTCGCAGCACTGGTCACCAAGCATGAAATTGAAGGCGAAATGGGAGACACTCACGTCGGCTTACAAGCGCGATTAATGTCTCAAGCCCTGCGAAAGCTAACACCTGTAGTGGCTCGCTCTAACGCTGTCGTCATCTTTGTTAACCAGCTTCGAGAAAAAGTCGGCGTGATGTTTGGTAACCCAGAAACCACACCGGGTGGTCGCGCACTCCGCTTTTACTCCTCCGTCCGCTTAGAAGTGCGTCGTGCTGAAACCATGAAAAAAGAAGGCGAAATGGTGGGGAACGCCGTTAAAATTAAAATTGTTAAAAACAAGGTCGCTCCTCCCTTTAAAACCGCTAACGTAGACATGATCTACGGTGAAGGAATTTCTAAAGAAGGCTGCATTCTTGACCTGGCAGAATCTGTGGATATTATTCAAAAAAGTGGTTCCTGGTATGCTTATAACGACGAGAAAATTGGTCAAGGCAGAGACAAAGCCCGCACTTTCTTAAAAGAAAACGCTGAAATCCGTCAGGAAATCGAAAATAAGGTACGCATTCACTATAATTTGCCTATCCGAAAGTTTGCAGATCTGCCCAAAGTAGATGAAGCAGAAGAAAAAGAGCTCGCTAAAATCTAGGTTTTAAGCACTTTGCTTTTATGAACACCGGCATTCGCAGAAAAGTGTAAATGCCGGTGTTTTATTGCTTAAAACGCTTCCCAAAACACCCCTTCTATTCGATTGAAAAGCACCTAAAAGTGTATAATGACAATTAAAAAGTGGTTGAAGGAAAAAGCATGGCAGAAACACAGGGAATGACCGATCAACAGGTAGAGGAATTGCTACATGCACTTCTGGATTTTCGGAAAATGCTGGTCAGTCTTACCGATCGCTTTCAAAACCGCCTTGCACTGCTAGAACAAGAGTTCGAGGACTACCGGAGTGCTCCAGAACAGATGAGCGCTCCTCAGTCCCCCGGGACATTAAAACAGCGGCCCGGAACAGCCCCTCTCGAAATGCCCGATATGCCCACCGTACTTGATAATGAATTATCTTCCCCAGAAGAAACCGAAGAAACCGTTTTTCTTCCTGAGGATACGGATGCTTTTTCGATTGTCGACATCGATGATGATGACGACTTTTAAAATGATCAACGCATAAAAATGTTAAACTATATAAAGATACAAATGTAACATTGATTGGTTGTGTTTTCCATGTCCGAAAGTCGTTCTCTATTGGAGCTCCAGCAACGTCTTCAAGAAACCGAAGCGCTATTGCATCAGGCACAAATTGATAAGAAAAATGCCATTCAAAATGGCACACAATTTCTGGCCCACCTTTCTCATGAAATTCGCACCCCGCTCAATATTATTTTGGGATTCACGGACCTACTCACAGCAGAGATCCAAAGCTCTCAACAGAAAGAGCGTCTAGAGTCCATCTCGAGCAACAGTCGTCACTTACTCAACCTCATCAACAAAGTTCTACAATTTGCAAAGCTAGATAACCAGACCGAAACCCTTGATATCAAACCGCTTGATCTTGAACACCTGCTGGCTGAAATTGAAAGTATGTTTCACGAAAGTCTGGCAGAGCAAAACGTATCGCTCCGCTTCACCAAGGATTCAAAAATTTTCAGGTATATCTTGACCGATGGCGACCGCTTAAAAGAAGTCCTTGTCAACCTGGTGGGCAATGCCGCTAAATTTACCAAAGTAGGTACGATTGAAGTGGTCTTGAAGCAGACTTCCACAGACCAGATTACCTTTTCTGTAAAAGATACAGGCTGTGGTATTTCAACAATAGAGCTGCCCACTATTTTCGCCCCTTTTATTCAAGCCAGTAATCAGATTAAAGTGGGTCAAGGAACGGGGCTTGGGCTTGCCATTGCAAGAAAACATGTTCAGCTATTGGGGGGAAACCTGGAGGTCATCAGTGAAGAAGGCAAAGGGGCAACCTTCTTTTTTACCCTGAGCTGTGAAAAAGCCGAAACACCCGATACTCAACAAAAAGCTGCGAACGCGGCACCGCCCACAACGCCTCATCAGGAGACCGCTCACATTTTGGTCGTTGACGATCATCAGGCCAACCGAGAGCTGCTTTACCAGATGCTAGCCCCATATCCGTTCCAGCTCCAGGAAGCCAGCAACGGCGCAGAAGCCCTGGAAATGATTAAAAAGTCCATCCCCGATCTGGTACTCCTGGACTTAGCCATGCCCATTCTAGATGGTGAAGCCACCATTCGCCAGCTCAGAGCCGAAGAAAGCACGCGAGAACTTCCCGTTCTTGTACTCAGTGCCATGGCTTTTGAAGAGAATCGAACCAGTGCCTTAAGAGCAGGAGCCAACAGCTTTATACCTAAACCCTTTAAAAAAGAGCACTTATTGCAAGAGTTGTTTCGCATGCTCAACCGAAGCTATGAAATCCCCAGCGTGGAGCCGGTCATCAAGCATACTGGCGCGAATACAAAACAAGCGATAATATTCCCGTCTGTTTCGTGGTTAAAAAGCCTCGAAGAAACCCTTCGGGAACTCGATCCGCTGTCCATTGAAGCCAAACTGCAAGAAGTAGAACATTCTCACCCTGCTTTTTTTGAAAAATCCAGCCGCTGGATTCACAACTTTGCTTTTTCTGAGCTGGAAACCTGGCTTCAGTCTCAGTTAAGGGTATTGTCCACAGGCAATCTTAAAGAAAACTGACTGCCTTGTCCCAACTGACTGGTCATTTCAATACGCCCCTGCATAAGAACCACCAGCTGGGACGTTAAAACAAGCCCCAATCCGGTTCCCCCATATTGTTTTGTCGTGCTAATATCAGCCTGGGAAAAGGGCTGAAACAGTTTCTCTTGTTGTTCTGGCGTAATGCCAATACCTGTGTCCGTCACTCGAAAAATAATTTCTGACCCGCTTAAAAAAACCTTCAAACACACCTCCCCATCCTGGGTGAACTTTGCGGCATTAGAAATTAAATTGAGTAAGCATTGATAGAGCTTTGTGCGATCGTTGGTTAAGCTTCCTAAGGCCGAGGCACAATCAATCTTAAGCGTATTCTTGTTTTCTTTCACCAAAGGCAGCGCCACCTGATACAGTTCACGCACCAAATCAACCACCTTAAATGGCTCGGCGTGCAAGGTCATTTTACCCGCCTCAATTTTTGAAAGGTCGAGAATATCATTGATCATATCGTAAAGATGACGGCCTGAAGAGGCGATCTGCTGCAGATTTTTCTTCCGCTGGGAAGCAGAGAGATCGCTCTCTTCTAAAAGCGTTGTATACCCTAAAATAAGATTGAGAGGTGTGCGCAACTCATGGGACATATTCGCTAAAAACATGCTTTTTGCTAAATTGGCGGCCTCCGCTTTTTCTCGGGCCTGCTCAAGATATTCCTGAGCCAGCTTTTTCTCTGTGATATCTTCAATATACAAAGTAAACCAGCGGGTCGTTCCCACCTGGATCGTTCGCAAAGAAGCTCTCGCAGAAAAAGGCTCACCATCATAACGAGAAAACACATCGTCGTACGTTTTGGCCTCCGGTGAAAAAAGGGTGGCCAACAAGGGCTGGTCAAACGCAAAAATAGAGCGTTGATCGGTCTGCATTTGAGACAATGTACAGCCAAATATTCTCTCGCAGGCAGGGTTCCAGTCAATGATTTCGCCAGATTCATTAAGGGTGACAATGCCGTCGGGGGAAGCACTCAGAATATTGTTTTTGCGGGCCTCATTTAACGCCAGCACCTCTCGGCTTTGGGCTTTAAAGCGAGAGTCACGCCACAGTAAAAAGAACAGCATGGTTAATAATAAAAAGTTGACCACCGAGGCCAACTCTAGCGTGAAATAAGATTGACGCACCGTTCGGTACACACTGTTTTTTTGACTGGTCAAAAAGGCTGTGCGGGGCGCTTCTAAAGTATCGATAATACTGCGAATATTATCCATAATGACTTTGGTTTCAAACACCACGTCTTTAATCTCGTTGTCGGTCATTACATTATGCTCTCGCCAAATAATGCGTAAGCGCATGACCTGCTGTAAATCATCGATTAATGTAAACAGCTGTGTTTCAAGCTCCGTTTGCAATAACTGATCTTTGAGCGCGTCCAGCAAGACGGGTAAATCACGTCTCGCATTATCGTAAGGCTCTAAAAACACCTGATCACCACTCAATAAAAAGCCCCGAAAGCCGGCTTCAAGATCCTGCGCTGAGGACAGGACTTTTGAAAGGATCAATGACTCCCGATGAGAACGCTCCAGATCGCGATGGCTTTGATAAATCCCCGTCACACTTTGGGTAGAGAAATAAAAATTGCCACCAATGAGCACCAACCCCAGGAAGTAAGCAGCCAATTGAGAGAGCGTCAGCCAGCGTAAAAAAGAAAACCTTGTTTTTAAAATCATAAGTCTATAACAGTTTAGCATTGGACAACGGGCTTAAGCCTCTACTAAACTAGAGAGAAAGGGGGCAAACCCTAAATGCCAAAATTCTCTCTAAACTATAGGCTCCACTTTTTATTTTGGAGTTTACTCACCAGCTACAGCCTGGGTAGCCTGTCTGGATGCAAGTCAGAAGAACCGCCCTCTACCAAGCCTGCAACGAACGCGCTTTCCGATGATCAAGCACTCTTAACAAAAGCCAATCAGCTTTTTAGAGCCCTATCAGCTGAGCCAGACTCTCCTCAGGCCAACCCCACCACCCCAGAAAAAATAAAATTGGGCAAAGCACTTTTTCACGACCCCCGATTGTCAACAAGTGAAACAATCAGCTGTAGCAGTTGCCACAATTTAGCCTCCTATGGCGTCGATGGCCGGCCCACATCGATTGGTCACAACCTCAAAGCCGGTGAGCGAAACGCGCCGACTGTCCTCAATGCAAGTCTTCACTTTAGCCAGTTCTGGGACGGACGAGCCGATGACCTCGAAGCACAGGCCAAAGGACCTATTTTGAACACCAATGAAATGGGAATGGTGAGTGAAGCCGTCGCCGTTGAGCGCATAAAAAATATTGCTGAGTATAAGCAAGCCTTTGAAAGCGTATTTTCGGAAGGTCAAAACAGCGTCAGTTATGAGAATATAGCCCGTGCGATTGCTGCTTTTGAACGCACATTGCTGACCCCGGCTCCCTTCGATCGCTACCTTCAAGGAGAATCTAACGCCCTTTCAACAGAAGCCAAAGAAGGTTTAAGAACGTTCATAAGCTATGGCTGTACCGCTTGCCATAATGGGGTTGCTGTGGGTGGAGCTCTGTATCAGAAATTTGGCGTCATCAATCCCTATGCCCACCAGAAAGACACCGGTCGTTTTCGCATTACACAAAACCCTGAAGACAAATACGTCTTTAAAGTGCCCAGTTTACGCAATGTGGAACACACGGCCCCCTACTTTCACGATGGTAAGGTGTCGGCTTTAGAAGAGGCGGTCATCACCATGGCAAAAACCCAGCTCGGTAAAGAGATGCCCACAAAAGATGCTCAGAAAATCCTCGCGTTTTTAGCCAGTCTCACCGGCACCTTGCCTTCAGAGGCAACAACGCCGCCACAGCTGCCGGTAATAGACACTAAATGAGGGGATCTAAAAACTCCGCCAGAATACGATTACTCAAACCAATCCGCTCAGGATTTAAAACAAATCCCTCCGCAGTTGCCAGAAGATCGTCTTGCGCAAAGGCTGCTTCTAAACGGCGGGGGTAACAGGTGCGCAGAGGGACACCAAAGCGCGCTTCAAAGGTTTCCCACGCCACCCCTTTCTCAAGTTGGCGCAGACCTAAGAACATAAACTCCTCAATCGCCGCAGAGCGAGTCTGAAGAGCTTGCTTCTGAAAGGACCATTGGCCCGACTGGCACATTTGGTAATAGGCTTTTAAATCACGGGGGTTTTCATAACGACGCTGCTGAAGATAGCCATGAGCTCCTACACCGACAGCAATAAAAGGCTCTGTTTGCCAGTACACCTGGTTGTGCTGACTCGCGTAGCCAGGCAAGCAAAAGTTAGCAATTTCATAATGAAGATAGCCCGCCCGCTCCAGCATTTCGCAGGCCAGATCATACATTTCACCGGCGAGATCTTCGGAAAACTCAGGCAGTTGCTGGGCACCAAAAAGCGTCTGGGCATGGACTTCAAGGGCATACAGAGACAGGTGAGTGGGCTGGAGCCGCAGGGCTTGCTCCAGACTGTCTTGCCATTGCTTCAATGTTTGATCGGGCAAAGCGTACATCAAATCCAGGCTCCAATTGTCAAAGCCAGCCTCTTGAATGCGTTGTACCGCTAAAAAAACGTCGGTGTGTTGATGTAAACGCCCACAGCGCGCCAACAATGCGTCGTCAAAGCTCTGAACGCCTAAACTGATGCGATTCACGCCAATTTGTTTCCAGGCCAAAAGCGCTTCTGGGTTCGCGTGCTCAGGATTCACTTCGAGGGTCCACTCTCCCGAGACCGACAGCGTTGAAAGATCTAAATGTGCATGGAGTAAAGAAGATAGCGTTTCAATCTCTGAAAGCGATAAAATCGAGGGGGTTCCCCCCCCAATATACAAAGTGTGGAGTGCAAGCCCCTCCTCGGTCACTGCGGCAAGCTCCAGCGCCAAATGAGAAAAATAGCGCTCGATCTGTTGTGCGTTTTGCAAGACCCGTACCGCAAAGTCACAATACGCACATTTTCGGCTACAAAACGGCAGATGAAGATAGACAGAAGCAGCTTTTTTCATGGAGTTAACATACCATACAAAACAGCACCGAAACGGGTTTCGGTGCTGTTTTCAAATAAAGTGCGGTGGGCGTTTAGCGGTCCTGAGAAATATCCAGGTCAATGGTGACAGGAATGTGATCAGAGGCATCGTAGAAGTTCAGATCTTGCCAACCACTTTCGTTTTTATAAGGCTTGTGAATATCTACAGACTTAGGAATATACTCATTCACCATATTTTTATTGAGCAGGATATAGTCAATCCGTGAACGGTACTTCTGGGGGTGGTAGGTGTAAACAGTGCTACCAGAACCCAAGTCCTGACCAATAATATCAACGGTGTTGGTGCCACGAATAAGAGGCGCAATTTCCTGAGTTTCTACCGTGTCATTAAAGTCGCCTAAAATAACAACGTTCTCGCGGGGATTTGCCTGTTGAAAGGCATTGACAATCTCCTGGGCCTTGGTGGCTTCAGCCAGACGGCGAACATCAGCTTCACCAGCGCCGTGCTGAGATTTTAGGTGGCCCACAAACATGGTGAATTGATAGTTTGCACTGGGTTGAATTTGCACTTGCAAAAGGTCACGGCTGAAACCCATCACACCCTGTCCGGGGACGTTAAAACGGGCTTCTTTATGAGAAGTTACATTGCTAATGGGAAAGCGGCTAAACAAAGCAACGTCAATACCACGAGAGTCGTTACCTTCAATGAGTACTATTTCTTTATAGCCCATGTCTTGAAGGTACTTATCGCGAAAGGCGGTTAAAACACCTTTGGACTCTACTTCCTGGAAACCAATCACATCAGCGTTGATTTTGTGAAGAGACTCACTCAGCGCTTGATATTCTTTGTCGGGCTTGGCGCGTTCATCGGGGTTGTTGGGATTGTCTTTAATACCGTCGAACATATTGCGAACATTATAGGTGGCGATGCGGAGTTTTCCGGCTTGAGAGGTAGAGAAAGCGCCGAAGCGAGGAGCCATTGCGTTACGGGCCTGGAACTGTGCATTAACGGGAGCACCGAAGCCAGAAACGGGAAGATTTCGAGGAGCACCACAGCTAGAGATCAAAGAGGTCAGGAAACCGGCGGCCAGGAGAGAAATACTTAACTTTTTCATAATTGGATTGACTTTCTACGCGTCGTTTTATGTTCTTATCATAAAGCTATTTTTACCCATTGAGGTTATCCTCTGATTATTCGAAAATTAAGAATGAATTAAACCTTAAATTCCGGTATAATGCAGCCAATCATCCCCCTCTGAGGAGTGCCTTATGTTCAGCCCGATGCCCAGTCCGTCTAAAACCTTCAAGAAAATTCTTATTGCCAACCGTGGAGAAATTGCTGTACGCATTATGCGAGCGTGTCAGGAAATGGATATCGCCACCGTCGCCGTCTACTCAGCGGCCGATGCAGAAGCCTTGCACGTACGCATGGCCGACGAAGCTTACTTACTGGGCCCAGCACCTTCCAATGAGAGCTATTTACGCACCGATAAAATCTTTGAGGTGATTGAGCATACCGGGGCTGATGCCGTCCACCCGGGATACGGCTTTCTCAGTGAAAACGCCGAATTTGCGACAGCGCTTGCCGCCAAAGGTGTGGCTCTCATCGGCCCCTCTCCCGAGGCCATGACCTTAATGGGAAGTAAAATCGCGGCCAAAGAAACCATGGAAAAGGCCGGTGTACCCACAGTGCCTGGCTACTTTGGAGAAGATCAGAGCATCTCTCGTCTCCAATCAGAAGCTAAACGCATTGGCTTCCCTTTATTGGTCAAAGCGTCTGCCGGAGGCGGTGGAAAAGGCATGCGCGTCGTTCATGCCCCCGACGAACTGTCCGATGCCCTTGCAGCAGCCCGCAGAGAAGCCCTTAATGCCTTTGGCGATAACACCGTTTTTTTGGAGCGCTACTTTGAAAAAGTCCGCCACATTGAGTTTCAGATTATGGCCGATCATCAGGGGAACACGGTGCATATTTTTGAGCGTGAATGCTCGATTCAAAGGCGCCATCAAAAAATTGTCGAAGAAAGTCCCTCTGTTGCCCTTAGCGATGCCTTACGTCAGCGCATGGGAGAAGCCGCAATACAAGCTGCAAAAGCGGTAAACTACACCAACGCAGGCACGGTAGAAATGCTCCTGGATGCCCAGGGCGAATTCTACTTTTTAGAAATGAATACCCGTTTACAGGTGGAGCACCCCATTACCGAAATGGTCAGTGGTGTGGATTTGGTAAAAACACAGATCACCGTTGCTGCGGGGCAGCCCCTTCCTTTTAGACAGGCCGACCTCGTCCCTCGCGGTCACGCCATTGAAGTCCGTATTTATGCCGAGGATCCTGATCAAAACTTTATGCCAACCACGGGCACTGTGGCTTTCTTAAAAGAACCCTCGGGTGACGGTATCAGAGTAGACTCAGCACTTTATACCGGCTACACTGTAACCCCTTATTATGATCCGATGTTGTCAAAGCTAATTGTACACGGCAAAGACCGGGAACAAGCGATTCAGAAAATGCAGCAGGCATTGAAGCAGTATGTCTTGATGGGGCTCACCACAAATCTCAATTATTTACAGCGGGTTTTACACCACGATGCCTTTGCAGCAGGCGATACCTATACCTACTTTGTCAACCGTTACGCCGAGGGGCTCATGCCGCCGCAAGGACTGCCTTCTGAAATCTTTGGAGCTGTGGCAAAACAGACCGAGGCAATGACCGCAAAACTGGTTCAGCCTTTAGACAGCGACCCCTATAGCCCCTGGAAAAGACCCCTGCATTTTTCAAGTTTTTTATGAATTCTTTGCTATGCTAAATGCAGAAAAGAGGCCAGATATGTTTTTTTCCAAAGCTTGTTTCGTCGGTTCCCTTTTAATTTTTGGCGGTGTCATGAGTAGCTGTGCAGCACAACAGCCAAAATCAAAGTCAGCGAACGAGGTAGTGGCCTATCGTTTACAGATTTTCAACGAGTCTTCAGAAAATATTCGCTACCGGTATACACGCCTGGTGCCTCATCAAGAGCCGGCCTTGCATCAAGATCCGTCTCCCCAGGCAACCGTAGATATTGGTCTGGTGTTCGAGATTATTGCTCCAGGAGAAAACACCATCGTAACTCTCAAGCCGGGTAAAAAAATCAGTCTGTTTAGTCCTGGCCCCAACGGTCCCCAGGAAACAGAGATCGTCGCCGACCGCTCAATGCACTTGTACGCTACCCCTGACGGGGTGTATCGCGAAGAAAACGGCGATCGCGTACTCATTCAAATTGATGAGTAGCGATCTTTGCCCAATTCCCTGCTTTAGGTAAACATGCTAGCCTAAAGGATCAGGCCCATAATGATTTGCTCCACGTTGTCCTTCTGAAAACAACCATCGAAACGCCCAGTAAATATTGAGCAGAGGTACAAAAGAAAAGAGACAATAGGTACCCGGTTTACCAAGATCATGGCTACGCTGTGAGGCCAAACAGCAATAGGACCACACTAGAAACAAGCTCACGCCAAGAGCCAAAAGACCGCTCATCAGAAACGGGCCAAAAGAGATTTGACCGGCGGCTTCAGGATTTAACTGAGCCTCCATTAAGGCTTGGGTCAAACTATTAATCACCGGAAGTAAAACAACAAACCCCAGAAGCGTTTGCACGCCGAAAAGCACCAGGTTCGCGAGCAAATACTGGAGGCGCCCCAGTCGTCCTTGCGCCGTAAACAAACGCTTAAATATATTCACGTCTGAAGCGGCACCCAAAGAGGAGCTCGTATGACGAGAGTTCGTCCCGTGAGAAACTCCCCGAGACTTAGAGAAGGTGGGCATTTGTAACATCGATGGCAGAACTTTTCCGCAGGCTGAGCAGCGAAAATCCGTTGCTGCTCGCTGGGCCCCGCAATTCCCACATACCGGTGTGTCAGTTGCTGTTGATGAAGGTGACATAAAAAACCTCATTTACTTTTTGATGGTCTTATTATATGCTTATTCAAATATATTTACAAATTCTATGTTTAATCTTTTATCATTTAATAAAAGAATGTTATTAGGTTGACTTTATTACTGTTAAATACGAAAAAAATCATTTACAAAACCTATGTTCAGTGATATGTTTATAGAAAATAACTAACAAAGAAGTACTCGCATATGGATTGGTTAAACTATCATCACCTGCTCTATTTTTGGATGGTCGCCAAAGAAGGATCAATTGTTAAGGCCTGCGAAAAGTTACACCTCTCTCAACCCACGATCAGCAACCAGCTAAAAACCCTTGAGCAATCACTGGGTCAAAAACTGTTTCAACGCACCGGACGACAGCTCGTGCTGACAGACATGGGACACCGTGTATTTCGCTATGCCGATGAGATTTTTACCATCGGTCAGGACCTACAGCATTATTTAGCGGGTAATCTACAGGGTCAATTGCGTGAACGCCTGTTAATTGGGATTACCGATTCTCTCCCCAAATGGGTCTCTTATCGTATTTTAGAACCCTTACTCACCCGGCAAGAAACGCTACAGTTTACCTGCTACGAGGACGATAATCTGGAAGGCTTGCTCCAGCGTTTGGCCACCTACGAGCTGGACCTTGTGATTGCCGATGCCCCCATGCCTCCAGGCTCTCATTTTAAAGCCTATAACCACCTTTTGGGAAGCTGCGGTATCAGCTTTTTTGCCGTGCCCGAGAAAGCGGCAGCTTACCGCGATGGGTTTCCTGGCTCCCTGGACGGAACACCCATGCTCCTGCCTTCTGTCAACACGGCATTGCGCGGTATTTTAGAGGGCTGGTTTGATCAAGAAAAAATCTACCCGCATATTGTGGGCGAGTTTGATGATATGGCCTTACTCAAAGTCTTTGGCCAAAGAGGCAGTGGCATCTTCTGTATTCCCACCGTCAGTCAACAAGACGCCATTGATAATTTAGGGGTAGAACTCATTGGAGAAACCGACACAGTAAGGTGTAGCTTTTATGCCATTTCAGTGGAGCGGCGCATCCGCCAGCCAGTCATTCAAGAGCTGGTGGAACACGCCCGCAAAGATCTATTTAAAACCCACAAATAGTCTTTTGCGCTTTGCTCAGGCTTCATCAGTGTTTTCGGGATACCGTTGATAAAGGTCGGCAATCGCATCCACCAGGGACAGTTGACGCACCGCCAGAATCTCCATTAACAACAAAGAAGTGAAAAGAGCGTCCCGCTCCATAATGTGTCCTTCGAAGGCGTAGCCGCCGAGACCGTCAGCAGCGAGATTGGCCATATCCTGTACCATATGGGTGGTCATCACGCGAAAGTCAGTGGTTTGCGCAAAATAAATGGGCACATCGTGATGTAGCGCTATTTTCTCTGCCAAATCATTGCGCTGAACCGGTTTCACAATACCGTCTGCTTTTTCTTTATGGGTAATATAATAATCCACAATCAGTGCAAAAATATCACCATGAGAAAGCAGCTGCCCTTGCCCATCAAAAACCTGCAGATTCGTACCGTCGCCATCCAGCATTAAGCCCATAGAGAGGCCCTCGTGGTCTGCGGCCTCGCGGTGAAAATCAATAAAATTATCGGTAAACAGGGTGGGGTTAACCCCACCAAAGTCGTAGAGCGCACTGTTTTGACGTTCCTGAATTTCTCCGCCTACAAACCGGAGCAGCTCACGCAAATAGCCGGAAGCAATACCGTGTAAATAGTCTACGAGCACATGTTCACTCACGGTTTTAATCTGCTCAAGATCCACCATGGTTTGCAGATGGCGAAAATACCCCTGTTTCGGATTACACAGTTTTTTCTCCCCTTTGCTGACGGTGACTTGCAAAGGGTGTTTGGCCTGGGAAAGTTGCTCTAATTCGGCTTCGATTTGACGGGTGGTATCTTCAGAGGCGATAGCCATGCGGGAGGTAATCAACTTGACGCCATTGTACTGCGCCCCTTCATCGCCACCGGTAATCACCAGGGCAGCAGTGGTGGCATACTCAGAAATCATAAAGCTCACCACAGGGGTTGGCGCAGAGCGATCGGCCATAAAAACATCGAGACCATTATCTAAAATAACTTCTGTGGCCACTTCGCTAAAGTGCTGCCCCATAAAGCGATTATCAAAGCCGGTCACCAGACGCGGTGGAAAATTATCAATCACGCTCTGCAGGTCGCGAATATGATTGCAAATAGCCTGGGTTAATAAACGAAGGTTAGCAAAGGTAAACCGATCGGCGACAACCGCCTGCCAGCCATTGGACTCAAAGTTCGGGGTCATGATTGAACGCCTTCCATACGTTGTTTCAGAGCGTTAATGGCTGCAATAGGTGTGGGATCAACATCGTAGAGATAAGCCAAGTAAACACTCACAAAGTCAGCCAAATACAGCAAATAAAACAGCCGCTCTGCAGTGCTTCGGCCTTCGGCAAGCACTTGATGCGTAGAGGCCACATATTCGGCCACCAGTTCCAAACTAATGGCATCAAAAGCAGAAACTTTGGGTTCCAACCCCAGATAGACCACGCTCCGTTGAGAAGCCTTCTGATGGCAAAGCGGAACGATTTCGTTGTGGTTCAACTCCGGTAGCGTAGCGGCAAAACTCAGGGTTTTGGCGTTTTCTGCCAACTGGTTTTTCCAGCGTACGGCGAGGGTGTCGGCTCCACCGCTTCGGCCCCAGATATGCACCGTTTTTTTGTGAAGCTGTTGTGCCAGCTCAAAAGGAAAAGGCACCGGTTGAGACGGATCCAACTTCCAATCTCCGGCTAACTTTTCGGTATAGTCCAAAACGCGTCTGAAAAGATCTTTGTCCAGATGCAGATACTCCAGATGGCAAAGCGAGCCCAATAGCGCAAATAACATGTCAAACAGCGCAGCGCGCGGAGGTAATCCCCCGTCAAGCGCCACATGAGAAATACCGTGGGCATTCGCCAGGTCTAACATCGTGCCACCTGAGGTGAGCAGGTGGAGGGCTGCACCCTTTTGCTGGGCCTGTGCCAAACAGCCCAGAGTCTCAGCGGTATTGCCCGAGTAAGATACGCAAATGACGAGGGTGTCGGAAGTGACCCAGGCCGGTAAGTCTGGCGTTTTGTGCACCAGAATAGGAACCTCTGTCTGTGGGCATAAGGCCTGAAAGAAGTCACCGGTGCTGCCAGAGCCTCCCATACCGCACACTAAAATCTGATGGGGTGGCTTTCCGCTGGAGGCATATGCGCTCACCAGGCCTTTTTCAAAGTGAAGACGTCCTCGCCGGGGCGCCTGTAAAATATTTTGAAGCATATGGGAGGCATCAAGTTGCTGCCATTGACCCATGATCTCTGCTGAAATCATAATGGTATCCTTTGAATCTTTATGCTTTTATGTGTAACACATCAACGATCTTTTTTCCGTATGCAAGGATCCAAAAAGCGATTTTTTATAGAAAAAAGCCGGAAGTTAAGACTTCCGGCTTTTGAAAAAGAACGCGTCAACAGCTAAAAAGCGTTAGCGACCGGCGCGATCGAAAATTTCTTTGGCAATAATGACCCGTTGAATTTGGCTGGTGCCTTCATAAATCTGGAAGATTTTGGCATCACGCATGAGTTTTTCTACAGGATACTCTTTGCTATAGCCGTTACCACCAAAAATTTGCACTGCATCGGTAGATACGCGCATGGCCACATCAGCAGCGAAACATTTCGCCATTGAGGCCAGTTTGGTGTTTCGCGTTCCCTGATCAATCTGCCAGGCGGCATTCCAGACCAATAAACGAGCGGCTTCAATATCTTTGGCCATGTCGGCAATCATAAAGCTTACGGCCTGATGGGCTGCAATGGGCTTACCAAAAGCGCGACGCTGGCCAGCATAGGCTATGGATTGCTCCATGGCATTGCGGGAAAGACCTACCGCGGCCGAAGCAACGACGGGACGAGATAAGTCAAAAGCCTTCATGGCAATGACAAAACCCTTGCCTTCTTCGCCAAGGCGATTTTTTGCAGGGACTTTGACGTTGTCAAAGGTGATGCCACGGGTGTCAGAACAGCGCTGACCCATATTCATCTCTTTTTTGCCCACTTCAATGCCTTCGGAGTCGGCTTCCACAAGAAAAGCCGTCATGCCTTTTACGCCAGCATCTTTGTCGGTATAAGCCAACACAAAGTACCAGTTCGCCACAGAAGCGTTGGTAATCCACATTTTGGCGCCGTTAATAATATACTCATCGCCCACTTTTTTAGCCGTGGTGCGTAAGCCCTGCACATCAGAACCCGCATCCGGCTCAGTGACACAGTAAGCCGCAAGCAAAGGAGCCTCTGTCATACGACCTAAAAAGCTCTTCTTCTGGTCATCGGTACCGGCCACGAGAATCGGGCACTCGGCCAGCATATTCGCTTCCATTGCGGTACCAATACCGGTACACGCGGCAGCAATCTCTTCAGAGATAATGCAGCCGTCTAAAACACCCAAACCATTGCCCCCATAAAGCTCGGGGACGTGGTTATTCATAATGCCGGCTTCCCAGGCTTTTTTAATAATGTCCATGGGGTATTCAGCAGTTTCGTCATAATAAGCAGCGCGGGGGGCTACTTCTTTGGCCGCAAATTCACGGGCCAGCTTTTGAAACTCAATTTGATCTTCTGAAAGAGAAAAATCGATCATAAAGCAAAGGGCTCCTTTGAAGGTTATATAGTTACTTTCAGCAGTATAACACGGTGTGCAATTTCAAAGGTTTGCTTTTTTTGCTTGTTTTTTTTCGACCCCCTTACCTTTGTGCCGGGTTCTGATCATAGCCGGTCAGCTCAACGTAACCTTTACCCAGCGAAACGTTTTGCATATTACGGATCTCGACAGCCCCCTCCCAATAGGTAAACGATAGCGGAAGCTCCTGATTGTTCATAAGCGGTTTTACCTTTAACGCGAGATTGTGAGCAGGGATTTTTAATTGCCACGCTGACGGATAACGGATACCCGTTTCGGGACTGACCCAGGTGGCGGTGGGTTCAATGGTAAAATCTTTGGCCGTTAGCGCGTGGGCAACGCCCTGGGTATCGATGAAGGTACCCGAAGAAAAGCGATCCACCCCTCCTTCTTTAAGCCTCAGTTGGTAGAGCATCAGTTCTTGCTGCTGGGGGAGCTGTAACGAAAACCAATCCCAACCGGTTTGCTCCCGAGAAAGCACACTGGTGCTCCATTCTCGATCGAGCCACGAAAGACCGCTCACATCAAAAGCGTCTGATTCTCCCGGTAAACGCAAGGTCCCCGCGCTGGCCAAACGCGTACGCGAGTAATAATACGAAGCGTTACCGACGCCACCGCTTTTTTGACTCAAGCCACGATCTCCCTGAAGCACCAGGGGCTTGAGCGGGTTTAAGCGCAATTGCAGATCCACACCTTCCGCTTTTGCCGATAGTGTAACCTCCCCTTCGGGGTTGCCCTGAATTTGCCAGTGATCTAACCAGACCCGAAACGGCTCCGCCTGCGCCCCGGCCAGTGCAATAGAGCCTCTCTGCCAGCGTTCAAAGGGGTAAAACCGCTGGTTTTTGATATCGCTCACCGTAAAGTGAGCAAAATAGATCTGTTCGGTGGGCCAGTCATTGTTCTGCAGTGCGGTGGCCGGAGCGAGTGCACGACGAAAAAACGTGAGCTGAAAACCAAAGGATCGACCTTCAGCATCGCTTAAGTTTCCCGTGTAGTACCACCATTCTGTTTGAAAATCAGGATGGGGCCCCGCATCCTGGGGAAAGCGAAAGGGTCGAGGCTCCAGCGCTCTGGAAAAACCGTCCGTACTTTGAGTGGTGGTTAAAGCCTCAATTGGACTTGTGCTTTCCACCCTCCGCTTCGCGGGCGCACAATGAATCAGGGACAGGCTTAGACAGAGGATCACCCCGGTAAAAAAACAACGGTAGAAAGGCTTTAATAATTTAGGCATAAACTGTTTTTAGCTCAGATTCAAGGTAATATACAAGTATGTTCTTCTTTTTGAATATCTCTGATCGCTACGTTTTATCTGAACTACTCAAACCCTTCTTTGCAGGGGTTGTGGCCTTCATGATCATCATGATCTCAAACACCCTGTACATCTTTGCTGAGTTAATCGTGAAGAGTAATGCAGGCATTGATGTCGTGCTCAAAATGATCCTCTATAGCCTGCCTGCCATTATTGTGGTGACGCTGCCTGTGGCCTATATGTTCGCCACCCTACTGGCCCTGGGCCGACTGGGCCGCGATAGTGAAATCATCGCGTTACGGGCATGTGGAGTCAGTCTCAGCCGCATTATTTTTCCGGTCATTTTACTGTCTCTACTCATCAGTGGCACCGGTTTTTATATTCAAGAAAAAGCCGTTCCCTGGGCAAACCAGCAAACCCTGGAAGTGCTCAAAGATATGATGCGTCGCGATCCCCTGAAGGCCGTGAAGCCAAAAGTCTTTTTGTCGAGTGAAGACCGAGACTTTTTCGTCAATGATGTCGATCGAGAAAAGAGTGAGCTAAAGGAAGTCTATGTCATTGATCAGACCGGTAGCGCCTTTCCTCAGATTATTGCCGCTGAGACCGCTACCCGTGAACAAAGCACGTGGAAGCTCAATAATGGCATTCTGCGCAAGCTCGAAGAAAACGGTTTTATCGATCACGAAATTCGCTTTCGGGGCATGGAAATCCAGATGGAAATCAAGCCCGATTTGGTTTTCAACAATCAATTAGATGTCAGAAGTTTGGCCAGCGGAGACGCTCAAAAATTAATTGAAGATAAAAAGGCCCGTGGCGAAAACACAAACAAAGACGAGCTGGATTATCACACAAAGTTCTCTTTACCCCTGGCCACGTTTTTCACGATTTTACTGGCCGCACCCATCGGCATCATGTTTTCTAAAATGGGCAATTATTTTGGTGTGGCCATTAGTATTGCCCTGGTCTTTGTCTGGTATGTGACCTATTCTATATTTACCAGCCTGGGATCTGCCGGCACCGTCGCCCCACTTTTAGCAGCATGGGTGCAGAATATCGTCTTTGGCGGTCTGGGGCTGCTGTTACTCATGGAACTCTCGGGCATTCAGATCCATCGTTTGATCACCGCTCCTTTTACCTTTGTACAATGGCGCGCTCCCATGTCGGCAATGGTTCCGCCCCGCCCGGCACCGCTGGAGCCCGTCATCGTCTTGAGTGAAATCGACGACGGCACAGAAGACAGCGCTGAAGATGCCCTTCAAGAAGAAATGCCCCGACTCCGCAAGCACGGTATTTTTTCAATATTAGCTCAGGCGATGCGAAGACCTTATGGGCACAGCACCCGACAAGAGTTTTTTCTTGGCCACGCCATGATTTTTAGTCTATTAGGGATTTTAGGGGCCGGCGGCGCGTGGATTGCTTATCAATATGCGCCGTTAACGGTGATGATCTGGATCTTTATGGGCGTGATGATTCTGAGTAGCATTGCCATTTTTCACAGCCATCTCATTCTGGGCATCAAACGCTTGCGTCACCTCGGTCGCTCTCCATGGTGGGTTACAGCGCTATTTAGTCCCCTGTACCCGCTGGTCATGCTCTACCTGCTGTTTGCACCAGGCAAACCAGAAGTGGCTTTTCCCAGCGGGCGAAGTATCACCCAGAGTACGTGGATTCGCTGCGGCTTTTTCTTTTTATTGGCTCTACTGCCCTGGGGAGCCCTGGCTTCAGAAGATTTGCCCCTGCGCGATACCCTGGACTATGTGCGCAGTCTTGTGCCCGCGCCCGGGTCTGAACCCGCTCCAGAAATGCCTCCCGCAGACGTCGGCAATACAGAGCCCACCGAGCCCGTCCAGGAGCCTGCAACCCTTCCTTCAGCGCTTTCAGAGGATGCTCCCGAAGGCATGACGCCCGCAGATACGGCTCCAGCCAACAAGAATATAAACCCGTATGCCGAACCCGAAGCTTATGAGCCTACCCCACCACCCGGCAGTGCTCCCGCCGGGGAACCGTCAGAGCCTATTCAGCCCGAAGGCTAAAAAGGATGACATCTTCACGGCCGATTAACGGCCGATTAACGGCCGACGTTAATCGCCAGAGCGCGGGGCTGGGTTTCGTAAGCGGGGTTAATGGGGCCTTCAATGATGCCGCCACCCAGCAGCATGTCGTTTTCATCATAAAAAACGGTAATTTGGCCGGGAGAAACAGCGCCCTGGGGCACATCAAACCACACCTTAAAGGTATTATCGCCAAGGGGTTCAAGACGAGACTTAACCAGTCCAGAGCGGTAGCGAATACGTACAAAGGCTTCAAAAGGCTCTGTTTTTTCCGTTACACCCGACCAGTTCACTTCTTTAGCAATCATGCCGGTAGAAAAGGTTTGGTCTTGTTCACCGACAATGAGGCGATTGTTTTCGGCATCAATGCTCAATACATAAAGGGGGTTGGGAGAAGAAAGTCCCAGACCCTTCCGTTGCCCGACGGTGTAATGCACAATCCCTTCGTGCTTACCGAGGACTTTGCCAGAGATATCGACAATGTCTCCGCCGTCAATGGCTTTTTTGTAGTGGTTGCGCCAGAAATCGTCGAGGCTATCGCCTACAAAACACAAATCTTGACTGTCGGGTTTGTTCATGACGGGCCCAAGACCCAACTCACCCGCTAATTTGCGGGTTTCGGCTTTGCTTGCAAAAGCACCCAGTGGAAACATCAGCTCAGAGAGCTGTTCCTGACTGAGCTTATAAAACATATAGGTCTGGTCTTTATTGACGTCAAGTCCTCGAAAGAGCTGATAGCGCTGTGCTGCATCGTTATACATGAGGCGCACATAATGGCCGGTGGCCATTTTATCAATTTCCATGTCTTTTTTAACGGCATTCCAAAGATGGTGGAATTTCATTTTATGGTTACAGGTGGGACAGGGGTTGGGAGTGGTCCCTGTCATATAAGAATCCACAAAAGGATTCACAATCTCCTGGGTGAATTCAGTAATAAGGTTGTATACTTTGTGTTCAATCCCCAGATGCTTAGCGACCCACTGTGCATCTTCGATGGCGTCTCCTGAGCAACATTTGCTATCTTCCCAAATCACCATGGTCACACCCACCACGTCATGACCCGCTTGTTTTAAAAGAGCAGCTGCTACCGAACTGTCTACGCCGCCACTCATACCCACTGCTATACGCATTATTTTTGGATCCTTTTATACCTTTTTAACGGCTTCTATTTTAACATGGAGACCTGTACTCAGGGCTAGGGTTTAGCAAGAGATGCCACGCGTAGCCTATACTGTATGTACCTATTATGCCCAATATTCCAGACACAAACGATAAACCCTCATGAAAAAAGAAGCGTTTTTAGCAAAACTCGAAAAAGACCTGAGCTTACTCTTTGTAAGTTTAACAGGAATCTTACTCATCTTATTAATCGACATGGTGGACTACATCACCGACCCACTGCTGGACTTTTCACTCTTTTACCTCACCCCCGTATTATTTTGCACCTGGTTTGGCGGACGCAGAATGGGCTCCTTCATGGCCGGGATCAGTGCGATTAGCTGGTTATTCACGGAGCTGTTGGGCGGTACAATGCAAGAAAGCTATCTCCCCTATTATTATTGGGACTGTTTCACCCGTCTCAGCTTTTACTGGGTCGTGGCACAGCTGCTAGCGAGCTTAAGAGAGCGCTTGCGAGCCCAACGGAGCCTGGCGCGTACCGATAGTGTCACAGGCTCCGCCAACGCCCTTTACTTCCGAGAGCTTCTGGAAAGAGAAACCCAGCGCTTTGCTCGCTATAAGAGTCCCTTCACCCTTGTGTACTTTGATTTGGATAACTTCAAACAAATTAATGACACCCTGGGTCACGCCACGGGTGATGAAGTGTTAAAAACCATTGTTAGCGTTTCTCAAACCCATTTGCGCAGCGCCGATATCGTGGCCCGCTTAGGCGGAGACGAGTTTGGGGTGTTAATGCTCGAAACCAATGGCGATCAAGCAAAACAGGCCATGAAACGCTTACAACACGCATTATTAGCATCCATGGCGTCTCATCAGTGGGGCGTTACCTTTAGCATGGGGGGAATCAGTTGTGTCGAGCAATCAACCGATGTTCTCACCCTCATTCAGCTCGCCGACGCGCTGATGTACCAGGTCAAGCACACAGGCAAAAATGGGTTAAAGCACATGACCTGCACTAAGGCCAACGAAGAACTCTTAATTGAGGACTCCAAGATTTTAACCTAAACCCTACACTGCCACAATATGTTTTACACTAAAAGTATGCAAGCGTTTTTCATTCCTCCCTTTAAAAGCACCACCGAAACCACCGATCGCATGGGTTGGTTAGTTCTTTTGCGCTGGATTATGGTACTGGGACAAGCGGCGATTATCGGTGTCGGCACACAACTTTTGTTTATTCCAGCGCCCCTGGCACCGTGGATGCTGTTGTCAACGTTTATTTTAGGCTGCATCAACGCAGCGGTGTGTAGAAGCCTTTATACCCCTTTAAAAGAGGAGTGGAGAGCGTTACAGCTGCTGGGCATCTTGCTCCTGGATATCGTGCAGTTTTTGATGTTAATGGCCATGACCCAGGGGCTTCAAAACCCTTTTTACCCTCTTATTTTTGTATATGTCACCCTCAGTGCAGTATTACTGCCCATCAGCTACGGATGGTCTTACCTAACGGTCGTCGGTGCGGGCGTATATGTTATGAATCCTGTACTATACGTTTTTAACGCGCAAGGCACCTATGTTCGCACCTCCGCTCTGGTCAGTTGGGCCATTCAAATGTTTGTGATTATTGCCAATTGGGCGATAGCCGCAGCGGTCGCTCGACACCGTTTGCGCTACCAAAAGCGCTGGGAGCAATTACAGCATCAGCAGCTCCAATTGCAAAAGGTTCATTTATTGGGGGCTTTAGGCGCCGGAGTGGCCCACGAATTCGCCAGTCCTCTCAATACGCTACGACTCCGTTTGGATCGTCTCCTGCGAAAAGTTCCTGAGCCCCTGATTAGCGATGTTGAGGCTGCCCGTAAAGCACTGCTTCAGAGTGAAGAGCGTCTGCAAGCCCTGGCCGCTTTACCGACGCGCAACGATCTGGGCAATATGACGCCCCTGTCGCCTCAGCAGATTCTGCTCCCGCTCTGGGAGAGTTATGTCCAAACGCATTCTCGTATTCGATGGAAACTCAATAACCATTGGCCCGACAATCTGATGTTGGCCGTGCCTCCTCTTCTTTTGCAACATACGCTCACCAATTTGGTAAACAACGCCTTAAAGGCACTGAGCGACGTGCAGACGCCCGTGATTGAAATGCATCTGTATTGTGATAAAAACTGCTGTTATCTTAAAGTGATCGACAATGGTCCCGGCTGGCCCAGCGTTATTTTAGAACACCTCGGAGAGCCTTTCTTAACCACTCATAAAGAGGGAACGGGACTGGGTCTCTATACCGTTTTCATGCTGGCACAGAGCATGGCTGGCGAGTTTCGGCTGTCATCATCTTTACCCCAGGGGGCGTCCGCAGAACTATGTCTTCCACTCCACCCTTAGTGCCCCTGGCGGGGTCAACACCACCGGTGCAACCGGCGTTATTGCTGATTGATGACGACCTGGACTTAAGAGAGAGTCTACGCCTTGAGTTTAGCGAACGGGGCTACGATGTCTGGGAGGCGGGGAGCCATAAAGAGGTCAAAGAGCTGACCGCTCTGACAGCTTTTCGTTTTGCTTTACTCGATCTGCGACTCTATGCTGACAACGGGTTAGATATTATTCCCTTACTGTTAGAAAAGCATCCCCAGTGCCGCATTGTTATTCTCACCGGTTATGGCAGTATTCCCACGGCGGTTGAAGCCGTCAAACGAGGAGCCGTCAATTATCTCACCAAACCCGCTCCCATTGAGCGCATTGAGAAAGCCCTTTGGATAGACCCCACCGATACACCGGAGATTACGGAAAATGACCTGGAGAGTTTAGAGCGTCATGAACAGGAATACCTGGAATACGTGCTCCTACAATGCCAGGGAAATATCTCACAGGCCGCGCGATGGCTGGGGATTCATCGCCAAAGTTTGCAACGCAAACTCAAGCGTATCGGCCTCCGATAGACGTCCTCACTTCGTGGTAAGCTACAAGAAAAAAGGACGTCTTTTACTATGAATAGTTCTCAAACCCTGACCTCTCTCCTGCGCATGAGTCTCTTTACCACCCTGAGTCTTTCATTGCTTACCGCCTGCCCCGCTGAAAAAACCAGCAATGATGACAGTAGCCAAACCGAAGTCGCAGCCAATACAGACGCCAATACTCCCGAAGAAAAAACCGCTGGCGAAGACATGCCTACGGCCAATGAAAACCTTCCCCAAAGCGTTAACTTTACCAGCCCAGAAAACGAGGCTAAGGTAAAGTCTCCGGTTAAAGTCGTTATGCAAGTACAAGGTATGGAAGTTCACCCAGCGGGTGAAGTCACGCCCAATAGTGGTCATCACCACCTGATTATTGACGGGGAAAGCGCCCCCGAAGGCGAAGTCGTTACCGCCGACGAAAAACATATTCACTTTGGCCAGGGACAAACCGAAGCCGAAGTCGAACTGGCCCCTGGAAAACATACGCTGACGCTACAGTTTGCCAATGGTGCACACCAGTCTTACGGG
This sequence comes from Candidatus Sericytochromatia bacterium, assembly GCA_963797915.1. Taxonomy (GTDB): domain Bacteria; phylum Cyanobacteriota; class Sericytochromatia; order UBA7694; family UBA7694; genus CAXRDE01. The sequence goes on from CAWCRG010000002.1 coordinate 182,597, forward strand.
CCTGACATGTCACAAACCATCACTATCGAAGTCACCGAATAAACAACTTACGGGTCCACACCGGTCTCCCCAAGGGGAACAATAAAAGGTTTAAGCACAGGTGTGGGCCAAACCCTATTGTGCCCGTAATGACGCAAGTTAAGCTGCGGATTGATGAGGTACTGGCTCGGGCGGCCATTTAAAGACGCATAGCTTTCAGCATAGACCTCAAGCCGAGGATATACACGGGCATTTTTAGCTAATAGATGATGGGCATATTGCAGGATCATATCAGGCTGTGTGGACATCATACGCTTCTGAAAAGGGGTCAGCTCCACAGCATGGTCCACCCAGCGTTTTCCAGAGTCAGGATCTTTTAAGTGAAACTCTACCCAACCGGTTTTCTCCATCAGCATGACATTCCATGCAAAACGAAAACCCGCTTCGGTCCACAACACATTACCTGGATACACCCAGTGGCGTAAGGGCATGAAGACCTGAACAACAAAAAAGAAACAAAAAAAACAACCCACAGCAAAGGACAGCACTTGTGTTTGTGTTTGCTGTGAAGCGTCAAAAGCCCTGGCAGCAACCCGGCGCCCTTTTGAAACATAGCTCACGGCCCGCAATGGCCAGTCCGCAGGAAAATAGAGTAGCGCCAGAAACATCATGAGCCAGGGAAACAAGCCGATGGGAAACAAAAGAGCGGTCAGCAAGTGAAAGACAACCACCACCCCATACGCCAGCTTGCGCCAACGGGGAGACATCAGAAAAAAAACGATTCCCACATCAAAAAGCATGCCCACCCAGGACATCAGCCATGCCGTTGCCGGCATTAAAAAAAAGAAACCCAGTACGGGGGTAGAAGCCAACGCGGGTAACCAACGGCGCAAAGGCTCGGCCAACAGCAGCCAATCCCCATTTATTTTGGCAATACCCGCAAAAAAATAGATAAGGCCAACCTGAAGTCTGAGGACATTTAAAGCCCACGCAGGCAAGGGTTTTAGCTTGCGCACCTTCCAGGAGCCGCTTTGATCCAAAGGCAAAAAACACATGAGCAAAGCAAACACGCTAATGGCGTAGTAATGATTCAGGTAAAAGGTTTTATCGATCAGCTCAAGATAGCTAAAGCCAAGAAAAAACACCAGGCAGGCCCAGCGATAATAGACGCCCAACGCAATCGCCACACAGCACAAACACAGCATGAAGCAGTGGGCATAAAGCGTCCAAGAGGGGAGCCCGTAGGCTGTCCAGGGCTTAACCCAGGAAAATCCCGCGTAGGTGAAATGAAAGGTGGGGCTCAGGTAATAGGCTTCGATCCAGCCTTTGAGCCAAAAACGCACCAGGCTCGTCAACATTAAGAGCCCAAACCCCACGCGAAAAAACACCAGGGAGGCACCACTCACCGCGGAAAATAAAAGCCTGTGCCCGGTGTTTACAAAGGTGCTAATCGCCGTCATTGTCGGTGAAGTTCACCGTTTGATTTAAGGCATTGGCAAGATCCACTTTGACATAACGCAGTAAGGTTTTAACGTCTTCATAGCTGGCTTCGACAGCATCAGGGTTGTTTTTAAGCGCCTGTTTCAGGGAGGGGCCAAGGCGGTCAAGATCCGTCCGTAGTTTCTGCAGCTGATCGCTCACCCGCTGATGGATCTGGCGATGGCCCAGCGCCACCAAATACTCTCCCGTATCGGGCGTGTTGCTCTGAATAGCCAGCCCTTCAAGGGCATAGCTGCGGGCAAAGCCATCGAGAGAAGCTTTTAAGAGCGCCAACGAATAATCGCTATCGGGTGCCTCTAGTCCCTCTTCTCCCAGAGCTGTGCCCAGTAGACCAGCAGGCTCTCCAAGACGTTTGTTTTTTATGTTTTCCAGCAGCACAACCCACTGGTTCAGCTGCATATTTGCTGCGTTGGGGCTACTCAGGTAATTTTTCCCATAGTCTCCCGTCTGCCATTCCTGCACGAGGGTATCGGCCTGCTTGACCAGATCAGCACTCAAAGACTGTAAATAATCACGGTAGCGCTGCTTCTCGGGATCGGCAAGAGACACCGCTTCACCAAAAATCAGGTATTCAATAACGGGCAATCCCTTGCGGCTGGTGCCCAATTGCTGAACAATAATCGGATCACTCCCCACTAAAACACTTTGAATATGCTCCGTCCGCCGAGGCCAATAGGCGATGTTTTGGCGCAATCGGTCTTCGGTCGCCGGGCCAAACTGGTAAGCCTCGGTCATAACCCAGGCCGCACTAGCGGTCTTCCAGGCAGCCTGTACAGCAGCCAATTGCTGTGGATCCTGGGGACTTTGAAGATAAGCCTTCACCTGCTCATCCAGTTGACGTGTGGCCGTCAGAAAATCTCGATAACCCGGCAAAATCACCTGATGATAACCACTGTCGGTCACCGATTGCATAACGATGGTGTTGGGAACAAAGCTACGGCCCAAAATATCAAGGGTAGACTGAGAGCAGCCCACCGTTACACCGGTGAGGGTTATCGCCAGAAGCGCCCCGAAACCAGTAAAAAACCAGGAGCGTCGACGACACTGGGGGGATTGTTGACTCAATTTCATTATAAAGACTCCAAAACTCAATCAGATGTTGTCGATCGTCGGCTGAAAGTTCGGTAAACGCTTGCTGAGCGGCCTGCGCTTCGCCACCATGCCAGAGCACCGCTTCGGTGAGGTTTCGCGCCCGACCATCATGTAAAAAGCGTGTGTGCCCGTTGACCGTCTCAATCAACCCAATGCCCCACAGCGGGGGTGTTCTCCACTCTTGCCCGGTGGCTTCAAAGTCTGGGCGCTGGTCGGCCAGGGCCGGCCCCATATCGTGCAGCAATAAATCACTATAGGGAGCGATGATGTCTTTGCCCCCAGAACTTTCAAGCGTATAGCGCGGCGTGTGGCATTTTTGACAGGCCAATTGGGAAAAGAGCGCTTCGCCTTTTTTTACGGTTTCGCGTTCCGCATTGCGCCGGGCTGGCACAGCAAGATTTGCGATATAAAACGTAACGCGATCCAAAAGCCGATCGGGCAACTCGGGATCACTCCCCTGCATGCCGTTGGGTACAGGACCGTTATAGGCAATATTATGTATCAAAGATTGCGCTTCTGTGACGTCCTCTAACGGAAAAAGAGACGTGGTAATGCCAAGGTCTCCGTGAAAGGCACCGGCTACCTGCTGTTTAATCGTGGGCTGATTGGCTTTCCAACCAAAACGCCCCAGTACGTTTTTTTGCTGGGCCACGTCCCACACCCGATTGGGACGGCCCGAAATGCCGTCCTGATCGCGATCCTCGGGGTCACTCTGCCCCAAAAGCGTCGATTCTGGAATCTGCTCCAATAAACCCAGACCAATAAGCTGAGGCGACTGTCGCACCGAAAACAGCGGCATATCAAGGCTCTGCTCAGCGATAAACGGCAGGGTAAACACAGGCTCTGTTAAGCGGTAGCTCGTACCGTCAGCATAGCTTCCCGCTACTGTTTTCCAGCTTATATTCAAAGCGCCTTCTCCCTCAAGTAGAGGAAGGGCAAAAGGCTGCAGTTGGCCTCCCAGAACAGCATGGGGCAATTGTTCTAATTGTGGATTTTGGCTGACGGCACTTAAACGTACCAACAGAGCCTGGTCGGGCTCTGTCTCCGATAAAAAGGGATTGCTGCGCCCATCTTTGCCATGGCAAGCGGCACAAGAGCGGGCGTTAAACAGAGGGCCTAGACCATCACGCGCAAGGGTCGAAGACGGAGCCGCCACCCAATTTTGATCAAAAAGCGACTCCCCCGTGAAGAACTGTGTGCGATGGTCTAAGCCCGGATTTGGAATCCGGTGAGAAAACGCTTCCTTGCTATTATCAAAAACCGTGGCTCGACCACCACTGGTGACAAATGCCGCCTGCTCCTCAGGTCGGGGCGCAGGAGTCAGTGCTGAATCAGTTGCAGCACAAGCATGGACCAGCAGGACAGCGGCCATTAACACACAGAGAGAAACCACGGGAGTTTTCATTGGCTTATTATAAATCCGTATTCACCTGAATGCCTAGTCCTTGACCAAGCTCTACAAGCAAGCGTCCTTGTGCCTGCAACTCTTGAATAGCAGCTAACACACGAGCCTTACCGGCTTCGTTCTCTGGGCGAATTTCTTGATCAAAAGGGGATTGAATGGCTTGCGTTAAAGCAAGCGCTCGCTCGCTGCTGTCGAGCAAGCGTTGTGATAAGTCTGGACTGACCGCAAAAGCCAGCGCCGATAAGCCAACGCCCTTATTCGCAGCCCCGTCTGCAGATGCGGAGCCTGAGGTAACGTACTCGCCCAAAATCACATTGCGAATACTCTGTGCATTATGTAAAATATCGTCACGGGTATTGTCTGAAAAACAAGAGTGCTCTTCTTCGCGATCGCCAATATCAAGGGGTGTAGCCATTCGCTCCGCAGACAGCTCACTGGAGCTTAAAGTACCCACTCCCTTTAAGACTTTGCCCAGAGCCGTGGATGTATCCATGACTAAAAAGGATTGGCGATAATTATCTTGTTCAGGCGCCCAGGCATCTACCAACGTTTTGAGATCACTCACGAGTAAGTCAGTCACGACCTTGAGATAAGTAGAGCGCCGGTCGGCATTGGCGGCAGTGGTATAGTCGGTAAAAGGACGTTCACCGGCACCGGCACCCACCGTGAGATCTTGCCCCCAAAGTAAAAACTCAATGGCATGATAGCCAGTAGAAATATTTTTATCTCCACCGGATTCGTTTAACTGCTTTAGCAGTGCGGCGTCAATGGTAGGATATGCGTCGACCTGATTAATAATGCCGGCATTGGGCTGGCCTGCGACGTAGTCCACATAGACTTCATCCATCGGCCAGGCATTTAACTGGCCTTCAGGGCCATCCTCGTTATCAATAGGTCCATCATAGAATCGATAACCTTCACTTTGAGAGTAAGGCACTCGCGCTTGAATCCATGCAGACTTCGCGTTTGCCAATGTCGTAGCGTCAGGATTTGCAATCAAGGCATTGACTGCCGTTTGCAAAGCCACGGCATGGGTGTACGCGTCCGTATAGTTCAAATAAACATTTTGTGCATAATTTTGTAAAAACTGCACTTTTAAAGGCTCGATACTGGAAAGTGACGGATCTGCTGAAGCACCCGGCGCTGCAACAGGGGGCAAATTTGTGTCATTCAGACTGGACTGACAACTCGTGAACAAAAAAAGTGATAAAGAAAAAGCGGTCAACGGACGTTTAAACATGAAAATCCTCATTAAAATTAAATTACGAAATAGAATGATAGGCCTAAGTTAAATAATAGAGTAGTAATGGCAGAGGTCACTTGTCAAGCAGGAAAGCTGTTTGTGTATTAAATTAGTTACTTAAATAAACGCACAAACAAAACAACTATTGAATGTAATAAATTTTGTTTAAGCGCTTTTTTAATAAAGATTTTAATAACTTTAAAATAATTAAATAAATTTATTTTTGTTTTTTTAAAAACAAGGCTTTTGGACACGAAAACGGCTAATTTAGCTAACTAATGAACGAATTATGAGAGTAAAAACCCCATCAAGCAAGGTGCTTTAGTGTAAGATATATTCATTATTACTTTCTGTTCAAAGGAATTCACGATGTTCAAAGTACTCTCTCTGCTCCTGACCACCAGCCTTATTTTGATACCCGGCGCTCAAGCCGCCGATAAAATCTTTGGTGAGCGACCCGCCCTTAAAAACACGGTAAAAATCTCAGCTATCTTAGACGCCCCCGAAAAATACCTGGGTAAAGTAATCCAGGTGGAAGGCATCGTCATGGACGTTTGCCCCATGCGCGGTTGCTGGATGAAGGTGAAGTCCGATCGCAAGAAAGAGAATCTGTTTATTAAGGTCAATGATGGCGAAATGGTGTTCCCAATGTCTGCTCGAGGTAAAAACACCGTCATTAAGGGCAAATTGGTCAAGCAGGTCATGCCACTCAAGGACGTTATTGAAATCGAAAAAGCACGGGCCGAGAAAAAGGGAGAGAAGTTTGACCCGGCAAGTGTTAAAGGCCCTCGCACCAGCTATATGTTTAAGCCTATCGGTGTTGTGATTCAAGATAAGTAAATCGCCATGTCTGCTCCCCCCATCAAACGGCGGCGCCCGTTAAAATACTACAACATCCTTTTGCACCGTTATCTGGGTTACTTTTTTGCAGGAACCACGGTGATTTACGCCGTTTCTGGTTTTGCGGTCAATCATATTGAGGACTGGAACCCCAATTACACCATTACCCATACAAAAATACAGGTCGCTCCTTTTGCTAGCGACGAAAATATCACGGAAGAAGAGGCCCAACGGCTTTTTCAACAGCTGAATATTGAAAAGCCTTTCGACCCGGAAAACGTTTTTTACCCTGAGGAAGGACTGATCGAGGTGTTGGTGACCGCCCAGGATAAAATTACCCTACGGACCACCCAGACCCCCTGGAACGTAGATCTCGCAAAAACACGCAGAAGACCCGTTTTGCATCTGTTTAATTTCTTACACCTGAATAGCCCTAAGAAACTATGGACGCTTTACGCCGATCTCTACGCCATTGCCCTCTTAATGTTAGCACTCACTGGACTCTGGATGAAAAAAGGAAAAAAGGGCCTGCTTGGCGAAGCGGGAATTTGGGCCGCAGCGGGAATGCTCGCACCTATTGCTTTCATTTGGCTGTACTATATCGGGAGCTAGATCGATAGCCAGGGCGGCAGCCAATCAGCCATTTCGATAACTTTAACGTCTGATTTCGCTGGAGATTAAGCCACAAACAGGAAAAAGGCCCATCTGCTAGACTGATCAGATGGGCCTTTTTATGATTTTGAATCGGAGATTTATCGGCTGAGGTTTAAAACCACGTCAATGTTTTGTAGGGCTACCGAAATAACTTTGGCAATTGCAGCATACATTTTCTGAGCCAGGGCTAATTTGGGCGTTTCTGCCGTCAGTGAAGAGTTAGAAGCTTCTAAGGCATTGGGAATAACGCGACCGCTGGCCCCGATGCCTGAGCCATAGTTGCCCACATTGTCAATATCAGCAACGTTACCGGCAATGGTAAAAGTAGAGCCAGCGGCTCCTGGGTTCGCGTTATTTGCGCCAACCTCCTGGAAGACCGTCGCTCCGTAGCGAGAAAACTCCAGTCTTAATTGGGGATTGCCCACCGCAACCACCGCAGCCCGCTCCAAAGAGATTTGGTCATTAACTATATCGCCAGCATCCCCACCGAGAGCATTACCCAATCCATTAACCACACCAGCACCGTCACGGGTAACCGACATTAGGTACAAACCGTCGTTATTCACCAAAAATCCGTCAACATTAAGGTGGAACTCACCATCAAAAGTATAGTACGCATCTCCCAGACCGTCTTCTTGACTGTTTAGCAGAAAAAGTCCGGGCGTAGCGGTGGTGCGCTGAATGGCCAGGTGAGCAAAGTCAGTCGAGGCAACGACGGCTCCCTGAGAATAATCTACAGTGGTTTGCACAACGCCTAAAGATTGTTCTGCAATATTAACACCCAGGCGAGGAGCAACAATGGGGCGCGCTGAGGAAACTGTTCCTCCGCCAAATTTCACTTCGCTGGCTTTATAACCTACGCGGCCTGTACCGGCCATATTGGAGTTAATGGTGGCAATCCATCTGTCGATGGATTGTAGAGAGGCTACCGCTGAAAGACCAAGATCACCAAGTCCCATAATATCAGCTCCTTATTTTCTATCTTAAAAGTTTATCATTGAGGCGTGAAGATGCGCAATTTTTTAAATTGAAAAAGACACAACTGTGCTTGTTAATGTTCTATAACAGTCCGTGTACCATCTGGCTTCATTTAATCTAATGATAATATAAAAGCAGCACCTCTTAATATAAAGTATACTTCTTTAACAAAAACTTTAAGGTCGCCCCTATGTCACTCCTCCGCGCTGCTAGCATTATCGCCCTACTCTCATTGATTAGTAAGGTTGTTGGGCTGTTTCGGGATCAAATTATCGCCTATTATTGTGGGCTCTCTGCGGTGACAGACGCTTATCAAGTAGCCTCTTTAATCCCCATTCAATTTGCGTTAATTATGCTAGGGGGGCTGAACGGTCCGTTTCATTCTGCTGTTGTCTCTACGCTGACGCGCTTTTTTAAAGAAGAACAACCCAAAATCTATGGGCGGGTGCTCACCAGCGCCATGCTGTTAAGCGTGATAAGCACCAGTATTTTGGCGACGCTGCTGTTTGTCTTTGCCCCGCAAATTATGGGATTGTGGGGCAATATGCCCGCAGAAACCGTTGCCCTGGCGGTGATTCAGATGCGCATTATGGCTCCTGCATTTGTGGTTTCAGGCTTAATTGGCATCTTTTATGGTATTTTAAGCATTAAAAACACTTTTATTACCCCCAGCTTGAGTCCGATTATGGCCAGCGTGGGTGTGATTGTTTCGTTAGCTCTTTTTTCGAGCCCAGATCCTGAATCGCTCTCCCGTGCTTTGGCCTGGGGAACACTGATCGGCGCTATTTTACAGCTGCTGCTACAGCTGCTGCCGCTCATCGGTTTCTTCAAAACGATGCATGTCGAAGTGCGTTTAAAAGATCCTGAACTACAAAATTTTTTAAGCCTCCTGCTGCCCGCCATGTTGTCTTCTACGATTGGCCAGGTCAACGTTTTTATCATTCAATTTTTTGCCGGCGGTCTACAGGAAGGTAGCATCTCCGCTTTTCGGTTTGGAAATCTCTTAATTCAATTGCCGCTCGGCATTTTACTCACCGCGCTATTGGTGCCTCTACTGCCCTTACTCAGTGCTGCAGTCACGCCCGGCGGCGGATTTGAGAATCTCAAATCCCGTCTAAACCAGGGACTTCGACCCGTGATTATGCTTACCATTCCCATCACCGTATTGCTGATCTGCTTTGGGCACTTTGCCATTGCGCTGCTCTTTGAGAGAGGAGAGTTCAACGCAGCAGACTCCTGGTTGACCTACAAGGTACTCGTCTTTTTGTCACTCAGTGTTACCGTGTACGCCATTCGGGATTTGCTCATTCGGGTGTTTTATGCCCTTGGCGATTCTAAGACCCCCTTTTTAAGCAGCTTTATTACTATCGGAGCCATGTTTTTAGGCTCGTGGCTACTGGCGCCCAGCATGGGGGTAGGCGGGGTCGCTTTGGCATCATCAGTCGCAGCGGGGTTGAACTTTTTGGTGCTTTATGTGCTCCTGCGTCAACGCATTGGTCCACTCCTGTCTCCCCTTTCGAAAATCCACTTGCTAAAAGTCAGTGGGGCAGCAGTTCCCATGGCGCTTCTGGGCGGATACTGCTTTTTCATGCTTGAAGCTTTGCTTGTACAAGACAAGTGGCAGGCAATTATACAGTCCATCATTTACAGCGCCCTGCTGTCTGGCCTCTACGTTCTTTTGCTCTACGCTTTTAAAGACAAAGAAATTCTTCAGTTGAGTGACACCCTTCTCCGTCGCATCAAACGCTAAACGCTGCTATAATGAGGCTTAAATTCATTCTAAGGAAAAAATTTATGAAACGCTGGCTAAACAAGTTGTCTTCTCTCTCATTACTGGTGGCTATGGGCACTTTTACTCCCAATGCCTTAGTGACTCCGCCCGCTAGCGCTCAACAAACCACGCCCAATATCGTCATCCCCCTGGGTCAGGCCATTACCTTCAACGTACCTGACGGCATTTCTACATTGGCAGTGGGCAGCTCCAGTATCGCCACGGCAACCATCTCGCCAGTCAACCCCAAGCTCGCTATTATTACCGCTTTAAAACCGGGGATCACCAATGTACTGGTGTGGACAAACCGAAGCCCCAATCCCATTAACTACGTCATTGAAGTCTCTGATAATTACCGCAAAGAACAAATTGCGGTACGCGTCAAAGTCTTAGAGGTCGAAAAAACCAACGACGGTAAATTGGGCGTTGACTGGTCTGATTCGATTTCCTTCGCCGAAGCCACCCCCAACGCTCCTTTTCGCTTTGGATTGCCCGTACGCAACAGCGTTTTAAACGCCCGCATTGATACCCTGGTGAACAATCGTCAGGCCAGAGTGCTTGCCGAACCCACGCTCGTCCTTTTAAACGGTAAAGAGGGTGAGTTCCTCTCCGGTGGAGAACTCCCCCTTATCATCACCGATAGAGACCGCATTAACGTTCAGTGGCGCGAATTCGGTATCAATATGAAAGTCAAAGCCCGTATCGAAGGTGCTGACACCATTCAGCTTGAATTAAAACCCGAAGTCAGCGATATTGACCGGGCCAACAGCATTACCATTGCAAACCAGCTTCAAGGCGGATCCTTTGTGGTTCCCGCTTTTAAAACCCGCCGCGCAGAGACCACGCTGCAGGTTCAAAATAATGAATCGATTATCATTGCCGGTCTACTCAAAAGCGATAAGCAAGAAGTGATTCAAAAATTACCCCTGCTCGGAGACATTCCCGTACTGGGCTGGCTCTTTCAGACCATCGACTTTCAGGAACGCCGCTCTGAGCTCGTGTTCATTGTGACGCCTTCCATTGTTAGAGATCCTAACTTTAAGCCCGAATTTAACTACGCTCAGGAAGCTGACGTAGAGAAAAAGTAGCACACGATATAATGCTTGCGTTACTTTATCTTATTTTTATCGCCGGTCTGGTCTGCTTAACTTATTTACAGACCAGTCGGTCGATTTATGTTCGCTGCTACGGGCTGTTTCTGATGCTCGGTACAGCAGTTTTTTACGGGCTACAAACGCCCGAACCGCCCATCGCTCTATGGGTTATCTTAGGACTCTGCACAGCGGCTGGTTTTCTTTCAGACTTCTACACAGCCACCTTAAGAACCTGGCACTTTAGAGTCAGCGATGAAGTCTTCTGGGGCATGATTATTGGTGGCATGATTGGGGTGTTTTTTCTCCCAATGGCCCCATCTCTGCTGTTCTTCATACTGGGATCCTGGATAGGTGCCATGATCGGCTATATCCGATCGGGTAGAGAGTTTTCAATCCCGCTCATTATTAAAGCCTGCACCAGCGCTTTTACAGGCACTTTTGGTATGGCACTTAAGTTATTAATGGGCATGGAAATGACCTACTGGTTCATCTACTTTACGCGGCTTTCCACCCCCATCACCTAATAGAAGCGCTCTTCGCTTAGTCGATAACGTTCACTTGCAACCCCTGTGAAGTTATCTGGTGATGCATAATCTGCGCACCGGTGCTCGCCAAAGCCGACTCGACCTCATGTCTTTGCCCAGGCCCACACAAGGTCAGCAAACAACCGCCTCCGCCGGCACCACAAATTTTATTGGCTTTAGCGCCGGCTGCATTGGCGGCATTAATCATGGCGTCAATTTGAGGTGTCGTCACTCCCTCCGCCAAAGACTGACGGTTTTTCCACTCCTGATTTAAAAGGGCGTAAACGTGCTCCAGGTCTCCGGCGACCAGTGCTTGATATAAGGCCTGAGACGTTTCTCGAATCGCTGAGAGGCTGCTGCGGGTTTCGCCCTGATTATCAATAAAGCGCTTCATCATGCTCCAGTTATTGGTCCCCGAAAAATGACTCTCACCTGTAAAGCTAAGCACCAGGCCACCGTTAATTTGCGCAAGGGTCTTGGAAGGAATCGCAATGTGCTCACGGCGCACACCTGATTGATCAAAATGAATGGCCTGTAAGCCGCCATAAAGGGCTGCATAATAATCCTGCTTGCCGGTAGGAATGCCCAGGACCCAGGCTTCTAGATCCGCCGCACGCTGTAAAAGCGTGTTGCCGTCAGCATAGGTTGCATTCCATTGGTTTAAAGCACCGCTGAGGGCAATCAATAATGCCGAAGAGGCGCCCAGCCCCGAGCCCTTGGGGGCTTGATTAAAAGACCGAATATTTAGTCCCTGCTCCGGCAAGTAGGCTTTAACCCCCTGCACCAGCAAACGAAAGTCGGAATCATCAGCGTGCCCGGCAAGTAATGCCTGCCTGGACACCAACAACTCGGTACCAAAATCCACCGATTCAAAGTGAAACTGATCATCCTGGCGGGGTGAAAGATCGACCTGACTAAAGAGATCAATGGCTGCATTGAGGGTATATCCGCCTTCTAAAAAGATATAGAGGGGGTAAATATCTAAAGTTCCGCCGGCAAGGTCAATGCGGTTGGGCGTACGCGCAGAAATTTTCATAGGGAATTCCTTTTAAAGTTGTGTCAAGAGTTGGGGCACATCTAAGATGCGTGATGTGGTTAAGTGAGGAGTTTCTTCAGGGGTTTCAGGAGAAATACCAAGACACTCGCCTTGTTGAATCCAGATCGTATAACAACCCAGCTGATTACCGGCTACAATTTCATTATTAATGCGATCACCAATCACCACGGTTTGATCAAAACGGTAGTGATACCGGTGCACAATATCTTGAATCGCTTTGTATTTGGCGCGATCCTGGTCCAGGGGTGCGTAAACCAACTCATGAAAATAAGTAGATAAATTCAAAGCCTCTACCTTGCGCTGTTGGGCTTCAGGAATCCCTGAGGTCAACAGAAAAAGCATATAGTCTTGTCGCAAGGCTTCAAGCATTGCATACACACCGGGAAAGGGCTCAAGGGTTTCAAAAAAGGGGTTAAAGTAAGTATCGATACCCGCCTGAATAACCGCTTCATCACGACAGTCAAAAGCATAAGCCAATAGGCGGTTTACTTCTTCACGGGGATGGGCTTTTATCAACATCCACCGCTTTTCAATTAAAGACGCCAAAGAAACATCAAGCCCTGCTTTTTGCATAGATAAACAGGCCTGCCGATGCGCCTCAGGCACTAACTGGCCAAAGGTATCCATCAGGGTATCATCCAGGTCAAAAATCAGAGCTTGAATAGATTTCATTAGAAGTTTAGCTTAAAGGTTATTTAAAAAGGAGGCAGTTCATCGTCATCGAGGGCAAACTCGTCGTTATAGCTATTGCTGGAGGCATTCTGACCGCTGGCCCCTTGAGAAGCCTTGCTGTAACCCCCGCCGCTACTTCCGCCACTGTCATAATTGCTTCCGCCACCGTCATAGTTGCTTCCACCGCTGCTCCCACCATAACCGCCGCCAGATTCAGACTGTTGACGCTCTTGACGGGCGGAGCGAGACTCTAGCATTTGAAAGTTTTCACCATGAATAAAATACTTTTGGCGGCGCTGACCTTCTTGTTCCCAGTTGTCTACGCGAATTGAGCCCGAAACGCTGAGGAGGTCGCCTTTTTTCACAAATTCACTGAGACGTTCTGCGTTTTTGTTCCAGAATTGGCAAGAGACCCAATCTGTAATTGAATTACCCGAAGGGTCTTTGCCTGGACGATTGATGGCCAAACGAACTTCAGCCACCATCGAACCACTTTGAAGCTTACGCACATCTTCAGCCACATTATTGCCGGCACGCCCAATAAGTACCACCTGATTATTTGCGGACATATCATTTACCTCGTTTTTTTGTTTATCCTAAATCATCACCGTCACCGTCATCATCACTTTGACGGCTCTTACGAAAGGCTCGAATATCTGTAATTTGAGGGGGCTCAGTAGGTTCTGGTTCTTTGGGAGGCGCGGGTTGTTCTGCCGTTGTCGGCAACTGAAACCCTTTTCCGGTGGCGGCAATCACAGCACTTTCCACCATTTTAGCAAACTGAAAAAAATCGTCGCGAGAGAAATAGAGAGCTGCCTGATAGGCATTCACCACGACCTTATTTTCACTTTGAACTTCCCAGATCGTACCAAAGTCACAATCTCCGAGTGTTTTAAAGTCTTCTGCATCCATTGTGAGTATTGCTCCTTTAAAATGAGACCAAGCGCCACACAAAAGCATTCAAGCGTATACTATTGTATCATATTTATAGTGCGTGTGCAATTGATCTAAACGTCGCTAAGATAAGGCGCAAGAGCTTATATATTGCTACTTTTGGCCCCGTCCATCATAACATATTACGGCTGAGGTGTTTTCAGCTTTTCTTTTAAATCGATGCCCGCAGCAGCGAAGCCGTCGCGCACATCCTGATAGTCCTCATCGCTCGCGATAACATACCCATCAAACTTATATAACTTTTGCACCAGGGCCTTGCCTTCGGGAGAAGCAGTATAGTCGAGAAGGGTTTTACGCAGACGATCGGTCAGCGCTTCGGGGTAGTCTCCCCGCACAGAAATGGTATCGGAAGGAATGGGGGCTGTATAGGATAAAACGCGAATTTTCTCATAGTCTGCGGGCTCTAAAAAACGCTTCCAGGCGTTGGAGTTTCCCTGATCATCATCAGCATAGGTTGCGCCAGCATCTACTTTTTTATTGAGTACCGATAAAATCGTGGCGTCGTGGCTACCTGAGTAAATGAACTTCTCAAGATCTGCCTCAGGCTGAATACCGTTTTCAAGCATGAGCTTGCGAGCAAAGATATGACCTGAGGTAGAGATCGGATCACCAAAGGAAAAACGCTTTCCCTTGAGGTCCTGGAGGGTTTTAATATCACTGTCGTTACGCACAATGATCGCGCCAAAATAAGCCGCTTTCCCCTTGCGCTCTGACTTCAGAATAATTTTGACATTGGCCTCTTGTTTGGCTAAAACGTAAGCGGCAGGGCTTAAAAAAGCCACGTCCAGTTGATTGTTTTTGAAGGCTTCTACGACTCCGGTATAGTCCGCAGCCACCGTCGGCCGAACTTCCATATCCATGCCCTTTTCAATCACATCAATCAGGGGCTGCATATCTTTAAGCAGCTCCTCTCCTGTTTCAAAGGGAACCATGCCTAAGCGCAATACGGCTTGTTCATCAGACTGTGTGCTAGAGTTCTTACATCCAGCACCCCAAAGCAGAAAAAGAAGACCAAAAATCACCCATTGTTTATATCTCACTGAAGCGTCTCCTTCATGGTTTTGACAGCTTCAGTCTAGCAGATTACTCATCTTAACATCGCCAGAAGGCGATACTTTAACTGCTCCTCAGAAAAAGGGCGAATTAAAACATCTTCATGGGGTTCAAGGGCCGCGAAAGCCTCACTTTCAATATCCTTCTCATCGGCCAAATAGAGAACGCTCAGAAAACGCTTCATTTGTGGGTTTTGAACTTGAGAAAAAGGAGCCATCACAAGCGTTTTCGAATCCAGTGAGAACGGCTTCTGAACACTCAAAACCGCAAATCCCTCCTGACGTAGATACGCACTTAAACGATCGGCTACCGCATCTGAAATATTGAAGAAAGCGATCTCATGCAAGGATTTTTTTATCGGGGCTAAAGTTTCTGGCTTTCGAGAAGACAAGGGCAAATGAACCTCAAATACAGCACCCTTCGCTTTTTTAACGTTCACCCACCCCCCGGCTTTTTTTACGATACGGTACACCAATGCCAAACCTAAACCCGTGCCACGCTCTTTGGGCTTGGTGGTAAAAAAGGGATCGAAAATATGGGGTAAGGCATCAGCATTAACGCCAGGTCCATTGTCCTCAACCCGAAGCACACCATAAACACCCGGCGTAATGTTTCCGAACAGGCGATGGTTTCGCTCTTTTTCGAGCGTTACGGTAAAAGTAGACAAGCGCACCAAGCCGTTTCCACCCATCGCGTCGCACGCGTTCATGATTAGATTAAGACACACCTGCTCAATCTGGGTTCGATTAATCAAAACGGGTGTGGCAACTATGGCACTATAGTTTAAGACAACACCCGAGCCCGCCAGCTGTTGAAACAAAGCAGCATTGCTTTCGAGCACTTCAGCAAGATCCACAATACTTTGTGCTTCAGTCTCACGACGGCTAAACATGAGTAGTTGACGGGTCAGATTCTTTGCTTTCTGACAGGTCGACAATAACGCCTGGTTAAGCGTCTGACTTTCTGTTGGCATTTTCTGTAATGCCATCAATTCGCTATACCCTTGAATCGCCGTTAACAGATTATTAAAATCATGGGCAATACTCCCGGCAGAAATACCCACCGCTTCCATTTTTTGTGCCTGACGCAATAGGCTTTCACTTTGTTCAAGCGCGTCTTCTATCTGCCTCTGCTGCGTCAAGTCGAGCCCCGTAAAAACCACCAGGGAAGGCATTCCCTCACCCGTAGACACCTGAATAGACCAGGATACCGGGTGAATTTCCTGGTTTTTGTCACAGAGAGAAAAAAGCACGTAAGAAGGTAAGCCGATTTCGTTTCGGTAAATATCCCTTAATTTTTGCTGATCTTCTGCAGCGAGCACTGAAGACTGAAACAAAGGAGCGTTTTGAATTTCCAGCAGGGTCTGGCCGGTCAAATTTTCACAAGCCTGATTCCACCGCAGCACACGACCCGAAGTATCCGTTGCAAAAATCAGCGCATTGGTGGTGTTTAAAATAGCGGAAACAAAGCCCTGTTCGCGCTCTAACAGTTGCCGTGTTTTGCGTTTTTCTTCGATATCAATACCCGAGAAACAGACCCGATGGACCTGTCCATCCGCGTCATAAATAGGTGTGTAGGTAATCTCATAAAGCGACGACTTTCCATCAGGCGCGCCAATCTCTCTTTCTTTGACGACAGTCTTACCTGACAAGACTTCAATAAAACTCGTTTTAAAGTCATCGATGCGATCCGGCTGAACGTAACGCGTAAAACATTCTCCCTGGCACATATCATGCCCAAAGCGTAACGATGCAGCATGGGCTGCCATGGCGTTAAAGTCCAGAATACGATGTTGGCGGTCCATAATCGTAATCATTTGACGGCTAGAGCGATACAGAGCGCTCACCTGATTTTGTAAAAGCAATCGTTCCTGAGCGACAAAGACAGGCTCAGGACTTAAATAACCGCTAATGACGTCCTGCTCTCTCACCAACGTCAACTGCGCTCTACGAAAACGAGAAGAAAGCTGTACTTCAAGCGCCTCACTTAATGTATCTCCTGACACCAGACGATCCAGTACCAGCTCCACATGTTGAGGGTTTCGAAAACAATCAACATAAAGCGAAGGCAAAGGTCGAATAAGCTCACAAAGGCTGGGACTCACCCCCGACCACGTTTTGTCTAATGAAAGTTCAAAACCATACCGAGGGTAATCGCGAAGCTTGCGAAGAGAAGAAAGAGGCATCATAAGTACAGTATAATTTCTTTAGTGCAAAATGTCACGAAAAAGATAATAATTATACAATTTGTGTTTTTTCAACAACGGGCCATCGGGGTCGAACGGTCAGCTCGCCATCGGTGATGGGACCTTTTTGAAGACGGTAATAGGCGCAAGCAGCAATCATTGCCGCGTTGTCTGTACACAGTGACAACGGGGGCATAAAGACCTGAAGCTGACGCTCCTGTGCAAAGCGGTTGAGCTCTTGCCGCAAATAGGTATTGGCCGAAACACCGCCGGTAATGGAAAGGGCACACACCGGGTGATGCTTAAAGTAGCGCTTGATTTTTTTTAATAGGCTACCGATCGCCGCCCGCTGAAAGCTCGCGCAAACGTCGGCCACGGGAATCGGCTTGCCGGCTTTTTCTAATGCCTGCACAGCATACAATACCGACGTTTTTAATCCCGAAAAACTGAAGTCATCGTCACGGGGTAAGCTGATGGGAAAATCAAAGGCATAAGGGTTTCCCGCCTGGGCCAAACGATCAATTTCTGGCCCACCAGGATAGGGTAAGTTTAAGAGTCGAGCAACTTTATCAAAGGCCTCGCCAATGGCGTCGTCACGGGTTTCACCCAATAAACGATATTCACCGTGGTCCGCCATTTCAATCAGTTGTGTATGACCACCCGATACCAGCATGACCAGTAAAGGGAATTGAACCGCTTCACCAAAGGCCAAAAAATTAGCGTAGATATGCCCTTCTAAATGGTTAATGCCAATGAGCGGCTTCTGCAATAACCAGGCCAGTGTTTTGGCCGTGGTAAGCCCCACCAACAGCGCGCCAGACAGTCCGGGGCCCTGAGTCACCGCGATCGCATCAATATCGTCCCAGGTGAGCTGGGCATGAGCCAGCGCTTTTTTAAGCAAAGGCTGAACGGCTTCTAAGTGCTGACGAGACGCCAGCTCAGGCACCACGCCCCCATAAAGGCGGTGCAGCTCAATTTGCGACAGGATTTCATGGGCTAAGATGGTTTGTCCGTGACGAACAATCGCCACTGCCGTTTCATCGCAACTCGACTCAATACTCAAAACATTCATGAGGGAGGTAAGTTTCTTTTCACCGGGCGGAAGCGGCTCAGTTGTTGGCGACTTAAAAGCTCTCCGGCTTCAGACTCATAAGCCAGCGCCGAGCGAAAATCTTCAGAAGGGGTTTCTGAAGTAGGAGGTAGAGTCATATCAGAAGAAACGGGTGAAGCATGAGAGGCCTGCGGGTCAGCTGGTGATGTCGCCACCGGGTTTAAAGGCGCAGCCATCGGTGTCGCTGATGCTGGCCGTCCCGGTGCGAATACCGGGCTCTGGTGGGGCAAATAGGCTTTTAAAATGGTTTCAACGTAATGGGCATGGTGACGCCCTTGCAAGAGCATCACACCCATAATATTTAAGTTTTCATAGCGGGCCCAATCCGCCTCAAGATACCGCATTTTTTGCTGGAGCGGTAAAAAGACCACCGCATACAGCAGACAACCCAGCCCCAAAGGTAAACCAATGCCCGCCATATAAAAAGGCAGGGTGGAGGGCGACAGCATGAGATGAGAGCGCAAAGCACCAATCGCAGCGGCACCAACACCTAACCCCACACTGGCACGTCCTAAAAACTGAGTGGCTTCTGCACATTGGCGATAAATCCAGAGACGTTTATCTCGGTGGTGTTCAAGGGTTTCTTTAATTAAATCCTGGGGGTAGGCAGCCATTAAGAAGTCGAGACCCAGGCGCAGGGTTTCATGCTGAAGATAGGGCTTAATCTCTCGGTACAGCTTTAGCTCTTGACCTTGGGCTTCGCGGGTACGGGTCGCTAACATGACGCACTCGTTAAAAGCCCCCTGTTTATTGGGCTCTGCAGAAGCTGTCAATAGAGTCCAAAAACAAGGTATTTAAGTGTTTACGGGTCGTGGCAGAAATCCCCAGAAAAAAGCACAGGGATAGCCCGCCCAAAAGGATTCCCAATCCCCGGGGTTGGTACAAAAATTGTAATCGCTGGGGAGAGGTTAACAGGCCAGTAAACAAAAGACCTGTGCCTACACCTAGCCCAAGGAGGGTAAAGAAAATAGAGAAAGAAAAATTACGCTCTGACATAAGAGTTGATGTTGGTGGAGATCCATTTCTGTTAGTCTGATGTATTATAGCCACAACCGATAAAGGAATAAAACACCATGTTTCGAATTGCCATCGTTATTCCCACCGGAGTCGCCGCTGAAATTGGCGGATTTGCGGGAGACGCGGGGATTGTGGTGAAATATCTGGCGGGCATCGCTGATGAAGTGATCACCCACCCCAATGTCGTCAATGCCGCCAGTTTTAACGCCATTCCAGAGAATGCGCACTATGTCGAAGGCTTTGCCCTCGATCAGTTTTTTGCTGGAGAATTGGGCTTAAAAAAAACAACCCAACGCATAGGCATTGTCATTGATCGCCGATGTGAGCCTTATTTGGAACTTATTGAAAACGCCGTCAACGCCACGGTCATGAGCACAGGCATTCATGTGCTGGGTTATACGCTCACCGATACGCCTTTAGATATCTCGCTTTTTCCTGGCAATTTCGGCTACGAAAGTTATAGTGGCGAAGTGCTGCACCTGGACGCGCTCATGCGTGCAGGCCAGAAGGCCTTAGACAAAGGCGCCACCGCCCTGGCGGTATTGACCTGGATGGATGTACTGGATTCAGGAATGACCGAAGACTACGAGCAAAACGGTGGCGTTGATCCGATTGGTGCCGTAGAAGCCATGATTTCTCATGCCTTAACCGCCGAGTTTAGCGTTCCGGTGGCACACTCGCCGATTTTCGCCCCCCACCTCATCACCCATCGCCTGGACCCACGGGTGGCCGCTGAAGAGGTGGGCACCACCTATTTACCCTGTATATTAATGGGTTTGCAACGAGCTCCGGCCCTTGTTTCACCAGAGGCCGGTGATTTTACCGTGCGCGATGTCAATGCCCTTATCACCCCCGCCAACGCCTGTGGCGGTCTGAGTGTCTTGGCAGCCCTTGAGCGCGGTATTCCCGTGATTACGGTCAAAGAGAACAAAACCGTTCTCGACGTCACCCTAAAAAATATGGGCTGGGACGCAAACCGGCATGCCGCAATTTATGCCGTAGACAACTACTGGGAAGCTGCCGGTGTACTCCAGGCACTCAAAATGGGTATGAATCCCCACCTGTTCAGAAGACCGGTGCCCGTTTCTTTTTGCAATCTCGAAACAGTTTAAAGCGAAAAAGCAGACGTAATGACCTCTTGCAGTCCTTCTTCAATTTGATCTCTGGGAATATCGGTGCGAATACAGTAGCTTAAATGTTCAGAAACATAGGCTTCGCCAAATTTTTTAGTGGCGTTATTGACGGCCTTAACCAGACGCAGCACCTCAATACAGTCTTGCTCTTCATAATCTGTCGCCAGTATCTTTTTGATGGCACCAATTTGCCCTTGAATGCGATTTAAGCGATGGGTGAGCCTGGTAATGGTATCTTTTGACATGAGTTTTGACCGCCTTAAATATTTTTAAATATCATACCCCATATAAGCGCTCCACAAAAAGGACTTGTTTATTGTTTTATAAAGCCTTGCTGTATATGGTGTTTTCGACACCTCTGTTATTTGTTAGTATATCCATATGGATATAAAAAGGTCAGGCAATTTCTTTGTGAGTGTTACAAAAGCTATCTTATTCGAAACATTGGCATTGGGCTCATCCTTCTGTTATCGTGTCAGAGCAACAGCATAACCCTGGGTTTTCAGAAAGGTTTTTCAATGAATCTTATTCAACAGCTCCTCCTCTGCAGCGCCATCCTTTTGAGCGCCTGCGCCACCTCAGCCCCCGGCGAAGACCATGCTGGTGCCGTTAAAAATATTGACGTTCAGGTCGCTCAGAGTAGCCTAAAAAATAATGGCGTGATCATACTTGATGTGCGCACACCAGAAGAGTATGGACAGGGGCACATTCCGGGTGCAAAACTGATGGACTTTCACGGGGATAACTTTGCCGCAGAACTCAAAGCGCTCGATCCAACAGGCAACTATGTTGTGTACTGTGCCAGTGGAGGCCGTAGCAACAAAGCCACCCAGATGATGCAGTCAGAAAACTTTCAAAACGTGAGTAACGTATTGGGTGGGTTTCAGGCCTGGCAAAGTCAGGGTTTACCTGTAGAGTAGACGGCAAAACACGCAACACTTAATTGGGCAGTGCTAAGGGAATACTTAATATTTTTTTATGAACTGACCCATCAATGTGAGAAACCATCAGAGACCCACTGTGTACATAGGCCACTTGTTTTTTATCGTTAGACAATAACCCCTTTTGACTAAAGCCTTCACGCACTTCGTAGGTTTGACTCGAAAGGAAATAACTCACTGCATTTAAATACTTTCCCTCTTCATCTGTCTGCGAAAACAAAATTTCATCTTCTGATATCCAATCCCAAAAGGAGAGAAACCCATCGTATTGAGGAAAGATTTGACGCTCTGAAATCACAGCTGTTTCCACATCAAAAATGCCCCAGGCATGCTCAGCAACGGTGTTTTTTTGCGCCCCCAAAGGAAAGACATTGGAAAGATAAATCTTGTTTTGGAAAGGGTTTACATACCAGAAGTAATCCATTGAGCGGGCGTCTTGTTTCAGACTTATAGCGGATTGATTCTTTAACGAATAACGGGCCCATCCCAAATCATAAAAAAGGTGCTTCCGTCAGGGTTAAGTCTCGGTACAGACATAGGAGCAACAATGTAATCATCTATCCGATAAGCCTGATGTGCGCTCGAAAAGCTTAACTTTGCGGCAAGCGTCTGAAGTTCTCCAGATTTCCACTGATGAACCCCTAAGCCTCCACTGGCATAAAAAACGAACTGATCTTCTTCGAGATTACCACTGATAAACTGAGGATACGGAGGTTCTTTTTTCTCGTATAACACATTAAAGTTGCCGCTATCTAAATCAACTTTGATAAAGCAGTATTTAGCTTTGGAATCAGCCCATGCTTTAACGATATAAGTTAAATAGAGTGTTTTCCCGTCTTTTGACCAAAGTTCTGGTTTCAAGTTTTGTGTATCCATGGGTGTAAAATCCGAGGTCCAAACGGGCCCACCACAACGGCTAAACAAACAAAGACAGACAAACAATGCGGCATAAACAAAGAAACGATGGAAATACAAGTCAGCTATTCCTTTCATTAAAAACAGCCCCAGAAACAGTAAAGAAACCTGTGTTCAGGCAATAGCGACAAAAATGCAGAGATGACCTAAACACAGGTTAAAGCTTAAGCTTTGAGTTGCTCTGATTTAACCAGACGTAAATAGGGCTTCAGCGTTTTAAAGCCATCGGGATAAGCAGCTTTTGCCTCTTCATCAGACACCGCAGGCGAAATAATCACATCATCACCGTGATTCCAATTGGCTGGAGTCGCCACTTTCTGCTTCGCCGTCAGCTGCATAGAGTCTAGAACCCGTAAAATCTCGTGAAAATTACGTCCTGTGGTCATGGGATAGGTCAGCATCAACTTGATCTTTTTATCAGGGCCAATAATAAATACCGAACGAACGGTGGCATTGGTGGCCGCTGTACGCCCTTCAGACGTACCCGACTCATCGGCGGGAAACATATTGTACAGTTTGGCCACATTAAGGTCCGTATCCCCGATCATGGGGTAATTCACGGCATGCCCCTGGGTTTCCTCAATATCTTTGGCCCATTGGCTGTGATTTTCTACGGGATCTACACTCAGACCTATTACCTTACAATTGCGTCGGGTAAATTCAGGCTCCAGAGCGGCCATACTGCCCAACTCGGTCGTGCACACAGGGGTGAAATCTTTGGGGTGAGAAAACAGGATCGCCCAGCCATCTCCTATCCACTCATGAAAATGAATTTCACCCTGGGTCGTTGCTGCCGTAAAATCGGGAGCTTCGTCATTGATTCTTAAAGACATCTATTCACCTCTATATCAAACCTTATTGATGGGTTCCCACGAAATAAATCATGCGAACAAATCAACCATACACCCAGATCTAAGTTCACTTTTTATTCCGCCGGGGAGCACCAAGCCCCTTGCCAGAACTCGCATTCGCGCCTCGCTCCATCTCGCTCTGGGCAATGGTATCAAAATCGGCCTGAGACAGGTGAACCGCGGTATAGCTGGCCCCATTTTGGCTCAAGCCTTTCACAAAAGCCCGCAAATGGTTACGCGAACCCCGAAGTAACTCTTCATACAGCAGGCGTATATCTTCAGACTGCACATCCTTGAGCAAGCGTTGTAAGTCAGCGATGTCGAGTTCTTCTACCTCAGCACCTACCTTGAGAGCCTCCACCAGCGATACTTCTCCTTTGGCCACAAGGTCATCGTGGGCCTGCTGAAGCTCAGCATTTTCATAAACGCCTGCGGTATGGGTGGTATTGGGATCCGTGAGATCATATTTTTCAAGCAGTACACGTACTGACTCGGTATGACTGGCTTCACTGCGCGGGATATTTTGAAAGCGCTGATCGGACCACTTTTTACCCAGGGTCGTGTACACATCAAAAGCGAGTTTTTCTTCTTCACGCATAAAGATTAAGCCTTCGCGCTCTGCCGCACTTAAAGTGGCCACAGGTGTTTGCGCTAAAAGAGCGGCGATCTGACTTGTCTGCAAGGTGGTTTCTCCATTTTCTGAGACTTCAGCCAGCACGGGCTGCTCATTTTGATCTGCCGAGACGACGGCTGTGGACTGCTCCTGTGCATTTGCCGTGGCAGCAGGCCCTTGCCCAGGAGGTGTACAGGCCGAAGTCAGTAGCAGCAATCCTGCCGCAAGAAAAATAGGTTTCATAAAATTGTTCTCCAAAATAGTGATGTAGATTAAACGGACAGGCTTTTTAAGCCTTACTACGGACAGGAATTTTCAAATAAGACATGCCGTTATCTTCAGCCGCAGGAAGGGTTCCGGCATTGATATTCACCTGAACCGAAGGCAGCAATAACTTAGGCGCGGCTAAGGTTTTATCGCGAGCGGTACGAAAACCAACAAACTCTTCACGAGAGGTATCTTCACGCAAATATTTATTTTTTTGCTTAGAAACACCGATCGTGGTTTCGTACTTTAATTCCCGCCCATCGGGCTGATAGTCATGGCCCACAAAAACACGCGTCGCATCAGGAAGGCTGTACAAGCGGTTGTGGATCGAGGTGTAAGAATCTTCAACACTTCCACCCGGGAAGTCACAGCGCCCGGTGCCGTAGTCTTCCATAAAGAGCGCGTCACCAGTAAAGACAACATCTTCTATAATAAAAGACACGCACGCCGGGGTATGACCGGGTGTGTTCATGACTTTAAATTTAAGACTGCCTGCATTCACGAACTCTTGATCTTCAAAAAGCACATCAAACTGAGAACCGTCAGTGGCAAGATCCTTCCAATTAAAGAGGTCTTTAAAAACATCCTGTACCTGAGTGATGTTCATACCAATTCCCACTTTCACTTCTGGAAAGTCTTTTTTAAAATATTGTGAACTACTCAAATGATCGGCATGAGCGTGGGTTTCGAGTACGTAATGCAGCTTCAATTGCTTTTCTTGAATAAACGTTTTGACCTTCTGGTAACTCTCAAGAGAAACTTGAGAGGAGCCGGGATCGTAATCCAGCACAGGATCAATAACCAGCGCATCAAGCGTGTTTTCATCAAACACCACATAGGTTAATGTATAGGTAGCCTCGTCGTAAAAAGCTTTAATTTGCATGGGATAAAAATCCTTTCTTCATGTCATCTATTAACCTCAATATACAATAGGGGGTATATTTAATGAATTGATTTACATCAAGAAAACACTTGTTTTACATCTTTGGGGGCATCTCTATACTGACCGATACAGCGCTTGAATCGCTGGCTGAATACGAATCGGTTCCGACCTGGCTTGCAATGGCTGGAGCAATCAGAGCTTCTTGTTGAGCTGAAGAGATATTCCCTTGCGTTTCATTCGCACAGCTAGACAGCATTAACATTCCAGTAAAAAACAAAACATAAAAGCGGATAATAATCAACTCATTTTATTATAGGGTGTATAGTATATATATCATATGCCCTATAATAAAATAAAAATCATGAAACTCATTCGTTATCTCTGCTCCCTTATTCTCTACACAGCCCTTTTGATCCCTGCTTACGCAGCCAAAGCAGATATTGAATACTGGCAAGGGTTTAGCGCCGTGCTGCCTCTTGCTGAGTATGAACAGAATCAACTCAAGTTTCAATCGTTTACGGTGGCACAATTGGCCCCTCGCTTTGAAGGAATTGGCGTTTTGCGGT
This sequence comes from Candidatus Sericytochromatia bacterium, assembly GCA_963797915.1. Taxonomy (GTDB): domain Bacteria; phylum Cyanobacteriota; class Sericytochromatia; order UBA7694; family UBA7694; genus CAXRDE01. The sequence continues at coordinate 207,895 of CAWCRG010000002.1, forward strand.
TTAGCAATGGTCCCATTTGGGTGTTTAACCCAGACTTTCAATTGGGAGCCTATGCAGATATCATTTACATTGAGATACCCGCAGGTCAGCCAACACAGGAGTATCGCTTTAATTTAGAGCCGACCTTTAAAGGGTTCTGGGGCGAACATTTTCAATGGATCAATCGCAGTCGCCTTGAGTACCGGCTGTTTCCTGACAAAGACAGTTGGCGCTTACGCAATAAAATGCGCATTAATCTCAAACGAACAGCCCTGGAGTTTACCCCTTTTATAGATAATGAGTTTTTTATTTCACCCCTGAATAAAGGTTTTGACCAAAACCGAAGTCGTGTAGGCGTTCAGTGGCCCGTAGCCAATGGACAATCCTTAGAGCTGGCTTATCAATGGCGCTTACGCAAGAATAGGCAAGAGGTATGGGATAGTGATCATATTCTGATGTTGTTTTACTTTTTTAATACAAACGCTGTGGAGGCCTCCCCATGAAAAACCGCATCTCTGTCCGCTTATCTGTGCTCACGTCACTTCTGATCTCTTTTACAAGTGCGAGTCTCTTGTTCAGCTGCCAACCCAAAGTTGAAAAGTCACAAGATAAGCCCGCCAAAAACAAGTCAGCCAGGGCATCCACAACACCCCAGGGCAAAAAAGAATGGGCACTCCCCTCAACCTACCCTGAGGGCCCTATCGGAGAACAGGTAAAATATGGCGAGCAACTCATCAGCGACACCGCTCATTATTTAGGCCCCGATGTAGACCCACCCAATATGCGGATTGCAGGCAACAACCTGAGCTGTAAAAACTGCCATTTACAGGCAGGCAAGCAAGCCAACGCCATCGGTTTTGTGGGCGTCAGTCACCGTTACCCCAAATATCGGGGCAGAGAAAATAAAGTGGCGAGTTTAGCCCAACGGGTCAACGGTTGTTTTGAGCGCAGTCTCAACGGTAAGGCCCTGCTTGAAGAGAGTGCCGAAATGCAAGCGATTTTAGCGTATATGAATTGGCTCAGTGAAGGCATTGACGGAGACGTCAAAGGCAATAGTTTACCTAAACTCGACCTGATAGCACGTGCTGCAAACCCTGAAACCGGCAAAGCGATTTATACCCAGCAATGTAGTGTTTGCCATGGTAAAGATGGTCAGGGCGCTCCTAAGCAACCCCAAAAGCTTTCTGAAGGGTACACGTTTCCGCCCCTCTGGGGAAAGGACAGCTATAACGACGGTGCAGGGATGCACCGCGTGAATACCGCCGCTCAGTTCATTCACGCCAATATGCCGTTGGGTAATGCCAAACTGTCTGTGGAAGAGGCCTACGATGTCTCTGCCTATATCAACAGTCAACCCCGTCCCCATAAAGCCAACCGAGAAAAAGACTACCCGAACTTAACAAAAAAGCCGGTAGACACCCCGTACGGTCCTTATGCTGACTCCTTTTCAGAGCAGCAACACAAATACGGGCCCTTCGGAGAAATGCAAAAGCAGTAGAAGAATTTTCAATGCATCCTTTTATTTAATATACCCCCTATGGTATATTAAATAAGAAAGGAAGTCACGATGAAACAAACTTCTACCCTGCCTCTAAAACTCGTTGACATACTCGCTCTGGATCGCACCCGTTTAGCCAATGAACGCACTCTTCTCGCTTATGCAAGAAGCGCTTTTGCCCTTTTGGTCGCGGGTATTAGCTTAATGAAAGTCTTTCCTCAGGATGTCAATATAGCCATCCTGGGAAGCGTATTTATTGGACTCTCTCCTTTTTTATTGGGGTTTGGCATTTTCCGCAGTTACCGCTTTCAAGCCCGCTGGAAGCAGTACTTCAGCATTTCTCCTGAAATCCTCAAAACACAATTAGAAGGTATAGCACCGGAGGTCTTATGATTATTGAAAATTTCACGCCGATTGCATCCACGCTGGGTGGACTTATCATTGGCACGTCGGCCACACTCATGCTCTTATTTAACGGTAAAATCGCCGGTATTAGCGGTATCTCTAAAGGGCTTCTCTCCAATACCGGCCACGAAAGACAGTGGAGAACCCTCTTTGTGCTGGGCTTAATTCTCGGAGGCGCGCTGATGATTTTACTCACGCCCGAGAACACTGCCAAAGTAACCCAGGCCCCACCTCTACAAATGGCTCTGGGCGGTTTAATCGTCGGTTTTGGCACTGCCATGGGCAATGGCTGCACCAGTGGACACGGCGTCTGTGGCCTGGGACGGCGTTCTGTACGCTCCCTCAGCTCTGTCATTACCTTTATGGCTGCGGGCTTTATTACCATGTTCATCATGACTCATGTTTTACATATTGCGAGGTTTTAGCTCATGAAAGAAAATATTACGGCTCTGGTTTTAGGCGTTCTTTTTAGTATCGGTCTGGGTGTATCAGGCATGATGGATCCCACCAAAGTCCAGGGGTTTTTAGACGCTTTTGGACGCTGGGATCCCAGTCTGGCTTTGGTAATGGGGGGTGCCCTCCTGGTAACCTTTGTAACCTACCCATGGATCGTCAAACGCAAGGGGCCTATCTTTACAGAAAATTTTGGTCTGCCCACAAAACATGAAATCGACAAACCCCTCATTATCGGGGCTGTTTTATTTGGCGTCGGTTGGGCCATTAGCGGACTCTGCCCCGGCCCCGCTTTGGCCAACACCCTCAGCTTTAACATCGGCGTACTGGCTTATATCGCCACGATGTTTATGGGCTTCTGGCTGCATAAAAAAATGATGACTGAATAAAACGATGACATTAAAAGAAAGACATAAACCATGAAAAAATTATTACTCTGCACCCTATTATTGATGAGCGTTGGCACCCCTGCGCTGGCTGATCATCACGGAGGAGCCAAGACTGACAAACCCATGGCCCCAAAACACACCCCCAGTGCAGAAATGCTTGTGGCCCACGCCCCCATGCGCCAGGCCCGTATTCAAGAACTTTTAAGCACCGGTGAGATGTCAGTGAGCCTGATGAAGCTCGCCCATCAACAGATGAGCACAGCCCTCGAGAAAAAAGACCACTCTGAAGTAGAGAAAGCCCTCAAAACCTTTCAAATTGCTCACGACTTACACAAAGAAAATATGGAGACGATGCAAAAAATGGGTGAGCACCTCGATGAACACCTCAGCGATGTGAAGTCCGGTGCCCTTAAAATCACCCCCGCACAGGCAACAAGCTTTGAAAAAGAAGTGACTCTGTTTAGCCAGCAAATGAAGGCCTATCGTGCCGACTGCCACGAAAATATACACCCCCAAAATCAGGCGATGCGTAAAAACGCCTTAAACTTTTTAATGCAGGACTTCGCTGACGCAAAAAAAGCCCAGCAAGCAGAAAAAATGGTGCATATCGCTCAGATTATGCAGATGCTTCCTCCTTTTAAGGGGGAGTAAGAGATCGGCATGGCATTTAATCTCACTCAAGTATTTTGGAAAAGGAAATCATTATGGAAACCTTAGGCTATGCCGCTGCCGTACTTATGGGGGGTATACTCGGACTCATGGGTGGAGGCGGTTCCATTCTAGCGGTTCCAATCCTTGTTTATATTTTTAGTATTCCCCCCGTTGTGGCGACAGGTTACTCTCTGTTTTTGGTAGGCCTCACCAGCCTTTTTGGGGTTATCGGCTACGCCCGTAAAAAACAGGTAAACTTTAGAGTCGGATTTGTTTTTTCGATTCCCGCGCTAATTGGTGTGTTTTCAGCCCGTAAATTCGTGGTTCCGGCGTTGCCAGCCACATTATTTTCGATTGGAAACTTCACCGTAAGTAAAGATCTTGCCATTATGGTGCTGTTCGCCCTCATGATGTTAGCCGCTTCGTTTTCGATGATTCGCGGCAAAAAGCCCGCAGAGGCATCGGACGAAAACGCCAAAAAGCATGAGGTCTCTGAGGGTAAAAAAGCCCTATTAATTGCCATCGAAGGCCTGGTGGTCGGCTTACTCACCGGCTTAGTAGGGGCCGGTGGCGGATTTTTAGTGATTCCCGTGTTGGTTATTTTGGCGGGACTGGACATGAAAGAAGCGGTGGGAACCTCGCTAATCGTGATTGCGATTAAGTCTTTGACCGGTTTCCTGGGTGAGCTGGGCGGGAATCATGTGATTGACTGGATGTTCCTGGGCGGATTTTCGGTGTTTACGACGATTGGCGTCTTTTTAGGCGGCTGGCTCTCTAAGTTTGTCCCCGGTGACAAACTCAAGCCCGCCTTTGGCTGGTTTGTGCTTATTATGGGATTAGTCATTCTTTACCAAAGTGCCCAGGGCGTTAGCGCTGCCCACTAATGCGCTGTGTATTCAGAGTCATTGATTGAAAACCCACAAAAAACAAAGGAGAGATAGAATGCTATTTAAACAATTGTTTGACCAGGAAACAGGAACGTATACCTACCTGATTGCTGACGAAGAAACCCAGGAGGCGGTGCTGATTGACAGTGTCAGAGAGCAAGCTGAGCGAGATGCCAAACTCATTCAAGAACTGGGGCTCACCCTCAAGTACTTTCTAGAAACACACATTCATGCCGATCATGTAACAGCGGTCTCGGATCTCAAAAAGGTGTTTCCCCAGGCGCTGTCTGTGGTGTCTGCAAAAGGCGGAGCGCCTTGTGCGGATATTTTGGTACATGAAGGCGATGAGGTTGAATTTGGCAGTTTAAAAATCAAGGTATTAGAGACCCCTGGCCACACCGATAGCTGCGTTTCTTATGTCATGGATGACCGGGTATTTACCGGCGACGCTTTATTAATCCGAGGCTGTGGACGCACCGATTTTCAACAGGGGAGTCCCGAAAGGCTGTATGCCTCAGTGACGCAAAAATTATTTACGCTGCCTGGCGAAACGCTGGTATTCCCGGCCCATAACTACGTGGGTTTTACCGTAAGTTCAATTCAAGAAGAGCAGCGTCTGAATCCAAGATTGGCCAACACGAGCGAAGCGGAATTTGTAAAAATCATGAACCAGCTAAATCTTCCCAAGCCCAAACGCATTGAAGAGGCGGTCCCCGCCAACTTAAATTGCGGAAACCCCTTAGAATCCACACTAAAACAAGGATAAAACCGATGATTACCCAAGAGAATCTCGATCCCATTTACAATCGCTTTAAAAAGCTGAACGTCGACGAAGTGTGGATTGACGTAAGACGTCCCGATGAATGGGCCGAAGGCTTTATCCCTGGCGTCAAAAAAATGATGCTCGCCGATCTAGAGCAGGCTTTACCTGCATTAGATCCCGAAAAAACCTATGTACTGGTATGCCGCAGCGGCAATCGCAGCAATCAGGCGGCAGAGCTTATGACTACCAAAGGCTTTGATAAGTTGATCAATTTTTCAGGCGGGATGCTGAGCTGGTATCAGGCCAATTATGCACTGGCCTACGAAGCCCCTTAATTAGCAATGTATTGCTTTAAATAGCTCACAATGTCTGAGGATTCATACAAGGGTTGCCCGTCAATCACCAGACAGGGAACCTGTGTCTTGCCCCCAAGTTGCAGTAATTCCTGGCGGGCCGTCGGCTCTTTACTTGTGTCTTTGTAAGTCACGGGGATCGTCGGGTGCTCCCGCAAAAAATTCATGACGCGCTGACAGTAAGGGCAAGCGTCAAATTTATAGAGCACCAACTGATGGGCTTCCCCGGAACTATCCAGAGCAGGCCCATCAGCCGATGCCGGCGCTGAACGACCCATCAGGGCCGCCAGCAGACTTTTGAGATTAGCCATGATTAACCATGTTTAGCAAAGAGCTCATGAATTTTAGCCGTCAATTCAGCAATGGGCACACGAACTTGCTCGGTGGTATCGCGATCTCTCAGGGTGACGGCGCCATCTTCGAGGGAGTCAAAATCAAAGGTCACGCACACAGGCGTGCCGATTTCATCCTGACGGCGATAACGCTTGCCAATACTCTGGGTCACGTCAAAGTCACACACAAAGGCCTTTTGAATGTCTTTATAAACCTTGTGGGCATCGTCATTGAGCTTTTTAGACAGCGGCAACACGGCCACTTGAATCGGCGCAATGCGAGGGTGTAAACGTAGCACAGAACGGGTTTCACCCCCCACTTCGTCTTGATCATAGGCATCGGCCAATACCGCCAATAGTAAGCGATCGGCACCCAACGCAGGCTCAATCACGTGAGGAACAAACTTGGGCCCCCCTTCAGGCGGCTGATAACGCATATCGGTGCCGGAGTGTTCCTGGTGCTGGGTTAAATCAAAGCTTCCCCGGTGCGCCACGCCCCAGAGCTCGCCCCAGCCAAAGGGGAATTTATACTCAATATCTGAGGTGGCGTCAGAATAGTGAGACAACTCATCGGTCTCATGTTCACGCGCCCGTAAATTTTCTGATTTAATCCCCAGAGACAATAACCAGTCCATACAGAAGGTTTGCCAGGCTTTATAGTGCTCGGCGGATTCATCAGGATGACAGAAATATTCCAGCTCCATTTGTTCAAATTCACGGGTGCGAAAGATAAAGTTGCCCGGCGTGATTTCGTTACGAAAGGATTTACCAATTTGGCCAACGCCAAAGGGCAAGCGAGGGCGGAGGGTGTTCATGACATTGCGAAAATTAATGAAAATGCCCTGAGCGGTTTCTGGACGCAAATAAATAGAGGTGGTAGAGTCAGCGACCACACCCTGATGGGTTTCAAACATGAGGTTGAACTGCCGCATCTCGGTAAAGTCCTGAGCGCCACAATCAGGGCAAGCCAGGCCTTTTTCCGTCATATACACTTCCATTTGTTCTTTCGACCAGCCACCCACTTCGGCAGCGCCATCTAAGCCCTGGGTATGCATGTGCTCTTCGATAAGTTTATCGGAACGAAAGCGGGCTTTGCATTTGCGGCAATCCATGAGGTAATCATTAAAATTACCCACATGGCCCGAGGCTTCCCAGACTTTGGCGTTGAGTAAAATGGCTGAGTCTAAACCATAAACGTCTTCACGATCTTCGACAAAGGTTTTCCACCAGTAGTCTTTAATGTTTTTCTTGAGCTGCACCCCAATGGGGCCGTAATCCCAGGTATTGGCCAGGCCACCGTAAATTTCGGAACCCTGAAAAATCAGGCCACGGCGCTTACAAAGGGATATTAAGTCTTTCATATCATTCAGCATGGTATCTTCCTTCTGGACAAAGTCGTTGGTACTCACACATGGTACACCACAGGCCCTCTGATGTGGAACGGGGATCGGGGATTCCCTCAGTGTCTCGGCTGTGCTGGCGATGATAAGCGTGGAGTAATTCATCAAAAAAGACAGTCTCTGAGGCGATATTCTCAGCCGTTAACGACCAGCGTTCGCAATGTCCCGCTTCAAGATAGTGGGCCTCGGCGATAACAGCCTCAACAGGAACACCCAGCGCGTTTCGGGATAGCCACACCAACCAGGCGTAAAAACGCAGCTGTAACTGCACAGACTCTGGATCTTTACATTGACCGGTTTTCCAGTCTAAAACCAGGGCCTGCTGATCCTCAAGTATCAAGCGATCTAGACGACCGGTCAACACATAAGGTAGCTTCCAATCCTCAGGCAGCGGAACCTGTAACTCACACTCGCTATAAGAAAGCCCTTCGTGGACGTCCATGATCTGTTGATAACTCGACCAGATCTGTGGATAATCGGAGATAAACTGCTGAAAGACCGTGGACTCCTGTTGTTCAGCCTCGCTTAATTGTGCTGCCTGATGCAAAAAGTGATGAACTTGCGTTCCTTTTCGAACAGCAGATGCTTTCCAGGGCCGCTGTAAGCGAAGCTGTGGGTTCTGGCGGTAGCTACTTAAGCGGGGACACGTCCAGAAAGCCCATACCTGGGAATAACTTAAAAAATGCAGCACTTAAAAACGATACGCTAAACCCAATTGGGCCAACCCCAGCCAGCCCAGCCCCTGAATAGGCAGGCCCTGCCCGGCAGGACTGATGCCCAATTGTGCATTCAGAATAAAGCCGTCTAACGGGTTGAGACCCCCTTCGAGGTAAACAAGAGAACCCACCCCGCCGAGACGACCTCCCAGTCCCGCATAAGCGGTATCGTTAAAAAACTTTTGCACACCCAGCTGTACTGCGGGTGTACGGCCATTGGCCACATACTCAAAACGAGAAATACCGTAGAGTCCGGGAAAGTTTTGCAATACCCCATCAAAACGATAGCGGGCGTTAAAAAGTACGGTCACCGGTACTGTCGCAGTATAGTTGACGGGTGTACCTTCAGCATCATTCACGTTCAACGACGGCTGGACCTGAATTTGACCATTTTGGCTACGCACAAAACGCCCCTCAAAGGGCCGCTCTGTACCGGGCCATAACACCACCGGGTTTTGAACCTGTAAACCCACGCGCAAATAACGGTAAAGTAAAGCGTCAATCCCCACATCCAGGCCCACACCGGCACCCGATGGCGTGGTGAGAGTGCCTTTATACGCAATATCTTGAAACTCACTTAAGAGCGTGCTTTGTACGGTTTGAAGCTCTCGTGTTGCTTCTTGCACACGGGTTTGCACCGTGTTCAGACCACTGGCCAACTGTGCACCGTCCTGCGCCAGAACAACACCCTGTGCAGCGGCCTCCGCCAGGTTATTATTGCTGAGTTGGGTTTGCACCTGCTCAACGCCCTGAGACAATCGCTCGGCCTGATCTAAAACCTGATTGACGGATGTCACCGTCTGGTCAAACGTATCCAGAGTGGCTCTTAGCTCTTCAGCCCGCTTCAGACCCGTTACCTCGGTTAAGGCCAATTGACCGAACAAACCGGCCTGAGACTGAATGTTTAAATTCTCTAATGGCACATTAAAAGGCATCATAAAAAGCTTGACCCGAGCGCCTAAAGCCACTTGAATATCTTCGCTTTCGTACACGGGATAAGCGCCGGAAAAACCAAGGGTAAAGTGCGTATCTGCCGCAGCAATAATTTGTGCTCCCCCGCCAGAAAAACTGTCTAAAGTACTGAGCAAACTCCGAGATGCTGAAGTGGCACTCCCCACAAGAGCCGTAAGTTGTCGGGCCGGCGGCAACAAAGACCTCACCTGACCGTTGACACCCGTAAGCTGCTGATTAAGACCGATCACCTGTGCCTGTGAATTATTACCGGGGTTTTGCTGAAAACGTTGAACGCTCGCCAGTAAAGCATTAATATCCTGCGTTAAGTCCACCACCTGTGTACCGACCGTTTGAGCTGTTTGGGTAATTTGTGCAACCCCTGACTCCTCAGAAAAAAGCGCGGGCAAAGCAGTGGTTAAGGTTCTCAGGTTGTCATTAAAATCCTCTGAAAAAGTCGCCTGTAAATATCCCCGGGTATTGCTGCTTAAACTCATGCCCAGAGACAACGGACGCTGGTTAATCTGTAGCTGGGTAAACGGAGCGCCACCAAAACCCAAAAGATTCACGTCAAGATCATAATCCAGTCGGGCAGGGGCTTCAAACTGCCCCAGAAAACCGTCAATGCTGCCCCTTAAGGCGAGGGTGTCCGTGGGGGTATCTCCAGAGCCGCTCAGATCTTGCACCACGTTTTGAAAAGCATCTCCAAGGGCGCTGGAGTCTTCAATTAAGCGATCCGTAGACAATGTGCTCCCCACATCAAAACGCACAGAAGGAAGCTGTAAACGACCTTCTCCATAAAAATGAAGGCTGGCAGGGTTGGGCTCCCCCAACTGTTGACGCCAGTCGGGGTAATCCATAGTAACCTCGGCGTGAGCTGAGAAAGTAAATGCTGAAATGACTGGAAGGGCGGCGCTGGCAAATAAAAGGCGAAAAAAAGGTGATCCTGGACGTATCATAAAGGCTCCTCAAGAGATGACGATTCTCTCTCTATGATACCGCAGCCGTAAATTTAGTGCTGATGGTGGCGTTTGTGTAAAAACTGGTTATATAAGTGAGCGCTAACGATGCCAAGCGCACCGGCAATGGCCAATAAAGGCTCATAAGCTTCGGTAAATCGGCTCAACAGAATCGCCAGCGATGCCAAAATTAAAATGGGAAGGGCCTGCGTTTGCCCATGATGTCTCATGCCCGCCACAATACTCCATGAAGCCAACACCACAGAAAACCCTAAAAAAACGGTTTCTACTTGTTCATTCATCAAAAAGCCGAGCCCTAAAAAAGGCAGATGCGATGAGTAAAACCGGCTGAAAAGCACAATGCAGGGCACAAGCCAGAGAAAGACTGGCGCCTAGTTTATCCCAGGAGAATGAAGGGGTTTGGGCTTGAATTTGCATCGGCGAACGGTATTGAATAGACATACGCTCAATTTTAGCGCGAATACACCACAAACGCAAATGGGTTGCATTAAAATATTTACAAATAACGACCTGCGCTCACGGTTGTCTCCCTGAATTGTTATACTGACAGTCATGAAAACCCTTTACCTTATCGATATTCTGGATGATCCCAATCATGCCTTTGAGCAGGTCTTTCAAAACTTTTTAGACACCGAGTCGCTGAACACACCCTACTACCGTATTAAAGGCCTGCACGAAAAAGCAAACTTTGATGCAGTGTTAGAGAACGATCCGGCAGGTATCATCATTTCTGGCTCGCTCCAGTCCGTCTACGATCGAGCGCCCTGGATGCTCAGGTTAGAGACCTTCATCCAAAAATGTCATGCCCAGCAAGTCCCCGTCCTCGGCCTTTGTTTTGGTCACCAAATTATCGCGTCGGCCATGGGCGGCACCGTAGAAACGCTAAAAACCTGGGAGTTTGGTGTGCACCCCATTTATCGCACGGCTGAATCTCAGCATCACCCCTGGCTCAAAGGCTTACCCACAACCTTCAATACGCTACAGGTCCATCAAGATCATGTGAGTCAATTGCCCGCAGGCGCAACAACACTGGCCTACTCTGAAAGAACCCCACATCAGGTCTTTAGCATGGGCAGTCTCATGGGGGTGCAGTTTCACCCCGAATATACGCTGGACATACTCCATACCATTATCGAGCAGCGCCATCACAAACTGGTGAACAAAGGCCCTTTTCACTCCGAAACACACCTCAAGGCGATCGCGCAACACTGGCAACTGCCCGAAGCGCCCCGCCACATTCTAAAAAACTTTCTGGCAGATCTAAAGCAATGAAAATTAACGTACTGGTTTTTGCACAATTGCGAGAACATTTTGGCGCTTCCCGTTGGCAGACAGAGTTCCCGACCTCCGGGACCTTACAGGACTTACAGCAGCTCATGATCAACGCATTCCCTCAGGCGGAGTCCGTCATTTTAGCGAGCCGCTTTGCCGTCAACCAGCAATATATTCAAGGCCTGGAGCATTCGCTTGAAGCCGGTGATGAGGTGGCCCTCATTCCTCCCGTTAGCGGAGGGTAATCAAACCATGATTGAGATTTGGGAAAAACCGCTCTCCCTCGATACCGTCATCGCCAAAGTGTCAGCTCCCCATGTGGGCGCAGTATCTACTTTTTCAGGCATCGTGCGCAACCACAATTTGGGCAAGGCCGTCCGCTATCTCGAATACGAATGCTACGCAGCGATGGCCGAGAAAGAAATGGCTCTCATTCGGGAGTACGCACTGGAGAAGTGGGCGCTCCATGATATTGCGATGATTCATCGGGTGGGGCGCTTAGCCATTGGTGAGTCAGCCGTGATGATTGCGGTGGCCAGCGCCCACCGAGAAGACGGTCTAATCGCCTTAAAATACACCATTGACACCCTCAAAGCCACCGTCCCCATCTGGAAAAAAGAATACTGGGCCGACGGATCCATGTGGCTAGAAAATTGTTGTGGCTAAAGCGACTTCGTTTTCAGGATCCACATCGGTAACTTTTACCGTTACCAACTGATTGCGCTGAAGCGATGTCGCCCCGGCCTCGGGCGAAACGTGCACCCGCAGATAGTGGGGTGAGTAGCCTTTCACAATACCGTCTCGGCTAATGCTTTCCACCAGCAACTCAACGGTTCGGTCTTTCCACTGGTTCATCCACTGGGTTTTTAAGCGATGATCCAGTTGTAACATGCGCTGAACCCGCTCATTTTTGACCTCTGGCTCCACGTGATCTTTCATAAAGGCCGCCCGGGTACCCGGGCGAATCGAAAAGGGAAAAACGTGAATTTTGTGGACACCGAGGGCTTCCATTAGGGTGTAGGAGGCTTCAAAGTCAGCGTCGCTTTCACCCGCAAACCCGACAATCATGTCAGTGGTTAGCGAAATATCAGGCACTTCTGCCTTCAGACGTTGCACGGTGTCTAATATGGCGGCACGGGTGTCTCGGCGACGCATGCGCTCTAAGACAGTATCCGAACCACTTTGAATTGGGATATGCAAATAAGCACAGATGCGCGATGATTCTTTCAATGCAGCAATCATCGAGTCGCTAATTTCGTGGGGATCAATCGAGCTCAAACGTACCCGGTGAATATCAGCTTCAGCATTAATGCGGTGCAGTAATCGGTCTAAGCCGTGTTCGCCGTGTTCATGCCCATAAGCTCCCAGATGTACGCCGGTTAAAATCGCTTCTTTATAACCCAACTGGTGGGCTGCCTTTAAGCGTTGAATCACCTCGTCCTCAGACAGGCTTCTTACGGTGCCCCGACGAGAGGGAATAATACAAAAAGCACAGGATTCAAAACAACCATCGGTTATTTTTAAGTTGAGACGCGTCGTTTTAGAGGTATCTACGGGAGGGAAGAAGTAATCAAATTGGGGGTGAGGGGCTTCTCCCAGAAATTGCTGAAGCTGCTCCACGAGGTTATCTTTATGTAAGTTGGGAACAAAGAGATCGGCGACTTCCTGCATGCCCGGGTGACGCTCTAAAGAGCGCCCCGCGCAACCCGTAACCACAATTTTGGCCTCTGGGTTGCGTCGCTTGGCCTGACGAATCATCTGGCGGGATTGCCGCTCGGCCTCAAGGGTAACAGCACAGGTATTAACAATATAAATATCGGCCGGTTGTCTAAAGTCGACCAGTGACCAGCCACTTTCAAGACTGTGCTGTCGATAGGTAGACTCTTCAGCCTGATTGACGCGACAACCCAAAGATAAAAAAGCAACGGTGCGGGGAGGGGAGAGTGTTTTCATGCCACCTATTTTAGCACTCTCCACCCCTGAATTACATCCGCTTTAAAAATCTTTAACTTCAAAATCCAGGCTGGGTAATTGCTTTACAAAGCCCTCAATCTGGGGCCCATCGCTCTGGTCTTTGCCGTTGACTTTGCGTTCAAAAGGCTTTGCATAAACCCGCGTGGTGAGCTGTGAGGTAGGCCCCAGGTTTTTAGGACCGGCGTTCCAGCGCAAAGCCAGGTTTTCAATTTGTGTCTCGCTATAGCCCATAGCAACCGCTTTTAAAGCGACTTGATAAAAGCGCGAATGATACTGAAGCGCTTGACGGGTATCTTTGACGATTTTAACCCACTTAGGGATGACCGCGACAGAGGGCGCCAGGGACTGAGCCTGTGAGAAGTAAGCAAGAGCCTGTGCAGCAATTTTGTCGGTATTTTGCAGCGCTCGAATGCGCAAGCCAATGTGGGCATACTCAGGACCATACTGAATCAAATCCTGGGGTTGCAGGCGCTCAGAAACAATGCCCTTTTGCTCGATTTTCAACAGGGATGTTTCATCGTCGTAGGTGCTTTTAATTTCATTGATAGCGTCAAAGCGAGCCCGCACAACCTGGTACTGCTGAATGCCTTTTAGCAATAAGAGACTGGCTTTTTCGTTGCCCGCAGAAGAAGACGTGCGAGAAAGGGGGTACTTGGCCTTTAAGCGCTCTTGCTTGGCTTTTTCTTCGGCACGATCAGCCTCAGTAGGAGCAGGCTCTTCAAGGGCGTCTAAACTACTGGTTCCATAGATGCCCTTTTTACCTAACTTTTTGGCGCCCGCGTTGGTTTCTTGCGCAAAAGACGGCAACACAATGGTGCTAAAACACAGGGCACCCAACATCAAACGACTTAATCCGTATACCATAATAATCTGCTTACTCCTATCGCTCCCATCATACCCAAAATCTAGGGTGACGGCAACTGATCTAAATTCAATTGTAAACCTTCACAAGCCAAAAAACTGGCTTCAAAAATAGCACGGGCTTCTTTTTCCATTTGAAACAAGGCATTATCATCATGAGAAGGATCATGATGATAGAGCATTACCCGTTTCACACCCGCCTGAAGGGCAAGGTGAGCAGCTGTCAAATGCGTACTGTGGCCCCAACCCTGTTTTTGTGCAAGCTCTTCGGGGGTGTATTGTGCATCAAAAATCAAAACATCGGCATCTCTGGCAAAATCCACCAAATGCTCAGGAATCGCGTCGTGGGTATACTCCATATCGGTAGCAAAGACAATTGTTTTGCCTTTTTCTTCAATACGAAACCCCAATACACCGCCGGGATGATAAAAGGCAGCGGTGGTAATCTGAGCATCTGCTATCTGAATTTTCTCTACCGCTAGCTCTTGAAAAGAAAGCGTAGCCTGCATGGTACTGATTTCCACCGGAAAAAAAGGAGCTTTCATTTGTTGAGCCAGAATGGCTTGTAAGGTGTAATCTTCGTGACGGGGGCCGTAGATAGAGATGCGGTGTTCTGGCAAATAAGCCGGTGCAAAAAAGGGGAACCCCTGAATATGGTCCCAGTGGGCATGCGAGAGCAGCAAGTGAAAATGGGTAGACGCTTGCTTCCAGGTCTCTCCAAAACGCGCCAATCCCGTTCCAGCATCCAAAAGCAAAGGAGTTCCATCAGAAAGGGTCACCTGAACGCAGGACGTATTGCCACCCACTTGCATTGTATCTGAGCTAGAAATAGGAGCTGAGCCGCGCACACCCCAAAAATTAACCTGCAAAAACGACCTCTCTCATATCACGTCAACTATGTCCTTCATTGAAGCACATGAACCCCCAAAAGAGATGTGTCGGTTAAACAAGCCTTTAAAAAAGCACCCCAAAAGGTTTAGAGAAAAAAAGAGTTGCGTTCTTTTGCTAAGTAGGTTTCAGCGAATAACTCACGAGACTTTTCTTCAATCTCCGCTAGGATTTCATCACTGTGGTCAGGGTCATGAGAAAAGAGGTAAAGCTTGCCAACCTGAGCTGATTGTGCAAGGTGGGTAGCCACCTCATAATTACTATGTCCCCAACCGAACTTAATGTCATGTTCTTCTGGCGTGTATTGGGCGTCAAAAATGAGGACATCAGCACCCCTGGCAAAGCTTATCAGGTGCTGCGGCAGTGTAGAAGGCGTGTACTCCATATCGGTGGCGTACACCAAGACTTTTTCGTTTTCCACCAGACGAAACCCCAGCACACCGCCAGGATGGTTAAAAGCAACGCTTTCCACCGCCACCGAACCCACCTGGAAAGACTCCTCGCGAATACTCACAAAATCAATACGCGCCTGAACCTGATCAAGGCTCACAGGAAAATAGGCGGCGTCCATCTGTTTGCGAATGACCTCTTCAAAAGTACAGTCGGCTTTGTCGCGACCATAAAAAGTAACGTGGTTGCCCGGATAGTTCAGTAAACTAAAAAAAGGAATACCCTGAATGTGATCCCAATGGGTATGGGTCAACAGAACGTGAATGCGCTGATGATCGTGGGTTTGTTCGGCAAGACGAGCTTTAGAAAGCATCCGAATACCGGTGCCCGCATCTAAGATAATAAAGTCGCCCTGTGCTGACATCACTTCAACACAAGAGGTGTTACCCCCAACACCCATCGCATCGGCCCAGGGGGTGGGAATCGAGCCTCTAACCCCCCAAAATTTAACGTTCACAATAAAGAAGCCCCCCAAAATGCGATTTGAAGACCGCTTAGCATCACCGTCGAAACAAATAACACACCCACCAGAAACAGGGTCATGACTAACGCGCCCAGAGCGCGATCTAAGGTTAGCATTTCACTTATTGCGAGCAAGCGCCCCAGCAGTACAAGACACCAAAAAACCAGCCCCATGGCCCCAATCACAGCGAGCGTTTGACCCAATGCACCCAGTTGAAGCTGAAAAGCCATCAGTAAGGGCCAGAGTAAAAGCGGGGCGACCGCAAACCCTGTGGCGGCAAGCACGTTTTGAATACGACCCGATCCGCCAAAAATATCTGAAGCAAAATGAAACAAGAGGGAAAAAACCCACCAACTGAGTAGAGATTGCCCCCAGGCCAGAGGCAAACCAATCACAAGTTGTTGCGTACTCCAGCCCGAAGCCATAGAGAACGTAAAAAGTGTGCTCACGATGACCACCATCAGGGCTCCCTGCCACCAGGAGGCCTTAAGATCTTTGGCAGACTGAAATATAGCGGGCTGAAAAAGTGTATGATAAACCGTTTGTAACATAGCCGATGACTTTCTTTGTTTTCCTAGTATATCATCACAATAATAGCATCGCATCACCAAAGCTATAAAAGCGATATGCTTTAGCAATCGCTTCTTCATACAGTGACATCATGACGTCTCGACCGATGAAAGCAGACACCAACATCAGCAGACTGGATTGGGGTAAATGGAAGTTTGTGATGAGAGCGTCAATGCTCTCAATCGATTGCCCCGGATACAGAAAGAGACGCGTGCTGTCGCTTTCCCCTTTAAAGCAACCGTATTTTCGATAGACCGACTCCAGCGTGCGTGTAGCTGTTGTGCCCACGGCAACAATACGGTGGCCCTGAGCACGCTGCTGGTTTAACAACTGCGCCGTTTGCTCGGGTAGAACGTAGTGTTCACTATGCATGGGGTGCTCGGTAATATCGGAGGTGCGTACGGGCATAAACGTACCAATACCCACGTGCAGGGTAAGTTCGGCAAATAAAACACCTGCTGACACCAACGCCGCTTTATACGCTTCACTAAAATGCAGGCCTGCAGTGGGCGCGGCCACAGAGCCGGTAGGGCCGTCAAAAATAGTTTGGTAACGCGCCTGGTCCGCTTCACGCGACTGAATATAAGGCGGGTAGGGAATCTCACCGTACTGCTCAATCCAGCGCCAGAAATCGGCTTCTTCAAACTGTATCGGGTGAGAAAACTGAAAGACCACATGTCCAGCGGGAAGAATCTCTACGATTTCGCCCTGCACACCCGCCGGAAAATCAAAGCAATACCCCACCTTAATGCGTTTGCTGTTTTTAGCCAAAGCCTCCCAACACAAAGGAGCTCTGGCATGCAAAAGCAAAAACTCAAATCGCGTTCCCGTATGCGATTTTTCGCCAAAAATACGGGCAGGAAACACTTTGCTGTTATTGACCACCAGGACATCACCGGGCTCCAGAAAAGTGTGAAGTGCATCAAAAGAGGTGTGATGGCGACTTTGGTCGCTCCGAGAGTGTACCAGCAGGCGAGACTTTTCGCGCTGTTGTGCCGGGGTCTGGGCGATTAAGGACTCGGGCAAGTGGTAGTCATAAGCAGAGAGGGCAAAGTCGCTCATAGAGAAGCGATCTTGTACCGGCGAGGATCTTGTGAGGGTTGAACGGTTTTGACATTCACCCCCTGATAGTAATGGGTCAAGATTTGGCGATAATCCATGCCGTTAATTGCCATCTGGCGAGCTCCCCATTGAGAAAGGCCTATCCCATGACCCCAGCCACGGCCAGCAAACTCAAAACGCGCAGGTACTTCACTGCTCTGAGCGTCAATAATCACGCCCGCAGGGTCCAGTCCCCCCACGTTAAAAAAGGTGCTGTTCAATTGAAGCGCCATGCGAAATTTATCGCCAGCAATAATCTTCGCCCCACGAGATCCCTGAATTTTGAGATCTTTAACCCGTCCACCCTGGGTATGCCCCACGGCTTGTAAATAGTGAATATCTCCAACGTCAACACTCAGCTTCGCACGCAAGAGGGACTTTAAATCGTTTTGAGAGTATTGGGTGCTCCACACATACTTGGGAGAAGCGTGGTCTAAATCTTTGACCGGCTTAAGATAGGGGCGATTCGCCCATAAATCCCCTCCGAACTCTGTTTGTCCCCCGGAAGTGGAATGAAAGTAAGCTTCAATGGGACGACCCTGAAAGGTAACCACTTGTCCACGGGTTTCGTTGACGGCCTGCGTCGATCGGGGGTGTTCGGCTTTAACACCCTGATACACCTGACTGGCAGTGGTGGCGGTTAAATCGTAGCCTCGCTTGCTCGTGCCCAGGTGAACCAGGGCAAAGGTGCGGGCCGCAACGGCCTGCGACTTTAGGGCATCAAGGGGCCAACTGGCGGGCATTTCTGAGGGAACAACACTGTAAAGATACTGTTCAAGAGAGACAATATTTCTCACATCAAACCCAGAGCGCTGAGACACCATATACAGACTGCCCCGATAAGGCTTCTTATTTAAGGTCAGGTAAGACGCGTCGTTCGGAGGATCAATACGCACCTCACGGTACTTCGGGTGACCATCAAGGTTTAACACCGCAATACTGGCTGCAAGCGATTTTAAATGCAGTTCCTGATTGGGCAAAAGGCGCCCCAACTCTTTCCAGCCATCGCTGGTATAACCCGAAACCGTAGCGGTAGAAGAAGAGCCGATGACCGTGCTGGACTGGCGTTCAGCCAGCTGAACTTTAACTTCTAGATCTTGATTCGCTGCCGATACAGACGGCACGCTTGAGAACATGGCAGTGCAAAAAAGCAGACTGCCCAATAAAAAATGATACATGAAAAAGTTTACTTGCCTCGTGTCGTTTAGGTATTGTGTTCCATTATCTGCAATTGCAGGGTAAGAGATCAAGTCATTCAATCACAAGCGGCGTTTTTTCACCCACCAACGGGTACTTTTGCACCCATTCGGCAGGCAAGGCATTGCCTTGAATAATCTCTTGATAGAGGTAAGCCGATGGACGCCAGCGGCGATCGGACGTCATTAAACCAAATTTGGGACCATAGCCATCGGTCCATTCGAAATTATCAATGGCACTCCAGTGCAGATAGCCAACGACGGGAATGCCCATTTCAATCGCTTCGTGTAAAGCCTTCAGATGCTGCACCAAAAACCCGGGCCGTACATCATCATCATGATCTGCGAGTCCGTTTTCGGTAATAATAATGGGGGCTTTAAAGACGTTTGCATACACATTGGCCATTTGCAGGGCGGTTTTCATACCCTGCGGTGCAATCGACCAATTCAATTCGGTTCTGGGGGCATCAGGCGGGGTTAACACCTTGCCGGTGGCCTGAACTTTATAGCGCGAGTAATAGTTCACACCGATAAAGTCCACGGTATTTTGAAGTTCAGGATCAAAGGGGATATCGATGGGTTTAAAGCCTGGAATGCGTAAATGCATCTCACCATTTTTAAGGGCTTCCCAGAATACAAAGTTAAATAAATAGTCTTGTAAAGAAGTCATGACTTGGTCTGCCGGGTTCAGCGGCCAGTTTGGTTCCAGGATACTCACATGCTTCGCAAAGCCCACACTGGCCAGCGGATCATTTTTATGAACGGTGCGATAGGCTTTACCATGGGCCAAAATCAGGTTTTTTGCCACTGTCAGCGCCAGCTCACGATCCTTTTTAAAAGGCGGCCATTCGCCCTCGTCATAGCTGCGAAAAGCGTATACGAGCGGTTCATTAATGGTGTTCCAGTAATAAACGTCTTCCGCAAAAGTAGCGCTCACCTTGTCTACAAAACGGTTGAAATCAGCCACGTTCTCAGCCCGGGTCCAGCCTCCTTGCTCAGCAAACCATTGGGGAGCCGTAAAGTGAAATAAGGTCACCATGGGTTGAATGCCACGGGCTTTTAAAGCCTGCAACATTTTCTTATAATGCGCCAGAGCCTCCAGGTCATACTGGCCTTTCTGCGGCTCAATACGGGCCCAGGATAGAGACATACGATACATGGTGTGGCCCATTTTTTGAAACGCATCAAAATCAGAAGGGTAAGTATTCCACAGGTCTATCGCCGCTCCGGCATCTACGCCTTGCATGCTCCAGTCGTTCACAATCCCCCCTTCCACCTGATAAGCAGCGGTAGCGCTCCCCCAGATGAACCCCTCAGGGAAAACATAAGGTTTAGCGGATTCAGCTTGCGCAAAGGCAGGAGAAACAAGAAGGCATTGCAAAAAGAAGAGCAAACTCATAATCCCTGAAGCATAGTAAGTGCGAGAAACACGATAAACGTGAACGAAGTTCATCCTTTTTAACTCCCCAAAATGAGATGCGATCAGTGTAGCCCATTTTGAGAAATAAAGATATTTCACGTCAAAAACAACTTGTAAATTTTAGAGTTTTCAAAAATAAATAAAGCATCTATAAAAACGATCTTAAGAAGTTATTTTCCTTATTGAACAAAGGTAAACCCCCTGATATTGTAGTGAAAGATGAAAACAAAAAACAAAAGGAAACATTAAAAATGTCAGAATTTAGTAAAGCCGCCGCGATTTTCAATAGTCCTATCCATTTGAGAGATGCACTTCAAGCGCTTGCTCAAGAGGGATTCAAAGATGTATCCGTGCTTATAAAACACGAAGACAACGAAGATGCTCCTGACGTGAGAACCTATAGCACCGCAACCTATCCGGGTGCTGTAACGCAGGAGAGTGTGAAAGCCCAAACTCAGCGAGACGAAGTCAGTGAAAAAGATCCCAATGCGGTGAGTAAAGCCAGTGTTACAGGCGGTGTATTGGGCGCTCTTACTGGCTTAGCTGCCCTGGCTATTCCTGGTATAGGCCCAGTTATTGCCACCGGCACTATCGCTTCAGCCATTGGTGCAATGGCAGCCGGTGGTGCTGTCGGCATGACTGCAGGCGTTATTGGTGGACTCTTCAAAGACGAAGGATTACCTTCTGATCGTGTAGACATGTACCGCGAAGCTTTTGAAATGGGTAAAGGTATTGTTGTAGTAGATGCCAGTGAAGACCTTGATATTCTGCGAGCTCGCGATATTCTCAATCGCTTTCAACCTGAACAGGTTGATACCTTTTAGGCATTAACACCTCGACGAAGCGTATAATTAGCGCCCTTACCAGCCCTCCTGAGCCTAACGCAAAAAGAAGCCGTTACTGTTAAACCAGTCACTGTAAAGCGTAAAGTTGAGGGGGGCTGAAAGGCGCAACATCACGCTAATACCGTCAATATTGGGATACAGCGGAAGTGCAAAGTCCAACCCCAGAATAGAGCCAATCGGGGTAATAAAATTAACACCGGAGCCTACACTTAGCTGCGCACTTTGCCAGGCTAAACTATCTCGCCAATAAGCACCTTGATCTAGAAACACATTAAAGTCTAAAGCCCAGTCATCTAAATATCCTTGAGACCCAGAATCCTGGGTTACAGCGTAGGCCCATTTATCCATCTGAATAGGACTGGGACGAAAAACATAATGCAGCTCCTCAGAAAAGCGCGCGCTGTGTTTTTCGGTAATAGAAAACTGTGTAGCCCCGCGCACCAACCACTGCCCGGTATTTAAAAAGCCGCGATAAGAGGGTGGGCTTTGACCAAAGGTTGTACCCAATGCCGAGCGAAAGAGAAACGTCCACTGGCCCTGATCGTCAACGTACGGAGACCAAAACGATGTGCCGGTGGCAGTGGCCTGAGAGTAACGAGAGTCTCCAAACCCAGTACTCACTCGACCTTGCAAAAAGCTACCATTGCGGGGAATCCGATAATCATCAACGTCTGAGTAAGACAAGGTGAAAGAAGGAAGTAAGAGAATATCAGAAGACTTGCCACTTTGGGTTTGCTGTTGCGGATAACTGTCGGGGTTTAAACGGGAAAAAAACCGATCTTCGATGAGGGATACGTTCAATACCCCGCGCAGATAACGGTGTGCCTCGAGGTCCTCCCAGAGTTGAAAGCCGCTATAAAAATCAATACCCATTGAGCGGATCCACATCAGCTGATCGGGATCGTTGCCGTGACCGGGATAGATAAAGTCCACCTTATTATACTGGTTAACGCCAACACTCATGCCGGGAATAAATTGCTGGGTACTGGAGAGAGATAGCACATATTCCCAGTCCTGAATTTCGTGGGTTGAGGACACAAAAGGGCCTTCTATATTATTGCGCTTCACTGAGCCCCTTGCCACCAGACCCGATCCCATGGGGTTATCGACAATCGTTCCCGCCGTTATTGAGAGCCCGGTAATCCCATTTTGAGCCAGATTTCCCGTGGGAATCCAGGCAGCTCCCAGAGGAATGTGAACCTTGAGCGCTATCGTTTGCTGTGGAGTTCTTTCAAAGCGAATCTGGAGGGGTAAAAAATGGTTTTGAGCAATCCAGTCCACTTTGTCTAAAAAAACGTTTCGATCAAAAACAGAGCCGGCCGCCAACCCAAGATGACGCGATACAATATAGCGATCCTGTGGAGACCCTCCTGTCACGTCAATATGCGAAACATTAAACCCCGCTGCTGACGGCACCGGCTCTATATAAAGGACCGGTGAATCTGCTTTTATGCTGGCTCGGAGGCCAACATAGCCGCTTTGCAAAAGAAAATCGTTGAGATAATCCAACAGCGTAATCTGAGCGTCTGAGGGAGGTGTTGCGGCTTTCCAACGCTGAACGGCCTGAAGCAGTTGTTGTTCTGTGGGCAGCTCACCCGCTTGCCAGGCACCCTGAAAAACAACGCGATCGGGCAAAACCTGAGCATACGAAACTGCCGTGTGCCACAGCCAAAGCACAACAACACACAGTAATTTCTGACAGAAAACGTTAGATGCTTTGACGTATGGCACGTTGCATTTGTCGATCGGCATCACGTTTGGCAATCGTCTCTCGTTTATCGTGTTCTCTTTTGCCTTTAACGAGGGCCAATTCAGCTTTGAGCCAATTTTGCTTCCAGTAAATAGCCAACACCACGAGGGTTAACCCCTGTTGCTGTACTTTACCGATCAAACGGCTAATTTCACGTTTATGCATGAGGAGTTTACGCGGACGGTTCGGCTCGTGATTCATCACATTGCCGTGCTTATAGGGACTAATATGCAGCTGATGCAACCACACTTCGCCATCTTTAATCTGCGCGTAATTATCACGCAAATTGGCTTGTCCTGCGCGAATTGACTTCACTTCGGTTCCCTGCAACTGAATGCCTGTTTCATATTTTTCAAGAATATGATAATCGTGAAACGCTTTGCGGTTGCGAATCGATTCTCTGGGTTTTTCTTTTTTTGCCATGGTTATTATAGTGTCTAACTGTTGAATTTCTTGAAGTTTGCTAATTTTAGCATAACCGCACACGCTATTAAAAAACAAATAAATATTTTCACATTAGGCAAGATCTTTATACTTTTCGGGTATATAAAAGGTACAGCAATTATTTGAAGTTATAAAGCATAGGTAGGTATATTCCATGGGCAGTATTAACAATCTTCGAAGTGGCGAGAGCTTTAAAGTCATTAAACAGGTCGCTCGTCAAACGCCCAACGAAAGCCTAACCCTGGGTAACACCAACCAACAAGTCGAAAAAAACAAAGCCTCTGAACGAGAAATCAACCAGATTAAACAGAGCTTTGACACCCGCTATGCCGAGAATGAAAAAGTCGAATTGCTGGTGGAAGGCGCTGACGGTGTTGCCGTCATTCAAAGCCGCACAGATAAAGGCATTAACCTTAACGAAATGGCTCAGTCTGGAGGGGCTTTAGCCAGCTACGCTCTTGAACTTAAGCCCCTTGACGAAAATGGTGATAATTACATCAACGAAGACGAGCTTTATAAATCCTGGGGTGAGCAATTGGGCGGCTCAGCCATGACCGTTGGCGCAGCCACCGTTACCGCAGCCGGTACCGGCGCAACCATTGGCGGCCTGGGCGGCACCATCGTGGTTCCTGTAGCAGGCACCTTTGTCGGAGCCGGTGGTGGAGCCATTGGCGGCGGGATTATTGGTGGCGTGGGCAGCCTCCTCTGGGAGGGCGTACAAACCGTAGGTTTCGCCATGTCAGACACCAAATATTTCAGCCCCAGCTGGGCGCGCTAACCCGCTACGCTCGAATCCTTTAACCCCTTAAAAGCAATATAAAGCAGTGTTTTCCACCTCGGAGCACTGCTTTTGTTTTACTGAAAAACCTGTCCCCCTCGCCACGACTCCGCTATACTTGAGCGTATGTTACTGTGTGCTGATGTTCTCATTGAAGCTCTGCCTGCTCATGTGGAGCGGAATATTTTCACATACAGTGTTCCCGAAAGCTTTCAAGACAAACTCAAAATAGGCATGGAAGTGATTGTTCCCTTTGGCAGGCAAACCCGTGTCGGCTATCTTCTCAGAACCTATCGCAAACGCCCCGAGCATTTAGAAAAAAACCAACTCAAAGCCATTGCCCAGCTCACTGGTAAACAGGGAATGGATGAAACCTACCTCAAATGGTTGGCCTATATTTCAAAATACTATCTCAGCTCCTTTAGCCAGGTGGTGACCACGGCGATTCCTCGGCGTCTGAGTACACGCATTCGTAAACTGGTGCAACCCCTGCCCGATGCCGCCACCTTTTGGAATAACCTACAGTCGCGTCATCCTGACGCATCAGAAATGACGGACTTTGGAGCGTACTTAATTTCAAACACCCCCCGTTGGAAAGCCTTAAAGGGCACTGAGCGAAAGTACGGCGCTCAGGGTAAAAAATGGCTTCGCTACTTTGAAAAAGAAGGCTGGGTCGCCATTGTAGAAGAAGTGGCTGCAAAAGCCGTCGAAAAGACCCAGCTGGCCGTTGCCTATTTGAGAACACCGAGCGGCCTGAGCTCACGCCAGGAGACCTTATTAAGAGCCCTGCAAGCACAGGGCGGGTATAGTCTGCTCCAGCCTTTTCTACAGTCAGAAAACACCACCAGCAATACCCTCAGGCGTTTGGCTGAGCTCGGCGCGGTTCACATCGAAGAGGCCCGTGTATTAAGAACGCCCCAGGCCCATGATCAGGGACAAAAAGCCCTACAAGAGCTGACCCCTTTACAAAGTGGGGTATTAGCAGCGCTTCTCAAACATCTTAAAAAACCCACCGGAGAACCGGTTTTGCTCCACGGGGTCACAGGGAGCGGCAAGACAGAGATTTATTTGCATGCCTTGTATGAAGTCCTTCAACAGGGACACACCGGCATGTTTTTGGTCCCCGAAATTGGACTGACCTCGCAAATGCTGCGGCGGTGTCGCGCGGTCTTTGGAGATCAGGTGGCCATTTTACACAGTGAGCTGTCTACGGGAGAGTTTCTGGACGAGTGGCAACGGATTGAAAAAGGCGAAGCTAAAATTGTGCTGGGCGCGCGCTCCGCGGTGTTCGCTCCCCTACCCGATTTAAAACTCATTATTGTAGACGAAGAGCATGAAAACGCTTACAAGCAAGACAGTGGCTTACGCTATGATGCCCGCGTACTGGCACTGATGCGTATGCGACTCAACAAAGGACAGGTGGTGTTTGGCAGCGCCACTCCCCGTATTGAGGCTTATTATTATGCCCAGAAAAAAAAATGGCACTATCTGAGCTTACCCCAACGCATTCACGAACGCCCCATGCCCCCGGTGCTGCTGGTAGATATGCGTCAGGAACAGGCCCGAGAAAACTTTGGGGCACTCAGCCATCCTTTAAAAAGAGCGATTGAAGAAACCCTGGCAAAAAAAGAACAGGCCATCTTGCTGCTCAATCGCCGGGGCTACAGTAATAGCTGGCTGTGTCGAGAATGTGGAGAGGCTGTGGGCTGCCCCTTATGTGCCGTCGGCCTCACTTACCATCGGCACGAAAACGTGCTCAAATGCCATTATTGCGATTATCGCACGGTCCCGCCCACCCAGTGTCCGGCTTGCCACAGCGGAAAAATCCAGGGGTTTGGACTGGGCACACAAAAGCTTGAAGAACTTCTTTTAAAACTGTTTAAGGGCTGCCGTACGATACGTATGGATCGCGACACCACCACCGAAAAAAACGCCCACAGCCACTTGCTACAGCGTTTTGGCAACGGCGAAGCAGATATCTTAATTGGCACCCAAATGGTGGCGAAAGGCCTCGACTTTCCCCGTGTCACTCTCGTGGGTATTTTGGCTGCCGATATGGCCCTTAACCTGCCAGACTTTCGAGCTTCAGAACGCACCTTTCAATTATTAACCCAGGCCGCCGGCAGAGCAGGACGCAGTGATTTAGAAGGGCGTATTGTGCTCCAGACCTATGCCCCGGAACATCCGGCCATTCAGTTTGCGCTGCAACATGACTACACCGGGTTTTATGCCGAAGAGCTTTTAGAAAGAAAGGACTTAAACTATCCGCCCTTTGGTTCTCTGGCACGCATTTTGTTTGCCCACCCCCAACACAATAAAACCCATGCAGTGGCAAAAAAAATGATTGATGAGCTCGTGCGGCGGGCCGATGACGATCTCTGGGTACTGGGCCCTGTGGACGCCCCCTTAGAACAACTGCAGTCGCTATATCGTGTGCATGCCTTGATTAAGCACCCTGATATCAAGCGCATCAAACCCTTACTCAGAACATTGCTTTATAAATATGGCGCGCAATTGCAGCGGATCACCCTGGATATTGACCCATATAGTATGCTTTAGCCGCTTTTTTACGCTTATTTACCTATACCTTAACCTAAGCTAAAGCAAGTTTCCCCCACATTTATGCCATAATAAAAGAGTAAAAGAAAAGCGTTGAGAAAAGAGGACTAAACAATGAACATGCAGGTGCCGCCCAACTCCACCGCCTCCAAAATCCAAAATGCCCTGGCTCCCATTACCCAGGCAGCCAATAGCGTAAACACAGCCGTATACGGTGCACCCCCTCCAAGTGCGATGGGCACCAACGACAGCTACCAGGGAACCCGCACTGCCGCTGCGCCCGGAGCAAAAGTCCCCCTATACCAATTTTTTGATGACACCATGCGCCCTCCCCACCCTATCAACTATAAATTAGCGAATCGTTTAAGCATCATCGGTGTCAACGACTCTGAGTCTTTCTTAAAAGTCGCCAACACCCCCTTTAAGCGCACCATGATTTCTTACCTTGGCGCAGGACTCTTTTTAGGCAAACAAGATCGTGAATATGTAAACTACCAGCTTGCTGCCTGGGCAGGTCAAGCTGACCTGATGCGCGCTGGAGCTGACTTGCAAACGGCCCGTCTGGCACAAGTGAGCGGAGCCGGTGATGTTTCGATCATGTCTCGCTACCGCAACCCCGTAGACAAAGGCGTACTCTACGCCGCCATGGCCGCCAACGCTTTACAGTATGGTTACCATATGCCTTCTTTCAATCAGGTGTCTCAACTGATTGACTCCGCCGCCCAAACCCCTCCTGTAGTGCGCTGGAACTAAACTCCCGCCCTTTTCTCTCCACTCTTTTCTCAACACACCCTCTGCTAAAAGCGGGGGGTTTTTACTATTTACTATGTATTGCTTTTCAAGAAACGATAGAGTTTAATATGCCCAGCCACTCCCCAACCCGTACCGCTCCCCTTTGCCTTTTGATGAGTGCTGGCAGTCTTGTTGGCCAAAATATTCAGGAGATTCTCACCCGAGAAGATCTGAGTTGTGACATTATCGCTTTAAATAGTGTCGCTTCAGAGCCCTCTCTGGCGGCCTTTAAAAACGTCATTATCACGCCCGACACCCATCACTCGACATACGCTGACTTTTTTAACACGCTGGTAGCGCAATATACCCCAGATATTATTATTCCCTGTCGCGACGAAGACGTTATTTTTTTAGCCCATTGGGCTGTTTTAAACCCCCAGTGGCAGTCTCATTGCCTGGTGGGCTCTCCTAACATCGCTAACGCGTTAAAAAACAAATACCTTTCGTATACGCTCTCACAAGAACTAAACATCCCTTTTGTACCCAGCGTAAGATGTGAGTCTATTGATAGTCTTCAACGTTTTGCAGAAACCCATGGCTTTCCCTTGCTGGTTAAACCGGCTTCAGGATTCGCAAGCCAGCACGTTTTTGTGATCACCCAGGAGAACCAGCTGGAAAGCTGGCAAAATCAGTCCGACTATTTATTACAACCCTGGCTCGGGAGTGAGTCAAGCGTGAGTGCCTATACTTCAAACCTCACCCGGCAAGGTACTCCCCTGTTTCACAGTCTTGAAGAAGACAAGTACTCCATTCAATTGTTCTTTAGTGCCAGTGGAAAAAGTGTGGCACGCTTTTTCACACGGCACCATATGCGTCAGGGGCAGAGTTTATGTATTGAAAAAATCGAACCTTGTGAAGCACTTCATCATATTGCACACCAATGTGAAAACGCGTTTAAAAACCAATGGCGTGGGCCGCTTAATCTGCAGCTTCAACGCAAGCCCAATGGCAAATACTGGATTTATGAGTTTAATGGCCGGCTGACTGGTGCCAGTAGTGCCCGCGCATTGATGGGTTTTAACGAATTGGCCCTGATTTGGAAACATTTTCTCCATTTACCCCTGCAAGAGAAAACCGGTGAGAACTGGCCCAATCGTATCTTCAAGCGCTGGCATCATTTAGCGGAGTATGATGTTTTGCATTAAAAAAGCCCCTGCTTTGTGAGCAGGGGCTGAGATAAGAGAAACCGGTGATTTAGTAACCGTTATAGTAACCTTGCTGAGGCGCATAATAGTTTTGTGTGGTGGCATAGTTGTTGTTGGTTCCACCCAGTGCATTACCGACACCGGTTGCAACTTTGTCGCGCAGGCCGCTGCCTTCAAACAACATGTTCACGCCCAGGGCACCCACAGCACCGGCAGCCGATGCGCCGATGGTTGAAAGTAATCCACTGCCGGGAAGCAGCATTGAGATAGCACCGGCGGTTAGACCTCCACCGGTACCAGCCAGGATACCACCGACGGTATCAGCAGCAACGTTTCCGCCAGCAGCAGCATTGCTAATTTCGCCGCGGGATGCGGCTGCAAAGTTTTTAACACCTGAAACAATACCCATCACGCCGCCGCCAATAAGACCGGATTTCAGACTGGCAGAGCCCAGGTTTTTTAGACCGGCTCCAATGCCGTCAGTTTTGAAAGAGCGTAAAGCATCAGCCGTCTGGCGATGGGTGATGGCACCAACGGTACCCCCGGCGAGTAAAGAGCCGACCAAACCGGCTTTAGGGCCGCCTAAAGAAGCGGGCATAGGAGCTGGAGGATAATAAGGAGCCGTTTGGTAGGTATCACCCGTGAATACAGAAGCAATTTGGTTGGCGGCTTGTCCGACGGCGCTAATGGCAGGAACCATCGCGTCAGCTGCGCCCTGAACTGCACCGACATTCTGCTGAAATGTGTTGACGCCGTTAACAAAGTTTTGAATGCTTCCCATGGGGTGAATCTCCTTAAGCTCTTATCTTTTCTTATCTTAGTTATAGCCTATTTCAGACGGCAGCTGACGTTATCAAGCTTAAGACGAAATTAACTTCTATAGAAGATTATATTAAAAAAACACCTCAACGATAGGTTGAGGTGTTTCACTATGGACCGGCGAGGACAGTACCAGCCGATAGTACAATAAGGATTTAGAAGCCTTCGGTCAGTTTGCTGGCCAGACGGCCGCCGATAACACCGCCCACAGCACCTGCACCTACGGTGAGAATGGTGCCCATAACGCCTTTAACGGGGATGAAGCTAGCCAGGCCGGCTGCAGTTACGCCGGTAAGACCACCAACGGCGCCGCCAATGGCGTCTTTTCCTACATTGCTGACGGCTTCAGAGCTGTCGATTTTGCCGGTGGCAACGCCGACACCGTTCGCTACAGCAGATACACCAGCAGAGACCAGAGCAGAGAGACCAGCACCTTTAAGGCCAGTGATTGCGGTGTTTTTAACGCCACCGAGTGCGCCTTTGAAGCCGTTGCCGCTGTTAAAAATAGATTTCATGTCGGTACCCATTTTAGCACCCAGTTTGTAACCGGCGAAACCACCACCTGCAGCGTTGGCTGCCATAGAAGAAATTGAAGTAAAGTCGGTAGAAAAACCGCCAAAGCCGCCACCGGTGTTGCTATCGTCAGCGACGACGCCTGTGCCGTAAGGATTATAGTTAGCGGGGGTTACGTTTTGTACATTGTACTGGTAAGCGGCGGGAGATACAGATTGAATAGCCATGATAAAGTTGTCCTCTTTATATCTTGTTCTGATTAAGTAAATGTTTCTTTACTGTTAAAAATATTATAGGGCAGTTAAGCGCAAACCTGAAGCCCTAAAGATTAAAAAAAGACTATATTAAGGTTAATTTATGTTTAATTAAATAATTAGATTAATTTATGCTTCCGCTATGTTTCGTTGGTATAGCACCAAAGGAATTTAAAACCGGCATTTTTTGTAGCTATAAAACTGACGATGAGCGGATTTTGGATGTTTGATCAAAACTTAATCTTTCAGAAACAAACAGCACGCTGGATTTTAAAACACTTTTCAGAAGGCATCACTCAACGTTTTTTTGTCTAAGGTGCTCTCAAAATTCATTCCAGGACAGAGACTTTATTAACGCTCTGATAAAAAATTAAGGAGACTGGGGTAATTTAGAAAAAGGGTTAACTATCCCTTAACAAAAGATACAGCCCCCGAAAATAAATTTCGGGGGCTGTGTTGTCGACGGGCGAGGACATTACCCGCCAATAACAGTATCTTAATAAATTGCTTTAGAAGCCTTCGGTCAGTTTGCTGGCCAGACGGCCGCCGATAACGCCGCCCACAGCACCTGCACCTACGGTGAGAATGGTGCCCATAACGCCTTTAACAGGGATGAAGCTAGCCAGGCCGGCTGCAGTTACGCCGGTAAGACCACCAACGGCGCCGCCAATGGCGTCTTTTCCTACATTGCTTACAGCCTGGGTGCTGTCGATTTTGCCGGTAGCAACGCCGACACCGTTAGCCACAGCAGATACACCAGCAGAGACCAGAGCAGAAAGACCAGCACCTTTAAGACCAGTGATC
Source organism: Candidatus Sericytochromatia bacterium (assembly GCA_963797915.1). Taxonomy (GTDB): domain Bacteria; phylum Cyanobacteriota; class Sericytochromatia; order UBA7694; family UBA7694; genus CAXRDE01. Next base: position 238,550 of record CAWCRG010000002.1, read on the forward strand.
GCGGTGTTTTTAACGCCACCGAGTGCGCCTTTGAAGCCGTTGCCGCTGTTAAAAATAGATTTCATGTCGGTGCCCATTTTAGCACCCAGTTTGTAACCGGCGAAACCACCACCTGCAGCGTTGGCTGCCATAGAAGAAATTGAAGTAAAGTCGGTAGAAAAACCGCCAAAGCCGCCACCGGTGTTGCTATCGTCAGCGACGACGCCTGTGCCGTAAGGATTATAGTTAGCGGGGGTTACGTTTTGTACATTGTACTGGTAAGCGGCGGGAGATACAGATTGAATAGCCATGATAAAGTTGTCCTCTTTATGTCTTGTTTTGGTTAAGCAGGTTATGTTGCTGTTAAGAATATTATAAAACAATTAAATCCATATTTAAAGCCCCAAAAGTTAAGCCCTGAATATATTAAGATTAAAATAAGGTTAATATATTCAGGGCAATACCCAAATAGGCTTCAACAATGCGCTTTAGGCTTTAAACAAACCTTGCCAGGTGATACTTCTTCTTACCACTGCGTAACACCATGGTTGTTTCTGAGGCCAGATGGCTAGTATCCAGGACGAGTTGCGGGTCACTGCACTTATTATTATTCAAGTACACCCCGCCTCCCTGCAGTAAACGTCGCGCTTCGCCGTTAGAGCTGGCCATGTTTGTATCCCGCAAAAGCTGTACAAGGGTCATTTCACCCAGCAGCTGTTTTTCAAAGACAGTGGAGGGAACATCTGGAAAGATGCCTGCCAGGTCCACATCAGAAAGACCTTTGATTTCACGACCAAAGAGCACCTCACTGGCCAATTGTGCTTTGCGTAAAGCCTCTGCACCGTGCACAATCTGCGTTACTTCTTCAGCCAAACGCCGTTGACCCGCACGGGCTTCGGGCTGCTGGTGGTGAGCAGCAGCCAGCTCGGCAATTTCAGCACGGTCTAAAAAGGTAAAGAGCATTAAATAGCGCTCGACATCCTGATCTTCCGTTTGCATCCAGTACTGATAAAACGTATAGGGAGAGGTCATTTCGGGATCGAGCCACACGGCATTGCCCGCCGACTTGCCAAACTTCTCACCACTGGAGGTGGTCACCAATGGAAAGGTTAACCCGTAAGCCTGGCCCCCTTCCGCTTTATGAATCAAGTCGGTACCGGCAGTGATGTTGCCCCATTGGTCGCTCCCCCCCGCCTGGACCTTGCACCCTTTGGCGCGGTAGAGATGTAAAAAATCGTGGGCTTGTAACAACATATAACTGAATTCAGTGTAAGAAATGCCCTGATCACGGTCCTCTAAACGACGACGCACAGACTCCTTGGCCATCATATAGTTGACGGTGAGGTATTTGCCCACATCGCGCAACCAATCAATATAACTAATTTTGGCGGTCCAGTCGGCGTTATTGACCAACTCTGCAGCGTTTTCACCTTCAAAACGCAAAAATTGCTGTAGTTGCTGGCGCATGCCCTGGAGGTTTTCTTCAATCTGCTCAGGCCCTTGTAAGTTACGCTCACTGCTGCGCCCGCTGGGATCTCCCACCATGCCCGTGGCTCCGCCCACCAGGGCAATGGGACGGTGTCCTGCGCGCTGTAAAAAAGCCATCGCCATCATCGGCACCAGAGAACCAATGTGTAAGCTTTTCGCCGTGGGATCAAACCCCACATAAAAAGAGGTGGAGTCTTTGCTTAAAAGTGCTTTGAGCTCGGTTTCGTGAGTCATTTGGTGGATCATGCCACGGGCTTGAAGTTCGTCCAGAATATGCATTGTGTTCCTCTTTATGGGGTCTGAAGTGGGGTCATTGTAACGTAAATTGCACCACATAGGCGCATTGCAGGGGGTTTTCTAAGAGTAAAAAAGACAGACCGGCATCGGGCCATGACGCTGTTAAAGTCTCCGCCTGTGCCGTAACCTGAGGGAGCGCAAGCGGCGTCTGCAGGCTTTGTAAAGCCAAGGCGTGATCTTGCCGCCATCGCGCCGCTTCTTGTGTAAAGGCTGACAGGCTTATTCCTTTATCTAAGCCCTCAACACCCGCTGCGCTGAGGGCGTAAGCGGCGGCGTCATTTTTAGCGCGCAAAGCCGTTAAAAAATCACGCGCGACGCTTGCACCCTGTTGATCCGGTCGGCAAAAACTGACCGGGTACCAACGGCTTTCTAGTGACAGCTCTTGCTTGAGCAAAAAACCAATACTGAGCAAGCCTGTTCCAGTAGCTGTTTTAATTTGCGTGCGTACGCTACCCTGTTTGGCACCGCCCTGAAAAAAAGGCGTACCGATAACTTCAGCCGGATAAGCGGCTAAGTCTTTGAGCTGTTTAAGCACCTCAGGGGCAAGTGAAGCGTCGGAAGAAGAATCACTTAGGGCAAGCAACACCTGCTGCCCACTTTTTTCAAAATCGCGATCTTGCTTGTGGGCAAAATAGGGTGCAATCAAGATCACCAGAATAATCAGGACGCCAAAACCCAGCAGCGTGAGAAAGCGATCCATTGAGGCCATGGGAGGACGCCCTTTTTCTGAAGCGGGGGCAGAAGGCTGAGGTGTTACTTCGGCGCCTGAGCGCTGCTTTTCTTCTCGCTTGCGGATCCGTCGTTGCTTTTTTTTATTGGCCATGGCCGATTACGCCGCAGAAACACGATGAACGTCAGCACACCAGGAAGAAATTTTTTGATCGCCTTGCCACATCACCCCAAAGCTACGGTAAAGATCATCTTTCACATAGAGCAGGGTTTCAGAACCCATATACAGCCCCCCTTCGGCAATATAGGACATGATCAGACAGTCCTCCATAATTAAGAGGGTGCCAATCAACAGGCCCAGGGCGGCGTGTTCTGTTTCCCAGATGGTGCTTTCCATGCCGGATACCACCGGCTCTATTTCATAAAGATTGCCAAAGTTCAGGGGGGCGGGCGTATGCAAGGTCATTTGACTGTCGTTATTCCACTGCTCTTCGGTATGGGTAATGCCCACGTCTCCAGTAATGGGCATTAAACGGCCGTTGGCATCGTAAAAATTGCCTTTGACCTTCCATTGACCGGGTTTTAAGATATAAGTGTGCACGGTTTCCATGAGATAGTCCTTCGTGGGTTAGGTCCACTCATTATACAAAACCCCTTCCCGGAAAAAAGTTTACACAGTGCTTCAGGGCGGTTTCTTAAACCAGGGTTAATCTAGCACTGACACTTCAAAGATATCTTTTTGCTATTCTGACAACACGTTAAACTCACCCCTATAAAGAAGCTCAGGCATGTTAGAAACCCGTCATCTCGTTAAAACCTATCGCATGGCCCAACAAGAAGTTCACGCCCTCAAAGACGTGAGCATTAAAGTGGAAACCGGCGAGATGGTCGCCATTATGGGGCCTTCGGGTTCAGGAAAATCAACACTGATGACCCTGCTCGGCTGCTTAGACACCCCCACCTCTGGCACGCTGCGCCTGGATGATTTAGAAATTCAAGAAGCCGACGAAGTCACCCTCGCCAAAGTCCGCAACCATAAAATTGGTTTTGTGTTTCAGTCGTTTCACCTGCTTCCCGATCTGAGCGCGCTCGACAATGTGGCGCTACCTTTATTTTATGCCCGCAGGCCGCGGGCTGAACGGGATCAAAAAGCCCGCGAAGCGCTCACTCGCGTTGGATTGGGCGATCGGGTGCACCATAAGCCCATGGAACTCTCCGGGGGGCAACAACAACGGGTGAGTATAGCCCGCGCTCTGGTCAACACCCCCGCTCTACTGCTCGGAGATGAACCCACCGGGGCGCTGGACACCCGTACCAGTTATGAAATTATGACCCTACTGCAAGAACTCAACGCTCAGGGAACGACCCTGATCATTATTACCCACGAACCCGATATCGCCCGCTGTTGCCAGCGCATTATTACCTTGCGCGACGGCATTATTGAATCGGATATACCGAATACTCCCGTTATTCCTGAACTGCCGCCAGAGGAGTCTCCCTAAATGAAATCTTTACGCCCTAAAGTCGTTCCACTTCAGCTCATCACCGGCATCGTGTTCAGCACACTGCCTCTGATCGCCCCCTTTTCTGCAGGGGCCCAGGACGCGCCTTTAATCCAGCCCCCCGCCCCTTCAGCAAGCCCCATTATCGCTGTTCCGACGAGCCCGCAGCAGTCGCTGAGCTTACAAGAGTGCCTGATCATGGCTTTGCGCTATCATCCCCAACTCAAACGGGCCCGTTTGGCCACGCAGGCCGGAGAAGCACGTTTGGCTCAGGAATGGGCCAATTATGGCCTGACGTTGGGAGCCAGTGCCTCGGCGCGTCAAAACCTGAGCCCGGCTTCTTCCTCTTTTATTGAAGGGGCTGAAATTCTCAATCAAACCCGCCAACAATACAACCTTTTTTTAGATCAAGATGTGGCCACCGGCGGTAATATTCGCCTGTCTTTAGACAATAACGTGCTGAACACCAACTCAACCCGCGTCGACTTTAATCCGGCCATTGCTCCCCAACTGGGCATCAGCTTAACCCAACCTTTATTACGCAACGCCTTTAACGGGTTTCGCAATATTGAAGTACAGGGGCAATTGCTGGCCATTGTGCGACAAGATCTGAAGCAAACAGCGCTGGATACCGCTTTTGATGTGCAGTCCAGCTACTGGAATTTAGTGCGTTTTCAGGAACAGCTGGGTGTACTCAAACAGTCGCTGGGCATCTTAAACCAGCTCTGGATCATGAACCAGGAAAAAGAAAAAGCGGGATTTTTGTCTCGCATTGACGTTCTGCAAACCCGAGCCCGTATTGCCAGTCGTCAGGCGAACCTACTAGATGCCGAACGCAATCTGGCCAATACCCTTGATCAACTCAAGCAGTATTTAAACCCCGACCAAAACCCCGATCTCAACTGGGATTTGGAGATACAGCCCACGGATACCCCTGTGTTCACACCAAAAGTGGTCAGCGAGCCGCAAAGTTACGCTATCGCTCTGGCTCAACGTCCTGACTACCGCTCTGCCCAGCTACGCCTGAAAGTGCTGCAAGAACAAGAGCGCATTGCCGAACAAAATCTCTTGCCTCAGCTCGAGCTGCAAAGCTCAGCCGGACTCGAAGCCCTTGATCAAAACTACGGGAGTGCGCTGGCACGCCTGTTCTCTTTTAATACCTACTTCTGGTCCGCCGGACTAAACTTTGAGATTCCGGTTATTGGCAACACCTACGTCGCCCAGCACAAGCAGCGCATGCTGGAGCGACAACAGCAAGAACAACAGCTGGAGTTTCTGCGACAACAAATTCGCCGAGAAATTCGTCAGGCTATACGCAACGTGAATTTAGTGGGTCAACAGGTCGAAGCCACCCGCGAAGCCAAAAGCCTTGCCGATGAACAGCTCAAGGCGCAAACCGAGAAACTCAACCTGGGATTAACCACCAATTTTCAGGTGCTGCAGTTTCAACAGGATTTTGAAAACGCCAGTTTGGCAGAGGTCAACGCCACCCTCGCCTATATTCAGGCCCTCAACGCGCTCTCCAGTCGCGAAGGAACCCTTTTAGAAGTCTTTGCGCTGGAAGGGTATATCTAATGAGAATCCATCAGTTGCTGACACTAGGTCTCTGCTGCCTCTTTTTCACCCATTGTCAAAAAAAAGCCGAGGTGGATTATAACAATCAGATCACGCTAGAAAAATCGCCTTTTGTGAACACCATTGAAAGCCAGGGTGAACTGGTACCCGTAGAAAAAACAAGCTTGCAAGTACCCCGCCGACTGTGGGGAACCTTAGAGTATCTTGTTCCCGAAGGAACCCAGGTCAAAAAGGGGGATGTGGTGGCACGGGTCAGTACGCGTCAGTTCACAGAGCAAGTCAGTCGCTATATGAATAATATGGCCGAAAGCCGTAGTGAAGCCCGCATTCGACAAATTACGATTCCTTTAGAAGAATTGAAGAGCCGCTCCGATTTGGCCACACAAACCCATAACGCAACCTTAAAAAGCCTCACCGAAGACGAAGTCCGACAAGGCCCCCGCGAAAATGAGCGGGTGGCAGCTCAGGTCGAAGAAGAAAAGGCCAATTTACAGGCCTCTGCAGTCCCGTTGCTTGCCCAGGAAAAGCTAGAGGCACAGGGCTATATCTCAGAAGCTGAAGTGAATACGGCCCGCCAGGAACTGCTACAACAAGAAACCCTGGCGAAACAGGCTGAGCTCAAACAAATTCAGCAGAGTAAGGGTTATCGCCAGCCAGAAATCTCTAAAGCCGCCCTCGAAACCCGCGCCGCAGAATTAAAAGCACAAATTACACGCCTTGAAGGAGAAGCTAAATCGTCATTGTTACGCACCCAGCAACTTTCAAGCAAAGGCCGCTCTGCCTCACTGGGTCGACGGGTCAAAAGCATTGAGGATCGCCTGAACAACGCAGACATGACCGCTCCCTTTGCCGGCACTGTCATCTACCCCCGAAGCTCAGGCGCTCAGCCTCCCTTTGTGGGCATGGAGGTCTATAACGGAATGGCCATTGTACAGGTGGCTAAAACCCAGACCCTGCAAGTGCTCACCAAAATTCACGAATTTGATATTCCCTCCGTCAAAGTGGGCCAAAAAGTCAGTGTCACCGCATTGGGAATGCCTGAGCACCCGCTTACTGGTCAGGTCAGCAAAATTCAAAAACTGGCCCGCTACAAAGACGAGAGCAAACCCGTGGGCCTCAAGTATTTTAATGTGGAAATCACCCTTGACGATGCCAAGCTGCCTGCAGATTTCAAAGCCCAAATGCAGGTCAATGTAAGCATTGAGGCCAGCGAAAAGAAAGAAGTATGGAGTCTCCCTCTTGAGTATCTGGTCGACGAAAAAGAAACGTCTTATGTATGGCAATTCATTGGCGGTAAGCCCCAGAAATTAACGGTTAAACCTGGTGCGCGTAACGCCAATCGTGTGGTGATTCCCGGGGACTGGAACGGTACCGAAAGCGTTTATCTTGCCAGCTGAGGCCAACGCATTATGAAAAGAAACAGGGTTTACGGTCTCCTTTTACTCACCGTCAGTCTGGTGTGCTTAAGTCATTGTCAGAACACAAAAGAGGCCTCCGAGCACAGCTATATTGTCAAAAAGCAAGATCTGGTCATTTATATTCAAGAAACCGGTTGGATAGGCTCTGTGGCAGAGGTCTCTGTGCGGGCTCCCTTTGACGCGCCTTTGGTTAATTTAATCCCTGAAGGCAAGATCGTCAAAAAAGGCGAGCTGCTGGGTAAGTTGGAAAGCTCAACCCAGGCCCAGGAAGAAAACACCCAACGCCTGGCCGTTCAAGAGGCCGAGGTGGACAATCAGCTCACACGCCATCAAAGTGATATCGGAAAACAAAGTCTCAAGCACCAGCAAAAGCAGGCCCGTTTACAACAGGGCCTGGAAAAACTGCGCTTAGAACAGCTCAAAACCGAACGAGACCAGGCCGAACTGACCCGTTTAGAGGCGGGTCTGAATGCCCTGGAGCAACGCATGGCCATGTTAAAGCTCGAAAGCGATGAACGCAACCGCTTATTTAAGCTGGGCTACCTCTCCCAACAGGAGCGCGATCAAAGTGCCCTGGATTTAAAATTGGCGGCAGAAGAAAAAACACAGTTAGAGGCCGAGCAAAAGATCGCCAAAGCAGGGCCTGCCGCTCCGGTAATCGCCCGCCAACAAAAGCAGCTGCAATTTGCCACAGGAGAACTAAAACGTCTGAGCAAAGAGGGGCAAATTAATCAGCGTATTTTAAAAGTACAAACCCAGACCGCTACACGCAAAACCGAGCGCTTAAAAAAGAACTTGAAGTATTACCAGGATATGGTGAAATCCAGCCAGTTGATCAGCCCGGCGACAGGAACTGTCGTCTACGGTAAATTACAGGTGGGCCAGGATCAGGTTCCCATTAAAGCCGGGGACTCCTTAAAAGAAGGGGTAGAAATTCTTAAAATTGTCAACCTCAAAGAACCCATGATTCGTTTGAGCTTTCACGAAATTGATGCCCCCCGTATTGCCGTAGGCCAACGGACCGAAATTCGTTTAGATGCCTATCCTGAGCGCTTATTTTACGGCAAAGTCTCTCGCTTGCTACCGGTAGCCCGCACCCAGGAAAGCAGTGATTTGCTTGAAATACGCAGCGTAGCCGGCGAAATTGCGCTTGAAGACGGCTTTCCAGAAGATCTCTTAAAACCGGGAATGACTTGCTCGGTGCGCATTGAGGTTCTTAAACACCCTCAGGTGCTCAGCGTACCCACACAAGCCCTCTACCATGAAGGCGACATCACCTATTGTTGGGTCTTCAAAAATGGCACCTATCAAAAACAACCGGTGACGACCGGTCTGAGCAGCATTGAAAATACCGAAATCATAAAGGGGCTGCAAGGCGGAGAGCAGATCTTGCTCGACCCGGTGGAAAATGAGTCGGGAGCAGACGCTAAAGGGGAGGTTTCTCATGGCGCTTAAACCGACCTTCCGTTCCCGCCCTTTTCGCTTCACCTGGCGCGTTGCCCTTTTATTGCTGGTACTCGTTGCTTTGCTAACTTATGCCCTGCAGACCGATCGCTTGAAATACATCTCAGAGTCTCTCCCCTGGGGAAACACGCTACCTGAAAACGCTGTGCTGGCAACGGTACGGCGGGGTAACTTTTCACGCACTTTGCAGCTGGTGGCTCAGGTAGAGGCCCAGCGTCAGCTTTATTTAGCCGCACCTTTTAATGCAAAGCTCGCCATGATTGCCGAAGAAGGCAAAGCCGTAAAAGCCCAGGATGTCATTGCTCGCTTAGAAACCAAAGATATTGAAGATCGCCTCGAAGAGGCTAAATTAGAATTGCAAAGCAATATCGACACCCTTGAAGAACACGATCGCAGTCAGCAAGCCGAAACCGTGCGGCTGGACGCTCAAATTCAAACCGCCCAAAACGCCGTGACTCTGGCCCAACTGGAACTGAAAACCCTCGCTGCCGGCACCCCGCCAGAAGAGCTCAAAAAACTTCAGTTGCAATACACACTCACCGAAAATGCTTTAAATCGGGCCAAAAGCGATCTGGTGCTGAAAGAAAAACTGGCGGCCCGTGGCATGAGCTCTCGGCTTGAAGTTCTACAAGCACAATTGCAAGTGGCCCAACGGGAAGAGGCCTTTAAAGTGGCTGCGGCCCGCTATCAGGTGGCAAAAAAGGGGCCACGCCGCTGGCATTACGGATTGCGCGCACGGCCCTGGATCAGGCCCAGGACAATCTCAAATGGGCACAGCAAGAAAAAGCGTTAACCCTTAAAACGGCACAGTTTGAGCGTGAGAAAAAGCGTTTAAAACGCGATGCCTCTCAGGCTGAGGTCAAACAGCGCGAAACCCAGCTCAAGGCCGCTGTACTCAAAGCGCCATTGGCAGGCACGGTCGTGCTCAATAAAAGCTTTACCCAGGAAGGTCTTAAGCAGGTGAGCGTTGGCGATGATGTCTTTGAAGGCAACCCTTTTGTTTCGGTGGCGGACCTGGAAAAAGTGATTCTCAGGGGAGAAGCCGACGAAATTGTCTTGCGCTATTTAAAACCTGGCATGATGGCTGAAGTTAAAATTCCCAGTTTAAAAGGACAGCGCTTTCAAGCCAGGCTGACCACCATTGGCATTTTGGCCCACGAACGCAGCGGCCGCCAGAATACCGCCGGTTTAAGCCGCGTCTTTGATGTCAGCTTTGAGCCCCAACAACACGATATCTTTGCTCCCGGTGCCACCGTAGACGTGAGTTTACCCTTTCAGGCAGAAAAAAATGTGTTGCTATTGCCTCGCGCAGCGGTACAGCGCTCGGCCACGGGCCATTACGTCATTCGTCTGGATGGCCAAAAGCAAGCCGTCGAGCTGGGAGCGACCAATACAGAAGACGTAATTATTATGCAGGGACTAACCGAGGGTGACCAGGTTCAGTTGCCCCAAACAGAAGAGGTAATCAGCCCATGAATTTCTGGTGGGAAAGCCTCTGGTCCGCTTTAAAGAGTCTCTATCAACATCGTTTACGCACCTTACTGACCATGCTGGGGGTTATTTTGGGGTAGCCGCTGTGATTGCCATGCTCTCTATTGGTAAAGGGGCAGAGCAAGAGGCCGTCGAGCAAATTGCAGCCTTTGGTTTAAATAATATTCGTATTTATGCAGAACCTCTGAAAGAAGAAGACCGTTTAAAAGCGGAGCGCACCCCTTCTGTGGGCCTTTCCGAAGCGGATGCTGCTTATCTCAAAGCAAACCTGAAATATATTGCCCATATTGCCCCCCAAAACCTGCTAGACAAGCCCGTCTACTACCGTGAGCACAGTCCTGAAACCCAAATTGTGGGCACAACGCCAGATTATTTACCGGTCAGTCAGGCCAAAATCGCCGCCGGGCGTTTTATTAATGCAGAAGATCTGGCGCAGTACCGTAAAGTTTGTGTGCTGTCTTATGCATTGGTACAACAATTATTTCTGGAACAAGATCCCCTGGGCGCAGAAATCACCGTGGGGGGACAGCGCTTTACAGTGATTGGCTATTTTGAAGATCCCCGCCGTACCAAAGAGCGGGTGCAAATCAAGGCCCGCAAAACCGATCAGGACGTTTATATTCCCCTCACCACGTCTCTCAAAAAGTTTGTGATGACGCCCGCTGAAGAAAGTCCTCACAATCAGACAGCATATCATGTGATTGACGAAATCTCCCTTGAAGTGACCGGTCCCGAATACCTCGCCCCCGCCCGCACCGCCATTCAGAGTGTTTTGCAACGACGCCACTACGGCATTGTAGACTATGAAATTGTTGTTCCCACTGAGCTGCTAGAACAAAGCCAAAAAACCCAGCGCTTGTTTAATCTGGTCATGGGCTGTATCGCGGGACTGTCTTTGCTCGTCGGCGGGATTGGCATTATGAACATTATGCTGGCCAGCGTGACCGAACGCACCCGTCAGATTGGTATTCGTCGGGCCGTGGGTGCGACCCCCAACGATATTCTCATCTTTTTTCTGCTGGAATCGATGCTGATTAGTTTAATTGGCGGCCTCATTGGCATTGCAATGGGTGTAGTGCTCAGTGGTATAGTAAGTTGGAGCGTGGGCTGGAAGACCGTGGTGTCGATTAATGCCATCGTCCTTTCCTTTGGCGTGTCTTCATTGGTAGGAATTTTCTTTGGTTTATATCCCGCCTGGCGCGCCTCTCAAATGGATCCCATCACTGCGCTGCGCCATGAATAAATAAGCCTTCAGAAAGACTGGTGTTGACCATGCAAAATGCTCCCCGTCCTGTATCCGAGATTAGACAAAAAATTAATCGGGTGCAACAATCCGAATTTTTGCTCAACAACACCAGCTCTCTGGATGATGTCTACACCCTGCTCAACCAACTCAGCAGTGATGTGCTGGATATGTACCCGCACATTGCCTGTCGCACCCAGTGCAATAGCTGCTGCAAAGGCACCTCAATGCCCACGGCAAGCCCTGCCGAGTGGGAGCAGGTGCACGATTATTTGCTGCGTTTTTACACCCCTGAGCAGCAAGAAGCCCTTATCGAGCGCATACGGGCTTATTACAACCCCAACCGCGAGGCCTATTGGCAAGTGCATGACACCATTCAACAGGTGCCCGACCTGCAAAAGCTAGAGCAGTTTAAGCGGGTGCTCCCCCTTTTAGAGAGCACCCAATGTCCCTTTTTGGTCGAAGAAAAGTGCTCGGTCTATATGTCACGGCCCGCTAAATGTCGGGCCCATGGCGCCTTCCTCTTTCAATTACAGGATCATGTGCAACTGCACGCCTGTGGATCAGAAGTCGATAAAATGGAAGCCTATTTAGAGCAGCAGGGCAGCCGTCAGGTGACGATTCCCTTCTGGAATCCTTTTGAGGACAAAATCATTAACGCGTATAATCCGCCGGGGGCTGTGTCGACGATTCTGCCCATTTGGTTGGTGACACATATTCAAAACGGTGAGCTGATAGAAACCGCTAATCTATTGCCTGATTTTGACGCCTTTAGAGATCTTGAAATTTAGCAAAAAAAAGAACCGATAAAAATCGGTTCGGATTAAATTTGGTTAAGTTATTCGAGATTCACTATATATGTCTTATATATCTTTTTTATAGTCTACAGTATATTGCGGTGAGTTTGCAATATGTACCATAAAGAGTCGCTTGAATTTTTATTGTTTTTCATTTTCTGATTCCCTTCTGCGGTAGAGCCGCTAGAAATAAGCGTTTGCGCTTTAAAACCTTGCTCGGTGCAGCTGTCCTGCACCTGATGACTCTATTATAGTCATAACACACAAAGAATAGGAAGTGGATATAAGCAATAAAACAGGTATTTTTTTAACTTATACGTTATACATATGTTTTCTTGGTAATAAAGAAACACCCCCATCAGGAAATCCAAATGGGGGTGTAATATGTGACGTTTTCTCTGCGAGTTAACGGCGAAGACCGGGCGTTTCAAGTAGCGTTAACAGATGGGGCTGCAAGCGACCCCACATTTGTTCTACCGTTGAGTAGCTGGGGCGGAAGCTATCACCAATCTCTAAGGTCATCGAAATGGCGTTGTGCTGCTCATAAGCATAGTCACGGGTTGTGGCCGTGGTCGGATAAAGAATTTGTGCACTGGTACCGCCTTTGAAACCGAGGTTTTGGAAGGTGCGTGCAAAGAGATCTTTAAAGACAGCCGTGTCTGGGGTATCGTCATAGCTATAGCCCAAAGGCCAGAGCATCATATCGCCATGGGCGTGCATATCTACCGCCAGCGCAGGCTTTAGACGATGAAACATAGCCTGTACCACCTGGGTTTCGGGCTCTGAAGCAGGACGGGGTCCGCTGTAAATTTGGCTACCGGGATCGGTAACACCTCGCAACCAGCTTGAGGGAACGTTTAAGCCCTGGTAGTTCCAGTGATTATCGAAGTTACGGTTCAGGTCCACACCCGCCGCATTTTTGCGTTGCCATGCAGCACCTTCTTCAACCATCACGCGGCCATCTACGTTCACCATCGGTAAAAAGGTGACGTTGCTATTGTCTAAAATTTGTGTAATACGCGCATCTTTACCATAGCCATCGGCTAAGAGAGCCATGAGCTTCATTAGCATTTCGACCGGTGCCAGTTCGCGGGCATGGACACCGCCCACCATGAGGTAGTTGGTTTTGTTGCCGCGATTGGCGTTGGCACCCACATGTACGGCCCAAATATCGTGATTGGTGCCGCCTTTTTGTTTATTAACGGTATCACCGACATCTTCTAAACGCACCAGTTGGGGATACTTTTGTGCCAGTGCTTTTAAGCGCTGGGTCATTTGCGCATAGGTCATATAGCCACTGGGAAACGACTCAAGGGCATTGGCGGACTGCGAGGTAAACGCAGCGCGTTCCACCGTCACGCCTTCTTTTTGAAGTTCTTGTAGCTCGGCAGTGCTCACACGGGCCTCGAGTTGACGGGCCTCAACCTGGGTGCGTAAAACGTCTAACCCAGAAGTGGTCAGGGCCTGAAACTCCTGGGGAGTGTTCCAACGAATATTTACAATTTCATAATTGCCCGTACTTTGACGATTAAACTGAGTGTTTACTGCAGGGTTGGCACGAAAGCCGGGGGCAGTACTGAAGTTTCTGGGAGCGGTACAGGCCGATAAGGTGGTAGCGGCAGCCAATAAAGGAAGAAGGAAGCGACGAGACATAAATAGTCTACCTTTCAATAACAATTAACCATACTTTAACCATTATAGCGATTTTTTAAAAAAGCTGAATAAAAAAGCTTAAATCAGCCAGCGACTTCGGTTTTCAATGAGCCATTTGACCGCGTCAACAGTAATCAAAGCCAGTAGAGGAACGCAAATCAGCAGGATTTGATGATCCAACGTAAACTGCCAGGTGGCGTACCCTTTGAGTAAAAAGATGCCGTGAAAGAAAGTGTAGGGCAGCATCCACAGTCCCAAAATACTTAACAATACCCGATAACGGCGATACCGCAACCAGGCAAACACGGCCAAAAAAAGAGCCATTAATATTTCAAATAGAAACAATCCCAGAATAGGCAATAAATTTTGCTGACTGGAGATTCCGTAGATCAGCACATCTAAAACATTTTCACCACGGGCAAAATAACCCAGGGCTCCAATGCTGTCAAAGATAATGAGACAGGCCCCCAACGCGCTAGCGCCTAAAATTTCGGGCAGGCCATGATAGTTTAAAAAATATTCCCGAATGGACAGATAACGGTAGTTTGGTGCTTTATTGCCCAGCCGCTGTACATCTAAAGAAGCCGGAAACCCTGCCTGATCAGAAAACTCATAATTGGCCACGCGCGATACGTAATACGTGCTCTCAGGCAAAAAGGAGCGATACACCTGCCAGTTTTGATATAGCCCGGGGCCGATACCCACCAACACCAGCACCAGCGACACCAGACCCGATTTTAAACTATAGTGCTTACCTACCCGTCGAGAAGCCTCTACCCGCGGGTATTGACGGCGTTGATACACCATATCCAGAGCGAGTAAGGCGAGCGCCAGCGGGGCAAAAGAAAGGTGAGTCCAAATCAACGTGAGAAGTACAAAGCCGCGCAAAACGCCATAAACAACGCTACCCGTGATTTTACTAAACACCAGGTAAAAATAGCAAAGCGCCAAACAAGCCCCCAGCACGTCGGGCCGTTGCAGTGTACTTTCTTGAATTAAAAAGGGATTAACACTTAAGATGACCCCCACAAAAAAAGCGGCCCAGTGACTCCCCACCAGCTTGCGGGTGAGTAACATGGCCATCACAATCAAGAAAAAGCTCAGGCACAAAGACAGGTAAAACACATGAAAGAAAGAAAACCCAAAGATAAAACCCGTGAGTTTAATCAATAAAGGATATAACGAGCCCTGGGGATAAAGAGCGGCAAAAAAGCCCTGATTGCTCCAAAGATCCATACTGAGCGCATGCTGATAATAGGCATGAAAAGGTTGATCTTGCAAAGGACGCGTAAACTGAATTAAAATCTCTTGCCAGCGCCAGTATAAGCCAGGCAAAAAAGCCATCCAAATCAGCGGAGCCATCGGTGGGGGACGCGATGAGAAAAAGCTATGCAAAAGGATCAGCGCACCTGCAGTGACAACTTCTGCTAGCAACAGCACCGCGGCCAGCTCAGGCCGTAGCACCGCCAATACGTAAATCAGTAAAAGATGGATGGTATTCAGGCTGAGAGCCAATGACGAAGAGTAATTAAGGCAGACCGTGACAAACCAGCAGCCCAGGAGTGGGGCAATCCAGAATAAAAAGTAGCGCGGCAGGTTTGGCAAACGGCTACTGTTTTCATCGACCACAAAAATCTCAAGCGAACCAATGGCTCGCTCGGTATTGACTAAGCTGGCATCTTCGCTTAAAACTACCTGAAACAGAGCTTGATTTTTAACATAAGAGGTCACTTCAATACGCTGGCGGGGATGGGCCGCCCCGTGAAATAAAAGAAACTTCGATTTGCTTTGGGGAAGCTCCAGGTACATCGCGTTTAAGCTCTTATAAGGAAAAACTTTTTGATTTTGAGACTGCAGGCTATTTTGTTTGACCAAAGAAGGCTGTAAGTAAATACGTGACTTTAGCGGAACCTTAAATTGGTAAACCACTTCATTGCTCTCATTTTTGAGCAAGCGCCCCTCTACCGCTTTTAAAGAAGATTTCTGATTGCGTTGTGGGGCTTTGAAAAAAGTCTCTTGATAATAGTGACCGCTGGAAAAATTATCGGTGCTCCAAAAGTTTCCCAGCTCTTGCCACTGAAAAATCATCAGCAACACCAGCGAAATAAGCCCCATTAAAAAACTGCTGGTGCGACTCATGAGCGCTGCTGCTTAAAAGGATAATGAATAAAGGTTTGCTCACGCGCAGAGGGTTTGAGCACCAAAAAAAGCTGGTCTCTCTCAAAGCGTAAAGGCAATGGACTTAAGGGTTTTAGAGAAGGCCCTTCCACCAGGGCCCCGTTGGCAGCAAAACGACTGCCATGACATGGGCAGTGAAAGCCCTGAACTTCGGGTTGCCAGTCGGGCTTACAGCCCAGGTGAGGGCAAACGGCTTTCAGGGCATAAAACCCCTCTGTATTGCGAATAATCCAGGCCTGATAAGCCGCTAAAAAAGTCACCGAAGGCAAAGCGAACTGCTCCGGAGTACCCAGGGGGGCCAGGGACTGACGATACCGATAAGCGTCTGGTTTCAGCACATTGACTAAAAACAGACCCAATCCAGTGGCACCCAGCCAAAAAACACTGCGAAGAATGAACTCACGGCGGGAAATAGGAGACGCTGCAGATGCTTCTAAAATGGTGGGTTACCCCACTAAGACGCTAACAAGCACACGGGCGAGAATATCAATACTGAACATGGCAAATAGGGGTGAAAAGTCAAGCCCCATGCGTCCACTGGGAAGAATTTGGCGAAAAGGGGCAAACAAAGGCTCCGTCACCTGTTCAATAAAACGCACAATCGGGTGACTGCGATCAATACGCGGCAGAAAGGACATCACAATACTGGCAAGAATCATGAAATGAAGTACACGCGCAGCAATCATAATAAAATTAGCAAGAGTTACTGTTGACATGGGTTTAGTTTAAACGGGCACCGAGGGCCTGAGAACGGCGGGTAGCGGTTTCTACGGTTTTCAGCAAGGTAGCCCGAATTTTGTACTCCTCCATTACCTGGATACCGGCAATGGTGGTACCACCCGGCGAAGTAACCATATCACGAAGCTCAGCGGGGTGTCTATTACTTTCCTGCATGAGTAATGCAGAGCCTTTCATGGTTTGCAGAACCAATTGTCGGGCCATTGCACGTGGCAAGCCTTGAAGCACACCCGCTTCAATCATGGCATCTACGACAATAAAGAAAAAGCCGGGGCCACTCCCGCTCAGGCCCGTCACCGCGTCCATATATTTTTCGGGAACCACCAGGATTTGACCGACCGCAGAAAAAATCGCCTCAGCCTGCGCCTGCTGTGCAGGCGTAACGTGTGCATTGCTGGCCATGGCAGACATGCCTTCACCGATTAAGCAGGGGGTATTGGTCATCACGCGAATAATCGGCGTATTGTCGGGCAGGGTGCGGGCCAGTCCATCAAGAGAAACGCCCGCCACAATAGAAATCAAAAGCGGTGACTTGCCCGCAGAGACAAAAGGAGCCAGCACTTCAGCCACGTTATCGGGTTTAATCGAAAGCAAAACAATCGGAGCATCTAAAATGTCGTCTATGCTTTGGGCAGCATGCACACCTGTTTCTGAGCAAATGCGCGCGAGCTTATCCGGGTTACGATCTAAAACCCAGACATCCTGAGGCGCAAATACTTTTTGCGCCACTGACCGGGCAAAGACTTCCCCCATCACGCCGCCACCCAAAATGGCCAATTGCATGACTACTTCACGCGAAAGAACAAATCACGGGCGTCACGGTTGAGCCAGGGTTGTTCTGTACCCAGTGGGTTAATCACCACATTACTGGGAGAGAAGAGAAAAATATTTTCTCCAATTTGCTTCTGATTTCCATCAAGGGCATGGGCCGCACCCGCTACAAAATCCAGCAAGCGCTGTGCCAGCTCAGCCGTCAGCTCTTTCATATTCATAATCACAGCCCGATGATCGCGCAGCGACTGCACCACCGCTAAGGCGTCCTCAAAAGATTTGGGCTCAATAATCATCACTTCGCTCTGAGTTAGCACAGAGGAAAGCCCCATCATTTGATTGACACCTGTTTCTCTCTGAGGCGTGCGCCCTTGCGCTGCAGCGCGAGAAAAAGCCGGTGTAGGCTGAGAAAGAGGAGCCAGGGCTGGCGCTTCTTCGCGTTCTGCCACTGCCACATGGCCACCGTCTGTGATTTCTTCTATACCGTAAAAGTCGTCGTCTTCACCGGGAATTCCGATGACCTGTTTAATTTTGTTCCACCATTCGCCGCTCACGTAAAGGTCCTCTTTCTAAGGAAGAAAAATCATCAATTTATATTTCAATTCAGTTCAGTGTTACGCTTATCTTAACACTGGCTCAGTCACATGGGCTGAGATGTTGATCACCACTCACTGCCGAATCATGCGCTGATCCACTGGCGCTTTAATTTGGGGGTGTTGCTTAACATAGTCAATCAGCACATCTCGAATAAACCGACCGCTACTCAAGGCCCCCCTGGCCTTATCAAAAGCGATCGCTTCATTTCCTTCGTAAACGTAGGTTGGAGCCGCTACCGTGTACCAACGCTTGTCTTCAAGGGGTTTGCCTTGATGGGTGATCGCTACCACCTGCTTATCTTTAAGGGTGTACACCAGACCCGAAAACTGAAGGTTTTTAGACACCCCCAGGCGACTGGCGCTGGTTTGCACCACATCCCGCAAGTCTTTTCCCTGCATTTTAAAGGTCGTAATGGCATTGTCAAAAGGCATAATTTCATAAACCTTACCCACCGTAATGGGGCCTTTGGGCAAGTCGGCGCGCACTCCACCCGTATTCATAATGCCAATCTCTGTTTTTTGTGTGCTGCGTAGAATATCAGCCACCAGGCTGCCCAGGGCAAAAGGACCATCGTACTTGCCGTCGGTACTCATATTATCGAGAGACTCCCCAATGCGCTGCCCCATCGAAGACTTCAGTTGATCGCCATAGGTATTTAGCATGGTTTGAATGGGTTCGGCATCATAGCTACTGTTCATCAGCTCCAGCTCCGAGCTGTAACTCAAGACCTTCTTACTCTCGGTGTCTAGCTTAAGATCAATACGGCCCACATAGACACCCATATAGTAGGCGTGCTGAATCAAGGTGCCGCCTAAGCCATTGTCATTTTTATTTTTAATTAGCCTGGCGTGATCCATCTGAGTATGGGAGTGTCCACCCAAAACAATATCTACGCCGGGTACTTTTACCGGGTAGACCTCATCATCCCAAATCCCCATATGATGCAGACTGACAATCAAATCCACCTGAGGCCGCAGCTGAGGCACAATTTTATTGGCTGTAGCAAACGGGTCCAGAAGGCGATAACCCTCTCGATGAGCGCTAGAAACCGCCTGCCAGGCATGCTCACTCATGAGTCCAATGACACCAATCTTAAGCCCCTGGGCTTCAATGATGTAGTAGGGCTTGAACACGCCTTTGCCCGTCTTTTGATCCACAATATTTGCGTTCAGCACAGGAAAGTTAGCGTAGCTCATTTGCTTTTTGAGGTTACTGACCCCATTGTCCAGGTCATGGTTTCCGACGGTCATGGCATGGTAACCCATATAGCTCATGCCCTTAATATCTGGCTCACCGAGATAAAAATTATAATAAGGAGTGCCCTGAAAGACATCACCGGCATCTAATAAAACCGTTAAGGGATTTTCCTGGCGCACTTTTTGCAGGTAGTGAGAACGACGAATGATTCCGCCTACTTTTTGGTTGAGTTCAACGTGTTGAAAGGGCTCCAGGCGGTTATGCGTATCGTTGGTAAACAACAAAGTCAAATGTTTTTCGGCAGCATAAGTGGCCGGGGTCAATAGGGACCAAAAGACCGTACAGCCAAGGCTAAGGGCCCAGAGTAAGCGGGAGTGTTTCACATTTTGCCTCCGTGCAGTGTCACTTCCATCTCCGTGTCGCGATTTAGACAGATCGGTGATCTCGACCGTGTAGAGAGGGGAACTTTATTAAATTAAGAATAACATACGGAGATCTTCTTGCAAAGAACGAATCAAGAAGTTTTTAAGCCGGTAAGCTGGCTGCAGACAGATCTTGTGCAATCGTAAAAATAAAGGTGGTGCCGTGTCCATTACTGGTGGCGCGAATTTTACCGCCATGCATTTCGACAACCTGTTTACTAATCGTGAGGCCCAGACCGCTTCCGCCGGAGTTTTGACGACGCTGACGATTTTGTTCTACACGGTAAAAGCGATCAAAGATATAGGGGAGGTCTTCCTGGGGAATACCAATCCCCGTATCCTGCACTCTAAACTCCACTGCGTTTTCAAGGCGACAGGCAATCACGCGCACTTCGCCACCGCTAGGCGTAAATTTAACTGCGTTGTTCACTAAGTTAATCAGCACTTGTCCCAGACGTAACTGGTCAGCTTCAAAGACTTGTAATTCGGGCTCAATATTCTCTAAAATGGCCACGCCCTTTTTGTCGGCCAGGGGAAGCACGGTCTGAATCGAGTCATGAATGACTTTTCGAATATCAAGGCGTTTGAGTGACAAGCTCTCGTGGGCACTTTCAAGGCGAGACAGGTCCAGCAAGTCATTCACCAAAATATGCATGCGGTCCGCTTCTCTTAACAGGTTGCTAATAAACTCTGAACGCACGTTTTCATCGTCCTTAGCGCCCCCATCTAAAGCCTCTAATAAGAGCTTCATAGAGGTCACCGGTGTGCGTAACTCATGGGAGGCATTGGTAATAAATTCAGAGCGAATTTTTTCAGACTGCACTTCCTGGGTAATATCATGGTAAATAATGACGTGACCAATTTGTTTATGCAGTCGATTGTACAGCGGAGAAGAGTAGCGCTTGAGAAACTGGACTGGGTTTTGTAGTTCAATCACATCACAACGCGGCAGCATCGGTTCTTCGACCATCGCGGTATGAATCGCTTTCGTTTGCTCGCGCTCCACACAGCGCTCAAACAAAAGGCGATCGTCGGGGTTTTGGATCAGACGTCCTGTGGCAGCAGGATTACTGGGAATCAGCATCTCGGCAAGGGCTGGGTTCAAAAGCACCACTTCAAGATCCATATCATAGATAATAAGACCATCATTCATGCAGTGAATGATCGACTCCAACTCGTTTTTCTCCAGGTCAAGGGCAACCATTTTAGGCCCCTGCCCCTCAGGTATCACACGCTCTTGCACATGTTTGGCAAGGTCCATTAATTGCAAGCTTAATGCACCCGTTTTGTGCAGCATGTCTTCATCGGGCTTTTGGTGCCGACGAATGACCTCAAGGCTTTGAGACACGTGGCGAATATGCTGCAAACTGTGGCGATAACCATAAATATTGGCGCCTAAAATTAACAGCACCCCCCCAATCACCAAAAAAGGCAAAAAGCTTGCCGTGGCAAAAAGCAGGCAGGACACAATGAGCGCGACGCTGAGCGCTACATTCATCACCACGGGGGTAAAGAAAAAAGGTTTGGTTAAAGAGGGCGAGGTATTCATGGCCATAAGTCGTATCTATTTACTTTCCGTCCCGGATCCGTCTTTCGAAGCGATAACCGACACCGCGCACGGTTTGGATGCGGGCTGGGTTTTCGGGGTCTCTTTCGATTTTTTCACGCAGCCAGTGAATGTGTACGTCTACAGTACGCCCTTCACCAGTGAAATCGTAGCCCCAGACTTGCTCAATCAGGTATTCACGAGACAGCACTTTATTGGCGTTTAAAGCGAGCAGCTTGAGTAACTCAAATTCTTTTAACGTGAGGTTAATTTTACGATCCTCAATAAAAACCTCATGGCGCTTAAGGTCAATGACCAGTTCGCCCACTTCGATTTTATCGGGTTCAGCCATTTTCGTGTTTTTATGACGGGCCACCAGGCGCAACAGGGCCTTAATGCGGGCCTGAAGCTCTCTGAGACTGAAGGGCTTGGTCACGTATTCGTCTGCGCCCACTTCAAGGCCAACGACCTTGTCAATCTCTTCACCTTTAGCCGTCAGCATAATAATGGGCACAGGCAGGTCAGCGCGAATCATGCGACACACTTCATAACCATCAAGGCCAGGGAGCATGACGTCAAGAACCACAATGTCAGGCTTTTCATTACGCGCAAGTTCAGCACCATCGCTGCCGTTGTCTGCGGTAATAACAGTGTAACCTTCTTTTTCTAAGCCGTATTTAATACTGCTCGTGATAGAAGGCTCATCATCTATCACCAAAACTTTTGCATTCTTCAAACGAATGTACCCCTCAACTCCAGATTGTTAAAATTATTAAACAGATTTAACATTGGGATTATACTTGTTTCACACCTTAAAGACAAGGGTTCATCACCCCGGAACTCAGTCCGCATCAAAACCAAATAGCACTTTATGGGAGCTATCACCGCCCCAACGGTTAATAATTTTATTGTCGTAGTCATCCACTGCTTTAGCCACTGCCTTGATCGCTTCTTTAAGTTCAAAGCGACTAGAGTTGGTGGCAATCAGCGCATATTCAAAGAGAATATCGCCATCTTCATCAATGGCAAAGGCTCCAAAAGGAATTTCTGCATTGGCTCTTAATAAGAACCCCTGCAGATCACTATCAATCGTCGCCCCAACCACCACATAAGAGGTACAGCGCACCATAATATCTCGCATACCCCAGGTATGAATACTCAGGTAGAGAACGGCTGAACCGCGAATCAAACGGTAGTTGCCGTCCTCCATACGAACGGATTTCAGGTCCTGCATTTCTTGCAGACACTTCTGAATACGAGAATCTACACGTTCTGCTTCGCTCCGAAATCCAAACATAGCTTTTATGCCCCTTGTTTACGAACTCTGGGTTTAACCCCATACATGGCCGGGTTACGCATCTTACGAAAACGCACAACCACACGCAGTATAGTACGGGTTACCGTGATGGCTGTAAACATAGAGATGATTACACCAACGGCCAGCGTTACCGCAAAACCACGAATGAGGCCTGTACCAAAATAATAAAGTACGATACAACTAATCAAAGTGGTCGCGTTGGAGTCAAAAATAGAGCTAAAGGCGCGCTTAAAACCCACTTCTACGGCGTTGAAAATAGATTTACCCATCCGCAGCTCTTCTTTGGTGCGCTCAAAGATCAGAATATTGGCGTCCACCGCCATACCGATACTTAAAATAAAACCCGCAATACCAGGAACCGTTAAGGTAATCGGTACGAGCTTGAAAACAGCCAGATTGAACAGGGCATATAAAAACAGGGCGATGTTAGCCATGACACCCGGTACGCGATAATACCAGAGCATAAAGATGAGCACGACGGTTAAACCAATCACACCAGCACGAAAGCTACGATCGACGGCTTCTTGACCGAGTGTAGGACCCACGGTGCGGTTTTCCACCATTTTTAAAGGCACGGGTAATTGACCGGCTTTAAGTTGTACCGCAAGCGTACGAGCTTCTTCAGGAGAGAAACTCCCCTCAATAACACCGGATCCTCCGGTAATTGGAGAGTTGACGTTGGGCGCAGAAACGAGTGCATCATCGAGAAAAATGCCCAGAGGCTGACCCACCAATTCGGTGGTTAAAATACCAAACTTTTTAGCACCTTCAGCATTGAACTTAAACTCAATCTTCCACTGTCCCTCGGGGTTAATTGGGCGAGCATCGGTAAGCATTTTGCCATAAACCCCCGTCTCCACCCATTTGGTAGGATCCTTGGGATCTTTTTTACGAAAGTCTAATTTAGCAGTCTCACCAATGAGTTTAACGGCTTCCTGGGGATCAGCAATACCGGGGAGTTCTACAATAATTTGGCGATCGCCTTTCAACTGAATGAGCGGCTCAGCAACGCCGAGACCGTCCACTCGCTGACGAACCACCGCAACTGCCGACTGCATTACTTCTCGATTGACGGTGATTGCAGGCTCTACCACTTCGTTATTTACGATTTTTTGCTCTACGTCTTGCGCTTCCACTACCAGGTGGCTACCGCCTTCAATATCCAGACCTTTTTTGATGGGCTTGGTCCAGGATACAAAGCCAGCTCCTGCAATTAGCAGCGCAATCACGAGTAACATAAATTTGTCTTTGCTAGCCATATGCTTTGCTCTTTTCGCTTTGTTCTTTCTTCAATTGCGCTAACTGCGCTTCAATGTCTTGCAGAGCTATCGGAGGGTGGGCTAAACCCTGTCGAACCTGCAAGAGCTGTTCGGCATGATTTTTCACATCAGCCCGACTCCATTTGGCCTGATAATGCTTTAAGTCTTCTGTTAAAGACTGCAATAGCACCTCTGCCTGTTGGAGCCGTTGCTGTAGTGCCTCGTGATGCTTTGACAACATCTGATGGATATTCTCCACATCCCACAGGCGATCTTCACAACGTTTTAAACTCAGTTTAACCCGATGAGGGGCTGCCTGGGGCGTTTTCTCTAAACGATAGGCCATTAAAAGCAGTGTTTCTGATGTTTTTAATGCGTTTTTTGCTTCTTCAAGGCTTTCCACATAAGTACGCCATACCGAAAAATGGAAAGACGCTCCGAGATTTCTATCGGTATCAGCAATAGATTGAACCCGCTCACGTAAGGTTTTCATGACGGCTTCAGTACGCGCGAAGCGCTGGCGAGAGACCTTACGGGTTTCTTCGGGCTTGGATTCCACCACAGTCACTTCGGGCTCAGATTCCACCACAGTCACTTCGGGCTCAGATTCCATCACAGTCACTTCGGGCTCAGATTCCATCACAGTCACTTCGGGCTCAGATTCCACCACAGTCACTTCAGGCTCAGATTCCACCACGGCCACTTCAGGCTCGGATTCCATCACGGCCACTTCAGGCTCAGATTCCACACAGCCACTTCGGGCTCAGATTCCATCACAGCCACTTCGGGCTCAGATTCCACCACGGCCACTTCAGGCTCGGATTCCACCACGGCCACTTCAGGCTCGGATTCCATCACAGCCACTTCGGGCTCAGATTCCATCACAGCCACTTCGGGCTCAGATTCCATCACAGCCACTTCAGATACGGGTTCTGGTAAGGGGGGAAGACTCCGTTCCGCCAGCTCGGCTTTTTCTAGCTGGGTTTTGAAATGAAGGACTTCTTCAAAATAACAAATGGGATCATTGGCAAAGGGATTGGCCTGAAGCATTTGCAATTGCTTCAATAGCACCGGGCGAGATTGACTCAGTTGCTCAAGACGCTGCTGAAATTCATGCAAGCGCGTACGGGTCTGTGCCAATCGCTGAGAGAGTTGTTTATACCATTGAACCGCCGGCTGGGTATTCTGTTGTAATTCCTGAAAGTCTTCTTCTAAACGCTCTGTTTCTGCAGGGGCACCGGCCTGCTCCTGGCCCCACATTTGCTCCACTTGTTTGTGGCGCGCAAAAAGCACCTTGAGGGTTTCGAGGGCGTGATCCTGAAGAGACTGTAAGGCCTCTGCTTCTTTTAGCGTTTTGCCTTTAAAGGTTTGCTTCTGATTGAGCTGTTGGCGCAAAAGGCTTTCCCAGGCATTCATTTGCTTACGCAACTCCGCAAGATGGTCATAAGCCTGGGTAATATCAGCATAGGCCACACGACTCCCTGAGGAGCGCATAATCCACCATAGACTGACGGGAACCAAAATAACCAGCACGAAACCCATGGCTAAAAATAGACCATAATTTAAAATGAGGGGCTCAATGCCTGCCAGTAATTGCGCTAACATACAGCTATTTTAGATTCCTTCGGAGCTTTGCCTCGTATTTTAGCATGTTCAGTATTTAGAAAAAGTCAAACCGCATAATGCCTTTACCCATGGCTAAGGTAGCCTGCTGGCGGATCTCTTCTTGCTCCTGGGCATCAAAACTCTGATTATGCTCCACCTGCTGATTATAAACGCCGCTCAAAAACTCAAGGCTGTCGGGAGATTGGCTGGTAGCAAGGGCCTCAATGATTTCCAGGCACTCTGGGAAAGTCGCGTCAGGATAGTAAGCCATAAGTGCAGGTGCCGCTTCAGGATCCCCAAAACTTTTAATCGCGGCAATCAGTGAGACCGTGTCAGGAAATTTACGCAAGATAAAGTAGCTAAGCAATTGCTGAAACATTTGTTTTTGCCCGACTTTGCCCATGCGTTCTGCGATCACATAGCGCACTTTGGGGTGGGTTTCGGGCGCAAAGAAGAGGGTTTTAATCAAAAACAAAGCCTTGGCTTTATCCTGAGCCATTAAAGAATCAGTAAAAACTTTAATTTCTGTGATGTACTGGTCTCGAGACGCCACTTCACGAATATGGTCGATATTGGAAATCATGCGTCGACATCAAAACTATCTAGCTTGGCCAACTCCGTGACTTTACGGGAGATCTCCATGGCAGCATCTTTACAACCAATA
Organism: Candidatus Sericytochromatia bacterium; assembly: GCA_963797915.1. Classification (GTDB taxonomy): domain Bacteria; phylum Cyanobacteriota; class Sericytochromatia; order UBA7694; family UBA7694; genus CAXRDE01. The sequence goes on from CAWCRG010000002.1 coordinate 264,421, forward strand.
GCCCGGGTTCTTTGAAT
>CAWCRG010000003.1:0-117004 GCA_963797915.1 Candidatus Sericytochromatia bacterium
ATGATTGACTGCATCTTCAATCACTTTATCAATGTCTGCGTCGACAATTCCTTCCATTTCATCCTGTTCGGAAGGTGTTGAATTTCAAATAGCGTCAGCTACGGCATGAATTTGCGCGTACCGGCCAAATAAACCACTCGCTATGGTAGTCGATTCAGGGGTTGTTCCTCCTACAGATGCCGGTGAAGGATCACCTGCTGTTTGTGAAGATCCTGGAGCAGCAAAAATATCAAGAAACGCGGGGTCTGTAATCTTATTGTCTTTGGCAAACTTCTGACCTCTCTCCGCAATCTGTTCTAAGGTCAAAGGGGGTGAAGTATTGGTTATTTCACGAAGAAAGTGGCTCCCGCCTTTGAGGTCTCGCTCAGGGGCGGCTCTCTGTCCTCACCCTCTGTTTCCGAAAGATACTTCATGAGTCCAGTAGAAACAGACGAAAGCGCAAATCTACGGGCGATGCGCTCAATTTCTTCGGGGGTTAGTGCCTTTGGTCTTTACCAATTGTTCCAGGGACTGCATATCTGAGGCAGCACTACTCACACCGTATACAGAACCCATCAATTCAAGATAGGCCATCGGGTTTGTGGTTTCGAGGGGAGCAAGTATAGCATCAATTTCATCTAAGCTTTCTGGTGAAAAATTCCTGCAGACTGCACAAGTTGCCTAAACCTGTCGTGATTGGCGCCTAAGACAGCTCTATTCTTTTCAGTATTTTCACGAGCGACTGTCAAAGATGCATCCAAATTCTCTGCTGCTTCTGGAGACAGAGCTTTTATCAAGTCTAACCCGGTATTTGCTGTCGCATTGTTGCTGGCCACATCCCGTGCACGGGTAATCTGGTTAGACTCAAAGTTTGCCAGGTTCAAAAGCTGGTCTAATTCTTGTTTCTCCACACCCGTGGCTCGCAGAGAGCGATCTTTGATTCTGCCAATTAAATCGTCATACTGATAACCGGATGTACTCTGATTGTCATAGAACTCCTTGATAAGGCGGTCGGTTTCACCCAATTGTCGACCGGACTGAACCACTGACGTAAAGCGATCCTGCTGTACCTGCTGGTAGGCATCTTTTCTATAGCCAGATACCGCAGCGCGAAGCTCTAAAAGTTTTGTTTTGTCTTCTCCGCTGCTCGTACCAACCGCGTATTCAAGAGATTCAGTGAGAGAATCTAATCGCCCCATCGCCTCCATTGCCTTTTGCTTCAAGGCCGTTTTCTGCTCGGGGCTAGAGGCTTGTTTCAGCTGGGTTTGTTACGATTCAAGCTCCTGAGATACGCTTTTAAAGGTATAAAAGTTGCTACTAAAGGCCGCGCTTTCATTTCCTGTCAGCGTCTTTTCAAGGTACTCTTTGATGTCGAGTTCCGAAAAATCTGCGGAAGCGCCTCCCCCCTTCGACTTAAGCTTCTCCACAATACTGTCTTGTACCGCTTTTTTAACCGTTATGGTTTCACCATTGACCGTCATTGAGCCCTTTTCAAAATGTTCCCATGCTTGCTCGACAGACTGTCCCTGCTTAAACCCTTCATCATTAAAATGACTCAACAAGACCCGTGGCATAAGTGGCTTTCAATTGCTGATCATCGGTTTTGAGCTGGTTCACATGGTTGAGCAGACGATCCATGCTGATCAAGACTATCGCCTACGGTTAAAGGCGAGTTCGGAAGCGTCGTGTTTAATGCCGCCGCAATTTCTGCGGAGCTACCTGTTTCTGCCAATTGCGTGACGTACCCGGCAAAATTAAAGGCCCGCAAGGTATCTTCATCTAGCATTGAGGGTTCAGACAGTACCTGTTTGCGAATCTCGTCCAGCAGCTTGTGGTTGTCTATCAAGCGGGAGACTTTATCCTGTTGATCCGCAGGAAACTTATCTAAAATCGCCTGTTTTTGCTCAGGATTGCTGCTAATGGCTGCCAGGGTCTGCATCGTGCGATCCATTTGTGCCTGGGTCTGCTCAACTTCAGCATCTTTAATCAGACTATCGCTCAGACTCAGCATATTTTCGCTGGCAAATCCTTTGCCGCGCAGACTATCCATAACAGATTGAACACTGTCCAGGGCTGCACGACCACTGTGAGGCGCTTCGGCGCTGTTTTCTGTATAAATCTGCCCCGAAGTTTTTAGTTCTGCCTGTGCGTTCTGAATGGCGAATAAATTTTCTTTGAGCCCGGTACGGGCCTGTCCGTCGGGTACTTTTTCTAGCGCATTTTTAAGCTGGGCTTCCGCTACGGCAAAGATCTGCTCCAACGCGATCTTGCTTGTCGAGTAAGGTTTTGACGCCCTGGCGAGCTTGATCCAATTCAGAGCCATGGTTCCAGAATGCGGTATCAAAAGAATTTTTCGCATCCAGTTGTTGTCTTAGCCCCGCCAACTCTGGTGTCTCGCTAATGAACGGAGCAATTTCACTGGAGTGCTGCTGTAGCTGTTGGCGCAATAAGATTTGCGTAGACTGCGCTTTTGCACTTTCTTCAGGGGTTTGCCCTTCAATCGTGGGCGGATTTTTAATTAAGTCCATCAGGGCGCGAACGTCCTGGGTGGTAAAGCTTCCGAGGGCCAGCTTGGGGTCTTTAGGTAGCAATGGACCATACTCCGGAGCAGGAGATTTACCAGGGGCAAACGAGTAAAGCTCAGGCAGAGTTTGAGGCACGGGGGAAGCGGTCACAGCAGTAGGAGATGGCATGCCGATGCACAGTCCCACATCGGGGGGAGAAGATAAGGAGGAATATTGAGAATAGCCAGAGAAACTAGACGGTCCAATATTCCAGAAACCACCAAAACTGCCAAAAGAATCGTTAAAAACAGCTGTGTTATGCTCTGCAAGAATCTTATTAACGGCGGCTTCAGGATCTTTCTCGCTAAACAATGCGGCCTTGAGCGCCGCGTTTTTGGGATCTTCTAACTGTTTGAGTAAGTCAGCATACTGAGCAATCTGAGGTTTGAGTGCCAAGATTTCACCGGAGGGACTTTTCTGAATTTCGTTCCATTGCTGAACGGCATTCGACTTTTGTCCGTCACCCGCCTGATTTTTACTGCGAAGGTCGTTAAAATAGGCTTCGGCAATTTCACCCGCTTCCTGGTCTAGTCCGGCTCCTATACCGACAGCTTCTACCGAGGACCACAGCTGATTTAGCGTGTCGAGATGTTCCTGGGTAATGGGTTGTTTGACCTTCGGCAAATTGTTCTCTAAGACCATCTGCCCGTCAGGCCCTATTTCCACCAGAGAGGCCAGTTGACTACGCGCCTGGGTAAGCTCTGCAGGAGTTACCCCTGAACCATTCTTGCTGCTGGTTTCCGCCTGATTAAGAAAACGGTTAATTTCGGTAGCCGCTTCACCAATTTGCTTGGCGGCATTTTCATTGTATGTTCCCAGTAGCCGGTTGTCAGAAGCCACATTCGTTGTCTTAATATCGTCATTGCGCGCGATATTGCTCACACGACTTTCGGTGTCTCGGTAGTTGTTTAAATGGGTTTTGAACTGACTGTAGCTTTGGTAATCTTCTGCCGATACATTGCCCTTTTTTTCAAAGATATAATTTTTATCGTAGAAATATTTTTTCACGTCATCGAGACTTTTACCGGTGAGGGGCGAACTCTGCAACGCATTGTCGGCAATACCACTTAGTTTATTGCGGTAGGCACTGACATTGGCGTCTGTTACCTCGTAGTTTTCAAGGTGTGCTTGAATATCTCCAGCAGTACCTTCTGTGGGAATATCGACACCCCAGTCTCGCAATTGCTCACGAATATAGGCTAAATCATTACCGCTGGTGCCTGAACTCTGTACGACGTTCTTAATGTCCTGACGAATTACCTTATCAGGAACCTCGTTAAAGGCATCTTTTAGATGGGCTATATCTTTTTTGAGAAGGTCTTGATTCTTGTTATTTTGTGCGACCGTTTCACCATGGTAAGCGCTGCGTGCATCTCGGCTAATGGCATTCTCTGCCGCACGCTGGGGATCAAGAGGAGGCTCAGGGGCATCAGCGGGTTTATTCGTCACTGGTGTGGATGGGGTGGCGGGTTGTTCAACAGCTTGCCCAACGGGTGTGCTTCCACCCGCCACCGGAGGCTCTGCCCCCTGTTCAGGTGTCGGAGCACTCGCACCCGCCGTCGGACTGGGAGCAGCAGGCACTTCAATATCAATGAGAGTCAGTGCCCGCTCTTGTTTACCACCAAAAAATCCAGAGACGCCGTCTTGCGTCGTTAGTTTAATGCCGCCGCTAAAATCTAGCTTATTTGCCGATCCGCTATGCTTTTTTAAGGCCTGAAGATTGGTTTTTACCACCTCACGGTTGGTACCAAACATTCCGCGAGAGTCTAAAGCATCTATCAACGAGTCTTCGGTGGGATCTACATCATTATTCGTTTTTTTTGCCGCAGCGTTCAGTAAAACATTCAACTGCTTAAGCTTTGCGTCATCTAACTTATCAACGGTGCCATCGGCAAGAATGCCATCAATTAAGTCCTGTACCTGATTACTGCTTAAAGCTTCTGCCATCTCTTTTGAAATTTTCAAGTCAGGCGTTGCTGGTGCAGTCGGTGCTGTTGTGTTTTTTACATCTGGTGATTGCGCTGGAGCAGCAGGCTCTCCGCCGGCTTCATTACCAGACGCCTCTGCAGGCGCCTGGGTAGAGCCTGCTGTTTGCGCGGGAGGCGTTACAGGAGGTGGGGTTGTACCCGATGCAGGATATAGGGGGTTAGATGGATTTGAACCGATTGTGCCCATGGCGTAGAAAACCTCTTGAAAATATGAATCTTACTTTATCTTATTCCACACAAAAGCTATTTTTAAACAAAAAAAGAGCCAGCTTACGCAAAATAAGTAAGCTGGCTCTAATGATACCCGTCTTTAAGCGCGCTCAGCGATATTAGTTAACGGATTGCAGACCTGCCAGGGCAATAATTCCCAGGGCGTCGTTATTGGGGTTGTTGTCAAACAAACTGGTGAGAATTTGCTCTTTCTGTTGATTGGTAATGAGTGGAGGCTCCATTTGTTGGGCCTGAGACAGCATTTGCTCTGTGCTAGAACGCAGTTGTGCCACATTCATGGCCTCGGCGGTGCCGGCAGCCCCCACCTGTCCACTCACTGCAGCCACTGACTGCGCGTCACCACCTGAGGCCGAGGCCACCAGGCTACTCTGAATACTCTTCTGAATATTCTGCTCAAAACTGGCTGACATACGCGAAAGGGCTTCCTGATGGTATTTATTGTTTTTATCGGTTTTGTCTTTGTAGAAGTTGGTGATTGAATCGGTCATCATCTGGTTTGCCAACTGCGCCAGCACCAATTGACGGGTTTTGTAATCCTGATCGCGAATAATATTCAGAAAATCCGAGACCAACTCATTCAAAAGCTCTTCGCTGTCAGCGCCCTTGGGTGCAAGTACCAGACGATCGGAAAGTTCGTTTGCTTTTGCCACCAGCGCTGCCGCTTTTTGGTCGTTATCGGCAGCGGAACGCTGAGATAAAGAAGAGGGTTTGTTACTCCCACCGTTTAGAGGTGGGAGTCCTTCTGATGTACGAAGAACGTTAAGTTGATCAACCGTGTTCGACAGTGATTCGCTCAGGTTTTCAAAAGAGCGTTGATAAGCCTGCATAGAAGCTTGTATGTCTTGACCTACTGCTATCAATTCATCGGGTGGAATGTTTGAATAAATAGACTCACTTCGCTCTATGGATTCATTTACCATATCTACTGCGCTGGGCGTCTCAGGACGTCGATTCATAATCGCTACGATTTCTTGTTGGGTCATTTGATCAAAGGGAGGTTGGCGGTCTGGCTCTTCTCCGTTTGCTCTGCGGTCTACTCTGTCTTGTTGCACTGCAGCAAGATCAATGGTTAGATTATTAGATTTGATAACAACGTCCGCTCCATCTGTTGACATTCCATCCGTAGAGACGATGAGCGGATCACCACCAGCTCCTCCCCCAGGGAGTGTTGAGCTCGTATTCATACTTGATAAACTTCCATCACTATGGTCGTTTATTGCCTTATCAAGGTTAGCTGCATAGACTCTTTTGTCTTGGTTATAGGTGTTTACAGCATTGCTTGCTTCTGCTGGTGAAGAAGCACTTGCAAGACGGTTTGATAGGTTTGCTAAAAGTCCTGTATTTGTCATTGCGGCATGGGCTCGCCCCTGAAGATCGACATCGATATCTCCCCCTGAGTCAATACGCAGGGCCAAATCAGAGAGTACGTTTAAGTTCTGCGCACCTTGAATGATGCTATCCATTCTGGCGTGCTCTACACCGGCAGGGGGATTAGGAAGGGTATTTAAATATGCTTTGGATTGTTGTTCTAATTTGTTGGCATACGCCATCATTTCAACATCGTAAGATGGGTTTAGTCCGCCACCAGGTCCAGGTAAATTACGTTGAGGCATTGGCCCAATGGGGTTATTTTTAAGAAAATCTCTAAAGCCAGGCGTTCTTTCGATATCTGTGTTAAGAGTTTTCGTTGTCGTTGTTATGTCTGTTCGAATATCTTTTGAAAGATTTTCAGTGATATTACCCCGTGAAGTAATCAAGGGTATAATATCGTCGCTGCTAAAAATATCCTTGATTTTGTCGTTTAGTGTGTTTACACTCTCAGGTGAACTGTTTAGTACGTTGAGTCGATCTATGACGACTTTAATTTTAGGATCCGTAATTTCGCTTGTGTCATAAAGGCTTTTACCATCATAGTCTTGCGGTAGATTCGCTTTGTTTTGTGTGAGAAGTGTTTCTCTTTCGGTCTCAATTTTTTGTCTTGTAGGGTCGTAATCCATTTTTTTAATTGATGCTTGTAGTTCCGATAACTGCTGCGGTGTAAGTTCACGGAACAGGTCTTCTCTACTATTAATTTTTCCAAGCTCAATCTGCGGATCGGATTTAATTTTAGATAAATGTGTATTCAAGTATGGCCCGTCCTTCTTTTGCATCATCTGAATCTCCAAAGAGATTATCTAACATCTTCCCAGAATCACTATCATTGAAGGTTTTGGTTGCTTCAATGTAGTTATTGAGACGATCTTCCGAACCTGGTTGGTGCCCTGCTCAATATTCTGAGTACGCATTACCTGGGTAAGGGCTTCGCGACGTTCGTCCTGATTTGGGTTGTCAAGTATTGCCTTAACATCCTGCTGTTTTGCAATGCCGTTGAGAATTTCTGCGGGATCTAAATTACCGCGATCCTGTGATGTTTGAAGGATGGTATTCAAGCTTTCGAGAGCCATATAACCGGAATAAAAATCGCCTTGCCTACCCCCAGTTTCGTGAATACCTTCTCCTTTAACATAGTTTGCTTTCAGGTTAACCTCTTCACGATCTTTGGCACTGTGTATGACTTCAACGGCCCTATTTGCCTGATTTAATAATAGGGAGAGAGCTTCTGGCTCAAGTTCTTTACTGCTAATCAGGTCACGAAGTTTGTCCGGGAAAGCATAGCTTCCGTCGGGGGCTTTTTCAAAAATATGTGCATAATTTGGGTTATCTTTTAAAGCACCCTCTAATTTCTCCATGTTGGATTTATCGTCGGTGACGCTTTTTAGTGCGTCGAGGGTGGCTTGTCTCTGGATTACTGTATCCATGGGCAGAGGGGGGTTGCTGTCATTGCTATCGATAGCTTGTAGCACATTCGTTAGCTTTTGCATGTCAGGATCGTTTGCTGCTGCAGCATCAAACTTCCCTTGTTTGATAAGGTCAAGTGCTTTTGTAAGTGCTGCTTTTTGGGCGGTTAGCTCATCTCTTACGACAGGTGCTAAATCTGCTTTATCATTGGCAAGTAACTGTTCAATCGCGCTCTTGGCTTGTGTGAGTTCGAGTTGAATGTCTTTTGGATCATTCTTGAGCAATAATGTCGTCTTGAATACCACCATAAGTAGAGTTACCGCCCCAGTAGGCCTGTTGCATGCTCGTTTTTGCGCTTTCGGCGCGATTATAAACGCCTACAATATTGGCAAAATCGGGATCATTAATGAGCACCTGATTCACATTCTGGGCTTCAGGGGAGCGCAAAGCAGCAATGAGTTCGCTTCTTCTTTCTGGTGTGGCGCTGTCAAGCACAACTCCCAAACTTGATGCTGTATTCCAATCTCCAGGAAGTCGAGCCTCTTGAGCTGAACTTACCATATTTGTAAGGGGAGAGAAGTTCACAAGAGAAGCGGCAGCGGCTACAACAGAGCCTACTCCAGGTAGGGCAGCGAAGTTTGAAAACATTTCGTTTAAATAAAGCTTATTGACCTCACTGACATTACCTGCTTCTAACGCTGTCTTTAGATCTCTGTTGTCTGGGGCTCAGAGGGCCTGCCTGATTTAGAGTGTTTAAAATATTTCTGTATTCTGAAACTTTGGGAGCACTAGAGAGAAGCTCTGGGTATTGTGCTAAGAAATCTACGGCTTGTTTTACTTCTGGAAGCGCATCTGGTGAATCAGCGAGCGCCTGTAATTGAGTGAGAACAGCTGCCTGGTCTACTCCTTTCGCTCCTTCAGATACATTGCTCTTAATATAAACTTCATCGAGATCTGTTTGTAGGCTATTGATAATAGACAGCTTCTCTTGACTCGAAGCTGCGTTGCGTAAAGACTCCAACTTACCTTCTAAACGTGTAATATCTGCGCTTTGTCCAGCATATTGATCAGGGGTTTCTTTAAGATAACTTAGTGCTTCAGTGACCTGATTTGTGAATTTATCAATAGATTCTTGTGGAGCGCTTTGGCTTTTTACGAGAGTTTCAGCTAGTTTTTGAGCTGTATTAATACCACTATTTCCCGTTTTATTTAAAGTGCTTTGCTCTCCGTTTAAAATCGCTTCTTTTTTCGATATAATATCTAAGTTCTGTTCTGCACTTTGTAAAGCACTGGGCAATCGTCGGTAGGCGGCTTCTTGCTGAGGACTTGCTCCTGCTTCAAAAACATACAGATTATCGTATAACTCCGTCTTAATCGTTGCTTGATTTTCTGGGCTGGGGTTTTTGAGGTAATTGTCAGCACTGGCTACCAGAGAGGTTCTGTATCCGCTGAGTTGCGCATCAGATAAAGGAGCTTTCTCCAGGTAAGCCATGAGGGCCTCTGATGGAGACTTTCCGTTTTCAAGAGACTTACCCGCCAGGGCTGCGTATGTTTCTTCACTGCCCAGATAGCTTTGAATGGTTTCTATATCTTTACTAGAAATAACCCCATCTTGTTGCATGCGCTCTAGTATTTGTCGATCGTTATCAAAGCCATTAAGTTTAGAAAGCTCTCGTATCGCTCTGGCAGGATCATTTTCTACAAGACTGTCGATACCTGCTTTTAGCTGTAGATCAGAAACTTGAGATGGGTCACTGATGATGTCACGAATGTTCCTAACTTCGCTTTGAAGTGCTTGTACAGACTCCTGATAGGCCTGATTCTCAGTGGATAATGTGTTCAGGTTTTCTGGTGAAACAATCTGTTCTGGAGCTCCTGTATTCGGGGCTGGTGTTGGAGTGTAACTGTTAACCGGAGGTGTCGGTGTAATTGGATTACCTGGCGTCACTTGGGTTTGCGGTGCAGTCGAATTGGCAGTGTTGCTTTGCGTTGTTGTTTGGGTAGTATCATTCCCTTCGCTACTCACCTGCGTATTTGTCGTCGTGCTATTACCACCTGCCTCACCAGGTAAACCATCTCTTAAACGCACTACCCTTAGGTCATCGCTAAAAAGACCGTCAGTGGTTATTTTTACGTCATCAAAATTAACTTCTGTGGCTTCATTACCCGCCTTTTGCTGGGCTTTTTGAATTTCTTTAAGGTTTTGTGAAAGATAGGCTTCTGAGGTTCCTGCATTAACACCTAAAATGTAGTGATGGTCGGTTAATGCTTCAATAAAATCATCTTCTGCAGCGTCCACGGTACTATCGTCACCATCTGTTGCCGCTGTTTCAAGTAAGGTTTGAAGTTCTTTTAACTTGTCTTTGTCTGTTTTGTCAACGACCCCGTCGCTACCTAAAATGTCGTTGACAAGGGTTCTTGCTTGTTGTGTGTTTAGCGCGCGTAAGGTGCTGTTTGAAACATTTATATTGGTCATGGCTTAATAATCCTCTACGTAAGTAAATAGGGTCACCCAAAACATACGACAACCCGGCGACGTATCACGGAGACGCAACCTAGTGTTTAATTTACCCCAATACGCGCACGTTTAAACAAAACCCTTACGCTTTTTTCTTAATCGAAGCAAAAGCCGCCAGAGCATCCTCACGGGCCTTTTTGTGATTCACGATGGGCTCTGGGTAATCGCGACCCAGGGTAACACCCGCTTCTAAAAGGGTGAGTGGCGGCGCCTCCCAGGGCTTGTGCAGATACTTGTTGGGCAATTGGGCAATTTCAGGCACCCAGCGCCGCACATAGCGGCCTTCTTTGTCGAACTTTTCGCCCTGAGAAACGGGGTTAAAGATGCGAAAAAACGGAGCGGCATCGGCGCCACTGCCGGCGGCCCATTGCCAGCCCAGACTATTGCTGGCGAGATCAGCGTCCACCAGAGTATCCCAGAACCACCGGGCTCCCGACTGCCAGGGCAAAAGGAGATCTTTGGTCAAAAACGAGGCCACAATCATGCGCACACGATTATGCATCCAGCCGGTTTCATACAGCTGGCGCATGCCTGCGTCGACAATGGGGTATCCCGTTTGGCCTTTTTGCCAGCGGGCAAGCTCGCCGCCGTCGGGCTTCCAGGGGAAGGCTTCAAAGCGTTCATCCATTGATTTTTCGACGGTGTGAGGGAAGTGATACATAATATGATAGGCAAATTCCCGCCAGCCGATTTCACTTAAAAAGACCCGCCGGCCTTCGGAGCCGGGATGTTGTTGGGCGGCGTGCCACACCTGACGGGGGCTGAGCTCTCCAAAGTGTAGATGAGGGGAGAGCAGAGAGGTTCCGTATACCGAAGGCGTATTGCGCTGGTCGTGATAATCCGGCACTTCCTGTTGTAAAAAATGATCCAGCTTATCCTGGGCGGCTGCTTCGCCCACCTGCCAGAATTTTTCGATCTCGGTATGCCAGTTAATAGTGGGCAAGAGGGCTAAGTCCTCAAGAGAGTCACTGGCGTAAGTAGTCGCCACAGCAGGCAATTCACGCGGCTCAGGGGTCATGTCAAAAGCGCGGTCCTGAGCCAAACAGTTTTTCCAGAAGGGCGTAAACACTTTATAGGGTCCACCACTGAGGGTTTTGACTTGCCAGGGTTCAAACAATAGACTGCCGTTAAAGGAGTGCGCTCCAAGTCCCCGCGCTTGTAAATTCGCCTTGATGTCTTTGTCGCGCGCAATCACCGCGGGTTCATAGCACCGGTTCCACACCACGGTATCGGCTTCAAATTCCGCGACCAGATCGTTTAAGACCTTCTCGGTGGCACCCTGGCGTAGGATCAGGCGCGAGCCTTTTGCTTTTAAAGCATCAGCGAGCGATTGCAAGCTATGGTGCAGCCAGACCTTTTGTGCGCCCTGAGGGCCCCACGCCAGATCAGGATCCCAAATAAAGACTGGCAAGACCCGTTCAGCCTGTCGCGCAAAGTCCAATGCCGGATTGTCCGCCAGACGTAAATCCTGACGAAACCACATGATTACACGTTCCATACCTACCACCTCACTTTTGAAAACCTATTTTACCCTGTGACAGCCCCTTGCTTAGCAGCCGAGTACAGTATACTGAGACAAAATACTTCAAAGAAATAGACGAGGGCTTTATGCAAACTTCACTTCAAACATCGCAAAGTCAGGGTTATTACCGCTTTCCCACCCTTCACAACGATCAGGTGGTTTTTACTTGCGAAGACGATCTTTGGCGGGTTCCCCTTGCCGGCGGTTCTGCCGTACGACTCACCGCCAACCTGGGCAAAATTTCTTGCCCGCTGTATTCCCCTGACGGGCAATGGATCGCTTATATCGGCTCTGACGAAGGCCATGAAGAAGTCTATTTAATCCCCGCGACAGGCGGCGTGCCTCGCCGTTTAACGTATTTTGGCACCACCCGCACCCGCGTGGTGGCCTGGAAGCCCGACTCCAGTGCCGTCATTTGTAGCTCCAACGCGCAACAGCCCTTACAACGGCAAATGGACCTGTTTGAAATCCCCGTGAGCGGTGGCGTTCCCCAGGGCTTAAACTACGGCATGGCCCACCAGATTGCTTACGGCCCCGGCAAGGCCTGTGTGATTGGTCGTCACACCTGGGATGTGGCCCGCTGGAAACGCTATAAAGGGGGCACCAAGGGTTTTCTTTGGATCGACAAAACCGGCGATGGCAACTTTGAGATTCTTATTGAGCTTGCGGGCAATATGGCATCTCCCATGTGGCTGGGTGAGCGCATTTACTTTATCTCTGATCACGAAGATCATGGCAATATCTACTCCTGCACCCTGGAAGGCGAGGACCTACAACGCCACACCCACCACGAAGAGTTCTTTGTGCGTTTTGCTCAGGTCGACGGTGCACATATGGTTTACCAGTGCGGCGGCGATCTGTTTTCATTGGCTTTAGATCAGGGTATGGTACAGGGCAATAGCCAAAAAATTGAGATTGCGTGGACCAGCCCCCAGGTGCAGCGCAGCCGCAAATTTGTCTCGCCTGCCAAATATCTCAGTGACTTTAGCTTTCATCCCAAAGCCCACTCTCTGGCCCTGATTTCTCGTGGCAAACCTTTTGCCATGCCGCTCTGGGATGGTGCAGCACAACAATACGGCGACAAACAAGGGGTGCGTTACCGTACGGTGCATTACCTGCCCGATGGCCAGCGCATCGTCATGTTCAGCGACAAAAGCGGTGAAGAGGGCCTGGAAATTCACACCCTCGATCACAGCGAGCCCCCGGTCATTATCGAGGATTTTGACGGCTTCTTATTGGGCCGCCCGGATCATGTACGGGTTTCTCCTGTCGAAGACCAACTGGCCTTTATCAATCACCGCAATGAGCTGGTGTGGGTCGATCTCAAAACCAAAACCGCCAAAGTCTTAGACAGTAACCCTGAACTGCAGGGTATTGGTGCACCCGCCTGGTCTCCCGATGGTTTATGGCTCGCCTATAGCTATAAAGTGGCCAACGGTATTTCGCTGCTGCGCCTGTGTGAAGTCAGTACGGGCGCTACCCATAATATTACAGAGGCCGTTAACGAGGATCACTCACCCTGTTTTGATCCCGAAGGCAAATACCTTTACCTGATCTCTTCACGGGAGTTTAACCCCGCTTACGATGCCCTTCACTTTAGTCTCGGTTTTCCCTTTGGCTCTCGCCCTTATCTGATTACGCTACAAAGCGATCTGCGTTCTCCCTTTTCGCCCGATGCGGCCATGGCTACCGCTGAGGCAGAAGATAAAAAAGCGGATGACAAAAAAGACGACGCAAGCAAAACTGACAAGGCCGACGACACCAAAAACGAAAAAGATGCCAAAGACAAAAAGCCTGAGCCCATCACGATTGATCTTGAAAACATTAGCCAACGACTGGTGGCCTTCCCCGTTAAGGACGGTCGTTATTACAATATTCAAGCCATTAAAGGCAAGATCCTTTATCTGACCTATGGTGTGCACGGTACTTTAGACAGCAACTTTACCGATAACGCTTCGGTCAAAGGCACTTTGCAGTGTTATGACCTGAGCAGCCGGGAGCAAGAAACCCTGCTCAGCGGGATCAGTGGCTACAAAGTGTCGCCTGATGGTAGCAAGCTGGCCGCCTGGGATGGCAGCAAGCTTCGGGTCATTAAAGCCGGTGAAAAACCCGCTGAGAAAATGCTCTCCGCCAGCAGCACCGGCAAAAAGTCGGGGCTGATTGATTTCAGCCGCCTACGTTTGAGCGTGGTGCCCGTCGAAGAGTGGACCCAAATGTTTCATGATGCCTGGCGTAGAATGCGCGATCATTTCTGGACCGAAAACATGTCTGGCGTAGACTGGAATGAGGTTCGCCAACGCTATGCCACGCTGCTTCCCCGTTTGGCTGCGCGTACAGAATATGCCGACTTAATGTGGGAAGTTCAGGGTGAACTGGGCACCTCGCACGCCTATGAAATGGGAGGAGACTACCGCCCTGAGCCGGCGTATCGTCAGGGATACCTGGGTGCGGACCTTGTTTGGAGTGATAGCGAGCAGGGTTACAAGCTCACCCATATCGTGCGCGGGGATCATTGGGACGAAAAACTGGGTGGCCCGCTGGCGAAACCCGGCTTAGGCATCGCTGAGGGAGACGTGTTAATTGCCGTCAATGGCGAGCTTCTGAGTCCTGATTTTACGCCAGGCGAAGCCCTGCTCAATCAGGTAAAAGCCGACGTGCTATTGCGCTTTAAAAAAGCCGATACCCAGGAGGTAAAGACCGTTCAAATACGCACCCTCGGCAGTGACGCCCCGGCCCGCTATCGCGACTGGGTCAACGCTAACCGCGCTTATGTACAAGAGAAGTCAGGCGGTCAAATTGGCTACGTGCATATTCCCGATATGGGCGCCCATGGTTTTGCAGAATTTCACCGCGCCTATCTCAAAGAATGTCAGTACCCTGCGCTACTGGTAGATGTACGCTTTAACGGCGGGGGGCAGCCCCGCAGACCCAGGCGTTCTTCCCGTTTAAGTCATTGATATTAGGCATGGTTGATATCCTTTTCGGCAAAAAATCCCAGCTGGCGTTCCACGTCAGCGGGTAAGGGCGGAATCTCTGAGCGCGGTATCAAGAAGGTGGTGAGTTGCGTAAAGTCCCCAAAAATATTGTGCGCATCTAAGGTCTTGATGAGATAATTATACCCCAGCGAGCCTCCTGTGCCCTGTTTTGAACCGATCATGCGTTGTACCATCTGTGCGTGGCGATAGCGCCAGTTGGTGAGTAACTCATCGATGGTGGTGATAGAAGTCAAGAGACGATAAGGCAGGTGTAAAATCGGGCGATCGCGATAAAGCAAAATGAGTAAAGCGGCCTGAGTTGCCCGGTAAGACAAGCGCTTTTCGCCCTGGTCTAACAAAGTCTGATAACTCTCAGCGTTAAAAAGCATGGTGAATTCTTGCTCAGTATTGTTGAGCTGCCGCAAGCGAAACGCCACATCTTTCTCAGAAAGTAAGCTATTGTCTTGAATCATCTGCCGATCCTGAGCAAACATTTGCTCCACAGACTCGCGATAGCTTTGCCAAAAGTCAAAACTGCCAAACTGTAAAAAAGGCGTGCGCTCTAGCCAGGCTTCTACTGCATCAAAGAGAGAGCGCTGGTCTTCTGCGGTTTCCACCACCTGCTGATGCATGGGGCAAAGACTCTCTTTGTATTCTTTCTGGTGGTATTTTAAACGGCTCTCTTTTTTGAGTCCAAGACTGTTTTCGATTAAACGAAACTGTACACTCTGAAAGCCCGAAGCAGGCACTAAGAGGTCTCTAAACTCTAAAAAGTCCAGCGGGCGCATGGTTTCCATGATCTGAATTTGGTGAATGAGCAGATGCTGAATCTCAATGATGCGTTCCAGACGCGCCACGGCGGTGCTCAGCAAATGGTCTTCGACATAGGCTTCTTCAAAAATAGTGAGCACAGAGTTGATCTCGTGAAGCACTTGTTTAAACCACAATTCATAAGCCTGATGGGTAATAATAAACAGCATTTCATCATGGGCAGGACGGCCGAGCTCCTCGCTGCGGGGGCGCTGGAGTTTAAGTAATGGGTCGATGCCCAGATAGTCACCGTAGTATGTATTGCTCATGAAAATCTCCTCAAGCACAGTATAACGTATGCTGAAAGACGCATGGTTACATGTCTAAAAGCGTGGGCGCTCTTCGTACTTTAAAGCGTGCCCTGTCCTGTCTATAGGCTTCTTCAAATTCTTGGTCGGAACGCTCTATCGCCGCTTTTAAATGAAAGGGAGCGTAGGTGGTTTGAAATTCGGAGCGGTGGCGATGAGCCGCAAAGGCTTCCGGGGTAATTTCTTCATACCGCCAGTATTCTCCCCATGGGGAGTGTGCGTTCGTAAACAGAAAGTAGCGGGATGCATGGAGGGTAACCAGCACACGAGAAAAATACCGTTCTCTGCCATCTGCTAAGAAGACTTGATATGAAGCGGTGCCCATACTCCAGGCCAGTGCTCTACAGTATTTGTTAAGGTTCAGGGCAATGTAACGATGGTGTTGCTCCATCGCCTGTTGTTCTTGTCGCTGCTTTTTTTTAGAGGCCGCAATCAGGGGGCGCAAAAGCAAGTAAGGGGTCTTTTTCGAGCGAGAATAAACGTACTCTCCTCGATAGGGTCTCCAGTGGTAGGCAAGTTCACTGCAGGCTTTATCGTGTTGATAACCGTTTTTTGCCCTCTGAAGGAACTTACTTTCTTCAGTCAAATAAAAGGCTTTGGAGCCAGATTTTAGATTGCGTAAGCGGCGCAAGCCATAGAAAAGGCGCCGCAGGCCCTTGTTTTTGACGCGCTGCTTAAAGGACCGGATATAGGGAATAAAGTAAGCTCTTGGCTGGGTTGTTTTTAGCATGACCCTTGTATATTCCCAGTTTGGAGCGACTTAAAACGAAGAGGCCGCTGGCTTATTCTTGTTTCTAAACAAATAGTAATGCCCGTAATAGGCCACAAAAGACATCACCATGCCGAGTAAAGCCAGGGGCCATTGGGTTTCAATGAAAAACTCTGGCAACCAAAACAGCAAACCGGCCGCCATGGCCACCAGACAAGAGGTTTCATCGAGTTTGTTGCTCTTGAGCCCAATCAGCAGGGGGGCAAAGAAGCCCACCAAACCAATGGCGTAAGAGCTTTCGAGCAAGCCGTAAACGTCGTTCCCCATAAAGGCAATGGCCAAACTCATGGCCGTGACCGCCACCACCGCATACCGGCACAGCACTAGCGTGGAGGTATTCTTAAAATGGTTCTTAAGGAAGTTATGGGCCAGCACGCTAGAGGGAGCCAGCAACGCACTGGTAATCGTCGACAAAATAGCCGAGAGAATGGTGAGCGTCAAAATGACCACACTCACGGGGTCGAGATAGTTTTTAATGAGCAAAGGCATCACAGAGCCTTCAAAGTTAGCGCCCAGGGTCTGACTTGCCGTCAGGCCAAAAAACACGGGCAAACTGCCAATAATCAAGTAGCCAAAGCCCGCAATTAAAGCGCCTTTTTTGGCTACTTGTGCAGATTTGGCACTAAAAATACGCTGGCCCAGATCTTGTCCGGTAATATTGCCCAGCGAAGCCACGCAAAAGATGCTAAACCACTGCACCGTGTGGCTTAGTTTATCGCGGGGAATCATCACCCAGTATTCTTTAGGAATACCCGCCACCAGGGCATCAAAGCCGGTGGCGCCCCAGAAGGCAATGCGAAAAAACAGATAAATCAATCCCAGAATAATAATCACCAATTGAAAACTATCGGTGAGACTGACCGACCAGATACCTCCGGTCACCGTAAGAAAAAGAGAAATAGCCGCCACCATCATAATAAACACGCCAATAGGCAGCGGAAAGAAACACGCTCAGAATTTGCGCCAGGGCAATCATTTGCACAGCAATCCAGCCCACATAAGAGGGAATCGTCAAAATGACGGTGACCAACTCGGCTTTGGGGCCAAACTTAAGACGATAAAAATCTGAATAAGTGAGCAATTGAAGGTCCCAGAGGGGTTTTGCAAAAAACAGACCGGCTAAAATCAAACACACGCCAGCGCCGTAGGGCTCTAAAGCACTGGCAACAGGCCCCTGATGGGCAATTTCATCGGTGGCTGTAATCAGCGTACCGGCGCCAAACCAGGTGGAAAAGAGGCAAAAGGTCGTCAACCAGAGATTAAAACTGCGCCCCCCCACCAAAAAATCTTCTTCGGACTCCATTTTTCCATTGGAAAACAGTGCAATGCCCATAATAATCATTAAAAAAATCAGGATGGCAATCAGCAATGGGAGATGCATCATTCGTTCTTCCTCACAACATTAAACAGGTTCAATTAAAACAGCTTTAAAACGCCTAACAGGGCCGCTTATTCTATTTAATGTTTACACACTTGCAAGGGCTTTGGGGAACTTGGTGCAAAATTTCGAAGGCCAAGAACACTTTGGATTTATTGCACCCGTTGTTTTTTAGATTCAAAATAGCTTTGCATCAGCTGGTCTTTTTCGTCCCAGATCTGATTGACCCAGGTTTGGATCTGTTTTTGGTAAACCGGATCTTCTTGATAGTTTTTACCAGTGACGTCTTCAGGGACAGGACGACGCCGAATCCGCACCACAATGCGCGGAATCTTGCCTTTGAACAATTGAAAGATCAAATTTTTGGGATCGTTTTCGGGATAAATGAGAGTCACGTCCAGCACTTCGCTGAAACTGCTTCCCAGAATAGACAGGGCATGACCGACGCCACCCGCTTTGGGCTTAAGCAAGTGTTGATAGGGCGATTTTTGTGCGAGTCGCTTGGACTCGCGAAAGCGCGTGCCCTCTAAAAAGTTAATCACCGACACCGGATAATGCTTAAAGCGTTCACAATACTTTTGGGTGGTGGCCATATCTTGCCCGCGTTTTTCGGGGTGTTTTTCGAGATAGGCTTTGGAGTAACGCTTCATAAACGGAAAGTCCAGGGCCCACCAGGCCATACCCAATAAAGGCACCCAGATCAGCTCTTTTTTTAGAAAAAACTTGAGGAAGGGAATTTTGCGGTTAAAAATATGTTGTAAGACAAAAATATCGGTCCAGGAGCGGTGGTTGCTGACCACCAGATAAGATTTTTCTAAGTCTAAGGCCTCAAGGCCCTCAATGTCCCATTCTGTTTTTTGGGTGAGAAGAAAGACGCCGCTATTGCCACTTACCCAGCAGGCGCCCATCTGCATGAGCCATCGGGAACCCAAACGCTGAACGGGTGGGCTAAAAAAGAACAGCAGTTTAAGCAGAATAACGGGTATAAAAAGCAGCACCCAGAACACCGTATTGGAAGCAATCAGCAAGGGAACCAAAATCGCGAGGACAAAAGTAGGTAAAAAATTCAGCATATATGTTCATGATGCCACATTTTTAAAGGGATTGGTAAAGCGTTTTTGGCGTATTGACTGAGCATTTGTGATAGCATAAAAAAAAGTACGCAGGAGTCGTTTCATGTCAGAAAACTATATGGTAGCATCCGTTGAGTTTAAAATGAAAACCCAGGCCATGTTGAACTTTGCACCCATGATCTTCACGCTGAAACAGCCCCGACGCCGGGATCTCGTCACCGAAGAGAAGCCCTTTTGGGGAGAAGAAGTGCAACAAATGCTGGGGTCTAACTTTTCGACTCTCGTGGATCAGGATAATCTCTTGCGGCAAATTAAAATCAACCAATTTCTCAAAGAATATGGTCGTATTGAGCAAGCCTTTGAAAGCAATCCGGGAATGGTCAAAGATACCTTTACCGTGCTCCAGGAAGGGTTGGTCAGGGTCTCTTTTCCTGACATTATGCGCATGGCTTACAATAAATACGCCATGGAAGCCAAAATGCGGAGCCGTTCAAGCCTCTAGGGCCTGTACAGCATGAGATCATGAAAACCCCTAACGTTCTCAGTATTGAAGTCAGTGTCAAAGAACAGCTGGAACTGCTACCCATGCAGCCGGGTGTCTACCTTATGCAGGGTGCCGACGGTCAGGTTCTGTATGTAGGCAAAGCCCGTAAGCTGGCCCGACGGGTGCGCTCCTACTTTAGTGGCCAGCCTCTGCACGGCCCCAAAATCGAGAAAATGGTGCCGCTGGTGCGGAAGATTGAAACCATTATTACCGATACTGAAGTCGAAGCGCTTGTGCTTGAAGAGCAGCTGATTCGCAAGTATCAACCCCGCTATAACACCCTGCTTAAAAACAGTAAAGGCTTTCCTTATCTACGCTTAGACTGGTCAAAGCCCTATCCCCGTTTAGAGTATGCGCACCGGCGACGGGCCAAGGATCAGGCCACATATTACGGGCCTTACCCCAGCTCCAGAGCTGTTTATAATTTGTTAAACGCGGTGCGAGAACTGTTTCCCGTTGAAAAGTGCAAAGATCCGACCAAAGAAAAAAAGGTCTGTATTTATTACCAGATCAAACGCTGCATGGGCCATTGTCAAAAAAAAGTGACCTCTGAAGATTATAAAGACATGCTTTCAGACATTCGTCTGTTTCTCGACGGCAAGTCAGACGTGCTCAAAGAGCGCCTGAAAGAAAAAATGATACTGCACTCCGGCCGGCAGCAGTATGAACAGGCCCTACAGCTCCGCGACACCTTAAAATCGTTACAACAGTATATTTTGCCCGCCCACCAGCAAAAAATCGTGGGCAAACCGGAATGGAATCTGGACGTTATTTTTCTGTCGCGCAATGCGCTGATGTGTCATATGATTGTGTTCCCGGTCCGCGAAGGGCTTTTGCAAACGCCGTTGCCCCAGACCTTTAGCATCAAACGCCACGACGAGAATCCTGAGATGATGGAACGCTTTCTGTATAATTTTTATGGCACCTATGGTGACGTGCCGCCAGAGGTTTTATTGCCTTTTGATTTAGAAAGTGAACAGCAAGAAACCCTCTCTCTTTGGCTGTCCGAGCTTCGCGGCACAAAAGTGACGCTCCGCCATCCCCTGCGGGGCGATAAAAGCAAGCTCTTAGCCATGGCGGCAAAAAATGCGGACAATGGCTTAAAACAAGCCGAAAAAGCCCAGCACTACGAGGCAGCCCTTGAAGGACTGCACGAATTAAAGCAGCTCTTAGAACTCGAACAATTGCCCGAACGCATTGAAGGCTTCGATATCTCCCATTTTCAAGGCCAGGACACGGTGGCTTCAATGGTGGTTTTTGAGGGCGGAGTGCCTTTGAAGTCAGACTATCGGCGCTTTAAAATTGTCTCAGCTGAGGGCAAGCCCGATGACTTTTTATCGATGCAAGAGGTGGTGACCCGCCGGTATCAGCGACTGCAAAAAGAAGGCAAAAGCTGGCCCGATCTCATTTTAATTGATGGCGGCAAAGGGCAAGTTAGCTCAGCGATTAAGGCCTTTCGTAAAATGGGCATTCAGCCCCCGGCGCTGATCGGTCTGGCAAAAAAAGAAGAACTGATTGTGTTGCCCGATCGCAAAGACCTGATTCGACTGCCCCGCCACTCTCCCGGTTTGAGACTCTTACAACAGGTGCGCGATGAATCCCACCGTTTTGCGGTGACCTTTCAACGGCAACAGCGCAAAAAGCGCACTTTAGACTCGACCTTAAACAATATTCCCGGCGTGGGCCCCCGACGACGGCAACAGCTCTTACAGCACTTTGGCTCTGTCGAAAAAATTCGCCATGCTGAAATGACCGAACTCATGCTTACCGGCGGTATTTCCCGCCCGGTGGCTCAGGCGGTGTATCAGTACTTTCATCCCCAGGAGAAACCCAATGCTCACCCGTAAATTACGCCAACACGGCCGTCCTCTGATTATTTTCACGTTAATTTGCTTTTTAGCCACCATCTTGCTCAGTTTACTTGTAGGCTTTAGCGGATTATTTATATAATAAAAGTATGAAGCGCTATATTTTACTTTCTCTGGCTCTGGGACTGGGTCTCAGTCAGCTTGCTATTCCCCTGTCGTCACCGTCTCCCGCTTACGCGGCCACCGCCAAAGACCGAGAGCGTTTGAACAAGCTCAAAACCAATGAGAGTCAAATCAAAGTCCTCGGTAAAAAGAAAAAACAGGTGGAGGTCAAAATTAAGGCCTCTAAAAGTGAGTTGGCCAAAATTCAGCAACGCTTAGAGCAATCGGCCAATAAACTTGATGCCTCCAGTCGCCGCTACGACGAAGTACACCAGGAAGTAGAAAAGGTCACCGATGATCTGATTTCAGCTGAAGACGCCCTTGAAGCCCAGCTCGAACAGGCTGAGCAACGCCTGCGTCGCATGTACAAGACCCGTCAATACGCGCAGGCCAATCAGCTGATGGAGTCCGAAAATCTCGCCACATTCGTTCGCCGGGTGGGCTACTATCGCTACCTGGCGCGTAAAGACGAAGCGCTGCTTGAAGATCTGGGCGCGCGTAAAGAAAAACTCTCCAAGCTACAGTATCAGCAAATGCTGAAACGTCAGAGTTTAGGCAAAGAGGCCCAAACTCTGGCAGAGGCCAAAGAACAGCACGCCATTGATAAACAAAAACAAAAATCTTATCTCGTAAAGCTCACCAAAGAACGACAGCTCTACGAAAAAGAGATGCGGGCTTTAGAGCGAGAGTCGCGATCGATTACCTCGATGTTGCAGCAACGCTACGCCAAACAGAGCCGCAGCAGCTTTAACACGGCTCTGGGTACCGGACGCTTTAGCAATCCCGTGCTCGGTTTCCCGATGACCTCTCGCTTTGGTTATCGCATTCACCCTATTTTTCGCACCAGTAAACTGCACACCGGTGTCGATTTTGGTGCGCCCTCGGGCACCCAGATTCGCGCCTCTGATAGTGGTGTGGTGATCTCTGCCGGTTGGCAAGGCGGCTACGGTAAGGCCGTGATCGTAGACCACGGTCGAGGGCTCGTTACCCTTTACGCTCACACCTCGGCCTTTTATGTGCGCCCCGGACAAAGCGTTAAAAAAGGCCAGGTCATTGCCGCTGTGGGCAGCACCGGTTATAGTACCGGTCCGCACTTACACATGGAAGTGCGCCAAAACGGAGTGCCTGTGGATCCGCTGCGCTGGTTTTAGAGTTCACAAATAAACGCATTCGGACACCCTCTTTTATGAATATTAATGTATTGAAGCCCGGCATGAGTCTGACTTTAGGAACTGCCTTAGCGGTCACCATGGGAATGACCTCTGGGCCGTTCTGCATGGCTTCTAGCTTTTCTACCTCCCCTATCTCAACCCAACAGGCGCAGCTCAGGCCGCAGAAAACGCGGACTCCTCAGGTTTGAGAGTTGTTATTCTGCCGTTTAAAAATATTACGCGCAACGCCGACGACGAATGGCTCAGTGATAGTTTTGCCGAAAGCCTAACCATGGGCCTTTTGCACGTGGACGCTCTGCACTTCATTGAGCGTTCGCAACTTCAGCAGGTGATGAAAGAACAACAATTTGCGCAAACCGGCTATATTGACGAATCTACCGCACCGCAATTGGGCAAGTTACTGGGGGCAAAAGTGGTGGTGCTGGGTTCTTACCAGAAGGTGGGCGATCAGCTGCAGGCCAATGTACGCTTTGTGGACGTAGAAACCGGCCGGGTTGACACAAGAAAAGCGGCCCAGGTAGAGGGTGCTTTTAAGCAAATTTTCACGCTGCAAAAACGTCTTGCCACCAGCTTGATTTCGAGTTTAGCGATCACAACTCCAGCCCGAAGAAATGCAGGCGGTCGAAAAGACCATGATGGCCACGGAGTCGCCTGAGGCTTATCGATATTATATGGAAGGCATTGAACAACTGCGCCGAGAAGGGGCTTTACAAGCAAGAAGAGGCCATCAAAGCCTTTAAAAAAGCGTTAATTGAAGACGCCAATTACGCCCTGGCCTACGCGGGTTTGGCAGAAGCCTACGCCCGAAGATACCAGGAACGTTCTCAACTCCTGGTGATTCCACCCTCTCAGGGCTTTGAAACCCTGGACTTAAACGACGAAGCAAAGGCCGAAGAATATGCGGCCAAGGCTCTCGCTTTAAATCCAAAGCTTCCTCAGCTGTATCGGGCGCTGGCTTACTTAAAGCAGAAACAAGGCGACCAAAAAAAGGCCCTGGAGTTTGCTCAGCAAGCCGTTAAAATGAACCCCAAAGATGTCGATTCGCTAATGGCTTATCTCAGCATTCGTTTTGAGAACGGCATAGCCAATGTTCCTGTAAAATCGCTGATCCAAGACCTCGAAGCCAGGGGCGCAAACCTGAAAGATCCCTGGCTACAGTATACGTTGGGGGTTCACGCTTTCAGTAGTGAGGCCTTTAAACCCGATCCTGAACTGGAGTGGGTGCGTCAACTCTTTGAAGAAGCAGCTCTGAAGCTTCCCGATTACCCGTATATTCCCCTCATGATAGGAAGCATTCTGTACCGCACAGAGAAACCGCAGAAGCTGCACAGCCCTATTTTGATCGGGCGTTAAAGCTTGGGTCTGATAATACCTATATTTTATTAACCATTAGCGCACTATACAACGGTTCAAAGCGAACGCAAGAAGCGCTGGTGCTGATCGAGCAAGCAGAAAAACTAGAGCCCAACGATTTCTTTACCCGGGCTGCCCGAGCCGATACGCTTTACGCAGAGGGCAAAATACAAGAAGCAGAAGTCATTTACAATCAGCTTGAAAAACAGGCGCCCAGAAAATACCTATATTCCTTTTAATCGCGGTATTCAATACTTCGCTCAGGCCAAAGACTATACCAAAGCCCGCATTTCTCTGGAAAAAGCACTCCGTAACTGGGAAAAAAACCCGGCAGGCTTGTCTCGCTCTTTTATTGCTTATTTTTTAGGCCTGGCTTATTTTGCCGAAGACAATTATCCCCAGGCCCAAACTATTTTTGAAGACCTGCGAGAAGACCCTGTGTATTATGGCCAAGCCTACGAACAGCTGGCCAGAGTGTATGTAGAACAGAAAAAATATGCCGAAGCGATAGATGCCTATACCGCTTATCTAACGATTGATCCCGAAGCCGCCAAAACACAACAGGTACAGCAACGGTACCGCAAGTATTATCTGTTGAATCAGTTGGCTGGAGATGCAAATAACGTAGGGGTACTTAACGATCTGGGACAAATTGCCGTGATCGAAGAAAAAACAGATATCGCGCGCGATTATTATCAACGCGCCCTCGCTGTAGAGCCTGAGAATGCCGTCGTGCACTATAATCTGGGCTCTTTGTATTTAAGTCAGCAAAAAGCGCAGGAAGCGCTGCTTCATTTACAAACAGCCACTCGCCTGCGACCTGACTATATTAAAGCCTGGCATAATCTGGCTCTCGCCTATAAGAGTCTGAGCCAGAGAGATGCCGCTAAAGCCGCCTGGCAAAAGGTATTGGAGCTTGAGCCCACACACCCAGAAGCCCAGGCCGCCTTAAAATAATTTTAGTTTGCAACGGCCTGAGGCTCTGAAATAGCAGTGTTGCCCTTCAGATCAGAAGCCAGTGCAAAGTAGAAGCGTTCTCCGCCCAGCGCCACACTGTCAAACACGGGAGCCGTCGTCAGCGTCAACGCATCAGATAAGACATAGCTTTCTGCGCCGGTGCTCAGATTCACTTCCAAATTGGTAAATTGCAAGGTATCGCCCACTTCAATCGGCAATTGTTGCTTATTAATCACCACATTGCCTTCGGCATCTTCGGTGTAAGGAACCGCCCAAAGATCTTTGACATCACTTTGGTCATCGGTAATAAAGTAGAAGGTCACGGTTTGACCGTTCAGAATGCCCTCAGCAGAAGAAAGCAGATTGCCTGATTCGGTGAGGTTTTCTGCATTAAAGGGAATGCCTAAGGCATTTGAAAAATCGTCCTGACAGGGGCCGTTACACAATACGGGAGCGGTACCATCCCATGTATACAAAGGGAAAAAGTCCGTGTCTTCAGGGCGGCCAATATTTAAGTTCACGGTGGAGGTCACGATGAGGTTATTGGCGTCTTCAGGGTCCAGCACCGCGTTGACGGAGACGGCCAAAGAGACGCCCACATTATCTTCAATGGTCAGGCAAGAAAAGTCAGCATCGCCACAATCGGCAATGGCCTTAATCACGGGCTCTTCAGTATCAGCCAGGCCTTTTTCTACAAAGCTTTTGCTAAGCCCCTGCCAGGACTTACTCGCGGCAGAGCTCTCGTTATAGGATCCGTTTTGGACGGGGGCTGTATAGCGCGGCGAAAAGATAGAGACACCTTTGGCATTGGGGCGGGTCTCATCTTTTTCGGAGACCACCACATAGCTCTGGATGGCCGCAATTAACGCATCGGCCTGCCCTGATAGTTCAGGGCTTTCTTTTTTAATATTGGTGGCCAAATGTACCAGATCTACGCCCATTTCCACAGCGCCTTTGCTCTGAATACCGTAGCCCTCAGACTGTCCAGCAGCGGTCAAGAGCGTGCGATAATAGGTGTTTAAGTCTTGCTGCATGCTGTCCGCTAAAGCACTCAAAGCGGTTTCTACCGGAGCGTATTTTGTTAAATCCACCAGCGAAAGGGTTTTAATATTACTGTCGGGAGAAGTGTGCTTTGGGCTATCAATAAAGCTGGACACGAATTTTTTGCCCAGCGCCAGAGGACTGGCTGCAGGATTTACCCCGGCAAAAACCACTAAATCTTCGTAGTCCCAGCCATGGCCAGGCTCTAACTCCTCAGACGCGACCATGTACTGCGCAAAAGGGTGCACCGTTTGTGCCACTTCTAAAGAGGCCATGAGACAAGCATCAAAACCGATAGTGTCATACTGTGCTTCGGTGGCGCTTAAGCTGGTGGTAAAGTCTTCCATGGTGAGGGTGCCATCTTGGAGGTAATTCATATCGGGTCCAATGCCCAAATAAGAGGCCCCGTGATCCCAAAAGATCAGGCTGGTTTTATCTTTGGCCTGACGCTGTGCTTCGGTGGCTTGTAAAAAGGCGGTCAGGGTTTGATGATCGCCCATATTTGCGGTTTCGTCGACATAGCTATAGCAGCCGGCGTTTCCAAAGACATCGTCTTCTGAATCTTCCACCAGACAGGGCATGTCGGCGTAGCGAATGCCTTTCCAGCCGGGTTTATCAGCGCCGCCGAAGCCCACCAGGGTATAGACGTTTTTTTGTTGTTCAGCGTTCAGCGCCTGAAATCCAGACACCATTTCTATCAGATCGGCGGTGCCTGCTCCCCCCCGTTCAGGATCTCCACGCCCATCCTCGAGATCGCTGCCAATCATATAGATACTCATGAAGGTGCGTGCAGCAGCCTGCTGATCTTCTCCACTTAAAGCCGCAGGGGTTGTTACTGGTGCATCATCGCCGATGAGTCCGGGCAGTCCCCCCTCGCCGCAGGCAGCCAGAGAAAGGCTTAATGATAAGCCCAGCAGCGACTTTAAAAAAATAGATCGGTGACGAAACGGAGAAAAACGCATGAAAAAACCTCTTAAGTTGTAGGAATATTGGGATAGTTTAAATTGCTTAAACGGTTGATGTAATCCGCTAAAGTATAGCAGCCTGCCTTTCATTCTCAAAAGGCAGGCTTGATCGTTATCACACCTTAAACGTGTTATGGCTTATGGGCTGCTGGCTCAAGTCTTGTTATACTGAGATTCAAAATGAAAGGTTTTTTTCATGTTTAAACAGATTTCAATGGCTCTATTGAGTACGTTCCTGGTGGTCGGTAGTTTTGCCGTCGCCCCCGTTTCTTATGGCGCAGGCGCCAACGCCACCGTCACCCACGTCCTCGGCACCGTACAAGTACGCACCCGTGCCGGATGGCGCGGTACCTTTTCGAATGTTAAGCTCTGGCCGGGTATGAGCTTGCGCACGGGCCGCAATTCACGCACACAAATTCGTTACGACGACGGATCTGTCGTCCGACTCGGCTCCAACAGTCTCATGCGCATTCAGCCCTCTCGCTCGGTACGTCTCTTACGGGGAAAATCCTGGCTCAAAAAAACAAAAAATAATCAGCGCTTTCGGGTACGTACGCCGATGGCTCAGGCCACGGTGCTGGGAACCGAGCTTTTTGTTGCCCATAGCGAAGAACGCAACGCCAGTCACGTCACCACCCTGACCGGTCTGGTGGAAGTGGAAAGCAATAAAGGCGAGACCGTTATGGTCAAAGCGGGACAGTGGGTGGAGATTGAGCCCGACAAGGCCCTGGAGCAGCCCACACCTTTTGACTGGAATGAGCTTAAAAAGAAAGAGCGCTTGCTCTTAGATATGGACTTTATGCCGGCACCCGATGCCCCTGAAGATCCTGATGAAGATTGGATGTAATCCGTAAAACAAAGCGCCGATTGGGTGCTTTGTTTTACCTTCTTGTTTTACCCCCTGCATTTTTAATACTACTGCTGAGCACATCATTGGTGTTTTGGCTTACGCCCTTACCTGAAACCTTGTTCTTTCCTGTTTTTATAGCCGGACTAATCTTACTACTGGCGTGGAGTTGCTGGGGAGTCGCTTACAGCACGCTTCACCCCATGCTCAATTTTACGCCAAACCTTTATAACAGGTTAATGAACGAAGGGTTTGACGCAGAAAAATCTCTGGGACAAGAAGTTTATACTCATTCACAGGGGGGCAATACTACCTGGCGTATTACACTAAAAAAAGGGATTGCCTATAGCGCGCTGGAAATCGACTGCTATACCCATCAACACGTTGAACAGCAAAAAGCCCAACAGACAACGCAGGTACAAATTAAAGCAAGTAATCGTTCAAGCTCCAAAACCCATTTACATTACCGTAACGGAAAGTATAAGGGCCTTAATCAGGTAGAGCAAGGCAAAGAATTGATAAAAAGTTTGCTAACGCCTCCAAATAGCCAGATCTAAAAACCCGCTTAAAAACAATAATTTTTAAGCGGGTTTTTATAATAAAAATGCGCCTGGCAGGAGTCGAACCTGCGACACCTGGCTCCGGAGGCCAGTGCTCTATCCACTGAGCTACAGGCGCTAAACAGTGAGTGCTATTCTAGCATGTTACACCCCAGAACGAAAGTAGATGATTTGATGCTAAGCATGACAGAAACAATTCACGGAATCAGTCAGGGCAATACCCAGGCTATTTTATGGGGCGTTTCCGTTTATTTTTTGATATGTGGACTTTACTCTTTCATCTTTCAATGGCGTATAAGCCAGTGGGAGTGGGTATGGGGAAGTCTTTTACATACAGAGATCGAACGTCTGGTTCCAGATAATGATATCAGTGAACAAGAATACAAGGTAAAGCCCTGTACACCTATAACGTCAAGGGCAATACGTATGAAGGAAAACGTCTATCTCCGTGGGTTTTTATTGTCTCGCATAATGTCCGTAAACTTCTCACTCAACAACTCAAGGGGGTGACCCGAAATGATCAAGGGCAAATCAAGGTTTTTTACCACTCCTCAATTGCCTCACAAAAGCTATTTGATATTACCTGGGCCCGTGGGCATGGTGGTCACCTGTGTTTTTGGTATTTTTCCGCTGGCGCTGTATCTTCTAAAATACGGATTTTAATTAAAGTACGGACTTTAACCTTGCTTATTCAGAAATTTACTTTGGGTTATAATGGGTGAGACTTTAGCATACGTTTTAAAGAGAATGGATATATTTATGAAGCGCTCACGGTTACGTCGTCATCTCCCTCTGGCCACCTTAGTCTGTCTTAGCACCCTCGTTAGCGCCTTTCCAGCTCAGGCCTGGGAGGCCCCCTTCTCGCTCTTTAGTAGCCAAACCAAAGCGTCCACCCTGGATCATACCCACTTTCAATTAAAAAACGGGCTCAAGGTTTATTTAAGCCGTAATCCTTTAGAGCCTCGCTTTTATGCCCAGGTGGTGATCAACGCGGGCGGTAAACAAGATCCTGCTGACGCCACCGGTATCGCCCACTATCTTGAACATATGCTGTTTAAAGGCACCACCCGTCTGGGCACCAGCAATTTTGACAAAGAAAAAGGCTTACAAGATCAAATTGTGGCCCTTTACGAGAAGCTGTTTACCCTCACGGATCCCGAAGAGCGCAACGCGCTCCTGACCCAAATTAACGAACTTTCCGTAGAGGCCAGTACCTACGCCATTCCCGGAGAGCTCGACACCCTTTACTCTAAAATGGGGGCCGAAGGCTTAAATGCTTATACTTCTAACGAAGAAACCGTTTACTTACTCTCTTTGCCCAAAAACCGCTTAGAGCAATGGGCCATGATCGAAAGCGAACGTTTTCGTGAACCGGTGTTTCGTTTGTTTCAATCAGAGCTAGAAACCGTCTACGAAGAAAAAAACATCAGCCTGGATGACAAAGACGATATTTTAAGAGAAGCTGTTAACGAACAACTCTTTAAAAAACACCCGTATGGTTCACAGACCATTTTAGGCTCCGTAGAACATTTAAAAAATCCTTCACTCCGTAAAATGTACGCCTTCTACAACACTTACTATGTGCCCAATAATATGGCCCTGGTTCTCTCCGGTGATATCGATATCGCCGAAACGCGCCGGGTGATTGAAAAGTACTTCTCAGACTGGAAACCCGCCCCTGTTAAGCCTTTTGAGCCCCCCAAAGACCCACCAATTGAGGGCGTGGAACGGGTCAATGTGCAGTATAAAGGCGAAGAAAAGGTCATGCTGGCGTTTGCCACCGCAAGTCGTTCAAATAAAGACAGCGATGCGCTCACCATGATCGATATGCTCTTAGACAGTGGCGATGTGGGACTGCTCAAACTGAATTTAATGCAAACCCAAAAAGTTCGTTCGGCAGGTTCTTATCCGAGCATTAACAAAGATGCCGGTGCACAGTACTTGTGGGCCGTGCCGCGTCAGGGACAAAGCATGGCAGAAGCAGAAGCGCTTCTGATAGAACAGCTAGAACTGATTAAGCAAGGGAAATTTGATCCTGAGATTATGCAGGCCATTGCACTGGACACAGAAATTTCTTTAAAGCGCTCCCTTGAAAGCAATCAGGGACGAGCAGGGATTATGGCAGAGGCCTTTTTAAACGGTCTGTCGGTGGAAACCCTCATGCAACGCCCCGCGCGTTTACGCAAGCTCACGGTGGAGGATATTACGCGGGTGGCCAACACCTATTTCAAAAATAACTATGTGGCGGGCTATCGCAAAGACGCTGAGTTTAAGTTCCCCAAAATTAGCAAGCCACAGCTCAAAAAAATGCAGCTAAACCCGGATCAGCGCAGTGATTTTGCTTTGCAGGTCGAAGCCATCAAGCCGGAGCCGGTGGCCCCGGAGTGGATCGATTTGAAAAGTCAATTGACGGCAAGTTCTTACGCCCCCGGCGTGGTGTCTTACGCGACCCAGAACCCCATTAACGACCTTTACAGCCTGGGCATTACCTATGATTATGGCAACAAGCACGACCCCAATTTTTGTACCGTTATGTCTGAGCTCGAATAATGCCGGCACAGCGACCCAGTCTCCTGAGTCGGTCGGCCAACGCCTTTTATAAATTGGGCACCAAAGTTAGCTTTAACTGTAGTGATTATGGTTTCTCCATGTATTTAAGCGGCACCGATCAAAAGCTTGAGCCCGCCTAAAGCTAGCCGAAGAAGTGCTCTGGTCAGGCAATCTAGATGCCGAACGCTTCAAGGCCCGTCTTCAGAACGCCATTGACAGCCGGGTTGATGAGAAAAAAGACAACCGCAGCCTGCGCGGTGCCCTCAGGGACTGGGTACGCTACGGTGAAGAGTCGGCTTACTTGCGCCGTCCCAGTGCAGAGACGTTAAAGGGTCTCTCTGTAGACGCTTATGGCCCCATGAAAGCCGCGCTTAAACAACAAAACTTCAAGATTTACTATAGCGGTTCTAAATCCCAGGACGACGTGCACCAATTGCTAAAAAAATACCATCAGCCGGGCAACATCGCACTGCCCTTACTCAATGCCAGACCTCAGCCTCCGCTCAAATTGGAGCGACACAACGGCTCACCAGTCAAGGTTTATTTTTTACACAATCCCAGTGCCCAGGCCACCATTGACCTGGTGCAACCCGGTGTAGAGGTGGCTCCCGAAGACAAAATGCTGGTGGACTTTTACAATCAGTACATGGACGGCGGCATGGGTGCCGTTATGTTTCAAGAAGTTCGCGAAGCCAGAGCGCTGGCCTACTCTACCTTTTCTTACTACGCGCAGGGACGGCGACTGGGTGACGAGGATCAAATGCTGGCGTTTATTGGTACCCAGGGTGATAAAACCGTAGAGTCTTTAACATTACTCATTGATTTAATTCGTAACCCGCCCGAGTCAGAGCAGCATTTTAACCGGGCGCGGCAGGCCTTAGAAAACATGTATCGCACCGATCGCGTCACCTTTCGCAATGTGTTTGGCACCATGGAAACCTGGCATGACTCGGGGATTTGCCAACGATCCACGGCCCCAGTTTTTTGCACAACTCAGTCAAACCCAGCTCAAAGACATGATGGCCTTTTTAAAAGAAAGGGTCGCTGCGAAGCCGCTGGTGTTTACCCTCGTCGGTGACCGCGAAAAGGTCAATTTGCCTGCCCTGAAAAAATTGGCCTCTGTGGAAGAGGTCGCGGTTTCTCAATTGTTTAAAGATTAATGTTTAAACAATGGGGGGGTTATTTAGCATGTTAAATAAGTCTTCATCTTTATGTACAGACGTTCTGCAGATTATCGAAGACTTCAGCGGCAACGATGTTGCTGATGCCTTGTTGCCAGCTCTGGCAAAATCGCTCGAGCAAATCGACGATCTGCTTTACTACGTGCTGTCTGTAAAAGATGCTGTACTCATACAAAGTCACTCTGATGTCGAGTCAAAGACTCCTTCAGGGCAGGGCTATGCCTTTTTCCAGGATAACCTGACTGCCCGTTATGGGTTTGGCACGCCAAAACCCGAGGTGGAAATAAAGGCTTTTGCCGATCTGATCTTTATGATTTTGAAGTTGCATCAGCGTTACACGCAAATTCAGGAGCGCGTTCAACAAGAGCAGAATCAGGCCTTCAAAGCCCTGAAGAATACTGCGCCAGGCGCAGAGAGAGCTTGTCGAAGCCGAAAAAATCGTTGCCCTTGGCGGGCTAGTGGCGGGCGTAGCCCATGAACTCAACACCCCCCTGGGTATTGGCATTACCGCCCTGAGCACACTACAAAAGATATCACCCATTTGCAAAAGGCGATGGAGTCTGGCTCGCTGTCCAGGACTCAGATGGAAAGCACCCTTCACAATATGCAGGACGCCGGGCAGCTTTTAGCGACGCATCTTAATGAAGCAGCCATCATCATTCAAGACTTTAAGCGAGTGTCTCCTCTTCAGGCCTATGAAACGTCTGAACGTATCCACTTCAAGGCGCACATCTATCAGATTATTGATGTGCTTGCACATAATCCCGAAATACCAACACATTCGTTTTGAGGTGAAATTCGGATGATGTATGGCTTTACACCTATCCCCAATGTCTGGACGCAGATGATCAATGAATGGGTCAACAACGCCCATTTACACGGTTTTATAGACACCCATTCCCCCGTTATTTCTTTACAGCTGGTGCCTTACCGGGCAGAGCCGCAGCAGGGAATGCAAGCCCTATTTAGCCTCATGGATCAACGTTTAGAGACCACAGAGGGGCAAGTAAAGCCCGGCGCTGCTAATGAAGAACCTCAGCACTGGCGACTGATTTATACCGATAACGGTTGCGGTATTGAAGAAGCACTCAAGCCCATCATTTTTGAACCCTTTTCAACCCGAAGTAAGTCGGCGTTCTCAGGGCTGGGGCTGTATATGGTGTATAATTTAATCCATCAAAAGCTAGGGGGAGAGATACATTTACCCGTTCCACCCGATGGAGGAACCCATTTTGAAGTTATCTTTCCTCACAATGAAGACCCGGAGACAAAGCGCCTGTGACTGAAGCATCTGACT
Organism: Candidatus Sericytochromatia bacterium; assembly: GCA_963797915.1. Lineage (GTDB taxonomy): Bacteria > Cyanobacteriota > Sericytochromatia > UBA7694 > UBA7694 > CAXRDE01. Next base: position 33,331 of record CAWCRG010000003.1, read on the forward strand.
TGCCTGTACAAAACAATCTCGATGACGCCCCCTTTATCTTTGCCGCCGAAGGGCCAATCGTCTCACCCCCCGAATCATTAGAGGTCCCATCACCATCCTGGATAGACGTTTCTCAGCAGCCTGCCTGGAAAGTACTGGTTGTTGACGACGAAGAAGGCGTACACTCCGTTACCCGACTGGCCTTACGTCATTTTACCCGTTGAGTCAAAGCCCCTTAATTTTCTACACGCCTACACTGCACTTGAAGCAAAAAAAATACTGCAGGAGACGCCCGACATTGCCGTGGTACTAGTAGACGTTGTCATGGAGAGCGATCAGGCCGGGCTGGATCTGGTGGAATTTATTCGCCAACACCTGCACAACGATTTTATCCGCATCATTTTACGCACGGGTCAGCCAGGCCAAGCCCCGGAAATGGAGGTGCTTCAACGTTTCAAAATTGATGACTACCGTCTAAAAACCGAACTCACCCAGGACAAGCTGTCTGCTGTACTGCTGGCAAGTATTCGCACCTATGAAGCCATCTTAAAGGTAGAAAACTACCGTCAAAATTTAGAGCAAAAAGTCGCTGATCGCACCGCCGAAATTCAGGCCAATAATCGGCAGCTTCAAGCCCGAAAAGAAGAGTTAGAACAACTGAATCAGCTAAAGTCTAAACTGTTTTCAGTGCTGGCCCACGACATGCGCTCACCTCTGGGTACTTTACAGTCGCTACTGTCTATCGCCGACAGAGACCTCTTACCGCCCGATGACTTTCAGCGCATGCTAAGAACATCCAAACCCGTCTCGGCCACACCACAGAAATGCTCGAAAAGCTTTTAACCTGGGCCAATAGCCAGCTTAAAGGAGCCAAAGTAAACCCGTCGGTGATACACGTCTCCAGCTGGCTAACGTCTTTGAGTCGCCTGTATACGCTCACAGCTCTCCAAAAAGAGATTACCCTTACGGTATCGGCAGCAGAAGACTTAACGATGTATGCCGACGAAGATATGATCGCTTTGGCACTGGGAAATTTGGTAAACAACGCCATTAAGTTTACCCCTGAAGGTGGAAAAATCGATATTATTGCGTATACAGATCCTCAGGGTATTGGCATTAAAGTGGTGGATAATGGTGTAGGTATTAGCGAAGCACGCCAGGCAAAAATTAACGGCTACGGCATTGACTCTACACCCGGTACTGATGGTGAGCAGGGCACCGGCCTTGGACTGATTATTTGCCGAGATTTTGTCAATCAAAATGGGGGACATTTTGCCATTGACAGTCAGCCCGGCAAAGGCTCGACCTTTTACTTTGTACTGCCCTCTGCAGAAGTCTCAGTGGCCCCGTCTCCCAAGGGTGCAGCACCACGCTCTGAAGGTTGAGAAAACACCGCAAAAGTTTCGTAGGGCATGTCCACCTGGCCGTCACGCAGCGTGTTAAACACCAACTCGCGCATGAAAAAGCGCTCGGACAGATGTTCACGCTCATTCTCGATCCAGGCGCTAACCCGTAAGGCGATATTATAGTCATTAAGGGCTGTAACCACCACGCTGGCCTGGGGTTCTGCTATATATTTTTGGGTATTTGCTAGCGCTGCCAATAGCAATTGTCGTACCTGACTTATATTTTCCTCGACACCAATGGTTACATCAATATCCAGTCTTAACGTCGGGAAATTCGTATAAGAGACCACTTTATCATTCACAATATTGGTATTGGGAATGGCCACCATTTTGCCATCGACGGTGACAATGCGCGTAGAGCGTAGCGTAATCTCTTGTACCCGCCCGTAAACACTACCAATATCTCACGAGATCGCCGGTGGTGAAAGGGCGATCCCAAAAGATAAAAATGCCCGCAATAATATTAGACAGGGTGTCTTTGGCGGCAAAGCCCAGGGTCAGACCGGCAACGCCCAGCGAGGCCAAAATAGACGTTGTGTTAATCCCCAGGGCACCCAGCGCAGCGAGTAAACCGATACAAAAGATCGTGTACTTAAGCACCTCCTGTACAAAGCTCGCCGCGGTGGGGTCCAGCTGTACCCGCTTAAAAATTAAGCGCAGCGATCGCGACACCACCACCCACAGCAGGCTAAAAAAGAGCAGGTACACCAGGGCCACAACCATGCCTGAAAAGTGCTGTAAAAACCAGGCTTCTACACGATTGAGGTCGAAGCTCTGGCCCAGCTGTTCTTTAACGGGTCGCCACAGTTCTGCCTGGGTAGGAGAGGCAGCTGTAACGGGTGAGGGAGCGGGCATGCTGGATTAAGCTTTCTTACGTTTAGGACGGTAAACGTGCGTGCTTTCGCCAAAATACACTTCTGCCGCTTCCATAACGGTCTCAGAGAGCGTTGGGTGGGCATGAATGGTGAGCTTAATATCAGAGGCAACGGCGGCCATTTCTACGGCCAGTGTGCCTTCGGCAATGAGTTCACCGGCGCCTTTGCCCACAATGCCCACGCCGAGAACCCGCTCGGTTTCTGGATCAATAATTAGCTTGGTTAAGCCTTCGGTGCGATCAAGGGTCAGCGCACGACCAGAGGCCGCCCAGGGAAACCGGGCCACGGTGACTGCTTTGCCCTGTTCCTTGGCTTCTTTTTCGGTGAGTCCACACCAGGCCAGCTCAGGATCGGTAAAGACCACGGCAGGAATGGCGTAGGGCTCAAAGGTGACTTTGTGCCCTGCAATCACTTCAGCCGCGACTCGGCCTTCGTGAGAGGCTTTGTGAGCCAGCATGGGTTGCCCCACCAGATCGCCAATGGCGTAGATAGAGGGTACATTGGTCTGCAATTGTTTATTAACATTTACAAAGCCCTGATCGTTGACTTCAACGTCGGTGTTTTCCAGGCCAATCCCGCGACTATTGGGGCGACGACCCACAGACACCAGCATTTTGTCAAAATGACGGGTGAAGGCCTTGCCTTCGGCATCTTCAAAAGACACCTCAAGGCCGTTATCCACTTCTTTGGCACCGGTGACTTTGGTGCTCAACAAAATATCTTCAAAATAACCCTTTACACGCTTATGCAGAGGCTTCACCAGGTCATCGTCTGCGGCGGCCAGCAGGCTATCCATCATTTCTACGACGGTGACTTTGGAGCCTAAGGCGCTGTAAAAGGTGGCCATTTCTAAGCCAATATACCCGCCGCCCAGTACCAGTAGCGTTTCGGGAATGTCTTTGAGTTCCAGGGCGTCAGTGGAGTCCATGACGCGTTCTGATTTGGGTAAAAAGGGTAACACAATGGGGTGAGAGCCGGTCGCCAGAATGAGATGCTCAAATTCCAGCATTTTTTGGCCACCGTCATTGAGCTCCACCAATAGATGCTTATGGTCCTGTAAGGTGCCGGTGCCTTTGACATGGTTGACTTTACGGGCTTTGCCCAGTTGACCGGTGCCTCCCGTTAATTGTTGAACAATTTTGTCCTTCCAGGCTCTGAGTTTATCGAGATCAATCTCTGGCTTGCCAAAATTAAGACCCCAGGCGGCGGCATGTTGGCTTTCGCGAATCAACTCAGCAGCGTGCAAAAGGGCTTTGGAGGGAATACAGCCTTCGTATACACAAACGCCGCCATAGCTTTCGCGCTTTTCAACGAGGGTGACTTCAAGGCCAAGATCAGCGGCTAAAAAAGCAGCGGCGTACCCACCAGGGCCTCCGCCGAGTACAATTACCTGTGTTTTTTCTGTGTTTGTCATGGGTTTTCACTTTCCATCATCATTGTTAGGGGGCTTTCTAAAGCCTGAGCGATCCAGCGCAAAAAGCGGGCTGCATCGGCACCGTCGATTAAACGGTGGTCATAAGAAATTGATAAGGGCATAATCATACGCGGCACAAAGGCATTGTCTTGCCACACCGGCTGCAGAGAGGCACGACCCACGCCCAGAATCGCCACCTGAGGCCAGTTGACGATGGGTGTAAAGTAAGTGGTGCCCAGACCGCCAAGATTGGAGATCGTAAAGGTCGCTCCCTGAAGCTCTTCAGCAGAAATTTTGCGCTCCCGGGCTTTTTTAGCCAGGGTGTTTAGCTCTACCGATAATTCCACAAAGCCCTTGGTGTTCACGTCGTTAATCACGGGAACCATTAATCCCCGGGGTGTCTCTGCCGCGACGCCCACATTATAGTACTTTTTGTAAATAATTTGCTGATTCTCAGTGTCAATACTCGCATTGAATTGCGGGAACTTTTTCAGCGCCAGGGCACAAATTTTAACCAGCATTGCCGTAACGGTGAGTTTGGCTCCGGCTTTTTCCATTACCTTACCCTGGGCCTTGCGGAAGACTTCAAGTTCGGTAATATCTGCCTGATCAAACTGGGTCACGTGGGGAATATTCTGCCAGGAAAGCGACATTTGTTGCGCGGTGGCCCGGCGCACCGCGTTCATTTTCTCGGTTTCAACGGGACCAAGCTTGCTAAAGTCAGGCATGGCTGGTAAGGCCGAAGCCGTGGATGCGCTCGTGGACGTTCCTGTAGATGCCCCCATGGAGACACCCTGCATCTGTGCTTTAACATGGGCCTTGACGTCAGCTTCCGAAATGCGGTCTCGGGGACCGGTGCCTTTGACTTGCTGAATATCGACACCCAGCTCGCGGGCAAAGCGGCGGACGGAAGGAGCGGCAGGCACCGGATTGCCCAGCGTCGGAGCTTCTGCTTTGCCGGTAGGCAGTGGCTGACTCTCCTGGGGTTCTGTAACGCCCTGGGGTGTGGGCTTTTCGGTAGACTTTTCGACAGACTTTTCGACAGGTTTAGCAGCAGCTTGCGGCTCTGGCTTTGCGGCTTTTTCTGCTGGCTTTGCTCCCTGTCCTTCAACCACGCCAATGACCTGTCCTTCGCTGACGGTATCCCCTACGGCAATACGCAGCGATTGGAGAACACCCGCGACTTCCGAAGGAATTTCTACGGTTGCTTTGTCTGACTCGAGCTCCAGCAGCGCATCGCCTTTTGCGATGGTGTCACCTTCGGCCACCAGCACGTTGAGGACCTCGGCACCGTCCACGCCATCACCGAGCTTGGGAATGACAAGGTCAATCTGAGAAGGCGCAGCGGTGGCGGATTCTGGGGACGGATCCTCCTGTAGAGCTGGCTCTTCGGCAGGATTGTCGGCTGCTTTTTCTGGGGGCTTTTCTGAGCTTTGCTCCGGAGCTTTCTCGGGCTCCTTCTCGGGAGCTTTTTCAGAACCGTTCCCTGCTTCGAGACTCAGAATAAGTTGGCCCTCGCTAACGGTATCGCCTTCGGCCACCGCGAGACTTTTTACCACGCCGGCGGCCGTTGAAGGCACTTCCACCGTGGCTTTATCTGACTCTAGCTCCAGCAAGGACTGGCCTTCGCTGACGGTATCGCCCACCTGTACCAGGACACTGAGAATTTCAGCGCCGTCCACGCCATCGCCGAGTTTGGGTACGTTTATATCTGTCATAAGTAACTCCTTCTACAGTGTGACCGGATTTGGTTTTTGGGTATCAATATTCAGGGTTTTTTGGGCTTTGGCTAAGACATCGCTTTTGAGCTGCCCCTCGCGCACCAGCTGTCCAAGGGTTGCCCACACGGTGTGTGCTGCATCCACTTCAAAGTGACGGCGCAAGGCTTCACGTCCTTCACTGCGGCCAAAACCGTCGGTGCCCAGTGCCACCAGGGGTTGCTTTAACCAGCGAGCCAACGAGTGGGGCAAGATTTTGATATAGTCAGACACCGCAATAATGGGGCCCTCGGTGCCCTCCATCAATTCTTCCAGGTAAGACACCCGTGGGGCTGCTTCGGGGTTCATCATATTCCAGCGATCGGCATCCATTGCTTCTTCATACACGGCTTTATACGAGGTCACGCTCCAGACATCGGCGGCCACACCATAGTCTTCAAGCATTTTGGCGGCTTTTAAGACCTCGGTTAAAATGGCGCCGGAGCCCCATAACTGGACCCGCGCAGTGGCTTTACCCAGTTCTGAGCGCTGGAAACAATACATGCCTTTTAAGATGCCCTCTTCGACGCCGACCGGCATTGGCGGCTGTTCATAGGCCTCATTGCCCACCGTAATATAGTAGAACTCATCTTTTTGCTCTACGTACATACGCTGAATGCCCGCCTCAATAATCACGCCGATTTCATAGGCAAAAGCGGGGTCGTAAGACTTGAGGTTGGGGTGGGGGTGGGCCAGGTGATGAGAGTGACCATCCTGGTGTTGCAAGCCTTCTCCGGCGAGGGTTGTACGACCGGCGGTGGCTCCCACTAAGAAGCCGCGACAGCGCATATCACCGGCAGCCCACACCAAATCGCCAATGCGTTGAAAGCCAAACATAGAGTAAAAAGTAAAGAAAGGCAGGGTATTCACCCCGTGGGTGGCATAAGCGGTTCCCGCCGCGATAAAAGAAGACATCGACCCGGCTTCGGTGATCCCCTCTTCGAGAATCTGACCATCTTTGGCTTCTCGGTAACGCATCAGCGAATCAGAGTCCACAGGATCATATTTTTGCCCCTGGTGGGCATAAATACCGTGCTTGTTAAAGAGCGACTCCATACCAAAGGTGCGTGCCTCATCGGGGATAATCGGCACCACCAGGTGCCCTTGTTGCTTGTCTTTCATGAGACCCGCCAATAAGCGAACATAGGCCATGGTGGTGGACACTTCACGGCCTTTAGAGCCTTCTTTAAATTCATGAAAAGACTTTTGAGGGAATTGATCCATGGGTGCTAAATCACTGCGGCGAGAGGGCACAGGGCCACCTAAAGCCTCGCGGCGAGATCGCAGATACTGCATTTCTTCAGAGTCCTCCGCCGGCTTATAAAAGGGCGCGCTGCCCGCCAGTTGTTCATCTGAAATGGGAATATTAAAGCGAGAGCGGAAGGCTTTTAGTTCTTCTTCGTTCAGTTTCTTTTGTGAGTGGGTAATATTCTTGCCTTCGCCACTTTCGCCCAGGCCATAGCCCTTCACGGTTTTCACCAGAATCACGGTGGGCGAGTCGGTGTTTTGCACCGCGGCCTGATAGGCGTTAAACACCTTCAAGGAGTCATGGCCACCCCGGTGCAGTTGAGCGATTTGCTCATCGCTGAGATGCTCCACCAGCTTGAGGGTCTCGGGGTCTTTACCAAAGAAGTTTTCACGCACCTGTTTGCCTGAGTCGCCCCCTTTATACTTTTGGTATTCTCCATCAATGGTCTCGTTCATGATCTGAATCAAACGACCGGACTCATCTTTTTCTAAGAGTGGATCCCAGTCTGATCCCCAAATCACTTTGATCACGTTCCAGCCACCGCCTCTAAAAACGGCTTCCAGTTCTTGAATAACCTTTTGGTTTCCTCTGACCGGACCGTCAAGGCGCTGAAGGTTACAGTTAATCACGAAGGTAAGGTTATTCAGTTTTTCGCGGCTGGCCAGCGTAATGGCACCCAGAGATTCCGGTTCGTCCATTTCGCCATCGCCTAAAAAGGCCCAAACGCGGCCCGTCTCTTTTTTAAGACCGCGGTTTTCTAGGTAGCGATTAAAGCGCGCCTGGTAAATAGACATCAACGGTCCAAGGCCCATCGATACCGTCGGAAATTCCCAAAAGTCTGGCATGAGCCATGGGTGAGGGTAAGAAGAGAGCCCACCGCCATCGGCCAACTCGCGGCGGAAGTTTTCTAAGTGCTGCTCGGTGAGGCGGCCTTCTAAAAAAGCGCGCGAATAAATGCCTGGAGACGCGTGACCCTGAAAATAGATTTGATCACCACTTTGCTCTCCTTGCTTACCGCGAAAGAAGTGGTTAAAGCCCACCTCGTAAAGGGTGGCTGAAGAGGCAAATGTAGAAATATGGCCACCAATACCGTCTTCATTGCGGTTGGCGCGTACCACCATGGCCATGGCGTTCCAACGGATAATGCTTTTCACCCGGCGCTCGAGCTCGTAGCTACCGGGATAGGGCTGTTGTTTATGGCGGGGAATGGTGTTGATATAAGGGGTATTGGCAGAAAAGGGCAAGCCCACGCCAAACTTCGCAGCGCGATTTTGTAGGCGTTGAAACAAACGGGCCACCCGTTCGGCAGAACTGCTTTTAATCACATAATCAAGAGAGTCTAACCATTCTTGATCTTCAATCTGCTCTGTCTGTTGTGCAATGTCTTGTTCGCTGTGAGTCATCAGACGCTCCTGTGGTAAAACTTTGCCCCTATTGTACCAGTTGCCAGACCTCTTCGAGAGAAGCGCTTAGTCAGGAATTACTATCTGTAAACGCTACCGGTAAATACTTTTCTGGCAACCACTAAAACCACGCAAAAAAGGCCTGACTCCAGGTAAACATTGTTTTTTGAAAAGCGCCAGGCTTTTGAATCTATTTTCATTGAATATTTAAATGATTATAATTTAAATATTTAAATATTGACTTCGGGTTGATTTTAAATTATGATAAAACATCATCTATCATTAAAAAGCGCGAGAGGTAAATAAAAGGGTGTAACCATGGATTTTGAAGCTTTAGAGAACGTCAGCTCACAAGTTGACGGTATCAATAAGAAAGTTTTTGATCGCTTTGATGCCGCTTACAATAACGCCCTAACGCTGGTGGCAAGACTTAACATGATTCGCGTTGAAGACCCGTTCGTAAAGCTACCCTTAAAAGACTTAAAGGCAGCTTCTCAGGAGCTCGTACAGGCAATAAAGGCAAAGCCTTCTATCCCCCATCCTTACGCTCTCTTATCTTATCTGTTCTTCTTAATGCATGATTTAGATCTTGCGGTTAAGTATCTCAAAAAAGCCGATGCCTTAGCTCCTGAATGGCCAAAAATCCAGGAGTTACGTCAATGCTACCTCATCTATATCGAGACCCTTGAGTCAGCGCAAACAGAATCTGTGCACGGTGACTTCCTTCAGCCCGACCCAGAACCCTCAATTCCCGCCGCCGTTAAGCCATTAAGCATTGCTCAAGACTTGGGACCTTTTGAAGAAGAGCATCCTACACAAGAGAATACAGAGAGCGAGGAAGGATTTCTGCTCCTCGACTTCTAGTCTTTCGATAAAAATTTGTCATGACGTCAAAAAATAAAAAAACAGAGGTGATTTATGTCTGACTTTGGTATCCGTAACACGCCAAGCTTTACCCCGATTAACCCTTCTACCCCACCCGTGTCTACAGCACCTGTTGTGCCCACACCTGCTAAAACAGGGGGCCTGAGACAACAGAACCAGTAAAGCCAGCCTCCATAGCGCCACCTGCGGAACCCACCCAATCCCCAGGCGATGAAGCAGAAAAAGATGTTGATCAGGGACTTCATCATTATGAAAACAACGATTCAGTCTTTAAGTTCGAGTCCTACGCGGGTCTTAAAAGCACATTGATGCAGGACTATGGAAAATATAAAGACATTTCAAAATTGAGCCTTTCAACAGATTTTAAAGCCACTGCCAAGCTCGCTAAAATTAACACCAATAGCAGTCTGAATCTCACGGGTAGCGCCTCTCCTGGTGTGTCTATGAAAAACTACACCTATAACGGAACAGACAAGACAGCGTACACTGCTGATTTTTCGTTAGGCTTGAACCCCAATCTCAAAACAACCTTAGCCGGCAACTACTTTAAGGTGGGGCCTACCCTGAATGCCACGGCCAGTTACGATATAGCAGATAAGAAAACCAGCGTTGACATGACCTTAGGGGGTGAAGCTACTTTTCAGAAAAAAGGAAGTGATTGGAGTTTCACTGGCTTTTATGGGCAAAGTACCCAAAACGGTCAAGGCATGGGCGGACTTAAAGTGAGTTACAATATCGGTAATCTTTTTGGTAGATAAGTTGGGAGATGAGGGTGTTAAAGCCACCCTCAAATCAGCGAATACACTTAGGATCTCCTCTTGACTTGTCAGCTATGGGCGCCACAGGAGCCGGACGGAAAACAACTTTCTCTACCTATATCGGTTCAATAATTGTTTTTTGCCGGGGGCATGGCGCCCTTTCTTTGGATTGGTCTCGGCGACACTGGCGGGTCAGACGCAGGGACGTCAGCGCAGGTCATTTATCAGGCGGCACAAACCCTTATTTTCGTAATAATGGGATAGCAGGGTAAATGGAAAAAAATTAAAGTATAAGCGGGTTGGATTGAGAGAACAAAGGGGATTGGTAAATATGTGTTTGAACATCTTCTGTTTTTCTCACCAACGAACAAATCACCTCATCTAATTCTTCTAAAGAAGTTTGTATGGCCGCCAGCAGTTCAGCATTTTCTCGTAGTGCTGAGACATCTAAATCAGGAATCTGAAAAAGATGCACCAGACCTTGAAGGCGTGCCAGAGGAGCTCTGACCATATGAGACTGCATCCACACCATATCTTGCAGCATTTGATTCTGCTGTTCTATATTACTAATATAGGCTTGCTGAAGACTGACATCATTCACAAGCATTAGACAAACCCATTCTCCCTGGCGATAAATCAAACGATTCTTTAATCTCACAGAAATAAGCTGACCATCTTTTTTAACGTGACAATATACGCCCTCAAAACCAGGAACAGTCACACCGTCTTCTGCCAGTAAAGTCAATGTCTGAGGCATACACTGCACGGGACATGGACATAAGTCTTTTAATTGCATATTTAAAAAAGTGTCGCGCGTGTAACCGTAATGTACGACCGCTGCGTCATTCACCTCTAAAAAACGCTGGGTTTTAGTATCTATACACCAGGCAGGTTGAGGGCTCATCTGAAACAAATTACTGTAGCGCTGCTCTGAATCTTTCAGGGCTAAAATATATTTGGTTCGCTCAATGCTATAGCGAATACTTTTATATAAAACCGTTTCGTCTAGATCATCTTTAAGCAAATAGTCGCTAATCCCGAGCCCCATCGAATGCACTGCAAAACCTAAGTTAGAGTAACCTGTCAGCACAATCACCGGTATATTGCCAGCCAATTTGAGCATGGTTTCAATCAGGATTTGCCCTGCGCAATCTGGCAAGGTCAGATCGAGTAAAATCGCATCAAAGGCATGCTCTCTGCTCAAACAGTTTTTGGCTCCCTGGAGGGATTCTGCCCAGGTTAATTCGGCCAATGCAGCGTTGACCCTGAGATAATCCTCTATTAATACCCGATCGCCAGGATTATCTTCGACAATAAGAAAGCGATACGCATTACTATTTTGCATCACAAATTAGACATCCCAGGGTGTCATAGATGGGCTGGGCAGGCGAGTAATCTGCAACCAAAAATCTTCAATTGTAGAAATAACTTTCAAAAAATTATCGATTTCTACAGGCTTCACAATATAGCAATTTGCATAGTTTAAGTAGGATTCATTCACATCCTTTTCTGAGGATGATGTGGTCAACATAATGACGGGAATCGTTTTAAAGCGATCGTCATGCTTAATAAAATGCAGCACTTCATGGCCACTTTTTTTGGGCATATTTACATCTAATAAAATAAGATCTGGTCGATCCGCTTTTTCGTGTTTTCCCGACTTTTTTAAAAATTCAATCGCTTCTTGACCATCTTTAACGACACTCAAGATATTGACAATGCGGCCTTCTTTCAGTGCTTCAGTGGTTAAAAGAATATCTCCTTCAGAGTCTTCTGCCAACAGAATATGAATGGGTCTCATGTCTATTCTCCTTTGGGAATTTGGAAGTAAAAGGTGCTGCCCTGGTCCAAAACAGATTCTAGCCAGATCGTGCCCTGGCACTGTTCAATAATTTTTTTGCACAGCGCTAATCCCACGCCAGTACCTTCATAAGCATCCTTGCCATGCAAGCGTTGAAAAATAATGAATATTTTTTTAAAATAATCACTCTCGATGCCAATACCGTTATCTTGCACTGAAAAGAGTAAATTCTGGTCTGTCTTTAGCACAATATTAATTTGTGGTGGGCGTTTAGTATCACTATACTTTAAGGCATTGCCAACCAGGTTCTGCAATACTTGCCTTAACGGAATGCGCGGCGCTAAAAAGGAAGGGGGAAAATCATAAACAATCTGAGCGCCTGTTTCTTTTATTTTTTGGCTCAATAAAGCGTTCACTTCTGCCATTAAATCTTCGCTGGAAATCGTTTCATAAACCATTTGTTCAGGCTTACCCAATCGAGAGTATTCCAGCAAGTCTAAAATAATCTGCCGCATACGGCGGGCCCCATCGGTAGCGAAGAAAATATAGCGGTGGGCCTTTTCGTCTAAGGCATGGGCATATTTTTTTTCAAGCTGATCCAAAAAGCTGGTGACCATACGCAGAGGCTCTTGCAAGTCGTGAGAAGCGATATATGCAAATTGTTCTAGCTCTTGGTTACTATGGGCCAAAGCATTCATATTTTCAGCCAGTTCAGCATTTACAGCTTTGAGAATTTCTAAAGACTGTTGGTGGGCAATGGCCTGCGACAAACTATAAGCAAAGGTTTGTATAAAACCTAGTCTATTCTTGTGTTGCTCATCTGAGGAAATTGCGCTAGATCGTCCTATCACAAAGACCCCCTGAAAAACTCTCCCAGAAAAGACAGGCAGCATTGAAACACTGCACAGTGATAAAGACTTAAAATAATGGCTCAGATGATTCACTGGCATTTCAGTCACTTCGTAAGACTTAAAAACTGTAGGCAGTAGGGGGCGACTCAGGGTAAATAGTTCTTCTTGAACCCTGTGAGAGGGGGGCTGAATATGAGAGGGTAAAAACAAATCTGTAGACCGTACCGGAGCCTGGGTGCCGTGAATGTACATCATTAGATTCCCCTCTAACACTTCGGTGTAGCTCTGTAAAGCCTGAGGTAAAACTTGCTGCCAGCTTTTTTCTAAAAATTGCTGATGCACCACATTATTAAGAAGGGTGAGCATTTGCGCTTGTTTTTCTTCGGTCAATTCAGCCCTTTTCTTTGCGTCAATATCTATAAAGGTCCCAAATAAGTATAAGCGTTGATCCGCTTTAAACCTGCTTTCACCCACGGTTCTGACCCAGCGCTCGTTTCCTTTGGCCGTAATAATACGCAATTGGAGGTCCCAGGACTCACCGGTTTCAATACAGCGTTGTACTGCCGAAGCAATCGCAGGTCGATCTTCGGGATGGTAGTAATTTATACCCGTTTCAAGTTGAGGCTGATAATCCGGGGCGTCTTCTTCGTGAATGTGTCGGGTCACCTCTGACCAAAACACATGACCCTTTTCTACATCCAGTTCCCAGGTTCCCATGTTAGCCAGTTCATAAGCTTGCTCCAGGCTCTGGCCTAAGCTATGCTCGTGACTGATATCTTGAATAACGTGATAGATACGATCTTGATGAGGAGCACGTCTCATTTTCCATGAAACGTGCACGGGGTGATTTGCCTCACTCGTAAGACAACGTCCTTCAAACAAAGCTTCATCGCCCGCCTCCAAAGATCTGTATACGGCTTTAAAACGTCCTCTGTCATCTGGGTGCACTAAGGCATCTAGACCTATGGAATGATTATCCTCTCCTAAGCCTTTCGTAAAATGATCTTGAGAATAACCCAAGAGTTTTTCGAGGGCCTTATTGGATCGATAAATGACTCCACATGCATCACTTATAATAAGAGGTTCAGGGCTATAAGACACCCATTCGGACAGCGTTTGCGAAAGAAACTTATGCTCCAATTTAAGGCCCAAAGTTCGACCTAAAAAATGGGAATAGCGGGATAGATTTAACTGACTTGCTTCGACGGGGAACACCAAAAAAACAACCCCTTTTATCTCATCTTCTACAAAAAGAGGCAAAGCGAAAACGCTTTCCTTTTCAAGGTGGTGAAGCACAAACCCAGGCGACGGTGAAACAGACTTTATCAATTGACGAGACAGAAGTTCTTCAGTACTTACAGAAAGCACTTCAGAGCACCCCGCACGACTTACCTGGGCTAAAGCAGTCTGTTTTGTAGCGTAAATAGGTCGCCACCACAAACTGGATTGAATACAACCTGATTCTTCTCGCAAAAATGCGAGAAACTGATCCGCTGCTTTCTGAAAAGAGAGGCTTTCCAGAAAGCGTTGTAACACCTCGACAATAGCGTCCTCTCCTTTATGATCGTCCGTAACTTCCATAGGCTTTAAAACCAATAGGGCCAATGCGCTGCCCCCATCAGAATCAATAAAAGGAGTCATAACAGCATGAGCCGAAAGGGCGCGAGCTTTGACGGTTTTATAAACCAATGTCACAGAATGGGGTTTATTTGGGGTAAGAGAAAAAAGATTTGAAGATGAATCTTCTGATAGCCGAGGATCCATAGAGGCTGATGATGAACAGGGATGTTCCACAACTATGCAAAAAAGCGGCTCTTCGTCATCGTTTACAGGACATCCCAATGCTGCTTCAAATGCCGAGTTGGATTCCTCAATGCAAAGTTCAGTTCCCTCGTAAGTAGACATAATGAGGGCTGGCTCTGTAAGCGAGTAAATAACTCCTTCTAAAAATCCCAGCCGAGAATGCAATTTTCTAGATGTAATATTCAGGTTTTCTGAAGGCTGTTTTCTGGTTCTATTGTCTAAAATTTTCAAAGCATACCCTTTAAATCCGAAGTCGCTGATGATTATTTCACCACAATCTAAGTGCTAAATATATTTCATCAATCTGGTGTTAATCCAGTAAAATTTAGTTGACTATCTCTAGTTTATATCATAGTTACCTACTTGGTAGTGCATTGTAAGTTATGATCGGATATGATTGGAAAAATACAGAGGTGAATTATGCTTTTCTGTCCTTCCTGCAAATCCTCCAACACTGTCAAGAATGGTCATATCCACACTGGTAAACAAAGTCGAATTTGCAAGGATTGTCGAAGACAATTTGTGGAGCATCCGGAAAAAAATTCATTTCGGCTGAGAAACGAGAGATTGTTGACCGCTTGTTGCTTGAAAAACTCTCACTAGCAGGCATTTGCCGAGCCTTGCAGGTCTCTGAAAGCTGGCTTCAGGACTATGTTAAACGTAAATATGCTCAAGTTCCTCAGCAGGTGAATGTCATAACTAAAAAAGGGAGTTTGAGGGTTCAGATGGACGAAATGTACCCCGAGGGGCATAAATGGTCATTTGTAGGTTCCAAAATGCAAAAGGTCTTGATCTGGTTGGCTCAGGACGAAAATACACGAGAAGTCGTCGGCTGCGCGACGGGAGATCGCTCGGCAGAAACCGCCCAAGAACTTTGGGATTCTTTGCCCGGCGTCTATCGGCAGTGTGCTTTCATACATACGGATTTCTGGGATGCTTACGCTAAGGTTTTGCCCTCCAAACGCTACAAAGCCGTGGGAAAAGAAACGGGAAAAACCTGCTACATTGAGCGTCTTAACAACACATTCCGTCAGCGTATTTCTAGGCTTGTCCGCAAGACTCTTTCTTTCTCGAAAAAGCTTGAACATCACAAAGCCGCTATCTGGAATTTTATCCATCATTACAATGCTTCACTCAAATTATCATGACTTCCATAGGACTACCGTTTGTCTCGTCTGCACATTGCTGAACACCGCCCTCTGAGAGAAGTATTAAAGCTTTCGACATGATTCCTGTGGATTTCTATCAAGAATACTTTTTGCACCAGTCATATGGATTACGGGAGTTTCATACGTGTCACGGCCTGAGCTTCGCTGAGCAGAATCCTTATTTTTCAGAGCATTGAGTCCCGGAGGCATAGACCTCGTACCCTAGAGAGCATAAACCACCTTCAAAAGTCAGACAAATATATTGATGGAGTTGTCCGTATAATTGAAGTGAAATTTTTTGCTCTGTAAAGCGGCCTTTCCAGTGACTTACATCTCGTTTTGAACAATCCAGGCAACTTTAATGCTGCAGCGACTTTGCTTAGAGGATCTTTAAGATTAATCGCTGGGGTTCTTACAGAGTGACATTTTCATTTCAGCTCTCCTGCGCCCAATGCCAAAGAGCTACATCTCATAGTATGCTGAACAGAAAAAGATGGGTGATAACCAAAATGAATAATAAATCGGCACAGCTTTCCGAAACCATTCACGATGTACAGGGCGCTTTTCTGCTTCCTGAAATTCAAGAGCGCTGGAGCCCACGCGCGTTTAGCGAGAAAGCCGTCAGCGAATCGCAACTGCACCTGCTTTTAGAGGCCGCCCGCTGGGCGCCCTCTTGTATGAACGAGCAACCCTGGCGATTCTTGGTGTATACACGAAATAACGAAGCCCGTACTCAAATAGAAAGCTATCTTGGCGGTGGAAACTACTGGGCGAAAGAGGCGAGCCATCTGATTGTCGCCTGTGCCCATACCCGTTTTTCGGGCAATGATGCACCTAACCGCCACGCCTATTACGACACGGGCGCTGCCGTTCTCTCTTTAACACTCCAGGCACAATCAATGGGGCTAGGTGTTCATCAAATGGCCGGTTTTGATCATGAGCAATTGGCCAAGGATCTGGCCTTTCCGGAGCATGCGCACGCGGTTTCTGTCATTGCCCTGGGCTACCCTACCGATGATATAAGTTCGCTCTCTGAAAAGCATCAGAGCATGGAGCAAGCCCCGCGTCAGCGCAAAGCGATCGATACGCTGGTTCGCCAAAACACGACCTCTGTGGATGGACTTTTCTGAAGCCCTTATGCAATTTTTGAAGTGAAAGTTAATCGCAGTGAGCCGCTGTAAACTACTTTTGCTTTTTTTTGTCTTTCTTCGCAAAGAGGCCACCAAAGAGGCCCTTCTTCTTGGGTTTTTCAGGCTCGTAATGTTTTTTTGCAATCGGATCATTGGGGTTAAGGACGAGTGCCTGTTTGAAAGACGCCTGGGCCATGCCCGTCCACCCTTTCATCAAATAAGCCCGACCCAGGTGACTGTGGTACTTGGCCTCTTCAGGGACAATGGATACCGCTCGCTGAAAAGAATCCACCGCGTCATCCAGTTTGGTTTTATTAAAAAAGAACTGTCCTTCTTCAAAACAGGTAATCGCCTCTTTGAGTTTGAAGTCTAGTCGGGCTTCTGATTTCTTTTCTGACGCCGGTGAAGACGGAACGTAAGCGCCCGTTTGCGGGGCGTCAGCGGATTCTTCGAGGGGAGCCGGGCGCTGATCTTCAGGCAGGTGGTCTGCCAGGAGTCGGCGGGTTTCAGTATATTGCTTGCGCTTGGCTTCGTTGCTTAAGATATCATAAGCCCGACCAATATCTGAGAATTTGTCTTTAGCGGCCTCCTGTTCAGCAGATCCGGCGGGAAAGCGGTCGGGATGGTACTGCTTCGCCAGATTTTTGTACTGCTGTTTCAGGGCTTTGGGATCGGTACTTTCTTCGACTTCTAAAATCTCAAACAGGTTTACACGCCAGATATTATCATCATCAACGTCAATCATAAAATGCCCCTAACGAAATTTTTGAGTCAAGGATTTCCAAATGACCCGATAGTTAATTTCACGACTGCCTTCACCCACTTCAGCAACAAAAACATCGCGCGACAAGCGGCCCACAGCGTACTCGTTCATACAACCGTATCCGCCCAGCAGATGCCGTGCTTCTCGTGCTACTTCTTCACAGATTTGTGCCGCATAATTCTTGCACACCGAAGCGGTGACGTTTGCTGCCGGGTTTTCTTCAACTTCAGCGGCCGCTTTCATAATATAGGTCCAGGCCAGCTCAAGCTTCATTTTCATTTCAGCCAGCTTAAACTGGGTGTTCTGAAAATCAGAGACCTTTTGTCCAAAAGCGGTACGCTGATGCACATACTCCAACGCTCCGTCAAAACAGCCCTCAGCAATACCATAACAGTGGGCAGCGTAGGTCACGCGGCCTTCGTTGAGGTTGTCGGTCAACAGTTTGAGGCCACCATTGAGCGGCCCGAGTAAATAGTCTTCGGGAATACGACAATTGTCAAGGGTGATCAGCGCCGTGTCAGACGAATACCAGCAGTTCTTATCGATGGGGGAGGTAATAAAGCCTGGTGTGCCTTTGGGTACAATAAAAATGCTAATTCCATATTTATCGTTGGGATCGGTTTTGGCAGACACCAGGGTGTAGTCGGAGATATTGGCGTTGGTAATAAAGGTTTTGGCGCCATTGAGCACCCATTCATTGCCTTCTTTAACGGCACGGGTTTGCAAATTGGTGGCATCAGAGCCTGCGTTGGGCTCGGTCAGTCCAAAGGCACCGATCATTTCGCCTTCAATGGTGGGCATCAAGTACTTTTCTTTTTGCGCATCGGTGCCGTAACCGAGCATTTTGGCTCCCAGGCCACAGGCGACAGAGGCCGAAATGGCAAAGCCCGGCAGCACACGGGCCAGCTCTTTGACCCAGATACACATATCTAAGATGCCGCCACCGCCACCGCCGAGCTCTTCAGCATAGCGAATGCCGGGAAATCCCAGCGCGGCAAACTCGCGGTACAGCTCCACAGAAAAGTGTTTGTCATGCTCAAATTTTTCGGCCTGGGGAGCTAGCTTTGCCGCCGCCCACTCACGGACCGTTTTTTGAATCAGTGCTTGTTCATCAGTTAGTTTCCACATAGCGCGCGAATTATCCCTCTTGTGTTCATTAATAAAATTATAACAAAGACTCAACATTAGTGGCCCAATCATTTGGCAAGAGCCACAATCCTGTACAATACTTTGTGAGTTATTCTTGACGAAATGAAGAGGACGTACCATGTTTTTTGAAAATGTAAGCATTGCAGGTTTAGCCTATCAGGACGCCCCCCATGTCACCACCTCTGTGGAACTGGAAAATGAACTGCAAGACAATTTAGCACGTTTTGGGATGCGCCCCAACCTGATCGAATCGCTGACCGGTATTCGCGAGCGACGCTTCTGGGAAAACACTGAGCAAGCCATGAAAGCAACCGTTGATGTGGTCGAAAACATCCTTGCACAAGCTGAAATCAAAAAATCAGAAGTGGGCGTGCTCATCAATAGTTCCGTCAGCAAAGAATTTATTGAGCCCTCTGTAGCAGCGATTATTCATGGGGATCTGGCCATGCCTCCCGAGTGCATGAATTTTGACATTAGTAATGCCTGCCTGGGTTTTTTAAACGCCATGGAAGTAGCTGGCAATATGATTGAGCGCGGCCAGATTGACTACGCCATCATTGTCGATGCCGAAAATGCAGCCCCCCTGACCACCAGCACCCTTCAACGCCTCAAGTCGCCGGATTGCACCCTCGACGCCTTTCGAGCGCGCTTTGCATCACTCACGTTGGGATCCACCACCGTTGCGATGTTGCTCAGCCATAAAGATAAGTCCCCGACCCAGCATCAGTTTCTGGGGGGCGTTAGCCGTGCAGCCACTCAGCACAACCGCCTCTGTGTGGGCCGCATGGACGACATGACCACCGATGCCTCGGGCTTGCTCATGTCTGGCATTGAACTCACCACCGCCACTTACAAAGAGGCCTGTGAAAAAATGGCCTGGCACCAAAAAGATTTTGCCCATTATTTACTCCACCAGGTGGGTGAAACCCATCTCAATAAAGTTGTCAAAGCCATGGGTGTGGACCCCGATAAGGTGCCGCGTTTTTACCAAACCTACGGAAATACGGGACCGGCCTCTATTCCCCTGGCGCTGGCCAAAATGCAGGCCGAAGATCGCTTAAGTGCGGGCGATCGCATGGGCCTCATGGGCATCGGTAGCGGCATTAACTGCTCCATGATGGAGCTGGTGTGGTAACCCATGATCAATAAGCGACTATCTTACCAACTCATCCGACTCGCCACCACTCTTGCTGCCATATTTACGTTGGCCACCTCAGTTTCTGCTGCAGAAACGGCAGAAGTAAAGTCGGTAGCTCAGGTCGACTTAAACCTGTATAGCGGAGTTTGGTACGAAATCGCGTCCTTTCCCTCACCTTTTCAGCCCGAGAACTGCACGGGCACGACAGCGACTTATACCGCCAATACTGATGGCAGTATTAAAGTGTGGAACCAGTGTTATCAGCCCACACCAGCGGGTCTCGATAAGCTGCTGCGCGTCGAGGGTAAAGCCGTTCCCGCCAATGCCCAAAATAGTCAGCTGAAGGTTTACTTTTTTGGCCCCTTTGGCGGAGACTACTGGATTCTCGACCTTGACGACAATTACCAAACAGCCCTGGTGGGGGCGCCCAATCATCGCTTTTTATGGATTCTGCACCGCGAACCCACTCTCGATGCGCAGACCTATGCTGAGCTCTTAAAAAAAGCCGAAGCCCAGGGGTTTGACACCCGCAAGCTAAGACTCACCCCTCCCCGAAAGGCCCAGCACAAATGACAGAAGACACGGGCGAAAAAGAATTCAAAGTGTATCCTGGCACCGACATTAGCGTCACCTGGCAGCGTAAACTCTGCATTCATGTAGGAGAGTGCGGTCGGGCCGATGACGAGCTGTTTATAGCCAAGCGAGACCCCTGGTGTGATCCCGATGAAGTCAGTGTCGATCGCGTCAGCGAAGTGGTTGAGCGCTGTCCTACAGGGGCCTTAAGCTACACCCGTGTCGACAACCGTCAAGAAAACCGCCCCTCAGAAAACACGGTACACGTGGCTTCCAATGGGCCGCTTTATCTGCGCGGACAGCTTGAAATCCAGGGTGTAACCCAGGATATGAAAGGCCTTAAATACCGCGCAGCACTGTGTCGCTGCGGTGCCTCACAAAACAAACCCTTTTGTGACGGAAGCCATACTGAAGAACGCTTCGAAGATGCCGGAGCGGTGGGCGAAACGGGTGAAAGTCTGTCGGCGAGCAATGGCCCTTTGCAAATCAACCCAGCCAAAAATGGTCCGCTGGTGTTGCGGGGAAATATGTGCATCTACAGTGGTAGCGGACGTAAAGCCTGGCAGGGTAAGCAGACCTCTTTGTGTCGCTGTGGTAAATCTGCCAACAAACCCTTTTGCGATGGTAGCCACAATCGTTGAGATCAGCCATTGATAGGACTTTAATGCCCGATTAACGTCTTTTTTTCCTGCTTTTTTCTTTAATGAATGAAGATTTACCAATAATCATCTTGATTCACAACCAGAGGAGAAAAACATGTTTCAACAGACAAAAGACGTGGAGACGTACAATCCAGCCACGGGTGAATTACACAAAACCTATACGCCCCATACCCAGGCTGAGGCCGAGGCCATCATTGAAAAAACCCATCAGGCTTTTTTAAGCTGGAAGAACACTTCTCTGGACGATCGCGCCGATATCATCAATCGCATCGGTGAGCAGCTGAGTCAGAATAAAGCAAAGCTCTCGCGTATGATGGCTAATCAAATGGGCAAACCCCTGGCCATGGGTGAACAAGAAGTCGATCTGTGTGCCCAGATTTGCCAATACACCGCTAAACAAGGGCTTCAAGAACTCAAGTCTGAAACCCGCTCCCTTGAGGAGGGCCACGCGCTGGTCAGCTACGAACCCCTGGGCGTGATTCTGGCCATGCAGCCCTGGAACTTTCCCTGTTATCAGGTGATACGTTATAGCATTGCTAATATTATGGCGGGCAATACCACGGTGTTAAAGCATTCAAACATCTGCTGGGAAACCGCCGGCGCCCTCCAAGAAATTTATGAAGCTGCCGGTCTGCCCGAAAATGTCTTTAGCGCCATCTATGTAGACGATGAAACGGCTGATGCTTTGATCGCCCACGATAAAGTAAGAGGCGTAACCCTGACCGGTAGCGCCGCTGCAGGAAAAATCGTCGCCGAAGCCGCGGGCAAACACCTAAAAAAAGTGCTGCTCGAATTGGGCGGTAGTGATCCCTATCTTGTGCTCGAAGATGTAAATCTTGAAGAAGTGATTGGCGTTTGCGTCAAGGGACGCATTAATAACGCAGGACAAACCTGTGTGGCGGCAAAGCGCTTTATTGTCTTAGACGCTATTTATGACGACTTCAAAAAAGGCTTTGTGGCCGCCATGAAAAAGGTCAGCACCGGGGATCCCCTCGAAAAAGGCACGCAAATGGGACCTCTGGCTCGTGAAGACCTGCGCGAAAGTCTACACAAACAGGTTACCGACTCTATCAAAGCCGGTGCCGTTGTGCTCTGCGGCGGTGAGCTCCCCGAAGGTAAAGGCTATTATTACCCAGCGACTGTCTTAGAAAACGTAAAGCCGGGAATGCCCGCTTACGATGACGAACTCTTTGGTCCAGTGGCTTCTCTCATTCGCGCCAAAGACGAAGACGATGCGGTACGCATTGCCAACGATCACCGTTACGGACTCGGCGGCGGCGTATTTTCTGGCAATACCGATCGCGCCATGAAATTAGCCCATCGCCTTGAAACAGGTATGGTCAATATTAACGGTTACAATCTGGCACAACCCAATCTGCCCTTTGGCGGTGTAAAAGACAGTGGTTATGGTCGAGAACACGGGGGATTTGGCCTGAAAGAATTCGTCAATATTAAGAGTATTGTGGTGAACGGTTAAGGACCTTATTTGCTGAAGGTGTAACCCAATTCAGTAGCGGGTATGGTGTACGTCCACAAACGCTCTCCGGTAGCACTCACCGTTTCTAAGGAAAGTACCCGCTGATCGGGCGCTCCAGAAACCGCCACGCGGCCATAATTTCGCTGACGGATCAGCGAACCGGGCACACGCCAGCTGTCATGGGTTTCGTCGTCACTTAAAAACTTGGTGGGCTGGCTGGTCAGTGGAGAATTAACGTAGTTATAGAGAGGGTAAGTGCCCTCTCGCTCCATTTTGGTCAGTTCACTGTGATGGCGATCTCCTGATAAAAAGAGCACTCCCTTGACGTTGTTAACTTCTAAAAACTGCATGAGGGTGTTAAATTCGCCTTTGGCCTGATAAAAACTTTCTTTATAGTAACGGTTAAAGACGGGTGAGCCAATCACCACAATTTTAAAGGTGGCATCACTGCCCACCAGCTTGCTTTTTAACCAGTCCATTTGGGTGGAGCCAAAAAAGCTACGGGTCAATGGATCAGGGAAGTTATTGGGATCACGGTACGTGCGGTTATCGGTGACGATAAACTCTACATCTTGCCAACGCTGGCTAAAGAAAATACCCGGCTCTGTGATTCCGCCATAGCGAGGGTTGGCCCAGTAGGCTTTAAAAATATCGGTGGCTGCGTTGGCGCCCGAAAAACGCCGACTGGAGTTATTCGGGCCAAAATCATGATCATCCCAGGTCGCGTAATGGGGCATCTTGACCAAAAAGTCTTTCAGACTCTGGTGTTGGCGCTGCTTTTTATAGCGTTGATTCATATTGTAAGGACTTGATAAATCAAAAGGTGCAAAGTAAACATTGTCACCGGTCCACATCATGGCATTGGCCTCTTCTTTGGCCATGGTCTCAAAAATCTCAATCCCGGCACCATAACTATACTGAAATAACTTCATCAACGGATCGTCGAGATAATAACAAGACCCCACCAAAAACTTTACGTCCTGGGGTGGTTTTTGTGCCGGAGCTGCTGTGCGAAAAGAGAGGTTTTGCTCGGTTTGTTTCTGCTGATTTAAATACACGGCATAGCGATAGGTTTGTTGTGGCTGCAATTGGTCAAGCACAAAAGTATGGGCTAAAAAACGGGATTCGCTCAACGCTACCGCAGAGGTATGGCGGGCGGCCTGTATATTGTTTTCTGGCCAGTAGGTAATAAAGGCTTCGGTTTCTTCATCGCTTTGCACCCAAATCTTGGCTTCGGTGGTACCCACATGGCCGAGCATGAGCCCCATCAGCTCCACAGACTCTGGGGAGGTGAATACGGGTAAGTTCTGGGCAGACGCCGATAGTGAGAGCGTGACAGCTTCTGGAAGCACCACCGTTGATGCTCCCAAAATGCTAAGGGCGCAACAGAGTCTAAGGGCAGGGCTAAACAAGGTCTTCATCTCAGGGATTGACCTGCTGATCCTGATACAGGAGCGAAATATGCATCGGATGCCCTGGGTAAAGGGTGCTAAACACTCTTGGAAACAAATGTTCTACCCAATGGCTATACATTTTACGCGAGTAATGCAGACCGTCCGGGGCGCGGTATAACTCACCTCGCCGGGCATCTCGGGACATTTCTGTCACATGAATATAGTGAATGGTCTGCTGGTAACAAATGCGCGCAGTCACGGCATTCAGGGCTTTAATCTCATCGACAATCGTTTGCGCATCGCGATCAGGAGTTTCTGTTTTGGCGTAGGGTGTGACGCTCCAGTCGGGAATCGAAAGCACGAACACCCGTTCTGAACGCCCGCCAGCCAGGTCAATGGCTCGAGATAACAGCGATTCAAAATCTCGGGTGTAATCTGCCACCGCGCGTCCACGGTATTGATCGTTCACCCCGATCATCAGGGTCACGATTTCATAAGGCGGTGTGAGTTCGGCTTCTGCCACAGCAGTCAATAGCTCTTCACTGGTCCAGCCAGTTTTTGCCACCACGGTGGGTGGCGCCATGGGGATATCGCGCTTGCGTAGCGCATGCACGAGCTGAGACGGCCAATTATCTTCTTCGAGAATGCCCTCGCCGACGGTGTAGGAATCACCCAAACAAAGTATTTTCATTATATCTTCCTCATTCATTTCTTTGACTCAGTCGCGCTCGCTGCTCCGGCGATAATTGTAACAATTGAAGCAGCTGTTGATGGGCCTGTTGGGTGCGCTGATGGAGCTCTTGCCAATGGCTTTGTTCGCGCTCTAAAGCATTCAGGCCTTGCTGAGAAGCCTCCTGCAAGCACGTCATGTGGTGATGCATAGCTTCAAGGTGGTCACATAAAAAAGCATACTGACTCTCAGGAGACCAGTCCTCAGCTTCTGGTAAACAATCTAACATATTTCGTCTCCTCTCTTGCTCTCATTCTAACCCTCCTGACTATTGTCCGTTGTTTTTTAAATAGTTTTGGATCTCCAGAGCAGCGCTTGCGGTGGCCGAAACGGGGGCTGATCGGGTGTCCGTCTCCTTAACCCCGAGGGGCGTCGCTTGCAATTGCCCGCGAAGAGCTATCGCAGCCGTCTGGAACACGAGGGGCGACAGCGACTCTGCGCGTTTGAAAATCTGTGGGGGATCAAAGGTTTGCAGAAACTCAGGCACCAGGGCCTGATGCAAGAGTAAATTGGGTAGGGTAATATAAGGGTGATGAAACACCCGCTGGGCGATGGCATAGGTCAGGCCCGATACGCGATACAGCGCAACGGTGGGTTTTTCTAGCAATACCGCCTCTAAAATAGCGCTTCCTGAGGCGCCAATCACGCGTGTACTGTTGACCATGGCCTGATACCGTTCAGCAGTGGGCACCAGGGTCACCGGAAGATCGTCAAAGGCCCGTGACAATAGCGGCAACAGCGCAGGAGTAGCCACCGGCATCAGATGGGCATATTGCCCCGGAAAGCGCTGCTCATACATTCGAATTAAATCCCGCAGAACAGGGGTTAGGCGCTGGATCTCAATGGGTCGGCTGCCGGGCAACCAACAGATAGAACGGCGGGTGTGAGCGGCACTGGCGCTCACAAGGCCTCCAGGTCTGGGTAATAAAGGTCTGGGTAGTAAATCCAATAAAGGGTGACCGACAAACACACTCGCAATGCCCTGAGCTTGATAAAAATGATGCTCGGGTAAAAACACGCTTAGCACAAGGTCACAGCTCTGGGCAATACGTTTGAGATCGCCAGGCGAACGCCAAAGCCAGGCCTGAGGGGCAATAAAGTAAAAGACCGGAATGCCCAAACGGCGGGCATAAGCTCCAATGCGCAAGTTGAGTCCCTGAAAATCGATCAAAACCACGGCGGTAGGGCGACATTGCCGTAGCCACTGTTTAATACGCTGCCAAAGCGCGCGAAAGCGCGGCAGGTGTGCCAGATTCTCGGTAAGCCCCACCGCACTGTAAGCCAGCACATCATCTAGCTGCTGCTGGCCCGCCTCGCGCAACAGAGGGCCACCGAGACCGTAACAGGGCACCGGAAAGTCAGCCAACAGTGAGGTGAGTAGCGCCGCTCCGTAAAGATCGCCCGAGACTTCACCGGCAGAGAAAAAGAGCATAATGTATTATACAAAGATGCGCTGGCAGATGACGGGCCTGATGGCCATTTATTTTTTTACTTTGGGTTACGGCTTACAACAGCTGCATTTATTTTGGTTGCCTTATTTGCCCCTGTATTTAGGTCTGGGAGGGGCCGTGATCGGTCTGGTATTCTCTCTACTGTGGTTGCGGGTCAGCCCTCAAAAATTGAGCCGCGCAGGTCTGACCTGGGCCTGGTGCAATGCGGGCTTTTTAAATCTTTTGCTGTGGTTTTATACCAACACCAGCAAATACTTAAACTAAGTTTTTACTTTTGTCGCATGTCGCATAGGTGAGTCTCCAAACATTCGGCGATATTCGCGACTAAAATGCGACGTACTTTTATATCCGACGCGATAAGCAGCATTCCAAACGCTCTCATCTTCATCACAAAGCAAGCGCTTTGCTTCCAGCAAACGCAAACGTTTTTGATACTGTACCGGGCTCATCGAAGTCAACTCTCGAAAACGCTGAAAAAAGAGAGAGCGGCTCATATTCGCTGTTTGTGCAAGCATAGCAATGTCCCAGCGCGTGTTGAGGTTAGACTCTAAATAATGAATGACCTGATACAAGTCATAATGCCTTTCATGACAGCGTAAATACTGCAGTAAAGCCTCTCCATTGGGTTCTTTACACAATTGGTATAAAAGCTCTTTCACGCGTATTCTACCCAATACATTAGCGTCTTCAGGTGTTTCAAAAAGTTCTGCAATGCGCTGAGTGGCCGTAAACATGGCCTGAGAGGTTTTTCCCGAATAGACGGGGCGCTGTTCAACATTTAACGACTTTCTTGAAGAAGGAAGAACCCAGGCGGCAACTTCGCTCAACATCGCACGATCCAAATCAATCAATAGTCCTAAAAAAGGCGTTTCTGGATTGGCTTCAGAAACCCGCGAGGTGACGGGTAATAAAAAAGGGGTAAGGGTGTAGGATTCTGGTTCACAGATGTAAAGCTTTTGGGCCAAACAGAACTCTTTTTGCCCTTGAGCCACAATGGCTAAACAGGCGCGCCATGGTCTTTTCTGACTTATGTCAGGTTGAGAAAACTTAAGACAATACACGCCAGGTACAGGAGATGTTTGAGCGCCTTCCTCAGGCGCAAAAGATTGAATCAACGAGACTAAAGAAGAATTTTTTGACATAAGGTAATTATACAAAGTGTGTTTGAAGAATTTTTTTTATCTACTTACCTTTGGACGATTCGGCATTTTTTCTGGAGTTTTGTGAATTTACTTTTGCAGTACCGCGCCCTAGACTAAAGTCATCTTTAATAAATGAAAGCCGGTCATACATGCGTATTTTTGTTACAGGAGCCACAGGTTTTATTGGTTCTGCAGTGGTTCAAGAGCTTCTTTCTACAGGTCATGAAGTGCTTGGCCTTGCCCGTTCAGACGCCTCAGCCGAATCCCTTAAAAAATCAGGTGCCCATGTTCATCAAGGCGATTTAAAAAACTTTAAATCTCTGGAACAGGGGGCAAAAGAGTCTGAAGGCGTTATTCATCTGGGTTTTATTCACGATTTTACGCAATACAAAGAAAACTGTGAATTAGATCGTCAAGTCATCCACGCGCTGGCATCTGGATTAAAAGGCTCAAATTTTCCTTTAATCATTACTTCAGGTATTGCGATATTTCCGCCAGGTGAAATAGGCACTGAGCAGATGGATCCTTTACCTTCCACACAAACGCCGCGTTCTGCGACAGAAGAAGCGGCGCGTGTTGCCGCAGACCTGGGTGTACGCACTTCGCTGGTTCGTCTTCCACCCTCAGTACATGGACAAGGAGATCATGGCTTTTTACCCATGCTAATTGCTCTCGCCAGGCAAAAAGGAGTCTCAGCTTTCGTTGATCAAGGAACAAATTGTTGGTCAGCCGTTCATCGCAAAGATGCAGCACAGCTTTTTCGCTTGGCTTTCGAAAACGCCAAAACCGGACACCGCTACCATGGCGTTGCAGAAAGCCCCATCCCTTTTAAACAGATTGCGGAAGCCATCGGTGAGCAACTCAAACTACCTGTCGTGAGTCAAAATGAAGAAGAAGCTGCTGAACATTTTCAAGCCTTTAAACACTTTGTCACCATGGACTGTCAAGCCTCAAGTGCAATAACGCGTTCAGAATTGAATTGGAACCCCGTTCAGATAGGCCTTTTAGAGGATTTAAAAACGGGTGATTATTTTAACTAAGCCTTTGGTTTTTAGACGTTCTGCGCAACGTTAATCTTGTCAAAGCAGTTTACAAAATCATCGTCAGATCGTCATTTTCTTCTAAAAACGGCGGTGAGACTGAAGGGTTGGTCTTTAGGCCTGGGTTTTGTTGCTGCTGGAGAGCCTCTTCAATCTGTTCAGACAACTGGGTCAAGGGCAGATCATGCGGTTCTTTTTCAAAGGGGTTTTCAATGCTGCCCCCGATAGCGTCTAGCCCCATAAAGGCATAGGAGACAATGCCCACCACAAAGGGCGTATAAATACCCACACTATCGACAATACCAAACGGCAGTGCAAAACAGTAAATGGCCACCAGACGGTGAAGTAAGACCACATAAACAAACGGAATCGGTGTGGCTTTAATGCGTTCACAACCGCCCTGAAGATTCGAGAGTTCGTGTAAGCGCTCTTCAAACAAAGGCACATGATAAGTGTCGATCCAGCCCTTTTTCCAGGCGTCGGCCACGAGATTGCTCATGCGCAAATTCAAGTAATTGGGACGATTGCGATGGGCCTTTAGCCGGGACATTTCGTTGTCGTCCACGTAAGCGCTTAAGGTGTAAATGTCTTCGTTACGTAAATGCAGCCTTAAGCTATGGACATAGGCAATCAAGTAGCGATGAAACGCCTGTTGCCACTGTGCTAAGACCTGGGGATCGGGAGTTTCAGAAGTGCCGACGTAGTTCAAGATTTGTCGCGAAAGGCTGCGGGTGGTGTTCACCAATTGTCCCCACAGTTTGCGGCCTTCCCAAAAGCGATCGTAGCTGGTGCTGTTGCGAAAGCCCAGGAAAATACTGAGGGCCAGTCCCACAAGAGAAAAGGGCAAGTGTGTCAAAGAGCCGGTAAACCCATGGGTATCGCCTGAGAATAAACCTTTTTGAAGATGTAAATAAGCCACGATCGTTGAAAGAAGCATCGCCAGCAGAACCCGTCCTCTAATCTCAGACCAGGCCGTATCTTGATAGGTAATCACCATTTTGAACCAGGTGAACTGCTTGGGGATCGTAATCATCGTGGATTAATTATAGCGCTGAAGTTACTCCAGAAAGTCACTAAACGCGATAATAATTGCGAGGCACCAGTTCGGCATCAGAATAAGCGGTGCGGGCAGGCATTAAACGCCCCCGAATGCGCAGCGTTGAGCGATGCTCTACTGCAGGAAGGGTTTTAACAAAAGCACCGGATTGATGGGTGAGATCCAGACGAGAGCCGTTGCGCAATAAAAAATGAGCCCCTTGCGCGTCCACGGCATAAATGCCGGTGAGCTCAACTTCTTCTCCGGTCACAATACCCGGCAAAGGTTGACGACGCATGGGAGGCGCTTGCAACGGGGCGTTGCTGAACTGAGGCGTGCTGGGAACATTTTGCATGATGGCCGGTGAGACACAGGCGCTCAAACTTGCAAAGAGTCCAAACATCACGATCATTGCTTTCATTATCTTTTCTTTTCCTGTTCTTAATCTTTGTTTAACCTTGTGAATGTAGTATACATATATTCAAATAAGGGGTCAATATGTTTGATGAGTTATTTCAGATGGTTTTTAAGGCTTGTAAGTTATTTTATTGACTTAACTTATAGCCATAGACTTTCGGTTAAGTTGTTGTTTAAAGTATGATCGAAGAAAAAAGGATGTGATAAACCATGACCCAGCGCTCATTAAGAGCTTTAAAAGCCCTTCCCTCTATCGCCCTCTGTGCCGCCATTTTGACCGGGGGCGCTTTGTCCGCGCAAGCCGGGCCCTTTAGCAATATTTTTGACAAGTTTGATCTCAACAAAAATGGAAGCCTTAATTTTAGCGAGTCCAAAGCCATGGTGGACCCCTTCTTTAATCTTTCCGACAAAAATAAAGATGGCATGCTTTCTCCTGCGGAGCAACAACAGGCCATTAACACCCTTAAAAAAGATCGCGAAAAGGCCCGCCAGGTCAGAGAGTTTAAACGTCAGGACACCAACAAAGACAAGAATGTTTCACGCCAGGAAATGCATGCCCACCTGTTAACGCTGTTTAAATTTATGGATAGCGATAATAATGGAGAAATTACCCTCAATGAATTTCGGGTGCAATCTGTTAAAGTCATGTTTGATTCTCGCTTTAATTAAGATTCGGGGTGCGCTGGGGTATTGTGGTAATAACCTTATGAATATCAAACCTTGAAAAAAGAGTATAAAAAAGCAGCCCACGTGATTTAAGTTTTCTTCAGGGTTGCCGATAATAGACCTAAGGTAAGGAGGAGATCACGGGTGAAAATAGAAGATACCTCAGGACTCACGGGCGCCTTTGAAGCCCAAAAAACGCAGAAAACCGCACCAGCTTTTGAGTTATTTAAAGCTTATGGTGCTGCTGCACCCATGCAGGGCAGCGATCAGGCGCATATGTCTGAGCAGGCCAAAGAAATTCAGAAGTACACTGAAAAGTTAAACGCCCTTCCCGATATTCGAGAAGAAAAGGTACAGTCCCTGGTGGAGCGCTTTGAGGCGGGGGAGTACACGGTAGATGCCGAAAACATCAGTGAAATGATGTTTCGCATGGCGGAGATCGACAATCTCTGATGAAAAATAACCTTACACCCGCGACAATACTCGCTTATCTACAAACCGATACCCAGGCTTTGCAGCAGGTGTTAAAGGCTTTTGAAAAACAGCAAGAAGCGCTGATTTCAGGAGACGCGGAGGGCCTATTGGATGCCAGTCAATCTGCTGAAACGGCTTTAAGGCTTCTTTCTGAAGCCCAGTCCCCTGACTGTGCCGATTTACTCACCGATATTAACGCGCTTCAGCACGATTTCGCGCAGGTCGCTCCAACCCAGACTCTCCGCCTACAACTCTTGCTCGATATGCGACACAAACTCTTGCAAAGTCTCGCATTACGTCGCCGAGAAAACGAAGCCCTGATTCAACAAGCCCAGCATCTGAACGAGGCACAACTCAATCATTTGGTCGCCTTACACCAAAACACGCAGCCCGTGGTTTATGGTGCCCAGGGCGATAATGCCTCTGAGTTTCAGACCGCTCGCTCTGCTTATGACTTTAGCGCATGAATACCGACTTCACATTTCACCCTATGAAGAAAAGAGACCTTAGCATATGCGACCTGCATTTTTAGGCTTAAATATAGCCCGCTCCGCGCTGCTTACGCAACAGCAGCAGCTGGACGTTACCGGCCATAATATCGCCAATGCAAGTGTTGAAGGCTATAGTCGTCAACGTCTTGATGTTTCGGCGGCACCGGATATTTATGGCCTGGGGCCAGGGTATCCTGGCGCGATAGGTGAAGGGGTACAGGCCCAACAACTGGAGCGTTTACGCAATAATCTCTTAGATAAAGACTATCGCCGCGAAAACGCCGATGGACAAAACTTCACCACCCAGGCTGACTATTTAGGACGTCTCGAAAATATTCTGGGAGAACTGGGTGATACGGGCCTAAGTAATGAACTCGACACATTTTTTGACGCCTGGCAAAATGCCTCTCAGCGCCCTGAGGATCTCGCCTTGCGGCGTGTTCTGGTAGAGTCCGGCGTGCGTCTGGCGGATCAAATCAAAAATATTGATGCCGATACCCAGGATCTACAGGCCTCTGCGCAACAAGAATTAGAACAGACCGTTAACCGCGTCAATGCGCTCACCGCACGCATCTCCAATCTCAATACTGAAATTGCCAAACGCACCGGTGGGGGAGATACCCCAGCCGATCTTCTCGATGAGCGCGATCGCGCCTTAGATGAGCTTTCTCAATATGCGAAGTTTACCGTTCGTCAGAATGCCCTGAACAAAATCGAAGTGCAAATTGATGGTAAGGCCGTGGTAGACGATGAGCGTTCACACCCCATTCAATTGGTTTCTGACCCCGATATTTTAAGGGGCAGTACCACCACTGTTTTTCCGGTGACTTTACAGGGCGGGGATCTTGTCATTAATGGCGTAGACGTTTTTGCAGGCACGCCGCTTACCCTCAATAGCGTGGCCGATAAATCGCTGTTGGTGGATCGTATTAACCAACAAACCGCCAGTACGAATATTCGCGCCAGTCTGGATCCCGCTAACCAACTGGTGCTACAGGGCACTGCGCCAGGCACGAGCTATTTGAGTCTACAACAAAGCGGACGCGGCCTCAACAGTACAGGACTTGAAAGTGATACCTATACCCTCACCTCCCGCAGTGTTTTGCAACTGCGCACGGGCACTTTTATCGAAAATCCGGGGGGGCAACTCGCCGGTCTGAGCCAGGTGCGCAATGGCGAAATCCCCCAAACCCTTGATAAACTGCAAGAAATCACCAATACGCTCATTAACCGCGTCAACGCCGTACATGAACAAGCTTACAATTTGCAGGGTCTTTCAGGACAACCCTTTTTTACCGGAAGCCACCCCGGCACCATGGGAGTGGCGCAGAGCCTGGTGGCCGCTCCTGAGCGTGTTGCCATGGCGGCAACTGCAGCGTTTCCGCCGGGAGATGGTTCCCAGGGATTGGCGATTTACGCATTGCGCAGCCAGCTGGGTTTGGGGACCCAGTACCAAAGTATGGTGACAGATCTCGGGGTGCGCATTGAAAACCTGCAAGACGGGGCCAGCCGTCAAAGCAAAGTCGTCGGACAAATTGAAAACCAAAGACAATCGGTATCAGGGGTCAATCTAGATGAAGAGTTGGCAAATATGCTGCAGTTTCAACGGGCGTTTAACGCCGCCGCAAGGGTGATGACCACTTTCGATGAAATGCTCAATCAAATTGTCAATGGTTTAGGACTGGTAGGACGCTAATGCAACGCATCACACAACGCATGCTCAATCAAAACGTTTTGCAAGATATTCAAAACCGTCAGCGCGATCTTTTACTCACCCAGCGGCAAATCAGTACGGGTAACCGTTACGACAAGCCCTCTGAGGCCCCTCGTGATGCTGCCGTGGCCCTTAATCTACAGCAGGCCATTGGATACCAACAACAGCTCCGCAGCAACGCTCAGGTGGCCCAGGACTTTAATAGTGCGGCCGATGTTGAAATGCAGTCCGCTGGAAGTGTTCTGCAGCGGGTGAGAGAATTGGCCATCAGAGCGGCCAGTGAGGTTCTCAACGAACAACAGGTAGATGGAATCTCAGCAGAGCTCGAAGGCCTGCTGGCTAGCATGTTGGACAGCGCGAACGGCACGCACGAAGGCCGCTTTCTCTTTGGCGGTTACCAAACCCAGCGGCCCCCTTTTGTGGCGGAACACAAGCTGGATATTTCAGGAAATCAATTAAACGATCTGGGGCTAAACTCGGGCAGTTTTGCCACCCGTATTGAAACCGTCTCTCAAACCCCCGCTGACGCGGGCGCGTTTGCGCTTAATGATGGAGACGTGATCATTAATAATGTCGATATCGGCAGCTTTTTTGTTAACGATCCCACCCGTACGGCAGAAGAAAATACCCAGACACTGGTGGAGCGCATTAATGCCCAAACCGCTGACACCGGCGTCAGCGCACGGGCTGTGACTTTGCCCAACGGCACTTATGACACCCCTGGTGCTGGTCCGCTGACGGGCATCTCGCTGGTGAACCGAGACGCGCAGGGCAATGCCACCGAATCCAATATTGAAGTTAAGGGTCGCGGGTTTAAAAACATCGCGGGTCAAAACGTGCTGCGCAAAGAAACCCTGACGCTGGACAGTGTGCGCTTTCGATCTCAGCCTCTGGCCGCCGGAGCGATTGGCGATGTGCCTTCCGGGACTTTACAAATCAACGGCAATCCTATTAATAGCCCCATGACCTTTCTGGCGGGCAATAGCGCCGAGCAAAACGCACAGGAGGTCGCTCGCGCTTTAAACACCGCCGCCCAGGGCTCCGGCGTCTATGCTGAAACCGATGGTTCAGGACAAGTCAAGCTTGTTGCTCAACGGCCCTTTACCCTGAGTGGTGCGCCACCGCAATTGCAATTGCCCAACCAAACCTATAGCCCCACCTACGATAACCCACCCGTCAGTGGCCCTGTGCCCGTCGGTGGAAACCTCACCCTCGGTTCCGGTGCGTTGATCATTAATGGCATCGATATTTTCAGCCCCGAAGTGACCCTTGACGCCAGTTTAACGGCGGCACAGCGGGCCGATGCCCTGGTGCGTGCCGTTAATCTTAAAGCCAATGACAGTGGCATTTCAGCCGCCCGAGACGTTTCTGGTCAGGTGGTATTTAGCAATAGCCATAAGCAGGTCACCGGGGTCCGCTATCGGGGCGATGCCGGTGACAATGCAGCACAAATTGGCCAAAACAATTTTGTACCGCTCTACCTTAGCGGTGACGAAGCTTTTGCAGGCCATCGCCGGGAGGTCAGCCTGGTGAGCCAACAAGACTTGCCGGCTGCGGGTTTGGGCTCGGGCGTGAGTAATGCGCCCGTGAGCTTTAACCCAGGGGATACTCTCGCCGCCGGTGATTTTGTGATTAACGGAACGTCTATTGCCGCCGGGCCTTTTATTGGGAATGCCGCGACGGACGCCAACGCATTGGTGGCGGCCATCAATGCTCAGAGTGGCACTACCCAGGTCAGTGCTGTGCTAGAGGGCACCAATCAGGTGCGACTGACGTCCAATACCGGCAGTGTCTTTAATCTGCAAACCGCTGGAGCAGGCACGCGCTCACAAATTCCCGCCGGAGATTACCTCAACGCCATTGAAGCCGGTGACTTTTTAATTAACGGGGTAGATATTGGCCCGATTCCGGCGGTTCCCGCCAATCCCACCAATCCTTTGCAAGCCCGCCAGGATCTGGCCAATGCCTTAGCCAGCGCCATTAATAATAACGCCGCTCTGAGTGGGGTCACCGCCAAAGTCAATACCGACAATACCGGAAACGTGCGCTTACAACTGGACACCCGCGGTCAGGACCTCAGTGTGAGCACCAACGATCCCGTTACCGCCAGCTTGCTTTCGGCCACGGGGTTTCAAAACAATACCCAGATCAATCAAAGCGTCAACGTCTTTCAAAGCATTATTGATGTCAAAAATCTGGTGCTGAACGCTAAAACCCAGCGCAACGCCATCAATGTTTCGAATCAGTCCATCAAAGATATTTCTGACGCTTTGGACGTTGTGGTCGCCAAACAAGTGGAGCTGGGCATTCGTGTACAGCGTTCCGAACTGGTGTTTAACCGCTCGGCACTGCAAAGTGAAACCCTGTCGGTGCAATTGGCCAATAATCGAGAAGTCGATATCACCGAAGCCATTTCTCGCTTGAGCCTCGAAGAAACGGCCTTACAGGCGGCTTATGCAGTAACCCAGCGCTTGAGTAACCTCAGCCTTCTGAACTATATTTAGGCAGCTTTTGTGTCTCGCTTACGCCCCACACCGCCCCGAGAAGCCCTGCGTCAATTACAAGCACAGCGGGAGCGCTCTTTTTGGCAACGGCCGCAGGCTCGCTTAAGCATCGCTTGTGTTTTATTGTTTGTGCTTATTGGGGTGATACAAATGCGCTTTCGTCGCGAAAAAGAGCTGCACGTTCCCGATCAGCAACTGGCCGAGGAACTGCAAAAAAATCCTCTCACCGCCAAAAGCTTAGCCAACCCACAAGCCTATTATACCCGTGCGCGTATTTATTTAGAGCACGATCGCCCCGCCGAAGCCCTCTCAGACTATACCCACGTTCTGAGCGATAATCCTGAGGCCGTACTGGCGTATAAGGGCCGGGCCCAGGTTTTTTTACGGGTCAAAAAGTATGCCGCTGCGCTGGCGGACTTTGAAAAGGTACTGGCCTTAAGTCAAGATCCTGAAATTCAGCGTGAGGTGCTCAATAATCGGGGGCTCATTAAAATGCAGTGGGGGCAATATAAAGCAGCGATTGTTGATTATTTAAGCGCCCTAAAACAGTCGCCGCCCCCGGCACAGGCCGCGCTTTTGTATAGCAATATTGGCCTGGCTTATGAGGCCCTGGCCGACCTGCCCAAAGCCCATCTGGCTTACCAAACGGCCCAACAAAAAGCCAGCACCTACACCCTGGCATTTTGGTTTGAGGGCAGACTATGGGCCCAACAAAAAGAAGCGCAAAAAGCGATTCCTCTGCTTAAAAAAGCCACCGCCGATCGCCCGGATTTAGGCGAAGCCTGGTGGCTTTTGGCTGAAACTGAAAACACCTTAAAGCACCCTGCTAAAGCTCAGCTCGCTTACCAAAATGCCTGTCGGGTGGGCATCAAAAAAGCCTGTAAAAAATAGGTCGGTCTAGTGGGCTTAAAGCGAGGTGCTCACCGAAGGAGCCTGCAGCGGCGGATGGGCTTGTGTATCGAGATGTGTATCAAGAAACGGTGTTTCGATGGACTGCATGTTTTGGTGTTCAAGCTGTAGCCGTCGGTTGAAGTAGGCCCACATGGGGCCAAAGACGAGCTTAAACGGGTTATGTCCCTGAAATCCTGTGGTTACGCCATATACGACGGGCTCTCTTTCGGGCTGATAAGTGCCAAAGAGCCGGTCCCAGATCATGAAAATACCCCCAAAATTTTTGTCGATGCAATAGGCGTTGGAGCCATGGTGCACCCGGTGAGCTGACGGCGTATTGAGAATGCCCTCAAGGGGGCCTAAGGTCGAAATGGCCTCGGTGTGCAGCCAAAACTGATAAAACAAATTCAGAACAAAAAAGGCCAGGATTTGCTTCACTTCAAAACCCAGCAAGACCGCCGGTAAAAAGAAGAAGGGGGCCACCACCGGGCTCATCCAGTTAAGGCGCATGCTGGTGGTGAGGTTATACCAGGGGCTGGAGTGATGGACTTCGTGCATGGCCCAAAAGAACTTTACCTGATGCAAAATACGGTGCTGGCAATAATAGAAAAAGTCCACCACGACAATGGCCAATACATAAGTGCTCAGGGTATGGGGCCAGGTGAATAGACGATAGGGCACGACCCATGCCAGCACGCCCACGAGCCAGGCGGTAGAAAAGACTTTGGTCAGCTGGTAGCCTGCAAAAATGCAAAATTGGTGAGGGCTTCTTTACCGTAAAAAACCTGCCGTTGCCGAAAGACGGTCCACAGGGCTTCTGCGATTATGACAGAGAAAAGAATTAAAAAAATGGTGCTTTTGTAGTCGGTGAAGAACATCGCCGTGCCTCGGACTTTTCGAAGAGCTATTTTTAGCCTAGCAAAAAAGTGTAAAAGCGGTTTCACGACTTTGTAAAGAAACGGTGAGCTTTGGTCTACGTTTTAAAGCTCTCTTTGGCGAGACGAGATCAAATCGACCACATCTGAACGTAGCTGAAGGTGCTTTGCCAGGGCCAGGTTATGCTGGGCCTTGATGCGCTCATAGTGCTCTATTTCTTTGATGGCAAAAAAACCGGTGAGGGCAATATAAGCAGAGATTCCGATGAGTAAACCCAGCCCAGGGTATTCAGGTTTTGGTTGAATTGCGTCAGGTTCGCTGGGTTATTATTGGCATTAACGCCGAGAGCAATACGTTCTTGAAGCAATTGTTCGCCTGCGATGGCACCATAGAAGACGCCCGCCGACAAAAAGCCGTAACCGGTGTATTTACCCAGGGTTTCCCACCACAGTACGTCTTCAAGCGTCTGAGCTGACTCCGGGCTAAAAGCGGTAATAATGGGAACATAAGTGTACAGGTCATAGGTAATATCCGGCTCTAAATATGTCGAAAACCCGATGAGGTGGCCCGTAGACGTGAGTTTAAAGGTATCGATGGCGTAGCGCTTAAACGCCCGCTCTTTTTCTGATGGGGTCAGTGCTTCGACTTGTTCTGCATTAGCGATCTCAAAGGGAACGCCCTTCCAGTTATAAACTGTAAACACACAACTTTGAGCGGTGATTGAAAAGCAAAGTGCCATCATTAAAGTCATGAAACGGATACGGGGTGGTTTTGTGTGTGCCATGGTGATGGGTAGACCTCAGTAGGGATTTCGACAGATGAGTGTTCGCTACGAAAAAAGGGCTCCACTATCTATTATAGTGGAGCCCTTGCCTAAGCTTTAAACTCTAATTCGGCTCGATGATAATATTCCTATCGACAAAATTATTGGTTTCTACAGGGGCCAGAATAGGCGTGTCATAAATACGGGCACTGATATCTGTGCCCATTAAGGAGTCGCCGTCTCCGAAGCCCTCTTCCATATAACTACCAAAGAAGTCAAAGTACTGCCAGGTGGCAATGGGTTTTTTGGCATCGGTTAGTGCCACATCGGCCACCGGGAAACTCAGCACAAACAGGAATGATTGGGGTCCAAAATCAAAGAAACCGTCGTTTTCTTCTGGTCTAAAACTCCCAAAGGGAAAAGGCCTGAAAGCATTGGGGTTCATCAGATTGGTTTGCGCTGGGCTAAAGAGGTCATTATCCACACGGGTAAAAATGCGCGAACGTAAAGACACGTTGCTCATCTTTTTAGCCGATTGATAATCAAAATCAAATTGATAATCGATTTCGTCGGGAGTACTCAGATCAGAGCCTGTATCGATATTATCTCTTCCCAACACATCAATTTGAGTCCAGCTCACCACAAAACTACCGTTGGCGTTCATATCGACGGCGGGTGCCATAGAATACGAGTAGCTTTCTCCATCCTCAAAGAAGGGTTCGTCCACATTATTCGGGTTATAGCTAACAGCCATTGTATCCGAAGAGGCAAAGGTCTGCATTTCTCCCATCATTTGTGGATAATAATGTCTGGCGTAAATGGCATCAGGAACTGGCGGTAGACCATTTTGGCCTTCTATTTCAGATTCGCCCGCATTGGTCCAGGACACCACAAAGTTTTTATCCTGGGTTCCCATGCTGATATCGTGTACTCCAAAAAAGTAACCGATAGAGGAATCGCCATCTCCCTGTTGATTGATGGTAAACATATCTGCAGGGTGTTCAAAGTCAGCAATGTGAATAACGCTGTCGCCATCACCATTTTCAGCAGGTGAACCATCTGCGTTAAAGACCTTGGCGTGTAATGCGCCATGATCATCTATTACACTATCATCAAACTCCACCCAGGACACCACAAAATCACCGTTATTGTTAATGGCTGTACGTGAGCTGACTTGATCATCATCTACATCTGCGGGGATGTCTACGTAAAACTCATCGGCGTTTACAACCTGGCCATTAAGGTCTAACAGTCGCCCGCGAATTTTGGGGCTAATGGTGCTGTCGCCATCGTCAAGGTCGTTGTGATCGTGTCGATCACTCCAGGTTACTACATATTGCCCGTTATTACCCACCGCTACCGAAGGCATAAACTGATCGTCTTCGGTTTCTCGGTGCACACGAAAGGGCACAGAGTCTTCGGCAACGCCAGCGTTATTATACACCTGGGCGTAAATATTGCTGTTGGTCTCACCAAAGTTTTGTTCGGTACGAGACCAGGTGATCACCAGGTTACCCGCCTGGTCCATTCCAAGGTCGAAGAGACTTTGGGGGCTGTTCTCTGATTCCTCCTGCTCAAAGAAGAGCTCCTGGGCACTTGCCACCTGAAAGACAGCGGTTTTTGGCGTACCATCAGCGGCATACATGCGCGCCATGAGCCCTCCGACCACTTCTGATGATCTCTCTCCAGAGGGACCCTGTAACCAGGCAATGGTGTAATCGCCGTTCGAAGACCGGGCGATTTTAGACGCCACGTTCAAACCAGAGGTGTCGGTGTTGACAAACTGTGCTTCACTGGCTTTGGCTCCGGTAAGTACCAGAGGGTTTTGTGCCTGAACCATACTGCCGTTGGCGGCCACGGTTAGCATGCTTTCACCTAAGAGCTTGCCGGTGCTGGTGCGCACATAAACGGTGGTTTCACCCACGGGAATCATCGCCCCATGGGTATAGCGAGATTCGCCATCCACAGGAACTTTATAGCCAGGACGAGAGCTAAAGTTTAAGAACAAGGGCTCTCCCCATTTGGCCATTTTATCTAACATTGCCAGTTGAACACTGACTTCTCTGAGTTCTTTGACCTGGTTGCTGAGATCAAAATCAATGTCTTGGTCGTCCACCAGCGACGCCGAGTCGATTGACGGTAATGGTTTCGGCTACCCAGTACGGTTCCGTCTTCTTTTGCCAGGGTGAGTGTCCACTCACCAGGAGCAATATTGGGAATAGCTAAGGTCAGGCCAGACATGGTACCCACGGGAATTTGCAAAGGCTTAGAGGTGGGATCGTTAATCATTAAGATCAGGTTTTCACCCAGTCTACGGGTGACGTTAGGGCCGCCAGACTGACTAAACGTGATGTCAATATCACTGAGCTCAGCCGCTGCAATTTGCGCAGATCCATCGGTTAAAAAGGTTTCTAAATCGGTGTCTGCGGTGCCATCAATTAAGAGACCGGTGGCGGTCATATTCGCTGAGAATATAGTCGCTGACGGCCTGGGCATCAAACGTCGAGGGATCCCGCTCATAGATTTTGGTGACCATGTCAAAGTTCATGGCTGCTGTAAAAGCGGCGTTGAGTTTTGTCATGTCGCCCGCAGCTTTGAGTAGGTCCAAAACCAGCGGATCTTCTACCAGTGGATCTTAAGTCATCGAAGGTTTCTTCTTTGATGATATCCAGAATTTGGCTCAGTAAAGCGCTTTGGCGATCGACAGTGATGCCAATGGCCAGTTGATCGGTTTCAGAGAAGTAGTAGCTTTGGGTGCTAAAGGCGGGTAAAAGCGCCTGGTTCTCGTCGTAGCCCGTGATTTTGATAATGCGCAGATCCCCGTCAACGACAGGAATACCGGCCACACTGGCGGTGGCAGAACGACCGCTGACGGCTACGTATTCTTCGGTGGTGGTCCAGGTGGTGTCTGCACCGGCGGCGTTTTTGCCCATAACTTCGACTTTAATAAACTTGAGGTCGCTATAGGGAGCAAACTGCACAGAGAAGCCTGTGGGCTGTAGCCAGTTCATTTTGAGTTGAATGGACTCTTCGTTATTGCTGACGCGACCCTCGGCAGTGTAGTTTACCGTGGGCTTTTCGAGACTAATGGCGCTGCTTTTTGCGGGTTTTGCAGGGGTGACAACGGCATTGTTTTTTGCACTTAAGCTGGGCACTTGCCCAGGCACGGTGGCTGTATTACAGCCCACCAGAAAAAGGGATAAGGAACTGGCCAGAAGTTTTTTTATAGAAATTTTCATCTTATTTTATATCTCCGTTCATGGTTAAAAGCCTGCCGAATACACCAAACAAAGGATCTTCTGGATGGTCTAAGTCAGCTTCCCAGACGACAACCGCATCTCCACTGCTGCTCATGGCAATGTGAGCGTCATCACGATCATTGTCTCTGGGTGTCTCGGTATTACCCAGATCTCTGCTGATCTGCATTTCATCGGTGGAGCTTAATACGGCGTTGCTGTAGCTAAAAATACGGCTATAAACGCTGTTGTCATCCGTAATTTCGTCTGAATCCCAGCTTAGGGCAAAGCGGTCGTTGCCATTGCTGGCAATGGAGACCCCGCTCACGCTATCAGAACTTGCCTGAGAGGCTTGTTCAGAAGAGGCATTAGACATAACTACATTTGCACTGCTGTAAATGCTGAAGTAAGCACGACTATCGGACTCCCAGCCAAATACCAGTTGTCCGTTGGCCAGATAGGCCACGTCAAAAGAGTCTGCTGAGCCTGCGCTGCTGGTCACGGACCCTACAGTGCCGATGGGGCTTGAACTGCTGTCAAGGCGTTGAAAATTCAATAATGGTGGAGTCAACCTGGTTCTGGATCTTGGAATCCTTGACTTTCCCAGGCAATGGTGACTTCTCCTGAGCTATTCGATGCCAAATGTATCTCACTGGTGTCGGCATTAATGGACTGCTCGTCACTGACAGGGTTGCCGGCAGCGGTGAAAGCACGGTAATGAACATCAGCGTCATCACCATTATCGTGTTCCCAGGCGATGACAAAGCTGCCATCATCGCGAATGGCGACGCTGGGGTTATCTTGTTCGCCTGCGGCAATGGTGTTGACCTGAAACTCACCACCGACGGGTTGCCCGGCAGTGTTATAACGCTGAGCGAAGATTCCGTTCTCGTCGCCGTCCTGCTCATCACTTTCCCAGACCACCACAAACTGGCCGCTGGCATTCATGGCCACATCAGCTGTGTCTTGACCGTTGAGTTCAAAGTAAACCTCTCCTTCGCCAATGTAGGAGGTGTTTGTCACATGATCG
Source organism: Candidatus Sericytochromatia bacterium (assembly GCA_963797915.1). Lineage (GTDB taxonomy): Bacteria > Cyanobacteriota > Sericytochromatia > UBA7694 > UBA7694 > CAXRDE01. Next base: position 75,407 of record CAWCRG010000003.1, read on the forward strand.
CGAGTAAAGCTATTGACCTGAAACTCGGGACCTAAGGGAACACCGTCGGCACGAAAGCGTTGGCCAAAGACGCCGCTGCCGTCTCCGTCAGCGCCTGACAGACGATCGTCTTCTGACACATAGTTTGTGCAGTAATTCTCGCTACCGCAGAGCTCGCCATTTTCGTTCTTCAGCTGAGGTCGGGAACGGGGGCGGATTCCCAAATGACAACATAGTTACCTGAGGCGTCCATGGCGACTTTTGTGTTTTCCTGCGCACCGTTCGGTGGTGGTATTGGCCCGAAAGGTGTCGAGACCTAAACCGTTATAGCTTAAGCTTAAGCCCACGGTAGAAGAGGGGCTTGGAACGGGTGTGGGGGTAGGTGTGGGAGTAGAGGTGCTACCGCCGCCACCGCCGCCACCGCCGCCGCCACCTGAAATGGTGCCGCTAGAAACGGAGAAGTCTAAAGCTGCTGATAAGCCGGTGGTGGGCTCAGTCACCTGGATTTTACCCGAGCCAAAGTCCACAAGTGCGGTAATGGTGCCATCGGCACTTACCGAAAAGCTATTGGGGTTCGACGTTCAAAAACGAGGGTGATGTTTTCGACTTTCACAACGCTACCGGCGGCGTCTTTTAAAGAAACCTTAAGTTGGGTGGTACTGCCTGTGCCGTTATTAAGAAAACGATCGCCGTTGACGACAATCGACTTAACATCGCTAAGGGCAACCACGCGTGCATCTGCTGGCGCGTCAAGTATAAAACCACTGTTGACTTCCACTACAGCAGGAGGGGTTGACGCTGAAGGTGTTGGCGAGGAACCTCCTGGACTGGGAGAAGCCGACTGTCCTGGAGTCGTAGGCGTTGATGTGGATGGGGCTGCTGGGTTTGCTGGGCCTGCTGGGTTTGCTGTGGGGGTGGGAGATGCCGTCGCTGACGACGGGGAAGTATCGGGTGTGGGCGATGTTGCGGGTATTGAGTTGGGTGGACAACCAACGATTAAGAATACGCTGGCAGCACAGAGACCGTGTAAAAGCGTGCGTTTTTTCATAAATGATGTTCCTTCACTTTAAGTAACTACGCGCCTTTATTCGATGTGCAAAATGGTAAATAAAAGAGACTTTAAGTGTTCTTTTATTTACTCAAAAATAAAAACATTATCGTTACTTTTAAATAAAATATTTGCAACTTTTTGAAATCAAACAGGCGTGTGTGTTTTCAGCATACCTTTCTATGGTTTGTTTGTCTAGAAACGCTGAGCTTAGTTTTTCTTAAAAAAAACCGGTTTAAAACGCTAATTATTTACTGAAACCCTTATAAATAAAGAACTTTGCTTTTAATTAAAAAATTTTCATATGTTAATATCGGATTTACTGAGGGTATTGCTGATGCGCGTTGACGGCTTGTGTTCTATTACCGGCGCAAAGGCCGGTGTTTTCATAGAACGCTCTTTTTCATGCTTTCACCTTTTCGATATTCTGTTGGACCGCCTCATAAATCGCAGCTTTGAGCTTTGCAATGGCCTCGAAATGCAACGGGTTTTGGTTATTACTGGTTAACGTCAGCATATTGGCGTTGATTTCAAAAATCATGAGTTGTCCGTCAGGCAATAAGCAGCAATCGATGCCTACAAAATCGAGGGGAATATGTTTGTAAATTTCCTGAGCAATGGGGTTCAGCGGCAAGGCAAACTCTTCATCGAAGTGCCTTATAAAATGGAGCTCTTGTTCATCGTATGCGGGATGCTTTGTCATAAAGGCATTTGATTTTTTGTAGTTAACGAGCCAGTGGTTTGTCGCGCACAAATGGCGAGGATAAAACTGGCCCCGAACCATGACCAAACGGTGTTTGATATAAACGCCTTGCCGTGCGGTGTCTTTATATTGAATAAGATAGTAGGCCCGCCCGTCTAAGGGCAAGGCATAAAGCGACTCAATGTCATTGGGGCTGTCGAGCCGCTCCATCTGTTGTGCATTATGCTGTCCTGCGCCTTTGAGGATTACCGGGTAATGCATCTTTTCTTTTTGAATGGCGCTATAAATATCCTGAGGGCTTCGGGGATGAAAACGAAGGGTTTGGGGCACCAAGAGGTTTTTAACGTCTTTGAGTTGGTGATAAACGATGTCGCGCCGAGTGAGGGCAATATGCTCCGGTCCGTTAAACACGGGAATATCAGGGTGTTGATCCAGAATCCGTTGGAGACGCTGTAGGCTTTTTTGGTGGGTATCGGCTTCGGCAATTTGATTGACAATCAGATGGGTTTCAGGACTTAATTCGATGGGAATCTCGCGACCATCTAAGACAATGAGTTTTTTACGCCAGTTTGGGGGTTTAAGATAATTATAGAAGTCGCAGGTGCCGGTATTTTTATAGTTCACCTGGCCATTGAGATGGGAAGCCAACACTTCGACCTGGCTATCGTCGGGCAAACCGCTGACAAAGAGAATATTTTTCATCATGCTTTGGCCTGTTCGAAGATCGCTTTGGCAGGCATTATAAATGGCGGTTTTGATGTTTACCATGGCTTCTATAGTCGCGGGATTGGGGACGTTGCTTGTCAAAATTAGCATATTGGCGTTCATTTCAAAAATCATGAGTTGTCCGTCAGGCAATAAGCAGCAATCCAGCCCCACAAAATCAATGGGAATCCTCTGATAGATTTCTTGTGCAATAGGCGCTAAGCGTAAAGCATGTTCTTCATCGAAGTGCTTGATAAAATGTGCTTCTTGCGCCTCATATTGGGGGTGGCCTCGCTGAAAAGCGCTTACTTTTTTAAACTCAACCATCCAGTGATCTACCGCCCACAGATGGCGAGGAAACAATTGCCCCACGTACCATCACCAGGCGGTGTTTAGTGTAGATGCCCTGCTGTGCTGTGTCTTTGTACTGAATCAGGTAGTAAGGACGACCGTCCAGGGCAAAAGCATGCAACAAGCCCACCAGGTGCTCGGGGCCGTCGATTCGAGTCATCTGCTGGCCATTGTGCAGGCCTGCAGCCTTTAAGATCACAGGATAATGCATGGCTTCGTTTTCGCATTGCATTAAGAATATCCTGGGGGCTGCGAGGGTAAAAGCGAAGGGTTTTAGGGACCACGAGATTTTTAACGTCTTTGAGCCGGTCGTAAAGAATATCACGACGGGTCAAGGCAATATGCTCCGGTGCGTTAAAGACAGGGATGTTGGGGTGTGCTGCACAGATGGCCTGTAATCTTTGCAGGACATTGTGAGTGGGTATCGGGTTCGGCGATCTGATTAAAAATATAATGGGTGCCATTGGCGAATGTGACAGGAACGGTTTGTTTATCTAGCATAATGATCTGTTTGTTCCAGTCGGGCGGGCTCATATAGCGATAGAAATCGCAGGTTCCCGTATATTTGTAATTGAAGAGCGCCATTTAACGATGCCGAGACCACTTTCAACAATATGGTTATCCGGAAGCCCGCTAACAAATAAAATGTTTTTCTTCATGATCTTCTCCTTCTCCCCTCAGGCTCTATCACTATACGTTAAGTCTTGAACCAGCCGCTAAAACTTAAACGGTTTTTATGGCTCAATAACACCTCGTGTTCCAGTTCATGGCTCAAAAAGCACACCAATGTGCCCGCAAGGGGAGCGATGTCGGTGTCATGCCCTGGCGTATAAACGCGCAGTTGTCCGCCATCTTTGGTTTTCCAGAGGGGGTTGAGATAGATAATTACAGAGACACAACGGGCTTCATCGCGATGAAAACTGTCCCGGTGACGGGCGTAAAAGCCCCCTCGGGGATAGCTGGCATAATGGCCTTCAAAATCTTTAAGGCCTAAGTACAGCTCTCGGTTTAAGGCCTGTTTTAAGGCGTTAATTTTGAGCCAGAGAAGCTGTTGGGTGGCGTTGGCCAGCAGCTCATCCAGCCAAAAGATTTCATCACGCCTGATGCGTGTCTTGCACGCGGTGTTGCTGGCCCTGGCCTACGCCAGCGCGTATAAACTGACCGGCCTTTTTTAGAGCTTTGAGATCCAGCAAAACCGCCTGGGTGGTCGTGATATTTAAAAAGTCAGGAACAATGCAAAGGCCTGTGCCTCCGAGGGTGGCGGAGATCTCCGCCAGGGTGTTCAAGGAGCGTATCGCCATCCTTGAAGAGCTGCCCGTAAACCGTAAGATCGGGGAATGAATGACATGCTAACAGACGCTCAGTTTCGTTGAATTTTTAACAGCGCTGCTAGCATATCACCTTTTCATGCGTCTTTTAATGGTTCTTTCGCCACTGTACCCGATAAAGGTCGTGGCGACGATCTTTGAGGTTGCGCTCGGTACCGTTATTGCGGGCTTTCGACCAGATCGCTAATACTCAGATCGGCAATGGCCACCATTTCGGCATCGGGAGAGGTGTCAGCGGCCACCCCATCGCGATCAAAGGCAAAATCTGAGGGCGTGAGAATGCAGCTCTGGGCATAGTTGATGTCCATATTGCGCACTCTCGGCAGATTACCAATACTACCTGAAAGGGCGACATAGCACTGGTTTTCGATGGCGCGAGCCTGGGCGCAAATGCGAATGCTTAAGTAGGATTGGCGGGTGTCGGTTTGAAAGGGCACAAAAAGAATTTTTGCACCCTGATCCACCAGGTGGCGGGCAGCTTCAGGAAAGGTTATATCATAGCCCACCAACACGCCAATGGGCACGCGATCGGTGTTAATGACCGCAAGCTTATTCCCCCCCTGAATGTCCCACCATTCGGCTTCACCGGGGGTGGGGTGCAGTTTGGCCTGACGGTACACCATGCCATCGCGTAAAAATACGTGGCAGAGGTTTTCCATGTGGCCGTCTTCACCTTTGATAATATGCGTTCCCCCAATAATATTAATATTAAAGCGCACGGCGGCTTCAGACATTAAGCTCTCGTACTGCTCGGTGTAGTTACCCAGTTGCTCCAGGGCTTTGACGGGAGATTGACGGGCGTTTTCCATGGCTAAAAATCCCATGGTAATAAATTCGGGGAACACCAAAAAGTCGCAGCGGTAATCGGAGGCGGCTTCTACAAAATACTCAATAATTTCTTTGAACTCGACAAAGGAGCGAATGCCCCGCTGGCGAAAATTCATGGTGCAGACCCGCACAATATCTTTGGCGTCTTCATGATAGAGCACCTCGGTTTTCCCCTGTTTGTCTACCAGAGGGTTTTCCCATTTCATAAGCACGGCGTAGCCCAGAGATTCGATGTCTTCGGGGAGGTAATTGGGCAGAATTTGCACCGGTTCAAACCCGTTGCGCATTTGAAAAGACACGGTGGCATCTCTGACGCGCTTGGTGGACACGGCTTCAAGATAGGCTTCCATGGTGGGGTATTGCCTGCGCCGTTTAGAGAATCCGGGTAAACGGGCGCCAAAGACAATGCCTCGTAAACCGAGCCGTTGGCAGAGCTTTTTGCGTTCATTGTAAAGGCGTGCGCCAATTTTTTTTCCCCGGTAATCGGAGTCTACACAGACCTCCATACCATAGAGGTAGTCAGCGGTAGGATCGTGTTGAGCCACAAACCCGTCATTGGTAATATCAGACCAGGTGTGGGCTTTGAGGGCTTTGCGGCCGGAAATAATGAAGGTCATGCAGAAACCCACGACAACGCCCTCGTACTCCACCACAAATTGACCTTCAGCAAAGTGATTGAGCTGAGCCTGTAAGGCCTTGGCCGGATAGCCATCCATGCTGGGATAGGTTTTTTCTAAGATGCGGTTAATCGCCGCAAGATCTTTAAACTGTGTATTGCGGACCAATAATTTTCTGCGATGGGTGGCCATGGTGAGGTTCCTCTGTAGACACAAATATCGTATCAGCTTAGCAGAAGTTCATTCCAGATCATTCCGATTTAGACAAGATCCGCACTTTGTTTAAGGGCTTGTAAAAGCACTTCGACGGGTTGTGCACCGGAGACACCCAGTTCTTGATTAAAGACAAAAAACGGAACCCCCTGAATGCCGTATTCTCTGCCCAGCTGCTGATCGGCTCTCACGTCATCGCCATAGCGCTCAGAAGCGAGCACGCGCTCTGCTTCTTCTGCCGGCAATCCCACGGACGTGGCCTGGGCAACGATGACTTCGGGCTGGCTTAAATCGAGATTGTCTACAAAATAGGCATACATCAAAGCGGCTTTGAGGGCGTCTTGTACGCCGTTTTCATGGGCAAAGTGCAGCAGGCGATGCAAATCAAAGGTATTGATCCGCTTGACGCCCTCCAGATTCATCTGGAGTCCGGCAGCAGAGGCCATGGCCTGGGTATTGGCCATCATGCTCTCGGTTTCTGAAAGACTGCGGCCATATTTTTGACTTAGAATCTCGCTCATGGCTCGGGGGTCTGAAGGCGGTGCCTGGGGATCGAGTTCAAAGCTTCGCCAGTGAATATTTACGGTGGCCGTGGGGTGTAATTGTGAAAATTGAGCCAGTGCAAGTCGAAGGTGTTGCTGGCCAATAAAACAGAAGGGGCAAACGATATCTGACCAGATCTCAACGTCAACAGGTTTTGGGGTGTCGGTGGGTGTTTTGATGGGCATTACAAAGCTTTCTTTTTCGTGGGATTAAGTACTTAGTTTACCAGCAGATCGATGTGAGCAAGCAGGATTCGACTTTAGGCGTAGTCGTAAGTTTCCGCCGGCCTGAAGGGCTTTCTGGTAAGCGGCACGTTCATGAATACGCTGAAGAAAGGTCTGAATATGGGGGTAATTGCGGTGTGACGAGCCTTTTAAACCAGCTTCCAGGGGAAAACTCATTTGAATATCGGCCCCGGAAATCTCTGGGCCTGCAAACCATTCATTCTGAGACAAATGCGCTTCGATAAATTGTAAGTTATTGGCGATATTGGGGCCTAAAAAACTTTTCATCACTTCACTATAAATCGTGTTCACGATAGGGGTCACAATAGGTTTTACCAAAAAAGGCAGCGGACTATTTTTTACTTTGTCAAAGACAAGCTTCATGACAAAATAGGGCATTAAAGAGCCTTCTGCGTAATGTAACCAGTATTTATATTGGATGTAAGCTTCGCTATCAGAGGCAGGAATCCAGCCTGGTCCATAGTGTTGGGCTAAATGCTCAATAATGGCGCCGGATTCGGCAATGACCTGATCTCCATCCGTAAGGATCGGTGACTTACCCAGCGGGTGAATCTTTTTTAAGCTGTCGGGAGCCAATTGGGTTTTGGCGTCTCGGGTATAGCGTTCAATATGATATTCCAACCCCAATTCCTCTAATAGCCACAAGATACGTTGAGAGCGTGAATTATTCAGATGGTGAAGGGTAAGCATTGGGAATAACCTCTGTTTTTTATTAGCTTAACACGGTTCTTTTTTGCTCAGCATAGGCGTTATTTTCACCAGCCTGAAGGGCTTTCTGATAGGCTGGCCGCTCATGAATACGCTGAAGAAAGGCCTGAATGTGAGGGTAGTGGGAGTGTAAGCGCTTTCGTCCGGTTTCAAGAGAATAGCTCATTTGAATATCTGCACCTGAAATGACGGGGCCTGCAAACCATTCATTCTGAGACAAATGCGTCTCGATAAAGTTCAGATTGTTGGTGATGTTGGGGGCCAAAAATTTTTTCATGACTTTGCTATGGATCGCGTCAACCAAAGGCTGTACCATGGGTCTAAACAAAGGGGGAAGCGGGCTTTCTTTTACTTTATTAAACACAAGCTTGATAAAAAGAGGCATGGGCGCTTGTTTGATCTTATCAAACACGCGTTTCATTATAAAATAGGGCATCAGAGAGCCTTCAGCATAGTGTCGCCAATATTTGTATTGGTGGTAATCACGACTACCCCGTTCGGGAATCCAGCCTGGGGCATGGGTTTCTATCAAATATTCAATGATGGCCCCTGACTCTGCGAACACCAGGTCTCCGGTGGTGAGTACGGGCGACTTGCCGAGCGGGTGAATATTTTTAAGACTTTCCGGTGCCCTTTGGCTACGCCCGCGTCGCGTATAGTGTTCAATGCGGTAGTCCAATTCCAACTCTTCTAATAACCACAAGATACGCTGAGAGCGAGAATTGCTCAAATGATGAAGGGTAAGCATTGTAAATCATGGCCTCTATTTTCTGGTGCTAGTCTAACATTGATTTTTAGACATTGATGCAAAGGAGATAAGCAAAAACCAAAAGTAACATGCTAAAATTCGGTATCGTTACGACAGAAAGAAACTATTCTTGTGCCCAAGCTTTTAATCGCTCTCACCCTTAATCTTTGCGCTTTCACAATCCCTCTAGCCTTTCCTCAAGCCACCTTCTCTTCAGCCTTTGCTCAGCTTCAGCCAGGTCAGAAAGTACCGGTGGCTATTCTTGAACTCACCACCAAGGGGGGAGCAGATGCCAGTGAGGGTAATCTCTTAACAGACCGTATTCGCAGTCTGGTGGTAAAAAGCAGACAATATGAGGTGATGGAACGGGCACTGGTAGACAAAATTTTAAAGGAGCAGGGGTTTCAGACCACGCAGAATTGCGATGGTACAGAAAGCTGCTCGGTGCGGATTGGCCAATTATTGGCGGTCAAAGAGATTATCACCGGCAGCCTGAATAAAATCGGGGATTTTTACACCCTTACTTTACGTAAAATTGACGTGGAGCGGGGCACTATTCTCAAAGAAGACTATTATGATTGCCGCTGCAGTGTTCCGGCCCTTATGACCAATGCCCTGCCTGGCTTTATTAGCACCTTTTTACAAGAGCGCGGCGAAGAAGTAGCGACCTCAGAACAAGACCTGTCTGCTGAGCCTCAAGCCACACCTCTACGAGAAAAATTAAACGCGAATCTAACGCCCAATATTCGCAGCCGTAAACCCTGGTTGGTGGCTCTGCAAGGGGGTAATTACCCATCAGTTATGGGTACTCTGCAATACAATTTTGGCGATTACTTTGCCCTCTATGGAGGGGGCGGACTCTCTACTTCGGGTTCTTATGGCTCCTACATTGGCTATTACGAGTACACTCAACCCGACGCCATTTTAGGAACCAAAATCTATTTTAACCCCCACGACTGGGCCGTTTACCTCGACTTATTTGCCACACCAGGAACCGCCTGGGCAGGCGCTTTTCTGGGCACTGAGTACCGCCATGAGAGTGGTTTTACCGGGTTACTCTCCGGTGGTTTCTTTCAAAGTCTCTCCGGTCTTGGAACCAATATAGGTGTTAATGCGGGGCTGGGCTACGCGTTTTAAGAGACTTCGGCAAACAAAAAAAGGTCTATAGCGGTGGGCAAATCGCCATGTTCAAAGGGCTTTTTTAGGATCTCTTTTAAAATAAACCCCTGTTTTAACAGCTGGGCCCGAAGAAACGCCTCTGAATGATAATGAACATAATAGCGCCCGCCGGCGCGGGTTGTTTTCCAGCCGGACTGGCTTTCATCTCCCGCCATCGCGCTCAGGTAGATCAGCCCCTGAGGGCTGAGCAGTGGGCGAATATGCAAAAAGAAATTTTCGACTTCGGGTCTGGACAAATAAGGCAGCCCAAAACCACAGACAATCACGTCAAAAGGCCCTGCTAAGCTCGCTATTTCGCGGGTATCTAAGCGGTGAAAACTCCCGTTAGGAATATTCTGTCGGGCGAGATTCAGCATTTGTTCTGAGAGATCTACGCCGGTAATCTTAAGTTCAGGGCGCTTTTGAGAGAGATAGTGAGAAATATTGCCGGGGCCGCAAGCGATGTCTAGCAAGCGCGTATGGTGAGGTTTGAGTCGTTGACTCAAGGCCTCGTAAGTTTGAAGGTACGGCCCATAATCCATAAAGGTATCTTCATAGTCTTTAGCGAAGCGATTAAAACTATCAACACTGATATCGGTACGATCCATGGGCAAACTCCGTGTCTTTAGCGCGCCTTACTGTCGCTGCTTAAACTCTTCAAAGCGTAGCGTTTCATAAGCGCCGCTCGCAATATACCGCAATAAAGACTGCATGTTTTCAGGCGACTGGTAACCCAACAGACCGCCGATTGAGGTGCCATCAGGCTTAAGAAATAACAGGTAAGGGTAATTCCAGGCTTTGAGCCGCTGGGCCAATTCGGCTTCCGTCATGTGTTCATTACCATATTTGACTTTGCGTTTGCCTTTTTGGTCCACCTGCACCCACACAAAGTTTTTATTCAATAACTGCAGGGTGGTCGCATTGGCCTGCATTTCACGGGTCATTTGGCCACAGTACACACAGTCCTCGCGCTCAAATTTGACCATGATCCATTTGCCTTCGCTTTTGGCTTTGACCAGACCCGCATCGTAGGGTAAGGATTGAATTGCGGTGACGGCGCGTGCAGCCCCCGTCCGGCCAATTCCCGAGCCAAGAAGCAGGACCAGTGCGAGTAGACTACTCAGACACAAACGCCCTGGACTATCGATCAAAATTTTTATAAACATAGGGTGTGCTCTCATTCAAAAAATTGGTAATACACCAGATGGGCAGAAACATCGGTGAGGCTATTGCTGCCCAGCAACGGTAAATCAACACCGGTGGCCAAACGCACACCCTGGGTCATAGAGAGTTCGTATTGTACACTGGGCACCACGCGCCAGCGACTCGCCCACTGTAAGTTGGCAGGGTTTTCAGACTGGCTGCTGCTGGCGGACCATAATCCGATTTGTCCATTCAGCCCCAGGCCCACAGTCCACTGGGGAAACAGCGAGAGATTCGCTTGCAATTGAGCCATCAGGCTTTGCCCCTGAAAAAACGGACTGGCCTGACTCGGTGGCGCGTTGAGGGCCTGGCTATAGCCAATATTGACCAGATATTCGGCATTGCGGGTGTTCCACCAATCCCAAAAATCTCGTGGGGCGCTGCTTTGAAAGCTTGCGGTGGGTTTATACACCCCCAACAGTCCGCCAGCCAAAGCCGCGACGCCGCTTCCCGTGGTGTTGGCCGGCATGACGGTGTCTACACGACCCATAGGCAGGCTTAAGCTGCTCCAGGCCGCCCAGCCGGTATTGAGAGTTTCTCCAAATTTATAGGCCCCTTGCAGTTGCACGTCGCCCACCCCGCCGCCATATTGTAAGGGCAGATCATTGGGGGCAATCGAACCAAAGCTGCCCCAGGAGGCACCGGCCAGACCGTTGGCCTGAAAGGGCACCTGTAAGCCTATGGTCCACTGATTGTCAGGAAAATAATTGACGCCAAAAACGCCCTGATAAGATTGCATCAGACTGTCTGTCGGGGTGGGGTTCCACGTGCCCCGCTCGTTAAAAGCACCGGTCACCTGGCGATAGGTGGCCCCCGTTTGAATCAGCCAGTGCTTACCGCTTGAAAATAGGCTGGAGGCCCCGCCAATGGCTCCCAGATCTGCCGACGAACCACTGCCGCCACAGCCGCAGCTTAAGCAGGCCTGGGCTGAAGGAGCAAGCAGCAGCGTACTCAGTGCCAGCGTGCTCAACACCAGGCTATGCAGTATCGGCACCGAAGAAAAAAGTTGGCGAATTTTCATCGGGGGATGACGGTCAGGGTGCCGTCAGTGATGTTACTGATATAGGCTTTGTTTTGGCTAAAGGCCATTTTGTGGTGGCCTTTACCGGTGCGGTGATGGGCGATCACCTCCAGGGTCTGCGCGTCAAAGACGGTGACCGAATCTCCGCTATCGTTGCCGACCCATATCTCGGTGACGGCTCCGTGATCGTGACCTTCGTGTTTAACACGAAGTGCCGCTGATGCACTGCTGTCGGTTTTGGGTGGGGCGACGTAAATATGTACAGGCCGTTGCTGGGTGCTCACCGTGCCTATCTTTTGGGGATTGAGATAATCGACCACCGTGACCTGATTTGATCCCGCCATGGTGACGTAGGCTCTGCCGAGTTCGGGTACGATAGCAATATCTGTAGGGCTCTGGCCCACATCGCTCAGGGTGGTTGACGCCTCACTCTGGGTATCAAACAAACTGAGGGTGTGAGAAGCGGTATTACCGACAATGGCCCGCAGCACGGTAGTGTTTTGCGTGGCGAGGGCCACAGGGCCGGGGCTATTGCCGTCTCGAAGGGTGCGGCTTTCGCCGGCGGGAGAAATAAGACTGGCACTATTGTCTCCGGGGTTTGGCGTGAGCAGCCAACCCGCCTGAGCTGCAAGGGCGCGGTGGCCATGGCCGTCGGCACTGCCAGCACCCGCAGCAATCAGTGTGCGCGCCATGGGAGGCTTGCCCAGTCCGTCGACAAAAGTGTAATGGGCAATGCCAGGCTCACCGGCTAAAGAAATATAAACGGCCTGATCGTCGTCGCTGATCTGAAGTTTATCGGGACCGTTACCAATGGCCAGGGTTTGTATCAAACGGTGATCCTGGGCGGGCTCAAAAATATGCAGCTGGCCTATTCCAGCTTCGTTCGTGCTGAGCACGAGCATATATTTCCCGTCATGGCTGGCTTTAATATAACCGGGGGTGTCTGTGCCCATATCAAGGGTTTTGACCACGGTGTCTGTGGTGGTGTCTATTACCGACACACTGCTTTCACCGGAGTTGGAGTTATACACAAAAGCAGCATTTGCCGCCATGCCGTGGGGGGCTTTCCCCACCGTCAGGGTTTTAAATGTGGCGTTCGCGGTGGACGAACTGTTTTCGGAGGCGGGAGTCATGGAGGTATTCACCGGCGTTTGGCAGGCGTTTAAGCTTGCGCTGAGTAAGAGGAGGCTAAGAGCAAAACCGATCTTCATGGGGTTAATTTCCTGGAGTTGTTGAGGTTTGAGAACTTTTTTATTCTCTTTATTATGCTTAGCATAACAAGGCATGACAGAACTGCCCAGAGGTTTGATAACGGGCTGATGTGCAGCATATTGTTGCAGGTCTTTTTTTTAGAGAATTATGTTAGAATAAAGGTATGCTAAGCCCTCAGTTTTCAGATATTCGCTATATAAAAACGCAGTCTGCGGCGTCGGTTATTGGTGCCGATCAGGTTATTCCTGAGGCATTAAAAGCCCGTAGCGTTTTACAGGCTCCCACCACGCCTTTTCAGCGTCTCTTAGAGCGCATGATGTTTGAGCAGATTCAAGAAGGACGCGATCAGCATAACCCCACGCCCGATCCCAGTTTATTGACGGTGAACCCGCACATGAATATTCGAGCGGTAATCGCTGCGCATCCTGAGCAAGAGGTATTTTATGCTGACGGGGCGATTCGCGTACAAGAAGCGGCTGCCCGCTCGGTGCTTCCACCGGTGAGCCAGACTCCTGCTGTGCCCGAAACCCCCTTAATCCCGACGACTATCACCGATACACAGCCCTTTCAACAAATTATTGCGCCCACCGCACTGGCCGCGCTGACCATGGGCAGCGGTTTACGGGCCCGTGCTAAGGTCAGTCACCCCGACCATTTAAGCTACCTCTTTAAGCGCACGGCTTCTACGCCCGTGGGAAAAGTCAGCCGTGCTTATATTGCCGAAAACCAACACACGTTCTGGGACAAATAAAAGGAATACACCATGATCTTTGATATCCACACGGTTATGAAGCGTTACGATATGGAGGCAGAGGAACAAGAGCGTGCGCTACGTTATTTGAAGGCTTTAAAATATATTATCGGTGCCGATGGAGACATTGCAGAAGCTGAGTGGGCCGCTCTGAATCGCTGGATGCAGCGCCACAATTTATCTCAGGATCTGGTGCAAGCGATTACCGACTTTGACGCGAGTACCGTAAAAGATTTGAGCGATATTCTCCCCAATTACCAAAAAGACAGTGCCCGCGCCCGTTCGCTCATTCATGACGCCATTGAAATTGCCCGCGCAGACGGTATCTTTGCCGAAGAAGAAAATGCTGCTGTGCAGTTTGCAGCAAAAATTTTGGGCGTTGCTGCAGAAACCGTCATCGCTTTAGAAGCGCTGGTGGAAATGGAAGCGGGTGTAGAAAAACTCCGCACGGCCTTGCTCAGTCGCAAAGATAACCCCTAGACGCTTGTCTTTTTAACGGGCCTTTTAACGGGATCCAAAAATAGCGCTGCCCACCCGCACCAGGGTGGCACCCGCCGCAATGGCCCATTCAAAATCGCCAGACATGCCCATCGACAGGTGAGGAAGCGCCTGGTTTTGCGGGGCTAAAGATCCCAACTCACGGGCCTGGTGGCGAATATCCGCAAGGCGTTTAAAACTATCGCGCACGACCGCTTCCTGGGGACTATTGGCGCCAATGGTCATAAACCCCTGAACGCTCAGGCGATCCAGGGTATTCACCCGTTCTAAAAAATCCAGGGCTTCGTCGGGCAGGACACCCGACTTGGTGTCCTCCAGGGCGGCATTAACCTGCAGCAGCACGGGCAGGATTTGCCCCGTCGCCTCGAGTTTATTCTGCAGCTTTTGGGCCAATGACCAGCGGTCTAAGGAGTGAAGCAGGTGGGTATAAGGCAGCATGTCTTTGATTTTATTGCTTTGCAGGTAACCAATAAAATGCCACTCAGGCGTGAGCCGCGATGTGTTGTCTTCCGAAAGGCCTTCAAAGTATTGCGCCTTGGCCTTTAACTCCTGGGCTTTATTTTCACCGAGTACGCATTGACCATAAGGATTCTCAAGCATGGCCTTTAAGCGCTCTGCGGGAACGGTTTTTGACACCATCACCAACTGCACTTCACGGGGATCTCGCCGTGCGCTCACGCAGGCCGCGTTGATGCGTTCCAGAATGATTTGAAGGGGGGTGAAGGTCGATACTGTCATATTAGAAGAAAACTTTTCCCAGCCAGAGGGTGAGGGCGCAGGTGAGGGCACAACTTAAAAAGAGTCGCCGCCAAAATTGCTCACGAAAAGAAATATCTAATTGCTGATTTTTGCGCAGATGCTCAATCACTTCTTCAAAATGAGCCTGTTTTTTTTCAAATTCTTCCTGGCGGTTTTTATACCGCGTCACGACTTTTTCTAGCTTAATCACTTCGCTCTGGGTGCTTTTTAGAATAAAGTTCATACTCACCAGACGCTCTGAGATCGCTTGCGGGGATGCATCAGAACGGGGCGCGGGGGGAACGGGTAACTCTGTCATTTTATATCCTCAGGTGTAGGGGTAATGCAGTTATAGCAGATAATATAGGATGTTGACTATCCCCGAGGCCGTCTTTTTTAGCGATCGACTTTGACCCGTAACCCGCTGGAGCCAAAGGCGTCGTCAATGCGATCTAAGGAGCGCTCAATACTATTAAGATGCCGATTGGTCTCGCGCATTTCTGTGTGCATTTTTGAGAGTTCTTGTTCTGTACTCGCGCTATAAGCCCCCATTAAAAAGTGAATACTGAACCCCAGTAAAAAGCCGAGAATAATCTTTTGCATATCAAAACGCCTCCATAATGTTAAAATACCTTTTAAGACTATACCAAGAAAGTAACAGGTTTTTGAATGGACCACGCTTCTGACCCTCAGCCCCAGACCGTTAAGCTTCCTCCTATTGTCAATCTTAGAGATGTTGAGTTTACCCTGCAACAGCAGGGAGAGCAGTATGCGGCACAACACGCTCGCCTGGGCGAGCGCCTGGGATCAAAAAAACTGGGTTCACAATTGGTGATTGTACCTCCGGGCAAAAAGGCCTGGCCTTATCACGCCCACGTCGTTAATGAAGAGCTTTTCTTTATTTTGGCGGGAGAAGGATTATTGCGGCTTCATGACAAAGAGTATCTCCTCAGTTCCGGCGATTTGATTTCTATCCCCCCAGGCCTTGAGTATGCCCATCAATTGATCAATGTCTCAGAAACTGAAGAGCTCACGTATTTATCAATCAGCACCATGGAAGAGCCAGATATCCTGCTGTTTCCTGAGAGCAATAAAATCTCTGTGATTGCCGGCGTTCCGCCCGGTGGAGACCCTAAAAAAGCGACCCTTAACTTTACCACCAGCCTGGACAATGAAGTGGATTATTGGGAGGGAGAAGCGTAGATGTCAGAAGAATTTGAAACCGAAGAAACAAGTGCTGTAGATATTCACGATGTCGAGCTATTAAAAAAGATCTGGTTTATGATTCGAGATTGCGAAACCAGTTCAGAGGTTTTTGCCCTGATTAAACTGGTCATTGACAGCCTGCCCTATGATTGGGTTGATCCCACCGAAAACTGGCTCTTATTGGCGCAGCAGCTGGATATGCATGGAGAAGACGAACTGGCCAGCTTGTTTAAATTGGCCAACCGTAAAGTCTTTCATTTGAGCCTTAAAGGCAAATAAAGCGCTTCTCTTTTTAAAGTCAGGTCTTAAACCTGTTAAAAGCCCCCACTTCTTAATGAGAAGTGGGGGCTTTGCCTATGACTGTATTGCTGGGGTCTTGGGGTTAAGTCTTAGGGTTTGCTGATTTGATCAAAGCGCAGCTCTACAGGAGTAGAACGGCCAAAGATAGAAACCGAAACCTTGACTTTACCCTGTTCAGGATTAACTTCAATAATTTTACCGTTGAAGTCCTGGAAGGGACCGTTATTGATTTTGACCTCTTCACCCACTTTGTAATCGAATTCGATACGGGCTTTACGCGAGGAAGCGCGCTTGAGAATCTTTTTGACTTCGCGCTGACTGAGCGGCACGGGTTGGTTGCTTGCGCCAACGAAGCTGGTTACGCCTGGCGTATTGCGTACGGCCAACCAGGATTCGTCATCCATGATCATTTCAACGATCACGTAACCGGGAAAAAGCTTTTTGGTTTTTTCGGTGCGTTTGCCATCTTTAAGTTCGATGACTTTTTCTTCGGGCACTTCAATATTAAAGATACGGTTGTCCATGCCCATGGTTTTGATGCGACTGAGCAAGTTTTGTTTGACTTTGCTTTCGTGTCCTGAATAGGTGTTAATGACGTACCAGCGTTTACCCTGGGTGTCAAGTCCTGTAACTGCCATTATTAATGCCTCACTTCAATATAAAACTGAGTAAAAAGTTTGAGATAAAATCATAAAAATTTACCAGTGCGATGACGAAAATCACGGTAATTAGTACCACGATTGACTCTACAGTGACCTGTCGGGGAGTGGGCCACTGAACTTTACGGTATTCACTCCAGGAATCTTTGCTGAATTGAACCAGCTTTTGGGGCGTAGACTCCGGAGCTTGCGCTTTCGACTTTTTGCCTTTTTTCTTGGCTCTGGTCGACTCTTGTTTTGTTGCTTTTGCCATACGATTTTCCTTAAGCGAACTGAGCGCGTCGTGAAGGACTCGAACCCTCGACATTCGGTTTTGGAGACCGACGTTCTACCAACTGAACTAACGACGCAAACGTTTGAACTTACCAACACAAATAAACCCTTTCGGGTTTGTCCTTTGGGGGGGGAAGTGACATCATCATAGCACGGTTTATCTCAGGCCATAAGGGGGAAGTTAAAAAGATTATGGATTGAAAGCAGTCACAGCTTGTTTAGTGACAATAGCTTGAGCACAGCAGAAAGCCCCTGATGTTTAAACATCAGGGGCTTGTTGAAAAAGCGCGTCGTGAAGGACTCGAACCCTCGACATTCGGTTTTGGAGACCGACGTTCTACCAACTGAACTAACGACGCAAGTCAAAAAATAATAACACAGCCTCTAAGGACTGGGAAGGGGGTCGGCAGATAGCACAAGAGGAATCAAGAAAAAAAACCACACGGTGTAAGCCATGTGGTGGTAGGGTTTTTAGTTAAGCAAAAGAAATGAATATAGCTTGCTCCAAAGATAGGTGGGTTTAATGGGTTAAGGATGTCCCCCACCGTGTCGTCCTGGCCCGCCATGGTGCCCGGAAGGCTTGAGCAGACCGCTATCGGCAAAGCGTTGACGTTGCTCGGTACTGAGCACGTCATGGAGGCTTTCGAGTATGCTTAGTGGATTGTGTTCTACTTTTTCAGGCCGTGGATGTAAAGCGGCAATAGAAGCTGCTGTCGCAGAGCCTGAATTGAGCAGAGTGATTAAGACCTGGGGATCGGGCTTGATATGAGCAGGCGGTTTATGGGCTTCAAAAACGGTGTTTAAAGCTGCTTGCTGTGCTGTACTCAGGGTTAACTTTTGACTTAGCTGTGCCAGCATATGTTCAGGGCCTTTACCTGTTTTTTCAGGACGTTTAGCTTCTCTTTCTGCCATCTCGCTGGATAGTGCAGCCACTTTGGTGCTTAAGGTGGCCCTTTGTTCAGTCGTTAATATATTCCAGACATTAAGCGTGTGTTGTGCATGAGCCAACTCCATGACGGCAGGATCTGGGCGTTCTCCAACGGCATCATGAATGCTTTTCATTTCTGCATGTAAGCTATCAGCATCAAAACGGTCGGACACAAAAGCTGTGCTAATTTTAGCCTGAACGGCTTGAATGGCAGCAGCGTCAGGCGGGGCAGGTCGCTCGGGCCGATTGGCGTGTTCGGCTTTCATCAGACTTTGAATTTCAGCTTTTTGCGTCTCGCTCAGGTTTAGCTCACTGAGCATTCCAAAAATAAAGCCGGGTCCGGGACCTTTGGGATGACCCATTTTTTTGTCATTGTTGTGGTGGCAGTCTTTTTGATTTGCGTCATTGTCCTGGGAGTCAAAGGAGAGGGCGGAAAAAGTACTGCTATTGTCGCTAAGCGTTGCGAGTGAACGAGCGCCTCCACAGGCACTGAGTAATGTCGTGCTCAATACCATCATGAATCCGGTGGTTAAGGTTTTTTTCATTGAATTTGGCCTTTCAGCAGATGCTGTTTATTGATGAGCGGCTTTTGTGTGCTGCTCATGGTATTATCTTGCCTTATTTTTATGAACACGCTTCGCGTCAATTGTAAATGGTCTATAACATTATGTTAAATGGCAATTATGGTGACGATTTCTCATTCACGGTAATCAGTAAACGCTGGTATTCTTTGCCCCCAAAAATCGGTAAACTGACGAGAGAAGGAGCTTCCCACAGGGTTAAAAATTCATCGACATCAATTTCCACATAGGGAGCGGATTGAGACTCGTGAATAATAAGCGTGTTTCTGCGGGAGTTATAACCCACCACCAGCACATAATGGGTAAAAAACAGGGAGTCAAACTCTAACAAAACAATGGCAGGTCGGCCTGCGTTGACTTCAGAAATAATCTGATCGAGGGTGGCATTATAATAACTCTGGGCATCGAGCCCTTTTTCCCGTAGGTAACTTTGCATCGTGGTGTATGAGGTACCCACATTAATCGGGTTGCTTTCATTGACTACCTGTTGATAACTAATGTCCTGGCCCCAAAACTGAAGAGCCATGCTCATCACGGCCTGGCCACAGGTATTATCTTCTCCCTGGTTAACATAGGGCACCCCCCCAATGTAGCGAGCGCCATTGGGGTTGGTATGTAAGGTGCGGGTTTGCTGCGTGGTAAAGTCGATGCCGCGAAAACGAACATTACTGGTGCCCTGTAGCGGAACAGTGGGAGGCTGACAAGCCATTAAAAAAAGTGAGCTGCTGATACAAATTTTCCAGAATGAATAACGCATAATCAAAAATCCTTTGCGGTAAAAAAAAACCGTACGGTATAAGCCGTACGGCTGTGGGCTTTTAGTGAGAAACTGAAGATTGCTGGTGTGATCGAGACTTAGTTATACATCAAATTGAAAGTCTGGACGCTCTCCCATGCCAGGGCGTTGGCCCATCATGGCGCCTTTGCCTGGCCCGCCATGGGCTCCCTGTGCACCATGCCCTTTATCAAATCCACCCGGTCCACCAGGACCTGGCTGTTTGAGCAGACCGCTGTCCACAAAGACTTGACGTTGCTCAGCGGTTAAAACACCGTGTAAAGTGGTCAGAGCAGTAAACGGGTTGGCGGCTGCTTTCTCAGGGCGGGTATGTAAAGCAGCGATAGACGCTGCCGTAGCAGATCCCGAGTTCAGTAGGGTCACCAGGGCTTCTGGATCGGGCTTGCTTGGAGCAGCGGGGCGATTGGCTTCAAAGGCAGCTGCTAAAGTCGCTTGTTGCTCCGTGGTGAGACTGAGTTTATCGGTCAATTGAGTCAACATTTGTGCTGGCCCTTTGTCAGCCTTGTCAGGACGATTGGCATCCATTTCGGCAATTTTGCTAGCAAACTCAGCTGATTTGGTGGTGACTGTCGTTTTTTGTTCTGCGGTTAGGACGTTCCAGATATCGAGGGTTTGCTGGGCGCGAACCAACTCCATCACTGCAGGGTCAGGACGATTGCCTGGGGCTTCAGGACGCAGACTTTCCATCTCTGCAAGCAAGGCGTCGGCGTCAAAACTCTCTGAAACAAAAGCCGCGCTGATTTTTTCTTGAATGGCCTCTTGAGCCGCTTTCATGGCGGTGACGTCAACAACAGGGCGCTCAGCGGCGGTAGGGCGTTCGGGCTGATTGGCTTTGGCCGCCTCCATAATGCTTTGAATTTCTGATTTTTGCGTATCGGTAAGGTTCAGGTCACCCAGAAAGCCTAAGGCGAAACCGGCAGCAGGACCTTGAAAACCTTTTTGACCCATTTGGCCTTTTTGAGCACCCATTGGGTTGGCGTTTTTATTGCGAAAGCCTTTGAAGCCAGAAGCAGAGTCACTATTTTCTAGAGAGAGTTGGCTAAACGCATTGTCGCTACCGCCAAGGGCTGCCGCATTTAGAGCGCCACTGGTACCACAGGCACTCAGTACCGCAGCACTTAATACAATCATGAGTCCAGTTGTTAACGTCTTTTTCATTGATTTAACCTTTTTAGCATTTGCTGTTTATTTGTACTCGGCTTTTGCTTGCCGTTCATATTGCCATATTGTCATTTTTTTGTGAATAGCTTTCGCGCTTATTGTAAACAAAGCGTACACTTGCGTTAAATCCATATTAAATAATGTCATTTTGTCAAGTTTCGTGGGCGAGGCTTCCTTTCTTATTCAATCATTCGTTTTTTAACAAAAAAAACCGCACGGTGTCATCCGTACGGCTATAGGGTTTTAGTGAGACAATAACTTACTTAAGCATTAATTCAGGCATGCACCTCTCTATTGCACCTCTCTATTTGGACGCTGTCCCATTTGGGGTTTGGCGCCAGGGCCGCCTTCGGGAGCGCCGGGGCCACGCTTACCTTGCTTGAGTAAACCACTGTCCACAAAAATTTGACGCTGATCAGGTGTCAACACATTGTGTAAAGTTGCCAGGGCACTCAGCGGATTGTGCTCCACTTTTTCAGGACGGGTGTGTAACGCTGCAATGGATTCTGCGGTGGCAGCCCCTGAGTTGAGCAGTGTAATCAGAGCCTGTGGGTCAGGTTTCGCGGGAGCTGCTGGGCGATTGGCTTCAAATGCGGCGGTTAATGTAGCCTGTTGATCGCTGCTCAGGCTAAGTTTTTCGGTGAACTGAGCCAATTGTTGCTCAGGGCCTTTGGGGCCGTGTTCAGGACGATTGGCGTCCATTTCCTCCATTTTGCTGACAAAGTCAGCGGCTTTGCTGGTTGCGGTGGCTTTTTGTTCTGCACTTAAGACGTTCCAGATATCGAGGGTTTGCTGGGCGCGAACCCACTCCATTGCTGCGGGGTCTGGGCGATCACCGGGGGCTTCGGGGCGGAGGCTTTCGAGCTCTGCGTGTAAAGCGTCGGCGTCAAAATTGTCTGAAACAAAGGCCGCACTAATTTTGTCTTGAACAGCCTGTATCGCGGTGGCATCGGGAGCTGCTGGGCGTTCTCCAGGCGCGGTACGTTCTGGTGAGTTGGCTTTAGTGGCTTCCATAATACTTTGAATTTCAGTTTTCTGTGCATCGGTCAGGTTCAGGTCAGCCAGGAATCCAAAAGCGATTCCTTTACCGTCTCCTTGAGGTCCTCCTTTTTTAGCGCCCATTTGACCACCCATTTTGTTACGAAAACCTTTACCCTGATCGCTTGCTGTAGCATTGTCTTGAAGGGCCAGTTGGCTAAAGGCATTGTCGCTACCATTCAGAGAGGCGGCATTCAGGGCACCGTCGGTACCACAGGCGCTCAGTACTGCAGCACTTAATACAATCATGAGTCCAGTTGTTAACGTCTTTTTCATTGATTTAACCTTTCAGCATTCGCTGTTTATTTGTGTCCGGCCTTGCTTGCCGTTCATATTGACATATTGTCATTTTTTTGTGAATGCTTTTCAGGTCGAATGTAAATGCTGTGTAGACTTTTGTTAAAGGGATGTAAATAGGGCAGGAGTGAATGCTCAGCGATCAAGGGTTCGGATTCAACGTTTAAGGGCGCGCCTGCGCTAAGGTCCAGTAAGAGGTCATAAGCAGGCCTAAAGCCACCAGGGGCGCTGCGAAATTGTCTCCAGCATAGGCATGGCCCATGGTTGCTAACACAAAAACGTAGGTAAAACCAGCATAAGCCCAGAGGGTTAATGTTCTTGGCTTTGCCACCAGTAAGGTAATCACGCCAGCAATTTTTGCAAAAGCAAGGGGGTAAATAATATGGGTGGGATAGCCGAGGTGCGTAAAGGCTTTTGCCATTTCTGCATTGTTTGCAATATACATTCCTGCTGACATGAGCATCATGGCAGCCAGTAGGCCTGTGCTTCCCCAGTAAATGATTTTGAATTTGTTCATGGTGTATTTCATCCTTTATTCGCTTTGTTTAAGGCGACTTATCGCCTTCTTATGTTATAAACAGCATAGTTGAGGTGCGCACCCGTGAGAATAGCCAGAAAAAAACAGCAGTATGCATAATTATGCAGATCAAATCAATTGGGAAGATTTTTATATTGCTTTAAATATTGCCCGCTGTGGGAGCTTTATGAAAGCTGCAGCGGAATTGGGCGTACATCATACGACGGTGGCTCGCCGCTTAGACCGTTTAGAAAAGCAGCTAACAACTCAGCTTTTTTACCGCCATACTCGAGGGGTGGAATTGACCGTGGCGGGTCAAGAAATGCTGCTGGCACTGTCTCAGGTTCAAGCGGACCTACAACAATTGGGAGCCCGCCTTCACGGGTATAATACAGAGCTGGCAGGTGCTATTCGCATCACCACGCTGCCCCCTTTCTGGAGCCTTTTGGCTCCCCATTTACGAGTGTTTCAGCAGCGTTACCCCCATATAGATTTTGAGATTATTTTAGAAGAGCGGGGCCTTAGTTTGAGCCAGGGAGAGGCAGATATTGCCCTGCGGGCGGGCTCCATTGGCTCTGAGGAGATGGTTGTTCCGATTAAGATAGCTGATACTTATATGGCACTATATGGGGCCATAACGTATTTTGAAAACCGTTCTGTTCCCCAGAAGCTTGAAGATCTGAAAACCCATCAATACGTCATGCTGACCCGTCACCCCCAATCTTTTACCTGGCTAGACTGGCTTGCAGAGCAAGTTCCTCAAGCGCAGACAGGGATCTCACTTAATCATCCGCAGGGGATTTCGGCGGCGGTGAAAGCGGGTTTTGGTCTGGGTTTTTTGAGTTATACAGAAGCCAGCCGCGATGAAACCCTGCAATTGGCATGGCCTTCTCAAGAACATTGGAAAAGCCCATTGTGGTTATTGGTGCACCGCGATCGTTACCGCGAAGCAAAAATACAGGCTTTTATTCAATTTTTTAAATCGGTGATACAGCCGGTCATGCGTGCTGAACTGGCTCACCAGGACACTGGAGATAATAAGGGTCCTGTTTTATGAAAGTGTTCTGCACTGGGAAACTGCAATATTACTTCGAGCCCGCCTTCACCGTCTGAAGGGCTCACAAAAGATATCTCTCCATGATGCAGCACCATGATTTTTTGAACAATGGCCAACCCGAGTCCGGTGCCGCCTGTTTTGCGCGTGCGCGAGGTATCTACCCGATAAAAGGGCTCAGTGAGCTTATGCATGACTTCGGGGGGAACCCCCGGCCCGCGGTCACGGACTTTAATCGTGACCTGCTCAGACTCAGCGGTAATCATGAGGTCGGCGTCACTGTCAGGGGGAGCATGCTTGACCAGATTTGAGAGTAAATTATTGAGCACCCGATCTAATAGATGTTGTCGGCCTTCGATGCGTATGCTTTTGTTCTCTGAGGCAAAATGCCGATGTACGCGCACGTCATGTTGCTCAAACCATAGTTGATGGTGATCTAAAACGGTGTTCACCCACTGGGTTACATCGATATGCTCCAGAGGAGCCTGGGCTGTATTCAACTCCAGAGCAGAAACATCAAGTAACTCATTGATCAAATGATCGAGCTCTTCAATTTCATAAATGGCTCGTTCAATATACTTGGCCTTGCCTTTGCCTTCTTTAAATAATAGCTCCATGCTTACCCGCATCCGGGCCAGGGGCGAGCGGAGTTCATGAGACACATCGGCAATCAAGCGTTGTTTCTCTTTGAGCATGGCTTGCACTTCGGTGGTCATATGGTTAAAGGCTTCCACCATGGGCTGAAACTCAGTATCCATTTTTTGCAATTGACTAAAATCTCCTGTGGACACCTTATGTAAAGCGTCAGAGAGTGTTCGAAAAGGCCGCATGAGATAGCGCACCAGAGGAATGAGAAGAACACCCAGTGTGAGTAGTAAAATACCGACCAAAAGAATAGGGGTCATCAATTGAGGGGGAAGGGGCAATCTGTGGTGCGGGGGGCGTGGCGGAGGCCGATCGGCACTTCCGGGTGGCATGACTCTGGGTGGAGGAGGCCCCGGAGGCCCGCCAAAAAGAAAGGGGCCTGGCTTTTTGCCGTTGAAACGGGGATCGGGAATGCGAAATTCAATCACGCCTTCGCCGGGGGCCTGGGGATTGACAGCCCCCACCACCAGCGCGATGGACTCATCATCGTTTTTAACGTATCGTATAGGGCGTCTTTGCAGCAGATTAACGTATTTTTGCGTGATGGGGGGTGACAGATAGCGAATATCCCACTCCAAATCCTTTGCCAATTGACGGGTGCGAGAGGGTAAGGTTTCAGCAGTGGGTGCCTTTTCCATGTGCTGAATGAGGTAGAGCACAATTCCGGCTTGTTCCTCCATGAAGTGGGCTTTGCGATCTTCGGAGTCTCGAGAAAAATAAAATTGCAATACGCCAAAGGTCAACAACACAGCCAGGGCTACACTCAGAGCGATATAGGTGTAAATACGGCGGTAAAGACGTGACGTTTGCATAGGCTCTCTTTAACGGGTGAACAAGTACCCGACTCCTCGCACCGTTTTAATAATCTCAGGCTTTTTGGTATTGTCGCTCAGCTTCTGACGCAGGCGCGAGACAAACACATCAATGGTGCGGTCAAAGGCATCGAAGTCGAGTCCGCGCACCTTATTCATTAAGGCCTCTCTTGACAGTACCATCCCGGCGTTTTCCACCAGGCATTGCAACATGTCAAACTCAGTAGAGGTCAAATCCATTTCTCGGCCTTCTTGCCAGGCCTGGCGACTGTCCAGGTTGAGTTTGATCTGGTGTTTTTCAGAGAACAGTTCTTTGAAGTTTATGGCATCTGAATGAAACTGTTGGCTGCGCTCAAACCGGCGCATAATGGTTTTAATGCGGGCCAGAAGCTCTCTTGGATTAAAAGGCTTTGCCATATAATCGTCGATGCCGAGCTCCAGCCCGATAATTTTGTTGTAGTCGTCTTTTTTTGCTGTCAGCATAATCACAGGCAAGAGGGAGTGATTCTCGCGGATACGACGATAGGTTTCAAAACCGTCTAGCTCCGGCATCATAAAATCTAATAACACCAGGTCTACGGTATGTTCGTGAAGATATTGAATACCTGTATTGGGGTTGGCAGACGTGGTGAATTCGATATTCTCGTCTTCAAAATAGTCTGCCAGCAATTCATGCATATCTTCGTCGTCATCAATCATATGAACACGAATCATGGAGCTGTGTTCCCTTCTTGCTGTTGTATTTATGCTGCCGTGGGTGACGGCATAGGAGCACCTGGACGCGGAGGCGGTGCGCCATTGGCTCCCCCGGCAGGGGGCTGACCACCTGGAGGAGGACCCGTTGACCACCGGCTGGCGGCGCAGGCAGGATGTCTTTCCACTCAGGATGCTCAACATATAATTGGTCTAAAGCTTCGGCTCTGGCTTGCGGCTCTAAATTTTGTATGCCTTCTAAGGCAGCAATAAACTCAGGATACTCTACTCTCAGTTCTTCTGCATTGGGGGGAAGCGCGCCGGGGCCGCGTTGTCCATTGGCAGGCATGCCCGCAGGTGGGTTTCCAGCAGGTGGGGCTCCCGTATTGGCCCCATTGGTCACGGCTGGCGTGGTAACGGATGCGACTTCACTACCACAGCTGGCAAAAAGAATGAGAGAAAGAGACATAAGGGTCAGGGTGCGTTTGAACATGATGGAAACCTCTATTGTTTATTTTATCCATGCCTTTCGGTCATAAGGTGAGCATAAGCGGGGCGCGTTAACAAAATACCTGTGAAATGTAAATGCTTTGTAAATCGATGTAAATAGATGCGGTATGATAGGCTATAACGAGCTGTTAATCCCCGGTAAATTCGCGATAATGAATGGATATGACGTCGATATGATAGTGGTTTTTCCATGAGGTGGATACGCTTTTTTTGTCTGGTATTGAGTAGCTGGGGCCTGCTTCTGGGTAGCGCCTTAGCAGATGATTTAACGCTTGAACCTTTGGCATACTGGGCTGCACCTTCTCCTGCGGCGGCCGATGATGCGCGCTTACAAGACGTGCTCAAAGTGCCTTTTCGCCCGGCCACGACCAAAGATCTCAACCCCGGATTTTCGCAAGTGCCTCACTGGTATCGCTTGCGTCTACAAAACACCAGCAATAGCCCCCAGGAGCGCTTATTAGAACTGGCCCACCCCAATATTGACGAGGTATGGTTTTTTCGACAGGTGGGGCGCCAGGCTTATCAAAAAACGGTGACCGGCCGTGGGTTTCCTTTTTCTCGCCGAGAAGTGGCGCACCGGAACTTTGTGTTTCCGCTGACGCTGCCTGCTCATACCACCTATACTTACTACTTTCGGTTGCAAAGTTCTTCGGCCTATTACGTCGCTGCTCAGTTATATACCCCGCTGCAGTTTCTAAACAAAGAACGTGACGCCCAGCTGGGCTACGGCTTTTATTACGGCCTGATTTTTGTCATGTTCTTTTATAATCTGGTGCTCTGGATCAGTACCCGCAGCAAAAGCTATCTTTATTATGTGCTCACGGTGTTCTTTTTGCACGGTCTATTTCAGCTCAGTAGCAACGGCCTCGCTTACGAGTACCTCTGGCCCAATGCGGTGTGGTGGAACAATCACTGTCTGGGCTTTTTTCTGGGGCTGTCGGTTTTTTGGGTGCTCCAGTTTGCGCAGCGCTTTTTGCGCACTGCCGACAACACGCCCCGTTGGCATCTGGGGTTTACGGTACTTAAATGGGCCAGTTTGGCGATGGCTGTTTTTAACCTGGCGCCTGACGGGGGCTTTTTGAGCCGCCTCTCGATTTACTGGAATATACGCCTGGCCCTGCTGGCCAATGTCTTAATCTGGTGTTTGGCGCTGTGGCGTTGGCAAGATAAAAACGCCCGCAGTTTTTTGATTGCCTGGAGCACGCTTTTACTGGGGGGGCTGATTAGCGGATTGGTGGCCTTAAATCTGGTGCCACGCAACTTTTGGACGATTCACGCCTTACAAATGGGGACGGCCATTCAGGTGGTGCTGCTGTCTTTAGCCCTGGCCGAGCGCATGCGCTCCAGTCAGTCTCAGCTTTTGGCCGTAGAGCAGGCCCGTCGTGTAGAGGCCCAGGAGGCCCAACAGGTGGAGGCTGATCTGGTGCAGCGCCTGCAAAAGCTGGACCGTTTAAAAGACGACTTTATGGCCAATATTAGTCATGAACTGCGTACGCCCCTCAACGGGATTATTGGCATTAGCGAGTCGCTTCTGGACGGAGCGGCAGGCCCCTTAAAAGAGACCCAGCAAAAAAATCTGGCGCTGGTGGTGACCTCTGCCCGCCGTCTATTTCACCTGGTGTCGGATCTCTTGGACTTTTCTCAAATCAAGCACCGTGAAATTCAACTCCAAACCCGCTCGATTTGGCTAAGAGAAGTGGTGGAAGTCGTGCTGCGCTTGTCTGAACCTCTGGTGGGGCATAAGCCGGTGGTGCTCGAAAATCACATTCCAGAAGACTTTCCCCCGGTGTGGGCCGATGAAGATCGTTTGCAACAAATTCTGCATAACCTGGTGGGCAATGCCATTAAATTTACACCTGAAGGCCAGATTCAGGTCTTCAGTTTTGTCAAAGGCACCCAGGTCGAGGTACACATCAAAGACTCTGGCGTGGGCATTGCCAAGCCTCACCAACAGCGCATTTTTGAGGTGTTTGAACAAGCCGATGGCTCGATTACCCGCAGCCACAGTGGCACAGGCCTCGGTTTGGCGATTACGCGTCAATTACTCCAGTTACACAATGGAGATATTTGGGTAGAGTCGACCCCGGGAGAAGGCTGCACCTTTATTTTCACCTTGCCCTTAGCCCAGGCAGAGCATTCGCTAACGGCTCCCGTTTCCCCTGATGTACTAAAAAGTCAGCCTCAACACCCTTTAAAAGCTTTGCTACCGGGCACCCAGGAGCTGGTGTTAGAGGACTTACAACAGCAAGAAAAGCTGGCGGCGCTTGTGCTGCCAAGCGTTCCAGAAGACCGTAACTTTCATATTCTCATTGTTGACGACGAGCCGGTGAATTTGCAGGTGCTGGTGAATATGCTCTCGCTACAAAAGTACACGGTGACCCGTGCTGATAGTGGGCAGGCGGCCTTAGACGCTTTAGAGAAACAAACCTTTGACCTCATTTTGCTCGACGTGATGATGCCCCATATGTCGGGCTATGAGGTATGTGCATCGATTCGTGAACGCTACCCCGCCAGTGCGCTGCCGGTGGTCTTTTTGACCGCCCGCAATCAAACCGAAGACGTGGTGCACGGTTTTGAAAATGGAGCCAATGACTACCTGAGTAAGCCAGTGGCTAAAAACGAGCTATTGGCGCGCATTCAAACCCATATTCGCCTGTCAAAACTCAACGTGTCTTATGCTCGCTTTGTGCCCGATGAGTTTCTGCAGTTTTTAGGTTACGACAGCATTCTCGATGTCAAATTGGGCGATCAGGTGCAAGAAGAAATGACGGTGATGTTTGCCGATATTCGCAGCTTTACCACCCTTTCTGAGCAATTGACGCCCAAAGAGAATTTTGACTTTTTAAACGACTACCTCAGCCGGATTTCGCCGGTGATTCGTATTCACAAGGGCTTTATTGACAAATACATCGGCGATGGCATTATGGCGCTTTTTCCCCATCGGGCCCAGGAGGCCTTAGATGCGGCCCTTGAAATGTTTGAAGAACTCGCCAGTTATAACGTGGAGCGCAAGGCGGTGGGATATATTCCCATTCAAATCGGGATTGGTCTGCACACGGGCATGCTCATGTTGGGGACGATCGGTGAATCAGAGCGCATGGAAGGCACGGTGATTTCTGATGCGGTCAACACCGCCGCGCGCATGGAAGGATTGACCAAACTCTATGGTGCGAGCATTATTCTGTCTCAGCACACCCTCAACGAACTCACCGAACCGGAACAGTACGCCATTCGCTACCTTGGCGAAGTGCGGGTCAAAGGCAAGCAAGAGCGTACGGCCATTTATGAAGTGCTGGAGCCCCATTTGAGCCCTGATTACGCGGCCCGCTACCGCAGTTTAGAGGACTTTGAAGTGGCGGTCAAAGCCTACTTTGCGCGCAATTTAGAACAGGCACTGCAAGGCTTTGAAGCTATTCTGGCGCTTAATCCTGAGGATGCCGCTGCCGCGTATTATCAGGAGCGCTGTGTGCAGTTCTTGCAACAGGGCCTGCCCGAAGATGTCTCGCCCACTTTTGTGTAAAGGCGCTATTTCATCCTGCTGAGCAACAGGTAGTCAAAAAATCGATCGCCAAAGTATTTGCGGATAAACATCAGAGGGCGAGCCATTTTGCCCGCCACATAGCGGGTTTTGGGGCGGTGGGAGCGAATCGCTTTGGCAATAATGTCGGCAATTACGCCCGGAGGTGATGCAGCGTTTTTTTTCTGGTAGGCCTCTGTTGTAAATTTTGCCACCACTTTAGCCATCTTTTGGTAAGGCCCAGACCCCGAGCGCTTAAGCATAGGTTCGGTAAGCACATCGCCAAAGGCGGTGGCAATGGCTCCGGGCTCAACGATCACCACATCAATGCCAAAGGATTGGACTTCGATACGCAGGCAATCGCTCCAGCCTTCTAAGGCATGCTTGGTGGCGTGGTACCAGGCCCCCATCGGGGTATAGATTTTACCCCCCATGGAACTGATGTTAATAATTTTGCCGGACTTTTGTCGGCGCATATGGGGCAGCACCTTTTGGGTTAAACGGGCCAGCCCGAATAGATTCACCTCAAACTGGTACTGGGCCTCTTCAATGCTGATGTCTTCAACGGCGCCATAGAGACCAAAGCCGGCATTGTTAATGAGGACGTCAATGCGATCTTGCTCGCTGATGATTTTTTCTACAGCGGCATGGACCTGATCTGCCTGGGTGACATCCATGGCCAGGGCGTGTCCTCCGGCAGCCACCAGCTCTTGCATGGCGTCTACACGGCGGGCCGCCCCGTAGACAATGTGTCCTTCGCCAATGAGTTGTAAAGCCGTGACTTTGCCCATGCCAGAAGAGGCTCCTGTAATTAAAATAACCTGTTTTGTCATTGGTTTCTCCTATGGGTGTTTTACTCGCGTTGACTCTACTATGGCAGGGGACTTCTTAAATAACATCTCAATCCGCGCCAGACTCACATCATATTGCGCCAGGTTCGAGGGGGTGTCGGTGTCGCCTTTAGATGACGCTTTTTGATTGTGCATTGGCGTCTTTGGATTTTTAGCTGGCATGGTGATGTGTCATAGTGGTGATAAAAAAGGAGCGCACAGATGCCCAAACGAATCTATCCTATCGATACCAACTTTCAGATTGTCTTAAAAGATTTGGGCATCGATCCACAACACCTGCTCAAACGGGCAGGGCTTCCTCTGGATTTATTGAGTCGTAAACAGGCGGGCTTAAGTCCTCAGGCCTATTTTGATCTCTTTGAAGCGATGGAGTCACTGGCTCCGTCGCCCACGTTCCCGCTCGTACTGGGGCAGGCCGTGACAGTGGAGAGCTTTAGCCCTCCGGTTTTTGCCTGTTTTTGTAGTCCCAATTTAAAGCTGGCTCTGGGGCGACTGGCCCATTATAAAGACCTGGTGGCCCCCATGCAGTTTGTGGTAGAGCATACGTCCACCATGACCCGCGTGCGTATGCTCCCTTTACCAGAATTAGAGGAATGCCCCGGATCAATTATGGCAACAGAATATGTTTTTTTGACGCATATGGCCCGTTTGGCTACCCGAGAAAATATTGTGCCTCAGGCAGTGTTCTCGACCCATATACTGGCAGAACAAGCACAATACGAAGCCTTTTTAGGCTGCAATATTCAACGGGGAAATGAAAATCAAATCTGCTTTACCGCAGTCGATGCAGAACGGCCTTTTTTGTCTGCCAATGAAAGGTTCTGGGAAATGTTTGAGCCGGATTTAAATCTGCGCTTAAATGCTTTAAAGCAAGAGGACAGTGTGATCTATCGGGTACGTGCCTGCCTCAGCGGCATGTTAGCCGGGGGGGATAGCAGTATCCATACGGTGGCGCATCAATTGGCAGTGAGTCCTCGCACCTTGCAGCGACAGCTCAAAGGCGAGGACACTTCGTTTCAGATTGTGTTGACCGGGCTGCGCCATGATTTGGCATTGCAATATCTCAAAAAAGACGAGCTTTCAGA
This sequence comes from Candidatus Sericytochromatia bacterium, assembly GCA_963797915.1. Taxonomy (GTDB): domain Bacteria; phylum Cyanobacteriota; class Sericytochromatia; order UBA7694; family UBA7694; genus CAXRDE01. Next base: position 106,927 of record CAWCRG010000003.1, read on the forward strand.
TCTGGATATTGCCTTTCTTTTGGGCTATCAAGAAACCAATTCTTTTGTGCGGGCTTTTCAGCAGTGGACAGGTAAAAGCCCTCGTCAAATGCGGCGAATGCTGTTGGCTGTTTAATTCTCATGATGAATGCGTCGTACTTACGACTTTCCACCCCACTGCAAGCACGATGAGGGCGCCGAGAATCATCCAGGTGATCCCGTTCATGAGACTGGACAAATACTGGATATGGTCACTAAAGAAGTATCCTAGCGCAAGGTACAGGACGACCCAGCAAATTTCGCCCAGCGCATCCCAGAGCAGAAACGATTTCCAGGGGTACTCCATGGCACCACTGGTCAAATTGATCCACGGTCCCAGGGGGGCAATGAGCCAGCGACTTAAAAAAATGCTCGCTCCCCCCCAACGGCGGGTAAATGCTCTGGCTTCTTTGACCTTGTCTTCGCTGTCTACTTTTTTAGCAAAGCGTTTAATCAGGCGTTTTCCGCCCCAGTGTCCCAATCCATACCCCATCTGATCGCCAGCCATGGCCGCTGCGCCAGCCACCAGAGCCACTTGCCACAGCTGTATTTCGCCTTGTTCCACCAGAGCACCGGCCGCAATGAGCAAGAGCGAAGCCGGTAAGGGTACGCCGATGGCCGCGATCAACACCGTAAAAAAGAGAATGGGCATGCCGTATTGGGTAAAGGATGCTAAAAGATACTCATTCATGGGGTAAATAAAGGGCGTGGGCCGTGATGTATTCAGCCACGGCGGGGCTGACCCATTGTGGCCAGCGGGTATCTTTATGGGCGATGGCTGATCGCACGGCAGAGGCAGAGACGGGCAGATCCAGAGGGAGAGAATGCACCTGATTCAGGTAAGCGTGATCAGGGGGCGGCGATGGTTCGCTTAGGGTAGGATAGGTGTTTTGGGGACGTTCGCCCACCCACAATTGCGTCTGCCGGGCAAACAGCGCGTTCAGGGCTTTATCGAGCCCACCGGTGTGGGTATAGTATTTGGGCAAAAGTACGCGTTCATACAGATCGGTACCACACACAAAATCCACCTGGCGCGCCTGGGCGTGTAGAAACAGGGCTTTGGTACTTAACAGCGTGGGCGTCAACGTTAAAACCACGGCATAGGGCTGGGTCGCAAGCATGTTTAGCCGGTGGGCCAGGCTTTGATGGGCGACAGCCCCTTTGTCGGCATTATTTAGCGACAGTTCAAACACAGGCTGTAAGATGTCGTCTGTGCTGGACTGAAGACTCCTGGACTGTGCCGTTGATACCGCAGCATTTAAGAGTTCAGTATGGGCCTGGGTCAGAGGATTAAAAGAGCCTTTGGCCACCAGCACGTGTTTGTCTCGCAAAGGCGCGACATAGCGTTGGGCAACGCCCTGCTGTAAATAAAGGAGGGGCGTCCATCCCGAGCGTAAGAGATGCAGATGCGCGGGTAAAGGCTCTCCTTCGCTGCTGTGCCAGACATCTATTTCTAGTCGGTCTTGCAAACTGAGATCCAGGGCTTCTGGTTGCAGTCGATTTTCGCTAAGCAGCCACAACAACTCAATCCCCAGTAAGCCACAGGCCAGTTGTTGGTTTACCCTATGGGGGGCTTCTCCTGTGGCGCTGCGCAAGCGAAAATGAATACACCAGTGCCGGTGGTCACTGGTATAAAGCGCGACCCAGCCATGATGATCCCGCCCTGGGGGTTCGTTGTGGGTGCTCAAGCTCGCACTCATGGCCAGCGCAAAACCATTGGGCGTGCCCGTGGTGTCTTCTTTCAGGCGGTGTATGGCCCAGTGACGTACGCGCTCGGCAGATACCGAGCGGGTAGCGGGGGCGTCGGGGTAAGCCGCCTGCTGAGCACTGCGGGCGTAGCGGGTATAGGCGGCGTCGAGGGTGGCTGAGGCACCGGCCTGGGTTTGTAACAGGCTTTGTATCCAGCTGCCGGTGCCGGCTTCCTCTAACTGCCCATGCCAGGCTGAGCGGTGCAGAGCCTGAATTTTTTTGCGCCAGGACTCAGGCAGCTCAAAGCTCGGTAGCAAAGGGTTAGACATACTGGCGTTTAGCTATTGGGCAAAAAGACACGGAAGTCTCCGTAACGCCCGTTGTTGTTCATGGTCACTCCCCAGGATTGGCGCCCGTCGCTATAGGCCTGGCCGCCCTCTCCGATGACCTCAATATGCCCATGGCTATAACCATTGCTGGGATTAGCAGCGCGTAAGCCAGGATCGGGGTTGCGATCCCAGACCACAATCGCGCCGGGAGGCAGGTTTCTTAAATCGTTGCGGCTGGCAGGGTTCATTTCGGTAAAGCGATCGCTATGTTGATTGGCTAAGACATCAGCGGCCATATACGCTGAGTTGAGATTTCCGCCGGTGCGGGGATCTCTGAGCTGCACGCCTGCTCCTTCAAGACTTAAGCGCACGCCTTTGAGACATTTTCCGCTATTGTCCATGCTGCGGTCCACATTGCGCGCACTGGCCACCAGACTATTTCCAAAGTCAGTGGCCGTGGGTCGAGGGCCGGTAGGCTGCACTGGGTCGGTGTCGGGGAGCGCAGCAGAGCGATTGGGGTCATAGCGATCGATTTCGCCATTCTGGGCAAGGCGCAGATCTTCAACCCCCTGATTGGCACGGTCAGCCCCTGCGGTAATCGCTGATACACCCGCGGCAGGGTCTTGCATTAATTGTGAAAAGGCTTTTTGTACCCCTTCAAGGGTTTTGGGGCCAAACTGCCCGTCAATACCGGTACTGTTGCCATCATAGCCAATATTAATACCGCTGGCGACGGCAAACTTTTGCAGGGCCAACACATCATCGGTGCCCATTTTGCCCTGGGAAACGCGATCGAGACTGGCTAAGAGCTCCTGACCCAACGGGGTCTGAGAGAGTTTCTCTCGGAGCTCGGGGTTGCTATCGATTTGGGTTTTGAACTGGGTGAGGTATTGGCTTAACTTTTGGTTGACGTTGCCCCGCTCCAATTCGAGGTAGCCAATGTTTTGGTTGGCCTGGGTAAAGCCGGCCACATCGTTGTAACTGGCGTTTAGGTCTGGCATTTCACCGTTACTCGTTTGGGTCTGAGGTGTGGATTGTGTTTCGTTGGTGGCGTTTGCTTCGCCGGTGCTATTATTGGCGCGAAAGTTTGCGTTTTGAACCTGCTGAGCCACGGGCTCAAACCAGGACTCCAGGGTTGAGCCCGCCTTTTGAAAAAAGCTGCCAATGCGACCGAAAAAACCGGTGCTCTCGGTATTGGTATTGCCCGCGGGCGCTGTGGTGGGGGCGGTTCCAGGATTCAGGGGACGGGATCCCGCCGGACGAACAGTTGCCGCCGTGGGAGCACTCTGGGTGGGGAGGGGTCCGGTATAGGGAGTAGAGCCGTTTGCGCGATTTAAGTTCACCATGTCATTACCTCTGGTCTATTTTACCCTGTTTTCATCAAATTAAAAACAAAAGACCCCTGCTGATTTTCACGCAAGTCATAGGGGCTATTTTACTAAAATAGATTGTGGTATTCTAAAATTAACGGGAGTTAAGTTTATTGAGTCAGCCCACCATGAGTACACAATCCTATCCGATTTCGATCGAGCAAGCCACGGCACTCAGGTCACCGGAAAATCTCGAAAAGCATCGTAAAAAAGCGCGACAGGTGTGTCGAGACATTGTGCTTCCCTACAGCAGAGAAGTGCTTTGGCCGCTTTTATGTCATACAGACCTTTTAAATCAGCAGGTGGGCATGAAAACCACCACCAACTTTTTTTCGGCTCAGGAACAGGGCGGAAGCCTGATGCATGCCCGGGGTAAAAACGGTGGTTTTGCAGTCGCTTATGAGGAGTTTCCCTATGTGTGGAATGCCCCGGAACACTACGCCGTCGAACGCTTGTTTATTAAGGGCCCCATTAAATATCTGTGTTTTCAGGTGACACTTGAAGCCGTGGCACCTCAAGAGACCCGTGTGGTGTGTGCGATTGATGTGGTGACGAAGTTGCCACCGCCCCTGGCCAAATTGTTGATTGGGCAGGAAATCGATAAATTTATAACCACCTTCAAACAGCTTGCAGATCGTTTGGACAAAGGCCAGAAGGGCCTGCTGCCCTTTTTTAAAAACCTGCCTGACCGTGCGCTGGTGCTTCAGGCAGAAAAATGGTCCGCATTGACTACAGATTCTGAACTGGCAAAACACTTAAGCCATTACTTTTTGTGCGCCCCTGGGCGTTTGAGCTATCGGCTGCGGCCACGGGAGTTTGCGGCCTGGTATGATCACGATCCCTTAGACGTGTTAAATTTGTGTCTTTATTTGGTACACCAGGGCGATCTTTCCATGCAATGGGACTGCCGTTGCCCAGGGTGTAAAGGTCCCAAGTCCAGTTATCGGCGCCTATTCGATCTTAAAGCGGTAAGCTATTGTGAGTCCTGTGCCACCCGGTATGGCGTGGCCTTCGACCAAAATATTGAGTTGACTTTTTCTCCAGCCCCGCATTTGCGTCAGGTGAATGACGATTTTTTCTGTGCCGGCAGCCCGGGCAATACGCCCCATATCAGCTGGCAGCACATTATGCCACCTCAGACCCATACACAGCTTGAAGTCCATCTTGCGCCGAGCACTTACGTCTTACGTTCGCTCCAATTTGAAAAAGAACGTTTGATCATTTTTGATGAAGACTCACCTCATGAATATTTAGATGCGCATCAGAATCTGGGATCGCCCGGTTTAGCAGATTTAGCAGATTTAGCAGATTTAGCGGCTTCCGAAGGCGCGCTCAAATGCTCAGGCTTAACCTTAAGCTTTGACAATCGCACCGATTATCCGGTTTTGCTCATGCTTGAAGATGTTCACTGGCAGAGTCTGGCGGTTACCGCTGCTGAAGTGCAGTGTGTGCAAATGTTTCACGATGTGTTTCCCCATGAAGAACTGGCTGAAGACATCACTTTGCCCCTGTCTTTTCAGGTTTTTCTGGAGCTTCACTGGGCCTTTGCAGACCAGGAACTGATGGAATGGGGCTGTGATCAGCTGAGACAGTTTCAGGGCGCAAAGCTAAGCGAAGACGCCCAGCAGACACGCTGGATTTTTGCATCTGCCTTTGATGCGTTGGCGGCGGCCTGGGCGGTGCAGGAGGGGTTTCAGGATATGCGTGACTTTTATGCAGCAGAACAGACCCTGACGCTCACCATTGCGGCGGGCCCCTGTATGGTGAGCTCAGGTGATGGAGCCTGGCAGTATCGGGGTGAGGCCACGGAGCAATTGACTCGCCTGAGTCAGCAGGCCAGCGCATTGCCTTCGCATAATATTGTGGTCTCCGCCGCACTTTTTTCTAAACCCGGTATGGCCACGTTTTTAGATCACGGTAATTATCAGGTGAGTACCTATCGACTCAGTGAAAACGGAGAAGATGGGGTGCAGTTCCAGTGGGGGGTGCAAGATGGAGTTTGATCCCAATGCCATGAATTTTGGCGCAGCCCAGAAACTGAGTCCGCGGGCAGAACCCGGGCACGTGGCCGTATTGACCCGGCAGACAAAGCGGGCATCTCAGGCCTCCAATCAAGGGCAGGTGGTCAAAAGGCTCGAAGCCAATTTACAGCAGCATCAACGCCAGGCCCGTGTGGAACGTCTAAAGCAAATGCAGCAGGCGTTGGCAACCCAGAGTAATGGGCAGCGTTTAATGCAGGCACTGGCGCTGGTTAAAAAAATCTATACCGCCGATGATGTGCCCTCAGACTTGGCCACCATGCGCTTGCTTCAACCCATTTTGCAGGGGCTATTGCCCAAATGGAAGCAACTCAAAGCCGAAACGTCTTTTTCCATTGCGCCTGAGGATTATCAGGTGCTGCAAAAATTAAAACAACCGCACGCTGTTTTAGCTACCGCAGAACGAGCGGCCCTGTTTAACCTGTTAAGTGCCGTTTACAAATCCATTGACGCAGAGGCTCCCCGGGCGCCTGTGGCGGCAACCCCCGCCCGCTTAATGGCCTTAAAAAGCCAGTGGTTAAGGGCCACCTCTGACACAGAAAAACAACGACTTCATGCCGAAATTCAGCAAATAGAAATCGCCCGACAGCGGGATTATCATGCGCAGTGTATGCAGGTGCTCCACCAGCATCAGCTGAAAATGCCGGAGATGCTTCAATACCCCGCTGCTCGTCTTTTACAGCAGTTGACCCAATTGGAACAACAATGGCAAAAAAACCGTTATTCAGAAGCCCATCATCCGGCGGTGCCCACGCTTTTGCAATTGTCCTCGCGTCAGCTGGCACGACTGGGGGTCGCTGATGCCAGAGACTTTATTCAGTCACAGCAAAAGTCAGTGCAGCAACAGCTTCAGACTTTGCCCACTGCAGAATTAAAAACCCTTCTAAAGCAATGGTTACAGTGTTTTGATGGTCTTTTACATTCCTTTCAAGAAGCCGCTGAGGCCCGCCGTCTTGAGGCGATTAAAAAAGAACTCAATACGCTGCAAGCGCGTTCTGCCCAATGGCCCACCCATTTGCCCGAAATCAAAGCGTTAGAACAGCAATTTTTAGCGGCAGCGACCGAAGACAAGGCTGAATTGCGAAAGCAGTTGCTGCAACATTACAGCCAACTTTTATCTACCTTACCGCCCATCACTTCCCCAGGAGAAACCCCATGAGCATCACGGCACCGCGTTCCAGCGCTTTTTCGTCTCCCATTTCCAACCCCACCGCTTTTGGTCAGCGCCAAAGCGTCAGCGATACGCCACCGGACGCCCTTTCTAACTTGCCTTCTTCTCCAGGAATCGCACCACAGGACACGTTTTTACAAAACGCCACTGCTGAAACGACTCAGGAGCTTCTCAGTCCGGTGTTTAACGCCCTGAGAACCCAAACGGGCCTGGGCAGTAATGCCTCGGATCTGCAGGTGTTAGAAAATTTTTCAACCCAGGTGATTCCTGAGGCGATTGTGCAGTTAAACGAACGCATTACGGCTTTAGAGCAGGCGGAGCCCACCCCTGAAAACCAATTGGCTTTAGACAATGCGCGCGCCAGCCTGGGGCTTTATGAGCAGGCGGGAGAACTTCTTGCAGGCTCTCCCCTGCTTGCAGATACGGATAATATAGCCAGTCCGGCCCCTGATTATGCTGCGTTGGCAGATGCCGCCAGTTTAGGTGGAGAATGGAGCACAGAACAAAGGCGAGCATACAGTCGTTCTATTGGGGCAAACGCCTCTAGAAATGAACCGACGCCCTTTACCTTGAAAATAGATCAGCTCAAAGCACAGCGTGAACTGCTGGACTCCGGGTCCTCAAACGCTTCAGAAGCAACAGGGCGAGCGATTGCTCTCATCGATGAAACGATCAATGTTTATGAACAATTGGAGCGTTCTTTTGATGCAGGAGGCACAGATCGAAACAGGGACAGTACCGCATTATTAGAAAAACTTCAACCTTTGAGTCAGGCCCTCGAAAATGCAAAACAAGATCTAGCACCGGCTCAGTATGAACAAATGAGCAAGCAAATCGGAGAGTTTCGCACCCTCGCTGCAGTCTTTGCACAACCCGGTCAGAAAATTGAAGGCAACCTGGGTCGTCTGGTGAGCCGAACGTATCGCCGACAGGATCAGATTATTAGCGGTCAACGAGAAAGAGCAAACGAAACCGCTAACTTATCAGGGGCTTTGCAGACTTTTAGTAACGATGCTTCAGATATGGCTACTTTTGTCTCTCGACTGGGAGACCTTGCCGGGGAGATCCGTTCAGGTAATCTAACCCGTGAAGATGCACTGACCAAAGCACGCCAAAGTATTCCGGGTACAAGGGCTGATTTCCAGCAGGCTTTTCTGGCATTGGTCAGTGCAGAAGTAGATATTCACGAGGCAGAAGAAGCAGCCAAGCTTGCACAAGATAAAATTGCAGAAGGCGAAGCGCTCGAGCCGGAGTTACAGTCCGCGCTGGCAAGTAGTCAGGATGCCCGACGCGGAGCAAGCGCCGATGGCCGACTGGCTCGCGATGCCTCTCGCTCGGGAAGGTTGAGTGATGCCAAAGCACATCAGGCACGCTATGCTCAGGGACACGAAACGGCAGTAGGAGAAACGGCCAGAGCAGGCGAAGTTCTGTCGCGCAGACAGGGCCTGGAGCAGGAGGCCGATCGCGCGCTGTCTCGTTCTCAACAGCGTCAGCGCAGTGGACGTGACAATATCTCTGTGGCTCAGGGTTCTGACTTTTCTCAGGAACTTTCTGGAGGTATTGCAGGAGCCACCGGCGAAGCCGCCCGGGTCGACGGGGTTATTGCGGGTGCACAAACCCAACTTGACACTTACAAAGCCAGTAACGCAGATTATGCTGCCCAGGTTACTCAGGCAGAAACAGCGGACCAGGCTCAGGGCAAAGCAGTAGAACTTACCGGCGAAGCCATTCGTCTTCGAGAAGCGGCACTGGCACAACAACAAAGAGACAATGACAATGCGGCTGAACGTATTCTGGACGGTGTGAAAAACGGCTCTCAGAGTAGCGAGGGGGAGTTTAAGGTTTCTGGCTATTATGGTACTGGTTTTTCAGGCATGCGTGGAGAAGTCGGGGTCAGTGCTTCGGTAGGTGTTAAAGCAGAAAGAGATGGCGATGCATATATTTTGACCATGACCTTTAAAGGAGAAGCCAGTGCGGAACTCAGCACCTTCTTTTATAGCGCGAAGGGATCTTACTCAAGAGCGTTTACGGAAGGTATTAAACTGGATGGACCTCAGGAAGTAGCGGTTTTTACCCGCTTACTGAGTGATTTTACCGAACAAATCAGCGCCAATGGTTTAACCTCTGAAGAGTCAGTTCGGTCTCGGGACGCACTGTTTGCCTATGTTCAATTGAATCGCCGCAGCCAAACCGAAGACAAAGGAACGCTGACCGTTAATTTTATGGGCCAGGAAAGTGAGTTGTCGGTGGCGACAGGAACCGTGACGCAAGATGGCTTTAGAGACCTAAATCAAGATGGAGAGCGGAATGCGGGCGAAGCCAGGACCCGTGATATCAGCAATTACCGCACGGTAAAGGGAAGTGTGGAGTTTGGCAGCGCCACCGTTGAGCTTTCGGTGAAAAGAACTTCAGATCAACACGGAAGACCCACGGGTAAAAAAGTAGAAATTAGCCTGGAGGCTGGCGTTCCCGTGCCTGCTTTTGCGCTTTTCTCTCGCGCTTTGCTTGAAAATCAAGACCTGGACCTTTCTGCCTCAGAAATTCGTACCGCTTATTCAGAGTTAACGGAGCAATCCCGTGGCGTAAATACTGGAAAAATAGTGGCCACTGTAGATATCCCCGTGCGTGGACCCGCCACCTATGAGGTGGCCGCTGCCGTTGAAGATGAAACCAAAATAGGAGGGCGTACCCACAATCCTTCCGGGGCCAATGTAGGCATTCAGGGTAAAACGAAAAATGAGACAAGAACGACGCTCATTGAAGGGGTTGTGGCCTAATGGAACAGAAATTGCGTCACGTGTCCTTAAAGCAGGAAATCACTACCCCTTTGCGTTTTCTTTTTCAGGGAAAATATCTGCACAGTTGTCTGACCTTCTGGCATTTTCAGGCCAATCAGCAGCTGGCAACCCTGGATCTAAGATTAGAAATCTCTCCTGATCACCTCGCGCAAGAAGAAGCCTGGCTGCTCAAAGGTTTTGGTCGGCTCCCAGAGCGCGTTTCTACACAAACGCCGCCAGTATATGCGTTTCAGTTTAAGCCTGAGTTGCTAACCCCTGAACGCATTGCGTTGTTCTCTCAACTGGAAAAAGATACCCTTTTCCTGGATGTCGCGCCTGATGCGGTTCTCGACCTGGATAATTATGAATGTCTGGGGCTTTCTTACCAGGAAGTGAGCAATATAAGCCAGGCGCAGGGTTAAATATCAGGAGTTATAAGTTATATGCATCGCCCAAGGGGAGTCAGTGCCGTATTTAGGCAAAAACAGCACAAAACTCAGCCCTGTACTGTTTTCTCAGCTAAGCGACAAGATTTTACTCCTGATCGAAAGCTAGATGGATTTCACATGAAGATTCGCACCGGTGGCCGTTCAGAAATGCGTCGTGGACATTTGGTTCGGTAGTACTGAAAGTTCTAAATTCTGGCTAGAAGTGCTTACTGTGAACAACTACTTAGCACGCCTTG
>CAWCRG010000004.1:0-8951 GCA_963797915.1 Candidatus Sericytochromatia bacterium
TTCAAAGCCCACCACATTGCGCTCGGCTTTGCTAAACTCAATGCCCACCAGCACAATCTGTGTGTCAGGGGCTTTGTACTTCGCCGCGTAGTCTCTATCAATCAATTGCTGTAAAGCCTCACCCGTCGCCTGGTCTTCAACCACTTTAAACTCAAAAAGGTACACGATATTGCCGAGTTTGAGGCTGAGGTCAATGCGCCCTTTGTTCGTAATATCTTCGGCCTGCACGTTCAGGCCCAGGGCTGCTAACTGACTGTAAAACACACTGGCATAGTGCCCCTCAAACTGGGCCAGGGGATTCTTGCGGTACCAGTCATAGGGAATGCTGGCAAACAGGGCTTCAATGCTTTGCCGCAACGCGGGGAGGTTTTGGGATTTAAGAGAACGAAACAGTTGGGAGCGGGCCACCAGGGCCGGTTGGGCTTCGGGGCCATAGGCACTGAGTAAACTATTGTTCAGGGCCATTTCTACTTCGCGGTTGGGGTAACTTAAGGTGTAGGTACGGTATCCAGGAAAGGCTTCGTGGGTACTTTGAATGGTCAGATAACCGGTTTGCCAAAGCAGCGCTTCGGGGGCGATTTTTTCGACGTCAAAACTGGAGAGCAGATGATCGTCTGCTTCGCGTTGCAGTAACTCAGGGGTAAACCATTGGTTTTGGGCCAGTAAATCCACCAAAAACGTGGGTGTGCCCGTTTCAAACCAAAACGGATGAAACTCGCGGCGGTCGAAGTAGAGCAAAAGGTCAAAAGGGTTGTATACCGAAGTCCCGCGCCAGTTGTAGCCGTTGTACCAGCGGCGTATTTGATCGCGATCTAAGCCCTCCAGCTCTGGGGCAAAGACGGTGTCTACATCGGTTTCGGTATAGCCACACAAGGCCGAAAAGCGGGGGTCAAGGGTAATGTCTTTGAGGTTGTTCAGGCCTGAAAAGAGACTCACCTTAGAAAACTTGCTCACGCCGGTAATCAGCACAAATTTAAGGTGGGCATCGCTGTCTTTAAACACCGAGTACACACTGCGCAGCGCGTCGCGCATTTCGCGGGCCAGTTCAGGTCGGGTGAGATGATCCAGGATGGGTTTGTCGTACTCGTCCACCAGCACCACCACCCGTTGACCGCTTTGCTGGTGCAATGTTTCAATGAGTGTGCTGACCCGGCTGGGTAAATGCTCTGGATAGCTTGCGGTCAGGCCAAATTGTGCTTCTGCACGGCTTATCTGTTGGTTCAAACTGGAGCTTAAGTCGGCCAGTGATTGCATCATGCCTGCGCCAAAGCTCAAGCGCAACACGGGGTGGTTTACCGACCAATCCCAGTGATGTTCAGCGTGCAGGCCCTTAAACAGTGGGGCGTTACCTTCAAAGAGTTCTTTGAGGGTGTCTACGAGTAAGCTTTTGCCAAAGCGGCGAGGCCGTGACAAAAAATAATGCTTGCCTTGGTCAATGAGCTGTAAGGCCAGTGAGGTTTTATCGACGTAGTAATAGGCATCGCGCTTGCGAATTTCAGAGAAAGTTTGAATGCCAATGGGCAGTTTTTTGCGTTCCATAAGGGTATTATACCCTTTCGCCAGCAGAGCTTGGTCAGCAGAGCTTAGTCGGCTAAGGTATCAAAGCCCACCACATTGCGTTCGGTTTTGCTAAACTCAATGCCCACGAGCACAACACCGATGCCAGGGGCCTTGTATTTCGCCCCATAGTCTCTATCGATCAGTTGCTGCAGGGCCTCGCCGGTGGCCGCGTCTGCGACCACTTTAAACTCAAAAAGGTACACGATGTTGCCGAGTTTGAGACTCAGGTCAATGCGCCCCTTGTTCGTAATATCTTCGGCCTGCACGTTCAGGCCCAGGGCTGCTAACTGACTGTAAAACACACTGGCATAGTGCCCCTCAAACTGGGCCAGGGGATTCTTGCGGTACCAGTCATAGGGAATGCTAGCAAACAGGGCTTTTATACTCTGGCGCACCGCCGGTAGATCCTGTTCAAAGAGGGCATCTTCGAGGTGAGAACGAGTGACCAGGGCATCAGGAGGGGGCGGGCCATAGGCCGGTAAAAGCACTTCGTTGAGGGCAGACTCGACTTCACGATTGGGGTAGCCCAGCGTATAAATCCAGTTGCCCGATCGCTTTTGCTCGACCTTGTGAAGCGTAAGATAACCGGTTTGCCAGAGCAGCGCTTCCGGTGCGATATGGTCCACATCAAAGCTTGAGAGAATGGCTTCGCTGCTCTGCAGCTGGGCTAAGTCTGGGGTAAACCATTGTTTTTGTGTCAGTAAATCCACCAAAAACGTGGGCGTGCCGGTTTCAAACCAAAAAGGGCGTAGTTCTCGGCGGTCAAAGTAGAGTAAAAGATCAAAGGGGTTATACACTGAAGTACCGCGCCAGTTGTAACCGTTGTACCAGCGGCGTGTCTCATCGCGATCTAGGCCTTTCAGCTCCGGTGCAAAGACGGTGTCTACATCGGTTTCGGTATAGCCACACAGCGCCGAAAAGCGCGGGTCAAGGGTAATGTCTTTGAGATTGTTTAGGCCCGAAAAAAGACTGACCTTAGAAAACTTGCTCACGCCCGTAATCAAAACAAACTTGATATGGGCATCGCTATCTTTAAACACCGAGTACAAACTGCGCAGGGCATCGCGCATTTCGCGGGCCAATTCGGGTCGCGTGAGGTGATCCAGAATGGGCTTGTCGTACTCGTCTACCAGCACCACCACCCGTTGGCCGCTTTGCTGGTGCATATGCCCAATCAAGCGCTTGAGCCGACTGGCGCTATCCGGTAAGGGGTTTTGTAGATTCCACTGCAATTCGTAAGTCTGCAATTGTTCGTGCAGCATGGCCTCTAACTGTTCCAGGGTCTGGGCAATACCCGCGCCAAAACTCAGGCGCAACACGGGGTAGTTCACCGACCAATCCCAATGGTGTTCAGCATACAGACCCTTAAACAACGCCTCATGGCCTTCAAAGAGTTCTTTGAGGGTGTCTACGAGTAAGCTTTTGCCAAAGCGGCGAGGCCGTGACAAGAAATAGTGACTCCCCTGATCAATAAGCTGTAAAGCCAGTGGGGTTTTGTCGACGTAGTAATAGGCGTCGTGCTCACGAATTTTAGCCAGGGTCTGAATGCCAATGGGCAGTTTTTTGCGTTCCATATGGATATTATACCTTTTAGCCAGCAGGGGTTAGCCAGCTAAGGTATCAAAGCCCACCACGTTGCGTTCCGTTTTGCTAAACTCAATACCCACAAGCACAATCTGTGTGCCCAGGGCCTTGTATTTCGCGGCGTAGTCTCTGTCGATCAATTGCTGAAGAGCCTCGCCGGTCGCATGGTCTGCGACCACTTTAAACTCAAAGAGGTAGACCGTTTTATCGAGTTTGAGGCTGAGGTCAATGCGCCCCTTGCTCGTAATATCTTCGGCCTGCACGTTCAGACCCAGGGCCGCTAACTGACTGTAAAACACGCTAGCATAATGCCCCTCAAACTGGGCCAGCGGGTTCTTGCGGTACCACTCATAGGGAATACTCGCAAACAGAGCTTCAATGCTCTGGCGCAGACCCGGTAAATCCTGGAATTTAAGCGATCGAAACAGTTGAGAACGGGCCACCAGGGCGGGTTGGGCTTCGGGGCCATAAGCACTGAGCAAACTATTGTTCAGCGCCATTTCCACTTCGCGGTTGGGGTAACTTAAGGTGTAAGTGCGGTATCCAGGAAAGGCCTCGTGGGTGCTTTGAATGGTCAGATAACCGGTCTGCCAGAGCAGCGCTTCGGGGGCGATTTTTTCGACGTCAAAACTGGAGAGCAGATGATCGTCTGCTTCGCGCTGAAGTAATTCAGGGGTAAACCATTGATTGTGTGCGAGTAAATCCACCAAAAACGTGGGCGTGCCCGTTTCAAACCAAAACGGATGAAACTCGCGGCGATCGAAGTAGAGCAGAAGGTCAAAAGGGTTGTATACCGAAGTACCGCGCCAGTTATAGCCGTTGTACCAGCGGCGTATCTCATCGCGATCTAAACCCTCCAGCTCCGCTGCAAAGACGGTGTCTACATCGGTTTCGGTATAGCCACACAGGGCCGAAAAGCGGGGGTCAAGGGTAATGTCTTTGAGGTTGTTTAGGCCCGAAAAAAGGCTGACCTTAGAGAACTTACTTACGCCGGTAATCAGCACAAACTTAAGATGAGCATCACTGTCTTTAAACACCGAGTATAAACTGCGCAGCGCGTCCCGCATTTCGCGGGCCAATTCGGGTCGCGTAAGGTGATCCAGAATGGGTTTGTCGTACTCGTCTACCAGCACCACCACCCGTTGGCCGCTTTGCTGGTGCATATGCCCAATCAAGCGCTTGAGCCGACTGGCGCTATCCGGTAAGGGGTTTTGTAGATTCCACTGCAATTCGTAAGTCTGCAATTGTTCGTGCAGCATGGCCTGTAACTGCTCAAGGGTCTGGGCAATACCCGCGCCAAAACTCAGGCGCAACACGGGGTAGTTCACCGACCAATCCCAATGGTGTTCAGCATACAGACCCTTAAACAACGCCTCATGGCCTTCAAAGAGTTCTTTAAGGGTGTCTACGAGTAAGCTTTTGCCAAAGCGGCGAGGCCGTGACAGAAAATAATGCTTGCCCTGGTCAGTCAATTGTAAGGCCAGCGGGGTTTTGTCGACATAATAATAGGCATCGTGCTCACGAATTTCAGAGAAAGTTTGAATGCCAATGGGCAGTTTTTTGCGTTCCATAAGGATATTATACCCTGCCACTGTTTAATCAGAATTAGATCATCCAACCCGCCGGGTAATGTGTAACAAAGCGTATAATGGTCTAAAAAACGGAGTCTTTAATCATGACCACCTCAAACGAATACACCCCACCCAAAGTCTGGATCTGGGACAGCGAAAATGGCGGCACCTGGGCCAAGCTCAACCGCCCCATTGCCGGGGCCACCCACGAAAAAGATCTGCCTGTAGGCAAACACCCATTACAGCTTTACTCGTTGGCTACCCCCAACGGCCAAAAGGTGACGATTCTTTTAGAAGAGTTGCTGGCCCTGGGCATTACCGCAGCGGAGTACGACGCCTATTTAATCAATATTTCTGAAGGCGATCAGTTTGGCAGCGGCTTTGTGGCCGCCAACCCCAACTCTAAAATCCCCGCGCTCATGGATCACAGCGGTGAAGCCGTCACCCGTGTATTTGAGTCCGGCGCAATTTTAATGTATTTGGCCGAAAAGTTCGGCCATTTTTTGCCTACCGCAAGCACTGAGCGGGCCGAAGTGCTATCGTGGCTCTTTTGGCAAATGGGTTCAGCCCCTTACCTGGGCGGCGGCTTTGGCCATTTTTATGCTTACGCCCCCAACAAACAAGAATACCCCATCAATCGCTTTGCCATGGAGGTCAAACGCCAACTTGACGTGCTCGATCGCCAACTGGCAGAACGGCCCTTTATTGCCGGTGACACCTACTCCATTGCCGATATCGCCATCTGGCCCTGGTATGGCGGTCTGGTGCTGGGTAAGTTGTATGAGGCCGCTGAGTTTTTAGACGTGACCGCTTATACCCATGTGGTGCGCTGGGCCGAAAGTATTGCTCAGCGCCCGGCGGTACAGCGTGGGGTTCGCGTCAATCGCACGTGGGGCCCCGAAGATGAGCAATTGGCTGAGCGACACGACGCCAGCGATTTTTAAGACTGGTTATCTCAGGTGTTTTGCGCCTGAGATAACCAGTCTGTGAACATGAATGACAAAAACCAATACGAAACAAGCCCCTTATTTGAGGCCGTCGCCAGTGGGAGCTTAGAAATTGTCGAGCTCTTAATAACACACGGTGTCAACATCAATCTAATAGAATCACCAGTGACAAAAAGCAGTGGATATTGCCAGAGACAATGCCTTTTCAGAAATTGTGGAGTATCTTACAACCCAAACAAAGCGAAACGAAAGCATCAGTCGATAACTCAGTTGGCAACATGGTATAAAACAGCCCCAGTGTTCAAGAGAACCACCGGGGCTAGAATTTTTGAACGACGGCGACCTTTGCCTTAAAACATTTACTTTAAAAATGTGGACGACGCAGGTTCATATTTTGCGCCTGACGCAGGATATCTCCGGCTTTAATATCCTCCATGAGGTTATGCTTACCCTCATATTGTGCAATTTCGATAAGCGCTTCTGCATCATGGCTGTCAAGGGCTGTATGATAAGCTTGACGCATAACATCTCCCGCCTTAATATCTGGCATCAGTTGCTTTTCATTTTCAAGGGCAGCCACTTCAAACAATTGAAAAGCGTCCTTACAGTCCAGGCCCGCGTGATAGGCCTGACGCAATAAATCGCCCGCTTTAATGTCGGGCATCAACTGCTGCTCAGACTCAACCCGGGCAAGCTCAAGATAGCGATAGGCATCTCGGCAATTACGAGCCTGGTCATAACACTCACGTCGACCAAAAGGCGTGTCCAGTCCAGGAAAGTGTGGGCGGCGCGGAAATAAATTAACGGTGTCACATCCATGACGAGAAACACCGTGAGATGGACAGTGCTTATCATTGGGACGATCAAAATCGATACCGGAATGGTGATTGCGGTCTTTAATATCGTGTTTGCGCTCTGAGCCAATATTGAGAGACTGAAACACCTCTACCCGCTTCTGGCCTTTAGAGTTAACCTGAAAAGCAATTCCCTGTGTTGTACTTGATTGTATATTAGCCATTAGTTGCCTGTCGCCAACCTTCTGGCTTCGTCTGAAGTACCCATATTTGTGGATGTACCCTCTCCTCTGGTGCGACCCCGCGTGTACTGACCACCCAGGGTAAGGTTGGAGCTGCCATCAGCGTCAGAAGAAAACTCCCCTCGCACCCGCCAGCTGGTTTCCCGGTTGTCATAAGTCCGTGTTCCGGCGGGAGCAGCATCTGGACCCATGGTGGGCAAGGTCGTTGTGACATTTCGTCGGGATGAACCAGCCAGGGTGGCTCGGGCAGAACCTTCAATGCCACGCTCTCTTTGTCCCTCAGGGGCACCGGCAATACCGCTCGTAGGAACCTCAAAACTGCCTCTGACATCAAAAAATGTGGAGCTTTCATTTTGAGTTGCGGTTACTGGTTCAAATCCAGTACGATCCGATTGCTCCGAACTGCCAGCGACCGGGGCGCCCCCTGATCTTTCGCCATTGGGTGCGGCGCTGGCCTCCTGGGAGAGATCAAATTGACTCAGGGAATTGGTGGGGCTAAAGTTTGCCGATGCAGGCGTTGGCCTGACCTCGACAGTGTTAGCTGAAGCCTGCGGAACAGTCGCTTCCGCCGGTGTTGCGGACTGTGCTTGTGTACCGGATTGCGCTGTTGCACCGTTGGACTGTTGTGTCGTCGGTTTTTGTATAATTGGTTGAGCCGGCAGTGCCTGAGGCCCAACAGTGTTCATTCCCATATTAAATATTCTCCTTAGTTACCCTAATTTACTTATCCGAAAGGGATCCGTGTTTGTACAGAAACGCGCGGAGCACCATCTACGGTTTCTGCGGTAATTCCGTAGGAAAGCCCTCTTTCACGGTCTGCTTCACTTGTAAAATCAGCAGTCAAACGAAAATCGCCATTTGTATCTACAGAACCACGCACCAATGATGAGTCAGAAAAACGTACCGCCAGGCTCGCCTCACCGACGAAACCTTCTTCACGGTTTACCAGGGCATCACGCTCTCCAGTAGCCACGCTATATCTCGCACCCACACCGGCTATCAATTGCGTACCGTTGCTGTCGATTTCTCTTCCCGTTGAAAAACCGCCACCAAGTGTCAGGCGAGAACCTTCCTGTTGGGTACCGTTGGCTTGCCAGTTCACGGTGGCTTCAGCAGATCCGCCCAAACGATAGGACACACTCCTTGAAACGGGTTGCCCTTGCGAATCTGGAAAACTAACTTCGGTGGGGTTTGGCGGAATCCGAATAATGTCAGAATCAGCGGAGGCACTATCACTGGGGACCTGAGCAGAGGGAGTTTCACTAAAATTCAACGTGTTGGGCCCAAATGAAGCAACCCGGTCAACGTTTTCTCTGACAAAATTCAAAGCTTGCCGATCAGCTTCAGTAACTGCAAGTTCGTTTAAGTCCTGGTACTCGGGAAACTCTACCATACCGTCACTAACGGATTCGGCAAGTTTTGATGAGAACGCAGGACTAAAATTCGCAGCATCAAAAGACTGTGTAAATACTCTGGGGAGTACGTTAGGCATTTTGAGTAGATAAGCCAATCTGTGATTTCATACGTTTATTCTACCCGTATTTGTTCAATAAATAACAGTTATAGCAAAAATAACAAAAATTTTTGCTATAATTTTTTTGCTTGCCCATCACCCCCCCTGGAAAACGTCATCGAATCAGCCAATACAGGGTTAAGAATTCAGCGCTCTTAAAACGTCAACCGATAACTCAAAATAGGTGTTCCTTCGGGGGCCACGCTCTGTCCAATCTGAGCGTCAGCAGGTGGCTGAGCGTTGGTGTAAATCCATGGCGCAATAAAGCCGATCACACGGCCCAAAGCCAGGGCAAAAAAGGCAGTAGCGAATTCGATGATCCAGGCATAACCGGGTGCTCCCTGAGCCACTTTGACACCCATTAAAACCAACGCCACGGCAGCAACGCCGTCTACCACAGCTATCGTCGTGCCGCCAATATTATCGCCCTGACGGAACGAACCCACCCCAAAAGGAATGATATTGAGTCCCATGGCCACCCAGGGATCCTTATCCGCTGCCGACAGCTCATACTGCACTGGCTGAGAGGCTTCCACGCGCTGGGGCACAGCCGTCTGGGCAAAAGCGGTTTGACTCAAAGTTGTGGCACAAAAAAAGCGGTCGCCAGCAGCATTTTAAAAGACATAAGATTCATCATCTCTCTAAAAAAGTATTCAGCAAGGTGTCCATGGCGTCCATTGCCCACACTTCACCCTGACCTACGGACTTTAACAATTGTGGATAGGTTTTGGCTACCCCGG
>CAWCRG010000005.1:0-197179 GCA_963797915.1 Candidatus Sericytochromatia bacterium
TGATCCCGCACCGACGAGCACTGCGACCGAGAGCATGGTCACGACCACCACGACTTCTCGCCCAGCCGACGGCACGGGGTCGTCCACGCACTCCTCCGCTGCCACGAACCACATCATCTCAGAACCGGAGCCGCTGTACATGAGGATTGGCCTCGGTAGCAACAGTGCAAGCCCCGCTGCGCCGGGACGACCGCGGAGCGCAAAGTTGGTATCACCCATTGACGCGACACGGAGCGGACGAGTATGACGACCACGATCGAAGGCCAACAGCACCTCTCGACCACGAGCACCCGGCTACGCCTCGCAGGACCGGCATTCGTGCTGGGTGGCATCGCCTTCTTCATCGGAGGAGCGACGCACCCCACCGACAGCGGCAAGGGAAACAAGGTCCAGCAACTACACGAAATGCTCGTCGACTCGAGCTGGTATCCCTCCCACGCCCTGCTGCTCGTGGCGATGGCGCTCTTCGCCACTGGCATCCTGGCCTTGCAACGGCGCCCCGACCTGACGCCCGGCATGAAGAAGGTCCTGAAGTACGCTTTCGTCATCGCATCCCTCACCACGGTCTCCATGGCCGTCCACCTCTTCGCTGCGCTCGGCGCTGACTCGCTGGCCGACGGAGAGCCCTCGCTGATCTCGCGAGTTCAGACCGTCAACGAGACCGTCGTGCAGGCATCCTGGGCTCTCGCCATCGCCGCCCTTGCCGTTCTTGGAGGCCTAACCCGCACCGTCGGCAACCGGCTCACCATCCCGTTCGGCCTCATCGGTGGTGTGGCGTTCGTGGTCGCATCCGCAACGAGCCTTCGCTCACCGACTCTGAGGTGAACAGTCCGTTTTTAATCATAATGTTCTCTTGTTACCTTGTTTGTAGTTACTACAGCAAAGCCTTGGCTCACCGCGTAAAATTTTAGGGACTAGCTTAACATGATTTGAAGCTTCAATGTATAAAAAACCGGCAGGTTGGGTATGTTAGTTTTATCAGCACGTTTGCAAACACGTTGTCACATCATCAAAAAACCGCAATTGAGGATATTTAATTATTATGGTTGCCCAAAACCCTGGTATGTCTATTTTTCGTGGAAATTATTCGCCTCCTATTACCTCACAACCGGCTCATTTACGACTCATTTCAGGCTCTGATACGTCCCATGATCCCCGACAGGTTTCTTTTGGCGTTTCAGAGACCTCTGAAAGTGCAGAAGGGTTAAACACCGCTGCTACTAATAATGTCGTCAAAACCTTTGAAGCATCAGCGTTAGCGCCCAATACGATGCGCTTTGAAAAACCCTCTGCAGCCGCAATGCCTTCCTCTGACGAACTCAAATTACAGGCCCTCGAACGACAGCTAGAGCCTCTGCTTGAAAAGCACCACGAGCTCTCTGAATCAATCAAAAAAAGGGGTGGAAACCCAGGGACGGGTATGCATAGGGGGAAAGCACGAAGAGATTTGCGCCAACTGGATAAGCAGCTTGAGCCGTTACTGAAAGTGTATACGCCCCTCAAACAGGAAGTGTTTGATGCCAAGAGGGCTACTGCCTCAAAGGAGCGGATGGGTGAGCTCTTAACGCGTTATCAACAAAGTGACGTTGCTTCTCGCGATGAAATTCGCGCGTCTACTTCACCCAAAGCTCAGAATGCCCTCAATGCCATTGATTATTATTCTACGAACCGCAGCCTTGAGAGTATGGAAAACGACCCCAATCGACCCCAGCTCAATCTGACTGAGGGCATGGGCCTGGTGCACACCCGCATGATTGCTAATTTTATTGATGGGGACAAAACCCTGGCTGCAGAAGCACTTTTTGATGAATTGGCGCAGACCCCTGATATGAAGCTTACCGCTGCGCAAGAGCAGTTGTTAGAGTCTTACGGTATTGTGCCCAATGGCAAAGGTGAATTGATTAATTATGGTTCCGGCGAAGTGGTTACCGCAGATGATTTTGACGATCTGGGTCAGATTATGGAGTATCAAAAGGCACGGTTTCTCGCAACGGATCAAAACAGTGCAGCGGTTTTAAGTGAAATAGGCTCCCAGTTCAGCGCCGGTGGGGTTGATTCTTTTGGTAGTCTCGCTGGTGTCCACTCGCGTCTGTTGTCGGGCACTGTGGCAACAAACGCCTCTGTTACTCAGGCACTCATGGCCGAAAAGCATTACGACAACGCGGCCGAGGGACTCGCTAAAGCCTTACAGAAAGCGAAGGACGCACGGGCCAAGCTGGAGGCTCAAAAACAGGATATTATGAACGGGCTGACCGTCGTCGAGGAGAATATAGAAAGCACTCAAAATAAGTTGGGAGTGCTTGAGAATACCATCGATGTGATGAAGAACTTTTCTACCCAAGAGGAGATGGTGAACTATTTAGAGAACGCTTCGCCGGAGCAAAAAGCGCTTTTAGATAGTGCGGGCATTACTTTACAGGCCGGAGCAAATGGCCAACAGAACGTCACCGTCAATGGCCAACCCTGGCAGCCCGGCTCAACTGCTGTGGGAGACGCGCTGGGTCAGGAGTTTGCACGCATCACCGCCGAAATTGACAGCATGCGTAAACAAGCGGATACGATGAAAACGCAGATGGATAATCTAGATACAGAACTGTCGAATGCGAATGGCGCGATGACAGATCTTGAGACCCGCCTGGAGAGTCATGGCAAAAGCTTTGCAAACTATCAAGAGCAAGTGGAGAGTATGTATGCCTTGCGCAATGATCCTGAGCAGTGGAACGCTCTGTCCCCTGAAGATCAGCAGGCCGTCAACGATTTTCTGGCGCGATCAGAATCTAAAATTTCCCGTGGACGGGAATTACAAAACGAAGGCCGCAGCGAGTTGACGAAGTTGAGAGAAACCATTGCGGATACAGAGCAGGTGCTGGCACAAGCCAGACTGCGCCTTGCTGATGTCTTTGACCGTCTTTCACAGCTTGAGCATCAGCATCAAGGAGTGGGTGCTAAGGTCTATGCCATGATGGGGAAAACGACCGAAGCGGATCAGAAGGCTGCCTCCATGATTCAAAAAGCAGATGCCCTGGCTCGAAAAGTAGAGCTGGCTCCGAAACCGGATCATGAAGACGTGGGAGCGTTGATTCAAGAATGGCAAGCGATTTTAAAAGAATCTGCAGCGCATTTTAATGAGTTAGCGGAGTCGATGAGCGCGAACCAACGTATTGAAAGTGAGCGTCTGGCCCATTATGCAGCGGAAGCCAAAGAACTTCAGGAGTATACCCAACAGTATTTAAAAGACGTCACAACGCTGGGTAAAGGACAAATAGAGCAGGTGCATGATCGTATCCGTGATTTAACAGATCAACTAGCTGGGTAGCAGCTCGCAAGCTCTGTTAAAATAGAGGGAGGAGGTGTGTCATGTCTCGCATTACCACACGTCAAATAAAAATACCTCTACCCCAGGGGCCAGTCACTGCCAAGCATATTAAAAGTCACGTCAAGCGTCAGATGACGGCAACAGAAAAACTTGTGCGCGTGGCTTTGACTTCTGTAGAGTCAGATCATATGGTTATAGAAGCTGGAATTCAGCACGATGACTAATCAGGGCGAAGGGAAAACTATGTCAGACACTACATCGACTCAAGAAACCTCCACCAACGAAGCCGGGGACGCACGCGCGACTGCGCTACTAAATAAAGCCATTTTGTCTTTATCTGAATGGAAAGAGTTGGCGATGCTTCGCCCTCAAATCATTCGCTCCGCTCCCCAGTATGCCAAAGATTGCTTAGAGTTTTATAAACAGACTTCTGAACAGCGTTTTGGCCGCCGTTATAAGGTTTTAGAAGCCTTGAACTTGTCTGAAAAGCCCGACGAACAGCTGGTGGGCCACGGTCATGTGCAGGCCCGTCTGTATGAGATCTTAACCACGTTGTGCCGAGACAATAGCAAAATGATTTTGCTACTCGGCCCCAATGGCTCTGCCAAAAGCACCTTGTGGAACGCCATGTCTTACGCTTTAGACTGTTACTCAAAAACGCCTGAAGGCGCCCGGTACACCATTGAATGGGTGTTTCCTCGCGATGAGCACCATGGTCGTAGACTGGGCTTTGTGGCCGATGAGCAGGACAACGAAGACGGCTTTGCCTTCATGGACGACGAGAAAATTGACAAAATTGTTGATGATTCGGGCTGTTCGCCCGCCTGGCTCTACGAAAAAGAAGCCCGTCTGAAGTACTTTCCTGAAAGCCCCCGCAAATATCTGCTTGAAAACGAGCTTTCGCCTCAGGCCTATAAAATTCTGCAAGAGCTTATTAATATTTACAAGACCAAGCACAAGGTGTTGACCGAATACTCGCCTGACGAAATCTTGAAGCTGGCAGAACGGCATATTCGCATTCGCCGCACCTATGTTTCAAAAACCTATCAAGAGGGGCTTACGGTGATTGATCCGGGCAATAACCCAATTCATATGACGCAAAAGTCCCGTCAGCAATTTATGTTTGATCGCAAAAAAAATCCCCGTATGCTCAAGAATATTGAAGTGCCTGAGTTAACCGGGCCACTTTCGCAGTCGTCTAACGGCATGATGATTTTAGAGGATTCTCTGGAAGGCATTTTGCAATTTGTAAGTCAGTATTTTAACGACAAACGTAAGCTAAACGTTGACGGCGAGCGCTATACCTTAGACATTCTCGTTGTCGGTTCGATTAATCCCGAAAAATTTAATCTCTTGCGTCAGGACCCCGAGTATAATCGCTTTCGAACCCGCTTAGAAATCATCAACGTGCCCTACCTGTTGGACTATGGGTTAGAGTCAGACATTTATCGCAGTAAAATCGATGACTTGCGGGAGTACTATCATATTGCTCCCCATACAGAATCTCTGTTTGCTCTGTTTTGTGTCATGAGTCGCTTAGAGCCCATGATGAAAAACCCCCAATACAAGGGTTACGATGATCAAGAAGATCTTTTGGCACTCAAAGACAAATTACAAAATATGTCCTTGCTCGACAAAGCCCAACTTTACCATGAGCACCGTGTTCCTGAAACGGTTGCCCAGCGACACAAGTTAAACAGTGATCAACAGCAAGTGATCAATCGCAATTTGGACCTTATTTTTAATGAGTGGGGCCAGGAAGGTCGCCAGTATAATTTTTCTTATCGGGAAGTCGACGCGATTATTGATCGCGCGATGATTGATGCTCCCCACGGCTTTCTCTCCCCCATCTCTCTGATGAAAAAACTGTCGGACGTTATTCGTTATGAGCGTGAAGACTACCCTTTCTTAAAGGTGTCCGAAAAAGACTACGAGCAGCTGCTCAGAGATCTTGACACCGAATACTTCCGCATTATTAACGAAGAAATGCGGGACGTCTTTCGCTTTGACTACGAAAGCCAGATTGTCGAAGAAATTGAAACCTATCTGGTGAAGGGGTTGCGGGTGATTTACCTCGATAAAACACCCATTCTAGATCAGTCGGGCAAAGACATGACCGAAGTATTTTTGACCGAGCGAGAAAAAATGATCTTTGGTGAAAAACAATCGGAAACCCAGCGTCAAAAGTTTTGGTATGATTTTTCTGCGAAGGTAGAACCGGGGGTGAGCCCCCTTGAAAATATTCGTAAAATTTTTGAGTCTCAGATTTATCAGGCCCGAGAACGTTTGTATCAAATGCGTCGCACTGAGATCGAGAAAAAACTAGATTATATGCTGGCGTTTCTTGAAGGCGAGAAACTCACCAATTTAAGTCCTCAGGAGCGCATTGAAATCGAAGTGAATATTGAAAAGCTTTTGGCTAAAGGGTATACGCGGGACTCGGCCCACGAGTTGACCGGATACTTAAAAACCCATCTGGAGCGTTTGGTTAAAGCATGAGCACTTTACAGGCACCTCTCATTCGTCCCCCTGCGGTAGCGGGTTCTTTTTACCCTGCGGCCGCAAACCTGCTGGAAACAGAAGTCAAGCATTATCTTGAACAAGGGCGTCTACAGATGCTGCAAGATGATGTGCTAACACAGGGAGCTCTCAGTGAGCTCAAGGTCTTGATTGTTCCCCATGCTGGATATATGTATTCCGGTAAGACCGCTGGCCGCGCCTACGCTGAACTGGCCCGCTTAGCCCATAAACCCCGCAAAATTTTAATGTTGGGACCCGCACATCGGGTGTATGTTCCCCATATTTCGGTTGCTGCGGTACAGGCTTATCAAACGCCCCTGGGCATGGTTAAGGTATCTGAGACCGCTCATGTACTGGCCCGTCAATATGGTTACTATCCAGAGGTGCATCGTCAGGAGCACTGCCTTGAGGTGCAATTGCCTTTTTTACAATGCCTATTGCCTGACTTTGAAATTATTCCGATTGTGATTGGGGGAGCAAACGCTGGGCAGCTGGCAGAACAGCTTATGCCCTATCTGGATGCCGATACCCTGGTGCTTGTGAGTACTGACTTAAGCCACTTTTTAAGCGATGAAAAGGCCCGTGCTGTCGACGCCTTGTCTAATACCTGTATTGGGGCATTGGATCAAGAGCGCTTTCTTGCTCAGGGAGACGCCTGTGGAAAAACCGGCGTGCTCGTCGCCATGGCGTTAGCAAAAAAATATCAATGGTCCAGCTTTTTACTGGATTACACCAATTCAGCAGACGCCAGTGGAGATCGCTCTAGTGTCGTGGGGTACGGAGCCTATGCCATGGGCGCAATAAACAATAAGGATCATAAACCGTGAGTTTTATTGAACGTAAAAAAGCAGCCGTTCACAAAATGCATGCCCAAATCATGGGGATGAACGCCGAGATTGCGTCTGTGAAATATAGCTTAAAGCAAATGCAGGGCCGCTTACAGCAGCAAAAAGTCAAAGACTATGCCAATATTTTTTATTTTTACGGCATGCCAGGCACCGGAAAATCCACCTTACTCCAGGCCATCTATCAGGATTGTGAGCAGGGAGAGTTGGGATTTCGCCCTTTAACCGTGTGGCTTGATTTTCATCATGTGAACACCTCTCATTCTTCAGGCCGTGAGACCTTTTTGGTTGCGCTGGCCCATGCGATTATTGAGTTGAGTGATGAGCTTGTGCCGTATTTTCAGCCTTTATTGGCCCGCTGGGATCGCTTTAATAAAGAGGCCTCTGCGCCCTCTACTTCAGCGAGTCATGTGCCCACCGCCCCTGCGGGAGGCCAGCCGGTGCCTGCTCGCCATAACCCCACCAGCTCGGCGTATGCCACCATGGCCGGTTTGCAGGGCGCTGGCAATCGCAGTGTTCAATCGATTGCGCGCAACGTCAATCGCAATATGCAGGCCGTTCAGGCCGGGCAGCGCCCTGCTGCCGCTGCATCTCCCCACCAATACGCTCAACACGCTTCTTCTGAGGTGCTGAAAGAACTGCTGGATTTATTCGTTAAAGCTGTTGATAAGATTTCGAGTTCTTGCCCTGTTCTTTTTTTGCTGGATCATTACGAAGCGTTTTCTCACCATGATGCGTGGGTGCGTCAGGACTTCTTGCAGGCTTTTCAGCGGGAGATCGTGATGGCGATCGCGGGGCAAGATAATCTGCACGACGTCTTTAACCAATCCTTCGGAAAAGTCGCCTCTTGTGTTCGCTTAAGGCCGTTTAACGCCTTTGAAACCGGACTTTACCTGAAGCAAAATAACCGCTTGCAGGATCCCACATTATTGCAGGCCGCTCAGGACTTAACCGGAGGAGTTCCTGTGGCCCTGGCCATGATCTCTAGTGCTTTTCAGCATACGATTAACCGCTCTACACCGGCTCAATTACTGACGTTTTTAGCGTTTCCTGAGGTGGATTACGGCGACCAGATAGATAAATACATTGCCTATATTTCCCTTGACGAGTTTCCGGCTACCGATAAAAATATGTTGGCGACCCTTGCTATTTTACGGGACTTTCAGCCTGAGCTTTTTCAGCAATTGTCGGGGGTTATGAATGTTAAGCGTACCCTGGAGCACCTGTCGCAGCGCTACCCCTTTGTAAGTCCTACGGGGCATATGAGCGCCTTTGTGTCTCGTACCTTGCGCGGTTATTTCAAGCAAGAGCTGCCCACTCTCTTTACAGAAATTAATCAGGGCGCTTATGCTTATTACATGGCGTTAATCCGCGCGCATCCTGAGGAAGCGGCTTTGTTTTTTGAGTCGTTATATTATTACTTTCATCTGGATCCGCACAAGGCTTATCAAAATTTTATTCAGCTTATTTCCCACTATCTGCATAAAGACCTGGATCTGTGCGACGAAGTTTGCCAGGCGGCTCTGGAAGCTTCCATTCCGAAAAGCTGGCGAGAAGAAGTCGAGCGAATTGCTGAGGGCCTGGGCGGTTTCCGTAAAAAAGACGCCAAAAGTTCTCAGGTGGTTCTGGCGGCCATTTCAAACACATCTCCGCCCAGCGACGACAATTTTTATCTTAACTATATAGAGGCGACATCTTAAATGCATCGTTTTTTTCTTGCGGCCCTTGGGGCTTTTTTTGTATCTGTTTCTCCTGCATCGGTAGAGGCACAATCCAATGCCGGGACGGCGACCGTTAAACCCAGTGAGCGCGCCGCGACTCTCTTTTTTCAGGGGCAAATTTCTGCCAGTGAAGGAAAATTTGATCAGGCCATCGACGCTTATATGCAAGCGCTGGCTCTGGAGCCTGAATACACCCAGGCGCGTTTATCGCTGGCTATTTTGTATGGCAAATACAAAAAGTACGATAAGGCTTTAAAAGAAATTGCCATTATCCAAAAGCAAAATCCCAAAGACTATCTCAGTTACAAGGTGCAGGGGCTTTTGCTTCAAGACAGCAAGGATCTTAAAGCGGCGGCTGACGCCTTTGAAATGTATCTTAAGCTGGCACCGGCCAAACAGGTCAAAGATGCCGAAGAATTAATGGAACGTATTGAAACCCTTAGAAAAGGATCTTAACAATGGCCACTTACCGTTATCGCTTTTTACGCACCATGTACGATAAAATTGTGGGCGTGGCTGTGCAGAAGCCTGATGGCAGCTTGATTATGCAAATTGACAAACAATTGGTGGAGTTTGGCCAGGATGCCCCTGGTCTTAATATGCTCAATCATTATGTTGACACGATTGCCGAAAAACCCCAGTTTAAAGCACTTAAAATCTATGACGTGAGTAAAGTGTATACCACGCAAAATTTTGTCAGTTGTCAGCACCTCATGGATGAAGGCAAAAACTTTCTCATTGAATAGGCCTGGGTCGGCTTTTATTCAGCGGCTGGCTGGAGTCTCTCTTCTGCCCACCGACCCATAAAGTCCACCAAGGCATTAAAATCTACAGCTGCTTTTTGTAACTCTGCTTGGCACCGCGTTTTGGCTTCAGGATCTTGCGCCAATTTCACCGCGCATGCTGCGTAGGCTTCGGGCTCTTCGACAATGCTCTCTGTCCAACCCATACGACGATACATTTTACTGAGCCATGTGCCGGTCATCTGGCCATCATCGTAATGAATTACCGGTGTTCCCAGTAAGATACGCTCCCACCAGGCATGTTTAAGTGGGTTATAAAAAGGCTCTAGTAGAACGTCAATATTTTGGGTGACCCCAATTTCCGCCATGGGACTAAGGGGCGGCAAAATTTGCATGCGAGCTTCGACTTCAGGGTAAAATGTTTTGAGCTGTTGACGCCACTGTTGCTCGCCTACCGGCGTATTCGACGCTAAAAACAAAATCTCTCCAGCAGGATCCTGGGCTAAGATTTCAGTGCAGGAGGCATAAAAACGATAGTGAATTTCGGTGACGGGAAAAGGACAAAAATAGTAGCGACGTGCCGCATTAAAATTGAAGTGCGAAGCATCTACCGCTTCTAGAGGCGTTCGTCTTTTTTTAAAGGGAGAACCGGGTAAATAGGTAATCTGTTTATTGGGAAATAGCGTAGAGGCCTGTATGGGATCGGTGACCCATTCATAGAGTAAGACCTCGTCAATATTTTCGCTCAATGCTATGAATGGCTCAGTGGACCAAAGTACTTGCCAGGCTGCCAGTCTTTGGGTCTGTAAAAATTCGATATGCTTATGCAGGTGTCCGTTGTGTATATAAATAATGATATCGGGCTGTTGCATACGCACCTGCAAATAGGCGTGCTCAAGGCGTGTGTCGAGGGTTAAGGTCCGAATCCAGTGTTCCTCAAGAATATCAAGAGAAAAGTGCCCTGTGGACATTAGCGTTACACTCTGTTTACGGCACAACGCGATGAATAAATTGCTAAGATCGGTAATGCTTGCTTGCCCAAAGTCACCGATGATAGCAATCCGTTTTTGATCTGCAGGATAAGCCTTTAAGTTTGGGGATTCAAATTTATTTTTAACCAAAAAGTCCATGCGATCTTTGATGCTTTTTTTGTGTTTGTACAGATAGGCTATGCCTTCGGCTCCATAGGGATCCACCATACTTTTATAGCGCTGGGGTAGAAACCATGCTATCAGTGGACTACTTTTTTCAGAAGGCGTTTGCTCCGCAAGAATTTTTTCGTGCTTTTGTTGAAGGCTTTGTATTTTATGGGGTAGGGGGCCGAGATTAATATAAGGGATAAAGGTTGCTGCTAAAAAATGAGTTTCCCATGTGTTGTGCTCCTCGGCAATAAGACTTAGCATGTCTTGTGTCGCTTCTATATCTCCTCTTTCGTCAAGAAGCATCAGATGAATCGATTGGGCATGGAGTCTTAAGGGATCAATAGTGGTATAGTGGCGTAGAAAAAAGCGGATCGCATTGAATGTCTGTGGTAAATCTCCCTGGGCATAAGCAACTTTAGCAATGAAAAAGGGAATACGCCCTGGCGAAATGGCTTTTTTCATTGCAATTTGTAACATTCGCTGGGCATCTTCAAATTCGTTTTCTAATGCAAAAACGTGAGCGGTAGCGCAAAGCACCTCACTGTGTTGCTGTGGATCGGCTTCGGTCCACGCTAACAATTTATGGTAATAAGGAAGTGCTTTCACCGGTGTTTTGCTCACTGCGTGATAAGCCGCTACCCGCCAGAGATCTTCGCTATGCCAATCAAAAGCGTTAATATCTCTCTGTAAAAGTCTTTCGGTAACGTACTCCTGGAGATCGGGTACTACTTCTGCTACCTTATCGGGTAAAAAAAGCAAGAAGTCAGTATGTGTATTGCTCATAGGGATAGTGTACCTTCCTGGGTAATGCAGGCATATTCCTGGTCAATGAGTGCGTCAAAGGCAAAGGGTTGTTGTGCCGGTGAAGGGGCTTTGACCAATTGCTCGATAATGGATTGTAGGTCGTAATGAGCAAGGGGAGTGGGATCTTGCGGATCCCCGAGTTCAGGTAAGTAGTGCACCCGTTCAAAGGGAGCCAGCATCTCACGACAGATGGGTAAATCTGAAGTGATTAAAGGAATACCGTAGCTCGCCAATTCACACATCATGACCCCCTGGGCATCTAATCGGGTGGGCATAACAGCGCAACGATAGCGAGGAAGCAGATGAATCATTTCTTCAGGGGTGAGAAATCGATTGAACCACACCACGTTTTTGGGGAGCAGGTGGTGTTGAAAATAGTCCCCGCGTCCAAAAATATGAAAGCGTAAGTGGGGGTTTGCTTTTGCCAGCACGCACACCTGATCAATGGCGTATTTGGGGTTGTCTAAAGGCCGAATGGTAATGCAGTCGGCATTTAAAGGATCCAGCGCTTGCCACTGGTGAGACAAAAAAGTGGGGTGAACAGCGTTGGGAATGATATGGGCATGAGGCATGACCAGTTCGGGCTTTGCTTTTACATTATCAAAAAAGGCCTGGCGCATCCAGCCACTTACAAAAATTAATTCTAAGTGCCCCTGGCTTAGCCATTTTTCGAGTACGGGGCGAAGCACCCTGAGTTTAAAAAAATCATAGGCCCGATCGGCAATACGCCAGAAACCGTTGCTACCGCTGTCGTAATCATAAGGGGCAGGGTAATAAGCCTGCTTATTAAGCACTTCGTGACCATGAAAAAAGAACAGCCAGCGGGGAAATGCTGAGCCATGTTTTTGTAAAAAGCGCAAATGATTGCGTAAATTGGGCGCGTGGGCAATGAGGACATCATAAGTTGTCATGACTTTTAGCCAGTGGCTCTCACTAATCACCCGTACACCTTCGTAAACGTAATTGGCTTTGGTACTAAAATTAAGAACGGTTACGTCTAGGCCCCGTTCGATATAGCCCAGGAGGCGGGTATGAACGTAAGCCAGGTTATATCTGTCGTTGGGTGAAGGATAGCCTTGCACCACTACCAATATACGTAATGCCATGATCTTTATTGTAGCATTGCTTATTCTTGTGCCGATGTGTTTGTTACACTGAATCGTTCAATGTCACCCATAGATAGGGAATAAATAGGGAAAGTGAAAACCAGTGCTTGTGCATAGATATTTAGGGCTTATTTTCGTGTTCTTGGCGGCGTTTTTTACCGCTTCTTCAGCCGTGGCCGAAGGCTGTGAACCCGTAGATGAGGCGTTGTATAATGTCGGGTTTGCTCGCTTTCGGACCCAGCTATTGCAAATCAGTGCCCGCAAAGATGTGCTGGCCCTGCAGCAGGTGGTCTCGCCTCAGATTAAAATGAGTTTTGGCGACCAGCAGGGCTGGAAAGCCTTTGTCGAAAATTGGGCCCTTGATGAACTTCCAGAGCGCTCTAACTTTTGGGAGAAACTCGACGAAACCTTAACGCTGGGCGGGCGTTTTATGAGTGCCCGTACCTTTATGGCTCCCTACCCCTTTCATTGTGATGCCATTAAAGATCCCTATACTGATGCTGTGGTGATTGCAAAAAATGTTGCTCTGCGCGAAGCGCCCACCACAGACGCACGCATGCTGGGTCAGTTAAGTTTCACGATAGTGCAGATCCTTGAAGAGCAAAGAGATTGGGCTTTGGTCAAGACCAGCACGGGGCAAAGAGGCTATCTTGCGAAGCTTTACTTGCGTCGCCCCATTGACTACCGTGCTGGCTTTACCCAAACTGCTGAAGGCTGGCAGATGGACTTTTTTGTGGCTGGCGATTAAAGTCCAATACCCAGGCCAATGCCTCCGACACCGACACAGACAGAAACCAAAGAACCCTGAGGGCAGTTTGAGTCGCCAGAACCAGAGTCACCAGAACCAGAGTCGCCAGAACCAGAGTCGCCAGAACCAGAGCCACCAGAACCAGAGCCACCAGAACCAGAGCCACCAGAACCAGAGCCACCAGAACCAGAGCCACCAGAACCAGAGCCACCAGAACCAGAGCCACCAGAACCAGAGCCACCAGAACCAGAGCCACCAGAACCAGAGCCACCAGAACCAGAGCCGCCAGAACCAGAGCCGCCAGAACCAGAGCCGCCAGAACCAGAGCCGCTAGAACCAGAGCCGCTAGAACCAGAGCCACCAGAACCAGAGCCTGCATTGTTTGTTTCTGAACTTAGCGTGTCAAAAGCAGATATCTTCACGCGGGGCGATTTGCCATCGGCGCTAAAGGCTTCAATGGCGATCTCATAGTTTTCATTGTCATCTAAGCCTGTAAAGGTATAAGAAGAGAGATTAACTCCTTCGGCGACAGGTTTCCCATTAAGATATAAAGTATAGGAATGGGGCGACTTTTCTGCGCTGTCCCATGCAGTGCGTAACGTGCCATTGAACCGTTCAACAATGCGAAAGTTTTCTGGTGCGCTTAAGCTCAGAAGTTGGGCCAAGGTGTTGGCCACGTTTGTTTCTGTATTGTCAGTCGTTGTGTTTTCAGACAGTCCTGTGCCTGTGCTTCCCGATACCACGCTTTTTGAGCGTTCTATCAGGCTTGAACCCGCCAGTTGGTTCGGAGCTGTGCTTGTGCAGCTTGCTGGATTTTGGGCGCAATGGCCAGGGGTCCCTACACCCACCTGACACGCCATTAATGCAAAGCAAGCTGTGCTGGCAAGGGTTATTTTTAAGTCAATCATTTTTATAATCATCCTTTACTCGTTTTGTTTTCACTAATTGCGTCATTTATGTTAACATTTAAAAAATAATATGACAACTTAACCAAGGTTAAGTTTATTTAAAGACACAAAACAGCCCTATTATGTTTTTAAAGAGGGATTAAATTATGGGGTTTCTGATATGCTGATAACCCAATACGCGAGGAAAAGCTTGCGAAGTTTGAGTAGAGAAGCTTATGTTTACTTTTGTTCCACTGCAGCGCAGTGACTACTCTCTGTTGAGTGAATGGTTACGACAGCCCCATGTGGCAGCATGGTGGGCTGATGATCCTGAGCTGGCTGCCATTGAGTTGCAGTACGGCGACTGTATTGATGGCAACGAAGCTTGTCAGGTCTTTCTGGCTTGCGATGATCAGGAGCCGATCGGGCTCGTGCAGTACTTTTTACTGGCGGATTATCCTGAATACGCAGCAGAGATCGCTGAGCATATCGTTATTCCGCAACACAGTGCCAGCATGGACTATCTGATCGGCGCTGCGAAGCACGTTCATCGGGGGCTGGGCACACGTGATGCTGGATGCTTTTGTAGAGAAAATATTTGCAGACGCGTCCGACTTTACGAGCAGATAGCTCACATTATTGTACCCACGCATCTGGACAATCAAGCGTCCTGGGGTGTGCTCGAAAAAGTCGGTTTTGAGCGCATGACCACCTGCAAGATGGAGCCCGATAACCCGAAACACTCCGAGGATCACGTGATATATATCAAATCGCGTTAGGTCTCGTTAAGTCTAGCCCCTATGATTTGGGGTTTACTTTAACATCGTTTAAAAATTTAACCACGAGGCCGCTGGTGGCTTTGGCCCCCAGTGGAATCATCACTGAACGCACCTTTTCCCAGTTGTGGGTGTTGGGATCGTCTCCTTCGGCCACCATTTTATAAAAAGGGGCCGAAAGTTCACGCATTTCTAACATCATGTCGCGCATGGGCATATTCTGCGGGAAGTAAACGCCCCATTGCTGGTTGCTTGGGTAAGGGTCTTGCTCCCAGACGTTATACTCGTCATAGTTGGCGGTGGGTAAATAGCGGCGAAAATGCACCTGAGCAGCTCGCTCGTACTTGCTATGAAAGCGAATTTGAGCCAGTCGAACCAGCGGACGGGTATGAAAGGGGACCGTTAAATCTTGTATAAAGTGAGAGGTGCGGCCCAGCCAGGTCCAGGCTTCAGCCTGTTCAGGGTGTGTCGGTGGCAGCTCTGGTTTCCAGGCGCTGATGGCCCGTTGGTAATACTCTTCTGCCTTATCGCGGGCGTTGCTCAGACCGAACCAGCCGCTGGTGGGGGTGGGCATGCCGTGCTCTAGCGGACGGAAGGGACCGCTGTAGGTGGTACTTTGGGCGTCAGGCCAGGCGGTGTTTTCGCCCAGCGTTTTGCGCCAATGCTGTACATAACGCGGCGGCGGCTCTTTGGCCATCGTGCAGCAAAATCTGTTCAATACTGGAGATACCCTTGTCTAACTCATTAAAGAACTGGGGGTGGGCCTCAGCGACGTAAGCGCTGTGAAAATCACCCGCATGGAGTATGTTCGGTCAGTTCAGCCTCGGTGGGCTGTACTTCTTCCGTGGAGGGCTCAGGAAGCTGATTTAACTCTTGTTCAAAGCGCTTGTTTAGTTTAACGCGTCTGAAACTGCTGGTGTCTAAAGCCTGCGTACTTTGATTGAGACCTTGAACCGTCGAACGGTTGAGATTGGCCTGAGGCGCTAAGCGGGGAGCCTGACAGGCCACCAATAGGGCGGCAAGGCCAGCCATCGCGATACTTTGTCTGCTCAAAGAAAACATTTTCACAATTACACCTACTTTATGACAACAATCTTAACCCTATTTTAACAGAGAATTAAAAGCCGTGACAAATTCCTTTTTTCAATGGGTGACCCATAAAATTTCAGGACTACAGCGCTCGGAGTTTCGCTGTCCAAAGAGTTTGAGCTGATGGGCGGTGCTGAGCAGGGGACGCAATCGCTCTTGAAGTGCCTCAGGTGTGTCTAAAGAGACAATCTGTCGGCCCTGTTCATTATCGATAACCGTTGTGAAGGTACTGTTCCAGCTATCGGGCTGGCAGAGCGGTCCTGGCTTCTTTGATTTGTCTTTGGTCGTCAACCCCAGCACAATGTCCTCGGACTGTGCCACATCGGCCCACTTTAGGCTGTCCAATTGCCCTTCAAAAACAAGAGGACTCGTACTTAAATTGGGGCGAAAAGGCCGTGGACTTGGCGCAGGAATTGACTGGCGATTGGGCCGCTGAGTAAAGCGGGTATATAGCGGGTAGGTTTTGCCCGCAAAGGTTTCCGAAACCAGATGCCAAAAGCCGTTATGGGCGGTGTAGAGATCGGTGCTCCACACCCCTTTTTGATGGTGCATATACACCAGTTCGGCTTTGCCGTCGCCATTAAGATCTAAAAGATCGGGCAGGCCGTTGGCATCAGAGGCGAAATAGCCCTCTACCCTCAGCGGAAAGGGCCGGCCCTGGACATCAAAGAGATAGATCAGCAGGTTTTGACTGGGCGCTAAACCGTTGCCGCCGGTATCAAAAACGAGAATTAAATCTTCGCTGCCGTTGGCGTCGAGGTCGCCGCTAAAGACGGTGTAAGGCCGAGGAGCAAGGGAGATAGAAAACGGTTTTTTATGATTATCTTCACCCTGTAAAAGGAGCACTTCGTGGTTTTCTAAGGTGCTTGTCAGCGATTGTTTGCCGATGACGAATGAGGCATTTTTTGAAGCAGGGCTAAGCGCTTTATGGGGTTTGAGCACAAAGCGTTGGCTGCGCTCTTTGGGGGTGAGAGGGAGGTAATCACCTGAGTAAGCGATGGCGTGTTGAGAGTAGGTGAGTAAGACAGCACAAATCAAGAGTAAACAAAGCGTGTTGGGTTTAGGCATTATGAGGCGTCACTTCTTGTGGTTTTTTTGGTACCGGTGAAAATACAAAAAATAGGCTCCCGCTCTGCGTACAGTTGGTTGATGTGTGCATAGGCGTTAGAGAGATCATGCTCTGAGACTTCTTCCTGTAAGCCTTCAAAGTAGATCCGCTCTTCATTACGCACATGTTTTTCTAATTGATGGCCGAGGGCTTTCAAGCCCTTGCTCAGTGATGGGCCTGACACTGTATTGAGCGCTAAAATGGCCGCTTCAATGGCTTTGTGTTCTTGCTGCAACTCCTGGGTTAACGTCTGTAGAACGGGCGAAAGTTGTGCCTCAAAAGGTGCAAATAAGTAGCGCTCTTCTGCTTGAAAATGCCAGCATAGCTCCTGTTCCCACATTTGCAGGACCTTGTCGCGTTGCTGCTCGGCAGAGGTGGGCCAGGGGTATTTCGGGTTAGAGGCGCGCCCGTTTTTTAGGCAATACATAAGAATTAAGGCGCTCAGATGTTCTCGCGAAAGGGGGGCTAAATACGGGCTGCGTTTCATTTGCAAAGCTCCTTTGGTTTTTTACTATTGGTCCGCATGGGCGTAGTCTACAGCATTTTTAAAAAAGATATATCCAGGGTTTTCGTGGCTTTAAATGTCGGGTAAAGCCTCAGATATTCAGTTTTTGGCATAAAATGCTACGCTAAAGGGTATATTTATCATCATCAATCATCATCACGCAAGTCTTAGCTGACACGCGAAAGGAAACGTATTATGGATTGGCCTTCTTTGCCCAGCTTACCGACCTATAACGATTTCAAAACAGGGGTTCGACAAACGCTTGAGGCCGCAGAGTCTTACGTTACCGGAGAAGCGCCGCCGGCGGCAGAAACGCCGATTACGGGTAGCCCTGTCAGCCCAGATTCCGCTCCAGAAAATGGCCCCGGCTACCACAACCAGGTGAATACAGCGGTAGAAGAAGCAGCCTTTGAACCCGGCAGTTTTGTCATGCCCACCCGTGATGAACCCAGCCCACGGGAACTCATTCAGGGCGTGCAGCGATTTAAACCCCAGACTGAAGATCAGCAGGCCGTAAACATTTATGAAGAACGTCGGAACCAATATGACAGTACAGATCCCAGAGCTTATGTGTTAGAAACCGCCGCGATTTACAAAGACCATATGCCCGTGTTGGCACAACAGGCCCTCGCCAGCGAACTCGAAAGTACCTACGCCGAGGCCGTCAATAATGATCTGAGCGGCGTGTTGGATCACATGAGCGGTGAGGGTTTCTCTGCGCTGACTACTGAGCAGCAGGGACGGGTGCTCGATATTTTGCGGACCCAGGGCACTGCCCAGTCGTTATTGCCCAATATTCAGGGACGCGGCGGTGCGGAGGCGGCCTCGGGCACCACTTCTGGCGAAGCAGGTCACTATGTCAATAACCCGGTGGCTTCGATGAGTCAGTTGATCAAAGAAGGAAAAGTGAACGACCGCTTGTTGGGCAGCCTCGAAGATTTACAACAGGCAGACAATCTGGATCCGGCACTGCAGGCGCAACAAGACGATCTTTTTAGCAGTACCCTACAAAATATTGCCTTCCCCGAACGTATTAATCAACACAGCAAAGGTACCTGTGCCGCCACGCGGGTGGAGATGGTACTGGCCATGAAGGACCCGGCACGCTATACCGATAGTGTGCGCCGACTGGCACGAGAAGATGACGGGCGCACCCGCATTGAAGGCGCTACGCTGACCCGCGTACCGGGCACTGAGGCTGTCGATGACAGCGGGCGTTCGGTAGCCAGTCGCCTCATACAGCCCGCACTCATGGAGTACGCCAATGGCCAGGAGCTGGACTATAACAATATTGACGATCGCCACCACGTCAACCAGACTGGGGGCCAACACATGCGAGACAATCAACCGGGCTTAATCCTGGGTGAAACCCGTCACCTGGTACAAGGTGTGCTCGGTGAGGACGGCATCGCTGCAGAGCACGCTATTTTTGGGGAAAACGCAGAAGATCGGGCCCAGGTGGTGGCCAGTACAGAAGCCCTGATGGATCAGGGCCAGGGGCCTTTACTGGTGGATCTGGATTGGGGCGATAATCTCACTGGCGGCGACGGCGGTCATGCCCTCTTGCTGAGTGATCTCGATGATGATCACGCCTTTTTTATGAACCCCTGGGGAGAGTTAAACAGTATGCCCCGTGCTGAATTTGATCAGCGGCTGCATGCGAGCGTTGCTTTAAGTGAGCCGCCGAGCATACCGCCCCGCGCCCAGGATAAAAGCAATTATGTAGAGCTTGCGCCCAGTCGCTACCAGAATGCCGCGCAGCGTGCGGCCAGTGCTGCTGAAAGCACTTCGTTGATCGCTTTTGTCAGTGACTTTCAAGAACGGTCCGCACAGATTACTGACCCCAACCTGAGAGCAGAGGTCGAGGACTTTATCAAAACTGTTGACAGTGTTGATGCTGCGATGGCCTTTGCCCCGGCGCTGGTGAACTTTGTCAA
The DNA here is from genome assembly GCA_963797915.1 of Candidatus Sericytochromatia bacterium. Lineage (GTDB taxonomy): Bacteria > Cyanobacteriota > Sericytochromatia > UBA7694 > UBA7694 > CAXRDE01. The sequence continues at coordinate 19,248 of CAWCRG010000005.1, forward strand.
TGTTCAGGGTGAATACGAAGATATTAGTGTTGAGCGTGATGCTCTACTGCAGGCGATGGGCCAATAGCCTGAGATTTTAGTCATGCGGCCGGTCTTGAAATGGGATGTTTTTAACGATGGTATTGATATCCGCCTCGATATTTGCATTTATTTCAGGAAGCTCTTTCACGTGGCGTTCCAGAAAAATATCGCTTACAGCCCGACTGTATGTCTTTTAAGCTACTCAATACCGTTGTAACCCCAGCTCGTATTTTTCTGTGGGACAAAGCGTTCTCTCCCGGAGCTTTAAACGCAGGGCTGCTTGCTCACCAGAGTAAGTGTCTTACCAGGCACGCATAAAGCGATAAGTTCATTGGCAAATTTTTATTCCTGGTTTTAAGGATATGGTGTAAAAGAGGAACTGAAGCGTTTGCAAACCTCTTGCAGTACCTCGGGCAAGTGATGATCTTCTTGAACCCGAAAAAAACCAATGCTTTTACATTTTTGGGAGATGGGAAAGTATTGTCATGATTGAATCTCAAGTTTTATATCAATAATCCATGAATAAATAGCAGGTTTTTTTGTAAAACTATTTGCACTTTACAACTACTTGTGATAGTGTTATTTTAGATTAAATAAAAAACAAAGGAGCGCAAATTATGTTTACAACAAATATTATCTTACTAGCTCCTCTGTCTTTACATCCAAACCAACGTCTATCGAGTTATGCCTTCCAACCCTGGCAACATAATTCGAGTTTAAGCCATCTCGCTTAAATCCCTCTGAGGTAGTTCAGTTCAGTCAGAACAGTTACACCCCTTTTCTCGGCCCGGTGCCATTTTGGTGTAAAAGACGTTGGTTCAAACCCCACCCCCAGAAACAAGACAAATGTGTTCTTTGACAATTTATTTTTTTGCGTCGTTAGCTCAATAGGTAGAGCATTGGTCTCCAAAACCAAAGGTTGAAGGTTCGATTCCTTCACGGCGTGTTTTAAGCTGGTGTGACTTTTTATCATCAGCTTTTTGGATAGTTGGCAGAATGGTATTGCAGCGCCCTGCTAAGGCGTGGTCGAGAAATTGACTTGTGGGTTCGACTCCCATGCTATCCGCTTGAAGATTGATTTTACAAGGATAAAAAGATGCAACATAACAACGCTGATAGACAGCTATTCATTGATGTATTGGGCTGTGGTGTAACGGTTAGCATAAGACGCTTTGAACGTTTAGGTTTGAGTTCGATTCTCAACAGCCCAGCTGGGGTATGGTGTAGTGGCAACACAAGAGGTTCTGATTCTCTTGTCCTGGGTTCGATTCCCAGTACCCCTTCCACGTCCGGGATGTAGTTTAAGTGGCAAAATACCAGGTTGTGATTCTGGTGTTGGGGTTTCGATTACCCTCGTCCTGACTTTTTTTATTTTTTAGTACGTATTTTTATTTTTGTTTAAGTGAAAATATAATTTAAGTAAGAATTTTTACATTCACTTAAAACGTCCTGCCCTTAAAACGCCTTTACCCCAGGTTTTTAAACCTGGGGTAAAGGGAGTCTGACTGTGTGCAAAAGCGTTCTCAATCTATTGTTTGATTAGCGCTTTCGCTCGTTTTTCCCAACGCTGTGTCTGATGTTCAAGCTGTTTATATAGCCGGGGGCGCTGCTCCCCAAAATTAAGGGAGACAATACCGCACACCATGCAATAGTCCACTTCAATTTCTTCCTGGAACTTCTTTTCTGTAGATGAGCAAACAAAACATGTGTTCATAAAATATCCTCTTTCGTTAAAATTAGGAACGCACTCTACGGTTCTTTTTTGCTTCAGCTCTTCGCCAACGTCTTTCTGGGCGAAGACGAAACAATTTTTGCATTTCAGTGTAAGCTTCTGCCTTCGCCTGAAAATTGTACTCACAGAACATAACCTGGGAAAGATGATTGTAGGAAACATTGAATCGTGTTGGCATAAGTAAGATTCTCCTGCTTTTTTTCTTATTCTAAACGATGATTAAATTATTTTCAAATTAAATATTAAATTGATTATGTTTTGTTTTTTAAATATGTTTAGAGTATGGGTTGTCAATCTGCCAGCAGCATTTGAGCAAGGGTGGCTCCAGCATAAGCCGCTGTATCATAGTCTTCAGCGGTAATAAAGCGGCCTGCAATCACGAGGTCATCGGCGGCGGTGCCTGGATCACCCACAGAGCGTGAAGGCACATAAGTTCCCCCGTTGGCTTCGATATACTGACGGGTGCTCACCGGTCCCGCGCCATTGACAGCAGGTAGCCATGGACCACCGGTAGCCAAACGCCCTGCAAGGGGGCTTTCGCCGTTAATTCTGGCCCAGGCCAGAATCGAAGCGGCATGACAAATACCCATGACATATTTGTCCTGTGCGGCAAAGCTATTGATCAGTTGGTTGACCGTATTTTTGGTGGCGGAATTGCCGTTATAGTAAGGGTTTTGATACGTGCCTTCAAAGGCATATTGATACTGCGACGAGCCCCAACCCCCCACAAAGACCACTGCAGAATAATCCTGGGCATTTACCTGATCCAATCGAAGATCGGGCATCACTTCGCCGCTGCCGCTTTCACCAGTATTGGGGTGAGGAAAGCTGGGTTGTACTTGTTCAGCTGTCACTACCACCGCAATACCTGCGCTTTCAAAGGCAGCCCGTGGCTCTGCATATTCGCGGTAGTAAAAGTCCTGATTGGCAATGACCAACAGAATGGGTAAAGGGGTTTCTTTTTGAGGCGCTGCGGTGCTGGGTTGTGCTGTCGGGACTGGTGTGGGGACTGGTGCAGACGCTGCTAAGCGTTGGGCGAGTACTTCTCCCAAAAGATAGCCTGAGCGGTAGTCTTCGGCGGTTATAATCTGACCAGAGACAATCACATCGTCAGCGGAAGTGTGAGGCAAACCTACCGCCCCTGAGGCCAGCATCTGTGCCCCATTGCTTTCAATATGCCCCCGGGCCTGGTGAGGTAAGCGATGGCTGCCTGGGGCCGCCCCGTTCCAACCGGTGACTTCATGGCCCGTCAGAGGACTGACACCATTGACTCGCGCCCATGCCAGTATGGTCACGCCGTGGCAGAGAGCGGTCACGTATTTGTCCTGGGCCAGAAACGCGTTAATTAAGGCATTGGTTTTGCTGCGTAGCGCAGGGCTGCCGTTGTAGTGGGCATTAAAATAGCTGTCGCTGACGGCATACTGATAAGCCGAAGCACCCCAACCGCCCACAAAGAGAATCGCATCATAATCGTCGGCGTTGGCCTCAAGCAAGCTGATATCGGGCTGAACCTGACCCTGATCAGCGCCTTCACCAGAACCCGCATGGGGATAGGCCATTTCGGTGCTGGCCGCAGCGACCGTCACTTGAACACCGTTGGCCTCTAAGGCCTGGCGAGGCAGGGCATAATCGGCATACCAGAAATCCTGATTGGCAATGACCATCAAAACGCGGGAGGCTTCTTGCTGAAGACGAAAACCTGAGAGCTCTTGAAAGGCAATGGTCTGATCGGGTACCAGACCCGCTCCTTGCAAGGCCCGGTGGCTGACTCCTGTAGATTGCGTGTTCACTGCTATCGGCTGTGGACCGCAGGCCGTCAATTGAAAACTTGAAACCAGAGACAGCGCCAAAAAGGCAGGACGAAATAAAGACATAGAAAAACTCCTTGACAGATTGATAAATGGGTAGCCCGGCTAACTTCGTGAAGTCCCGTGGCTTTGCGTCCCCGCCTCACGACGGGTTTGCCTTTTTCCTTTAGCGATTGCCAAAGAAATGAAAAAGAAACTAACTTTAGTATACGAATGATTAAGAAATGTAAACATTAGCGGAGGCACAGGGTTTCTGTGAGAGTTATCAGGGGGTGATTGTTATCCTGCTCACAAAGTGGGATGCTAAAAGGAGGCATGGGTGTAAAACGATTTGCCGCCAATAAATGTCTTCAGTACTTTGATGTCTCTGACGTCTTTAGCGCTTAACAACGACTCCGATAGCAACACAAAGTCTGCCCGCTTGCCTTTTTCTAGCGAGCCCAGTTCTTTTTCTAAAAAAGCCTGCCATGCTGCGTCGCGCGTGATGGCTTGCAATGCCCGCAAGCGACTAATCTTTTGCTCGGCCCCCAGGACTTTTCCACTGCGGGTGATTCGCTCTGTGGCTGACCAGATCATCATCATGGGGTCCATGGGTACTACCGGTGTGTCGGTGTGTAATGTAAAACGATGGCCGCTTTGGGCTGCGTCCTTTAACGGGTTCAGACGCGCTGCGCGCTGGGGACCTAAAAACTGTTCGCGATGTCGATCTCCCCAATAGTACACGTGACTGTTAAAAAAAGAAGGCGTGAGCCCAATAGGATGCATGCGCTCTAGTTGATCTACCGAGAGCATTTGGGCGTGAATAATAATATGCCGGGGATCAGAGCGATAATAGGCTTGTTGGGCGTAAGCAACTGCTTCAATGACATGTTCAATAGCGCGATCACCGTTGGCATGAATGGCCAGTTGTTTGCCCGCTTTATGAAAAAATAAGACCTGTGCTTTGAGGGTGTCAAGATTCACGCGCTCGTGGCCCCGACTGTTTTTTTCTTCAGCGGTTTGTGGAATAAAATACGGGGCTTTTAGCAGGCCTGAGTAGGCCTGTATGGATCCGTCCACAAATAGCTTAATCGCACCCATATGAAACTTTTCATGGGTGTCTTGCGCGTAGTCATGTTCTCCGTTGACCCAGGCTCTGCCGTTGTCTTCCATGGGGTACACCACCAACCGCAGCGGAATAAGCTGCAGTTTAGAGAGCCAACTCAGGGCGTTGACTAAAATGTGAGGGCTGGCCCCACTCTGGGCGGTGGTGACACCGTGGGCCAGATAGTCGCTGTTGGCGGCGACGACAATTTTTAAGCGATCCCACAGCGATCCGTCCAGAGCAGCTTGCTTCATGGGATCACTGGCGGTTTCGAGCAACAGGCCGTTCAGGTGTCCTGCGGAATCTCTGCCAAAGTGTCCGCCTTCAGGATCCGGCGTGGCTTCTTGGTAACCCAGGGTGTCCAATCCACGGGCATTGGTCATGCCCTGATGTCCTGAAGTATGCTGTACGAAAATAGGGTGTTGGGTGCTCACGCTGTTCAGTTCACTCAGGGTGAGTAAGCGTTTTTCTTGAATCAGGCTGTCGTCATAGCCGTAAGCGTAAATCCATTGTCCCGCAGAGAGCTGCTCTGCTTTTTGACGTAACAGTGCGAGTGCACCGGCAACGCTTGTCACCTCACCCATGGGGGGACTATTCAGGTTAACACCTACCTCAGACAATCCCGAAGCGGGAAAGTGCCCATGGGCATCAATAATCCCTGGAATGAGCATTTTTCCTTTGAGATCAACGCTCTGATGGTTCATTGACAAATATTTTTTCATTGCTCCGGTGGTGCCTATTGCTTGAATCCGCCCATGATCGACAAACATGGCTTCGACCGTGGTGTTGTTCTGATCCATGGTCAGAATTTGGCCGTTAAAATAAACGGTGCCGGCGTGGACGCCTGGGCTTAAGGTCATTAACCCTGCGCAAGAAAATAAGCTTAAAAAAGACAGCAAAGGGAGTTTAAACATAAAGACAGTTTGACATACTCCCCGCCATGAATGACAGGGATTCTCAAACTACGCATACTCTGCTGAGTTACGTTAACGCTTGAAGGAGCTGCCCGCTCCCAGTGGCTGCAATATTTCTTGCAGCGTTTACGTCTCGGTTTAAGATCAGATTACAATACGGGCAATCATGCACCCGTGTGGCAAGGGGTTTTGGAACCTTTTTGCCGCAGCCTGAGCAGTTTTGGCTGGTGTTCTTCGGATTTACTTTGACTAACTCACGCCCAGCTTCTGCCGCTTTGCACCCTAAAGGGCATAAATACATAAGTAGCTCAAAAAAAGTTGACCAGCCAGCATCTGTGATTGACTTACTCAGGTGACGGTTCTTGACCATATTCTTAACTCTGAGTGCTTCAATACAGATCATCTGAAAATTGTTGATGTAGTAGTTCGCTGTTTTGTGGAGGAAGTCCAGTCGCATATTGGTAACCTTGCGGTGCGCTCTAGCTAACTCCCTGACAGCTTTTCTTCTACGATTAGAACCCTTTTTACGGCGGCTCACTTTCCGTTGTTTGCGTCTAAGTTCTGCTTGTGCTTTTCGATAGTATTTCGGGTTGGCAACGTGTAGCCCTTCGGTGTCAGTAGAGAAATGTACTACACCCACGTCAATACCCACTACGTCAGCACGAGGCTTTGGGAAGCTACGCTCTGGAACATCATCACAGGAAAACGCTACCCAGTACCCTCAAAGGGGCATAAATCACCACAGCTATCACGACGCACGGTGATGGTTTTGATTCGACCCTCAATTTCACGGGAGAGAAACAGCTTGAGAATGCCAATGCCCTTGATCTTCAGATACCGACCGTCCAGTTTCCAACCTGTTTGCTTCAGGGTGAATGAGTCATAGCGATGGTAGGATTTAAAGCGAGGAAAACCAGCTTTTTCACCAACTTTTTTGAGACGTGAAAAAAATCCTTGCATAGCTTTACCCAAACGCTCAACGGTGTCTTGCAATACCTGAGAGTTAACTTGCCTGAACTCCGGGAATGCTTTCTTTAATTCGGGTAGCTCTTTACTTTGATCATAAGTGCTAAGGCTGACGCTGAAGTATCTGTATGCAATGATGCGCTGTTGAAGAGCGAGATTATACAATTTCTGACACAAACCAAGCCAAACGATAGCGTTTTGCTCTGTCGTTTTACTCAGTTTCGCCTTGAACTTGTATGTTTTACGCATACGGTAATTATACCGTGTCTTAAGGCCTATGCATAGTCCTGCACCTTATATCCCTCACCTGAAGGAAGGGATTTTACGGTGCCTTCTGATAACTTTTCGGCACCTGACACGGGGTATATGTCATATATAGAGACCAGCACAAGAGACCCCGGCAAGTGGCGGCTTCAAGTGACACCGGCTAAAAGCGATAAGTGGTGAATACAAAACCGCTGCCATCGGCATGCACGAACCACTGCCCATGGCCTTCAAAAGAGGGCTGTTGTTGTCCAAAGTAAGTGTTTAAGTCTTTTTTTAGGCTGTGCTCTGGTTGCCAGCTGAGGACGTGTCGGTTGACAGATTGCTGAGCCGAGCATGGCCGATCTGAATGAGAGGGTTGCACGGGTTTCACAATCACTTCTTGAAAGCCAATAAAACGTTGTAGCAGCGGGTGAAGGGCTTTGTAGATACTCTCTTTAAAAGAAAAAACCAGACTGAGCTCCAGAGGGGTTTTAACCCAGCTTTCAAGGGGGTGTAAAATTTGCTGGCGTAGGCGTGTTGCCCGTTCTGCACACATAATCTCTTCAGTATCAATGCCCACGCCCTGCAGTGTCTCTTGTTTTGCCATGCATGCCACCGCCAGATTGTTGCTGTGGCTAATGGAGCCCACAAACCCCCTGGGCCAGCGGGGGGAATCTCTTTGCGGATGGGTATCGGGGTACATCGGTAGACCATCCCACTCCAGGGCATATTTGGTATAAAGAAACTGAGCGCACGCCCTGCCAGTGAGGTAGCTGCGTTGACGCTTTGCGACGGCATGCTGTAAACGGGGGGGCAAGATCAAGGGTTTTGATAGCAGGGGCATCACTTGTTCAAGGGAATTTAAGGGAATAAAGACGCAATCCATTGCATACCTTGCCACCCTTCTCGCACGAGATCCTGGTCTTGCATATCTAAACCGTAGCGGTAGATATACAAGCACGAGTAGAGCGCACGAAACTGCGCTTTGCGTTGGGTCACTTCACTGACTTTGCCATAGTGGCTCCAAAAGGCGTCATGTCGCTCAGGGGGCAGCGCGCTATAAACGATGCCCAAATCTGTGGAAATATCGCCGTGATGGGTATCTCCCCAGTCGATAAATCCGGTCAGTTCGTTACGGACGTTGACCATCAGGTGCCGAATATACAAGTCACCATGCAGCAAATGGGTAGCGGCTTCGGGGGAACTCTGTGAGGCGCTGGAAGACGCAGTGGCGATGGCCTCAAGTTTCTTTAAAAGCCTTGCGACGGCTTTTTCTGGCAGGTGCTGTTGCTGCTGCTCGGCCGCTACTTTGGCCTGTGCCCATTGGTCTTGAAACCAGGCTAAGCGATGGTTGAGGTTGCTGCGTTGAAGCGTATCGCCGGGCAAGTGCTGAGGAACGGGCTGGGTATGAAGGTGTTTGAGTGCAAGGGCTAAGGGCTTGACCCACTGTGCTCGGCCTTGCCGATTCACGTTGGCTCGGCAGGCGGTGGTGCCCGCTACTTTTTTATAACCCATAAAAGGCCAGGGGTAATGCTGATCACCCACTGAGGTCGGCTGGTCAGGCAAGACCGGCTGGCCGTAAAAAACGGGCTGCGGATAATCTAAGGGAAACCCCTGCAGGGCATGGAGGGTTATTTTTTCGTGGTCTAAGAGTTCAACGGCGACTTCACGGCGGGGAAAACGAAACACCCAGGTGTCGTTGATTAAAAAAACGGTGTTGTCCCAGCCAGCCCCCAGATAGTGAGCGTGAACGGGCTTTAATTCAGGAAACTGTTTCTCAATCAGTGCACAGGCAAAAGCCCCGGTTAGAGCATGTTCTGCAGACCAGGGCTTTACCTTTAAGTCGGTGTGTGGGGAGTTAGAATCCGAGGGCGCCACGGATACTGATGCCAAGGGTGAGGTTCGCTTTAACGTATTCCCGCTTGTTGACGAGTCCGTCTAAGTTGCTGTCTAAGCGGGGATCTCTGTTGGCCATATAAATGCGGCCAACGGAGCCAATTTCGGCAATGTTTAAGTGGCTGTCCCGGCTTTGGTCTTTTTGCTCAAAGCTGGATTCAAGACGATCTTTACGGTATTTGGCATATTCTTTAACGTCAACTTTGTTGTCATAATTGCGATCGGCAGCGTCGAATTCAAAGGGGTTCAGGGTGGCGATGGTGAACTCTGCGCGGTTTAAACTGCCGTCATAGTTGATGTCGACCTGCTGAAATTCGCGCTCTACCAGACGGTAAATTTCGCCCATGCCCAGACTATAAGACATGTCGGACATCATTTCGCCCACACCGTTGCCGAAGCGTTTAAAAAAGCCTGCAGAGAGTTCATCCTGGTTATAGGTTTCGGGGTTAGAGGGGGTGGATTGAGGCGCTACGGCAGCAGCATTATTGCCGGTGTTATTGCTGGGGATTAGATTTCTTAAGAATGCGGGCGCTTCGATTTTCATGGGTTACCACCTACCTGTTTTTTATCTCTTGTTCGCTTGGGTTTACTTTTTTCGCTTACTTCTATTATCTAACAGAAATAAAGAAAAGTTGCTTCCTAAGATTAACTGGCGGTTTTTATGAGTTTAAAAAAAGTTTAAGTTTGAAAATTGGGGATCTAGACGCCGGGAATATACTCGGCAATGCCCTTCACATTGAGCAAAATGACTTCTTTTTTGTCGAGCTGAATGAGCCCGAGCTGCTTAAAGCGCGTGAGGTTACGCACGGTGGTTTCGATGGTTGTTCCCAGTAGACTGGCCATTTCTTCTCGGCTCAGGCGAATGGCCAGGTGGATATTGCCGTCGCTATCGGTTTCACCATAGCTTTCTTTGAAGGTCAGCAACATTTCGGCCAGGCGCTCAGGCACTGATTTGTAGGCCAGATCACGGGCTCTGTTTTCGGCTTGCTTCAGATCGCTGCCGAGTTGCTCCATGAGTTGTATGGCAAATTGCGGATTGTCTCTGATGGCGCGCATAAAGGGCTCCCGCTCAATAAAGCAAATGGTGGCTGGCTCAATGACCTCAGCGGTTGCTGAGTAGGGATCATTGGTTAAAAAGGCACGGTACCCCAAAAGATCACCGGCTGTGGCAATGCGAGCAATGTAGGTTTTGCCGTCAGGGGTGTATTTGGTCAGCTTTACTTTGCCCGACTCTACACAATAGACACCGTGAGGTCGATTGTCTTCGTAAAAAATAACTTGCCCGGGCTCATAGTGGCGTCCTGTTTTGTTAATATTAAACTCTTTTAACGCTTCTTCGGGTAAACAAGCCAGAGAACTCAAGCACAAAGAATTGCAAGCGTCGCACTCGGGAACGGTTTTTTTTGCCAATGTAATTACCTCAATCGGGTTTATAACCCTGCAGAGATAATTATACCGTGGGTGCTATGTTCTCTTCAACGCTTCGTGATTAATGACACTGGACTTCCTGGGTTAGATCGTGCAGGTGTTCAGCGGTGATGGCTGCTTTACTATTGAACTTGAGACCTATGTTGAAAAAGGCCAGCAGCACAAAAACAAAGGCCACGCCTTTGCGTGTCGTGCCCTGATGTTGACGCAGCCAGCGGCTTAAAACACCCGGCCCCCACCACAGGGCGGGTAGCGTTCCCAACCAAAAAGTGAGCAAAAACACCGCACCCATTGCCGTGCTGCCCGTGAGTAAAGCGCCTAGCACAAAGCTATAAAGCCAGCCACAGGGCATAAAAACGGTCAAAAAGCCCACTCCTCCTGAAGCCCACTCCGCGTCACGAGAGCGATAGATGTTGTGTCCGATCGCTTTTTCTAAAGGTTTTTTAAACCACGCTGGCAGCGGCATGTGTAAGGGACGTCCCCTCCAGAACATCCAGGCCATCGTCAAAAAACTCAGCGAAATCAACACCGCTGAAAGGCCGCTTAAGACCTGCTGATAATGCATCAGCCATTCACCTGCGAGGCCGGCGAGGGCTCCAATCAGTAAATACCCCGCTAAACGCCCCAAATGATAGAGGGCATGGGCGCTTTTTTGTGGCGGCAAGGCCATGACAATCCCGCCGCACATGCCTACGCAGTGCAGACTTCCCAGTAAGCTGGCCGCCATCACCAGAAAGGGAATGCCCCATTGTGCTTGTTGGGCAATCAATTGTGGGTGATGCGTATAGTTGTGTAGAACGTCTGCCAAAGTCCCCATCAAAGCTTCCATCAATACGGTCCCACCAGCGGTATTTGCTGGATTCCTACATGCTCCCACTGACCGTTCTCAGCCTGGCTTTGTAGTTTCAAATCAATGCGTGCGGAGCCGTTGGTCAGTAAAGATTTGTTAAAGCGTAAAAAGAATCCCTGGTTTTTTTCTTCTCCACCCTCCAGAAGGACGGGGTTGTTTTGGGCGATAACTTCAACGCCATCGGGAGCCGTGACCTTCAGCTGTCCTGGAGTAAAAGTGTAGTTAGAGGCGACCACATAATAACGGTTTGTGATGACTGTGGCAGCAGGGGTTTCGCTTAATACCTCGTAAGGGGTTCCTTTGGCCGTAAATACCGTTGCTTTCACAGGGGGGCGTGTCAATAAGACATAGGCCAGGCCGGCTGACACAAGGGTGAGTGCGATACTTAAAATAACCACGCGACTCCGAAACAGGTTTTTCGTTAGATAATTTTGTGTGAGCGAGCGAGGTTTTGTATGTTCTACTTCAATACTGCGCTGGAGGCCGCTTTGTAGGGGCTCTACTGCATTGAGATCGTTGGCTGAGCTGTAGCGAATCAGTCCATGGGGTTTATGTACATTATCCATGACGGTATCGCAGGCATCAATACAAGCGGTACAGGCCACGCACTCCATTTGTACTCCCCGACGAATGTCGATGCCGGTGGGGCAAACTTGAACACATTGGTAGCAATTAATACAGTCCCCTGTGGGTTCATCTCCTTGTTCCTGACCCCGCCGGGGCTCTCCTCGTTTTTCGTCGTAACCCACCACCATTGAGTCTTCGTCCATTAACAGCGATTGAAAACGTCCATAAGGGCACATAATGATACAGAACTGTTCTCTAAACCAACCGAAAGAAAAGAGCAGCAGGACGGTAATAAATAACATGCTCGAAAAGGCGGTGGGGTGTTCGCCTGGCGAGGATATCATCATTTTTGCCAGCGCATCAGTCCCTATAAAATAAGCCAGAAAAGCATGGGAAAGTTGCCAGGAAATGAGGGTGAAAACACCCCACTTTAACCCTTTTTTAAATGTTTTCTCAAGGGTCCAGGGGCCTTTAGATAGGCGCTCACGCTTTACCGCATTGCCTTCGATCCAGCGCTCAATCTGACGATATAAGCGCTCGACGAACACGGTTTCAGGACACGCCCAGCCGCACCAAACGCGACCCCAGACAGCCGTGAGTAAAGACAACCCCAAAAAAGCACAGGCAAAGACAAAAATGAGCATGGGCACGTCATGGGCCCAGAACGTTAAGCCCAAAATAGCAAAACGTCGCTGGGTAATATCCAGAAGAATAGCCGGATGGCCATTGATTTGAATCCATGGAAGCACGATAAATAGCGCCATAAGCACCCATTGAAACATCACCCGTCGGCTGTGATATTTTCCGCGAACATCTGCAGGGAACAAATAAACGCGCTTTCCTTTTTCGTCTGTAGAAGCCAGTCTTTCCTGGGGCAGTTCTTTTAGCATATGGGGGTTAACTTTCCTTTTTCTCTCCTTGAGGGGCTTTGCCGTTGGGGGGCTTTGTGTCTCTCAGGGCATAAACATAGGCGGTAATCTGACGCTGCTCATCATCAGAAAAAACAGCTTCCCAGGCGGGCATGCCTTTTTCAGTCACGCCTTTGTTAATGATCTGCTCAATCGCAGCGGCGGAGCCATCTCCATTCAGCCAGTAGGCGTCGGTGAGGTTGGGCCCAATTTGGCCTGCTCCTCCAGCTGCGTGGCAAGCCAAACAACGCTCTGTATAGAGGGCTTCTCCTGCCCGAATCGTGCTGGGATCTTTCATAATGGCAAGCATCTCTTCGGGCGTGAGCTCTTTTTTCTGACTTGCCAGTAAGGCGGCCTTGTCACTTTCGGCTTGCTCATAGGCTTTGATTTCCGCAATATAGTGCTGTTCGTGCACATCGGCGGGGTACAAAATATTATGGTAAGCAAAATAGACAACGCCGACAATAATCGACAGATAAAAACTGTTGATCCACCAACTGGGTAAGTTATTGTCCAACTCTTCAATTCCGTCATAATCATGGTCGAGTACGGGTTCGTTTAAGGCCTCATCCATACGTCGAATGTGACTATTGTGTTCCTTTGGATTGTCGCTCATGCCTGATCCTCCTCTAAAGGCAAATTGCCCAGGTAGGCGTAAAGCTCGCCTCGTTTTCTCTGCATGACAAAGAGCAACATCAGCATAAAAAAACTAAAGAAAATCAACAGGCCAGCTAAGCTTAAGTAAGGCATGTGAAAGAATTGCATTACTTCTGATTTCATGGGGTTCCTCCTGTAAAGTCACTGCTGGGTTTGCCTAGACGCTGTAAATAAGCGATCAAAGCCACCACTTCACGAGATTCTAATGCGTCGTCTTTGACGCCACCCTCTCGTAGACTATCACTAATGATTTTTGCCTGGGCTTTTGCGTCTTTTTCTGCATCCTGAACGGCTTTGTCTGAGTAAGGAACCCCAAGGGTTTGCATCACACTCAGCTTTTTGTTCAGAATAGCAAAATCTGTTTTATTCTGAGCCAGCCACGGGTAGTTCGGCATGATGGACTGCGAGATCAGATCGCGGGGGTTGATCATGTGGCGGTAATGCCACATATCGGGATACTTTCCACCCACTCGTGCCAGGTCCGGTCCCGTACGTTTAGAGCCCCACTGAAAGGGACGATCATACTGAGATTCCGCGACAGTGCTCGGCTTTCCGTAACGCAAGGTTTCGTCAAGCATCGGACGTATCATTTGAGAGTGGCAAGTGTAGCAGCCTTCTTTGACAAACAGGTCGCGGCCCGCCAGCTCAAGCGAGGTGTAGGGTTTATGCTCCTTACTTCGGGGCACAAACTCCTGCATGGTTAAAGCGGGAATAATTTCAATCACTGAACCCACCAATACCGCTAAAAGAGCCAATACGCTAAACACAGCAGGCAAGCCCTCGATGATACGGTGTGGATTTTGATCGCCACCCAAAACACTCGCAGGTAACTTGGTAATACTGACCAAAGCAGGTGCATGGTGTTCTTTCTCTTCTTCAATATGACCGGACTTAATGGTTTTATAGAGGTTATAAACCATGATGCAAAACCCGATAATAAAAAGGGTTCCACCCAGAGCACGTACCCAATAAAGCGGAACAATGCGGGTGACGGTTTCAATAAAGTCAGGGTAAGTGAGTCGGCCTTCTGCGTTCATCGCACGCCACATCAGGCCCTGAGTCACACCGGCAATCCAGAGCGAAACCATGTAAGTGCTGGTGCCCGCAACCCCGAACCAAAAATGGACATTGGCGAGCTTTTTACTATAGAGCTCGGTGTTCCAGAGGCGAGGGATTAAATAGTACAAAATACCGAAGGTCAAGAGTCCGTTCCAACCGAGGGTTCCGCCATGAACGTGTCCGATGGTCCAATCGGTGTAGTGACTCAGAGAGTTGACGGCTTTAATCGAAAGCAGAGGGCCTTCGAAGGTGGCCATACCGTAAAAGGTAAGGGCCGCTACGAAAAACTTAATGACAGGCTCTGTGCGTAAACGATCCCAGGCACCCCGTAGGGTCAATAGGCCGTTAATCATACCGCCCCAGCTGGGCGCCCACAACATAATTGAGAGCACCATGCCCAGGGTCTGTGCCCACTCAGGCATAGCCGTGTAGAGCAGATGGTGGGGGCCAGCCCAAATATAAATAAAGATCAGTGCCCAGAAATGCACAATTGATAAGCGATAAGAATAAACAGGACGTTTAGCCGCTTTGGGGACGTAGTAATACATCAGCCCTAAAAACGGAGTCGTCAGTACAAAGGCCACTGCATTGTGCCCGTACCACCACTGCACCATGGCGTCCTGTACGCCAGCGTACACCGGGTAAGACTGTAAAAAACTGACGGGCAGCGCAATGGCGTTTACCACATGGAGCAGCGCAACGGTAATCAGTGTAGAAATATAGAACCAAATGGCCACATAGATATGACGCTCTCTTCGTCTGAAGATAGTCATAAAAAAGTTGACAGAAAACATCACCCAAATCACTGTGATGGCAATGTCAATGGGCCATTCGAGTTCGGCATACTCCTTGCCGGCGGTGTACCCAAAGGGTAAGGTCAGGGCAGCGGCCACAATAATGGCTTGCCACCCCCAAAAATGAATGCGACTCATCAGGTCTGAGAACATGCGCGTTTTTAATAAACGCTGACTGGAATGATAGATTCCCATAAAAATAGCGTTGCCTGCAAAGGCAAAAATAGCTGCATTGGTGTGCAAAGGGCGCAAGCGTCCAAAGGTTAACCAGGGCAGATTAAAGTTAAAGGGCCAGTAGGCCAATTGTAAAGCAGCCAGTAATCCCACTAAAAAAGAAACCAGTGCCCAACCTACGGTGGCGTAGGCAAAGAAACGCACGATTTGGTCATCGTAGCGAAAACTTTCGGGTTCCGGCTTGAAGGGAATGGCTGCATCCTGCTCTGAAAAGTCAGAGAGGCTGTGATCAGCGGTTGACATAAAATTACCTTTCTAATTCGTCATAAAGAATGCGGTGTGCCGGGGTTTCGAGATCATCGAATTGCCCCGTACGGCTTGCCCATAAAAAGGCAAGTAAAAACACAAAAGATACAAAAATCGCCAGGGGCACGAATAAAATCAAGACCTCCATATGTGGTGACCTCCCACGGCAATGGCCATCACAATAAATGCGCTAATGGGCATTAAGATGGCGGCGCTAAGCGGCGTAATATACCCGGCGACCGCCGCACCAATGGCAATCAGGTTATAAACCAATGCAAAGCCAAGGGTGATGAGCAGCAAGCGGCGCGTATTTTTAGCCAGCTCCAGAACGCCGGGTAGCTGAAGAATGCCCTGCTCAGCCAAATAGATGTCGGACTGAGATACGTTTTCTTCGAGCCCTCCCTGCACAGAAATACCGACTTCGGCACAAGACAGCGCTTCAAGGTCGTTAATGCCGTCGCCTATCATGATGGCCTTATGGCGCTGTAAAAACTGGGCCTTGTCTTCGGGGGTTTGCCCATAAAAGACGTGCTCTAAGGAGATATCGAGGTGACGGGCCACTTGATAACAAGCAGCCTTGCTATCGCCGGAAAGTATGTACAAGTTATAGCCAGCGGTTTTAAGTTGTTCAATCATCGGCTTAACGTCGGCTCTGATGGCGTCCCCGAGGCGGATTTGCGTTTTTAACTCGGCTTTTTCAGCATCATTTTCCATGCGCAAGACATGCAGATGGAGTTCTGGCTGCTCAGCAGCCTCATAAGCAACAGGTTGAATTTTCCAGGTATGAAACACCCCGGCCCGGTCTTCGACTTCGCCAGCGATTCCCCCGGCTGGAAGAATTTGAAAATGACGAACAGCCTTCACGCTTTGGGGGTGTTGGTTCTGAATGTATCGCACAAGAGAGGCCGCTACGGGGTGTTGAGAGCAGGATTCCAGGGCCAGTACGGCGCTGCTCACTTCGCCGTCAAAAAAGTCAGAGCGGCTCCAGAGGACGTCAAAGCGACCCTGTGTCAGGGTGCCCGTTTTATCAAAGACCAGGGTCTTAACAGTAGGAAGGGTTTCTAGTACATTGGGGTGACGAATAAAAATTCCTTTGTTAAGCGCTGATTTTAGAGCCAGGTGAAAAATCAGGGGCGTGGCTAATGCCAAACCGCAGGGGCAGGCAATAATGCTCAGGGCCAAAAAACGAGATAGAGCGATGGTGGGTTGCTCCCAAAAGCGAAAGAAAATGAATATAGAGAGGGTAACAATCCCCAGTGCCAATAGCTGAGCCGCTTTTTCAGCAGAGCGAATCCAGCGTGATTTTTGGGCTGAAAAATGTCTGGAGGTTTCGATGATCTTTCCCAGACGGGTATCATTACCCATGGCCAACACTTCGATATCCAGGGCATTTTGTTGGTTTTGTGTGCCACGGTAAACCCAGTCTCCAGGGGCAACTTTTAAAGGGTAGGGCTCACCGGTTAAGAGGGCCTGATCGACCCGTGAATGCCCCAAAATGACTTTTCCGTCAACGGCAAACGTTTGTCCTTGAAAAAACCGCAGATGATCGCCCACCTGAATGGCCGCCAGGGCGACTTTCTCAAAGCCTGCTTTTGTTTTACGCGTGACTTTATCATTGAAGGTTTCAAAGTGAGGGTGGCTTTCACTCCAAATCTTTTGTTGTGTGCGTAGGAGCAGATAGCGACTAAACAGTAATAAAAACACGAGCATGCTAAGGGAGTCAAAGTACAGTTGACGACTCCCTAAAAACATCTCGTATAAACTGCCGGCTCCTCCCAATAAGAGAGAGAGAGCGATGGGGGTATCGCTAGAAAAACGCCGTGTTTTAAGGGCGCTAAATAACCCCTTCTCGTAAAATGGCCAGGCTGAAAAGAGCAGAACCGGCAGGGCCAGTAGCAGAGACAGGGCTTCAAAGTAGCGTGCCAGTGTACCCTCAATACCCGCATAGCTTGCCAGCGATAAAATCATTAAATTACCACTGCAAAAAGCGGCAATGCCAATACGCCATAACATGGTGTGTCGTTCGTCTGTGGCGAGCTTTTCTTCTTGACCCGCTTCAGCTAGCCACGTGGCTTTGTATCCCCACTGCTGTAGCTGTTGTACGATGACGTTTCGGTCGGCAGTATTGTTGAGGTGGAGGCTCAGAATGTGGGTGGACATATCCATGCGCGCACTGCGGATATCTGTAATAAATAGCGGGAGTTGCTCAATTAGCCAGAGGCATGCTGTGCAGTGTACCCCTTGAATATAAAAGCGGTGATCGCCTGCCGGCAGCATGTTTTCATGATCAGAAGTCTTTGTGCTTATCTGTTGAGGTCTGGGAAAGCGGGCTGCCTCGCCCGAAACTTCGTCGCGCAAGTGGTAGTAGGCACCGAGGTTTTGCGCTTGCAAAATAGAATACACCATTTTGCAGGCTTCACAGCAAAACTCTGGCTGCGAAGCCAATAAGGTATCGTGGCAGTGCAGACAGTAAGCTTTTGCTTTTGCGCTGGTATCGGTCGTTAAAAAAACGGGCTTATCTTTTTGCATGCTACACCTACACTCCTGCAGTGATTATAGGTGTAGGGCTTGCAAAGAACATTGGTCAAGGACAATGGACTTATTGATTCTGCATAAGGTCAGTTATTGATCTAAATCAATAACCCTTCCGGTACCAGACGCTTTTTTTGCTGAATAAAGTCTTGTAGAGGCACCCATATGACCGGAAAGGGCGTTCCGTCGTCCTCATGGGCAATAATACGGGGTTGGGTATATAAAAAGTCGTCAGCTAAATCGGCCTGATACACCCGCACCAATTCATGGCAGATTTGCCCTTTATAGGTGAAGATATTTTCCAGGGTTTCTCGGTAGAGCGGGGGGCCAAGGCGATGTCCCGTTTCTTCAAAAAACTCCCGCTGTACGGCCTGCTCGCCGCTTTCTCCCAACTCAATACCCCCGCCCAACGGGCGGTAAAAGTAAGCTTCGCTCACGGGGTCGACTCCTTCGAGCACTAACCACTTTTGCTCATGTTCGACAATGCAAATAGCAATACAGCGAATGCGTGAACGATCGGTGGGTGACATAATAAAACTCCTCAAGAGACAAACAAAAAGCCTGCATATGCAGGCTTTTTAGAATAAAAGATAAGAACGGTTAGCGAATGATTGCGAAGACGGCATCCAAATTACCGATGGCGACACTCAATACCTTGGTTACACCTTCAATGGAATTGGAGATATCAGCAATACGACTGTTGACGGCAGCCAGAGCAAGACCGGTTACACCGTCGTATTTGATATTGCCCACCAGAGTACCCGTAAAGGTAGCGTCTGAAGGGGGATTGCCCGCGCCGTCTTTTACTACCTTGTCAATATTATCCCAATAGGCGTTACGGTAAATATCGCCAGTAATGGGGTTAACGGCAAAACTATCATTGACGTTATTCAGTGCCAATGCTGCTGTTAGGGGGTCATCGTTAATCGGCTGCGATGAAGGGGGATCAGTTTGGGGGAAAATGTCTGGCTGGATTGTGCCATCTAAGCTTTCTTTACTGACCTTGTGCTCCTGGTCAAAGTTGTCCTTAAGCCAAAGCTCAAAGATGGGTAGAGTGCCTTCTTTGTCGTAACGCACTTTGATAAAAGTAGGATACTTGAAGGGAACGGCCTGATCATCTTCAATCTCAAGGACTTGAGAAGTGTCATCTTTATCGCGAGGACTTGGAATGACCAGTGTTCTTGAAAGACGAGCTTGTTCGGCTCTCATGGGGCGGTAATCAAAACTTGCGGTTCCAAAGGCTACGGGTACAACCATTTTTAATTCTCCTTAGCGAATAACAGATATTATGCTTTTAAATTGATTTGTGTCGGTTCCTGCGATAATGGTGGTTAGAGAAGCCAGGACACCCTGGGCTTTCTGTAACGCGTCGTTTGTGTCTTCAAGCGCAACCTGATCTTGAAGTCTAAACTCGATTTTTCCTACAATACCGAGAACACTGCGCTTAGAGGCTGACCAGTCAAGGGTATTAATCGACTCGTAAGAATCCGTGGTAGAAAGGTCAACACCATTGAATATACCTTCTACGCGAATTCCCCGAGAGCTTGCTGAGTTGGTCTGTGTGGCACGAATAACCAAATGATTATTGCCCGCTTTGATAAAACGTTGAATGTAAACGTCGGGGTCGATACTTTCGTTCGCTTTGAGTTGATCGTTTTGATAGATCGGATCAAAGAAAGGAATGGTGATGATTCCACCCGTATTATTAATCGCGAGCTTGGCTCCGTTGAGCTCTACTTCGTAAGTGACTCCAGGAGGAGAAGAAATACGTATGTTTGAATACTCTCCGTCAGGGGGAGAGAGATTAAAGTTGGTGGTAACACCAGGGCCCGCAATGGGGACGAGTGGTTCACTACCACTGGCGACGGGATCTACCGGGTTGCCCAGCTCCTCTGGACCTACGGGGGGGTCCGTTAAACCGCCAACAGGAGGTGCGACTGCCGGAGGTGGAGTCGTGCGCACCGGTATCATTTTCCCAAAATGATAAGGAACGTTACGCAGGCCTTCAGGGTGCCAGATGTAGTCGGTGAAGGCTCCTCCTGCAGGTAAAGGTGTTGGAGTGCCTAACCCTCCCGGTGGTAAAGCTGCTGTAGAGCTTAGTCCGGTTGTAGGGCGGTATCTTATTAAGCCATTGATACGATCAACCTGGTACCTGTTTTCATCGACTGAATACGAACCGTAGCGGTCGGTCACTCGGTATGTTTCGTTGAGGAAAGGATTAACGTATTCACGACCCTTGACCAAAATGAGCGATCCTATGCCGGGCGGACTAGATAGAGCCGCGTTTAAGCTAAAAGAGTTGCCGGCTATTCCCGTAATGGTTCGCACATCGCCATTGATCTCTACTTCGGTTCCAACGGTGAAGTCGCCTTCGAGGCGGTTCGGGTCAAATACAATATTATTGTTCGTAGAGCCTGATGCTGTTAGTCCAATATAGCGAACGGAGTTGGCAAACATATTCTCAATAAAAAGCGGGGTGCCGGCTCTGAGATCGTAATCTCCTGTGTTTGTGTAGGCGGCATTTGAGTTGGGGGTACGCACAACGCGGTCTATCTCAGCGGACATTTCTTCATCTAAATTGCCGTAATTTAAGACATTGGTCAGATAGGTTTTGCGGGTTTGAATACCGTTCAGCTCAAGCATGCGGGAGCGCACGTCCAGCAAAAGGGCTTCGTAGTTTTGTGTGTTCGCGTAAAATGTTCCACCGTCTACGGGACGGCTTCCACCGACTGCAACCATATTTTAACGCTCCTGATGTCTTTATGTGCCCGATAGTTCTTTGGCTGTCTATATTCTAGGGAAGTCGCTGCGAGAACTAGGGTGACTTAATCCCATTTTAACAAAAACAAATTAAAGAATAAAGGTTTACGGGGGTTTTTTAACAACAGTCGCTATGATAAACTGAATCTTAATAATTTAAGACAATATTTATAGTAAAGGGTTACTTATGTTTCCAACTGCATTAATCTACAGCTCTCACAACCGTAGCGAAGATATTCACCGCTGGTGGATTGTGGAACGCGCCTTACAAAATCCCACCAACAAATCTGTGTTGTACTTACCCATGTCAATGGGAGAGCAAGATAGCCAGGACTATAGCTGGGGAACTTTCCGCTGGTATTTTGAGCGCTTTCGCCAATGGGGTCTCGAACCCCTGCACTTTTTTTGGAACGATCATTTAAGCAAAGAAGACATTGATCAGCTTTTTGACTGGCTACACACCACCGAAGTGGTTATTTTGGGCGGCGGAAGCAGCACGTTAGGTATGCAGCGTTACCGTGCTCTGGGCCAGAAGTATTATGGTGATCCTGATATCTTTGTACGTATTCTTCACGGACGCCAGGAACGAGGCCAGCTTACCGTTGGTTTTTCTGCTGGTGCCGATCAGCTCTGTTCAAGCATGATGGGTGCTGTAGAGTCTGGACAAAATATGCCTGGTTTTGGTCTGGCGCGTAACGTCATGTGCACACTCCACCACGAGTGGGGACGTGAAGGCGAGTTACAATATGCCGCTAGCCGTTATTCAGACCATATGGTCTTTGGCTTGCCTAACGACTCGGGTCTGGCCGTTGATCAGGGAACCCTTGCCTCTGGCAATATCTGGCAGATCATTGAGTTTGTTGTCGACAGCAGCTGGGATATTGCAGCTGAACAGTTTCACATCAAAACGCGCCAGGGTATGAACGTAGAGCATTACTATGCTGATGGTCGTCATTGGAGCTTTAAAAATGGCAGCCGTATGGTGCGTGTGATGACGCCTGACAGTCGCTATCAAGATGCCTGGATTGTACAAAATGGTCAAATTTATGACTATGCAACCCACAATTTAAGCTACTACCCCAATATTGAATCTATTTTGGCCTCTCACTAGATTTATGAGGTACCTACAGGGGGCAGCCTTCGGGCTGTCCTTTTTTTGCTTTTCTCTTTGTTTGCTGTGGGGTCCTGCACATTATGCTCAGGCCAGTGTGCTCACAGAGACGTATCAGCAGCTTTCTCAAAGTCTGTCGGTAGAAGCTGATTTCAAAGCGGGCTGGATGGGTTTTACAACGCGTGAAAACCCGCAAGAATTTTTGCATTTATCTGCCGATACTTCGCTGCGCGCCGGGCGCTTTGGCGAGCTATGGATTACCCTGGCGCTACTCAAGCAATTGGAACAACAGAAGATCAGCTTAAACGATCCCGTCAATTTTTACCTGAACGACTTTCAGTTATTGCAAACCCAGGGAGATATTCAGCTCAATCACCTGCTGAGTCGTCAGAGTGGCCTCGCTTTGCGCCAGAGTAATTTTTACCTGAGCGATCCTGTGCGCATACCTACTTTGAGAGACAGTATTGTACAAGAGCTTAAGCCAGCGATTTTACCTCCGGGTGAAGAAGTCACCTATCAAAGTGTGGGTGATCTTGTTTCGGCACAGTTGCTGGTGGAGTTGGTTTCTCAGTCTCGCAATCGCGCAGTGCCCCTGAACGAAATTTTACTGACACACTTTGCACCTCTGGGCTGGAAGCACACCTCACCTTTTCTGGCAAAGACAGGGCAGGAGTATCAAGCGGCGCTGGCTGGATCAGCCCCTGGTTTTGCTGACTTTCCTGCGGCCTGGAGCACGGCACCCGCTGTGCATGGTTATCTGACTTCTTTGGAGGATCTCTCTCAGTTTTTGAACGCGCTGTTGAAGGCACAACCCCCATTTTCAGCTTTGCGTCAGCAGCAATTGCTGGAGCGTAAAGGTGGAGAGCCCAGTCTGGGATTGTTTTCAGGTCGTGTCGGTGAGCTGGATTATAAATATATGGACAGCCGCTTGTTTGGTCAAACCTTGCGTTTGGTGGTTTTCCCAGAACATCAGGCCGGTTTTGTTCTTTACTATAATCACAGCAATCCTGATTTTGCCGCTGCGTTTACCCAGCGCTTTGCCCAGACCTATGTTCAGCCCAGAAAACCGAGGCCGCAATGCCAGAAAAGGATCCGCACCGACATTAGACGCTCTACCGCCTATTTACGTTTGTCTACACGAGATCAGGTGTCTTTGCTCACCGTTCTCGATATTCTGTCACCGCGACGTTAATTTCATGGAACTGTTGACCGAAAACAGTTAACCTATCGTGGGCAATCCTGGAAACAGCAAGGGAAATCACCTGTTTACCAAAATACATGGGGAGAACAGGTGCGTTGGGATGGGCAATACCTTCAAGAACTGGGAGCAGATCAGGCGCTGTGGTATCCTGCGAGCGGTTGGCATCGACCTCAAACACAATGGGCAATTGCCGCCTTCTTTTTTCTGTGCTTTATCGGGTTTTTGAGCTTTTCTGCGCGTGGGCTTTGGTTGTATGAGCCGGTGCTAAAAGACCACGCCTTGTCTGCTGAGGACATCGCCAGCGAAGAAGAGAGTCATTCGAATACAAATGTGTCTCAGGAGTCCTGGGACTTACCGCTTTTATCTCTGCTGAATAGCGTGTGTGTGACCGCGTTTTTTCCGCTGTTTTATTTTGGGCTTGTGGGGACTCAGCTGAGTGTTGCTTTTCGCAATCAGCCCACGCCCCTGTTGATTGCAGGGTTAGTGGCTCCCTTATTTGCGCTGGTCAGTGCGCTTATCTTGACCTTACTACTCTTGAGTGAGTGGAAAGCCAGAGCCTGGCAACCGGGGCATAAGTATGTTTACTTAACCCAGGTTGCTTTGGTCATGCTTTTTATATTCTGGCTGGCGTCCTGGAACTTACTGGGCTTTCGCTTTTAACGGGCCGGTGCGCTTTTAGGTGATCTGACGCAGCACGTCGATCATTTCCAGGGCACCCTGGGCACATTCCCAGCCCTTGTTGCCTGCTTTTGAGCCGGCCCGCTCTAAAGATTGCTCAATGTTTTCTACGGTCAGGATGCCGTTCATGACGGGTATGCCGGCATCCATTCCCACCTGAGCCGTGGCCTGGGTAGCAAAACCAGCCACATATTCAAAGTGAGACGTGGCTCCCCGAATAACGGCACCGAGGGCAACGAGCGCATCGTATTTGCGGCTTTGGGCCATTTTTTGCAGGGCAATGGGAACTTCCAGAGCACCGGGCACATAGACCACGGTAATTTCTTCACTGTCTACGCCGTGGCGGTGAAGACAATCCAGGGCGCCGCTGAGGAGCGCTTTGGTAATGAGTTCGTTAAAGCGAGCCACGACAATACCTATACGGCTGCCTTGACCTTTGAATTGACCTTCAATGAGCTGAACTTGAGAAAGAGCTGCGTTTTGCATGATGTATCCTTACTTTTTTGCGTTGCCTAAAATTTGATGTCCCATTTTATCGCGCTTGGTTTGTAAATATTTTTTGTTGCTGTCTTTATGGGCGACTTCGATGGGTTCTCGCCCCACCACTTCCAGGCCGAACCCGTCAATGCCTACAATTTTACGCGGGTTGTTGGTCATAAGCACCATTTGCTTGATGCCCAGGAGCTTGATCATTTGCGCACCAAAGCCATAATTTCTAAGGTCTGCTTTGTAGCCTAACTTCAGATTGGCTTCTACCGTGTCATAGCCTTTTTCTTGTAGCGCATAGGCTCGCATTTTTGCGACAAAACCAATGCCGCGCCCTTCCTGGCGAAGGTATAAAAGCGCGCCCCTGCCGGCCTGTGCAATTTTATACATGGCTTTATCGAGCTGCTCTCCGCAGTCGCAGCGCCCCGATCCAAAAGTGTCTCCGGTGAGGCACTCCGAATGTACCCGCACAAGGGCGGGTTCTTCAGTGCTTACATCACCTTTGACAAAAGCGATGTGGTGTTCTGTGGGATCATAGGTATTCACAAAAGTCACCACTTTAAAGTCTCCCCACCGGGTGGGAATCTCTACTTCAGAATCGATTTTCACAAAGGCTTCTTTATGCATTTTGTACTGAATCAGCGCTTGAATGGTGATAAATTTAAGTTGGTGTTGTTTGGCGATTTTGATTAACTCAGGAACACGGGCCATGCTTCCGTCTTCATTCATAATCTCGCACAATACCCCTGCTGATTCAAAGCCCGCCATGCGCGAGAGATCGAGAGCTGCTTCGGTGTGACCGGCCCGGCGCAATACGCCTCCCTTTTGAGACACCAGCGGAAAGATATGGCCTGGACGGGCCAGATCGGTGGCCTGCGTCTTGGGGTTGACCAGGGCTTGAATGGTATTTGCGCGATCGAAGGCAGATATGCCGGTGGTATTCGTGGGCCAGTGATCCACAGACACCGTGAAATTGGTGGAAACCTGGGCAAATTTACCATGGTTGTTTTGGGCGACCATCATCTCCAGTTCCAGGGCTTTGGCGCGCTCTTCGCTAATGGAGACACAAATAAGGCCTCTTCCATGGGTGGCCATGAAGTTGATCGCTTCAGGCGTGGCCTTTTCGGCGGCCATGATGAAGTCCCCTTCGTTCTCACGATCCTCGTCATCTACAACAATAATGATCTCCCCGGCCTTTAAGGCCTTTAGGGCATCTTCTACAGTGTCAAAACTCATGATGGGTTTCCTTTGGAAGCGTGATAAGGCTGCGTAAACTGATGAACCATTTTTGCCAGCATATCGACTTCAATATTGACGCATTGTCCCACAGTGTATAAGCCAAAGGTGGTGACTTTCCAGGTGTGGGGAATAATTGAAACGTAAGCCTCACAGGTTTCGGGCTCTAAATGGGCCAGGGTCAATGAGACGCCGTCAATGGCAATCGAGCCCTCTTGAATGCAGTATTGAAAAAGATCAGGCGGCAGTGAAAGCCCGACGTATTTATTCTCTCCCCGATGGGTAATCGAAGATACCGTGGCCGTTCCGTTGACGTGCCCTTGCACAAAATGGCCGCCCATGCGCTGGGTAGGTAGCATGGCGCGTTCTAGATTAACGGCTGTGCCGTCGGTGAGTTGATTAAAATTGGTTTTTTCGAGGGTTTCTTTAATTGACTGAACCACAAATTGGTGTTCACTTATTGCAATAATCGTTTGGCAGCAGCCGTTGATGGCAATAGAGTCATCGACCTTGAGGTCGGAAAATACTTTTTCTGCCGCGACAGTAAAAGCGACCCCGCCGTCAAAGCTTGTCTTGCTTTGAATCGTCCCAATTTCCTCGATTAATCCGGTAAACATGTTTGAAAGTGTCCTTCGCAGAGTATTTGCTGTTCTACTGTTTCGTAACTCACGTCATAAAGCTGAAGTGCTTCTTGCATTGTGACATGATGCAAATCTCCGATGGCAGCGGTTCCATGACCCAAAATTTTGGGTGCAATCGCAATGTGTACACTATCCGCTAATTTTTCTTGCAAAAGAGCGGTGATTAAGCCGGCGCCTCCCTCCACAAGCACGGAGGTAATGTTTTGTGCGTAGAGTTGCTGTAGCACTTGATTGAGGTCTACTTTTTTCTGTGCGTTGCAAGTGACTGCTATTAATTGCGCCTTACTCTTGGCATAATCGTTTCCGCTTTGATGTATGGCCTGTGCTGAAGTGTATATTCGGGTTCTTTCGGCGTCATCGTCTTGACAGAGATGGTGACTGGCGGGAGTGACGAGCTGGCTATCAATCACCACTCGCCAGGGGTTTCTTCCGGGAACGTGTCTGACATTGAGGCGGGGATTGTCATGAACGGCTGTGTTGGAGCCCACCATGACGGCGTCATAGCTCGCTCTGAGTTGATGCCCGCGTGTACGCGCTGCGACATTGGTAATCCACTGGCTGTCACCCGTGACGGTGGCAATGCGACCATCGAGGGTCTGCGCCATTTTTAATAAAATATGGGGGCGACCTTTTAAAATGTGGGTGCTAAAAATACGGTTCAGATGGCGGGATTCATAGGCGCATATATCGGTAAGTACTTCAATGCCAGCAGCTCTGATTTGTGCTATACCTTGTCCTTGCACTTTGGGGTTAGGGTCTTGCATACCGATCACCACCCGCTCAAATCCTGCAGCGATGATCTGGGGGGCACAGGGTGGGTTGATTTTTTTGAGATCCTTATGGGAGCAGGGCTCTAAATTACAATAGAGCGTACTCCCTGGGGAACGCTGCGAGAGCCAAAGCGGGCCTCAAATTGATTCAGAGCGTCAATTTCAGCATGCACCGCGCCGTGTTGACGGTGAAATCCCTCTGCGAGCACTTCTTGATGGGCTGAGACAATCACTGCGCCCACCAGCGGGTTTGGAGACACCTTTCCCGTACCCTGACGGGCCAGGGCAAGCGCCCGTTGCATGTGGCGCTGATGAAGGCTCAATTACGACCCCTTGTGGAGCACGTCTTGCACAAAGAGCTGCACCAGTTGCAGCTTGTCATACCATTTTTGTTGATCAATGAGATCAGTTTCTGGTTTGCGGGTATCTTGCTGCGTGTTTTCATAATAGGCATAATAATCTTCGGCGAGGGGGCCTTGTTCTAATTCAGAGTGAATAGTTTCCCATTGTTGGGCAAGGGTTTTGGCTTCAGCAGTGGACGGATCTTTGGCCTCCGCCAGTTGAATCAATTGTGTAAACAGGGGTTGCCAGGTATTCTTTTTCATGACGGTTAGCTAAGTCCTTTGCGTTGAATCGATTGGCGAATCTCTTGTTTATATAAACGTACTTTGGGTAAGTTGGCATTCGCCTCGGCGAAGTTGTTAAAGGCAATCACAGCGCTATACACGTTTGCTTCTCCTTCGGCCTGTAAAGCCACCTGATAAAGGCGGTCCAGTTCTTTACTGGGATCGGGAGGACGCAGGCGCTCACGTAACGTATCCAGATCGGTGTGAACTTCTTTTGTCATGCCACTTTTAAGGGTGGCAATAAATTCTGAGGTATACCGGAATACCTCACGACGATTACCAAAATAGCCGCGGCTTTCGCAATGTTCTACAAACTCCGTCATCTGACGAAGAACCCGTTGATCGCTTGCTTTTTTAATCTCTGGGTAATCGACTTTTTTGAAGTACTCCACATAAATATGCAGCGCCTTGTGCAGTTTTTGAAATTCTTCCAAAGTGAGGGATGGGGGCTCTTTCTTTTGGTCAATGACCTTGAGCACCTTCATTAACGCCTGGGTCAACTCTTGCTCTTCTTGTAAAAGGGCCAGTTTATGATCTCGTTCAAGCTTTTGTCTTTCGCCTGGCGCGTTGTACACCATATAAATAGAGGAGTGAATGCTGTTAAAGGTAATATTAACGATAAAATACTCACCGTTGCTCATGGCTTCCTGAATCACTTCGCGATTGCGCTGGATTTCAGTTTCAATTAAGCTGGTGGCCATATCGTCCAGGGTTTTTTGCATCACCTGATAACGGTACACTTCTTCAGGAGACATCGACGTGTGGTGCTTGTCAAAAAAGGCTTCGCCTTCTCCTGTGGCCTGGCTCATATGACGGGTGATTTCGCCGAGATTAATTTCTTGACGCATATACTGATCGCAGTAGTATCCAAAAGCGACGCAATGCTGCGCAAAGGTGGTTAAAAACGCGTCCACATCAATGGATGGATCTCTCACTGGTGTCTGAGCGGGAGATGGATCCTGTACTTTCTCTGGTGGAGGTTCTGGTCGCGCTTCTGGTGGAGAGGGTGTGGGCTCAGAAGGAGGCGGTGGAGCGGGCGCCTTTTTTTCTTCGAAAGGTGAAAAACTGAAGTCGTCTTCGGGGCCAAAGAGAGAGGTAATTCCTTCCGGTACTTCCGCAGGAGCAGGAGCAGGAGCAGGAGCGTCTTCGAAAAGTGCTGAAATTAAATCTTCTTCTGAACTGAGCAGCGGGAAGGACGCCGAGTGGTTTTGCGCAGGCGGATTTACCACCGTTTCCTGGGGGGGGGCGGGCTCAAACAAGCTTTTAATGTCATCAGGAACCGCACTCTCTGATCCAAAGAGTTCAGCGATATCCTGAGCACTTAATAGTTCCTCAAAAGCTTCGCTATCCGTCATGACACACGTATGATGGCGATTAGTTTGGGTGGCATACAACGCATCTTGTTTTTATCATTTGATCTCATCATCTGTTTTCATCATCTGTTTTCATCATATCAGGCTCTGGCAGGAGATCCAATGTTACCTCCTGCCAGAGGTAAACACAATGGGCGCAACGCGTAATATTGCTGGGCTTATCTGGCGTATGCTTCAGGGTCAATGAAGTCTACATTGGCCTCTATTTGTAGTTTATCAATAAATGCCGCAATAGAAAGTGATCCTTCATTGCCGCTGCGCAGTCCTCTGACGGAGACAGAGTTGGACTCCATTTCGCGGTCGCCCACCACTAACATATAGGGAATCTGTTGCAGTTGTGCTTCACGAATCTTGTAATTAACACTTTCATTGCGTACGTCTAGATGGGCGCGTAATCCGGCTTCTTTTAGCATTTTGAACACCGACTCTGCATATTCAAGGTGGGTTTCTCCGAGGTTGATGACCGTACATTGAATAGGAGCAAGCCAGGCCGGGAACGCACCGGCATAGTGTTCAATTAAAATGCCGATAAAGCGCTCTAAAGAACCATAAATTGCCCGGTGAATAACAATGGGAGTTTGCTGCTCATTATTGGCATCTACATACTTTAGATCAAAGCGTAAGGGCAGTTGAAAGTCGAGCTGAACAGTAGCGGTTTGCCATTCTCTACCTAAGGCATCTTCGATAATAAAATCAAGTTTAGGGCCGTAAAAGGCACCATCGCCTTCATTGATCTCGTAGTTAAAGCCTTCTTCTTGAATGACTTTGGCCAGGCTGGCTTCCGCGGCGTTCCACATTTCCAGTTCGCCCAAATACTCTTCTGGACGGGTAGATAAGTAGACTTTGCTAAACTTCATGTCGAAGACTTCGTAGGTGCTTCTGGCGCATGCGCAGCAATTGGCGCAGTTCGCTCTCGATTTGATCGGGCGTTACAAACAGGTGGGCGTCGTCCTGACAAAACATGCGTACGCGGGTCAGGCCTGAAAGAGCACCGGATTTTTCATTGCGGTGAAGCACGCCCTGATCGTGAATACGCAGGGGCAGGTCACGGTAACTGCGGGTCTCAGATTTAAAGATCAACATGTGGCTGGGGCAGTTCATGGGCTTTAAGCCCAGCGCGTTGCGCTCATTTTCGGGTTTGTCGGCATCTCCGTCTTCGTCAAAAATGAACATGTCTTCCTGGTAATGATCCCAGTGGCCGGAGGTTTCCGACAGGCGCTTGTTAAAGAGTTGGGGGGTGCGCACTTCAACATAGCCATTGCGCAGGTTGTAATTGCGCATTTTTTTGGACAAAATTTTGAAGACGGTGGCCCCTTTCGGTAACCAGAAGGGACTACCCGGTGCAAACTCATGAAACATCACCAAACCCAGTTCTCGGCCGAGTTTTCGATGATCTCGCTTTTGGGCTTCTTCCAGCATGTACAAATGCTTTTCTAAGTCATCTTTGGTTTTCCAGGCGGTCCCATAAATGCGCTGTAACATGGGTTTTTTTTCGTCGCCGCGCCAGTAGGCTCCAGATACCTTAAGCAGTTTGAAGTGTTTGCACTGCTTGGTATAGCCCACGTGGGGACCCGCGCAGAGGTCGGTGAAATCGCCCTCTTTATAGATCATGACGTTTGTCATTAGGAATGCCCTCAATGATTTCGAGCTTATAGTCCTGACCATTTTCTTTAAACCATTGAAGGGCTTCTGTTGGGCCACTCGTGGCGCTCAAACTTATTATTGCTTTTAATAATCTTTTTCATTTCCGCTTCAATCGCGGTGAGGTCTTCGGGGGTCAGTGGACGATCGAGATTCATATCATAATAGAAGCCATCTTTGATGACCGGGCCAATGGCAAATTTGGCGCCTTGAAACAGATTGTCTACAGCGTGGGCCATGATATGGGCCGCCGAATGACGAATGCTGTGCAGTTGAAAGTTAGGATCTTCGCGATCAATAAAATTTTCGTCCATAATTATCCTCTTGCGTTATCAAACTTCGTGGGGAAAGTAACAAATTTAGACTTCAGCATAACGCATTTTGTTCCCTGAGACAGACGTTTTGACGGGAAGTTGCTGCAAAGAACAAAGGATTTATTGTATTAAGTTAATGGTCAGGTTATAAAATGGCGGGTACGATGCATACCATTGCTGAATTCCTCTTCTGTTTTCAGCCCTTCAAGGAGTTAAGTATATGGCTTTTGTAAATACACCGTTAGAGCAAAGTAAATTAGATGGAGACCTTTCACAGGGACTGTTTGAGGGCATGGATCGTCATGGCCATGAGCAAGTGGTTCATTTCTCTGATCCCAGTGTGGGCTTACGGGCAATTGTGGCGATTCACAGCACCCAACTGGGTCCCGCCCTGGGCGGAACCCGCATGTGGCCTTATGAATCAGAAGCGGATGCCCTTAATGATGTCCTGCGTCTTTCCCGTGGTATGACCTATAAAGCGGCCGTCACCGGCCTCAATCTTGGTGGCGGTAAAGCCGTCATTATTGGCGACCCTAAAAAAGACAAAAGTGAGGCGCTGTTTCGCACTTTTGGACGTTTTGTCGAGAGTCTGGGTGGCCGTTATATCACGGCTGAAGATGTGGGTATTAATGTAGATGATATGGAATACGTGCGCATGGAAACCCAGCACGTTACGGGTCTTTCTCGCGCCATTGGCGGGAGTGGAGATCCTTCGCCCGTAACGGCTTTAGGGGTTTTTTACGGGATTAAGGCCTGTTTAGACGAACGCTTTGGTGATGATAGTATCAAGGGCCGCCGCATTATGGTGCAGGGCTTAGGCCATGTGGGAACAGCGCTTGTGGATATGTTGGCAGAGGCTGGCGCTGAGCTGATTCTCACCGATTTAGATATGGATCAAACAGAGGCGTTGGCTAAAAAAGTAGGCGGCAAGGCTATCCCCCCGGATGAGGTGTTTCTCACCGAAGGCGATGTGTTTTCTCCGGCAGCCCTGGGCGGGGTCATTAACCATACGTCGCTAGAAAACTTTGGTTACCATATTGTGGCGGGCTCAGCCAATAACCAGCTCGAAGATGAAATGCTGCACGGCGAAATTTTGAAGCGCAAAGGGATTTTGTATGCCCCAGATTATGTGATTAATGCCGGGGGCCTGATTAACGTGTGGAACGAACTGCGCGGCTATAACCAGCTAAAAGTAGAAAAAGAAGTGCAAAATATTTACTCTACCGTGAAGCAAATTTTTGCGATCTCTAAAGCAGAAGATATTCCCGACCAACCTTGCCTCCAATCGTCTGGCAGAGCGTCGGATCCACCAATTGTCAAATCTGACCCACTTTCATCTTCCCAACCGCCGCCGTTAGGTGTAGAGCCATGAAATGGCTCCGACAATGACGATCAGCATCAAAAACTGAAGAGGCAATCCCACTTTAACGTAGTCTTTAAATCGATAGCCTCCCTGAGACATGACCATCAGGTTGACCGGGGAGGCCATCGGCGACGAAAAAGCGGAAGAAGCAGCCAGCGCCACCACCATTAAAAAAGCCTGCGGAGAAGCGCCTAGACCCTGGGCCAGTTGGAGCGCCACGGGTGCCATGAGAACGGTGGTTGCTGTATTTGAGAGAATTAAACTTAGCCCTGACGTTAACGCGAACAAGCTCCCCATCACCAGGGTCGGATTTAAACCGCCTAAAAGAATTTTTAGGTGTGCAATACCCATCTCCATGACCCCCACCTTTTGGAGTGCGGTAGCCATGGGCAACATGGCGGCAATTAAGATCACAGTCTCCCAGGAGATGCTGCGATAGGCTTCCTCCATACTCAGGCAACGGGTGACCACCAGGCCTGTACTGACCCCGAGAACGACAATGGCCATCGGAAGGCTTCCAAACGTCAGAAGCCCTAGCATCAAGCCAATCCAAAAAAGGGTCAGCGTCACTTTCTTCCATTGTAGAGGGGGCGTGAACTCAGGGCTGTTGAGCAACAGCAGTTGAGATGATCGTTTAATGGCTTCAAGGGACTTTACATGGCCTTGCACCAAAAGAATATCGGCAAAACGCAGACTAATATCGGCCAGGTTTTCTTGTATGACTTGATCTAAACGCGTGATTTGCGTGACGTGTAAATGATAGCGATTGCGAAAGTCAATTTCGGTTAAGGTCTTGCCTATCCACTGACTGCGCGGGAGCATCATAAGTTCTGCAATGCCGTGGTGGTGATGCTCCAAAATACGAGTCAGTGGTTCTTTCGTGATGGCTTGTAATTGGTTGGCATCAATAAAGGCATGGAGTGCTTCGGGATCTCCCTGCACCAGAATGTGATCCTGGGCTGAAAGCTGCGTATGGCGGTCGCACCAACCCAAATGCTGGTGGTCATGGCCGGATTGAAAGCAAAGCAGTTGGATCTCAGGCGGTACCTGCAGTGCTGACAAAGGGCCTTTGAGCAGCGGGCTGTGCAGATTGACCTGAAACCATTGCCACGTTCCTTCGAGATGATAGGTTTGCATTAGGGTCTGCATATCCGGTGGCGTGTCGGGCACGGTGTCTACCCTGTTTTGCGGGAGCAGCTTGCGCCCAAACGCCCAAAAGTAAAGGATGAGAACGCCCAGTGCCAGGAGCCCCGGTATTGAAAAAGAGAAAAAGCCAAAAGGCGTTAAACCGGCTTCTTTGAGTGTGGTATTGACCACAAGATTGGGAGGTGTTCCAATTAGGGTGAGCATACCTCCCACAAAGGCGGCAAAGGCCATGGGCATTAAAAGGCGTCCGGGGTGTAGGTTTACCCGTTGTGCCAGCGCGATGGCTACAGGTAAAAAGATAGCCAGGGTACCTGTGGAGCTCATGAGTCCTGAAAGGCCCGCCACGGCAACCACCAGCCCCACCATCAGTGGGAGTTCTCGAGAGCCTGTGATACGAAGAATTTCTTGTCCCATACGTTGGGCCAGTCCTGAACTCTGAATCGCTTGACCCACCACAAAGAGCGCGCTGATGGTAAACACGACAGGATCAGAGAAGCCACTTAACAGTTCGGGAACGGTCAGTATATTTGCCTACGCCCAGGCCGAAGAGCATTAAAAGCGCCAGTACATCTAAGCGCAGTAAGCTGCCGGCCATCGCCAGAAGGGTGGCAGCCAATATACTGAGGGTAATGATGGCTTCAGTGGTCATGCGCGCTGAGTTTTTTGTGTACCTTAAAAAAGCGGCTAAACGTCGTGATGTGGCAGAGTACGCTGAATACAATAGCTAAAATTGCAAACAGATGGGGCCAAATAATCATGCTCAGAAAAAAGAGGATGGTTTCGGTGCCCTCGGTTAAGCCGGCTAAAAAGTAGAGGTTACGCCCTTCAGGATCGTTATCTTGTGTATTTAACGCGTTATAGGCTAAAAAGCTGCTGCTGGTGCCCATAAAAGCGAACAATAAGCAAGCGGCCCACATTGCATTTTCGGGTTGGGCAAGGGCAAAGCCAAACACAAAGCCGCCATAAAAGATCAGGTCGCAAACAATGTCCAGGTAAGCGCCAAAGGGCGTGCTGGAGCTTTGACGGGCCATGCTGCCATCAAGACCGTCAAAAAAGCGGTTGATACAGAGGAGCACACCGGCCAGCGGGTACATGCGCATAGCCAGCGCCGGAATGCATCCCAGACCGATGATAAAGCCGCTCAGGGTGACCAGGTTCGGGCTGATTTTGAGTTTTAAGACAACCCGGGCGATGGCGTCCAGGGGGAGCGAAATGAGTGGGCGAACAAAAGCATCTAACATAAGGAGGCCTGACTTGGTAGTTTATGAATGGATCAAATGATTCAGAGGGCTCAGAGCGCTGCAGCTTAAGCACCGATGCTATTATAGAGCAAAGTTGGGCGACGTCAGGAGCCTCATCTTTAGTGAGCCCTGCCGCCAGCGGGTTTACGTGTGCTTACCGTGTTGCCAAAAAACAAACATTCTCCCCGTTTTTTGACAGCGGGGAGAATGTTTATTGCGGTGGGTGATTACACTGTAGATAATCACACAGACCGTAAAAGTTTAAAGTATTTAAAAGGGAAAAACGGAGAGAACAGGATTCGAACCTGCAACCCCATAAGGGCCACTGTTTTCAAGACAGCTTCCTCACCACCCGGACTCTCTCCATGAGGAACAAACAAATATAAAGCGGAGAGAACAGGATTCGAACCTGCAACCCCATAAGGGCCACTGTTTTCAAGACAGCTTCCTCACCACCCGGACTCTCTCCGCGAAAGTAGGTGTGCATGAAACATGCAGACACTAATCTAACATAAATAGGTTAAGGAATCAAAGCATATCCTCAGAAAAATTGTGAGCAATCTCCTCGTAACCAGAGGTGGAGTATGTTAATATTTTCTTAAAGTTAAATTAATGATGTATAAGGCCATTTTTAAGGCCTGTACGTAATGAAAGGAACGCCGTCTCATGAACACTACTTTACTTCCTACCTCTGGTAACACGCTGGGTATGGACTATAAACACTTTAGTCGTCAATTTGAAACGTATCGTCAAACACACCCAGAATATAGCTTTCAGCAAGCAATGGAGGCCTTCTTATTGATTCATCAGCAGAAAAGCCCCGCAGCAAAAGGATCTTAATAACTTTTTAGGTGATTTTGCATAAAAAAAAGAGCAGTGGGTATAACATAACTGAGACCCAATATAAACAAGTGATTTTAACGACAGGATAAGAACTATGATTAACAGTTCTAATAACACACCAAGAATAGGAACCCCGGCTTATACTGAGTCCGCGGGGCCGACTCGCAACCCATCGACTCCCTCTCCTGAGGTGATTGCTCCTCCTGTCGCCCCCACCCCTTTGGAGGCGCCCACAGAGTCCCCTTCAAGTACTGACAAAGTACGTAAACTGGGGAGCAGTGAGTCGAGTCCTGTTAAAGTCTCTTTTCAGACACCGGCCTCTGGCTCTGAAAAAAATGACATTAAGAATGTGCCTCGCTTGATTCTCTCACCCTCCGAAAACATTATGGCGCTGCCCGATTTGCCAGCGCCGGATGCCTTACAGGAGGCTGTCGGCTATTATCAGTCAGCGCTTTCCGCCGTTCAAGAAGGTGCTTTGGATATTGCGCAAGACTTTTTAGCGTGGGCCCGAGAGTTAGACCCCGGTGCCCCTGACCTTCCCCAGACGCTTCCGCCTCAGCTTTAAACTCTTTATTTTAAGACCTTTTCAAAAACGCGCATAAAGTTTCCGCCCAGCACTTTTTCGATGCGCTCTTCGCTATAGCCTTTGTCTTTTAAGGCATTGACGAGATTGGGCATTTCTGAAGCATCCTTAAGACCCGATGGCGGCGGACGATCAAGACCATCAAAGTCAGAACCTAAACCCACATGATTCTCACCCATGACTTTAATGGCGTGGTCAATATGTTTGACCACAGACGCTGTGGTTGCCTTGCCCGTTTTTTCCAGGTGAGGTGGGTAAAAGATAATGCCTACAGTGCCTCCATTGATTGTGATCAACTTGAGCATATCATCACTCAGGTTGCGGGCACTCTTGAGCACACCATCTACACCCGAGTGAGTGGCGATAATGGGTTGTTTACTCTCTTTGATGACGTCATAAAATGCGGCATCTGAGAGGTGAGACACATCGATCAACATGCCCAGGGTATTCATCCGTTCTACCGCCATTTTGCCAAACTTACTCAGCCCTTTCCAGCGGGGGGTTGCTGGTCCTGAACTATCGGCCATAAGCGTATGTGTACTCCATGTGGGGCCAAGATAACGCACACCCTGTTTGTAAAAGTAATTCAGGTTATCGAGACTCTCGCCAATGGGATCTGCACCCTCCATCCCCATTAAAGCAGCAATTTTGCCGGATTTTATAATGCGCTCAATATCTTCATGGCTGCTGGCCAGCTCGACCCAGTCCTGATTGGCTTCTAATTCTTTTTTAAACGCTTTGATAATAAAATCGGCCTGAGATTTGGCCATATTTTTATAACGGTAAGGGTTAACAAAAATCGAGAAGAAGACCACGTTGACGCCCCCAAGACGGAGCTTTTCAAGACTGACTTGCCCATTGTTGTCCCGCAATTTGATTTGATTTTCGCTAATGAGCAGTGGTGTTTCTACATGGGTGTCTACAATGACCAGGCGCTGATGCAGCGGTTGATTTGCTGTGTTGGGAAGCAGTCCTGCAGAGCCGGTGGTTGTTGTGCTCTCTGAGCTTGGAGCCGTTGAAGGAGGGGCAGACGGTTTGGGATCGGCTTTCAGGGCTTCTTCAAACGATTCTTCGGCGTTATTGGCCCTGTTCTCCATTGCGGGCGCTTGTACTGGAGGATCTAACTCCTCTGGAGCGGTGGATGCGTTAAACGTGGTTTCAGCCGGTGCTGTTGCCACAGGAGATGGGGTGGCCACGGCAATTTGTGTGGCCATTTCCTCAGGGCCGGGTGTGGTTAGCTTGAGTGTGGCGGCGCCAGCGATGCACCCGAGGGCCAAGATCATAAGAACAAGATGGGACATTATTGCATTTCTCCTGGAGAATCAGAGCTTAGTGGGGCGAGGGGTTTTTGCCCTAGAATATAGGTGTCGTTCCAGCCAAAGGTTTCAAACCCTTCCTTGGTGATGGTAAATCCGGCGTCTTGAAGCACTTGTTTTAATAGCGGTAAGGGGTAGGGGCGTATGTGGGTAATATCTCAGCCAAAAACCTTCATGACGGACGGTTTCATTGCGCCAGTTGGGGGTGCGAATCAACAGGAGTCCGCCTGGACGCAGCACGCGGAAGGCGTTTTCTACCAGGGCAATGGCGCGAGAGCCGTCGACGTGCTCAATGATATGCGAAGCGTGAATGCCCCCCAGGGTATCCATTTGAAAGTCACTGAGGTTTCGCTCGTCACCCTCCAAAACATTGAGGCCCAGTTTGTGACACACCTTGACCATATCCCCGTCGGGATCAATGCCAAAGGCGGGCTGCTGGAGATCGTCGCGCATAATTTCGAGAAATAATCCTGAACCAGAGCCAATATCCAGAACATCCCCAGGACAGTCCTTAAATTCACGGGCATAAGTCGCGTGCCAGTTTCGGCGGGCCTTTAACTCATCGCTATTATAGTCGCTGTGAAAGAGGCTGTATTTTTGCTTTCGGCCCTGTTGATCCAGCGCTTTTGTCTGTTGGTAAGCCGCTTCGCGGGCGGAAAAATCAACGCTGTTAAGCCGTTGATGAAGATGAGCACTCAGGGCTGTGAAAAAATCTGCGCCAGAAGCCGTGATTTGCGTTTGTGCTGCATAGGGGCCGCCTACGCAGGCTATTCCCAGGGCTCTTGCTTCCTGGGCTTGAAAGAAGGACTGCGCCCACCAGAGGGCTTTGCTCTGCTGAAGACAAGCGAGGTAGGCCGCTTCACTCAGTGGGCCAATGAATGTGCCAATATTCAAAGCATCCATGTCAATCGAGAGGGCCTGGGTGCTTTTTTCCAGGCTATCTAAAAGTAAGACTTCTGCCGCCTCGGCTGCATCCGCCTCGACATCCAAATGAAGGGCAAGCATGACAGAAGAGGCACTATCCTGAGTGCTCAAGTAGTCCGTCAAGATCTGATCCAGCTCGGTGAGCTGACGAATACTACAAAAAATCATGCTCTCGCCTTCGAGGGCAATAGGTAGCTCCGCGCTGCTGCTTAAGGCTGCTGCCTCGGGGGTGAATCCTTCAAAATTGACGAGTTTCTCCGGTGGGCATCCCAGCTGCAGGTATCGCGCATGGTCTAC
The DNA here is from genome assembly GCA_963797915.1 of Candidatus Sericytochromatia bacterium. Lineage (GTDB taxonomy): Bacteria > Cyanobacteriota > Sericytochromatia > UBA7694 > UBA7694 > CAXRDE01. The sequence goes on from CAWCRG010000005.1 coordinate 57,740, forward strand.
TGCAGAAAAGCTCCAGACTTCATCGTAGTCGCTCGTGGGAAGATGATCGGGCTGGCAGAGAATATTCCATTGCAGCGGATGAGGGATATAATTTTCGATCAGCCCGTGAAAAACTTGAATCCGTGGTGTGTAGAGGATTTTAGAAAAGGTGCTGTAGAAAGTCTGCCATGTCTCAGAGGCTTCTCTTAACGGGCGGGTGCTTTCTGCCTTGAGTTCATGTTCTGACAAAAGCGCTTGAAGTAGCTCGCGGTCAAAGCGATTGGGGGCTTGCCGGGTCGGATCAATAAGGTAGCGAATGCTCATGAGCGGACTCCTAAAGGATGGGGTACGAAGGGGGTCAGTAAAAGCATTATATAAAAAATTAAGAACCTTTGCGGGTTCGCAGGTAAATCGATAGGCTTAAGAGGCCCAGCGGTAAAGGGATAAGGGCATATACCTCAAGACCAGGAAAAGCAAAGCGACCGATGATATAAATCAGGGTTGCGACTAAAAAACAAAGGAGAGGAAGCCAGAAAGGAATCTGGCGCGGGTTTTCAAGATCAAACATTTACTGCCAACTCTGTTGATGGTGATCGAGGTAATCCGGGTGATCTTCAAAAAAATCAGCATTGGTGGCAATCGCGTGCTGTTGATGTTCGGGTACTTCATCAATGCGATAAATCGCCTCCACCGGGCAAACCATTTCACAAGAGCCACAATCAATGCACTCTTGCGGATGAATAAAATACTGCTTACTTTCAGGATGGGTATAAATACAATCCACCGGGCAAACTTTTAAACAGCTCTTGTCCATGACCTCTATGCAAGCATCGGTAATAATATAAGGGCGAATACTTGACATTTAAGCTGAAAAAGCAGCCTTAACCTCTGCTTCCTCTAGACCATGTCCACCATGAAGGAGGAGGGGTAATAGCCGAATTTTGGGATCGCTTAAGGCTCTGGCCATAAAGGCGAACTGTAGCGGTTTCTCTTCGGGCTTGAGCAGGGTTTCGGCAATAATATTGCCGTTACTGCTATCGATTTGTAGCAGGTAAGGACTAAATAAGTTGGGGCGATTTCGTGACACGACGGTGAGCAGAGAGCGCCCATCAGGACTTATTTCAAAAAGGTCCTGAGGATCGGTTTGTCCGCTAAAGGCGCTGCCTTCCAGACTAAAAACGGCTTGTTTATCGTGTTTCTGGGTATCCAGCACCCAGATTTCAATCTGCTCATCCAGGACCACATAAACGTATAAAAGGTCGCCGCGGTTGGACAGAGCCAGATGGCTAACGATGCCCGGCGTATTGACTGCAATACGTTTTTGCGCCATGGCGCGATCAATAATGTGAAAGCCTCCCTTTTGGTAGGTGCTGACATAGACCCGCTGACCGTCAGGGTGAAAAATACTTTGTAAAACTTTTTTATGCGGGGGTGTGGTCAAAGGCCATGAACGAAGGATTTTGAAGGGTTTGCGTTGAACGAAATGGAGCTTTCCTGCGCTGCGATCACCCACAATAAAATAAGGGTGTTGGGGGGACACGGCGAGGTCGTAAGGGCGCGAACGTAGGTTTTCAAGGGGAATACGGGGATCTATCCACTGCTTGCAAAGGTAACTGTGGTGGGCTGAGAGTCCACGCGGCATCGATCCCTGTAAAGGTGAAAAAGGCAAGTAGGCGTAAGCCGTGTTGAGACGCAGTCCCGCGTGGGGAATGTCTCGTGTGCTTAAAATATCCTGAGGTATAAATTGCTTGCCTTGAAGGTTTAACCCCATGACCTGGGGACCATTAAAGTGCGACCAATTGATTAAATTATCTTGCTTTTGCCCGGCTTCTCTGGGCATTTCAAGGGCTTCTTCGATATCGTTTGTATAGGGGTTGACCATGCAGAGGCGGCTGTTTTGAAGGCTTATGACTGGCGAAGGACTCCGCTGCTCTGCCTTTTCAGCACTGTGGCGTGCCAGCTCAAGGGCCTCTTGAATCGCGGTGGTCGGTAAGCGATTCGAAAGGACTTCTTTTAATCCCTCCGCTTGCTTTTGCAAGTCTCCCCGCTGTTCAAAGCGTTGATATTGTTTCCAGTGCATGGGCCAGTCCTTTCTGCGAATGCCTGAGATGACGTATTCAGTATATAATGACATACAATTAAGGCTGCGAAAGGCAAATGACAAGATGAATACTTTGCAACTCGCGCTGTGGTTGGGTATTTTACTCTATTTTGGCCTGCTTTTGTTCAAGGTACTGTATTGTTTGCAAAGCTTTCCGGCCCTGCAGCGCCATGCACGTCGCTTACGCACCTTTCGTCACTTAGAGGCCATTGATCAAACCTCGCTAACCCCTCTGAGCCTTGTTTTGCCACTGTCTCGCCTATCGGTAGCCAATGTCATGCAGTGGCTGGCGTTGGATTATCCTGATTTAGAATATATTTTGGTTCATGACCAGGTGACACCGCAGGTCATGCTCACCTGGCGAGATCGTTTGCATTTAAAACCCACCGCCCGTTTTCCTGTGGGAGATTTAAATACGGCGGTCATACAAGGGGTTTATCAGGGAGAAGACAACCCGCGTATTTGGTTTATTGATAAAGCCCCCAGTCATTTAAGTGATGCCTTAAATACCGGGCTTAATTTTTGTCAGACGCCCTTAATTGCGATTGTTTCTGCTGAAGTGTATCCCGAACCCGGTATTTTTCAGCAAAGTGCCCGCATCTTCTTAGAAGACAAACACGTCTGGGCTGTGAGTGGTCGCATTCGCTCTCATGAACATCCTGAGCGTCGAGAGCCAGCCCTGCCGAGCTCGATCTGGGGTAAGTTTGAGGTGATTTACGAGCAGTTTCAACAATTGCTACAGTGGGCATCCTATGCCGCACAGCGTGAGTTTTACGAGATCTCTCCTTTGTATAGCGTTTTTCGCCGTTCAAACCTGCTGGAGTCGGGGGGCTTTACGGGACAGTATCAGAGCTTTATGGTGGATATTGTGCGCAACCTCAAAGCCCTGGCTAAAAAGCGGGGTCAGCATTTCTATTGCCATTTTTTACCCGATACGCTGGGCTGGAAGGTCGCTGCGAACAGTCGTAAGGACATGCAGCATTTTTTTGTTTATCATCAACAGGTGGCAAAGCGTCTCTTGCCTTTAGATATTCCGTTGAGAAGCCGCTTGCATCGGCGCGCGTATTATCTGCTGTTTCCCTTCAGCTTTTGGCTTGCGATGCTTAGTGCTGTAGGTCTTGTTTTTTTGCATGTGAGCTATTTGCTGATCTTTCCGGCGATTTTTTTGGGGCCGCTGGTACTGGCTCTGCTGGCCCTGCGTGCCAGTGAGTTTTCATCGCGCCGCTATGCCAGAGAAGAATTGCTTGTGCTACTACAGTCTGTATGGAAATTTCTTTTACTTTGGCCCGCCTTTGTGTTCTCACAGCAGTTAATCGGTTGGTTTCGCGGCCCACAGCCTTTGCGTGAAACTTCTCGTGAGGCCTTGCTGAATCCCTCTCCGTTACGGTATACCGCTCCTCTTGATCTTGATCGACTTGAGGATTATGAAAAGGGGCTGTGATTTTTTTTGCCGTGATAGGGGTATAATAGACACCAGAGGAGTTTTTTTATGAATAGGCCCATTACTTCAACCCCCACCCCCTACAGCCCGACGCCCCAGAGCGCGAGCCGCTCTTCTTCCGATGTGGCTTCGCCGCGTCCTGCTGTCGCAAACGCGGGCGCCCTTTCCTCGGAGTCGCCCGCTGCGTCACCCGCTGCGTCGCCTGCAGATCAAAGCACTGTTGCTCAACACGCGGATTATACTTTCTCGCAAGAGGCCGTTCAGTTTCCCGAGGCCCCCGAAGCAAAAGAGCTTACTTATGCCGGACTGGGTGAAATAATGGGGGGCATTGCCGCGCTTTTTTCGGGCGCGCCTTCGGCATCTTTCTCGCCGGTGATTGAGCAAGCTCAGAAAAACCTGGCGGAACGCCGATCGCCTCAACCTCCACCGGTCGAAGTGGACACCGCTGCTTCCGATAAAAAGCTGCGGGACTAGCTGCGGGACTAGCTTCGAGACGAAAGACTAGGCGAAGCCTTTTAATATCTTCTGTGCGGCGTCAAGTCCTGAGAGTGCTGCGCCCTCGATCAGGTTATTGAGATCGCCGAAACAATCTCCGGCTAATCTTAGCGGCAGGGGGGTGTCTACCCCAAAGCTTTTTTCTTCGTAAACGTCTTGTGGCTGTGAGAACCGCCACCCATGGGGGGTCTGACTGAGACACTTTGCACTAATGTAACGTTGTGCGCCTTCCCATAAGAGAGCGCCAGCCTCTTCTCGGGGTAGCTTCCAATGCTTGCGACTAAAGTGGGGCGTGCCGTGAATGGTAATCGAATGCTCTTTTGAAATTCCCTTTTGTGCGTTATCCGCAATCCACATGATCGGGCTCATGGGGTCCTCTACGCGGATCGCGCCGGGCTCACTCAGGCCACTGGGACCGTCGAGTACTGCCATAAGCGTAATACAGGGATCGTATTTGAGGTTTTTGAGTTGGGTATGCTGTTTTTCAGAGAGTGCAATATTTTCAGCGCTGGTTAAGAGCTTTAGGCTCTGGGGAACGGGAGCGGTTAAAATGAGTGCGTCGGCTTCAAAAAGCGGTGTTCCTTCAGGGGACTCTGTTTCGATCTGCCAGACGGCTTCTTTTTGAACAATGCGGGTGACGAGCGTTTGTTTATGCACCGTGAGCGGTTTGGCAATAAACTTGGCAATACTGCTCATGCCTTCAGGCGCAAAAAAGCGCTGGTATCCGTCCAGAATCAGTTGACGATCGGTATTTAAAAAGCCGCGACACCAGCCTTTTACCAGGTCTTCGTCTTGCAAGGTTTCCACAAGGCTCCGAAAGAACATGCTGTGCATGGTAAAGTACTGGGCGCCATGATCAAAAGTGGCGGACACGATGCGTCGGGTGGCCATGCGACCGCCGAATCCCCGTGACTTCTCTAAGACCACCACATCCCAATTTGACTTTTGTAAACGGCGCGCGGCGATCAATCCAGCAATTCCAGCACCTATAACCACTGCTTTTGGCATTTTTACTCCTCTGAAAGCGGAACGCGCACTGGCAAAACCACGCGTCCTTCTGGGGTTTGACTTTCCACAGAAAGCCGCAGATCAATATACGGGATGATCTTCTCAGAGCGCAAGCGCAGCTGCAGATTTTTTTTCTGGGATTTCTGCATCAGGGGCAGAAAGAAAACGCTCACAGGAGACAATAGCTCAACGCCAGGGGTTAAGATTTCTACGGTCACAGAAACGCCTTCAAGATCCAGCGAGTTATTGTGTTGCAGGGTGAGTTCTACTTCTTCTGCACTGGCCTTTTTAATGCCCAGATCCACGCGCAGTGCTTCAATTGTTTTTAAAGCGCTCACTTGCTTTTGGGTGGGCGCTAAGTCTCTCCAGCGCTTGACCTTTCCTGCTTCATGGCTACTCATTAGGGTTTGGCCCCCGGCAAGAAAAGCCAGATCGTAGGTGTTTTGCCCGACTTCTGTGAGGCTTTCAATATTTACGCCCTCGGGTACGGACCAGAAACGAATGCTTTGGTCCCCGATGCTGCCACTGGCCAGGGTTTTTCCGTCCGGGTGAAAACGGACGGTCCATACTGGCTTTAAGTGGCCCGCTAATTGTTGAACGGGCAAGAGCGTGCGCATACTCCATAAGCGAATAATACGATCTGCGCCGGCGCTGGCCAGATATTGTCCATCGGGGCTAAAGTCAATGGCGTAGAGCTCTTCGCGGTGCTCAATCAGACGATGGGCCAATTGAAGGGTCTTGAGATCCCATAATAAAACGGCTAAGTCATCGAAGGCGACGCTGGCCAGGTATTTACCGTCGGGACTAAAGGCGAGGTTGACCACCGACCCGCTATGCCCTTCAAAACGTGCTTTAAGTTTGCGCGTTGTCCAGTCAAATAAAGAGATTACTTTTGATTTCCCGGCCACCGCCAGGGTTTTTCCGTCGGGACTAAACTTTACGCTTAACAGTGCTTTTTCAAAGGTTTCCAACGTCTCTGATTTTTGGCCGGTTTTTAGATCCCAGATTTGTAGACGCCCATCTAAGCCAGCGGTTACCATGAGGGACTCTGTAGGGTGAAAAGCCACATCTCCAACCCAGTTCGCGTGGCCCGGAAACGTATACAGCGCCTCCCAGTCTTTGGTTCTCCAGACGTGGGTCGTGCCATCAAAGCTGGAGCTCGCAAAGAACTCCCCATTTTGAGATGCATCGATGGCAAAGACATCCTGTTTTTGTACCTGAAAGACTTTGGGATCGTCTGTCGGCACTTGCCAGGTCGCATGGGCTGGTATAGGGAGAGATGTCGCATAGAGCAAGCATACGCCAAGCAGTAACTTACGCTTCAATACCTTCGCCCTCGTTTTCAAAAAGATAATGCGAGACTTGCCATTCTTGTCCATGGCTATGCCCAAAGAGCTCGGCGCAAGCCATAAAAAAGATGCGCCAGTACACCCACCACTTAAGCTGCTGATGATTCCCATAAATATCTGCCATGAGCGGCATAATTTCTGATTCCTGTTGATCCATTCGGGCCAGCCAGGCGTTTGATGTTTTTTCGTAGTGCTGTCCGCTGATTTCCCAGTCTTGCTTCAGCTTTAGGGGGCCCGACATCAGAGGTAATAGGTCGTGACTGGGCATGGTTCCGCCGGTGAAAAAATATTTAGCCATCCAGTCTCGTTCGTGCTCAACCTCAAAAAGATAAGCATACTTTTTATGGGTGAAAATGTGGCAAAAAAGCAGGCCGCCGGGCTTGAGCCACCGAGATATATTTTTAAAGAGGCGATCATAATTACGCAAATGCTCAAACATTTCAATGGAAACCAAACGGTCAAAGCGATTTTCAGGCTGAAAGTCGTTAATATCCACGGTAATGAGCTTAATATTTTTCAGGCTCAGTTTTTCTGCTTGACCGAGAATAAAGGCTTTTTGACTGGCGGAGTTGGAGATCGCCGTAATGTGTAAATGCGGGTATTTTTGTGCCATATAAAGGGTTAATGAGCCCCAGCCGCAGCCAAGCTCCAATACATTCTGGGCGCTCTGAAGCTGGGCCCGTTGGCAATAGAGCTCGAGCATGTCCGTCTCTGATTGGGCCAGGGTCACGCTGGGGCTTTTCCAGTACCCACAACTGTACTTTAGGCGCGGGCCCAGGACTTTAAGATAAAATTCGGCAGGAACTTCATAGTGTTGCTCGTTGGCTTTATCGGTGGAAACAGCCAGCGGGCTTTGTTTGAGTTGAGCGATTAAAGCGTTTTTGGTTTCTGGAGGTTCTTTGGCTAAGCGCTTTAAATGTTGGGCATTATAATAACGAATGCCTTGTCGTAGCATAAAATCGGGGACTTTGTTTTTTTCGAGTAAATCATCGTACCACATCAAATTCTCTCCTCGTTTGCGCTTCCTGGGCGCGCGCAACATTCTAAAGTATAAAGGTATATGTAGGTGAATGGGGACTGACCAGGGGAGCAACTGCAATTCCCTTTTAAAAGCGTCCATAAAAAAAAGGCCGGCATAATACCGGCCTCTTTTTAAGAAGGGTTGATTCTAGAAGCGGAAGCGGAGGTTTAGTTCTCCACCGACGTCGCCAAACAGACCTTGATTACCGGCCAGCATATAGCGGGTGTCTCTATAACCAAGCTCTACTGAGAAGGTGCTGTAAGCAGGAATGTTAATACCCACGAAAGCATCGTTCTTCCACTGCATATTATCGGTTACACCAGCGGTGGGAGCGATAAAGTAAGTGAAAGCTTCACGACCAATAAGGCTGAAGTAAGGACCGATGGGAATTTCGAGGTCGAGGCGACCACGAGGACCATGGTTGGCGTAGGTGTAGTTGGTTCCCATAAGCTGCATATAGTCATAACCTGCACCAATGGTAAGGGCTACATCTTCAGCACTTTCCTGAATCTTCCAGAGGAGACCACCACCTGCGGTAATACGATTATCGAGGATGGTTTGGAAAGGATTGCCGCTGGCGTCAACGCGATCGGCTTTGAATGAACCAGGATTGATGAGCGGATCAAACAGCATCATATCGCCGTGTAAGTCAATACCGAAGTGGTTGAATTTACCTGCTGGTATAGGTGTCCAATCAAGACTGCCGCTGGGACCATAAACATAGCCTGCAGTGGTATTGGTGCTATCGGTGTAAGAGGTTTTGAAGGCTCCACCGAGACGTAAATCAACAGCGTTGAAAGGCTCTTTGGTAGGCATTGCGGTAGGCATAGGCGTGGGTTTTGGTGTCGGCTTAGCAGTAGGCATTGCGGTAGGCATAGGTGTAGGTGCGGGAGTTAAAGGAAGCAGATAGGTATCTACGTAGCGAATAAACTCACGAACAGTGGCTGCGGTTTCATAACGGGTTAAGCGTTTGCCACCCTGAAAGGTCGCATTTGGATAGCCGTCCATGATTTGATACTTGTCTACGATATTGGTTACGGCTTTGGTGGCCCAGTGATCGGCGGGTAAATCGGTGAGCTCATCAGCGCGACTGCGGCGAGCCAGTACGGGTTTTGTACCCTGGCTTTCGATCAGCACAAAATAGTTATAGAGTTCAAAGGCAATTTCATAGCGACTGATAGGCTCGTTACCCATAAAGCGCTTACCCGGCATGGGCTGCATGATTCCGTAATCGTTGACAACTGCATCGACAGCAACGCGGTTTGCGTCATCCATGTCAATCATGTTGGTGCGGGGAACGTCAGAGATTTGCTTCAGGTTTTTGCCGCTAACAGCTTCCATTTTTTGGGTGGCTCTGTAGAATACTTCAGCCAGTTCATTACGGGTCATGAGATCATTACCCTTGAACATATTGGATGTTTTGGGCATCATGATTTCGAGTTCTTGTACCAGGACACGAACGGCGCCGTAAGCCCAGTGGTTTTCGGGAACGTCAATGAGCTCGCTCATGTTGACGGCTACTTGATAGGACTCAGCTGCTTGAGCTGTGTTGGCACTCATGGCCACGGGAACGGTCGTTAGAACAGAACTGGCTAAAACTAAAGATAATACTTTTTTATTCATTGTAGAAATTAATTCTCCTTGTATGGTGTGCTTATCGAAGTGTCTAAATCGAGACATCTAAATAAGCGTCGCTCACATTTTACAGTGTGGTTAAAGGCATGTTACTGTAAGTTGCTGTGCAACAACAGGTGTAAATATTTAATCTTAATTGTATTTTTATTTTAAAATACGTGCATAGATTAAATAATTCATACGAATTATAGGCTTAAACTCTGCCATTGGCAAGGGAATCTCCCGATCTAAGTCAATTTTAAGTGTCTTAAGAAAGTATTAAAGTAAAATATAAACCTTACAAGTCATGTTAAAATACTCAATGCATAAAATGCTTTGAGATAGGCGTTCTATGGCAACGATCTACTTTTGCGAACATGCTCAACACATCGCAAAAGCAAAGAAGCAGAATGTAGGTGGGTTGAAAACGGTGAAGATTCTTGAGTGGGTACATCTTTTAGAGGCCAGACGCGTCAGTACGCCAATTTTTCAAAAAGCGATTGCGCGTCAAAAACAAGAGTTAAATGCTGCTCTGCTCAGCTTTCAACAGATTGAGATTGAAGCCGAAGACCAAAAGATTTGGGTTCAAGATCTGCAGCCTGCTTTAGAGGGATTGTTTTCAGCGCTGAGTAATGCGTTGACGGAAGCTGAACTGTATGTACAAGAATCCCACTCCCCTCAAATAAAACGCATCTTGTCTTATCTTCAGGAAGTCGAGCGCATCGAGCAGTACTTACAAAGTCGTATGGTTGGCGCTTCTTACTTGACGCAAAAGCAAGTCAAAGACTTTTTACGGGTGGCTTCTGAAAAAGTTGAGACCTTGCTTTCTATGGAGTAAATACAAAGATTAAGAAAAAATTATCCTTTATTTAACGAAAGTTTAGTTACAAATAGGGGATAATAAAGGAAAGCATCTCTTTTTTTAGGATGGGGTTAGGTAAGTTTTATGATGAACGCAGTGAAGTATATCTTAGTGGCAGCGCTTCTGCTTGCTTCTTCCTGTGGTCGTGAATCGGTTGTTAATCAACCGGGACTTCCCTCTCAAACGCCAGGCAATCCGAACACCCCAGGCTATTACGATCCAGGCCAGGGAAACACTTATATTCCTACTCCAGACACGCATGGTTATCAGCCTGAACTCCCTTCTCAGGGCAATACTTACGCCGTGATGCGGAACGTATTTTTACGCATGGATCCAGAGTTAGGCGTGTTGGTGAAAAACCTTGAGGGCCAACTTATTCCCAAACGCTCGGGAGACCCGGTTATTTTTGACGACGTGCGCTCTTTTATAACGAAAGTAGCCCGTGCCGAGATTATTATTGATGATAAAAATATTACCTATCTTAAAAATAATTACACCTTTAATTTCCCTGACAGCCCCATTAAAGAGGTAAATGTTGAGTTTTTGCCCGGGCGCTTAAGAATGAGCGGTAAGCTGAAGCAAATTATTTGGGTTCCTTTTAGCATGGAAGGTCAGATCTCACCCACGCCTGACGGTAAGCTCAAACTGGTTCCTGATGAAATTCGGACAGCGGGAATTCCCGTCATCTCCCTGCTGAAGTTCATTGGCTTGACGACTTCAAAGCTCATCTCGGTGAGCGCTGAGCGGGGGTTGAGTTTTACAGGAAATGACGTTATTTTAGATCCTGAGCTGCTCTTTCCCCCCCCTAAAATGAGTGGCCGTGTTGTGGCCGCAGAGGTTACTCAGGGCCAAATGCGCATCGTGTTTAACAGCGGTGCTCGCGTTCCCCAGCGTCAAATGCCCGATCCCGGCGCTGCCAACTTCATGCATGTTTATGGTGGGCAACTGCTTGTCATGAACGAACTCCATCGCGGCAGTGAAATGCAGATGGTAGATATGAAGCCCGGTGATCCCTTTGAGTTCTATATGGGGCAATATCGTGAACATCTCAAAGCTGGGTATGTCAAAGTAGCCAACGATAAAGGCAGCTTAATTACGCTCATGCCAGACTACACAGACCTCGGCAGCACCAAGGTGTGGGATAGCTATCCGGGAGGCCCGCCCACGTTGCGCCCTTATCAATCTTCAACAGCGGCCCCTCACTTTACCCCTACGCTTCGTTAGAATGGACTCATTAGCCCCTACAGTGCAAAGCTTTGCTTTGAGTGCGGCTGAAAAACAGTACCGATTGGGCCTTAGCCATGCCCTGGTGAGCGCCCGACAGTTTTGGTTACTCTTGCGACACTTTGGTTCTGCTGAAGCCATCTGGAAAGCTCCTGCCAAAGCACTGAGCACCATACTCTCCCCGTCTGTCGCTCATAAATTGTCGGTATTCTGTCAAGCCCATGATGCTAATACCTTTTCGACACAGTTACAGGCTGCTGACATATCAGTGTGTTTTTTTGAATCACCGGCGTACCCTGAGGTGCTACGCACCATTTACGATCCCCCTTTTCTTTTGTATTACAAAGGAATGAATCTGTGGTCCACCTTTAATAAGGCAGTCGCCGTCATTGGTACGCGGCGTCCTACGGCCTATGGCCTCAAGCAAACTGAGCGTATCACCCGCTATTTGGCGCAACAGCAATGTTGTGTGGTATCGGGTATGGCGTTGGGTATAGACGCAGCGGCGCACCGTGCTGCGCTACAGGCAGGGGGGGCTACTGTCGCCGTTTTGGGCTCTGGCCTGGACAACCCTTCACCGCGAACCCATCTGAAACTGTTTTCTGAACTCTGCAAGACCGGCATGGTGATCAGTGAGTTTCCGCCGGCATTTTCTGCTCAAACCTGGACTTTCCCGATGCGAAATCGCGTGGTTAGCGGGTTAAGTGGTGCTGTGGTTGTGATCGAGGCGGCCCGCAAAAGTGGTACATTAATTACGGTAGATTGTGCGATTGAACAAGGACGCGAGGTTTTTGCAATGCCGGGGCCCGTGGACAGCCCGCAAAGTGAAGGCACCCATAACCTCATTCAGGAAGGCGCATATTTATTAGCACAGCCTGAAAATTTGTCGGAAGTCATGAGCTGGGCCATTTCAGCGCCTTCTGAAGGTGCTGCTTTAGACGCTTCTTTTATAAGTAACGCCTTGACAAATACCCAACAAGCCGTTTATGAAGTACTCAGTGAGAGTCCGCAAAGCATAGAAAACATTGTCAATAAATCAAAGCAAAAACTAAATCTTGTGCTTTCGGTTTTAACAGAGCTTGAAATCAAGGGGCTTGTCGAAGGGTTGCCCGGTAGGTTATACCGAAGGAGCCCAATATCCTAAATCGTCGAAACTATACACAACACAAGGAACGTCCAAATGGCCGCAAAAACCACTCCGAAGTCCAAGTCCACAGCTGATAAACTCGTCATTGTGGAGTCCCCAGCGAAAGCAAAAACCATTGAAAATTACCTGGGACACGAGTACAAGGTGGTTTCCTGTTACGGCCACATTCGGGATCTTCCCAAAAAAGATGCCATTGATATAGAAAACGGTTTTCAGCCGACCTACGTGGTGACCGACGATAAAAAAGATGTCATTAAGGAATTACGTAAGCTGGCCAAAAACGCATCTCTCATCTATCTCGCGAGTGATGATGATAGAGAAGGAGAAGCCATTTCCTGGCATTTAAAAGAATCTTTAAATCTTAAAGATGAACAGATTCGCCGTATCGTGTTTCGTGAAATCACGAAGTCAGCCGTCCTTAACGCGATTCAAAATCCCCGCACCATCGATCAGGATCTGGTCAATGCCCAGCAAGCGCGACGTATTTTAGATCGCCTCGTGGGGTTTGAGCTTTCGCCTTTGCTCTGGAAAAAAATTAAAATTGGTTTGTCCGCAGGGCGTGTACAGTCGGTGGCCGTACGCATGGTTGTGGAGCGAGAGCGCGAAATTGAAAGCTTTTTGTCTGAAGGCAATTATCGTGTTCAGGCCATGTTTCCCTTAGAAAAAGACGTGGTGTTAAAGTCAGAAATTACCAGGCGCTTTGATTCGTTAGAAGCCACTCGTGAATTACTGAGCGCATGTATCAACGCTACCTTTACGATTTCGGATCTCAAGGTCAAAGAAGGTAAGCGCAGTCCCTCCTCTCCCTTTACCACTTCGACACTTCAACAAGAAGCCAGTCGCAAACTCGGGTACTCGGTATCTCGTACCATGATGCTGGCGCAGCGTTTGTATGAAGCGGGTCATATTACCTATATGCGTACCGACTCCACCAATTTGTCTCAGGAAGCCCTGTCCAAGGCAAAAACCGAAATTCTTTCTTCTTTCGGCAAAGATTACCATCACCAGCGCATTTTTAAAACCAAGTCAGATAATGCCCAGGAAGCTCACGAAGCCATTCGCCCGGCAGACTTTTCTCGCCATAAGGCGGGTAAAGACAGTGGTGAGCAGGCTCTTTATGAACTGATTTGGCGCCGATCGATAGCCTCTCAAATGACGGAAGCAAAAATTGAAAAAACCACCGCAAGTATTGCAATTTCAGGGCGTAAAGAAGTATTGACGGCCTCTGGCGAAGTCATTCGTTTCGATGGCTTTTTAAGGGTCTACCGAGACGCCAATAGTGATGAAAAAGACCAGGCAAAAATGTTGCCTCCTTTAACGGTTGGTCAGGTACTCCAGCTGGATGAGATGATTTCTCGAGAAGTATTTTCGAAGCCGCCCGCCCGTTACACAGAAGCCAGTTTGGTGAAGCAGCTTGAAGAGAAGGGGATTGGTCGCCCATCTACCTATGCGCCTACCATTTCGACGGTTCAAAAACGAGGCTATGTTATCAAAGAAAGCCGTGATGGCAAACCGAGAGAGTACCACCAGATCGTATTAAAGGCCAATAAGGTGACAGAGAGCTTACAAAGTGAAGTCTACGGTACAGAAAAGAATAAGCTTTTTCCCACCAGCCTGGCCAAAGTCGTCACCGACTTTCTGGTAGAGCATTTTGAAAATGTGGTGGACTACTCCTTTACGGCCTCTGTGGAAAAAGAATTTGATGACATTTCTCAGGGCCGTAAGCAGTGGAATGAAATGATTTCTCAGTTTTACTTTGAAGATTTTCACCCCAAAGTTGAAAAAACCCAGGATCTCGATCGCTCAGAGGTCGGAACCTCACGGGATCTGGGGGTGGACCCTAAGTCAGGAAAACTTGTGATTACCCGTCTGGGACGTTATGGGCCGATTGTTCAAATTGGATCTACTGACGACGAGGAAAAACCACGTTTTGCTTCTCTGGATAAAGATCAGTTTATTGATACGATTACCCTTGAAGAAGCTTTAGAGCTCTTTAAATTGCCGAAAACGATTGGGGAGTACGAGGAAAAAGAAGTGGTGGTGGCGAAAGGCCCTTTTGGTCCCTATGTGCGCCATGATAGTAAATTTACCTCGATTCCCAAAGAAGAATCTCCCATGTCCCTTTCGTTAGAGCGGGCCATTGAGCTGATCGAAGCCAAGCGTAAGGCCGACGCGGAACGTTTTATCAAAGGGTTTGACGAAGATCCTGAAGTGACGATTTTAAACGGGCGTTGGGGACCTTATATTAAAGCGGGCAAAAAGAACGTGAAGATACCCAAAGAGCTTAAAGAGACCGCGGTGGATTTAACTTACGCAGAAGTGGCTAAAATGATCGCCGAAGCACCGGACAAAAAATCGAAAAAAGCACCTGCGAAGGCGGCTAAAAAACCCGCAGCCAAAAAAGCGGTAACGAAGAAACCCGCAGCCAAAAAAACCGCAGCCAAGAAGTCTGTCGCTAAAAAAACGACAACCCAAGCCAAGACTAAAGCAGAGCCTAAAGCTACCGTTGCTAAAAAGCCTGTCGCCAAGAAGCCTGCGGCTAAAAAAGTGACCACCAAAGCCAAGGTCAAGGCCGCGCCTAAAAAGTCTGCTGCTGCCAAAAAGAAAGCGGATTAAACCCGTTTGAAAAAGGGGGAATTACCTTAAATTAACAGGGTAATTTAAGGTAATTTAATAAAGCCAGGTCAGTATTTAACGTTTGTGTTCTATACTGATAACATAAATGCTGCAAGCGCTTACTTTTTTGCTTGCAGACGTCATCAATAGGACTCACTTATGGATATTCAAGCACAGCCGACGTATCAGCCGATAGCGAAAGCAAATGCAGCAGCGAAGCAAGCACCGGTAAAACCCTCTGCAGAGAGTCGGCCAGCGACTCCACAGCCAGTGATTGCTTCGGATAGCGTGAGTGATGGGCTGTTTGCCCTTCGGGGGAGTGCTCGAGAAATCCTGCGTTTTGATGATCCATCATTTGATGACCCTTCAGGCGTACAGCTACCTGAGTTACCTCAAAAAGACCCTTACCGTTTTAATGGCGGTTATACTGAGCAAGATGGAAACAAACTGAACTTCTATCACGGGGCTTTATCCACTGAGAAACCCATTCTTTCTCTTGAGGCGCGTATCCCTCGCCCCGAGGATCACGCCCGCGCCCATGCTGACTCTGCTCGCGGTTTTGATCGCCAGGAACACCAGGCGGTTCGGCCACCCAAAATACGCTCTCCTTATTTGAAAGAGTTGGGTAAACAAACGGCGGAGAACTTAATTAGAACTCCGATTGAGGCGGCCTGGGAGCGCAAAGAACTCACTGCAGAAGCCGGTCGCGGTGCGTTGATTGCCGGGGCGCTAGTGGGAGCCGCGCTGTATGCCGGTACCGATACCAAATTTAGCACCCGCCTTGCCAAGACAGAAATTGCAGGCCAGGACGTGAGCTTGAAAACAGGCTTAAGTGCCGGGCATGGTGAGATCGGAATGCGCTCGGTGGAACTGAGTTTTCGTCCAAAGGATCAAGAAGATAATGTACGTTCGGGTTACGATCTCAAATATGATTTTGAAGACAAGAGAGTGAATTTGTCTTATTCACACACCGTCGATTATGGTGGTTCACAATACAACCGCTCTATCGGTCACTTTAATGCTTCGGTTTTTCATGAACAAGAAAGAAGTAATACCGGCGTGCGCGTGGGCTATCATCTCAATTTCTAAACCCTTGCATGAGCCAAGATTGCACGAGTCAAAGACTTAGCGCTTTTTTATACCTATTTATAGCCATCAAAAAACCCCGATAAGATTACCGGGGTTCTTTTTTATCTAATGTGCCAGGGGATTAGCAGCGAGAGACAGTGTAAGCGTTGCTTACATCATGCCGCCCATGCCGCCCATGCCGCCCATTCCACCCATGCCGCCCATGCCGCCCATGGGGTCATGGCCGCCGCCAGAAGACTTGCTTTCAGGCTGCTCTACCACGAGTGCTTCGGTGGTGAGTAACATGGCTGCAATACTGGCTGCGTTCTGAATGGCAGCGCGTGCAACTTTGGCAGGATCAACAATACCGGCTTGGATCATGTTTTCGAAACTGCGTTCCAGCGCATTGTAGCCGACACCGTCTGGAGAGGTGCGTACTTTTTGTACAATAACAGCACCTTCTTCACCGGCATTCTCAGCGATTTGACGAAGAGGCCATTCAAGAGACTTGGCAACGATGCTGAATCCGATTTTCTCATCGTCGTTCAGTTCATCTCCGCGGCTTTCGAGAGCTTCGTTGATGACGCGGGCCACTTGTAATAATGTGGTACCCCCACCGGCTACGATGCCTTCTTCAACGGCTGCTTTGGTTGCTGCTAGCGCATCTTCGATACGCAGTTTGCGATCTTTGAGCTCAGTTTCGGTGGCTGCACCGACCTTGATTACCGCAACACCACCGGACAGTTTGGCCAGGCGCTCTTGCAGTTTTTCACGATCGAACTCAGAATCAGTTTCTTCGATTTGACGACGAATTTGACCCACGCGTTTTTCAACAGCTTCTTTATTGTCGCCACCGGCTACAATGGTGGTTCTGTCTTTAGAAACTTTGATTTGACGCACATAGCCAAGCATGTCAACGGTCAGGTTTTCGAGCTTTAGACCTAAGTCTTCGCTGATCACTTGTCCACCGGTTAGCACGGCGATATCTTCGAGCATTGCTTTACGACGATCGCCAAAGCCAGGGGCTTTAACGGCTACCGAGTTCAGCACGCCGCGAAGTTTGTTGACCACGAGGGTTGCCATGGCTTCGCCTTCGATATCTTCAGCGATAATGACCAGGGGTTTACCTGAACGCGCAACGCTTTCGAGTACGGGGACGAGATCCTGGACTGCAGAGATTTTACGATCGGTTAAAAGAACGTGTGCATCTTCGTAAACAGCTTCCATTTTTTCGGAGTCAGTGACCATGTAAGGAGAGATGTAGCCTTTATCAAACTGCATGCCTTCTACGACTTCTAACTCAGTAAACAGACCTTTGGATTCTTCAACGGTAATCACGCCATCTTTGCCTACGGCTTCCATGGCTTCAGCAATGAAGTTACCCACGGTGTTATCGTTGCCCGAAGAAATGGTAGCCACTTGAGAAATGGCGGTTTTGCCTTCGATAGGGATAGAGATGCGTTTGATCTCTGCAACGGCAAGTTCGACCGCTTTTTCAATGCCACGTTTTACCAGGATAGGGTTTGCACCTGCGGTAACGTTCTTTAAGCCTTCGCGAATCATCGCTTGAGCCAATACGGCTGAGGTGGTGGTGCCGTCGCCAGCAACATCATTGGTTTTGCTACATACTTCACGTACGAGCTGTGCACCGGTGTTTTCCAGGTGATTTTCTAATTCAATTTCTTTAGCGATGGTTACGCCGTCATTGATAATTTGGGGGGCGCCGAACTTTTTCTCAAGTACGACGTTACGGCCACGGGGGCCAAGGGTTACTTTAACAGTGTCCGCCACTGCGTTTACACCCCGTTGAAGGGCCTGACGGGCGTCTTCGCGATATACGATTTGTTTAGCCATGAAAATGAACTCCTCTTTTTATTTCTCGACGATTGCTAGAATATCTTTTTCAGAAATGACGAGCACTTCTTCGCCCTGAAGCTTTACTTCAGTGCCTGCATATTTTGCAAATACAACGCGATCGCCTTCGCGAACGCTCATCTTGCCGAATTCGCCGTTGTCCAATAATTTACCAGGACCCACTGCCAAAACGTCGCCTTCTTGAGGCTTCTCTTTGTTTGCAGTTTGAGGAAGCAAAATGCCGCCACTGGTTTTTTCTTCTTGCTCAGCCACACGAACCACCACGCGATCAGCGAGGGGCTTTAAAAGTGTATGTGCCATAGGTATGAAAACCTCCAAAGTTGTTTTACATCTAATGTGTTTTTAGCAATCTACTAAATAGAGTGCTAATTCTGTATACGTTATATGACAGAAGTGAGTCAACTGTCAATAATAACCACAAAAAAAACAGAGATTTTTTGTGTCACGCGAAGCAAATTGCTTTTAAACGTGATCGTCTTCTCATTTTATCACTCTTCTGAAAAGAATGCTAATACTTTAAATAGTTCAATTAGTTTAATGTTTTAAATGGTGAGCTTCTATTTTACCGAAAACATGAACGGCAATTTCGCAGGGCGTAGATCAGCCGCTATAGTAAAAAGATACTTATAAAAAAGGCTTGGAAATGTATGGCTACAATGCGTATTTTAATGTTCACTCTTGCGACGGGAATGCTCCTCGGTACGGCATGTAAACCAGAGGCCGCTGAAAACAACACTGCTAAAGCCATGCCCGTCAGCACACAAGCGAATTGCGGCACCCCTTTAAACTATGAGATGCAAAATATTGATGGCAAGCCGGTGTCACTCTGTGATTATGCGGGCAAGGTCGTGCTGGCGGTCAATACCGCTAGCTTTTGTGGGTATACGCCTCAGTATGAGCAGTTAGAAGCCTTGTATCAAAAGTACCGTGGCCAGGGGTTTGTTATTCTGGGCTTTCCCGCCAACGAGTTTGGCGATCAAGAGCCGGGTTCAGACAAAGAGATTAAAAATTTCTGTGAAGAAAAATACAAAGTAACTTTCCCGATGTTTTCTAAAACGGTGGTGAAAGGTGAAAATCCCAACCCCTTTTATAAAACCCTTATTCAAAAAACCGGTGAAGAACCCCTGTGGAATTTTCACAAGTATTTGATTGACCGCAAAGGCAATGTGGTGAGTTATAAAAGCGCGGTACGGCCTTTGAGTAAGCCGCTAGTGGCAGATATAGAAAAAGCCCTCTAAAAGGCTTTGGCGGGCTACGGCGGTCTCTGACAGGCTAGCGATTATCGTTGCCCCAGGTTATTTTGGAGTATTGAAAAAACCCTTGCAGTAATCGGGGCGGGATCTTTATTTTTACGCCGCTGAGATAGGCGTTTTTCTTGCTGATATCGTCGGTTTTTAGAAGAATATCGTACCCTGTACGTTGGGTTAAACTTTGCACCAATGATTCTGAGTCCAGCTCAATTAACATTTTTTGTTTGGTAATCTGTGTGCTTTCTTCTTTGCCATCACTAAAGATTGCTGCTTTTTTATATACAATATCCAGCGGCTTGCCATCATGATCTTCTGCTTGATTCAACTCAATGGAGTCTTTGTTGGTATAATTGCAGGTCACATAATAGCTGATGGGCTCAGGGAATACCTTATTCGGGTCACGTGAGGTGACGCGGAGCCCTCTTAATGCGCAATCAATATCGCTATTTTGGGTTAGACGATAATAAGGCGTTACAATTTCGTCCACAACGGGTGTGTAACCATCGTCAAACTGATCATGCTTGATGGTTTTAAACAATTCACTTTCGTTTTCGGGAATCTGTGAACGGGAGCTACTGCAGGCAGATAACATAAGCATAGAGAGTAGGCATAAGCTTAATCCGTGATGGATTCTAGAGCGCATTATCAACGCTTTCTGCGATGGCCTTGAGTTTATCTAGAGCTGGCCAGACCGCTGCCGCTGGCAATAATTTGCCCCTGGGTATTAATGGCGTAAACGTTGGTGACGCCAGACTTGGCACCAAATTGCTGACTCACATTACCGGTCCAGTCCAGCATAATCGGCTGTTTGACAATACCCGAAATAATTCCACGGGCAATGCCACGGGCTAATTTAGGAACGGCAGACAATTCAGCAACGCCGTGAATGTCTACGCTATCGGTATAGCGATCGTATAAGGGAGTAATCCAGTTCTCCATATCTTCAGAGCCTTTTTGGTCAGCAATGGCGATGATAAGCACCTTTGAGCGCGGAAAAGAAAATTGCTGCTTTTCACCCTGAAGGTTTTCGAGGGTAAAAGCTGGCGCCTGGGGCAGATTTGCCTCAATAGAAATCTCGTCAGTGGCGTCTTCAAGGGGAGCGTCTTCAGTGGCAAGTGCTTCAGGCGCCTCAGAAGCAACCCCTTCGGTTACTGTTTCTGTGGTCGATCCGGCATCGCCAGGTAGCAAATCATCGGTATCCACAAGATCTGATTCGGTGGTTTCAGCGTTTTCTTCGTTGCTGGGAGGCGTGTAAATATAGCTAAAGGGCGTGTTGCGCTGCATGCTCAGACGGTTTTGACTGGCCAGGTCCATCACGGGTCTGCCCTGTCCGTCCATTTGCTGAACGTAGCCAAGGGTTCTCTGTAAGTCTGAGGGACTGCGTCCGCCGCAGGCTGTCAGGCTGATTAAACAAAATAGGAGAATTGCTGTGTGCTTGGCCATGGGTTGTCGATGAGCTCCACTCTTTAACTATTAATTAACTTATAGTGAACGTAGGCTTAAAACTTGCGTGGAAATCCAAAACCTCTTACACTTTGAACAGTCGTGCTTAACCCTGATTTCACGGCAATACAACAGGAAAACACACCCCTTGTCCACTGATACGGATGCCGAACAGCCAGAGGAACCCCTCACACCCCAGGAAAAACGCCGCCTGCGGCGCCTTTTACGGCGGCGTACACGCCGTTTAAAAATAGAGGTTTACCCCACCTACGGAACGCCAGAACACTTCGAAGTAAAAGGCAAAGTTTATGCCGATCGCAAAGTGGATGAGGTGGGCGTTGAAGACAGCCGTTTTCGCAATGCGATCAATACCTCCCGTCGCTTTATTGTCACCGAAGCCTCGCTGGTGTGGGTGAAAGTGATTTTTGGCCATGAGGTGCGTAAAGTACAAACCGACAAAATGGGTGTGTTTTCGGTGCCTTTTGAGCATCTTCCCGGCATAGAGCAAGGCTTACATACCGTGCGCGTACAGCTCGCAGAACAAACCCGCAAACGCCTGAGTGCCTCAGAAGGAACCGCTTGTGTGCTGCTACATTCTGCCCAGTCCCGTTGTGTTGGTGTGATTTCAGATATTGATGACACGGTCTTACAGACTTTTGCCACCAGTAAAATGCGTATGTTACGTACCGTTTTTTTTAGCAATTACCTGACGCTGCACGCCGTTGCCGAAATGAGTGATATTTACCGTGCGATTCATTTTGGCCCCCAGGGAGACGGTTATGAGGCCACCCATTATGTGTCGAGCAGCCCTGATAACCTCATGAGTCGTTTGCAGCAGTTTTTAAGACATCATAATTTCCCTCAGGGCTCTATGGATCTTAAAAGTATCGCGCTGCGTCGCCGCCCGGGTCGGGATTCTCTGTTTCGCCATACCGATTATAAGCTGAATCGTATTCGTAAGATCTTTGAAACCTATCCCCAGCGCCGCTATGTGCTTTTCGGAGACAGTGGCGAGCATGACCCTCAAATCTACCGACAGATTCAAACACTTTACCCCCATCAGGTGGCGGCCATTTATATTCATAATGTAAGTGGTGAGGATCCGTATAGCTCTCGCTTTCAAGGACAGCTGCTTTTTAACGATTTTGAGCGGGTGCGCCGTGACCTTCAGCAACGCGGCATCATCGATAAAACAGACAGAACAGACAGAACAGACAAAGCAGAGGCAAAACCATGAGTTACCTACCCGCATTATTTTTTGCGCTCATCTGGATCTGGTCCGATAGTATTGGCGCCCTGCTTTCAGTGATTTCAACCTACTTTTATTTTGGGTGGGAAGGTACGCCTTTGCTCGTGCCCAAGATTTTTGGGCTGGCTCTTTTTGCGTTTAGCGGGCCGGTGTTCTACCGGGTGTTTTTATACCGTTTTGATCCTGAACGCGTCTCTCGTTTTTTGCTGTTGCTATTGTTTGCCTTGTATACGGCCTTAAGCGCACAGCGCGCCAGCGACTTTTTTGCCTGGGGCACGCTATTGGCGTGCTGGCTCGGCGGCATAACGCTAATGACCGTGCTTAGACAATGGCGTGATGTTCATGACGTACGTACCTGGATTTATGCTTTGCAAACGGCTTTTTTCTTTTACCTGAGTACCCGCATCTCTCAGGGCGGATTGCCCCTACTCTTGTTAGCTCCTCAAGGAGTGGGATGGTTTTCCTGGGGCATGCTCAGCACCCTTGTGTTGGTGGGGCTCTTCCTTCCGCGGCGCATATCGCAGACCGCTGATGTTGATGCCGAGCCTGCTGTTGATGCCGTTTCGCCTTCGCCGATCTCTCGCTGGCGCGGCAGCCTGGGTATTGTGTTGGGGTTGTTAATGGGCCTCAGCGTGGGCATTATTGAAAATCTACATATCTGGAGTGCGCGCACGCCGATGTACCCGGCAGCTATTTACTTATTGTCCTTGGCCATGGGGGCCTATTTGGGGCAGGGGTTATGGCGTGCAAAAATACAGGGTGGGCTAAAGCTTGCGCTGGCGGGGTTGGGTACGGCGCTGGGTATCTATGCCTTACTCTATTTGGATGTCAGTCAGTGGACCTCTCTTCAAAGCGTGATGCTCTTGTCTTTGAGCGCTCATACCTTCAGTGCCATGGGGTTGGTGACGCTCTGGTGCTTTTTTTTACAGCGTATGCTGGCCTATCAAAAAGAGCAGTCGGCCTTTTTTCCGTGGGCGAATCTTCAGGCGGGGTTTGTCTTTTTGCTGTTGATTCTCGCTATGTTTTTACTGAAAGCCAATCCAGCCGGGTTTTGGGTGGCCCTCTTTTTGAGCCTTGGCTTGCTCGGGCTGCATGAGTGGCGTGGGCCTTCAGTGCTTTCGGCTTTAAGCGAGGCCAAAAGTCAGATCAGAGGTGATGGCGTTTCACGTTTATGGACGTATACTTGCGGATTGTTTTTTCTGGTGGGTGTCGTGAGTCTGGCGGCCCCTGCAGCCCCGGAGATTGCAGAAGCGCCCGCGACAGCGTCTTTTGGCGTGATGTCTAGCAATATTCGTTACGGCTGGACCGATGACTATCGTTTTGAACCACTGGCCCATATGCGCTACCTGCGGGATCATACCCCTGAAATTATGGGGCTACAAGAGGTCAATAAAGGGCACACCTCCGGCGCCTATACAGATTTGTTTCGCTTATATCAGCAGGCGATACCTGGCCAATGGTCCTATGGCGATGCCCACTATGGTTTTGGGAACGCTTTATTAAGTCGCTTTAAAGTGCTAAACACCGAAAATCGGGTTTTTCAGGCCAAAGATATGTTAAAGCGAGCGTGTTTAATGAGTACTTTAGAAGTGAACGGGCAGCCGGTCACTGTTATGGTTACTCATGTAAGCCATCTGGAGGCTCCTAACCCCGTCCGGCAGGCGCAAGTTGAAGAGCTTTCGACCTGGATTAAAAATCTGGACACGCCCTGGATTCTTATTGGGGATTTCAACGCCACACCGGACACTGCTGAGATTCAAAAGCTTGCGGCTTTATCGCATCCGATTTACCAGCAGAACCCGGCCTGGCTGAATACGTTTTCTTTTCCTGGCATTCGTCCCAGCCGTCGGATTGATTACATCTTTTTTAGCAAAGACTTTGAACTGGAGGGTATGGAGATTTTAGATAATCAGGGATCGAGCGATCACCGACCCGTCTTTGCGAAATTACGCCTCTCAAGCAATGAGGTGCCATAAATCTATTCTCTGAAGGAACACCTCTGTTATAGTTAAAGAAAAAATCAGTGAGTAAGCCCATGACTGAAGAAAAAATGCCCAGGCCCAAAAAGAAAAAGTCAGTGTTTCGTGAAACCGCTGAAACTGTTATTGGTGCTCTGGTCATTGCCTTGATTACCCGTGGAGCCATTGCCGAACCGCGCTATATTCCTTCGGGCTCCATGTTGCCCACTCTCGAAATCAATGACCGTCTCATTGTTGAGAAAATTTCAAATTACACCCAGCATATTGACCGTGGCGACATTCTGGTGTTTTACCCCCCCAAAGATGAGCCGCTAATGGAAGAAGACCCGGATTTTATTAAAGGTTCTTTGCGGTGGTTGGGTTTAACCGGCGAAGATGCCTATATTAAAAGAGTCGTCGGTCTGCCTGGCGAGACCATTTCTGTGAGTAATGGACAGGTGTTTATTAATGGCGAACCCCTTAAAGAAACCTACACCAAAGAGCCACCCGCTTATCAAATGGCACCGCTGACGATTCCTGCTGACAATGTGTTTATGATGGGTGATAATCGAAACAACAGTGCCGATAGTCATGTCTGGGGACCGCTTCCCATCAAAAATATTATTGGTCATGCTTCGTTTCGTTTTTGGCCGCCCAAGCGCCTGGGTGCACTCGATTAATCTTTAATTTCTTAGACAGTATCTAACGGTAAACGGGTTAAATGAGAGCACACGGCAACCGCGCTATTGGCCGGCTCAGCGTACCGGACTTATAGAATAAGGAAAATACAATTTATGTCACTTAAAATTGCCTATGTCATGGATCCTATCGAGAATGTTAACATCCATAAAGACTCCACCTTTGCCATGATGGAAGCGGCTCAGCATCATGGCTTTGTCAATTATTATCTTCAGCCCCACCAACTCTATCATGCCAACGATGAGGTGCGAGGAATCATGCAGCATGTGAGTGTGCAGCGTGCCACTGATTTTTTTCAGGCTTCTGAGCCTGAAGACTTGCCGCTTTCTGACATGGATGCGGTGATTATGCGGAAGGATCCGCCCTTTGATATGCATTATGTATACAGCACGTATTTTTTAGAGCAGGCTGCTCACCAAACCCTTGTCCTCAATCGTCCTTCTGCGTTGAGAGATGCCAACGAGAAGCTCTTTGCTCTCCATTTTCCGCAATTTATTCCTCGCACGGTGGTGAGTTCTCAAAAATCGGTGATTAAAGCCTTTGTCAGTAAAGAGCACAAAGCCATTCTTAAACCCATTGATGCCATGGGGGGCAGCGGCGTTTTTGTTCTGCGCGCAGACGATAGTAATGTGGATGCGCTCTTAGATATCATGACCGAAAACCAGCGCACCCCCGTTGTGGTTCAATCCTATATTCCTGAAGCCAAAGATGGCGATATTCGCGTTTTGATGGTCGATGGTGAAGTGGTGTCTGCGTTTCGCCGTGTGCCCGCAGCAGGCGAACACCGCGCCAATTTGAATGCCGGTGGACATGCCGAAGCTTACACGCTAACCCCTCAAGATCTTGAGGTTTGTGCTACCGTGGGGCCTGTGCTCAAAGCCGCTGGCCTTATTTTTGTGGGTTTAGACCTCATTGGCGGCAAACTGATTGAAGTGAACGTCACCAGTCCCACGGGCATTCAAGAAGCCAAACGATTGAGCGGTATCGACGCTGCTGATGTGTTAATGAAATATATTGCCACGGCAGTGATGGAGAATTAAAACCCATGGAAGCGGCATTAGAAGCCTATTTAAACCAGCAAGAAACCACCATGGTCGAAGAGCTGATGACGCTCATTCGTATTCCCAGTATCGGTAAGCGCAAAGCCCACTGGCCGGATACTCACCGTGTGCTAGAAGCTATGGCTCAGATTGTGAAGACCTATGGCTTTCAATCTGAAATTGTAGAAACGGCGGGCTGCCCCGCCTTTATTGCGACCCTTCAAACCGATCCGGCCCGTCCGTGGCTCATTGTTTACAATCATATGGATGTTCAACCCGCCGATGAACCGCAGTGGAACACGACGCCTTTTGAGCCCATTCTCAAGGATGGGCGTATTTATGGCCGTGGCAGTACCGATGATAAAGGCCCTGCACTCACCACCCTACATGCCATTCATTTTTTGCATAGTCAGGGCTATGACCTCCCCAATATTCAGTTGGTGTATGAAACCGAAGAAGAAGACGGCAGCACCCATTTTGGTGCATTTCTGGACGAAGTGAAGGCGCGTATTCATGCGCCGGCATCCATTTTAGTCTCAGACACGATTTTTGAGGGAGATCACCCGGCGATTACCTATCGTTTAAAGGGCCTGTTAGAAGGCGAAGCTGAATTGGTGACGGGAACACAAGACCTGCACTCTGGTATGGTAGGGGGAGCAGCCATGAACCCCCTCAACGTGCTGATTCAGGCTTTGAGCCGCTGTGTCGATGCCCGTGGCAATGTGACGATTCCCGGGATTCAGGAAGAGTTGCCGGAGGTCAGTGCTGAAGAGCAAGAAACCCTCGCCCGCACTGCTGCGATTTTTAATCTAGAGAAACTGATTGCTGATACGGGAGGAGCGCAGCTGTACGCTAGCGAAGCCGTGGAGCTTTTACAGCGCATCTGGGTGCGCCCAACCTTTGAAGTCCATGGCTTTGAAGGGGCTCAGTCGGAGCCCGACGTTATTAAGACAGCCTTACCCTATGCAGTAAAAGCAAAACTGACCATGCGACTTGTGGCGGGTCAAGAGCCTGAACGGGTTAAAGCACTTTTAGAAGCATGCTTACAAAGTGTTCACCCCAATATCCAGGTGAACGTGCGCGGGGCCTTAAAAGGCTATATGAGCCCTGTAGATAATGCTTTTATGCTTGAAGCAGTAAAGGCCTGTGAAAAAGGCTTTGGGAAAACCCCTGTCTTTGTGGGCAGCGGAGGAACCATTGGTGCAATCCCTGAGTTTGAAAGGGTTTTTCCTGATGCACCCATTGTGCTTATTGCCCAAAGCTTGATGTCTGATGGTTACCACGCGCCCAACGAGAACTTTCAGATCAAGCAGCTGCGTAACGGCATGAAGACCATGGCCTACTACCTTTCGCAAATTGTTCACCTCTAACTCATCAATCCCAGAGTTAAGGCTCTAGACAAACCCTTCGCTAATAAATCCTTCTGTGAAAGCGTCATCAGGGGTCGCTTCTTCGGCGAGTTCTTGCATATTGCCTTCTCCGTGGCCGGTCCATATCATGGTCTGGCTTTGGATTAAAAAGTCGTCCCATGCTTTAGGAAATAAATCTCTGAGAGAGCGATCGAGGAATTGCTTTATGGGTTGGAGATCGGGGCGCTCAACTTCTGTCGGCGTCCATCTCATTTCTACATCAATGTCTTCAAAAAGCGTGCTCATGCTATCTTTGCTGTGCAGTTTTAAGCATGACCAGAAATTAGATTCATAGATGCTATTTTGCCATTGATCGCCGAGCAGCAGAGCCAAATTAGGAAAGGCAGCCAGATTATAGTGGACACAGACCCACTGTGTGGTGGGACGAGAGTATGTTTTGAGCTGCCGAAGAACTGCCTGGGGGTTTCTCAACTGTGGTAAGCCTTGAAAAATAACAATCGCATCAAAAGTTTTGTTGAGTTTAGCCAAATGATCCGTATCTAGTTTGCCTTTTTGTATACCACTCAGAGTAACATCCCAGGAATAGGGCACTCGGTTGAGTTCTTTATAGTAAGTATGGCTCGCGAAAGGGTTTATTTCAAGTACGGTTTTGATCCTGGGACCAAAGGCTTTTCGCATATACTCATACGTGCCGAGATAAATACTTTTGTTTAAAGACTCGTCAATTAAATGACCTTTGTGATTCTCTTCAGCGCGAGTAGACAGTTGATAAAAGGTTTCATCAATGATTTTATTGGTAAAGTAACCTTTTTTGTAAGTAAGGGTAAAATAGCCCAAATACTCTCTTAGAAAAAGGTAAAGGGTGGAAATATCCTGTAAATTGCCTTGCTGGGGGGGCGCGCTGAGCAAAAGCCGTAACTTAATGCCGTACTCTCTACACTTGAAAAATAAAGTCGCCCAGCGCTCTTTGTCCAGGGCTTGCAACGGAAGCTCGGTTATAATCTCTAAAAAATTGATCTGTGAAAAAAGGTAAAGAGACTCAGTATTAATCACCTGGTAATCTACAAAGCATGAAAACTCATGGCGTGTGAGCAGTTTTTCACGCTCAAAGTGGATTCTCAGACGCTTGAGTAGGTCAGGGTCGCAAGAGAAGGGGCGTGCCATGAAGCGTATGGGGATATTTGGTGGAAATCGATCAGAAAGCTCCTGAGACAGCTGCTCTGGGTTATCGGCCCAAACCTGACGTGAGCGCAGGGGATCGTAATAGCTGAGATCGGGGAGTGTATTGGCTTCAGACATGGGAGAAATTATAGCATTATGAAGAAATTAATACCAGTGGTGAAAGCCTTTATACCATGCCGGTTTGTGCAACCATTTCCGTTAATCCGTAGTCCTCGATAATCGCATTGATTTTTTGAGAGTACCTGGGATCTGTCGCATAAATACCCTGAATATTATCAATAAAAGCGGCTGTGCTGCGATCCTGAGCAAATTGTTCCACGGCTTTGTCATAATAACCATTGTGAAACAATTTGCCGTGGCGTTCAACGGCTTCACCAAAGTTATTATATTTTGCAAAGCCGTCCCTTACGTTAACCCATTTGCCATCGTAAAACTCTTTGGTGTTGACGCTGGTTTTTCCAGCCGGGCCACTGCCTTTAATTCCAAAAATATTATAACCGCCAATGGGTGAGGCGGCCCAACCCGACTCAAGAGCGGCCTGTGCCAGGGTTAACTCCGCAGGCACTCCGTATTTTTTTTCTGATTCAATGGCTGCCGGAAGCAAGGCTTCAAAGAAGGCCTGCTTGTCATTTTTGCCGAGGGCTTTCAGCTCGCTGGGTTGCATGGTCGCTAACGCTGCTACAGACTGTTGGTGGCGCAACTCGCGGGTGTTCATCGCCGGTGAGGAGGGCGCCGCACCGCGAAAGAGGTCCACAGGGGAGGTAATACCCACATTTACGCGATTACCGGTTAGCGGGACGCGTGGGGGAGGGGCCAAACTGTATCGGTGGAAGCTCGGGACGATAGCGACCACTCGTTAACTGCAGCTGATCGGGGGAAAGCAGATTTGAAACCCGAGAAAACCGTTGCAAGAGTGATGGGTCAGGCAGTTGTTGGGAGGCAGCTGCCACCGGCGGCCTCTGAAGAGGCTGTTGTAAAGGGGCTGAAGGACTGTAGCCCTGGGCCTGACGACCTTGCATCAGTTGCTGCGGTGAAACCAGTTGATAAAGTGAAAATGAAGTTTGCGTCATAGGTCATATATAGACACTTTTAAGGGAAAAGTGACGTGCACTAAAGATTAATTTTAGGTTAAGTTGAAACTCTGCTAAAATAGAGCAGTTTTAACTCCCTCTTTTCGAAAGGAATCCGAACATTGAGTAAACAATCTGTACGCGTAGCGGTTACCGGTGCCGCAGGGCAAATCGGCTACGCTTTATTATTTCGTCTGGCCAGCGGTGAGGTTTTTGGTGCTGATGTCCAGGTCCACTTACAACTTCTTGAGCTTACCCATGCATTGAACGCCCTTGAAGGGGTTCGTATGGAGCTGGAGGACTGTGCCTTCCCGAACCTGGCTTCGATTACCTGTACCGATCAGGCTGATGTGGCTTTTAAAGACGCTGACTGGGCTTTATTGGTGGGTTCTGTGCCCCGCAAAGACGGTATGGAGCGCAAAGACCTCTTAAACATCAACGGGGGTATTTTTATTGGTCAGGGTAAAGCCATTGATGCCCACGCCAGCGAGAATTGTAAAATTCTTGTGGTAGGAAATCCCTGTAACACCAACGCCTGGATTGCTAAAGCTGTAAGCAAGCGTATTCCAGCGAAAAACTTTTTCGCGATGACCATGCTGGACCAAAATCGGGCAGCGTCTCAATTGGCAAATAAAGCCGGCGCCCATGTCAGTGAAGTCAAAAATGTAGCGATTTGGGGTAACCACTCGGCCACCCAATACCCTAACTTTTTTGACGGCAGTGTACAGGGTGCAGCGATCACCGCCAAAATTCAGGACGCCAATTGGTTAAAAGAAGATTTCATTAAAACGGTTCAACAACGCGGTGCTGCGATTATCAAAGCCCGCGGTGCGTCTTCGGCTGCTTCTGCCGCGAATGCTGCCATTGATACAGTGAAGTGTTTGATTAACCCTACCCCTGCGGGTGAGTATTTCTCTGTGGCCGTCAGCTCCGATGGTTCTTATGATATTCCCGAAGGACTCATGTTTTCTTTTCCGATTCGCTCCGATGGCGAAAACTGGGAAATCGTTCAGGGTATTGAACTGAATGACTTTTCTCAAGAAAAAGTGAACGCCACCAAGCAAGAACTCTTAGAAGAACAAGCAGCTGTACAAGATCTTGTGAAATAGATCTTCAGTCTAAAAGAGAAAGCCCGGCATTTTTACACGTCGGGCTTTTTCTATGGATTGGAAGTTTACATAATGTCAATTTTATGTGTGAGATGGGGAACCTTTGTCAGATTCGTGCGTCTTTAGAACTAGCCAAACGCAATATACTTATGATTGACACACTAAAATAATCGAGAAAGGCTTAGGGTTCGGGTTATGATTCTTGAATGTATTCTCTTAATAGCACTGGTTCTGGTTTTTTATGGTCCAGCCTTTAATGCCTAGCTTTTAGCATAACGCAACTTTAACTGATGCAGTTCTCCGAAGGCCTCTTGTAATGTACAAGGGGCCTTTATCGATTGCGTTAAAAATTGACGAATGGCATCCATGGATTGAATTGCCTGATCCACCTGGGTTGAGCTGCCTTTGCTGTAAGCACCAATCTGGATGAGATCCTCGGCGTCCTGATAGGTGGCTAGCATTTCCCTGACCCAGGCAGTGTCTGCCTGCTGCTCTTCATTTTGCAAATCCGAGGCTAAACGGCTAATACTCTGCAAAATATCAATGGCGGGATAATGATGACGTTCGGCCAGCTTACGAGAAAGTACAATGTGTCCATCTAAAATACCGCGTACCGTATCTGCCACGGGCTCATTATTATCATCTCCTTCCACCAGCACCGTATATAATCCGGTGATGGAGCCTTTGTCTGAGGTGCCTGAACGCTCTAAAAGCCGGGGCAAGAGGGCATACATCGAGGGGGGGTAACCCCGGGTGGCTGGAGGCTCTCCAATGGCCAGACCAATTTCCCGTTGGGCCATGGCAAAGCGGGTCAAGGAATCGAGCATTAAAATAACATCTTCTCCTTGATCTCGAAAGTACTCTGCAATAGCAGTGGCCGCATAAGCACCTTTTAAGCGCAGCAGTGCTGGCTGATCGGAGGTCACGCTGACCACCACTGAGCGTTGCAACCCTTCTTCGCCGAGATCGCGCTCAATAAACTCACGCACTTCTCGCCCCCGCTCTCCAATCAATCCAATGACGTTAACCGCAGCTCGCGTATTACGGGCTGTCATGCCCAGGAGTGAGCTCTTTCCCACCCCAGACCCGGCAAAAATGCCCATGCGTTGGCCTCGCCCGCAAGTAAGTAGGCTATCAATGGCTCTCACTCCCAATGATAAAGGGCTGTTAATACGTGCTCTGGACAAAGCCGGTGGGGGATCTTGTTCCAGGGGATAATAATGAGAGGTAAGGGGGGGGGGCAAACTATCGAGGGGGTTACCATAAGGATCAATGACGCGCCCCAGTAATTCCGGTCCTACGGGTACCATCTGTGGTTTGCCACTGGCAATGACCGGCGTGCCCGATCTCACCCCGCTGATTTCATCAATGGGCATTAATAAAATCAGGTGATTGCGAAAGCCGACCACTTCAGCTCGGGCTTTACGGCCATCACAGTGTAAATAACACATTTCGCCCAATTGTACTGCCGGCCCTCTGGCTTCAATCAGGCGCCCAATCACTTGCGTGACTTCTCCCTCATGGGTCAGCGGATCAATATGGGAGAGGAGTTTGAAATAGGATTCAAGCATCTTGTATGTGCCAACCGCTTTCCAGTGCCCAGGCTTCGGCCTGAAGATAGATTAAATCCATCAGGGGATCTTTAATATATAAATAGCCATCAATACTTTTAGGAAAAAGCGTGGCCAGGCGTTGCTTTAACAAACTATAAATGTTTCGCTGTGCCGGGTTGGCTCTCAGAAAAGCAGCAAAGAGCAAGGCGTATCTTTGGTTTATCTGACCGGCCTCACGAATATGAATATTGGCTGTTATCTCAGGGCGTTGCAATTTAATAAAACGCTTTCTTAAACCCGGATGATTCTCTTCTATACCCGTGAGCTCATCGCGGTCGTGGGCGCGCAAGACATAGTCGGGTGAACGCTCTGCGATGGTTTCTAAAAATACTTTGAATGCAGGGGTTTCTAAACTTTTTACGGTGATTTGGACATCGATAATATTTTTTGCTGCCAATCCGGGCACAGACGTAGAGCCAATATGATCGATGCGCTCGGCCCAATGGGTGAAAAGTACCGCTAGTTCTTGTTTAATCTGGCTAAAGTCTTGGGGCCACTGGGGATTATAAGGGAAAACAGCAATTGGATCAGAGACAGGAAATTTAAGCATAAACCCAGTGTAAGGAAGACTAAAATCCTTGTCAATCCTATGTTTTGTCGTATGCTGAGATGGCAATCTCTACGGGAAAGAAAATGTTCATGTCCACTGCATCACCCCAGTCTAAAAAGCCTTCTGTATTTCGTCTTTTAAAAAACTATCGCTCCATGATTTTGGGGCTGGTTATTCTCAGTCTGATCAGTAATGCGCTGAGCCTTGTGCTGCCTCAGTTTATTCAACGGGGTATTGACGACTTTAGTCGCGATCAACTCAATCTTGACGCTCTGGTTTGGCCTTTTTTAGGGATTGCCCTGCTGGTGTTTGTGTTAACGGCTGTACAAAGCGTCTTGCAAGTCCTGGCCTCTGAAAAAGTGGCCCGTGATTTGCGGGCACAACTGGCCGACGTTATTTCTCAGCAAAGTTACCCCACGTTGCAGGCCTTAACCCCGGCAAAACTGCTCACCTATTTGACCTCTGATATAGACGCCATTAAAACCTTTGTTTCACAGGCCGTGGTTTCTTTATCTTCTTCTCTTTTATTGGTGATCGGAGCCAGTGGCCTCTTATTGTGGACCAACTGGATTCTGGCTTTGGCTGTTTTATGTGTCTTGCCTTTGATCGCCTTTACCTTTGGCTTTGTTTTTTCGCGGGTGCGCAGTTTGTTTAAAGTGTCTCAGGGTGTGGTGGATGTGTTGAACCGCATGATTAATGAAAGTATTTTGGGGGCCGCACTGGTACGGGTTTTAAATACCGGCCATCTTGAAATGCAAAAGTTTGATGCCCCAAACGAAAAATCCAGGCAAGTGGGATTACGTATTTTAGGTCTATTTGCGGTTTTGGTCCCCGCAATTACCTGGGTATCGGGTTTGGGAACCTTAATTATTTTAACCCTGGGTGGCTATTTTGTCATGCAGGGGCGCATGACCCTCGGGGAGTTAACCGCTTTCAATGTGTATATGGGGCTGCTCATTTTTCCTATTCTGGTGATGGGATTTACCGGTAATTTAATTGCGCGCGCTTCGGCGTCTTATCAACGGATTTATGAAGTGCTCAAACGTCCCCCGTCCGAGTCAAAGCCCCCTCAGGGGCTTTTGATAAAAGGAGGGCTTCGCCTGCACAATGTCAACTTAACGCTCGCTGGAAAGCCGGTGCTCAAAGCGATTAACTTTGAAGTCAAGCCCGGTTCTCGGGTGGCTATTCTGGGGCCCACCGGAGCGGGTAAGAGCCTGCTCATTCAGGTGGCGAGTGGTTTATTACCGATGGATCAGGGACAGGTTTTCTATGATCAGACACCTATTGAGTCCATCGCCAAAGGAGATCTCTATCCCCAGATGGGGCTGGTGTTTCAAGAAAGTGTGTTGTTTAGTCTGAGTTTGCGAGAAAACATTGCGTTTCATGAAAAGGTAACCGAAGCGCAGTTACAGAAAGCGATTCAAACGGCAGCCCTGGCGGACTATATTGCGCAATTGCCCGAGGGCCTAAATACCCTGGTCTCAGAGCGGGGCTTGAGTTTATCGGGCGGGCAAAAACAGCGCATTATGTTGGCCAGAGCCCTGGCCATGGAGCCCCATATTCTCTTCCTGGATGACTTTACCGCACGGGTGGATCTAGCGACTGAACAGTATATTTTAGAACAACTGCGCAAAAACTATCCAGAGATGACCTTAATGACCGTGACTCAAAAGGTGGCCAGCGTGGTGGACTATGACCAAATATTTTTTATGGCAGAGGGTGAAATCTTGTATCAGGGGACCCATCAGGATCTGATGAAAAATGCGCCTGAATATGCACAATTGGCACAATCACAACGCAGTACAGAAAGCTATGGGGTTTAATCATGTCCACACAATACGCACTCAACCATGACGAACTTCAGCCCGCAGCACCCCAGGGTAAAACCCTCAACGAATTGTGGCAGCTGATTGCTGGACAAAAATTGGCTTTGAGCTTAACCTTTCTGGCGCTGTTGATTAATACGGCGATGGGGCTATGGGCACCGGTACTGGTGGCTTACGTGATAGACAACGCGATTGATCAGGGCAACTTTTCTGAGCTATTACGTTATGCGGTATTGCTGCTGGGGGTCTATAGCGTGGCCTTTGTGGCCAATTATCAGCAGGTCATTCGCATGGGAACGGTAGGGCAACAGGTGCTTTTTGATTTGCGAAATCGGGTCTTTCAAACCCTTCAGGATCTTCCGCTGGCCTTTTTTCAGGCCAATCGCGCAGGCGATTTAATTTCTCGCATTAATAACGACACGAGTAATCTGAGTACGTTGTTTTCAGAGACGCTGGTGCGACTGGTGGGCAGTTTTGTTATTATGGCGGGTGCTGCGGTCATTATGATTGTGTTGAACTGGCAATTGGGCCTGGTGGCGCTCGCACCAGCGGTGGTGTTATGGGCCGTAACCCATGTTTTGTCTCCGTGGGTACGCAAAAAAAATGCCTTAAGCTTAGTGCAAACGGGGGCTCTGAGCTCACAAATTCAGGAAAGCTTAGAGAACTTCAAAATTATTGTAGCGTTTGAGCGTCGGGATTATTTTCGCGAACGCTTTGCCCAGGCCAATGCCTCTAATTATGAAGCCGCTCGCGATGCCGGAATAGCCAATCAGGTGTTTAGCCCGATTTATAGCTTTATGTCTCAGCTGGCGCAGCTGGGTGTGCTGGGCTATGGTATTTATTTATTAACACAGGGACAGTTAACCGTGGGCTTGTTGATGGCTTATTTTACCTATGTCAGCCGCTTTTACGATCCTTTACGTCAGGTGGCGATGCTCTGGTCCTCGTTTCAGTTATCTCTTGCCAGTTGGCAACGTATTCGCGACCTATTGGACCTCGAAAATCCAATGCGCCAATTACCGCCAGATTCTGACCAGGTGTGTCAAAAAGGAAACCTCGATACTGTTTTAGCGTTTGAGTCTGTGAGTTTTGCTTATCAGCCCGAAGGCGCCAACGTGCTTAATGACGTTAATTTTCAGCTCGAACAGGGCAAAACCTATGCTTTTGTGGGGCCCACCGGTGGAGGTAAATCGACCACAGCGGGCTTAATGAGTCGTCTTTTTGATCCCGTGGAAGGGCATATTCGTTTTCGTGGCGAAGATTTGCGCTGCTTGTCTTCGCAGGAGCGGGCAGACAAGATTGCTTTTATTTTGCAGGAGCCCTTTTTGTTTGCGGGCACCATCGCCGATAATTTACGTTATGGCCAAAAAGAGGGATTCGATCTTTACGCTAAAATAGAGCAATTGCAACTGCATGCTGTACTCGAGTCGCTCTGGGATCCAAAAGATAAACTTGCGGTGGCTGTGGATAATTTGAGTTTGGGTCAAAAGCAGTTAATTGCCTTTGTGCGTGCGGTACTTAAAGATCCCGAACTTTTAATTCTAGATGAAGCCACCGCCAATATTGATACCGCTACCGAGGCCTTGCTAGAAAGAGCTCTGACCTTTTTACCACCGCACACAACGCGGGTCATTATTGCCCACCGCTTGAACACCATTGAAAATGCAGACGTGATTTTCTTTGTCAACGGAGGAGAGATTCAGCAAGCGGGTAATTTTGAAGACGCCCTCAACCTCCTCTTGTCAGGTGCCCGTCACAGCTAAAAGCACACCTTTATACAAACTGTTATAATATTTGTCATGGAGAATCAAATTGAAATGACAAAACTATATAAAGGCACTTTTTCTTTTGTTCTGGTGAGTTTGGCCTTGCTTTCTCTGCTTGGCTGCGAAGTGCAACAGGCTAAACCGATGGGACCAACAATCTCTTCAAAAGATGCTGACGCTTCTGACTCCGAAAACAAGCGCTCAGGCACATCCATAAGCGCCGTTTCGCTAGATACCTCCTCTATACCTGCCCGCCTAACGTTAGGGAGTGGTGCGTTAAAACTCAATGCAGAAGTCGTTTATGCCGACGGTTCTCGGGATCAGGATGTAAAGCTTTCTATCAGTGATACGACGGTAATAAAACAGAACGGTAATGTCATTACCCCTCTGAAAACAGGTCGCGTTCAACTGTTTTTTTATGCGGCTAAAGACACTGATATAAGAAAGTCTGTAGATATTGTTATCGAAATAGAGTCTGTTAATCCCATAGTAAGCCCTGTAGCGACTGACTCCTCTTTAGATCCCGCTCAAAATGAGAGCTTGCCCCAGGAGAGCGCTCTTTCTGAGCGGGAGGTAAGTGCTTTTAAGCATTATTTCCTTGATGATTACAAAGTCGGCATGAAGTGGAGTTATCAAATTAAAATGAGCAGGGTCATTTTAAAAAGCTCCCGAGAAATTCCTTTTTCAAACCCGCAAACCCTCTTGGGCTGGGGCTTTGTTTTTGAAGCGGCGAGCGCTGATAATGAAGGGATTGAAGCTGTTTTAGATTATATTGAACAAAACAAGGAACTAGGAACCTATACGATAGAAGTACTTGCTGTAGAAGGCCAGTCGGTTACCCTTAAAACAGAGCTTTCTACCCGCATTCCTGATATCGGAAGTCGCCCTCCGAAAATAAAGCGTTATACGCCCCAAAATATTGGTGAAGTATACACGGGGATTTTCGAGCGTTCTATCCCTGAAACGCGCTTCTTTACGCAGAATAGTACGAATGTGATTAAGCCAGCTGAGTACGATTTTGAGAGGGGTTCTATCATCGTCAATGTTTTAGAATCTCGCTCTTCTTCTCTTCAAGATCCTCTGCATGACCGCGAATTCAGTGAGTTTTGGTTCAGCAAAAAAAGAGGACTTATTCGCCACGAAATTCATCTCTACGGGAATCGAGGGAATGGCAACTCTGTACAGAGTGCGCTTGTTATGGTGTTAAGTTCCCTGGATAACGTTTAGGGATACATTGAGCTGCCACATATTTTTCCGGCAAGATTATAAATCACCACCCGACTGGGGCGGTTTTCCTGGGCGAGTTGAAGAATCGCTTGCCGGGCTTTGATCTCGTGCTCTATGGTGTCAATTAGTGTATTATCGTCTGCATCTATAATTTTCCACTCATCTTGATCTTTTACCAGATGGAAGACATGGTAGGTGCGGGGAGCGGAATTGATGTGTCGGAGGGCTTTATCCTGGGGGAATGAGTAGTCTGAGTTGCGCATGTGCATCCATCCTTTCTATATATCTATATTAGAACGCAATAGACTTACTTTGTATGAGATCGACGACGGATTTTACTCTATTTTTATGATAAAAGGGTGCCATACCAGATTACCAAACCAGACTGTAGATGGCAAAACAGAGGTTGAGGCCCAATGCCCAGAGTAGATTCAAGCGCAAACTGTGCTTGAAGGAGGCCGCCTTTTTGTTTCGCCGTACCTGTCGGTGCCAGTATGCTAAATAAAGGCTTGAAGGCATCATGCTGCCTATAAATAGCCAAAGCAAAGGCCGCGGTTGCGTTGCGATAATGCCCAGCAGAGCGAGCCCCAACAAAATTTCTGAGCAGAGAAACGTTTTGTGATACCCCAACCAACGGCTCAGGGTCATGTCCCCGCGTTCTTCATCTTCTTCGTGTTGAAAAATTTGGCTCAAGGGGTAAGCGCTTCCCACCAGTGCCGTGCAGATGGTGGCAGACCAGAGAACAGCGGGCTCCGTTAATGTACTCAAGTTCACTCCCATACCATAAAGAGCCAATTCAAAGGTAAAGGCGCCTTGTAGCAGAGACACCAGGGCAAAGCTCAACCAGGGGTATTGCTTCAAGCGAGGCCAGGGTGCACTATACAAGCGAGAAGCGCCGATTAAAAAGGCAATCAGCCCACCAAAATAAAAGTCGATGGCACCGGCCCATAAAATGGCCGTGAGGTCCATCATTAGCGTAACCGGGCCCAGTATTGCGGGGGGCGGGGGCGGTTTTGCTATGCCTCCCACCGGCGCTGTGTCTTGATCAATCAGGCTGTTATACCCGTTGCTTGAAGGGTAAACCAATCCATGAAAGATAAGAAACACACTCAGGGTGCGTAGAGAGAAGGGGGCTGGTATATCGTAAAGTGCCCATAAAAAAATGGGCATTAAGAAAAGCGAAAAGGGAAAGCGCAAGAGGATCAGGGTGTGCAAGATCTGGGTATTAAACATGTTAATCTAGAGCATATGGCATATTTTATTGATTGTCCACACTGCGCTGCGTCCATGCCCCGGGGAAATACCACCTGTGACCATTGTGGCTTGAGTTTTGAAGAGTCTATGCGCAGAAGCGATCTTCCGCTTTCAGAGCGTCCCCCGGCTGCTTTGTATGTCCCCAATCCTTCCCAAACGGCCTTAAGAGACGACCAAAAGTTTTGGATTGGACTTAGCTTCTGTATTGCAGGCCTAACCCTTGCCCTCGGACGCTGGAATTCAGGCCTCGTCTTTCTCACGTTTGGGGCCCTGCTAACGCCCGCCGCAAAAGATAAATTACGCCTTCCCAATGGGGTTTACCGTCTTCTGTTGGTGCTTCTGTTTATCGGGGGCTGCTTAAGTTTCTGAAGCGGTATCGAAGGCTGAACCCGCCAGTAAAAACAGGGCTACGGTTTGTTCTACCAACGTCTCGATGGATTTAAAGGACTGCGGTTGCTCCTGGAGTAAACTGCTTGCTTGTCTTTCAATATCCACTGCCGAGGGCATAATCTGAGCCAACATTTCGGGTGTGGGACTCTGGCCTTTTTTGAGCATGGGTAGCAAGAGATACTGCGCACAAAAGTCCAGTCGCGTGCTCTGTTCAAGCTCCAGCCATTTCTCTGTGGGCTGCTTGGCCATGGCCTTAAAAGAGGTTAATAAAGGGTGCTTAGGCTTTCTGAGATCTTTCATTGGTGCGGTTTTACCCCTTTATAAATAGTGGCAATGCCTCCGGTGAGCGGAACCGCTTCGGTTTGCGTAAAACCCGCTTCAATCATGAGGTCACAAAAATCTTGACCGTAGGGAAAGGTTTCAATGGTTTGATTGAGGTAGCGGTAAGCGTAGCTGTCACCGGAGAGCGCTGCGCCAATTTGAGGTAAAACATGGCGCAGATAAAAAAGATAGCCCTGTTTAAATACGGGGATTTCGGGGGTGGAAAACTCCAATACCAGTGCATGGCCTCCGGGGTTTACCACCCGGTGCATTTCTTTTAATGTGGTAAGTACATCGGGTACATTGCGAATGCCAAAAGAAATGGTGGCAGCGTCATAAGCGTTGCTCTCCGCCGGAATGGCCATCGCGTCGCCGGTGGCCAATTCAATGGTTTTCTTGAGCCCTTGCTGGGCTATCTTTTCACGACCGATGTCTAACATTTTTTCGGCAAGGTCCATGCCGGTAATATGAGAAATGTCTTTATTTGATCGGGCAAAAGTCAGCGGAACATCTGCGGTGCCAGTGGCGAGATCGAGTACCCGAAGCTCAGGGCGGGGAGGCAGCATATTGGCCATTTGCTCTCGCCAGCCGCGATCGATGCCCATCGATAGAATACGGTTGAGAAAATCATAGCGCCAGGCAATGCGGTCAAACATTTGCCATACATCTTGACGCTCAGGGTTTTGTGTATTGTTTTTCATATGTCTATTATGCGTAAGAAACAGGCTCGCGCCAAGAGATTGCCAGGAGATTATCGGGGGTATTTACCTGTTTTAAGAGCGCTTTGGCCCGTCTTTTCGCACAGAACTCCATGTTATACTCTCATTATGCAATCGTCAAAAGAGTCGAAAGAGTCAAAAGAGTTTGATCCACAGCCGCAATTACGTAAAGGGTTTCGTCTGGCCGGTCAGGTCGCGAATAAGGCGCTGGTTCCTCCTGCATTACCAGAGCCGATCTTTGATGATGAAGAGCTTCCTGAAGAGCTGGGTGCTGAGTATACTGCGCGCCACCAGGAAAATATTTTGGCTTTCAAACGCCCCAATAAAGAAAAACCTTTTCCCTGATCCTGACGATTAGAATACATACGCCCAAGGAAATGTTTAATGCATCATCTTTCTCGACTTCTCCTTACGGTCTCTGTTTTGAGTTCACTCTGGGGCTGTCATGGCTACCATGCCGCTGACGAGGTAAAAGACTCTGCTGCAGCCATCGCTATTGCTCAACGTTTTTTAACGGATTTAGACGCCGGTAAAATAGAGGACTTAATCGCGATTTCAGAAGTTCCCTTCTGGGGGGACGGAGAATACCTCAATGATTCTCAAGCTTTCGAAACCGTCGCACGAGAAGAAGCTGCCCGTCCAGGATATAGATACAGAGGATTTTCTGCCGGCTATGTGGTTCCCTTTTACGCTCTGGAGGCGATGAATATTGACTTATACCATGCCATGTCTCAAGATATGGATGTGAAGGGGCTATACGGCGTTTTTTTATCGGTAAACATGTCGCGCACCACCGAAAAACGTACGGCGATGAACACAGAAAGCCTGCTGATCTTTGTGCGTAAAAATGCCCAGGGACAATGGCGAGTGGTGGGGATTGATGACTAGATTTTTTAAGAGTAGATGGAGTCATAAATAATGAAAATAACGCTTTTTGATAAAATTTTGGCCGGTGAGATTCCGGCGAATGTGGTGTATGAAGACGAGCATGTGCTGGCTTTTCACGATATTTCTCCTCAGGCCCCTGTGCACGTGCTGGTGATCCCTAAGCAGAAAATAGCGCGGTTTGAGCAGTTACCGGAACAAGATACCCATTTAGTGGGCATTCTGTTTCAATCTGCGGCCAAAGTGGCGCGCCAGCTGGGCTTAGAAGACAACGGCTACCGTGTGGTCATTAACAATGGGCAGCAGGGTCAACAAACGGTGGAGTATATTCACCTTCACTTGCTTGGTCAGCGCCAAATGCAGTGGCCTCCGGGTTAGAGCGATGATGCTTTTTGAGGCTTATCTGCAATCGCAAGCAGCGGCGGCAACACATTTGGCTCCCGAAGACCGGCCCTTTGCTCAACTCCATGACGGATCTGCTCCTGGGGTTATACTCTTGCATGGCTCAGCGGCCAGTCCCTGTAATCACCGTGCTCTGGCCAACAGACTCTTTTCACAGGGGTATCACGTGTATGCTCCCCTTCTGGCCGGCCATGAACACATCACTGGCCTGTACCGGGGCGAGACCTCATGGATTCACTGCTTCAGGCAAGCGCTAAGTGATGCTGAAGCCTTTGCTTCCGTGTGTACCCAGCTGAGTGTGCTGGGCTCCTCTTTTGGCGGTACGCTGGCCTATTTGATGGGTATAGAGCATCCCGAACGGTTTCACACGGTGATGGCCTTGTCTGCGCCGGTGATTGCGAATGACGGTTGGTCTCCTCGGGATCCCTGGGGCCGAGAAGTTAAAGGCGCTATCGTTGCGCTTGACAAACACTTGCCGGACTTTCGCTTGCCCTTGCTGGTGGGCCACGCTGCCGATGATGATCTGGTCTATGTAGACAACGCCTATACGGCTTTTTCACGGGTAGGCTCTGTGCGTAAAAAAATGGTCATTTATGAAGGTGTGGGCCATGGCCTGGGGTTTGTACAAAACACGCCAGAATTGGCCTCAGATCTTCATCAGTTTATGGCGTTTACGCAAAACCCCCAGACTTTTTCTGTGCAGATTCCTGACCGGGGTTATACACAGGTTGCTTTGGCGGGAAGTTTTAATCATTGGAATGCCCATACCTTGCCCTTTTATCGCAATGCGCAGGGGTGGCAATGCGATTTAGCTCTTCCCCCTGGGGACTATACCTATAAACTGGTGATTAACGGCCAGGACTGGGTTCTAGACCCGGCCTCAGATATTGTGCATGCGCCCCACGGTGAAAAAAACTCGCTGTTAAGCGTCAGGGCTTGACGCTTTAGCTCCACCAGGCCTGAACTTCTTTGACCAATGCTAGCTTAACGCTCTCCAGAGAGGGGGCGGCTTTGTCTCGCGCCAGTTGTTTTAAGGTGGTGACCATTGAAGCGTCAAATCCGCAGGGGGCAATAAAGGGGGTTAGCGCAAGATCGTTGTGAACATTAATCGAAAACCCGTGCCAGGTGACCCACCGCCGCACGGCAATACCAATGGCCGCCACTTTTTTATCGTCAATCCAGACGCCGGTATTGCGCGCGTCTCGTATTCCCACATAGCCCAGACTTGCTAGGGTATTGATGAGCACCTGCTCAAGGCCCCGCAAAAATTGATGAATATCTCTGCGTTCTGCCGTGAGCTTAAAAATGGGGTAGCCCACCAGCTGCCCCGGTTCGTGAAAGGTGACACTGCCTCCCCGCTCAACGGCGATAACCGGAGCCGAGGGAGTGCGCAATAGATGTTCAGTGCGAAAAGCCCTGCCCGTCGTGTAGACCGGTGGGTGTTCTACGAGAAGGAGGCGATCGGCAATTTTGTCGTCGGCTCGCTGGGAGAGTAACTCTTTTTGCAGTTGCCAAACACTTTTAAAGTCTTGTTGGCCCAGATCCTGAATATCTACCATGACGGGTTAACGCCTAGGTTTCGATTAAGAGCCGCTGCGGGTTTTGCAAGAGCCGAATCACATGGTTACAAAAGCGTGCGCCGTCAGCTCCATCCACGACCCGGTGATCAAAAGATAGACTGATGTTGCAGGCCCAACGAATAGCGATTTCTCCCTCATGCACCATGGGCTTTTGGTAAATTTTGTTAATGCCCATAATACCCACTTCAGGATGATTAATAATCGGAGAGCACATGGTGCCGCCAATGGCTCCAATATTTGTGAGGGTAAACGTGCCGCCGCGCATTTCTGCAGAGCTGGCTTTGCCCTCACGAACCTGTTCTGCCAGCCGTTGAATCGCTTGAGAGAGCTCAATAATGCTCAGGCGATCGGCGTGGTGAATGACGGGCACAAACAAACCATTGGGAGAGTCGGTGGCAAAGCCGATATTATAGTCATGTTTCATGACCACTTCCTGGGCTTCGTCATCGAGAGAGGCGTTGAGCGTGGGATAAGCTTTTAAGCCCGAAATAACGGCCTTGATGATAAAGGGCAAATAGGTGAGCTTGATGCCTTCGGGCTTCAGTTGCTCAGCCAGGGTTTTACGAAAGTGTACAAGCTCTGTTAAGTCGGCCTCATCACCGTAGAAAAAGTCGGGAGCGGTAAACTTGGCCTTAACCATTTGATCGGCAATTTTGCGCCGGATACCGCGCAAGGGAATACGGGTTTCGTTCGCGGTCGCGGGGGTTGGTGCGGTTTCTTGCGGCCGGGTTTGTGCTGGTGTCGCTTTAGCGCCTGTGGCTGGTGGGGAGTCCGATACCCGTGAGCGGTGCTTTTCAACATCTTCACGGGAGATGCGTCCGTAAGGGCCACTGCCCTGAATCTGGTTTAAATTGACATTACTTTCCAGGGCAAAACGACGAACGGAGGGGGTGGCCAGGGCATTATTGTCGGTATTTAAGGTGTCATTTAAGATGTCGGTGGATTGCGACGGGCCGGGTGCCTCTTGCACAGCGTGTTGGGAGACTTCGGGAGCTGCTTTCTGATCCTGAATGCGGGCGATCACACTGCCCACAGGCACAAGATCCCCTTCGTCAAAAAGCAAGCTGCTGACCGTCCCTGCGGCAGGGGCCGGGATTTCTACAGAGGCTTTATCGGTAAGTATTTCTAAGAGGGGTTGATCCAGAGCAATGGTGTCTCCTGCTTGCACTGACCATTTTACGATCTCTCCTTCGGCAATACCTTCGCCGATATCTGGTAATTTGACGTCAATCATGCACTTTTCTTTCGTTGTTTTTCGATGATGTTTTTGATAAAAAACTCTCCTGCACGATAGGAGCTACGCACCAGAGGGCCTGATGCCACAAAGAGAAATCCTTTGGCTTCAGCAAGTTGTTGCAAACGCTCAAATTGTTCTGGAGGAACAAATTCTTTCACTTCGATATGTTTTTTTGTGGGTTGCAGATATTGACCAATGGTTAAGATATCAACGCCTACAGCGCGAAGATCGTCCATGGCCTGAGCCAGCTCGGCCTCGGTTTCGCCCAGTCCGAGCATCAGGGCTGACTTGGTGTAGCGGGTGGGATCTTTTTGCTTGATCGCACGCAGTACGTCTAAAGACTGTTGGTAGGTGGCGCGAGCGTCTCTTACTTTCGGAGTGAGTCGTTCTACCGTCTCGATATTATGGGCAATAACATCTGGCTGCGAAGCCATTAAT
Organism: Candidatus Sericytochromatia bacterium; assembly: GCA_963797915.1. Taxonomy (GTDB): domain Bacteria; phylum Cyanobacteriota; class Sericytochromatia; order UBA7694; family UBA7694; genus CAXRDE01. Next base: position 102,118 of record CAWCRG010000005.1, read on the forward strand.
ACACGCAGTGACTCTGCATCTCCACGAAAATCGGGGATGAGTACCTCAGTAATGATACTGGGGTGGGCTGCTCGGGTTTGGCGAATGGTTTCGGCAAAATGGCTGGCGCCCTGATCGGGGAGGTCGTCACGATCTACAGAGGTGATCACCACGTAATCAAGATTCATGGCGGCAACGGCTTCTGCAATCTTTGTAGGCTCGTGAATATCAAGATCCTGGCCTTTGCGCGCTGTTTTTACCGCGCAAAAACGGCAACCCCGTGTACAGGTATCACCCATCACCATAAAGGTGGCGGTACCGGTGTCCCAACATTCTCCAATATTGGGACATCGTGCTTCTTCACAGACGGTGACGAGTTGACGCTCACGCAAGATGTCTTTGAGATGCGTATACGACTCACCGCTGGCCAGCTTGACTTTTAACCAGGGGGGTTTAGGTTCAAAACGGCGGGGGCGGCTTTGGGCATCTTGCATGAGTTAGTTCTCCTAGCGTTTGGGACGAAAGCTGCGAATCGTACGGCGACGCATGATGGCCCGCTTCGTCGGTTTGGTTTGTGAAGAAGAAGAGGTCAGTGCAGATTCGGCAAGTGAAGAGACCGATGGTTTGTCGGGGATACTTGCATCGTTTCCGTTAATCTCAGGTATCGCTTCTTCAGGGCTGTCGGCTTCGTTGCCGGGCTCTACGTAGTGTGGAGCTTCAGCTTCTACAACGTCAGCTTCTGTTACTTCAACATCAGACGCAGGTTCAGTGTCAGCCTTTTTAACCGCTTTTTTTGCGGTCTTTCTGCCTCGGCTGCTTTTTTCATCTTTTTGCTCTTCGTCGTCGGTAGCGACATTGTCTTCATCAGACTCAGGATATACCCCAGCTTCAGACTTTTTGACAGCTGCTTTTTTCTTGCGTCCACGACTGGTTTTTTTCGCCGGCTTTTTTTCCACGACGGCTTCTTCGGCGGGTGCCTCAGATTCATGATCAGCGGTGTCGTTTTCGCCTTCTGGCGTCACTTCTGCTTCCGCTTCATTGTTTTCTTTATCGGAGGGGCGCTTGTATTCAGAGCGGCCGGGGGCTTCCAGTTGACGTTTAATACTCGATAGTCCATCTTCTTCGACCTGTTCAAGCAATTCGTCTAGAACCGTTGCTAGACGTTCAGACACGTTCAGGCTGTCTTCTCGTTCAATATAGCTTTCAAGGGTTTCTTCAGAAACATCCGCGTTAAATAAAGCGTCATCAAAAGCCAGGTCGTGTAGGGTTTCTTCTAGTTTTACCGGGCTTTTTTTATTCCGTGGATTTTCAGAGCGCTGTTCAAAGGCGTCTTCTTTCTCTACGGGTATAGGTTTCATCGGAGGCGGGGCTGATTTTTGACGAGGGGCTTCAGTTACCTGCACGTCCTCCGCAATGCGCTGAGGTGGATTTTGACGAGTGGGTTTGCTCTGGCGAGGAGCAGCCGGTGGTTTTTCTGCACCTCCGCGATAGCGGATACTTTTATCTTCGGGTTGAATGAGCGGCAAACGGGTTCTCATGCCGTGGGGCGTAAGAATGTCAGAGCGGTAGAGTAGGTTGCGAATACGTCCAATGCCCTGGCAGGTGGGGCAGGACATGGTTAGCATCTCGCTTAGACGCTGCCGTTGACGGCGACGGGTCATTTGCACCAGGCCGAAGTCAGAGAAATAAGAGATTTGTGGCTGGGCTTTATCGGTGTGTAGAGCATCCGCCAGTTTTTGCCAGACAATTTGTTGATCTCTGGGGTTATCCATGTCGATAAAGTCAATTACGATCACGCCACCAATGTCGCGTAAAATCAATTGGCGCGCAATTTCTTCAGCGGCTTCGCAATTGGTGCGCAAAATGGTTTCCGGCTGGTTATCGGTAGATGTCATGGAGCTGGTATTGATGTCAATAGAAGTCAGGGCTTCAGTCGGCTGAATAACCAGCGTTCCGCCACTGGGTAATTGCACCAAGGGCTGAATGGCATGTTCCAGTTGCTGTTGAATACCAAAATGGCTTAAAACAGGGGTTTCACCGTTATAAATGCGGAGCTTGTCCTGGGTTTTGGTATCAGACCAGTTACTAAAGTATTTTGAGGCACGGTCATAGGTCGCTTCAGAATCCACAATGATACGAGAAACAGATTGGGTAGAGCCCTCTCTCAGGATACGCTCTAAAACGTCTTGATCTCTGTAAAGCGTGGTGCCGGCACTTTGTTTGTCAGACTGCTCTAGAATTTGCTTCCAGCGACTAATCAGCAATTTGAGATCGTCTCTCAGGGTTTGCTCAGACTGGCCAATGGCCTCGGGTCTGAGTACGATGCCGTAACCTGAACCGCAGATAATGCGAGCAATACGGGCCAAACGGGTGCGTTCACGAGCATCAAAGATACGCTTGGACAGTCCAATACGACGCTCAAAGGGGGTTAAAACCAGAAAACGGCCAGGAAGCTGAATAAAACCAGACAGGCCAGCTCCTTTGTTTCCCGTGGGTTCGCGGGTAACCTGGACCAGCATTTGTTGCTGGGGCTTTACAAATTGGCGAATACCGCTTTGTTGTTTGCGGCTGGCGGGTAAGTCAGAGACATGGATAAACCCACTTTTTTCACGACCAATATTCAAAAAGGATGCTTCAATGGCGGGAACAATCGATTCAACAGTGGCGAGAATAATGTCTCCGACATATTGCTCTCCTTCACTCAAGAAGAATTCGCGCACCACACCGTTTTCAAGAACAACGGCTATTTTTTCGGATTCACTAACAATGATTTCTTTTGACACGTAGACCTTTCGACCTCATTTCTTATTACGTTGGGGGAGTTCGCTATTGCGAGGGGATGAGAAACACTGACAGGGGAAATAAATGTTTGCATGTGTTTCTCAAATGAATATTTTACAAGTATATTTTTTATTTTAAAGCATAGCTTAAACGTTAATCATTCTAGCACAAAAGGAGTTCGACCACTGAATCCAACGTTAAAAAGAAGTTACCTGAAGTTAATTCTTTCATAACAAAAGTCCACCCAGCGGGTGGACTTGAAGAAATAGAAATCGTCGAGAGTTATTGCGTTTATATTGCCGAGAATGAAATGCGAGCTTAGAACGAACGTTTTGTGGTGCTATTGCTGTTTGAGGTTGAATTGACTGTTGCAGGGACTTGTGGGGCGTTTGTATTTGCGGTGTAAGCATTATAACCCGTTCCGGTGCTGTAGCCACCTGTACCGGTTCCATAGCCATAACCGGTGCCGTAAGAACTGCCGCCGGTGCCGTAGCCATAAGGATCAGAGTAGCCGGTGCCATAGCCGGTGCCTGTTCCGTAACCATAGCCAGTGCCATAAGAGCTGCCTCCCGTGCCGTAGCCGTTACCGTAGCCATAGCTTCCACCAGTACCATAACCGCTGTTATAGGGATCGGAGTAGCCGTAGCCGCCACCGTAGTTTCCACTTCCGGTGCCGTATCCATAACCGGTGCCGTAAGAACTGCCGCCGGTGCCGTAACCATTACCGTAGCCATATCCGTTACCAGGGTTTGAATAACCCCCACCAATATAAGGGTTGCCCACAGGATTGGGAGCGTAACCACAACTATTTAAAAGGACAATACCAGCAGAAGCGATAAGCGTGAGCATTACTTTTTTTAACATAATAACTTAACCTTGATTTTTATCTAGCGATAATATTAATTTAACCTTTATAAAACAAAAAGTAAAGGGTTTTAAGGTGATTTTTGTGCATTTTTTGATCTTTTTCTCAACAGGGCGAAACACTAAACCCCCACTTTCTAAAATAAGAAAGTGGGGGATAAACAGAGATAAAGCGTAGATTTAGTGTTTAGCGTTGGGTGGGTGTTTTGGCCGTTGTGTTTGCGTTATAAGAACTGTATGGGCTAGAGCCGTAACCGCTACCGTAGCTTGGGGTTGTTCCGTAACCACTGCCGTAGCTGGTTCCTGCACCGTAACCGCTGCCGTAGCTGGTTCCTGCACCATAACCGCTGCCGTAGCTGGTTCCTGCACCGTAACCGCTGCCGTAGCTGCTGCCTGCACCATAACCGCTGCCATAGCTGGTTCCTGCACCATAACCGCCGCCGTAGCTGCTGCCTGTGCCGTAACCGCTTCCGTAACCGCTGCTATAGGGGTCAGAGTATCCTGTGCCGTAGCCTGTTCCGGTACCATAACCAGTGCCTGTGCCGTAGCCTGTTCCGGTACCATAACCAGCGCCTGCGCCGTAACCGTATTGTTGACCAGGAGCACCAGGGTAAGCGCCGCCGCCACACCCTACGAGGGTTAGAGTCATTGCGGCTGAAATCATGAGGGCGTAAATTTTCTTAATCATTGTTTGTGTCTCTCCGTTTTTATCTTGTGAGGAGAGCAGGTGCTTCCTCTACGCTTTTGAGAACTTGTGTTTCTCTTATGTTCTTATTATGCAATAAAAAAAGCGCTTTGTTTTTAAGGATAATTAGTCTTTAGTTTAAGGTATAGTTAATTTCGAAGGGGTGTGATAAGAATATGCGCATATTACTGACGGGAGCTACCGGTTGTACGGGGTCTTATCTACTGAAGCAATTGGCTGTAGAGCATGATGTTTACGCGCTTGCGCGTCATCCAGAGCAGATCCTGCCCTTGGGTGCTCATCTGGATATTCAGGTTATTCAAGGCGATCTAGAGACACTTATCAATGAGCATAAGGCGCTTCTTAAAACTTTTGATTATTGTGTACACCCCGTAACCGCCTGGGGCGGACCTCAGACCTTTCGCGTTAATGTTCAGCAGACCCAGGCATTGTTTGCGGCCTTAAGCCCCGTTCAATGCCGCGGCATTCATTACTTTTCTACGGCAAGCTTACTGAATGAGCAGCATGGCTTTCAAACCGCCAGCCTGCGTCTGGGTACGGACTATATACGCAGCAAAGCATGCATGCATGCGTATTTATCTCGTGCTCAACCCATTCCGGTACATATTTACTACCCTACCGTGATTTTAGGTGGAGACCACGCACATCCCCAAACGCCGGTTCACCAATTTCTTCCTCAGCTTCATTATCATTTAAGCTGGGTCAAGTGGCTGCGCATCAATGCTTATTTCCACTGGATTCACGCGGCAGATATTGCTCAAATTATAGGCTATCGCATTGCGAAAAAGCTTCCGGCAGAGTCTCTTGTATTGGGAAATCCAGCGATATCAGTGATGGCCTTGCAGCAAGAGCTGCTCAACTTTTATGAACGCAAAGCGCCTCGCTTGCGTTTAGATCTCGAAAAATGCTTGCCGCTTTTATTGCCTTTACTCTCTGGCCAGATGAGTCCCTGGGATCGCTTCAGCCTCAACCACCGAGATATTCGTTATGCTTCTGTCCATGCAAAAACCTATGGGCTTATCCCTTTTGCTGAGCAGATTACCCAGTTATTGTAAAGCATCAAGAAAGGGCTTCATCAAGAAAGGGCTTCATTCGGCTAAAAAAATAGCCCTTCTTGATTAGAGAAGAGCTATTTGAAACGGTTTTCTATTGCCAGAGGGCGTTCCAGGCATTGCCAAGACGCGTCATAATGCCCGTGCTTTGGGGTTGCGCCGGCGGTGGGGGGCCACCGGGAGGCATTTGACCTGGCGGGGCATAACCCTGAGGGCCTGCGGGCAGAGGAATCTGATTATTGCCGGGCTGATAAGGTACGACCATTTGGGGTGTTTGACCCTGAACCTGAGGGTAACTCTGGGGCATGATTTGTACGGGTTGAGGGCCCTGAGGAACAACGTTTTGAACGCCGCCTTGCTGTTGCGGAAAGGCCGGGACTGTCTGAGGAGCCGGTGCCTGTAAGCGCTGTGCAATATTTCCATGACGCTCAAGCTCTTGCTGGTTGGGTTGATAACCCTGCTGGTTGACGCGAGACTCAAGGTCCATGGCCCACTGAATATCTTGCTGAGTTAGGCCATTCGGTAAAGCTTGTCCACCTGAGCTGGAGACGCTGGTGGTGAAGGTGTGTTTTGTGCGGGGGCCACGGGTTGTTGTTGACCCGCGACCGCGTTCTGAGCAGCTTGCAGCTTTTGTGCAATTTGCTGGTAGCGGGCTGTTTCTTGCGGGTTTGGCTGTTGACCCTGCTGGGCACGGGCTTCAAGCTGCAGGGCCCAGTCGATATCGGCCTGGGTAACACCCGGTGGAAGTGGGGGCGGTCCGGCCTGAGGCGCTGTTTGTGGCGTCATGGTTCCCGCTGGCGGTGTGGCCGCAGGTGCCGCAGGTGGAGCTTGCTGTGGAGCGTTTTGAGCGGCTTGAAGGCGGCGAGCAATATCCTGGTACTGTGCAGTTTCCTGGGGGGTGGGCTCTTGCCCTTGCTGGACACGGGCTTCAAGTTGCAGTGCCCAGTCAATCTCAGCTTGAGATGGAGCTGCCGGTGGAGCGCTTGCGCCCGCCACTTGTCCAGGTGCCTGATTCAAAACGGCAGAAGGAGGTCTTTGGGGTGCACCCACCAGGCTCGTGGGCACATTGATCACGGGCTGTCCTCCGGGGCCGGCAATCGGTAAGGGCATTGTGGGGGCTGCAGGAACATTAAAGGGCTGACTCCACTGTGACCAATTGCGTTGATCGGCACCCACCTGAGGTGGCGTACCTTGACTCTGGTTTGCGGCTTGCTGTGCTGCTTGTAAGCGCGCAAAAATTTGTTCATATCTTGCGGTTTCTTCGGGTGTGGGCTGATAGTTTTGGGTGGTTACTTTGTTTTCTAAAGTGAGAGCCCAGTTCATATCTTCTTGGGATACGGGGGCGGCAGCCGGCGTTCCCGCTGGCGGAGCGGCGGGGGTTTGAGGAGCCTGGGGCGCATTGATGCGGTTGAAAATAGAGTTATACTGAGCGGTTTCTTCAGACGTGGGCTGGTAGCCACCGTTCACCTTTTGTTCTAAAGCCAGCGCCCATGAAATTTCTTCGTCAGAAACCTGAGGAGCGGCCGCAGGAGGCGCTGCAGGGGGCGTTGTGCCTGGGGCGGTGGGTGGAGCTTGTCCGCCCTGAGCTGCGGCTTGCAAACGCGTGAAGATTTGCTCATACTTTGCGGTTTCTTCAGGTGTGGGCTGATAGTTTTGGGTTTTGACTTTATTTTCTAAAGTGAGTGCCCAGTTCATTTCGTCTTGAGATACGGGAGGGGCTGAAGGGGCTCCGGGTAAAGTGGCGGGGGGAGCAACAGGTTGAGTAGGTTGACTAAAAGCACGACGAATTTCAGCAATTTTGCTATCAATATTGCCAGAAAGTGAATCAATATCTTCAGGGCTTGAAGGAGGAAGATAGGTGTCAGCGCCCAGCGTAGATCCGTTGGGCGCATTGGGGAACGGGTTCTCTCCTCCCACAGCAGGAGGATAGCCCGCGTACTGTCCGGGCTGTTGGGGCGCTTGTTGTGTTCTGCTAAAAGGGCTGTAAGCACTTTGTCCAGCAACGTTGGGCGATTGGTATCCATTTGTGTATGTCATATTGGGTCAACCTTTCATCAAACCTGTACCTGATTATTATCGGTGGGTTTATCGAAAACATGCGTGTTCGTTAATTTAAATTTAAATTAACAGGCGCGTCAAATTGGAAGCGGGTATAAACCTGGCCTTCAATTTTTAAGTGATTGCTAGCAACGTCTAAAGTGATGCGTTTTCCCTTTAAAATCTGCGTGCCTTTTTCTACCACCACTTGCCCGTCCATAACGATCTTTTGCACTTTTTGGGTTTTGGGATTGATGTACACGGTGGCCTGTTGGCATCGAGCCTGGTAGGGAGCAAAAAGAATACGCACTTTCCCCTTAAATACGGTGGTTTGTGCGTTTAGGTTGACGTCTACAGTGTCCGCAAATACTTCTACAGGACTACTTGCCAGGCCGGGGAACGTACTGAGAACCCAAAAGCATAGGGGCAAAAATAGTTTTCTTGAGTGTACACTCACTTGGAAATCCGAGAAAAGATATAATAGTCTAAGTTTAAAAACAGTGGCTTTTTAATAACATCCATGGTTTCAAAAAAATCTACGGGCCCTAAAAGCTCAAGGATTGCGTCGTTCCAATCCTCAATAAATTCGGGATGCCCCTGAAGTACCACCGAAAAAAAAGTGCTAAAAGCAGCAATGCGCATATTTATTTTTTGAGCCAGGATCAGCACGTTTTCAAAATTTGTGCGGCAATGCACTTTAAAGTCGATGACTTTTGCGCCCTGATAAAGGATTTCCAATTTTTTTACCCGTAAACGCACCTCTTGATGTCCATCCAGAATAAAAGTGACGTCCTGGTCAATTTGATGAATGCGGGAAGAGATCCCCTGAACCGCTTTTGATAAAGCAGCGCTAAGATCCATATAGCTGTCGCTTAGCATCTCGCCAGCTGTGAATGTATCGGGAAAAGATTCTTTTGAGGACTCAGATGGATTGATCATGACTTTATTATACGCAGATTATTAAAGTTTGAGCGTTTTGATGGCATTCCATTCGGGATGACGGGTGTTTGCGCTGAGCTGTTGAAGGCCCAATAAGCGAGATCGCAATTGCAGCGCAAAATCATCGCCCATCTTTTTTGCTTGCAGTGCCTGCACCGCGAGGTCTTCTTGCAGAGCGTTCATATCGATATCCAATTGCCTGAGAATATCGAGGAAAGCCCGCAGTAAAATTAAAATATCGGGGCTGTCAGGCGTGGGTGAAAGCGTTAGCTCTTGTTCTAAAGCGTTGGCCAGGGCTATGAGCTCCTGTGCTTTTTGCTCGCCTTCATTGGCCGGTACTGAAAGCCCGGCTAAAATATGCGTGTGATCGCCGAGCAAACCGTGGTTTTGGCGTAAATTCTCTGCATTGAGCCCGGCCAACAGTGCGTTGAAAACAGCCCGAATGCGCCGGGGCTGGAGCTGTTCTAAATCCAGCTCAATTTCGCCAAAAGCCCCCGTTAGGCTTAATCCATAAGACGTATCTTCGGGCAAGTTCATCTGCTGGGTAATTTCATTGACCCAACGCTGGGTATCGGCATGAAGGCGTAGGGCGTTTTCTTGATTAAAGTTTTTTCCTACCTGATGTAAGGCCTGCAAAAGGCTGTCGAGATGGACACCTTGTTGAAGGGGGATATCGGTGTCGCTTTGGGTTTTGTCTGTCCCGTCGTGAGCAAAAGCAAAGCTTCGCAGGTGGACGGTGTTAATCAAAGGATCTGATAAAGGTGATTCTGCTATATCAGCATTGGTGAGTCCGTTTTTTTCCGATGGTTTAGGCCTTATGCGAACACCAATTTGCTGCAGCTGGGTATTCAAAAGAGGTGAGGTTTGTTGAGTTAACGCGTCGAGCACAGACATTTTCATCGGTGTTTTTCTATACCCCTAAGATCCCTGAACATTGACGGTTTTACGGATCAAAAGGACTTGTCCATTGGGTAGCAATAACGTGATATCTACATTTACGTTGGGTGTCGCTGTGCGCCCTCCCAGAGAGACCACAAAACTTTCGCCGCTGGCATTAATGAATGATTTACCGCTGGTGAGTAATTGCGCATCGGGTGTGCCAATATAATATTCAATAAAAACGTCTTGACTGTCCCAGTTGACGGGTAATCCATTGCTCTTGCTCAGAGTAAAAGACAGGCGTAAACCATCTGTTCTTGTTTGAATCAATACATCGGCCTGGGCGGCTTCGTTGAGTTCATTTACCGGTGATGGGCTGGGTGATGGAGCCGGTGATGGGCTGGGTGATGCACTTGGCGATGGGCTGGGTGTCGGAGATGTTGTTTCGCTACCGGGAGAGGGCGATGCTTCAGGGGCTGAGGTGGCTGTGCCGTCGGGCAGCAGGATAATTGTGGAGGGACTTGGACTGGGTTCAGTGGGCTGCACCTCTGTGGGGGTGAGCAATATGTCTTCAGTCTGAAGAGCGGATGTCAGCTGGATGTTGCGATTAATGTTGACATAGCCCGGGGCCGCTATAATCAGTTTGGCGGCACCTGGCGGTTGTTCTGTGAAACGAAAGAAACCGGCTTCATCGGTTACCTGACTCAGTTCATTGAGGCGCACGGTGATGCCTGGCAGTAACTTTTGTGTGTTTGCTTCTTGTACTACACCTTGTAACGTGATCTGTTCAACCGTGGGTGTGTTGACTGTGCCAGCCGAAGGACTTGGAGAGCCTGTTGTTGTCGGCGTGTTTTGTGTCAGGTCTTGGCTTCGGGTCTCGGTAATAACAGGTTCCTGGCAGGCATAAAACATTAAAGAGAGAGAGAGGACGGGCATGATTTTTTTCATAATCTATATTGTGACACCAGAACCCCTCTATCGTCAAAACCTTTAACAAGAGTTTATTTCTACCGTAATTAATCATAAAGCTTTTTTAAGCTTTGCTGAAATTTAACGGACGCCCCGTCTTACTTTCTAGCTTGCGCAAAGGCTCTTATTGTACAGTAAAGACAGAGAGTTTAAGAATGGGTTATTTAACAAACCTTAATCATTCAATTGTTTTGGCGAGGCGCCAGTGAAGGCAAAGGAGGTCTAATTGAGTCATGCTTTTTCGTCATTTTCGGAAATTTAAATTTAAAAAAGGAGCGCTGATCACGCTCACGGCCCTGATGGTTCCTTTTCCTGGGGCGGCCGCACGGCAGCAAAGCCCTGGTCAAGTGATTGCTTCTCGCAGCATTAGTCTCACCCCTGCCGAGCAAAATGCTGGAGTGGTCACGCTTATGACCGTTCTTCCGGTCTTTAAACAGATCAACGATCGTTATCGTATTTTTTCGCCGACACAGTTTACCCACTATATACATAATTTTCATTATCCTTATCGCAGTCGTTTTGAGCTGCGTCATCGCCGTCCTCCGACACAAGTGGTTTTACACTGGACCGCCAATCGCCGACCCGATATTCCGCTTTACACCCTTTCCGCTTTTTTAAGAAGCCGTCAGCGGGGGCGTATTGTAGAGCGCAGTGCAGTTCATAAAAATGTATCTAACTATTTTTTAACGGGTTCGTTAAAAAATCTTGATGGTCAGCCGGAGAGTTTTTTAGTGAAGCTGACACGCGGAGACCTTGCCCACTGGGGGGATGTGCCACGGGTGACCGCTTACCCCACGAAAGACAGTCACAATAATAAGTACGATGCCCAGGGCGCCGTGGGTATAGAAATTGAAAGCCCAAATTTTCGTGCATTTTATTCGAATACCCAACAGCGTGAAAAAATCCATAACTTTTTGTTGCTGGTGCTCACTGAGCGCAAAGAAATGGCTGAGTTTGCTCAAATTCGACAGTCGCCTTACTGGTCAGATATGGTTGCTCTGGCCCGTTATTTACGTAAAAACATTGCCAAAATTGATGTGAACCATCGCGGCTTAATTCCCCAAAAGTACCAACATTTAGACGCTATTTTGAAGGACTTTCCCGATTTGTCTCCCGGTGTTTATCAGGAGGCCTTACGCATGTTTCGCTATGTTTCGGGTCACGGCATTGTCGCGCGCGAATACAATGCCCAGATGCACCGTATCGGAAGACCTCAGGACGCTCGCTATCATAAAATTGATTTTACAGAACCCCATGTATTTTTGGTGGCGATGGATTTGCTTGAGTCAGAGCACAGCTACCGTGGTGGGCGTAACCAGGCTTACGATCTTTCGACCCTACGCATGATTGAGGCGCAGAAGCGAGAGGAAGAAGACAATTTATTGAGACGCCGTGTGTTGCCTACGCCCTTGCCGACGGCTTTTTCAGTACCCTTTACGGGTCGCAAATACCCGTTATCTCAGCCGCTGCAATAACAAGCTGGGCCACAATGTAATCTTGTTCCCGGGGCGTAAGCTCTGGAAATAAAGGCAGGGCGAGACCGTTCTCTGCACAGTCTTCTGCCTCTGGAAAGTCTCCTCGCCGATAACGGTGCGCGTAAAGCTTTTGTTCGTGCATGGCTTGCGGATAATAAGGTAGGCACTCAATACCCTTGTCATGCATCAGGGTTTGAAGGGTATTTCGTTGGCCTTTTAGTGCGCCCTGCAAGCGTAAGGGGTAGTGATGAAACACGCTGTAAGTGTCTGTTCTCGCCTCTAATGGTGGACGCTTGATCGGTAACCTAAGAGGTGTTAACAGGTTTTCATAATACGCGGCGCGTTGCCGACGTTCTTGATTCCACCCATCTAAATGGGGAAGCTTTACTCTGAGAACGGCGGCTTGAATGGCGTCCAGGCGGCTATTAAACCCCAACATCTCTTGAATGTTTTTGATTTCAGAACCGTGTTCTCTCAAACAGCGGAGTCGATGCTGATACAGCGGGTTTGCGGTGACCACCAATCCACCATCTCCAAAAGCACCCAAATTTTTGGTGGGAAAAAAGCTAAAGCAACCGATATCTCCTAAGGTTCCCGTGGCTTTGCCTTCATACAAGGCCCCTATCGACTGTGCACAATCTTCAATAACAATGAGCCGATGATCACGGGCAAAGGCCAGAATGGTTTGCATATCACAGGGGTAGCCGTGGAGGTGAACCGGTAATATCGCCCGTGTACGGGGAGTCAGCGCTTTTTCTAAATGGTCGGCATTCAAACATTCTGTATCGGCTTCAATATCTACAAAAACGGGTGTTGCGCCCGTTAGTGAAATGGCTTCTGCAGTGGCGATAAACGTCATTGCGGTGGTGATGACTTCATCGCCGGGGCCAATCTCAGCGGCTTTCAGGGCCAAGACCAGGGCATCGGTTCCCGAGTTGACGCCCAGGGCAAAAGGGGTTCGTAAGTACTGCGCAATCTGTACTTCAAAATCAGCCAATACAGGACCCTTAATAAAGAGGCCTGAGGTACAGACGGCAGCGATTTCTTTTTGAATCTCATTGGCGAGCGTTTCGTATTGGCGCGTTAGATCGGTAATGCGAATCATGAGGAGAGTATTTCGGCGAGGATCTTTAAAAAACGTGTGCGGGTTGCTGACCATGAGAAGGTTGCGGCTCTTTGACGTCCTGCCAAAGACAGGCGTTTTCTCTCGTCTGGCGAACACAGCAGATGACTCAGGGCTTTTGCCATTGCATCGGTGTCATCAGGATCGCTATAAAACGCAGCTTCTCCTCCTACCTCGGGGAGCGATGAACGGTTGGACAGGAGTGTGGGGGTGCCGTTATACATGGCTTCTAAGACAGGCAGCCCAAAGCCTTCGTAGTACGATGGCATGACCATGAGGGTGGCTGCCTGATACAGCGCACTTAGTTCAGTATTCGAAAGCGAGCCGGTGAAGTAGACTCGCTCTGCTACGGGGGGAGTGTTTGCCAGAGATCTGAGCGGAGGCGTGTAGCGCGCGTCAGTGGGGCCAGCAAAGACCAGCGCGTATTGGGTTTGTAAAGATCTGTCTAAAAGCGCGTAGGCCGAGAGTAGACCCCGTTGGTTTTTATGGGGGTCTGCTCTGCCCACCTGTAAAATAAAAGGGGTTGGAATATGTTGAATGCGCTCACAATCCGCTAGTTTTACAGGTGGTGCTGGCGCAGCGGCCAGGGGATTGACGAAGATTTTTCCCTTATAGGTAGGAAGTAGTCTGACAATGTCTTGATGGGTGTTTTGAGAAACGGTGATTAAAAAGTCGGCTTGTTTGAGCAGCCATTTTAAGCCCGCTGGAGAGCAGAGCAATAAACGAAAAAGGGCGCTGGCCTGTGTAAAGTACGCGGGGTAGCGTAAGGGCGTGAGATCGTGAACCATGGCGAGGTTGACGCCCGGCATGCGATGAAAAATATAGTAAAAAGAAAAGTAGGCATCAGGCTGAAGCCGGCGAAGCTGGTGTTGAAGCAAATAACGATTTTTAAAGGAGCGGGCGTCGTATCCGCAGACCATGACACGAAAGTTGCTGCGGAGCGGGAGTGGGCTATACGCACGCACCCAGCGCAGACAAAAATCTTTAAGGACCTTGTTTTGAAAAAGGAGGGTATAGTCATGCTCAGGGGTGCGCAATAATTCGGCTGTATAACTTAGCGAAACCCGAGCAATACCGTCTAAGGTTTGACTGCGCACCCAGCGCAGATCCAAAACAATGTGGGCCATTTAGACGGGCATGCGCATAATTTCACGATAGGCTTCCAGCGCCTGGTTTCGCAGTTGGGTTGCTAAACGCAGTGCGATGTCGGCCTCCTGGGTTGCAATCATCACGTCATGTAGCTCCACATCTTCTCCTGTTGCCAATTGATCGGCCAGGGTGTCCGCTTTGACTTGCACATCGTTCAAGGCCTGGATACCCGCATTAAACACCTGACCAAAATCTGCTTCGGGGGTTGCTTTTTTTCTAGCCCGGCCGCGCTATTGAGGGCTTCAAAAGCCCCAATACTGTTTATATTACTCATCAGGCACGTCCAATCTCTAAGGCTTTTAAGGCCATTGACTTCATGCTTTGAAAGGCGGTGACGCTGGCTTCATAGGAGCGGGTTGCCGACATCATATTGGTCATTTCCTGTACCACGTTTACATTGGGGTACAGCACATAGCCTTCGGCATTGGCGTCGGGATGCCCCGGCTCGTAGACTTCTTTTCCGGGCGTCTGGTCGGCCTGGATTTGGCTGGCAATGACCCCGCCATGGCTGGAGGCGTTGTCAAAGGAAAGGTGTCCTTCGTGACTGCGGGCCGCCCGAATCCGTTCGAGAAGATGGTTTTCAAAACGGGGTTGAAAAATGACTTCCTGGCGTTGGTAAGGGCCTCCATCCTGGGTGCGGGTGGTTTGGGCATTGGCCAGGTTATTGGAAATGGTGTTCATGCGTAAGCGCTGTGCTGAAAGGGCGGATCCAGCGATTTTTAAGCCATCTTCAAATTTCATTAACGGCCTCCTTCTGCAATAACGTATTTGAGCTGGGCATAGCGATGGGTGAGTACCTGAGACACCGCATTATAGCTGATTTGAGCTTGCGCCATGGTTGCCATTTCGGTGTCCAGGTCAACGCCGTTTCCGTCATTGCGCATGACGCCGGGCACCTGATAAATGGTCATTTCTGAGGTGCCGTTCAGGGGAATATGATCACTATGCGTATACAGATTTTGCGTATCAAAGCGGGCTGATTGTTCAGGAGATGCTGTGCGCTGACGGGTTTGCTGAAGCTGGGTTTCAAAGTTTACGGCCTGGGCTTTATAGTTGGGGGTATCTGCGTTGGCCAAATTATTGGCGGTCAGTCGTTGACGCGACTGCAAGCCCTCAAGAGACTCTCTGAGTAGGTGGGAACGCTCGTGAATACCCTCAAACATGTACGGCTCCTAAACATTGATGCTGTATTTTAATTATCGGCAGCCTTTGTAAAAACTTAAGCCTCACGGGATACATTTCCTTTGAAAATCATGCGGTCTTCTCGGTGAATTTGTTTTTGTTCTTCGAGTACCTGGAGTGCTTTTTCAATCACATGGGGCGGCGCGGCCAGTTGTTGGGCCAGGGCTTTGAGATCACAAGTGAAAGAAAGATTTTCATTCGCCACCTGATAGGCGGGGTGATTCAGATAATGTTTAAGAAGTCTCCACAGCCTTTGGGTAACGTGATGCAGGCTGGTCTCAGCGTCACGCTGCATATGACTATGCTGGTGTTCTTCTAAAAAGCTGACCCAACGCACGCCGGTATCAGGAAAAAACCGCATGAGTTTTTCAAAGGCGCCTTTTCGCATGACCAAAAGGGTAACGGTCTCATTACAAACCACGCGTCCCTTCTTGATGCCTTCTTCCACCAAACTTAAGCTTCCAAAGAACGCGCCGGCTTTCAGGGTGTCAATGGCGCGCCAAAAGCCTGCGGGGGTTTGCTCGCTGATCGTCAACGTTCCCCGCTGTACCAGGTACATCACATCACCGGGCAGTGCTGAGGAGTAAACGGTCTTTTCTTTTTCATAGTGGGCCGTGTGCATCGCGCCCTGTAAGCTTTTTAAATCATCGTTGGATACGCTGGCTAAATCTTCGCGGTGTACCCACCATAGGCGACTACTCATAATAAACCTCTTGAATGATAGGAACAGAAAAATAACTTAAATGGGCAATGGACTGAATGCAGTAAATGCTCCATAAAAAACAGGTAAGCAGTGCAATCTTCCAAAAATGTCGGGAACGCGGGGGTCTTCAAACTCTTGATCGAGAGGGGTAAGCGCAGGTCGAAAGCCGGTCTGAAACACCAGGCTGCGCTCTGATTCCAGGTGGGCTTGAAGTTCTGCAAAACTATGATAACGGCTTCGCGGGTTCGTAGACAGCGCTTGATAGACCACCCGAGAAAGGGATTCAGGGATATCTTCAGGCAGCGGCTCTGGCTTCAGCAATTGCCCCAAACGGGCTTCTCTTAACTGGGCAATGTCATAGGGAAAGTGATGGGCCAGAAGCTCATACATCACCACCCCCAACGAAAAAATATCTGTGGCCTCATCGGGGGATTGGCCGCCGTCAATTAAAAGCTCAGGGGCCATATAGCGCATGGTGTGAGGTACCTTGCAAGATAGGTCTTGTTCGGCTTTACTCCAGGGCATAAAATCCAATAGGGTGACTTTCCAGCCTTCGGAGAGCATAATGTTTTCGGGTTTAATGTCTCCATGAACATAGCCTTGTTTATGAATATAGCTTAACACCGCTGCCAATTGCACACCAATTTGACGCACCTCTTCAGGCAGTAATCCCTGCTTTTGGGCGCGTTTTTGTAAAGTGTCTCTGAGGTTTCGTCCGTCGACCCAGTTCATGACCACATAGGCATCATCGTGCTCAATCAGCGTGTCTTTGAGCACCACAAGTCCCGGGTGTTTCAGTGACTTTAAGGCTTCCATGGGCTCTAGTGATTGACGCAGCTCTTGTTGCCGAGAGCGGTAATGGGTAATGGGGGGCATCAGCAGTTTTTTGAGGGCGACATACTTTTGCGTTTGGGTGTCAACGGCTTGATATACCAGGCTATTGGTGCTCACTGCCCGTGGCAGTGCATCGGCTTCAATGCTATAACGCGCGCCAATTTTATCGCTGACTCCTTTTTCAAGGGCTGAGTAAAAGGCGTGAACGGTCGAAAAGCGGTGATCTTTATCAAAGCGAATGGAGCGGGCGATTAAGCGATCCATGTACCGAGGCAACCCGTTGATTTTGTAACTGGGCGGCTCCCAGCGGGCTTCGTCATAGTGGCTGGGTAAGCCGCCGGTCAGCAGCTCGTAAAACACCACACCGATAGAGTACACGTCTACCCGCTGATCCAATTGGTGAGAACCAATCATATATTCCGGCGCGCAGTAAGGATTTTCTCGGGTGAGTTTTTTAAAGTCACTGGTCTGTAGCGTATGCATATCTTTGTTTTTGGCCACATCAAAGTTAAATACTTTCAGGCGATGACCGGGAGTGACCAACATATTTTCGGGACTTAAATTGCGATGAATGACGCCCTGATTATGGGCGTACATAATGGCCTGACAGAGATCTTTAATCAACTGAATGGCCGTGGTCAGGGGGATGTCTCCAGGGTGCTTTTTCATGTATTGCCGCAGGGTAATGGCACCCTCACACCATTCAGAGACGATATAGCAGCGGTCTTCCTGGGGGATGAGCTTTTCGACCTTGACAATATTTTCGTGCTGAAGCTTTTGCGCCACCTTGGCCCCACGAACGACCGCATGGCGAGCCAGCTGGTCGGGGTCGTAGGGCAGGGTGATTTCTTTTAACAGCACCGGGTGATCGTTGACCGTGTTAACGGCCAGGTATTTAACCTGCTCCGGTATGCGATCCAGTTCAGAAAGAATATGATAGCGATCGACCCGTTGAAAAGACATATCTGCTTTCAAAATATCGAGTAAGGTATCGATTTCCGGGGGCTGTAGTTGCTGGGGAGCGGTTTCGATATAGCTGCGCACCTGACTCCAGGGCACAAAGGCCACATAGGGAGTGGCTTCGCCCTCCATGTTTCCATCCTGAACAACAATTGAGAGTTGAAAAGGCGGAACCTGATGCACAAAGCGAGATAAAAATTCAAAGAGAAGTGCTGCGCTGTGCTCTAATTGCTCAGCCAGTTTAATAAAGTGAGGCGAGCGGTGCTCACGGTAAACGAGGTGATATGACAAAAGGTGAAGGCCTGTGGGACCAATCACCAGAATGTGCTGATCTTCTGAGGGCGGCTCGCTGTCGCGCAGGGGCCTGCCCAGCGCTTGCAATGGGTTGGGAATTACGGAGTATTGATCGCCCAGAGCGAGCAGATAGCGTACCCCGACAAAATCACGAATTTCAGCTTGCTGAATCGTGCGGAGCTCAGCCACTGTGAACTTCCTGCTTGAGCTTTTCGAGCTCTTTGATTTGGTCTCTCAGCATCATGGCCCGCTCAAAGTCCAGCATATCTGCAGCGGTGCGCATTTCTAAGTCGAGCTTGCTTAAAATTTCATCCAGGTTTTGATCTTTGGGCAAAAGTTTTTCACGGAACGAATAGGGCTCTGCTTTTTGAGCCACCCGTAATTTGTCGAGCAGCGGATTGTCCATGGTTTTGACAATCGCCCGTGGCGTAATACCGTGGGTGGTGTTGTACGCTTCTTGAATGGCCCGCCGCCGTTCGGTTTCGTCGATAGCTTTGGCCATCGAGTCGGTCATGCGGTTGGCATAGAGTAAGACCCGACCCTCAAGATGGCGCGCTGCCCTTCCCATGGTCTGAATCAGGGAGCGGTGGCTTCGTAGAAAGCCTTCTTTGTCCGCGTCTAAAATAGCCACCAGAGAGACTTCAGGGAGATCCAGGCCCTCTCTGAGTAGGTTGACGCCAATCAAGACATCAAATTTACCCATGCGGAGATCCCGTAAAATCTCTACCCGTTCAATAGCGTCAATGTCTGAGTGCAGATACTTGACTAAAAGATTGAGATCCGAAAGATAATCGGTCAAATCTTCGGCCATTTTTTTTGTGAGTGTGGTGACCAGAACGCGTTCTTGCTTGCGCACGCGCTCCTGAATTTCACCCAGTAAATCATCGACCTGGTGATCCAGAGGCCGAACCTCTACGATGGGATCTAAGAGCCCGGTGGGACGTATGATTTGCGAAACGATTTTGTCACTGTCGCGTTTTTCTTCGTCGCCAGGGGTGGCTGAGATAAAGATCGCCTGATTCACCTTTTTCCAAAACTCGTCTTGTTTTAGCGGGCGATTGTCCAGGGCGCTGGGCAATCTAAACCCGTGATCCACAAGGGTTTGCTTGCGGCTGCGATCGCCTTCGTACATGCCACGCAGCTGGGGCAACGTCACGTGAGACTCATCAACCACCAGTAAAAAGTCATCGGGGAAATAATCCAGGAGTGTAGAGGGTGAGGAGCCTGGCGTTCGGCCCTCCATGTGGCGAGAATAGTTTTCAATGCCGTTGCAGTAGCCCACTTCACCAATCATTTCGAGGTCGTAACGGGTGCGTTGTTCCAGGCGCTGTGCTTCGAGTAATTTATTTTCTGCTTTGAGCTGGCTTAGACGTTCGGCCAATTCTGCTTCAATGTCTCGCATGGCCCGTTGCAATTCTTCGGGGGGCATGACAAAGTGCTTCGCCGGGTAAATACGTACGCGCTGAAAGCTTTTGAGGCGCTTGCCCGTGACGGGATCAATTTCTGACATGCGTTCAATTTCTTGATCGAAAAACTCAATGCGCAGTACTTTCTCTTCGTAGGGTAAACCGATATCGATCATTTCTCCCCGCACCCGAAAGGTTCCGCGCTGCATTTCGTAATCATTACGGGTGTACTGTACTTCGGTTAAGTGGTGTAACAGGGCTTTGCGATCGACCATTTGCCCCACTTCAAGGGGAATAGAGGCTTTTAAGTACTCCTGGGGTGTGCCCAAACCATAGATACAGGACACAGAGGCGACAATCACCACATCTCGTCTTTCAAAAAGAGAGCGGGTAGCAGAGTGGCGCAAACGGTCGATTTCTTCATTGACCGCCGCGGTTTTTTCGACAAAGGTGTCGCTGGTGGGAAGGTACGCCTCTGGACGATAATAATCGTAATACGAGACGAAATACTCCACCGCATTTTCAGGAAAAAATGCCCGGAGCTCATTGGAGAGCTGAGCGGCCAGGGTTTTGTTGTGGGCAATAACCAGGGTAGGACGTTGAACCTGAGAGATGACGTTCGCCACCGTAAATGTTTTTCCAGACCCTGTTACGCCGAGTAGGGTTTGCTTACGCGATTTTTGCTGTAAGCCCTCGACCAATGCCGAGATGGCAAGGGGCTGATCTCCTGCTGGTTTGTAGTCCCCTTGAAGGAGAAATGACACCCTTTACTTCTTGATTTCTTGTTCAATTTCGCGGGATGCGTTTTTAAATTCTGACATGGCCTTGCCGACGGCACGACCCACATCAGGAAGTTTACCTGGGCCAAAGATAATCAGAGCGAGGGCCAGGATGAGGAGTAATTCGGGAACACCGATTCCAAACATATTAAAAGTCCTTTGTGATTGTTCTACTTGTATTCTACACTTATTTTTTAGCTAAAGGCAGCAAGATGCTGACGCAAGTCCCTTTATTTTCAGCACTTTTAATGTGTAAATAGCCCTTATGGAGCTCTACAATACGTCGGGCAATGGCGAGCCCCATTCCGTTACTGGGTTCTCCTCGTAACCCGGTGCGGCGAATATTGTCTTCTCGTGAAAAAGCCAGTTTTAGTTTATCCTCGGGAATACCAATCCCTGTGTCACAAATTTCGAGATGAGCCATGGCAACATCTCCCAGTAAATCTTCAAAGATACGAATACTCAGCTCCCCGCCCGAGGGGGTGAATTTGCAGGCATTTTGCACGATGTTGGTAATAACGCGGGCAAATACCGGCTCATCAATATCGACCCAGAGCACTGCTCTGCTGAATTCCATATGTGTGGAAAGCAAATAGCGATCGGCCTGCATGAGTGGGACTTTTAGGTATCTTTTGACCCAGACCTCAAAATTAACGGTTTTAAACTGAGGAAGGTATGATTTTTCTCCGAGACGCTCGAACTCCAAAATACTTTGAATGAGAATGAGCGAGCGGTGAGACGCCTCTTGTAGGCTTTCTAACATATCCTGGTGTTCTGCAAGGGTTTGCTCCGGGTGACTGGCGGCGCTATCCAGGAGCAGTTCGGTAAACCCACTGACCGCCGAAAGGGGGCTGCGTAAATCGTGCGCCAAAACCGTCATCAAACGATCTTTATTGGCGTTGCTTTCGGTGATGCGCTCTACAAATTGTTCTCGTTCGATCAAACTGGCCAGCCACTGACTAAAAAGTGCAAAAAACTCCTGGTCTTCGCTGGTGTCAAAGACGGTTTCATGTCTTTCATCAAAAAAAGTGAGCACCCCCAGTTTTTGCATTTGAGAGTCGTAAAGGGACTTTCCCCAAACACTAGAAAAAGGGAGTTGCTCCAGGGCGTGGCGACTTAAGGTTTCGCTGTTGTTTTCGATGAGGGGTAAAGCCAGGTCAACATAATGCAGAAGTTCTCTGCCCCGTACGTTCCCGTTAAAAAAGTAAATGCCAAAATTTTGTTGGGCCCTTGGGTCTTCAAGTGGGCGAATAAATAGCGCCAATGGAACATCAAAGTAGGCCATCATCACCTTAAGGGCCTGTTGTGCTTTTTGCTTAAATAAAAGCGAGTTATCGGATTGGAGGGCCGTCAGGCTTTTTAATCCCGTTTCAAATCGTTGAAGGGCTGCCTCCACGCGCTTGCGCTCAGTAATGACGTGAGCGATAGAAATAAACTGTTCAATGCGGGTATTGTCTTCATTAAACAAAGGCGTGGTGCTCACCTCAATCCAATAACTCACGCCGTCTGAAGTCAGGCATAATATTTCATCTTTCCAGTTCTGGTCTTTTCTGACGTGCTTTAGAATTTGTGCGATATAGTCTTCAGGGTAAGCGTCCGGTTTGTGAAAAAAATGTACTTTATTGAGAATGTCTTCTCGGCGATAGCCGGTGATCTGACAGGCGTAATCATTAATATAGGTCAGACGCCCCTTTTGATCGCGAATCCACACCAGAAAGCTTTGGTTTAAAGCCTGATCCAGGCCGTTTAAACGTTGCCAGAGCGCCGGGGTTTTTGAGGAAATGAGAGGAGAGTGTTTCATAGTGTGGTTTTTTCTTATGGGTTTCAGGAACAAGAGGTCTTGTAGGGAATCCTTAACGTGTGAAAATTAAAAAAGCCCTTCACATAAAGGGCTTTTTTAATCATGAGATGTGTTCCGCTACACCTTAGTACTGACCAGGTTGACGGTAACGAGGATCTTGTTGCTGATTGGGATCCATTTGATAGTTGTATTGATTTTGATACATTTGCTGCTGGCGCTGCGGGTAAACGGGAGGCGGCGGCATTTGTCCGGGTTGTTGCTGAGGCGGTTGCTGCTTAGCGGCTTTATTGCGACCCACGGCTCTTGAGATCGAGCTCATGGCCAGCAGGGCAATGCCCAAAATGATGGCACCCACGGGGCCGGATAGACCAATCAATCCAGCGCCAAAGAATCCGCCGACGGCGCCCAATAAACCAAAAGCAACATCTTTTTTAGATACGTACTCGACAGGGGCCTGAGGATTTGAGCCCGGTGATCCAGGGTTGCCCATCATGGGAGGACGACCGGGGCGCTAGGCGGCATGCCTGGACGATAGCTATCAGGAGGCATCACCCCATTCACCTGAGGTTGTCCTGGACGATAGACGACAGGCTGCGGGTAACCCTGTTGAGGTCCACCGGTGGGCATAGGGGGTTGATAAGGATTGGGTTGATTAGACGGAATGTAAGACATCCGGAAGGCCTCCGCAGTTATTTTAATATTGCTTTAATTAGGTTATGCGTCTTTTTTGAGCAAAACTTGCTAAGCAAGGCTAATATTAAACAAAAAAACGTAAAAAATTAAAGTGAAATTAACGTTGCTGCCTTTCACCCAGAGCGTGATATCAGCACCTGTCTATAGTATAAAGGTTTTTCACGGTTTTTTCACGACAATTCTGCAAAAAGCACAAAAGAGAACTAGAAAAAGCGCTGCATAAATGTTAAGTTTAATTTATGCGTAATACAAAAATAGTTTCACAATTCATTATCCTTCTCGCCATCTCCGGTTGTCAGCCTCGACAGGCACCCCAAAATTTTAACCCAGGGGCCACTTTTCAGGGGCAAAATACAGGTTTTCAGTCCAGCAGTCGCTCTAAAAATATGAATGTATATGTCGGAAACTTACATTCCCACACGTCTTTTTCAGACGGCATTTTAACCCCCAGAGAAGCCTACACCATGGCCAAAGGCAACGGCCTCGATTTTATGGCTGTCACAGAGCATAATCACTCTGCTGCCGGAGGCAACGACGGCATTTATTTGACGCCAGATCGCTACGAAGAATTAAAGAAAACGGCGCAGGAGTTCACGCGAAATGGTGAGTTCGTTGCGATGTATGGTCAAGAGTTCTCCACGATTTCTTCTGGCAATCACATGAATATCTTTGAGGCAAACGAAATTGTACGGGTACAAAGCGGTGACTTTAAAACCCTTTATGAGAAATGGTTGCCCGCTCACCCCGAGGTGCCTTTTGTACAGTTTAATCACCCCAACGTTGAGCGCGATCTGGGGCTGGTATCTGCTCAGGGTGTTGATCCAGAAGAGCAAGCAGAAGCGGCCATGCATCCGGTTGAGGTTATGGCCCCAGAAGGATCTAAGCAGTTTAATGATTATGGCTATGACGACTACGGTAGAGACTTTCAAAAGCTCGCCAGAGCGGCAAACCCTTATGTACAGACCATCGAAATTTTAAACGGACCAGGCACCAGCCCCAAGCCGCTGCCCAAAGTGGATGCCTACAGTGAAAAAGACTATTTGTTTTATCTTAATCAAGGGTTTCAGCTTGCCCCTGTTGCCGATCAGGACAATCACTATGCACACTGGGGAAGCTTATCTCCTGCCCGCACCGGTATTGTCGCCGCTGAGTTAACCAAGGCCGCCGTGTACGATGCGCTGCGTAAGCGCCACGTTTTTGCCACGGAAGACAATAACCTGTTTTTGACCCTCAAGTCCGGTAACTTCTGGATGGGTGACATTGTGCCCCCGCAAGCGAATATGACCCTTGAGATTACCGCCACAGACGCCGATGAAAAGACACCCTTGCAGGTGCTGATTTACGCCGACCAGTTGGGCGGCTCCGTGGCACGCCCTGTGCATCAGGCGCAGATTATGCCTGGAGAAACCCTGACCTGGAATTGGGAAAACCCACAACCTGGCATGTATGTGTTTGCGAAAGTCTCACAGATCAACGCCACCGGCACGCAGGATGATGCCTGGACCGCGCCTTTATTTGTACAGTAATTCTGGACAAGCGGCTTTGAAATGGGTCTGAATGGCCCGCACAATTGCTAAGTTGTTTTCGTTGAGTAAACAATGACCTGCCTCAGGGATGATAATTTCTTTTCCCTGGGGCAGTTGCTGTACCAGGGTGCTGGTGGCTTTAGAAATAAAGGTGTCTTTTTGCCCCCGAATGCAGGCGATGGGCATCTCATGATTAGAAAAATCCCAGGGTAAAAACTCAGGATAATGCTTTATCCACAGGCTTTGCACTTCTCTGCAGGACTGCATATACGCTTCTACAAAACTAGCCACCCGTACCGGGTCCGCTTTTTGAGGTGCCCAGGCCAGACTATGCATATATTTCACCAGGGGCTCTCTGCGGTGCTTATCCAGGCGATAGGTTTTGGCCAATAAAGGCAAGCTGGCCTTTACCAGTGGACGCAGCTGAAAAATGGCGGGTTCCATCCACACGGCGGCCAGCGGTTTGTGGGTGTCCATGATCAAATGGGAAACCAGTGCCCCCAGAGAATGAGCCATCAGAAAAAAGGGACCGTCGATATGGGTGTCTATAAAGCGGCGAACGGTATTCAAGTAGTTTTCAATGCGGGTGGGTTTGCAGGCCAGAGAGTGGCCATGACCGGGCAGGTCGGGAGCTAATATACGAAAGTAAGGACTCAAGGAGGCCAGTATTGGCAGATAAAGTTGGGCATCTGCTCCATTACCGTGTAGAAGCAGGAGGGGAGGGCCTTCTCCGAAGGATAGATAGTCTAACCCACTGTGGGGATCTGTTATGTATTCAGCCATGGTCTTCTCCTTATCGCTTTCTGTAGTTTAACCTACTCCAGCGCCAGATTTCGAAGGACGTAGTGATCGTGGTCCTCCCATTGACCGTTAATTTTTAAATACTTGACGGATCGGCCTTCATTCGCAAAACCTAGCTTTTCTACGACTTTGATCGAGGCCAGGTTTGTGGGCATAATATTGGCTTCGATCCGGTGCAGATGCCAGTGCTGAAAAACGTAGGCGATGGCGACGTAGAGCGCCTCTGTCATCAATCCCTTGCCGTTGACTGACTCGGCCATGCTATATCCCAGGTAGCATGAGCAAAAGCCTCCCCAGACAATATTTGAAAAGTGAATTTGTCCCAGAACTTTTTGATATTGCGTGTCATCCCGGGCAAAAATCCAGAACCGCAGGCCTTTTTTTTCTTTTAACAACTTTTGTTCGGTTTTAATTTTTTTTTGTTGAAAGTCCTGGGTATAAAAACCGGGAAAGCGTTGGGCTCCAAGGGCTTAAAAAGCCCTTTTCAGTTTCAAAAAAATCTAAAATGGCGTCCGCAAGCCCAAGGCGCGGTGGCACCAGCTGTAAGCGTTGGGTGTGCAGCTGAATGGCAAGATATTTTGTCATATTACATCAATATTCTCAATTTTTGTTTATACTGTAGACTATGCTATCTCAAGATATTTCTACTTTTCCGAGCCTTGCCCACTATACTTTTGAAGCGCAGATAGGTGTTGGGGGTATGGGCAAAGTATACCGCGCCCGTGATGCCCGTAATGATACCACTGTCGCCGTTAAGGTTCTCCACTCCTCTGCGACATCAGCGCAAGATAATGCCGATGCCCAGGCCCGCTTTATACAAGAAGCTCAGCTGGCGATGCATTTTGATCATCCCGACCTGGTTCAGGTTTTTGATGTTTTCTCGGTGGATGATCAGCACTATTTGGTCATGGAGTACGTTTCTGGATCGAGCCTTAAAACTTTTCTTTCAGGCCGCTTAATTCGCTCAGGTCAACATATGGTTCCACTCATGATACAAGCCTGCCAGGGGTTATCCTATGCCCACCAACGGGGAATCATTCATCGGGATATCAAACCCGATAACCTCTTTGTGACCGAAGAAGAGGTCTTGAAAATTATGGACTTTGGTATTGCTCGACAAAATACCGCAGAGCAGTTTTTAACGCAGACCCAGCCCGGCATGATGTTGGGGACATTAAACTATATGTCCCCAGAGCAATTGCAGGATACTGCCAACGTGGACCCCCGGAGTGATATTTTTTCGCTGGGTGTGGTGATGTACGAACTGTTTACCGGACGCCAACCCTTTGCCCGCGAGAGTATGGGACAAACCATGCTGACTATTTTATCTGAATCGCCGGAGTCGCCAGAGCAGATTAACCCCCGGCTTTCACCCGAATTGGTCAGCATTATTATGCGTTGTCTCGCCAAGCGTCGGGGGCAGCGCTATCAAAATATGGAAGAGTTAGCGGCAGCGCTCTCTGTGCTTCAAGAGGAAGCTGGGATGCCCCAGCCCGGATCTTTAAAAGCAGAGCTTACGGGTCAGGTGCGCTCCGATGCCACGCAGCCCACGCCTCTCAATTATCAGGACTATCTCACCGATGAGCAACAAAGCCAGGTGCCCAAAAGTTTTTACCATCGTGCTTCGGGCCTGGCTTTACGATGTGAAGCCTCGGGCTTAAAGGCTTTTTTGACTGAGGACTCTACTTACGCCACCGAAACGCTCACCCGTGTGCATATGGAGCGCCTTTTGGCAGAAGCCAATATAAGCGTTGGGGTCAAGCAAGACGTGGTGGATTCTCTGGTGGGGCAGTCTCTGTTTAACGATGTCTTGATTGCTGAAGGTACTTTGCCTCAATGGCCTCAGGACGCACAGCTTGATTTTCTCTGGGACGAGCCCACGCCAGGTCCTCTGGAGCAAGCCGATGGCTCGGTGAACCACCGGGAGTTAAATCAGGTGCCTTCTGTGGAGCAGGGAATGCCCATTGTCCGTTTATATCGCGCAGTGGCCGGTGTTTCCGGTCAAACCATTTATGGTGATGTATTAACCGTTCCAGAACCGAAGCAATTTGTTCTCAAAGAAGGGCCGGGCACCCATTTAGACCCTGAGGATGCCGATGTGTTATTGGCTTCCTTTTCTGGCTTGCCCGTGCGTTTGCATCAGGGAGCAAAAGTCGTCAATGTCCTCACTCTGGATGCGGTGAATATCAGCACCGGCAATGTGGATTTTGATGGCGCTATCGTCATTCATGGACCTGTTGAAAAAGGCTTTAAGGTGAAGGCCCGGGGAGATATTGTGGTCTTTGGTCCTGTCGAAGGTGCTGAAATTCATACCGAAAACAATCTTTATTTACATCAGCCGGTGTATGTGGGCAGTCAACTTTCGGCACGTTACCATGTGAAGGGCTTCTTTTTTCAAGGGGCCGAGATCGAGAGTGGTGGAGACACCTGTGCTTATCAGGGGCTTTTGCATTGTCAAGTACGCGCCACCGGACGCGTGATTTTAGGTCCTGCAGGAAGTATTAACGGTGGTGAAGTGTACAGCGCTTACGGGATTTATGCCCATACGATCGGCACCCATGCGGGGCATCAAACCCGTGTGGCGGTTGGACGAAACCCGCGCACGCAATGGGAGCTTGAAAACCTGAAGGCACGGCAACAGATCTTGAACCAGCGTTTGCAAAGTAATATTAAGGATATGCTTTATGCCCGAACACACCAGCAGCAAGATCGTCTGGCGACTTTAGAGATCGAGCGCACGGCACTGCTTTTTCAGGTGAACACGCTCAATGATGAGGTGCGTTTCTTTGAAGAGCAGCTAAAGCGTTCTGAAAAGCCGGAGCAATGCGTTATCCATGCCCACAAACTGGGCGGAGACGTGCACGCCAATCTCTGTGGTACGGGACGGCATTTTGGAGAGGCACTGGACGGGCCTTTGCGTCTGCGTCAGAAGCTGGTGGGCTTGCGTCAGCATGCGGTTGATCTTAGTTTTGAGGGAGCAAACCCAATGTTATGGGATACAAACTTTCTGCCACAAAATACGCCTTAAGAGCGTCTAAGTAACGCAAACGGGCTTCGGCCACCGCTTCTTCGAGTAAGTTCACAGTAAACAGCGTGCTGCTTCCCAGCTGAAAACGATCCCTTTCTGCCTGTGCAACTTGTAAAGATACATCGACCTGTTTTTGGGCCAGGTAAACCTGTTCACAGCTTATATTTCGCTGTAGTAAAAGCGTATTGACTTCCTGAGCGATCTGCTGATTTAAAAATCCCAGCTCAGTGTTTAAGGCCCTTTCAATACTTTCGATGCGCAGAAGTTGCCCCTGGGCCTTTCGTAAAGCCGGCGGGTAATAAAACTTGACGCCACCCTTGAGCTCGGTTGGCTCTTTGGTTTTAGAGCCTTCTCCTAAATCTTGAGACAACTCAAAATAAAGATCTAACGCGGGCCACTGAAAATTTTCTGCCAGTTTTCGTGCGACATCATTTTGTCGTTGCTGAAGCTGTAATTGCAAGACTTCGGGTCGACTCTTCTGGGCCTCCTGAAGGCTACGCTGTACCACCGTTCCTGCCCTTGGAAGGTTTTCACAAACGGGTGCTGGGGGCAGCGCGGGGGCACTAAATGAAGGAATATTACCAGAGGGAGAGGAGGCCAGGTATAAATAAAGCTCCAATTGGGCACTTTGTTTGTCTTGTTGTATGTCCAATAATTTTTGTTGACGCTTGTAAATAGAACGCTGATTTTCGACCACATAAATCGGGGCTGTTTTACCGACACTGACTTCAGTTTGGAGTTGGGAAACCTTTAAGCGGGCCCGCATCAGCAGCTCTTCGGCCACGGCTTCTTTCTGGTGGAGCACACGCCAATTCCAGTAGGTTTTGAGGGCCGTTTTGGCAAATTTGAGCTGTTTTTCTACAATATCCAATTCGCTGCGGTCAATTTCTAACGAGAGCAGCTCGATATCTGCCAACTGGGGGTTCACGACTCCGTTTTGAAGTAACGGGGTTTCTGCACCAATGCGCCACTCGCCCAGAGAGAGGGTCTCTTTGTCTCCGTAATAATCCTGGAATTTACCCGCCCCCAGGCGATAGCCCGCAAAAAATTCGGTACCCCACAGCGTCGTGGGTTGGCGTATTTCTGCGTCCAGAACAACATTCTGATAATAACCCAAGATAGCCGACTCGGCTTTGCCCTTAATAATGGTATCAAAGGCACCCTGTTTTTCGAGGAGCTTCGCCTGGTTTTGCTTAACTTTTTCTCGAGCGATGATCAAGGGAGGGTAGCTATCTCGCATGATTGTTAGAAACTCTGTGGGGTTAAGCGGTTCTGCGGAGGCCCCGCTACTTATGGCGACAGATCCCCACAAGGCCGTAGCCCAGAGCGCAGTGCCACAGGCACGAGCAAAATGCGATTTTGACGGGTATAGCATCATTATTTAGCTTTTTTTCGCTTGATCACTTCGCTAGAAGTGGCTTTTTCTACCGGCTGCTTAAATTGTGGCGGAAAGCCGTTAAACTGTCTCCATAACTCATAACCAATGGGCACCGTGTTAAGCATAACCCAGCCTTTCGTATTGACACCCTGAGGCAGTGTCGGCCAGTAACCATCTTCTTCTTTTTTGTCTGGAAGGGCGACCACGCGAAAGCCTTTGTCTGGGGTATATGTGGCATCAATCAGCTGCACGGTTCCGGCAAAAGTACCCAGAGAAGCCCCGGGCCATCCGCTAAACTGCACGGCAGGCCAGCCTTCAAATTGAATCCGCACATGATCGCCGACATGTACCAGCACAATATCGTTCCCGTTGATATATAGTTCGACGGCGGGCTGCTCTGTGTCGGGAACGAGTGTTGCCAGCTTTTCTCCTTCTTTAACATAAGCGGCCTCGCTAAAGGTGGCGAGCTTTAAGATGCGGCCATCTCTGGGCGCGCGAATTTCTTGACGGCGCTGACGGGCGATGTTAGTGTCTAATTTCAATATTTTACTTTCGGTATCTGCCAGCTCTTTTTGCGTTTGCTGCAGATCAGCGCGACTGCTGTTGATTTTAGCTTCTGAGTTAGATGGCTTTGCCAAGCTCTGAAACAGCTGTCTGACGCTTTTGCGTTAACTCTCTTAACTTGGCCTGGACTTTACCGCGTTTGGCAAGTGCGTCTTGATATTTGAGTGTAGTCAGCTCTAGTTTACGCGTAGAGCTCAGGCCCTTTTCCTGGAGCAGGGTTTCGCGCTCAAGGTTTTTCTGAGCCGTGATAACATTGGCCTCTTCACCCATGAGCTCTTGTTCTGCGCCACTGCTCTGTTGCTCTATGGCAGCAACTTTGGCTTCTCCTGCACTGCGTGTGCTGTTTAATACGGTTTCAAAATCGTTGACGCGCTCCATATAGTTTAAGACTTTGCCCTGACCAAACTCTATTTGTTGCTGTAGGTTTTGTCGTTGCTCTAAGAGCCGTTCCAGGTAGTCGGGATTGATGTCACTAATTTCAGCGATGAGGTCGCCCTTTTTGACACTGGTGCCTTCTTGCACATACCAGCGTTTAATTTGCCCTTTAATGGGTGATTCAATCTCTTGTTGCCGTTCCAACGGCGAGTAGGCGATGAGCTCTCCCTTGCCGGGAATGTTTTGTTGCCAGGGCACATAAATG
Source organism: Candidatus Sericytochromatia bacterium (assembly GCA_963797915.1). GTDB lineage: Bacteria > Cyanobacteriota > Sericytochromatia > UBA7694 > UBA7694 > CAXRDE01. The sequence goes on from CAWCRG010000005.1 coordinate 132,660, forward strand.
AGCACCGCAAAAACGAGTAGGCCTACGGCGACCATAAACCGTGCAAAGTGACGAATGCCTTGCGGTGGCTCTGTGTTGGTCAGACCACTTAGTATCCACGGAGAACGCTGTACTGCCATTATTCTTTTCCTCCAGCGTTGTCACTGTAGTTTACCAGTTGCCCCGACTCTTTATCGAAACACAGGACCTTATCAAAACGTTGGGCCAGCTGCGCAATTTGTGTCAGCACAATGACGGTTACATCGGGCGCAGAGGTTAGCCATCGGCTAATAGGGCCTTCTTCTTGCCATTGGGTGGCGTCTAAAATCCGGTCTAAAACCAGCAGACGCGGGCGCATAGCCAATGCTCTGGCTAACATCAGGCGATGGGCCTCAGGCTGGGAAAGGGGCGCCCTTCTGCAAGGAGAGGGGTATCGAGTAGTTCAGGAAAGTGCTGAACTTTAGACCAGAGGCCGGTTTTTTCTAAGAGTGCCTGGGCTTGCTGGCGAGTAAGATCTGGCGTATTCAATCTCAAATTATTAAAAAGCGTGTCTTGAATAATATCCAGCTGGCTGAGTTGCACCACCTGACTGCGGTAGTCATTTAACCGCAGGTGATGAATGGGCATGCCGTTGACGAGTACCCATCCTTTTTCTGGGGCTTGCACGCCTTCGAGGACAGGTTTAAAAGTATTGGCTGAGGGGGTCAGTGGGCTAACAATCGCAATTTTTTCACCCGCCTCCAATTTTAAAGTCGAAATCTTTAAAGTAATCGTTGTCTGGACCCGCGGATACTTTTTCAAAGCGTACTTCAATTCCTTTGTTTTCATGGAGCGGTAAAATATTTAGCCGCTGTGGCTCCTGGGAAGGTCAAATAAATAACCCAGTTTGTCAATGGCCGCCAGGAGATCAGAAAGCTCTCCAGGTGCTTGCCAATTTTCGAAAAACGGTACCCATGACTCCTGCCACGATCGTTCTGCTGCAACCAATTGCCCAATGGTAAGCTCCTGATTGACCACCAAGCCACCTTCCCAGACCCAGCAGCGACGCGTTGGCGAGGGCCTGCAGACTAAAGGCACCAATATTCTGACGGAAGAGCACCTGAAAGTGCCCCGCTCGCTCTTTTAAATACTTTTGTACAAAAGAGCGGGTCCGGTGCATGGCGTAATGGTTTCCCATGGTGGGTTTGAAAATGGGAGGTGTGCTCAGCAATTTCTTCTAGCCAGGCGATGGTTGCATATTTTTGGGCTGGACTCTTTCAAGCTCGTGCGCACAGAGCCCCATCCCAATCCAAAGAGCACCACGAGCATTCCACTGACCAGCGCGATGTCAAAAAAGAGGAGGTAGGGGTGATAAAAGGCCAGGAGTCCTAAGCCGGTTATGGTTTGTAATAGTAAGGTCAATCCGTCTAACAGCAAAAAGGAGGCGCCTTTCTGCACGGTCATGCACCGTCTAAAAGCGGTTGCCACCAATTCAGGAAGTTTTTTACCGGTATATTTGGCCCGATTAATGTTTACCAGTCGCTGTGTTGTTTCCTGGGCCACCTGCAGAAACAAACGCCGTTGAGCATTTCCACAATAATCAGTCGAAAGGCTTTGATGACGGCCATCACTCCCAGGCCCAAAAGGAGTAAAAGGGTCAGTACAAAAACGGGTTCACCGAACATGCCAAAAGCCACGTTATTGACCAGTGCCTGAATCGTGACGGGTATGCCCAACTCAAGGATTCCTGAAGGCGACAGAGTACAAAAAAATCAATCCCAGGTCAGGCCGCTCTAAACGCAGTAAGGTCAATAGCCTGGAAAAGGGGGCTTTTTTTATGTCTGGTGGCGATTGATTGGGAATAAAATGCAGCCAATGCAGAGGAGCTTCAAGGGATTGATCCGGTTTTTTTGCCTTAAGTAATTTGTGTAAGCGCGAGATTTTTAGAGGACTCGTTGCTGAACCAGCGGCGAAATGAAATGGAGGATCGGTTTATTGCCTAGAGAACGAACCATTCATCGTTGCCCAAAGGATAAACAAGATACTCATGAATCGCTTCTTTGAGTAAACTGCGGTGATTCAATTCGATCCATGAAAAGTAATTGCCCGTGCTAGCGGTCAGCTGTTGAAGTAGCTCTTCTTCAGCGAGTTGGCGGACTCTCAGCTCCAGGTAAAGTTCTTCCAAAAGATCTAGATCCTCACCCTTTAGGGGTAAGAGTTGGCAAACCTGTAAGATAGGAATGGCTTCAGTGGATAACATCAAGACTCCTTGAGCGCTTGTTTAGCGTATAATAGGTGTAGCGTTTTTAGAGCTTCTGAAGTGTAATCATTAATCGTAGTATTAAACAAGGGGTAAAAGAAAATGAAGGCCAATCAATATTTGAATGTTTAATAAATACGCATTAAAAATAAGAATATTATCCTGTATTTCTTTAATTTCTCTGGGCATCGCCTCCTGTCAGAATGACTCTTCTCAAGTTAAATCTCCCTGTCAAGCGGTTGATCCCTCTCGCTTTGTTCTCAGGGGTTCGCAACAGGCATTGATCAACAGTCTGCAAAAAGAAACCTGGTTAAATCTCAACGAAGACACCGATGCATTTACGCGGGTTAAGCTTTCTCCAAAATGGCTGGGATGGAGAAAAGAGGGAGTTAAAAAAGTTTTTTATCAAAGTTTGCGTTTACTCCGCTCACCGGGTTGCAAAGAACCCGGTTTATTCTCTGAACAAACCGCTTTTGATATTCCTTTTGTTCACGGTTTTAATATTTTACAAAATACTTTAGAAATGCCGGATACGCTCTTTCAGGAGAACGCAGATTGAAAGCTATTTTGACGTGACGTTTGCGGCCAATATTCAGCTTATGATTCTTCAGGACGCTGAAGGCAATCGCTACCTAAAGCTTTGGCAGTCTCAGGAAGTCCTGCCTGAACAGGCTATCGATTTGAAGCTGGCTTTGCCCAGGGGCTGGAGTCTTAAGTCCCTTCTGCTACAATCCCCCTTAAAAGCGCAGCTAACGGGTTCTATTCAGCAGCTAGAAGGGCCTGATACCTCCGTGTTTATGGGACCCTTACCCGCGAGCTTTAAACCCGAACAATATGGACAATGGCAAGGCTAACTTTGTCACCTGTCTGACGATTCTTAATCAATCACTTGCGTTATACTCAACAACAGTAATAAAAAAGAGGTGTTCTTATGAAAAAACGTTTAGTTCTGGCTGGTTTGTTACTTACTGCGGGTGTGGCCTTAGAAAAGCCATCATTATCAGCAGCTTCTTTAGCCGTGCCGGCTAACTCTCATTGTGTTGCCTGGAAAACCAATAAAACCCTGGCTATGGTAAAGCGTGCGACCGCAGTGGGCAAAAGCTGTCAGGTAATGGTTAAAGCGATAAAACAGGGCGATAAGTTGGGGGCTGAAATCTCTGTGCCTATTGCTTCTTTTGACAGTCAAGAAAAAAAGCGGGATAAAGAAGTGCTGAAGATACTCGATGCCGCTAAACAACCCAACGTTATTTTTAAAACGGCCATGCTCACCGAAGCGGACTGGCAGCGTATGGTCGGAAAAGGATCGGGTCCTGTGAAGGGAACCCTTTACATTGGTAAGCGCCCTTACCCAATGACCGCTCTTGTAAGTGTGAACAAGGCTGGCGGTGATATCGTGGTCAGCGGAAAAATGGTTACCAAATTTACGGCACTCGGCATTGCGCCTCCTACCGTGGGTCCCGGTGGAAGCATTGCAAAAGTCGATGATTACCTTGAATTACACTTTAGCTTTAACTCTAAACAGCTTCAGAATAAATCCGTCGTTCCGGGATTATAGTTTCGGCCCTAATAAGGCTTAATTTTTGACATCTCTTATGCAATTGCAGAGTAATAAGGTCTGCTGTAGGTTTTGCTCCCCCTCAGGAGAGCATGACTACGCGGGCCTTTTTTAGCGTGTGAATAGGGACATTTTAAAGGCCGACTGAGCCTTTAGGGGACCTGGTTTTTGGTGATTATTCAAAAAGAGCGTTAATCTGATCGGTGTACATTTCGCGAATAATGCGACGCTTGGGTTTTAGTGTGGGGGTTAAACAACCGTTTTCCTGAGTCATTTCCTCCGCCAGAACGGCAAACTTTTTCACTTGCTCGTAGCGCGCGAAGTCCTGGGTTAAGGTATCGATTTCTTTGCGTAAGAAAGCGTGAATATGCTCGCTTTTACTCATTTCCTCAGGGTTGTTGGCCTTTAAGCCTTCTTTGCTTGCCATTTTGGTCAGGGCTTCATAATTGGGGTAGATGAGAGCGCCCATGTATTTTTGGTTGTCTCCTACCAAAATGGCCTGTTCAATATAAGGGCTGGTTTTGAGCGCGTTTTCTATAGGTTGTGGTGCGACGTTTTTGCCGTTAGAGGTCACCAGAATTTCTTTTTTACGATCGGTGATTTTAAGATAACCTTCGCTATCGAGTTCACCGATGTCGCCGGTGTGAAACCAGCCATCCTGGTTGAGCACTTCTGCAGTGGCTTCTGGGTTATTAAAATAACCTTGCATGATATTGGGGCCTCGCGCCAATATTTCTCCATCTTCGGCGATTTTGACTTCAAACTCTTTAAGCACCTGACCCACAGTACCTAATTTAACGTGATTGGGGCGGTTAAAAGAGATGACGGGGCTGGTTTCTGTCAGGCCGTAGCCTTCATAAACGCTAATGCCCACAGCAAAAAAGAATTCTGCGAGCTCTTTCATTAACGGGGCGCCACCGGACACCGCAAACTCAATTTTGCCGCCGGTGCGGGCTTTGATTTTGCCGAAAACGAGTTTATCGGCAATTTTGTGTTTTGCAGCCAGTGCTGTGGGAAGCGGCTTGCCTTGCGTGGTATAAACGGCGGCCTGTTTTCCCACTTCCAGGGCCCAGTAAAAAATTTTACGCTTTAGCGGCTTTTCGTTTTCAATATTTTGAATGATGCGGGTGTAAATCTTTTCAAAAACGCGGGGTACCGCCACAAAGGCACTGGGCTGAACTTCTTGTAAATTGTCTCCGATGGTATCAATGCTTTCGGCATAGGCAATGGTCGCGCCGCAGTATTGCATCACGTAATTGACGGTACGTTCCAGAACATGGGACAGGGGCAAAAAAGAGAGGGAGGTTTGCTTATGATTGAAACCCATGGCTTCAGCGGCAGCCATAGCGTTGGAGGCAAAGTTAAGGTGGGAGAGCATGACTCCCTTGGGGTTACCGGTTGTTCCCGATGTGTAGACAATACTGACCAGATCTGAGGGCTTCGCCAACTGAAGACGGGCTGCTAGCTCATTCTGTTTGGTTTTCATGAGACGCTCTCCTTCGGCCAGAGCGCTTTTATAGTCGATAAGTCGAACATTACCGAGTTGCAAATCATCGGGACAGTCATTAAGACAGATAATAAATTCTAGTGTGGGGCAGTCTTTGAGTAGCGCACGTACTTTGTCCAGTTGTGCTGAAGAGGAAACAACGATCCCTTTAGTGCCCGAATCATTGATAATATAGGCAATTTGTGAAGCGGTGAGCGTGGGGTAGATGGGCACATTGACCAGCCCGGCGCTAATAATGGCCATATCTATAATCGGCCATTCGGAACGATTCTCAGAGAGCAATGCCACACGGTCGCTACTTTCCAATTTGCTGTTTAAAAGAAAAACAGCAAATTGTTCCACCCGTTCTTTCATTTCCTGATAAGTGATCGAACGGTAGCTTCCGTTGACTTTTTCTTTCAGGGCAGCTTTCGCACTATAGCGGTTGGCTGAGTCATAAAAGTGTGTGGTTAATAGGGCGCTCATGGGCTATGCTCTCTTTGAATGGTTAGGGGTTAAATGGTCATGACGGTGGCTTCATCCACAGACTCATCAGGAATAATCAGACCATACTCATTATTTTTACCGTCAAGGCGATAAATAATATTGAGGGCGTTGTCATCCTGGTTTTTGAACAACAGGAAATTGTACTCCAGTAGTTCCATCTGTGCAGCTGCTTCTTCAGGGCTCATCGGTTTAATCGCAAGACGTTCGTTGCGTATTTTACGTGTCCCCTCGTGCTCGTCAACCACTGCAGGATCAAGCGTGCCGCTGAGCGCTACAGAAGTCTTGACTTGGTGATGGTTGTGCCGTTTTTGCTCATACTTTTTGAGTTGGCGGTCTAGCTTATCAGCCACTAAGTCGATGGCTGCGTACATGTTAACGCTGGCTTCTTCAGCCCGTAACATTAAGCCATTAACGGAGGTTGTGACTGAAACCTGTTGGTTGTTTTTAATCCGTGGATTTTTGGCAACACTGAGCTCCACGTTCATTTCGAGAATATGTTTGCTATATTTCTCGGATTTCCCCATTTTTTCTTCGACATACTCGCGAATAGCGTCTGTAATCTCGACGTTCTTCCCGTGAATAATAAATTTCATCTGTCATACTTCCTTTCTATGCGCTCAAACTGCTTCTTGCAAAACATGCCTTGAATCAGCATGACAACGCTTTTTCAGCCATTGCAGTATACCATGCTTTTTTTAGACGTATTAAAACATTTGCATTAAAGCACGGGGCGATTCTGTAAAAATCGAATTAAAAAAATCATTTCAGGATGGCTTTCGTGTTGATGTAATCGATCAAGACAGGCCATGGCGGCGACGCCATTTCCCATACCGCCAAATACCCAACCCAAAAGCAGCAGCGCAGGGGCGTTATTGGGTTCCTGCTCCAGAGCTGCATAAAGGGATTTTAAAAGCTTTTGCAAAACTTTTTTATTGCTGAAATTGTCTTGCTTGGCTATTTGTAAATAGCGTGCTGCACGGCGCACCCAGGCTCTGGAGGAACGTTGGAAAATACTGGCCCTGAGCTGAGATGGCAAAACAAATCCTGAGGGGGTTTGCTTTAACGGTTTGCTCTCACGGGGAGTGGAGAGCGGTGAGGGCTGTGTCGAGCCCAGCAGGCCGAAGCGCACTTCGCCCTGCTGGGCTAAAAACGTCTCTATCTCATGGCATTGCTGAAGAAAAGCAGCGGGCCACGCTGTGTCCGCCAATTGTGAGTTTAAGCTCTGTCTTTCTGTACCTGTTTTTTCATAAGCAGCCTTATTTTTAAGCGTTAACGCTTCGGTTTGTTTCTGCCAGTGATGCAGCAGTTGTCGCAGGGTGTCGGCATGAGCTATGACGGGGGTGATCTGAGTATGTAAAGCTCTCAGCTGCTCAGGGAGGGTACGCAAATCTAGCGGAAACTGCACGGCTCTTAAAAAACAATGTAGGGCTTCCTCCTGAATCTGCAAGTGAAGCCACTGCTGCCAGATTGGGTCTTGCGCCTGAGATAGCCACTCGTTAAGTTCTTTATAAAGCGCACTCTGTAGGACTCTGATTTCCTGGGGGTCAGTAGGCGCTTCGGCAGAGGCTTCAAATTGAATGGTGTCAGGAGAAAACTCAGGCAAAGCTGTTTTGCCGTGCTTGCATCGGGTGGACGTTTTTTTTAAACATTGACGATACGCTTGGGCTGCGTCATGATAGGCATAGTGTCTTTTCCTTTTAGCGTCTGGTTTTATTTATACTTCCCTATGAATCATAAAGTGATTTGCTAAAAAAATCTACCATTAGAAAGCCATGAAAACATGTTGCATTTGATCAATTGGAACGCTTTTAGAGAAAGATCCAAGCGCTTTTTGATTCTCGACTTAACCATGTTGAGCCTGGCCGTGGTGCATTTGCTGTTTTTGCTTTTTGACACGACCTATTTGCCCTTGCGCTCGACTTATTTGACCTGGGCTCCCGGGATTACGCGTGCTTACGACCCGATGAAAGGCATTGAGCCCCATCGCTTTACCCAACACTATCTGGCGTCTGCTGAGCAGTATTTTGCGGCCTGTCCACGGGTGACTTCTCGACAGCGCTCCACGATGCAGAGTTTGTCGAATCAAATGGTGGAAGAAAACCCTTTTGCGCGTGCACGATTATCGGGGTTATTAGAGCAGATCAAAGAGAAAATACGTATTCACACCACCATTACCAACAGCTCTAAACAGGCCTTTAATTTTTATTGGAAAAATGCCTGCAACCCTTCAGAGCAGGCGTTTTATGTAAACGAGATCAAGCCCCTGATCGCTCTCAATTACTGGCGCAGAACGGGGACCAACGGGCATCCGGTGGACTATTTTTTGTATATGGACCTCTTTTTTGTCAGTTTGTATCTTTTAGAGTTTCTGGTGAGCTGGATCCTGGCGATTCGTCGTTTGGGCAAAGAACAAAAATTCCTCTATCCTCTCTATCACTGGTATGACATTGTCAGCTGCATTCCTTTGCAGCAGTTTCGCCTGTTACGGCTTTTGCGCATTGGCGTTATTTTTTATCGCATGGTGCGCAGTGACTATATACGCCTACGTAACTCTGGCATTTACCGCGCGCTGGTGCGTTACCAGGGCATTATTATGGAAGAAATCTCTGATCAGGTGGCCTTGAATATCCTTAATAATATTCAGGCCAAGACCCGGTTGGGTACCAATCGTGATCTGTTAGAAGAAACGCTGAGTAGTCATCGCCAAGAAATTCGAGATGTGATAGTCAGTAATTTACAAACGCTTGAATTGCCCACGCTGCAGACCCGTCAGCCTGAGATTGTGGTGCAAATCGCCCAGGTTATTATGGACAGCATTGAAGCCACCGATGATTATAAAAACCTGGTGCGTCTGCCGTTAGTGCGCCCGGTGGTGGAGCAATTGGTCAATGAACACAAAATTGCGGTGCTAACAGAGCAGGCCATGGACGCTTTTCTTGACAATTGGCAAGAGCGTTTACAAAGCGAGCAGATGCAGTCTTTGCTCCGTGACTTAATTGACGACCTCTTAGATCAGGCCATACGCCTGTCTCTTAACGGGCGTATTCAAGATCTTATGGAAGACATTAACCTTCAGATTCTCGAAGAGTTCAAAGAAAGCAGCACGGCTAAAATTTGGCGCGCTGAACAAAAAGATTTGTTGGTGGAGCGGGTGGCAAAACGAGAGGCTGTTCAGAATAAGCGCAAATTAAAGCGAAACCAGGATCCGCCCCTCGCTTAAGTTATGAGGCTTAAATCATGAGTCAGCGTTAATGCCCTGCTATCCAGTCTTTAAGCGCTGCTTCGTAACGGGCATCTTTGACCTTTTGTACAATATCGAGAGTTTTGACGGGGTTGTTTTCCATCAAAAAGCCGGCTTTGCCCGTGCGGGCGTTGTTTATATAAACCTCCCAGGCGGCAGGAATAGGCAGGTATAGCCCCAGTTCGGTGAGCATGCCGCGGGCCGCTTCACAGCCGTGGGACAAGCCAATTCTAACAGCCACCTGGTTTCCTTTCACATGGTGAAGCGTAAAGCGGCTTAAGTTGTCTTGCGAAAAAGTATAGGCACACTCATCGGTGCCATTTTTACTGACATAGTTGATTAAAGCCTGGCTCGAAGCAAAGGGTGGGTGGTTTTTCGGGATGTATTTTTTTACAATACGATCGGCCAGCAGGGCCTTTAACAGTTCTCGATCGCAAATATATCGGTGAGAGACATTGCTTTTCCTGTGCTGAGGTTGAGGGTTTGATAGACCGTGTAAGCGCCAGGGTGGGCCGTTGCTACACAATTCCAATAATTGTTTTCTTGCAGCGATAAAACCGGCCCTACCCAGGATTGAACCTTGAAAGTGCGCTCTGTTTCGCAGGCCATCTCTTCATCGCCCATACTCGTCAGTTTTGGCAGTAACTCACGTTTTTGCGGACTGAGCTGAACGGTAACGCCCTGGGCATCAATACGCAGTTGATAGGGAGCGACGGTCCTGCTCCATCGGCTGGCCGCCCATAGCGGCAGGCTAAACAATGATAAGCACAGGCCGGTCAGTGTGGCTTGATAAAGCGGTTTTTTAAATCGGCTTTTTGCGGGTTTCATTGGATGTTCTCCATCAGGTGTTTGAGGGTAAAAGCAGTTTGGTGGTTGAGCAGTGTCGCAATTTGGTGGTCTAAGGCAGAAAATTGAGGCCGTTGTAAATACAGAAAGCCAAGCGAGGTATTGGCGCCCTGCTCGGTCGCTTGCTCGGTAATGGGAAAAAGATAGCCACCAGCAAAGCGCTTAGCAATGGGAGCTAAGGCTTTGTCGTCTTCGCTCAGGGCTTGATGAAGCCGCTGGGCTTCTTCTCTGGCTAAGGCCAGTGGTTTTTCGGGACTGCCCTGGACCAATAGCGGCACGTTAATGGCTGTGGTGGGAGCCAGGTAAATAAAGCTCAGTTGAGCGGGTAGCAGTAACATGGCGCCGTATAACAGGGTTTGTAAGCAGCTTTCCGGCGTTTCTTTCTGGGTCAGACTGATCATTAATTGGGTGACTTGAAAGAGCGTGTCGCGGTTGTGTTGTAGGCGCTGTAGCTCGTGAAAGTTTTTAAGGGCACTGCGCACTGAAGAGAACAAACGTTGGCTGGTGATTTCAGCTTTTGCCAAATAGCCATCAATATCATAGCGCTCGATCACTTCGTGCTCGGGTGCCCTGCCCGGCTGCCCGGTGCGCAGTAAAATGCCGCACCAGTGGATATGAGAGTTGCGGTTACGATTGCCGTCAATGGCCCTTAGTCCGGCCTGCTCGTCTTCCATCACTACATCTAAAAGAATGACAGCGGTATCTGGGTGATCACGCAAGTGCTCGATTAAATCAGCTGCGCTATGCAGAAAAAACAATTCTACAGGGGCGTCTTGAAAGCGCATTTTTTTCAAAGCCAGGCGGGTAAGCGTATGAACGTCGGGCTCGTCGTCTACAATCGCGATTTTATTTGGCATAGGACCCTTCTTTGGTAAGCGGCTGTGTCTAGTTTAACGTGATTCAAAACCTTTGCCTATCATCAAAAACGTAATTTATTTGTGATTGAAAACAAAAAAATTCACTTAATTTTAAAAATTCACTTGTTATTTGACTCAAGATCATTTATGCTTGAAGTCCGGTTAGTATTTCTGCAAGGCTCTTCGTGACCCGGCCCGTGTTCCGTGACTTACATTTTTGTTTGTTCTCAGCTCCAGCCCCCTTCACATGTTTCCTCGCTCAGACACTCCCTGAGTTTAATAAAACAAAAAATGTAACAAGGAATTTATTTTAAATGAATATTTATGTAGGCAACCTCTCTTTCAACACCACCGAGCAAGATCTTGGTGACCACTTCGCACAATTCGGCGAAGTTTCTAGCGCTCGTGTAATCACCGATCGCGACACCGGCCGCTCTCGTGGTTTCGGCTTCATCGAAATGGTATCTGACGATGCTGGTCAAGAAGCAATCAACCAACTCAATGGCCAAGAATTCATGGATCGTAACCTGACCGTGAACGAAGCTCGCCCTCGTGAAGCGCGTCCTTCTCGCTATTAAGCTTTAATTAGAACCCAGGTTCTAGCCTAAGCCCCCGCTTTCAAAGTGGGGGCTTTTTGCTGTTGAAATTTGCGGCAATCGTACTTATCTATAGTACGATTGCGTTATTAAAGGAGGCGTATTATGAGTAAGCCTAAAAGGAGAGCGCCTTTATCCCGTCTTTGTGGTGACGGCGCTTAAGGCGTAAAGCGCTCCCAGCTTTTACCCTCATGACCAAAATCAAAGGTGGCCGGGTGTAGCATTTCACCCAGCATTTCTAGCGACTCCACCAATCGTGGGCCAGGGCGACCAAAGAAAGCTGCGCTGTCCGCCAGGTACACCTGCCCTTTTTTGACTGCGGGTAGATCATTCCAGCCCGCTAAGTGTTGTAAAGCAGGCATTGCTTCGCGAATGTCTGCGAGGGTATACCCCTGCGGGCTGATGATTAAGATCTCTGGCTGGGCTGCCATCAGGGCTTCGGCTTCGATGACCTGTGAGGCCTCGCCCATCAGGCCAATTAAGTTATCGCCACTCGCCATTTCGATCAGTTCGGGCATCCAGCGCCCGGCGGCCTGGAGTGGATCTAAGCCGTCTAGAAATACCACGCCGGGAGGATGATCTAAGGCGCCTGCCGCCACGTGGGCTTGTTTTTGTTGTAGTTTAAACACCAGGTGATGGCCCCCTTCGTCGCCCAGGAAGCGCGCCACTTCACGTACGTTATTCCATACATCGCCCATGTCCTCAGCGTTAAGCTGAAGCACTTTGGGGGAGTGGGGGTACTCAGTGCCTGAAGGGGCATCGCTAATCAAGAGATCATGTTCGATGATATCACTGGGATCATAAAGCGGCAATGACTGTATCGATTCAGGGAAATCGCAGGCTGCGGACCTTGCCACCAGAGTATCCTGGAAGCCGAGAGCGACGATCATTTCGGTCGCTGCTGGAGAAAGGGAGACGATACGTAAACTCATGAAACAAATTCCTTAACGCGTTGTAATAGGGCTTGCTGAACCTGATGCACATGCTCAGCGGAAATATCTTTTCGTGGAATGCCGGTCACCTGACCGGATTTGGCGACGACGTGTCCGTTCACCAGGGTCCACTGCACCTGTTGCGGGCTACTGGCATAGACAATCGCAGAGACCAGGGCTTCTTTGTTAATCGTTTCTGTATAGGGAGCTAAATTGCTGACCTGCCGCAGGTCAATGGCTGCAATATCTGCAGCCTTGCCGACTTCCAAAGATCCAATGGTATCAAACCACCCCATGGCCTTGGCTCCATTGCGGGTGGCCATATCGAGCACCTGTTGAGCGGGCATGCTGCGGGGGCCGCAGCGGGGTTTGTGAATCAGACCGGCGAGTCGCATTTCTTGAAAGGCGTTGAGGGTATTGTTGCAGGGCGCACCATCGGCGGCCAGGGCCACGTTAATGCCCTGTGCGAGCATTTCAGGCACTTTGGCAAAGCCAGAAGCTAGCTTCATATTGGAGCTGGGACAGTGTACGACGTGGGTGCCGGTCTCTTTAATATGGGCGGTTTCAGCCTCATTTAGCCAGATGCAGTGGGCCAGTACCAGGCGCTCTGACATTAAGCCGATGTCATGCAGGTAAGCAGCATTTTCCTGGCCCACCAGCTCCCGCACCAGCTCGACTTCTTTTTGGTTTTCGCTGCTGTGGGTATGAATAATCGCGCCAAACTCCTCTGAGAGTGCACCCACTTGCTTTAATAAGGGCTCAGTACAAGACACCACAAAGCGGGGGGCCAATGAGACGCGAATACGATCGTTCTCTGCGCCATGCCACTGCTCTAAAAGTGATCGGGCCTCTTGTAAGGCATCTTCGGTGGACTCAATCAGGTAGGTGGGGCAGGTTTCAGGATGATCCATCAGGCACTTGCCTATATTGGCCCGAATTCCGCTGTCTTTTACAGCGCGAAAAATGGCGTCTGTATGGCGTATGCTGGCCATGTCGAGCAGCGTAGTGGTGCCTGAGCACAGAAGTTCATGAATGCCCAACTGCGCGCTCAGATACATGCTTTCCGGGTTATGAGCGGCCTCATAGGGCCAAATGCGCTGTGATAGCCAATCCAGCAATTCTAAATCGTCAGCCATATTGCGAAAGAGGGTTTGGCACAGATGAATATGGGGCTGAATAAATCCAGGGGTAAGGGTGAGGCCGGTGGCGTCAAGGGTCTCTACGTCTGAGGGGACGGGTGTCTCCCAGGGGTGAAAAGCGTGGATTTTGCCCTCGCGAATTTCGAGGTGGGCAGGTAAAACATCGCGGTTCTCGTTTTGTGTAATCAGGGTGCCGTGGAGAATCCAGAGGGCCTTTGAAGGATAGTTTTGCATTGTTAATTATTGACTCGGTTACTTTGGCTCGGTTATTGGTGGGCATAAATACCCAATTTGCCATTCTAACACAGTTGGTTTGTAACGCCGGTTACTTTTATACGCGAAAGCGCTGTGCTAAATTAAAGGTAATCCTTGCTTTTGCAACAAATCCGAGTTGTCTATGAAATCACAAAAATCAATGCGTACTCTTAAAGGGGTCTTTGCCCTTGTCTTTGTCTATTTAACGATTAGCTGCGTTAACTTGATTAATCAAGAAATGCGTCTGCAGCATTATTTGTCGCGCTTGACCAGTGATTTACAAGAAGTAGAGCAAGAGAACCAGAAGCTCAACCGCGATATTAAACACTATAGTGGTAAAGCGGGCATGGAAGAGCTGGCGCGCAAACGGCTGGGCTATTACAAAAAAGGTGAAATTCCTTTGCGGGTGATTGAAGTGGCTCCGGCATCCCTTGATGGCGAGATTCGTTAACTTCAGGTGCTCAAACGTCTTTTCTCTGCACTTGCTTGTTCTTTCTTTTTAAATGCTGTGGCTTTTGCTCAGGATGAACAAGCCCCACAATCGTCAGAAAATCTTTCTTCAGAAAATCTTTCCTCAGAGGATGGCCTTCCAGAGGGGGATTTGTCAGCGGACGGTCTCTCAGACTTTGAGAGCTTGCAAGATCAACTGGATTTGCAAAGCTTTGATGCCCTGAACCTACAACAGCGCTTTGCCGATTTTAGAAAAGCGCTGCCCTTTGATTTTTTTGGTTCGCTGGCGGTGCGTCACTGTGCCATGGCCGATGACCAGCTCGATGTGCTGGGGAATGTGTTGCAGATGCGACTCTCAGCAGGGGTGCGAGGCAAGCTCGACCCACACTGGAGCTATGGTCTTCGGGTACTCAGTACGCAAAATGACAGCTTTAACTTATCGTGGTTTCCCACCGGGGGCAGTTCCATTGCTCGCGTGCCCTTTTACCTTGACCGCTATCATATTAGCTGGCAAAGGCAGCCGGAGCCGGGCGAGTCTTTTATTCCTGCGCTTCAGTTGGACTTTGGTAAGTCACGCAATACGCTGTTTGAAACCCAACTCTTGTTTGACGAAGATGTTAGTTTTAATGGTTTGCAACAACATCTGCGCTGGAAAAACCCCGATCTGAACAGGGCCTCCTCAGCGGGTGGCTTTGGCTGGGATACTGCCGAAGTCTCTTTTCATGAAAATATTCTTTTAATCGAAGAGACATTTATTACCGCTTCTCTATGGGCTGCTAAAGTCCTGGGCCGCTGGCGTGTACCTGAGGGGAGCGCGCAGGCCAGTGCCGGCTATTTGCACTATGTGGGCACTGATGCCCTGGCTGCGCAGACTTATAATCCCGGTTATCGTGGGCCTTATAGCACCGGTAATCGCCGCCAGTCGGGTCGAGCACCCGGTTTTTCACATGATTTTCGCTTGCTTAACATTTCGGCACAATGGCAGTGGCAGCCACAAAATTGGCCTGAAATGCAGCTGATGGGAGATCTTGTCTACAACACGGCGGCTCCCGATCGCAATCGCGGGGCATGGCTTGGAGGACACATCGGCAAGCTGAGTCAGCCGGGAGATTGGCAGCTGGAGTACGCTTACCGTTGGATGGAGCAGGATTATCAACTGGATTTGATGGTAGATGAGTTTTTTGCGGGCACCGATGTGCATGGGCATAGTGTTAACGTGAATTATATGCTGGCAGAAAAAACGCGTGCCACGGCAACGGTACTTACGCGGCAGCGCATCACCGAGCCGGAGCTGGGCATGCTGACGATTCTTTACCTTACCTTACGCCAGGATTTCTAGTGCGCTTAAAGCTTGCTTTATCACTGGTTTGCGTTTTGAACTTCGTTCCTGACTTCGTCCTCGCGATTGCTCCTGATGGAGGACGCGTACATCTTAGGACACCTTTTCAGGCCGCTGCCCTCGCTGCTCATTTGCCAGTTGAGACCGTTGACGAAATAACCCCTGCGCGCACAGCATCTCCTAAAATAATGCTTCAGGCTTCCTCCACGACCTGGAGCACTCCCTGGTTTCAGCGCTTTGTCAAGCATCTGCGCCAGCGGGCCCGCGTAACGTCTTTCGACGTAAAAAACTGCGCCACTGCCGACACGCCCCCCGCTATCGATCAGATTCTGAATTTCTCTGGTGCGCCTTTGCCTGATGCCTGTGTCGGGTTTTCACAACTCTCGCTTGCTCCTACTTCAGAAATGGCCTACGCCTATTTACAACACCTGGGTTACCGCTTTTGGCACCCCTTTCGACCCGTCATTCCTGCGCAGCTCAAAACGTCTCAGTTGGGTACTTTTTCCCCGACGTTGGTACCTCCCTATTTACCACAGCGGGGGTTTACACCGCATACGATGCATCCCATTGAGTTAACCCATGTGCTCAACGGTTGGGGACTCAACGGGCCGCAAGATCTTGCGGGCTGGCAGGCAATGCTGCCCCAGTGGGAGGCTTACTTAGCCTGGTTGGTGGCCCATCGTCAAAACAAAGTGGAGTGGGTCTTGCTCGAAAAAGGCCGTTGGAAAGCGTTTTCTCGCAGCGCAGAGCGTCAGCGCCGTTTGCGTGTGCTGGTGAAAATGGCCCATGACTGGGGCGTTCAAGTGGGTATTGATGCGCCGCTTGCCCTACAACAGCAAAATGGATGGCGTTTATTGCCTGATCCCACACTGCCGTTGCCGGAAGCGTATGCGTCTATTGAACAAAGTCTGGACTATTTGATGGGCGCAAATTTTGATTTTGTCACCACTGAAATGGGCTCCACAGAGTTTAGTAACGGTGGCGCAGACCAAATGCTCCAATGGCTCAATCACGCCACGCACTACTTGAGTCAGCGCTATCAAAAAAGCTTTGCCACCAAGGTTCATATTTCCAGCGGTCAAGAGGCCACCGGTTACGCTGACCCTGAAACGGGTAAACCGCTGAATTTTAATTTTTTACCGCTCTATGCTGATCCCCGGCTGGGTGTTTTTCCTCACACGGTACAAATATATGCTTTAGACGATCCTGCACCCACCTATGGGCGGGAAAATTTTAAAGATATGTTGCGCTTTATGGGCATTGTCACGACTGCAAATCAGAATCAAAAAAAGCCGCGTGCGATGTATTGGTATCCTGAAACCGCTTATTGGGTCAATTACGATAATCATGTTCCCCTGTTTCTGCCCGTGTATGCCCACCGTCGTCTGCACGATTTATATTTAATCGATCAGCACAAGATTCAGTTATCGGGTCAAATGGTGTTTACCAGTGGCTGGTCCTGGGGATATTGGCTGAACGATGTGCTAAGTGCCAATAGCGCGGTTCAAGCCTCTCAAGCGTTTGGGCTGTCTGAGGCTGAGGCGATGAAGCGCCTCTTGTCTGCGGAGCTGAACGTATTTGAAGACAGCACCCAGGACGTGGTGCAATTGCTGCAAGACACCATGGAGGTGCAATACCGTCTGTTGATTTTGGGAGAGGTAAAAGGCAAGGCTCCGGTCGATATTGTTAAAAACAATGGAATGGCTTACGTATCGGGGCAAGAGACCTGGAGCCAACTGGGAAGCCTGATTCGTAAGTGGGGGTTAACAGGGTTTCAAACCCAGCCCGATCGCTGGCACTTTGAAGACGTGGCCAAAGATCCAGCGGCAGCAGCGGCGTATCGCCAGCAGGTACGCCCCTTGTTACAGACCATGGATACTGAGTTTAGCCGTCTGGCGCACCGAGCGGACGCAATTGCACCTTTCGTGCCTGAACATGTGCAGGCCTATTTTGCTGAGATGCAGCGCGGTCTGTGGGTGAATACCTACCGGGTACGCTTTGTATCAGCCCTCTTTGAGGCCGCTCTGGGGCAACACTATCATCATCCCGAAACCACTCAGCGCTATCTTCAATTGGCCGATACGGTTTTACAGCAGGCCCAGACTCAGGTCACAGCACAGCATCAAGATCTGGCCGCGCCCTGGATTATTGAGGGGCCAGGGCAAAAAGGGGCGCGCTTGAATCCAACGGTGTATCGCTATGGTTATTTGTGGCCTGCCGACACCTTATACTACTGGCGCAGAGATTATCAGCAGGTCAAACAAAATTACCCCTCACCCTGTCTTATGTCGATCATCAACCCTCTGGAAGTGGCGTTCCCTGATCCCGAGGCCGAAGTTTTGCTACAAGAGCTCTGGCAAGGTTTAGGTGGGTTTCCCTTCTTTACGGATTGCGTTTCGGCGCCGTGATGGGCGATGTTATACTGGGTTAATCATCTCTCAATCATTAAAGGATCTTTCATGAAAAAGCCGCTCTTTCTGGCCAGTAGTGCCCTACTCTTCTCTCTTTATCTTGTGCCTGTCCAGGCGAAGCTTGCAATCTCTAAACCTGCTGACTGGACACTGGCTCAGGCTGGTCAGGAGATTTCTAAAGCGCAATTAGAGCAGGCGCTGCAAGCTTATAAAGCGAAGGACTACGATAAGGCGACGGCTTTAACCAATACGCTGATCGAAAACAATCCTGACTTCAGTCAGGGCTTTTCTTACTATCTGCGGGGCCTGGTGCGTTTTGATCAGCAAGATGCTGAGAATGCGCTCAAAGACTTTAATGAAGCGCTCGCTATTTCTGATAAAAATCCCTATTACTATTACGATCGGGGACGCACCTACGCAAAATTGGGTGAATACAATAAAGCCCTGGCTGACTATACGATTAGTCTGTCTCGCTCTCCGAATGATCTGGCCAAACAATCATATCCTTACAATGCGCGGGGGCTGGCCTATCTTTACACGCTCAATAACCCTGCTGCACTGAGAGACTTTCAACGGGCGGTGCAAATTTCTCCTGAGTTTAAATTTGCCTGGTACAATCTTAGCCGGGTTCATAACGAGCAGGCGAATTATGCTGAGGCTTTAGTGGCAGCTAAAAAAGCCCTGCAGATTGACACCCGTTATGATGCTGCCTTTTACCAGCAAGCGGTGGCTTACCAGGGACTGGGCGATTATAAGGCAGCGGTCGATAACTTTAATCAGGCGCTGCAGCTTTACCCGGACTGGGAAGATTATTTTTATAACGAGCGCGGCCTGGCCTACCTTAACCTCGCTGACTATGATCGTGCCCGCCAGGACTTTGACAAAGCCATACGCATGAATCCGAAAAACTATAATGCGATGAATAACCTTGGCCTGAGCTATTATCGCCAACAGCAGTACGCCAAGGCGCTCACCTATTTTGAGCGTTCCGCTGAGATAAACCCTAAATTTGCCACCGTTTATTATAATCAGGGATTGACCTATAAATCCCTGGCGCAATACGAAAAAGCGATTAACGCATACTCTCAGTCTCTTGCCCTGCAGCCCAATGATGCCAATGCCTATAATAACCGCGGGTTGGTTTACGCCAGTCAGGCGAATTTTGAAGCCGCTTTGGCTGATCTTTTTAAAGCCCAGGAGTTAAACCCTCAGGACCGTCGCGCCTTAAACAATATTGGCGATATTTACCGGCGTCAGAAAAAATACGATCAGGCCCTCGTTTATATTCAAAAAGCGCTGTCCATTGACGCTGATTATGTGCTGGCTTTGGATAACCTCGGCATGATTAATTTTGGTCTAAAGGATTATCAGGGGGCGGCGAACGCTTTTGAGAAAACCCTGCGTCTTGACCCAGATCGTGTCGCTACCCGCAACGATCTGGGGGTGGCCTACCGCAATTTAAAGCAGTTTGACAAAGCCCGAGAAATGTTTGAACTTATTTTAAAGGATGACCCCAATAACGCCCTGGCCCTGGCAAATATTGGACGGGTGGAGCGCGATCGGGGCAATTGCGAGTTGGCACAAACCTTTTTTAAAAAGGCCTGTGAAAAAGGCGATAAAGAAGCCTGTAAGTTAGGCTGTGAGCCTGACGAAGCGCCTGCGCGTCCCTAGCCCCATTTGCGCACCACAAGGCGCAGGTTTTGGCTCGCGTCTTGTTTTTCTTCGGCCAGGGTAAACCCTTGCTCCTGAACGGTCTTGAGTACTTTATGGTAGGCGTATCGCTGCATGATTTGTTGGCTGATCTGATCCTGATCCTGACCAATGCGGTCGCGAATGGCCCACCAGTCGGCCACCATATCATAGGCCTGGGTGTTGGTGTTGTGGACAAACCCAATGTCGTACTGGCACAATAAATCGGGAAACTGAGCCACGACTTTGGCGGGGCGTTGTTGCTGCTGCCAACCTCTTATTTTTGCTTCGTGCAAAATACGATAATCCAGCTCTCCGAGTGCCAGCTCCAGGCAGTCCAGGTCCATAATTTGCGTTTTTACCCGTGTAAAGTGTGACATGTTTTTGTTTCCCCAATCTGGTGATCTGATCTGATTATAAAAGAGAGTGCATAAGCAGGTCAATTTTATCTTTCCACGATTTCTGCAACGGCTTTTTGCGTGTATACTAGAAGCAATTGAGTAACAAGGAGAATTCGTGTGAAGAACACCCAACTGTTTCAAAATCTTCCGTTTTTAAAAGTCATTGCAGGTATCGAAAACTTCGATGCGGGTAATATTCGTGAAGTGGCTGCCGCCGCTAACGGTATTGCTGCAGCGATCGATGTATCTGTAGATGAGGCCTCTGTGCGCTGGATTAAGGCCCACACCGATCTACAGGTTTTTGTTTCTTCTTTAGATCCCAAAGCGCTTGCTGAAAGCATTGAGTGGGGCACTGACTGGGTTGAGCTCGGTAACTTCCAGCCCATTTACGATCGTGGTGCGGTCATTAACCCCGATATGGTTCTGACCTGGACCCGCGAATTGGTTAGCCTGGTTAAAGACAGCGCACGTATCTGCGTGACTTTACCCGGTATTTTAGATCTCAAAGCACAAATCCAACTGGCTCAGGAACTTGAATTACTGGGCGTCGATTTACTGCAAATTGAAAATATCACCGGTGATACAGCCCACGTTGCACCGATTCAGGCGGCCGTAAATATCCCCGTTATGCTCAGCGGCAAGCTTCACCTGAACAATCTTGTAGAAGCTGTGCAAACTGGTGCTGAAGGTTTTGGCGTAGGTGCTGCGATTCGCAAAGCAGATGATATGTCTGTTTATATTCGCGCGCTACAGAATCAGTTACAGGCCGTTCGCGTCTAACACTTTTCGTGGAAGTTTTATTCATACGTCATGCTGAGTCTCTGGGTAATGTGGAACACATTATGCAGGGTCAGCATGACTTTGCTTTATCTGAGCGTGGAGTCGTTCAGGCTGAACAATTAGCTCAGCGTCTTCAACGGGAGTTGGGACATCAGCTGCCGCTGCCCTCCCGCTTTTATTGTAGTCCTTTAAGTCGCACACGTCAGACGCTTGCGCCCACGCTGGCCGCTTTCTCTGATATTGCCTGCGCCCATGATGAGCGTTTGGTCGAGGTGGATTCGGGCATTTTTTCGGGTTTGACCTCGAAGCAAGCGGGAGAAAAGCACCCTGAAATTCAGCAGCAGTTTGCCGCTTCACGGGATTGGGGTACGGTGCCCGGTGGAGAATCAAAAATTGTCTTGTGGCGGCGTGCAGAAGCCTTTCTTCAGTTTCTTGTGTCCCAAGAGTCTGAAGACGCTTTTGTGGTGATTATGAGCCACGGTGGTTTTATTCGGGCCTGTTTAAGCCACCTGGCTTATGTTCCCGCAGAAGCGCCCGTTTTTGTGTGCATTGATAATACTGCACTGAGTTTAGCGGGGGTTAAAAACCAACGCCATTATGTTCGCTATATTAACGATACGCAACATCTTCAGGCCCATGATTTTCAACGGGATTTTATACCTCACTAATGTTTAGTCGCCTTATTTTTACTTCGTTTGTCCTTTTTCTTTCTCTGGCCTTGCCTGCTGCCGCTGATAGTGGGATTTCACTCTCTATCGAAAGCCTGTTTGCGCCGCTGGGTAAACAAGTAGAGCAATACCCAGAGTCTGCCCGCCAGGCCGGGAGCACCTCTGCCAGTACGCCATCGAACACCCCTACTGCCGATGCCACTTTGCCGGTTAGCACGGTGCCCGGAAGAGAAACCACGGAATGGTTGGGGATTTCTGGTTTTGTGGATATTAATAATAATTGGCGATTTTTGTACGGCGCCCACACCACATTGCTTAAACAGGCCCTGTTTAAATTTGACGGCGCTTTTGCTTTTATGGTGGAACCCTTAGACAAGATTCCTGTGCAGACCTATTTTTTACTGGGCGCAACGCCCGTCATTAGCCCTGACCCCGATTTGCCCTCTTTTTCGCTGACGTACCAAACCGGGGTGGGAGTTAACTACACCTGGAACAATACCCTATACACCGATATCCGTTTGAATTGGTATATGGCTTCTCTGGTGAGTCAAGAAGAGAACCGTAGCCTGGGGCTGAACTGGAGTTTAGGCACCTTCAGTCTAGGGGTAAGCACAGGACTGCTTTTTTAGAGCAGTCCTGAAACTTGCAGCGAGTTACTTCAATAACTCACTGACCGATAGACGGTTGTTGATATTGTAAATAACGCCTGCAAACAGCTCTGCCACTGAAACTTCTTTATACCAGGGGTGTTCTTTTGCAAAGGCTTCTCCGTGAAAGACAGCGTCAGTACCAATCACTTTTTCAATAATGCCATCCGCATAGGCCTTGTCTAGCTTTGCGGTGGCTGTGCCGTTGAAGTAGGGCATAGAGCAGGGCCAGGTAAATCTTTTTTGCGCCGTGTTCTCTCAGGAGGCGGGCTGCGTTGACAATCGTGCCACCGGTGGCAATCATATCATCGGCCATCAGAATATTGCGTCCTTCTACATTTCCGATCAGGCGCATGGCTTCAATCACGCTTGGCTTGGAGTAGTCACGGGTTTTGTCTACCACCGCGAGATCGGCCTTTAATTCGCGAGAATAAAAGCGGGCGCGCTCAACGGAGCCCACATCAGGAGACACTACGGTAAGGTCGGGAATGGGTTCATAGCGTTGCAAATAGCTAATGATGGTTTGAGAAGCGTGCAGGTTCTCAAAGCGACCCCGACGAAAAAAACCTTCAATGGGTTCAGCGTGAATATCCAGGGTAATCACGCGGTCGGCACCAGAGGCCTCTAGAAAAGTAGCGATTTGACGCGCGGTAATCGACTCTCGACCTTTTTTGCGTTCCTGGCGGGCATAGGGGTATTGAGGAATCACAGCGGTAATGCGGTCGGCGTCAGCATTAATACGCCGTGTCTATGGCCGTACATAAGGCCATGAGATTGTCATTGACACTACGCTGGTGGCGGTTGAGAGGATCATCCATACACTGCAACAGAAACATCATCGCCACGGATATTATCTTCAATCAGGGTTTTGACTTCCATGTTAGAAAAAAAGACCTCTGAAGAGGCCCTGTGGCAGCTGGTGGCGTGTTCTCCGATGAGATCGTTGAGGTGTTTTGCAATGCGCTCGGCAAAACCTTTTCCTGAATCACAGGCGATGAGACTTAAGCGTCCTCTTGAACGATCGATATCCATGGAGTCTCGATAGAATGACTTTTTCTTTAATAGCTAATTCACTGAATCGTGTCAACGTAGAGCTTACTGGGCACTTGGGTTATTCTCCAGATTCTGTCTCCGATTATTAAACTACACGTTAACAGATCTTTCGACGCTTCGCCAGACTCTGGTTACTAGATTTGACCTGAATTTAAGCTTTTCGCAAAAGAGCTTTATGTCTTCTTAGGCAGTCTGTAACACAGCAGAAGTAAAGCCTAAAGAAATGCAATATGTAAACTTTTCTTAGTAAACCCATTACGCGCAAAATAGAGTATCCTATGGGGATAGAAACGAGAGGATACGATCTGCAGTGAAAGAGAAAAAAATCGCTCAAACGAGTGTTCGTTTAATGCAGGGAGATATTACCACGTGCAGCGTAGACGCTGTGATTAATGTCAGTGGTAAACCCTTATTCCCTTTGACTTGGATGAAGAACCCGAAGCGATTTTTGCTTTGGCTGACCTTCAGCCCGGAGACACATCAGTGATTGAAAACACCCGTGAAGCATTGAAGGCTGATCAGGTGATTCACGCGCCTACAGTGGATACGACAGCCACGGCCGGTGCGATGAAGATTCGCAAGTCAATACGCGCTATTTTAGAACAAGCGCAAAAGGAAGGCTAACCAGTCTGGCTTTGCCTCCCATTGGCTCTGGAATCAATCGCTATCCCCTGGAGCGCTGTGCCGAAATACTCTTAGAAGAACTCTACAAAAGCGTGTCTCAGTCCCAAAACACCATCGAAAAAGTCATCTTTGTTTTACAAAGTCAAAAAAGCTATCGTATCTTTGAACAGGTGCTTGAGCAATTCGAGGAAGAACATGAAGTCGTCTAACCCCCGGTCTTCCATTGCCTTAAAAATGGATCAGTTTTACCAGCTCCCGAGCGGACTGCGCTATCATTATATCGATGAGGGGCAGGGTCCTCCTGTTGTCATGGTTCACGGCAATCCCAGCTGGTCGATTTATTACCGCAATCTGGTAGAAGCCCTGCGCTCAACTCACCGTTGCATTGTCCCCGATCACATCGGTTGCGGGTTTTCAGACAAGCCCGATGATAGTAACTATGCTTATACGCTTTCACAGCGTATTGAAGATTTAGAATCCCTGTTAGAATCCCTAAATCTCACTGAACCCATTACGCTGGTGGTGCATGACTGGGGCGGGGCTATTGGTATGGGTTACGCCACACGGCATCCTGAGAAAATAGCGCGTCTGGTGATTTTAAATACAGCGGCCTTTCACCAGCACACCGCCAAGCCCGGTGCTATTGAGCGGCCCTGCGCCTTGGTCGAATACCCGCCTGGGTGCCTGGTTAATCCATCAACACAACGCTTTTTCGATTGCTGCATCCTGGGTGGGCTGCAAACTACACCCTATGTCAAAGACGCTACGTCAGGCCTATCAACTCCCCTATAATACGCCGGCTCATCGTCTAGCGACCTTACGCTTTGTGCAAGATATTCCCCTTTCGCCCAACGATCCGGCCTTTGAAACCTTATCGGCGATCGAAGACAATTTATCTCTTTTTGCCGGCACGCCCATGTTGATCTGTTGGGGAATGAAAGACTTTGTTTTTGATAAAGACTTTTTAACCGTGTGGGAAGAGCGCTTCCCGCAGGCTGATGTGTACCGCTTTTTAGAAGCCGGCCATTATATTCTCGAAGACGCCAGCGAAGAAGTTGTTCCTCTCATTCAGGGCTTTTTATCAGGGGAGTCGATGACTTCTCTGAGTGCAGGAACGGATGTCTCGTCTCAACTGAGTCACTCGTGAGTGCGTTTGCTGCCGCGCAGGTAAACATTGCTACTGCGCTTCAAGACAATGCCGCCCAGGCCCCTGAGCGCACAGCCCTGGTGATAGCCACCGGCCTTAAGAAAGGTGTTGTGCAATACGACACTTACACTTTTGCACAGCTTGCTGCTGAAACCAACGCCCTGGCAGCCGGTTTGGCAGCGGCAGGTATTGAGCGCGGGATGCGTACGGTTTTGATGGTGCCTCCCGGCTTCTCTTTTTTTAGTTTGATGTTTGCGATGTTTAAAAGTGGCGTGGTGCCTGTGCTGGTGGATCCCGGCATGGGCCTTTCTAACCTTAAGGTCTGTCTTGAAGAGGCAGAGCCGGAGGCTTTTATTGGCATTACCAAAGCGCATGTCGCGCGCTTAACGCTGGGCTGGGGTAAATCGACCTTAAAACATTTTGTCACTGTGGGTAAAAAGTTGGCCTGGGGTGGCTTAACCCTCGAAAAAGTCAAAAAAGTGGGCGGGCAATCTCCACTTCAAGATGCCGTCAATACCACCGCTCAAGAGATGGCCGCACTCTTATTCACCAGTGGCAGTACCGGTGTACCCAAAGGGGTTGTCTATAGCCACGGTAATTTTCAGGCGCAGATCGACAGCTTACGGAATGCCTTTGACATTGCTCCCGGTGAGGTCAATCTGGCGACCTTTCCGCCTTTTGCTCTTTTTGATCCCGCACTGGGAATGACTTCTGTGGTGCCTTTCATGGATCCCCGCAAGCCTGCTGAAATTAATCCTCCCCATATTTTTGATGCCATTGAACGCTTTCAAGTCACCCATATGTTCGGTTCACCGGCCTTGTTAAACACCCTCTCACGGGCTGGCGTTGCGGAGCAGACCCGTGAAAAAGCCAGAACCCAAATGCAAACAGTGCAGCGTGTCATGAGTGCGGGGGCTCCGGTGCCTTATCAAACCCTTGAGCGAATGCCGCAATGATTTATTGGCTGAAGGCGCTAAAATCTGGATTCCTATGGAGCCACGGAACGTCTGCCCGTCAGCGTGGTGGATAGCCAGACCATTCTGTCCGAAACCCGCCTGCGCACTGCCGAAGGCAAGGGCGTATGTATTGGTCACCCTGTACGTGGTCTTGAGGTCTGCGTGATCAAAATTACCGATGATCCCATTGGCCAGTGGTCAGAGGCTGAGCATTTAGCAGAACCCTATCAGAAGGGCGAAATTGTGGTGAAAGGTCCGAATGTCACCCAGGCTTATTTTAATCGCGAGAGCTCTACCCAGGCCGCAAAGATAGCTGACGGAGATACGATACGTCATCGCATGGGGGATATTGGCTATTTTGACGACACAGGACGCCTCTGGTTTTGTGGCCGCAAGGCCCATCGCGTAGAAACGCTGTTTCATGCCGGTGAAAAAAAACACCCGCTATACGATTCCCTGTGAGGCTATTTTTAACACCCATCCTGCGGTGTATCGCAGCGCGCTGATTAAGGCGAAGGTCCGTGGCCAGTACTTACCCGTGGTGTGTGTCGAGCTAGAGAAAGAGCTCTCCGAGACGTATACTCAGGCTCAGGTCACGCTAGACTTACAAGATATGGCAAGCCAATGGGGACGCCACCCGGGGCATTTATCATTTTCTTTTTCATAAAAAATTGCCTGTGGATATCCGGCACAATTCCAAAATTTTTCGTGAAAAACTCGGTGCCCTGGGGCTGAAAAAAAACTAGGAGTCTGAGCATGCGTGTATTTTTGACCGGAGGGGGTGGCTTTTTAGGTAAAGTGATTCTTACAAGAATTGCGAGAACAAGGCCACGAGGTGGTTTCTTATTCTCGCAAAGCTTACCCGGAGTTAATGGCTTTGGGTGCCGAACACTGCCAGGGCGATCTGGGGGAGGGCTCTGCGTCATGGCGGCCATGAAACACGCTGATGCGGTCATTCACACGGCTGCCAAAGCTGACATTTGGGGGGACTATGCAGATTTTTATCGGGCCAATGTGCTGGGGACTGAAAATATTCTTGCCGCTTGTGCCCAGTGGGGCATTCAAAAACTCGTCTACACGAGTTCTCCTTCGGTGGTGCATCCGGGGCATGGGGGCCTTGAGGGTGTAGACGAAACCATCCCCTATCCCGACTCTTTTGATGCCCACTACCCTAAAACCAAAGCGATTGCTGAACAAATGGTGTTAAACGCCAATTCGCCTCAGCTGGCCACGGTGGCTTTACGGCCCCACTTAATTTGGGGACCTGGAGATCCTCACTTTGTGCCCCGCTTGAGTGCGCGCGCAAAAGCCGGAAAACTGCGACTGATTGGAACCCAGGACCCTTTAATCGATACGGTTTATGTGGATAACGCCGCCGATGCACACCTTTTGGCCCTCGATCGTCTGGCGATTGGCAGTCCCATTGCCGGAAAAGCCTATTTTATCACCCAGGATCAACCCCTGCCTATCTCCGTATTTGCCAATCGGATTTTGGATGCCGCAGGTATTCCACCGGTGACTCGCCGCGTGCCTGTGGGAGTTGCCCGCTTGGCAGGAGCTCTTTTTGAAAGCGCCTATCGCTTGCTTCCGCTCAAGGGAGAGCCTCAGTTTACGCGCTTTCTGGTACACCAGATGTCAACGCCCCATTGGTTTGACATCTCGGCAGCCCGGTCTGATTTGGGGTATAATCCTAAAGTTGGATTAGATGAAGGCATGCTGCGGTTGAAGCAGCATCTGCAATAAAAAAGAGGAATTCATGTTTAAGCGCGCGTTTTTGGCTGGTTTTTTAATGGTCTTTACTGCCTGCACTGCAGCAGGATCGAACACGACAGGAACCGGTACGGGCAGCAGTGCCCAAAGCTCGCTTATTGTACAAACGCTATCACCGATTTGCGCAGATCAATTACAAAAACGTGAAGTAATCCCTCAACAGGCAAAAGATTTAGGTATTACTGATGCAGCCGTATGTGACTGTGGCTTGCGCCGCACAGAGGCTAAATTTACGGCAGAACCTCAATTACTCGTTACCATTCTTACGGATCGTGATAAGCAAATTGAGATTCTGACGCAGTTGGCTTCAGAGTGCTCTGCTGAATTGCTTCAGCAGGCCTTACTTAAGCAAGTGAACCCTCAATCTTGAGCCTGACTCAAATGAACAAGATGAAAAGGTATATAAAAATGATGAAATCGATTCGTGTATTAACCGCTGCCCTGAGCCTAACTTTTATGTTAAGCGCATGTGGTGAAGATGTATTAGGTGGCTTGACCGGTGATGATGCTGCGAGCTTACCCGCTAACGGCAACACCAGCAGCTCTACCACCACAACTCCTGCTACCGGCTCTGCCAGCACCTCTACCGGAAGCGCCAGCTCTTCTAACCCCGGTACCGGCAACCCCTTGGCCAGCTTTGTTGAATCAGGGGATACCTACTTTGGTCCTGTTGGCGTTAACGCCAATCTAGACGTCAGCCTGTCTGGTAACGACGCTGCGGGATCTCGTTTTGGTGGACCCGATGACGCCGTTGGCGTTCTTGTGGTTGTCCGCAACAGCAAAGGGTATATGGAAGTTGTCAACCTTGATAACAAAAACCGCTTCCCTGTGGTTTTCGCTAGCACCAGCGAAGAGTTTAACGTTCCCGCTGACACCCTGGGTGGTAAACCTTTCCCTTCAATTTTCGTGGGTGAAATTGCTTCGTTGACCGAATTCAAATTCGACCACCGCATTGCGCCCAACCCCGAAAAATGCAACCAGTACACCGCAACCTATAATGGCGCAGCAGTAAGCAGCGGCAATGGCAAATATTTAGCCAAAGTAACCTCAAGCCAGGGTGCTTGCCGTTACACCAAAGGTGGCGTCTAGTTTTAAACTAGAAGCACCGTGAGCTAAAAGCTGAAATATTAAGCCGCTCTTTTCATAAAGAGCGGCTTTTGCTTTGGTGATGTTTGCTGTTTCTTAAGCGTCGTTAGTCATGATTTAGGTTAGTGCTCATTCCCTGGCCATTCCGTAGCGTATTATTTCGCATGTAAAGTGTATATTATGGTATGCTTCGCCTAATCTATCCAATAACCCTAATAAAATAAAAGAGATCCTTCTTATGGCCAAAAAAGTCAAAACAGAATATATTTGCACAGACTGTGGTGTTCGCTTTCCCCGCTGGACGGGTAAATGTGGGGAGTGTCAGGCCTGGAACACCCTGGAAGAACGCGTGGTGCAAAACCATAAAAACACGCTGGCAGCAGCTGCGGAGTGGCAGCATGCGGATCCGGTAGACCTGCTGCGCTTAGAAGATATTTCTTACCAGGAGCAAGATCGTTTACCCACCGGTCTGGGAGAACTCGATCGCACCCTGGGCGGCGGTATGGTACCGGGCTCGCTTATTCTATTGGGGGGCGAGCCGGGCATTGGTAAGTCGACATTATTATTACAATCGGCCTACTATATGGCTGAGCGTTTACATCATTCTGTGATTTATGTTTCAGGAGAAGAGTCGGCCCAACAAATTAAGTCCCGTGCACAGCGTCTGGGGTTTACCCATTCTGAGCATTTTCGCCTGCTGGCAGAAACCGAAATGCAGACGATTCTGGCTCTGCTAGAGCAAGAAAAACCCCAGGTGGTCATCTTTGACTCGATTCAGTCAGTCTACGATGGTCGTCTGCCCAATGCACCCGGCAGTATTAGTCAGGTTAAAAATACCTGTAACCTGGTCATGAAACTCGCCAAAAAGAAGGGCATTTCAGCCTGGATTATTGGACATGTGAACAAAGACGGTGATATTGCTGGCCCCAAAGTTTTGGAGCATATGGTTGATACCGTGCTTTATTTTGAAGGCGAACGCTACCGTTCCTTTCGCTTATTACGCACCATTAAGAACCGTTTTGGAGCGACCCATGAAGTGGGTGTTTTTGATATGACCGGAGTGGGTTTAGAAGAGGTGTCTAATCCATCGTCTCTATTTCTGGCCGAGTATGATGGTGAAAGCAGTGGCTCTGCCATTGTGCCCACCTTAGAGGGTACACGGCCGCTTTTGGTGGAGATTCAGGCACTGACCTATAGCTCGTATGCCAATTTCCCCAAGCGCTCTGCTAACGGGGTCTCGTATCAGCGCCTGACACAGATTGTGGCGGTATTAGAAAAGCGCGTGGGGCTCAATTTCAGCAAGTTTGACGTGCTGGTGAATGTGGTTAGCGGTATTGCTATCGAAGAGCCAGCGGCAGATCTTGGCATGGCCATGGCTCTGGTATCTAGCTTTCGCAACGTGGCCCTTAATCCGCATACGCTGTATATGGGTGAAATTGGTTTGGGCGGAGAGATTCGCTCGATTAATCAGATTGAGCGACGTCTCAGTGAAGGGCTGAAGTTGGGCTTTAAGCGAGCGGTGGTTCCTGAGCGCAGTTTGCCTCTCAAAGAAACGTTTCCGGGGATGGAAATTATTGGCGTTAAGAATATGATCCAGGCCCTGAAAACCATTCCTGCTGAGCAGAAACCCGAAGCGTAAACGTCTGTTCTAACGGCCAAAAAGACCCATTTCACCATTGACTTCCACATGACGTACGACGTCTTCGCGGCTCATACTGGCGAGCATGATTTGTAAGTCTTGACCGCTGGCCCTTTGGTTAACACCCATGACATAAGTATCAATACCGGGAATATAATTTAATGTGCGTAAGCCGTATTTTTGATTGAAGTTTGCTAAGGATTGACGACCTGCTGCGTTATGAAACTGCACCAGAATTTGAGGCGCTTGTGTAATCGTTTGGCTGCGTAGAGTGGTTTGTGGAAGGCTTTGAAATTGAGTGGCCACTGGGGTGACAGCACGTCCACAGCTGTTGACGCTGGTAATGAGGGCTAACATGCCGAGAGAGAATAGGGTGTTTTTAATAATGCTTTTCATGAGTTTTTTAATCCTTGATTTATCTTTTCTTAAGTTGAATTTAACCTTATGAATCAAGTATATAACTCAAATGCTTATATGTCAATAAAACAGTATAAATATACTTAAAATATTTTATATATAACTCATGGTATATATCTAAGGCCTAAAAGCAATCTATTCTGATCGCGCATAAACCCCTGATGTAGATTGAAATACCCGCTTTTCGTGCTCCAACTTCACCAGATGGGCTCGCAACGCGTCCTCGGCAAAGGTATCTAATGAGGGGTTCAAATCGGGATATACGCAGCTGCGTAACTCAGAAAGTCCGCGAGATGCCGTGCCCAGGCATTCCAGGATTTGTTCTTCTCTTGCTAATCGGTGTGCGATATACGTGTCAAAGGTGAGATTTGGATGCGTAATCATCGGCCCATGAGCCGGAAAAGCACGGATGAGCGTAAGCGATTTTAAGCGCTCCAGACTGTTTAAATAGTCTTGCATATGTCCGTCGGGATCGTTACTGCCTTCGGGGTGTTGAATGACAATACTGCCAATCCCTGCCACCATGTCTCCCACGATCCCAAAACGCTGGCTTCTTTCTACAAAGCAGATATGCCCTGGGGCATGACCGGGCGTAAATAGGGCTTCTAGCTTCAGGGGCTTTTTTCCCCATTGCAAACTCCAGTGGTCCCCTTCGTGGATGAGCCGATCAATGATGAGCGGATAGTTCATCTGCTGCAGGCGCTTTTGCGTGAGGGCATGGGCCATCACCGGAATCTGAAAATGGGCTTGTAAATCTGCGGCGGCTCCAATATGATCGATATGGTGGTGCGTTAACAGCACCGCAAGGGGCTGGTGGCCTTTTTTTATTCTCGCCTCAATGCGTTTCCGTAAGAGGGTTTGTTCTTCATCATAAGGGGTCGCTGGATCAATGATCACAAAGCTTTCTTTGCCCACAAAATAAGCGTTGGTGTGCGTGGCGGGAGCCAGGGTGGGTGTGCGGAGGGGCAGCATTTCTATCGCCGGATGAATTTCCATATCCAGATAAATTTCTGTGCGGCTATTGGAGAGATCTGTTAAGGCCTTGTGGGTTATATCGTCCAGACGGGCGACGGGTGCCAGGGCGCGTAAAACGCCCATGACCGGTGGCGGAATGAGCGCCTTTCCCTGTTCCCAGGCTTCAATAAGTGTCTGAGGCTTCCACCATTGTGCTGCCTGGGCCTCTGTAGAAATATGGGGTTCTTCATCTTGTGTGTACTCAGCGTAAAAGTAGGCGGCTTCGAAGCGCACCGGGTGTATAGGAGGGGCCACGCGCCAGCCCATAAAGGTCAGGGGGGAGTCCAGGTCAGTGTAGCCCAGGCGTTTTTTAAGATCTGCCCATGAGATCGTGCCGTTGTTCAGATCGTTTTGCCATTGAATCCGCTGTTTTTGTGCGTTGGGTTCGGGCGGGGATTGAGCTGGCAGGGGGAGCAGTCTCAGTGCCGTTTCTTCAAACAGCTCCCGCAGAGCCGTGTCGGCAAAGTTTACGTCCTCAGCGTCTTCACGGCCTCCAGGAAAAGCCCAGTAATCGGGGTAGGCCTTTAACTCCGGGCTGCGGTGAATCAAAAAGACTTCCAGGTGGGGACGGTAACGCAGCAAGACCACCGCCGCACCCTTTAAAAAGTGCGAGGTAAAAGGCGGTGTTTTGGTCAACGGGCCGCCTCTAGAGAGAGTTCTGGAGCCACCAGGACCATGCCCCTTTCTTCAGTGGAAACAATCCCCACGTAAAATCCCTGGTTCCAGCCTGTTTTTACAAAGCCTTTGGCTTTATCAGAGAAGTTTAAAAAGGGCAGGTTCCCCGGCTTGCTGGTCATTTGATTAAATGCTGTAAGTACACTACTCTCCGGTGGACTCAGGGAAACCAAAAAGCCAGCTTGTAGGTTGTCCTGGGGGCGTTCTTCTTGAATGCGTTTGAGATCGGAGAGCAGATTTTTAACGGATTCGGCATCTACCTGATTATCAATACGAAACAGACCGATTAACTGCTCCTGGCTATTGTAGGCGAGCACATCAAACGTGGCGCTAAAGCTTCCCATTTTGACCGGCTGACTAAATTTGAGGGATTTAATTTGCCATGCCCATGCAAAGCGATTTTTAAGCCGCACAAAGTCTGGAGAGCGAGAAATAGAGTACATGATTTCATACATGAGCCAGCTGACAATGCGATAATGATTCGTTTCTCTCAGAATATCTGAGTATTTGATGTCCCGGTTTCCAATGGTGTAGGTGGGATCCTGGTTCATGACGGGGCGTAAGTCTGTATTTCTCAGGGCTTCTTCTAAGAGTTCTGAGGTCAGCCCTTTCGCTTTTGAACCCGCATACTGAGACAAATTGGGGCGGTTGGTTGATTTGGTTACCACCTGGAGTTGCGATTCGACGAGCAGTTTGCGCAAACTGGGACCGATTAAATTCATGCGGGGGGCATAAATTTTGACGTCCGCAAACTGATCGTCATGGGATCCGGCAGGGTAGGGCATCGTGACTGAAAACACCTGTTCTCCGTCTAGCAGTGCTGACCAGCGAATTTGCTGGCGCTCCTGTACTTTAATCATGCCGCTATAGTTTCGGGACTTGTGTGTTTCCACCACTTTTCCCACCTCGCCTAGAGAAGACATGGGATGCTCTTCAAGCAAGGTGTGAGCGCCCGTCAAAATAGCCAATAAAACCAACCAGGGCTCGTCTTTTTCAAGGGGAATACATTGGGTCATTTCAAACTTTTGCCAGGCAGCCATCATCCGATAGGCTTCCATGCCGGTTAATTCAGAGTTTTTCGAGACCGCACCTACAATTAACCCTTTATAAATTAAGAGAATTACCGAATTATTGATGATCAGGCCCTGGCTTTTGCCCTCATATTTATAAATGGCCTCCAACATCGTGTTGGTGGTCATGTTTTCTACGTTCCAGTCTCTTAATACGCGGTGAATGACCGAATAGGCTGTGGGATCATCAACGCCTTGAAGGAGGTTATAGTTTTTACCCCGACTGCTGCTACCGCCGCTTTGGGTTCCTGCGAGGGTTAAGGGGGAGCCGGTATTAACGGTATTGCTACGTGCGGCCGTTTGATCACCGTATTGGGTGGCTGCTTCTCGGTGATTGGTGGAGACACTCGCCCCTGAAACCGAAGTCTGAGACAGATCAATAACACCCTGAGGCGTGTAGTTTCCACCGTCACCGAAGGTTCTTAAAATTCCTTTAAGATCTTCGGCTAAGTCCATGGCCGTGTCGTAACGCAACTCGGCAGTCTTGGCCATGGCCTTAAAAATAATGGCGTCTAGACCTTCGGGAATATCGCGATTCAGTTCGCTGAGTAAAGGCGGTTCGCTCTGCATGATCTTCATGACAATCTCGCCGATATTGCTCCCGTTATAAGGCAAGCGACCGGTGAGGATTTCGTAGGCGGTGACGCCTAACGAATAAATATCGGCCCGCTTGTCTACATCTTTGGGGTTCATGAGCTGTTCAGGCGAAATATATAAAAGCGAACCCAGAATAGATCCTGCTTTGGTGAGTTCAGAGTTGCTGGCCTCTAAGCGCGCAATACCAAAGTCGGCTAATTTTGTGGTGCCGTTGTCTAAAATAACAATATTGGCAGGCTTTATATCTCGGTGAATAATGCCCTGGTGGTGAGCGAAATCCAGGGCTTCGCAGGTTTGAATCATGGCTTTAAGGGCCACTGGCACCGAGAGGGGGGAGTGAATTTGCAAGAGCTCCGAAAGGTTACGGCCTTGCAAAAACTCCATGACCATATAGTAGCGACCTTCGTAGTCGCCAAAATCAAAAATGCTGACAATATTGGGGTGGTTAAGTCTTGCACTGGCTTTGGCTTCCCGCTTAAAGCGCTCCACCAACTCCAGACGGGTGTCCTGGGTCATATTGGGATCGTTGGGTAATTCGATTACCTTAATCGCGACATGTCGATCCAGACGGGGATCCAGAGCGTCGTAAACGACACCCATGCCCCCGCGCCCGAGCTCACCTAAAATATCGTACTGTGCAATCTTCTGTGTCATAAATTATTTCCACTGTGTTTCATTGGATCCACTGACCCATTTGGTGTTACGCACCTGTGTTGGGGCAGCACCCTCACTCTTCCAGCCCAGCACTTCGTAGACCGAAACCGGTTCTTCTTTGCCTTTGACTTTAACGGTACCACAGTGCCGACCATTCATTCGATCTTGAATGAGATCATAGGTGCTTTGCGAGATAATGATGCTGGTACCAAACTCTTTGTTGAGACCTTCCAAACGCGCGGCGGTATTGACCGCGTCCCCGATGACGGTATAGTCCATTTTTTGAGGCGAACCAAAGTTGCCCACCAAAACTTCTCCGGTGTTGAGACCAATACGAATTTGTAGGGGAACCATGCCTTCAGAGAGCCATTTTTCTCGCAGTTCAATTAAGCGACTCTGCATTTTTAAGGCCGTATTGACGGCCTTATAGGCATCGGTTTGTGGGTTGTTGGGGCCTACATTTCCCCAGACGGCCATGACGGCATCGCCGATATATTTGTCCAGTGTGCCGTCATTCTCAAAGACAATCTCTGTCATTGCGGTTAAGTATTCATTCAGAATATGCTCCACCTCATCGGGCGGCAGGCTCTCTGACATGGAGGTAAAGCCGGCAATATCTGAGAACAAAATGCTGACCATGCGTCGCTCACTTTTTAAGCTGGGCATGGTCGTGGGATCTTTGAGCAGCTCTTCGACCAAATTGGGCGACACATAGGATTTGAAAAAACGACGCACGCGACGCTTTTCTTTTTCTTCGACCAAAAAGCGATATGCATAAGCCGTGGCGTAGGCTAGAAATACGCAGAGAAGGGGGGCAAACCAGTCAATAAACAAGCGCTCAAACTGAAAGAAGTAGACATTGACAATGCTATAAACAAGCGTGATGAGCAAAATCAGCGCCAGCCCGCCCAGAGGACGTAAAAAAGCTAACAAAATAGCGGTTCCGATGGCAAAAGCAAAAATCAGTAGTTGATTGATCTGATTGGAAACCGGTCGGTAAGGGGTGTTGGTACGCAAGGTCTCAAACATATTGGCATGAATTTCAACGCCAGGCATTTTGGTAAGGGTGACGAAAGGCGTGTTTTTATTATCTTGCATTGCTTCGGCAGTGGCCCCTACAAAAATAATTTTATTTTTAAAGAAGGCTTCTGGACGCTGACCCACCAGCTGCATAAAGTAATCGTCCCCGAACCCCGCCTGTCCAAGCCGGTAGGGAATATACGCAGAAAGGGTTTCGTAAGTTTTGGCGGGGCCGGTGTAGTTAATCCACAGCGGGTTTTCGCCATGGGTTTTCAAAGCTTCTGCTTTGTCGGGATTGACCATCTCTAAGAGTTTGTAAGCAAAAGAAGGCTCGTATTGGTCATCAATGGTCATGGGAGAAGGAATTAAGTCTTCAGCTTTGATGTCCGTGAGGATTCGGCCCTTGCGAATTTGTCCATCAATATCTTCGGGGAATCCCACAAAGCCAAAATTGGCAACGGTCTCAAAATAAGGGGGGCTAAAAGACAGGGCGTCAATGGCGCCGGTATCACCAGCCCCTGAGCCGCTGATACGAGAAGATCCACCATAATCAAACTTGCTGGCAATCAGTACCTTCTCGCTGTTGGCTTTGAGCGTCTTTTCGAGAATGGCATCGGCTTCAGGTAGGTTTGACGGGGTTAAGAACATAATATCAAACGCAATGGCTTTTGCTCCATAGCCCACCAGACGGTCGATTAAGCGGGCGTAGACGTTCCGGCTCCAGGGGAAAGTGCCTATTTCTTCGAGTGAGGCTTCGTCAATGGCGAGGATGATGACGTCATCGGGCGCTTGCTTCGCGCCCCGAAAGGTTTCGAAGCGGGTATTGTAGAGGCTTAGCTCAATGCGTTTAAACATTGGAGAGAATAAACTTCCCAGCAATACCAGACTCCCGATCACCAGACCAATTAAGACATTTATAAAAATACGTTTTGTTAACACAATGGGGCTCCTGGCATGTTCTGCTCTTTAACACCTTGCGGATGCTTAAGTTGAAGAAATTGTAACATATTGATGACAAGGGAAAATGTTGTGTTCTTCACAATTTTTGGTTTAATATTTTGTGAAATGGGGTATATACTAAGTATAGAGAATAAGAAAGCTCATTATAATAACTTATGGCCATGACGAGCACTAATTTTAGCTTAACTCAACCGAATTATCCGGCATCCGCTTTGCCCGGTCCTTACCGCTCGGAGCAGCGTCTTTTTGAACCGAATTTTTTGCGTCTGAGTCCACCAGAACAATCGGGAGATTATTTCTCTTATTTTGCGCTGGACAATATTCTCAACAACAATAACTACGCTTCCTATGGCAATCCCCCCAACCAGCTTCAGTTTCCTTCGGCAACTTCAGCGACAATTTCAGCGACAACACCTGTCGATCAACAGCTCAAGGCTGTCCTTGATGTGGGAGCCGATTATATGACGCCTGAGCAAAGCCAGGCTTTAACTCCCGTTGCTAAATCGTTGGGGTTTGCCAGTGCAAAGAATTTTGTTCATGCCTTGCGTTACTTGCCCGAGGACACAAAAAACAGGGTATTGGAGGGGGTGGCAACGGGATCCTCGAACACAGATAACGAGGTAAGCACTGAGGCACTCAAGCAAATGCTTAAATCAGAAGCACACCATCTGGTTTATAACACCTTCGAAAAACAGGGCGCGCGAGCGCCCCAGTTGGATCCACCGCTGGATAATGATCCTGATGGCATGTGGGAAGCTCCGCACCTTTTGGCAATTTACAATAACTTCAAAACCATGGAGGGAAATCTTCCAGCACCCGTGGTTAAAGATATTATGGAGCCTGATAATGGTGAGGCCATGGTTTTTCAACGCAAAAAAACCCCTCAACGTTCAGGAGCAGAAGATAATCTTCTGAAATCCTTGAGTTCTGCTATGAAAGTAGCAGAAACCGATCAACAAAATACCGTAACGCTTTTTGATTCTGCCTTTACGGCAAATCCTGAAGATATTGTGCAGAGTGAAGATGTACAGTCTTTTTTAAAAGCGTATGAAGGTGTCAAAGATTCTAAAACGTCTTCGCCGCAAGTGAAGTCTGTTCAGGAAATGCTCAATAATATTTTGCCTGCCGATCGTAAGCTTCCTTTAACCGGTGTGATGGACAAACCCACCGTTGCTATTTTGGCTGAGTTTGAGGGGCAGCAATTTTTAAACAAGGCCTATGATATTTTTGATGATGATAAACAATTGTCCTCAGCAGATCGTGAAAAACATCTTTCAGATATCAATCAACTCCAGCAGGCCATTTTTAAAGAGGGTTACTTGAATGCGCAGGGAGAGTTAAATCCCCACGCCACAGAGTTATTTTCTTTTGTGCAAGAGCTTAATGAGAGCAGCACCAACCTCACCCCCGCTTCTAAAGCCCGTTTAAATAGCCTTGTCTCTACAATGGAGACACGGGTTTCTGCAAAAACCTTGAATCCAGAGCTACTGGAAAACGTTGTTAGCAACTGGTTTGGGATTATTGATAGTGGAGAGCGTAAAGATTTTGCAGAACAGGTCATAACCCATGAATTGGGTCACTTTTGGGAAAACAAAAATAACGTGATCTCCAGTTGGAAGCAGCTTTCTTTTCAGGACTTTGAAAACGAGCAAGATGTGGGGAAGAGTTCCGCTCCTCACACCCACAGCCATGACGAGACAATGGCGTCTACCCTTGAGATTCGCGGAGAAAAAGACGGTTTTGCTTCCAGTTACGCCAAACTCAATGCGAGTGAAGATTTTGCTGAGTCTTTTCGTCTCTTTAATAGAGACCCCGATAAGCTCATTCAACAAAACCTATTAAAATACATGATGCTGGCCGGTAGTATGGGCACTTACGCTGGTGACAATGCTGGGCTGATTAACTTCGCTAAAAAAAATGGCTATTCAGAGGAAGACATTTCTGCCGCTGTAGAAACGCTACGGGGGCACCAAAAGGTTCCCGGGTCTTCAACTGTCGATAACACGCCTTTTACACAGGATCAAGAGATTCACCTTTCTGCTGAAGGGGGCTCAGCCTTTGAGCCTGCTGCGATGCATTTTCCGATGAGCACGCACGGACATGACACCCCCATTGTACATCCTTCATCAACAGAAAGTTCACCCACGTCAACAGAAGGTTCAGCCAACAAGTCACATCAGTCCATCGCGATGCAGAAAGGCTTTATTGGGCATGGCTCCACCCTCGCTCATGAGGCAGAACACTCTGTATCTGCGGTAGGTAAAACATCACAGGGGTTGGGTTTTGACCTCTCTGTTTCTAATTATTTTCCAGGCATTGAAAAAGAGCTTCCGATTGAGTCCACCCATGTAGGAGATCCCTCGAAGCCAGGATTCATGCTTGATAACTTGACCAGTCACAATGAAAATATGGAGAAGTTTAGATTGTTTTCTCGCTCTTCGCGAAACTCTCATCGTTTTATTAACGATTTTAAGGAAAAAGGCATCGAAGCTTTCCCTTCAGAAATACAGGCGAAAATCCCTCAGTCTGTCAAAGAAAAATTTCAAAAACCTGAAAATAAGGCCGTTTATTTGGTGATGGCTAAACTGCGCAGCAGCCCGGAGCTGGCCGATGAGTTTTCAAAGTTATCCAACAAGAGTGCCGATCAGCGGGCTGTTTCAGCTTCCTTTTTTAAAGATAATTTTGGAGATGTCTTAGACGGCCTGCAAGTTCCCGATGCGCTGATGAGCTATATGTCAAACCCTCAAAACCTAATGGATGTGACCGGTAATGGTGGAAAATCTTTATTGGCTGCCGAAACGATTGAAAAGAACGCAGTAGACGTGGTGATTAAGCACCAGGAACAGTACAGTCAGGCGATTAACACGATTGCGGGCGTTGGTAGGGCAGGGGGAGTCTCTGCTTCTCTGACATCGAGCGGTTACCTTGAGTATGATTCGGGGTCTGGATTCTCAGCTGTAGACTTTTTGAAGAGTCTGCCGCTGAGCGAAGTCAATGGTCTATTGTCAAAGCTGGGTTTTGGCAGTCAGGCAGCCCACTTAAGCGAACAGCAGTTTCAGGCACTTACCGAGAAACTCGTGCAGCGCCTCAATCAGAATTTGCCAAAAGAATCTATCCCTTCTGAAGAGTGGACTGATGATCCTGCAACGATAAAGCAAATTAACGATATTATGCTCGAAGAACTATTGCGAGAAGTTCCTACCTTGAAGGCAAATATTAACAGAGACGCTGTGGGTTAAATTAAATATAGTTTTAGCTCTCATCTGTTAAGAAATAATTAAAATTTAACAAAATGACCTTAGTTGTTCACTTTTTAGACTATATATAAATGAAGTGAATATATCAATTATTCAAACGAGGAGTACGTACCATGGGTAATGTAAACAATAAAACGGGGCCACTGTCTTCAGTTCCCATTCCCTCATCGCCGAAACCAGCGGCACCTAAAGGGCCTGTAAATAACATAGACACTGCTGCTAAACCCGCAGCGGCAGAAATTTTAGACTCTAAAACAGCTGATGAGCTGGTGAAAAAGAACACGGTTAAGCAATCAGAAGGTGCCGTCAATGAGATGTCCTTTCCTTCTAAAGACGGTGACGGTAAAGTCTCTAAGCAGGAAAAAATTGATAAGCTCAGTAACTCTATGCAGGGAACTGCAGAGACTTTAAGTAAAAAGCTTGCTGATGATTCGAATAACCTCAATGAAACCATGGGTATTCTCATGAAAGAGGCTAAAAAGTCGCTTTCCTCTGAAGACTTTGATAAGTTCAACAATAAATTGTTTCCTACACCGGAGAACGATAAAGCGAAAGAATACAAAAAAATGATTTCTGACGCTATTAAAACCTTCAAAGGGTCTGATCAGCCAGAAGCCGCAATGAATAACCTACTTCAGTATCTATCCAATGGTGCGATTAATATTGTGGAAGACAACCCCGGTTGCTAATTCGCTTTGATTAAGTGAAGAACCAAAGAAAAGGTTTCATCTGTGGAACCTTTTTTTGTTTTTAAGGAGTTTTTATGCAAAAGACCTTTGTCATTCAGTACGAAGTCAACGACGCCTGTAACTTAAGGTGTAGCCACTGTTACCACGGGCTTAAAGTCATTAAAGAAAATCCGGTAACCCTTGAGCGACTATTTTCTGATTTAGAAGAAATGAAAGCCTTGCTGGGGCCAGATTACACCATCGTGATTGGGCTTTCGGGTGGTGAGGTCTTTATGCGAAAAGACCTGATGGATCTGGTGCTGCACACCATGCTCAATGGTTATGCCACTTATATGCTGACCAACGGCACCCTGGTGACGCCAGAAAAAGCGGAGCAGCTATTGGTTAGAGGCGTGCAAATGACCCGCATCAGCGTGGATGGGGGCACCGAAGCGTTGCACGACGGCATTCGCGGTAAAGGCCAGTTTCAAAAAACCTTGCAGGGTGTGCGCACCTTTAGAGAAGCGGGCCAGCCTGTTGCGCTAACATGCACCCTGATGCGCGATTATAACGATGCCTACGCTGATGTTAAAGCACTCTTTGACCTGGCCCGCCGTGAAGATGTCTTCAAACTCAACTTCTCTCGCATGTTCGCCCAGGGAGACGGTAAAAACACCCCTGAATACGTTTATGATAATGGACAGGTCTTTAAAGCAAAACTCGAAATGCTCTGGGACCTTGCGGCGGAATATCCAGATATCTCTGTGGTGATCAAAGATCCGCTGGCGAAAAATATTGAAAGACCCTTGCCTGATAATTTGGCGATTGACGTGTGTTGTTATATTAAAAAAGACTTTATTTCTGTGGCCGCGAATGGTGATGTCTATGCTTGCCGTAAATTAGACAAAACCGTAGGCAATCTTTTAGAAGATACCCTGGCTAATATTTGGCAAAACAACACCCTTTTACAGCAAATGGACGATCGCCGTTTGTATATGGAGGGCAAGTGCCGTACCTGCCCCATCAATACCGTGTGTCAGGGCGGTTGTTTAGCGGCCTCTTATGGACAGTATGGTCGTTTATTTGTTCCTGATCCTGCGTGCTGGCGAGAAGAAACCCCCGCTGATTTGGTTGTGAGTGCTTGACCCCCTCAGTGCTTTGTGGTTTGATCCTATACACTCTAAAATAAGGATAACACCATGAACGTAGGCGTCATTGGTGGTGGCAGTTGGGGAACCACCATCGCTCATTTACTCAGTCATAACTCTACAAATCAGGTGAAAATGTGGATGCGCAACGCAGAAGCAGTAGAGGCCATTAACACGACCCATCAAAATCCCAAATACACGGGCGATATGCGCCTTGCCGATAATATAACCGCCTCTACAGATCTTGAGGCCGTCATTCGCAGCTGTGCCTGCCTTTTTTTGGTGGTTACCTCTGGCAGCGCACGGAGCGTCTTGCATGATATGGGGCAGTTTCTGGACGGCTCCCAGATTTTAATTCATTGTATTAAAGGGTTTGAACACACCACCTTTAAACGGATTTCGACGGTGATTCGAGAAGAAACCTGTTGTCGCAAAATAGGTGTGCTGTCCGGCCCCAATCTGGCCAAAGAAATTTTGCAGAACCATCCCAGCGCAACCGTTGTGGCTTCTCCTTTTGAAGAAGTGGTCTCTCTGGCACAGACCTTGATGACTTCGACCTATTTTAGGGTTTACGGTCATGAAGATGTGGTGGGCGCGGAAATCGCTGGTGCTTTAAAAAATATTATTGCCCTGGCTTCAGGCATGAGTGGTGGGCTGGGCTTTAAACAAAACACACAGTCTTTGTTGTTAACCCGTGGCCTGGTGGAAGTCACGCGCTTTGGTCTTAAAATGGGTGCGCAGTCCAGCACGTTTCGTGGCTTAGCGGGTATGGGTGATCTGATCGCCACCTGTTCTAGCCAACTCAGTCGTAATTATCAGGTGGGTGAACGCATTGCCAGCGGGGAAAGCTTAAAGGATATTTTATCGACCATGTCTTACGTATCAGAAGGCGTTCCCACCACGCGAAGTGTCTATCAAATGAGCCAGGATATGAATGTAGATATGCCCATTACGAAGGGTGTTTATCATATTTTAGAGGGAGATATCTCTCCCCGCGAAGCGATTGAGCAATTGATGCAGCGAAATTATAAGTACGAAGAAACCTTTTAGCGTGCATTCATTCCCGTGAACAAAACCTCTGTTACTT
This sequence comes from Candidatus Sericytochromatia bacterium, assembly GCA_963797915.1. GTDB lineage: Bacteria > Cyanobacteriota > Sericytochromatia > UBA7694 > UBA7694 > CAXRDE01. Next base: position 175,519 of record CAWCRG010000005.1, read on the forward strand.
ACGTCTTTATCTAATAACAAACCAGACCGAAGGAAGATCCATCATGAAAAAAGTCTTTATCAAAGCCGCCCTCTCCACACTTTTTGCGGTGAGTTCTCTCGTCCTTCCCTCATCCTTTACGATAAACGCTGCCCAGGCTCAGACCCAAATGCGTGCGGAACAGCTGCTACAAAGCATGCTTTCTCAAAGTGGTAAGGTTTCCTTTACCGGGCAGCGAGAGCTTAAGGTCTTTCGTTCCAATAGCGCTCCGCTGACCGCCAACGCTGAGATTGCCTTTAAAAATGCCAATAACTACCAACTGAAAATTATTGGTCCAGACGCTATTCGCGGGATTACCTTTCGGAGTGACGCAGGCAAAATTACCGCGTTTTTTCCTGACGAAAAACTTTATTTATTTAATGGTGTGCCACAGACTGCTTATATGCCTGAGCGGATTATTTTAAGCAGTTTAAATAATGACTACAATAAAATCATGGCGAATTATGAAGTCACCCGTGTGGCCGATGAGATTGTTAATTTAACCTCGGCATACGTGCTCGACTTTGTACCGAAGCATCGGGTAACCAATGCCGGAAAAGAATACTGGTTTACCCCCCGCCGCAAATACTGGATTGATAAAACCTCGTTTCAGGTTTTAAAAGAAGAGCGTTACTGGGATATGAGCAATAACCCTTACTCCGTGGTGCGCTTTACCACGTTTACGCCAGAGCCGAACCTCGTTGTGCCTGAGTTTAAAGTACAAGACAATTTGAATCGTATTGATTTAGCGGGTAAAACAAAAAATTCATTTAACACCTATCGCAATGCCGCAGAGGCAGAAGCATCCGAAAAAATAAAGATCAATCTGCCGAACTATGTACCCAAAGGATTCTCGCTAAAAGATATCCAGGTCTTTTCGTTGTTCGGAGCACGTATTCAGGTTTTAAACTATACCGACGGTCTTAATGATATGATGTTGACCATTCGCCCTGAGCAATACGGTTTTGTTACCCTCTTAGCAGGTGCTTTTAGCTTAAATTTGATTAAGAAAATTACGGACTTAAGTTACCAGGCGCCGAATAATTATAACTCCGTTGCAACGGAACAGCGGATTGCTGTTGCTTTTGGCGATATGTCACCCTTTGAGCTTCAGCGGGTTGCTTCATCGCTTTCGTTGACGCGTTAAGTAAAAGCCTTATAATCCCCTTCTATTTATGAAGGGGATTGCCTCTAAATGCGTTATAATGAACTCAACATCAAACAGATAAAAGAGTAAGGCCCATGAGTCAATTTGAACTTCACGAAAACCCGTCGAATATTGATCCCGAGCAAGTCATTGATCTTTACCATCTTATTGGTGGGGATCGTCCCAATTTAGATGCCGCGACTATCAAAGAAGCATTTCTTAACTCCTCTTATATGGCCACAGTGACCTTACCTGACGGAGAGCTGATCGGCTGGATTCGTGCGCTGAGTGATCAGGTTTCCACCAGCTGGATTCCTGAAATGGTTGTGCATCCTGAATACGCGCGTCTTGGCGTTGATGGCATGCTCCTGGATGCCGTTATTGATGCTTACAGTGGCACAACAGTCTATTTTCAGACGCTGCATACTGAGTTCACAGATCGTGCCACATTTTACTCTGAACGTAAAATCCAGCCCATGCCCAATTTAATTGTATGTGCTAAAAAATAACGAATCCATTACTTTAGCCCGCTGTGTTGCTACACAGCGGGCTTTTTTATTGGCACATTTAAGTCGAAGGGTCGTCCATCATTATGCCAATCATCATTACGTCAGTAAAAAAGCCTTCCTATAAAAACGATAGGAAGGCTTTTTCTTTAATCAGTAAGGGTTTTACTTGCTGGTGAAGGCCTGTAAGAAATCAGGCCAAGCACCGGTTTCTGCAAAGCGAACTTTGGCAGGGTTGCTGTAGTTTCCACCATAGGACATGGTAGAACGAGGCATATAGATTTGCACGCCGGTAGCGCCTTCTACACCAGAACCATAATGGGTTTCACGAATTAACATGCTGTCCATGGCTTGCTGAAGTGGAGCGGCGGTAGACAGTGGCAAGTTGAGTTTCTTCAGGAAGTCACCCAGGTCTATGCTGTCGCGGTTATAGAAGGTTTGAGTGCGGTTACGGGCATCGCTAATCGCAGCCTTGTTTGCGCCCAGATTGGCTTTGAGCTCACCCGCAAAAGCATTGAGGGCCGGTACAAAGTTGGTGACCATTTTGTCCACATCAATGGCAGAGAGTGTGATGTCACGGCCACGCTGAGATCCACCTGGGCGGTAAGAGACACCAAAGGTGTCTACAATCGCTGTAGTGAGCTGTACAGGGTTCATATTCGGGTTCTGGGCTAAAGCACCCAGGTAAGCTTCGTAATCTTGACCATCGCCAGGCTCAAGCTCCTCAGAAGCCACAAGAATGTTCACCTGACCTTTTACCTGATAAGCGGTTTCCACATACTGCATTAAGCAGGTGTCAAAGTCGAGGAAGTCCATACGCTTGCCCAGGTTTTTGTTGGCAATAGCTAGATGCAGGATTCAGATCGCTGAGCTGCATGTGGTTGCCAGACTGATCATCAGAGGCAAATGACTTAGACGGCGCAGAAGCTTCGGTGTTCATTAAACCGGTCACGTCAAAGAAGCTGGAGTTATCGCTGCCACGACGGCCGGGATCAATACCGCTACCATGGTTCCAGATAACGAAGCCATTGTATTGCGATTTAAAGTTTTTGGTACCAAAGTCGATGAATTTGTTCATAACTTCAGCAGAGCCAGAGTCAATTTCCTTTGAGGGAGGAATAACAGCGCCTTTATCATCGATCACTTCGGAGATAATATTGCGATCATATCCATTTTTGTCGGGTAGAATGCGATAAATTTTTGAATCGCCCTTGGGTAGACCGTCAAACAGAACGATGAAGTCAATCATTTCAGCTGCTTGAGGGTTTTTAGCCAGACCAGCTTCCATCTCGTTGATGTCATCTAAAGCGGCGCTGTATAAATTGTTATCGCCAGCAAGGTGCATTAATATGGTCCATTTTTTTCCGGTACCCGCGTTGGCGCGGTTGAAGGTGGTTACGGCACCACGGTTAGCAAAACCAGGAGCTGCGTTGATATTGGTACGGGGGCTACAAGCAGCGGCTGCAAGTAATGATGCGCCGGCAGCGGCAAGAACGGTTTTCTTCATTAACATATACTATTTCTACCCTATTTGAAATTAAAGCTTTCTTAATTTGCTCTTAGCTTTCTTATCGTAAGCTTAGTCTTTGAGTTGCGTTAAGAAATGTAAATTTATAGGTTTCTTCAAAGCATCCTATAGATTTATCGACATAGTATTCTTCCCCAATTTGAATGGATAGTCAATGGGGTATTGGGTGAAATTGTGATTTTTTCACCATTTAAGACGTCACTCCATTCGCCTTGCAGATAGGTAAGAGAGGGGGAGGGAGTCCAGGACCTATTTTTTGCCGAAAGGTTGACCATGATCAGGGCTTGTTCTTGCTGGTTTTGGCGCTCAAAACAGAAAACGTGCTTTTCTACAGAAAGTGTACGAAAACTGCCGTTGATCAGTACTTGATGTTGCTTTCTAAGCCGTGCCCAATGGCAAATATGTTTGAACAGGCTTTGGTGCGGTGCGTTATTTAAGGTCTCAGGGTGTGGCAAGAAGGGACGTAAAGGTCTATCCGACCATTTGAGCCGCTTACCCTCCAGCCCGACTTCGCTGCCGTAGTAAAGACAAGGAATACCCGGTAAGGTAAAAAGCAGTAGATGTAAAGGGTAAAGGTGAACCGGTTTTTTAAGCAAGCTGGCAATCCGATTGACGTCATGGTTGTCTATAAAGTTAAACAACCCTTGAGATTGATAGACGCCAGGCTCTCCAAACTGACGCTCCAGGGTTTGGGCAAGACGTCGGTAGTCGTAGTTATTGTGACTTTTGTGGAAGCTATCATAGAGTTCATAATTGGTAATGGCATCCAGATTCCACTCGCGATAGTCTCCCATGACCACTTCTCCCATCAGCCAGAAGTCTGGCTTCAGTTGTTTACAAAAAGCCTTTAACTCCTTTAAAAAGTCTTTGTCCATACAGTCGGCGGCATCCAGGCGAATGCCATCAATGTGAAACGTATGGATCCAATAGCGAACGACCTCAAAGAGAAAATGTTTGACCTCGGGGTTTTTCAGGTTGAGTTTAACCAGATCATCATGTCCTTTCCAGCCCTCGTAAGTGAAGTTATCTCCCCGTTTATTGCGTTTTCCCCATTTTAAGCCATGAAACCAGGAGCGGTAGGGAGAGTGTTCTCCCTGGGTCTTGAGCGACTCAAAGGCAAAGAAGTGCCTTCCCACATGATTAAAGACGCCGTCCACGACGACGCGAATGCCCGCGTGATGGCAGGCACTCACCAGTTGGGTGAAGTCTGCATTATGTCCCAGGCGTCGATCGACCTGATGGTAATTGATCGTGTCATAACCGTGGCTGCTGGAGTCCCACAGGGGGCCAATATAAAGTCCGGTAATCCCCATCTGTTTTAAGTGAGGTAACCACGCGTGGAGCGTGTTTAAACGCGACGTGATCTCTGTTTTGTTCATATTGTGGAGCGGTGCTCCACACATTCCCAGAGGGTAAATATGATAAAAAAAGGCCTGGCTAGCCCAGGTGGGTGGTGCATTCATTGACGTATGCTGAGACTATTGATCGTTTTCTTTGTTTTTGTTTGAAGGTGGGTTCGAAGGCGTGTTCAACACGTTTTCTAGTTGAGTATTTAGACTCAATAAAAGCTGGGCGGTGGCCGCAGTACTTAACGAAAGTGTTGTGAGCGTTACCGCAGCGGTCATGGAGCCAATACTTAGTGGTTTATACGCTGAACCGATGAGTACACTGGTTCCAATAGCGCCAACGCCGAGAGAGACATTTCGCACCCGCTTAAGGCGTATAAAAAGTTGACGTAAGTTTTGTTGATGAGGTGCTTCTAAAGATGTGGAGGTTGTGGACATAGTCATTTCCTTTTTCTGTGTCTGAATCTGTTTTGAATTATACAGGGACGTAACGATTTGGGAAAATACTTGAAAAATTTGTGTATTTCTTTTTGGGTCAGCTTGCGCTTTATGTGTCATCTCCGCTTCAATAGAGATAAAGAGTAACCCAGTGAGGAGCATCATATCTATGACTGATGAGTCATTGCACCTGGAGCAAAATTACCAGGAGAGCCTTTTGGCTCTGGAACAATTAGAAGAAAAAGCGGAAAGCCCCGGTTTTGAGAAAGAAGTGCGTCGTCTTGAGCACTTGCTCAAAGAGTTAAAGTTAACAGATGCCGCTCAGGAAAGTCTCAATGCACGGCTTGAAAAAACAAAAAGTAGTTTGCAAGAGCGTCGGCGGCAGGCCAGTGCTGAAGTGAAAGCCGAAGTGGACACCACCCTTGAGCAATTGGCGGCTCTGGTGGTTATACCAGAAGGCTATATTGGAGAGGTATGGGATGCTGCCAGTAAGCGCTTTGATGAGGCAAAATTAAAGCTTGAAGCGACACAGGAGCTTCTGAAGTCAAAGGGTAGGTCTTTAATTCGTGAAGATCAGGATGAGGCCTGGCAAACCTTTAAGTCTATTCGCAAAACCTATAAAAAAGTGCGCCGTCAAATTTCTGATGATTTGATTCAAGAAGCTGAAAAACTGTACGCGGAAGCAGAAGCTGCAGTGAGCAAGAGCAAAGCGCTAAAAGACGTCCGTAACACATTCAAAGACATGCAGACTGCCGTTAATGCGCTTCCGTTGTGGCGCCAACAGCGCCAGGTTTTTCGTAAGAAATTTAACGCCTTGTGGCAAGATCTGCAAGAAAAAGACAAAACCTCACAGGGTGAGCGTCAGCAGCGTCAGACGGATGGTCTTCAGCGTCTTGAAGAAGCGTTAGATCGGGTTAACCTTTTGGTGAAACAAAAAACCGAATCTCTTGATTTACAAGAGATTCGCTTAAATGAAGCGCATTGGAGCGAAGTGGATCCCATTGAGCGCCAATTTAACCGTGATGAGCGGGACCTGAAATCAGCGCTGCGTCGCCAAAAAGAGCTGGTGGCCAAAGTGGCCGATGCCCGTGCCCGCCTTCCCAAAACACCTGTTGAAGCTCCTGTAGAGCCGACGGATACGGTTTCTGCTGAGGCCGTGACTTCGGAAACCTCGGCCGAGGTTTCTACTGGGGCTGATGTCAAGGTTTCTGAAGAAGCGACGGAAGCATCTGATGGAGCTGATGCCTCCGATGAACCTGTGGCTGTCGAGGCGTAATTCCCTTTTACCCTTTTTCGTAGGTTGATTTAAAGAAATGAAGGGCCTGGTATATTCAATATGCCGGGCCTTTTTGTTACACTAAAATCTATGCATATTGTTTTCTTAAACCGCACACTTTCCGCTTTTGACGGCAGCGATCGTGACATAAAACCCCTGAGCCCTGTGCAACTGCGCATCATTTTTGTGGCCGAAGCGCTTGCACTTCAGGGGCATGAGGTTTCTGTGTTTTGTCAGGGTCCGGCTGCAACGGTGAATATACGTCAGGTCAATTACAGGCCTTTGCCGCAGCTGGCACGTTACGCGCGTCAAAATACCCTGGATTACTTTGTCGTGACGGATGATGAAAGTGCTTTAAAATTGGGAATTCAAGCGCGTTTTACGCTGGCCTGGGTGCATCAGGACTTTGCCCCCTTGCTGAATGAGGCACCTGATTTAAGAGCAAAATTAGCGCTCCTTTTGAGCGAGCGCGCAGATAAAGTGATTGCTTTAAGCCATTGGCACGCGAAGCGGCTCATCCAGTGTTTTACACTGGATATTCAACATGTGACCGTGCTGCCTACAGATACTTTTGCGACTTTTCTCACGCCTCCCTCTTTGCGTGAGGCGGCTGCGGTAAACGGTGGGGAGCCAAAAGCGGTGCGCATCGCTTACTCTGCAGCCGCCTATAATGGACTGGAGCAGTTTGTATCCTGGTTTCCTCGCCTACAGTCCCAGACCTCCTGTCCATTACAATTACATATTTACGCAAACCCCCAGCTTTATGCCTTGCCCCAAAAGCAGCTTGCATCGTTGTTAAAGGGGTATCAAACCCTTGCTGAGCAAAACATTTCCCAGATCATTTTTCACCCGCCCATGTCTTTGGTAGAACGTGCGCAGGCGCTGGCCGAGAACGATCTCTGGGTTTACCCCCAGCATGCGGGGCAGCCCTTTTCTTTTTTTCCAGCCTATTGGATGGATGCAGAAGCTTCTTCTTTAGAGTTGCATCTGGCGCAGTGGGCTGGCCTAACAGCCGTGTGCTCTGCGCGCGGCGCTTTGACTGAAGTGCTTGAGGGTACGGGGATAAGCGTGCCCGAAGGGCGGAATGAAAAAAAGTTTGAGGCAGACTTTTTGGCGGTCTGTTTAACGCTCATTGAAGACGCTGAAAAACGCTCCGCCATCGCGTCCGTCGCTGTTGAGAGCGCAAAGCGCAACGCCACCGAAGCAAGGGTAGGCAAAGCCTGGTCTGAAATGCTCACCGGTCTGGTTTCCAGTCGCGGCATAAGTCAGACTTACACCACGGCCTATCGAGAACCCCTGATTTCAGTGATTATTCCTACTTATAATCGCTCGCGCAACCTTTACCATTGTTTAAAAGCATTGACGGATCAGACCGAGGAAGCCTTTGAGGTGATTGTTTGTGACGACGGCTCTACCGATGACACCCGGGCTGTGGTCATGGATTTTGCAGATCGGTTAAATCTGCGTTATCGCTGGCAGCCCGATCAGGGGTTTCGCGCTGCGGAGGCCAGAAATTTGGGTATTCGTTTGGCCAGAGGAAAGTACCTGGTATTTTTAGACAGTGATGTCATCGTTCCCTCCACTTTCTTAAAAGCCCATCGTCAGGCGCTGGAGCAAACTCCAGGGGCTGTGGTTAATTCTTATGTTTACCGCATGACTGCTGAGCTGGATGAGGATCTGGGCCTGGCCCCTGAGATTTATATCCCCAGGCACCGTGATATCTTAAAGCCCGATAGCCGCGATCGTTACCAGTTGTTTGAACGAGAGGGGCCCATTGATGAGGCTTATTTTTTAGACAGCAATGCGATGTCTTTGTCTCGCAAAACGATGGACAAACTCGGTGCCTTTGATGCCGAATTTGTGGGTTGGGGCCATGAGGACACCGAGCTAGGCTACCGGATCTCTCAGCAGGGGATCACTTTTTTCCTGATTAAAACCGATGCGGTGGCTTATCATCAATATCATTATATTTCAGAAAATAAAGAAGCAGAGCGTGCAGGTAACTGGCAGCGCCTGACGCAAAAACATGGCATTACCCGCTGGTATCACCCCCTGTGGGAATTGCCTATCTCTATGTCTTTAACCCTTCTCAATAAAAGCTCGCTTTTTAACGCTTTTGAGTCTGTGAGCGGGCGCTGGGTTCTGAATACGGGAGATTCTTTCTCTATACTGCCTCAACCCCTGTTACTAGAGGTTTCCGAGGGAGTGCTTACCGGTATTCAACAGGCCAGCGGAGCGGGTTATGGTCTGCTTATCGAAAACTCTTGAAGAATCAAGGCGAAAACAAAACTTTTCTCGGAACTTTTCTACCATGACCCTCGTCACATAAATGTAAGGATAAAATCAAAAATGGTAGATACGTCCACAAAAGAAGAACTGGAAAAGCTTATTCTACGGTGCCAAACAGGAGACCGACAAGCCTTTATGGAACTGGTGAAAAGTCATCAAAACATGGTGTTTGCTGTGCTTTATCGTATGATGAAAGATCGCCAGGAAGTAGAAGATTTAGCCCAGGAAGTGTGGGTCAAGGTTTACCAGTCGATTCGTAAGCTGAAAGCACCTGGAGCCTTTCGCTCCTGGTTACATCGAATCGCTTTGAATACATTTCGAGACCGCATGCGTCAAAAAGGCCATCACATCGCCTTTTCTCTGGATGAGGGTTACGAAATGGACAACGGCGATAGCCTGAAGATGGAACTCGAAGCGCCTGGACTTTTGCCCGAAGAAACCCTTCTTCAAGGTGAATGGAAAACCCATCTTGACGAAGCCATTTTAGACCTTCCCGAAGCCCACCGCGCGGTGATTGTTATGCGAGAGATACAAGGATTGAGTTACGACGAAATCGCTTATGCCCTGGATATCTCGCTCGGTACGGTTAAGTCTCGTATTGCAAGAGCCCGCGAAAAACTGGTAGCAAAGCTATCAGAATATATGAAAGAAAAGGAGAACAATAGCAATGAAAAACTTTGATGAAACCCCAAATAATACCGAAAAACATCTTTTGTCTTCTTTTCTCGACAGAGAACTTGAGCAAGAGGCGGCTCTTGAAGCCGAGCGCTTAATTCAAAGTGACTTTCAGCATCAGGTTCAGTATCGTAACTTCACCACGGTTCAAAAAGCTTGCGCTGAGATGATTGAAGAGCCTGTGTCTTTTCAGGGCAATGATTTTCTTGGCGGCATTTTTGCCCAGATTGAAAACATTGAACCCGATAATCCCGCTGAAGATACCGAGTGCCTGTCGGCATGGATAGATAATGAAATGACCTTAACAGACGAGGAACTTGCTGATTCGGCACTTGCTTTACCTTATCAGGTGCAACATCACCATCTGACCGCTGCACTCCAGGCGCTGCCAGTTCCTGAACTCGCTTTGGACTTTGCTGACACAGTCATGGAGCGTATTGACGCTACCCAAGATTCAAAAGCATTTGCACCGATTACAGAAGCTTTACAAGCCCTTAGCGTACCCGCTCCCTCTATCGACTTTATGAACAATCTGATGGAGCGCATTGATACAGAAGCCGCTGAAGCTTTCGCACCCATTGCTGAGGCCTTACAAGCGTTGCCGGTTCCTGAGCTTTCTGCTGATTTTGCAGCGCAAGTGATGAATCGCCTGGACTCTACAGACTCAGACAACTTTGCTCCCATTGCTCAGGCATTGCAAAGCCTTTCTGTTCCTGAGATTTCTACAGACTTTGTGGCCCGCGTGATGTTGGCTACAGAATCTTTAAATGCCCCGCAAAAAGCCAAATTGTTTGCATTGCCTACGCTTTGGCAAAATAAGTGGGGTCAAATGGTCGCCGCAGTCACCGTCTTCGGACTCTTACTGCTGGTGAGCCAGAATCTGCTTCAGACCTCATCAACGGTTGCCCAGAATATTCCGAGCGATCGGATTGTTCAAGTGGAATATGCCCCTGAAGCAGAACTTTTTGACGATGTACTCAACACGTCACTGGAAAATAATTCCGGTGACGACTATAATTTATTAATAGGAGGGTAGGTTTTATGTTTCATAAACTTTTTACTCGCACTGTATTTAGCACACTTTTAATGGGTGCCATGGTGGCCGCTCCTGCTTTTGCAGATGAGCTACCCGCTAAGACTGAAGCTGCCGTAGCCTCAGGGCACGTTAATTGGGACGTTTTTGATCTGACACCTGCTCAGAATAAGCAGATCAACAAAATTCGTTTTGATTACAGTAAGAAAGCGATTAAATTAAAGGCTGAGATAGCCCTTAAAAAGCTTTCTATTCAGGAGCAATTGATGTCTCCTGCACCTGTGAGTCCTGCCAGGGTAAGGAATCTTTTGCAAGAAAAGCTTGCACTAGAGTCCGAGCTACAAGCGGCTTCTTTAGACAACTTCTTGGCTATCAAGAAGTTACTTTCGCCGCAGCAATTAGCCAAGATGCCTCAAGCTATCACGGTTAAGTAAATCGACTTTTTTATTAAAGGCTCTGATATTTAAACATCAGAGCCTTTAATTTTACTTCAATTTTCTTTTATGATAAAGATATGAACAAACCCATTTCAGCTACGCTCATGGCTCTACTTACCAGCTCTACACTTATGCTGGCGGGCTGTGGTAATGAAACGCTCCCTACTGCCTCGCCTGCGGATCAACCCGCGACTCAACCAGGCACAACAGCAGATAGTGCGGGTGCTCAGCTGGTGGAAAGCCTCGCTGAAGAACTTGGACGTTTAAAAGATACCCTTGAAGCGAAGCGCACGGCACGAGAACAGGCTGGAGAACCTACTGAGCCTGTTGAAGACGACCCGGTTTCTGTGCCCGCATCGGAAACCGGTGACGAGCCCTCGCCCGAAGATGTTGGTGTTTCGGTTTCTACCGACCAGCTGGGCTTTCAGTCTCAGCCTTCTGCCTGTGGAGCGTTGGCAAATACAGATCTTGATAAAGATGGCTTAAAAGATGCTTGTGAGCAGTATCTTGCCGAAAAGCATGCTCCGGTCTATATCTATTCTCAAGAAGAAACCCATTACCCCATGCCCGTTGTGGATTTTTTATCGCAAACCGTGCTGGGTTTTTTTGATGCGGGCTGTCGTCCTGATGTGGATCAGCAGCTTCAAACAGCGCCGACGTCAGAGCAGCTTCTCTCGCAAACACAGCCGGCGGGGTGTAATCATCCATTGGCCGTGTCTTCTAATCGAACACGGAGTAAAGGCAAAGAACGCACCTTCTACTTAAAAAATCTGAGTGATGATCAGCGTAAAGGGTCTGCAACCCCAGAAAACTGGAAAACCTATGTGCACGCTTACCCGAATATTTTGCGGGGAGTTACCCTGCAGTATTGGACCTTTTATGCCTATGATGAGGAAAGTAATCATGGGGGAGACTGGGAAGGTATTCATGTGGTGCTCGACAGTCAGTTTAAGCCCAATCGGGTGACCTTGCTCCAGGAAAGCGGATTAAAGTATGTGCCCTGGGTGCAGGTGGAGCAGGCTGTGCCCGATCGTCCGCGGGTCTATGTTAATCCAGAGTCACACACCCATCAATTATCCAAAGACGGTATTAAATCCAATGGCTGCGGGGGGATCGGTGGATTTTTCTCTTGCGGTATTCGACTAGACAATCCCGAAACCTTTATTGCCTATGACAGTGCGTCTCAGCTTGTGCAGTTGGGGGAGCGAAAAACACCGTTGCCCGAGGGGCTTTTTATTCAGTACAGCGGTCTGTGGGGAACGCCTACGGGTGGACTCTTTAAGAATGCAGGAGATTGGGGGCCGGCCTATTCGGGCGTCGGCATGCTGGAAAATGGCTTTATTGCGGCCTGGGCTGATCAAATGATTGTGCCACTGGCGCGTTTTGAAGAAGCGTTTCCTCAGGCGGTGAGCCCTTAGTCTTTTCAGGCAGAGCAGGATGAAAAAGTCTCTGGATGGCTAAAGAATATATGAATCATAAAGCAAAAAAGCGAGTGTTTTAAAACACTCGCTTTTTTGTGAGAGAAAAAATAAGGGAAAAAGGGGAGCGCTTATGTCAGCGCTTATTCCATAATGGATTGTTTGATGAATCCAGCAGCGACGCCGCCGACGGCACCTAATGCTGTGGTGGTGATGGTCATCGCCATACCACCTACACCAAATTTGCTGAGCAACATATGCCCTGCACCACCGAGGGCTACAGCACCGAGGCCGCCCACTGCACTGGTGACGGTATCGCCAATGACGTTGCTGACGGCTTGAGAACCATCTACAGCACCGGTAGCTACACCGATACCATTGCCCACTGCAGATACACCAGCACCCACAAGGGCTGCCAGGCCAGCACCTTTAATGCTGGTTATGGCTACATTTTTTAATCCGCCCATGACGCCACTGGTGTTTAAGCCAGCGGTAGCGGGATCACCAGCAGGTGGTTTTTTAGCAAAGATAGATTTAATACTCTCGGCCATTTTGCCGCTGAGTTTATAAGCGGCGAAACCGCCGCCTGCTGCAGGAGATACCAGAGAAGTAATTGAAGAAAAGCTGTCATCACCATAGGTGCTGCTAGAGCCGCTGCCTACGTTATAGGGGTTGTACCCACCGGTGTTGGTTCCCGTAGATGGAGCAGGTCCGTAATAAGAAGGGGGGGAAGTCGCGTAATAGTTTTGTGTAGAAACACCTATATTGCTCATGATGATTTTTCTCCTTAGATTCAATCTGATTTTTTCTCTAAATAGGTTACCCTATATAAACAAATCTAAAGAGTTACTTTAGCTTTGCTTATTCCTATAATAATCTATCAAGTTTAAGCGTTGGTTATGCTAAGTTAAACTAAAGTATAATTTTAAAATAATTTCTTCTTAATATCAGAAAAGTAAACCTTTTTACATGTGCATATTGCGCTCAGGGTGTATTCACAGTTATAAATGTTTAAAATGACGCAGGTTTGACCAAGGTTTTTATGCGAGTCAGACGCTGTAGAAAAAGGAACACATATGAGTTTTAATCCCACAAAAGTTGATCCCGAATTGGGTATGCAAGTCTATGCTTACCTTAAAGAAAAGGGCGTCGAGACCCCTCAGGTTGATAATGGCTTAAACGATCAGCAAAAAATAGAAGCCATTCAAGGTCACTTTACCTCGATTATGGAGACTCTGGGCCTTGACCTTGCCGACGACTCTTTGCAAGACTCGCCTTCCCGGGTGGCGAAAATGTTTGTTAACGAAATTTTCTGGGGACTGGATTATCGCAAGTTCCCCAAAATTACGGCTGTTGAAAATAAAATGGGCTATGAGTCCATGGTTTTAGAAAAAAATATTGTGGTGCAGAGTAATTGTGAGCATCATTTTGTGATTATTGATGGCTATGCTCACGTGGCTTATATTCCTAAAAATAAAGTACTTGGGCTAAGCAAGCTCAATCGCGTGGTGGAGTATTATGCGCGACGACCACAAATCCAGGAGCGCTTAACCGAGCAGATTTTTTATACCCTGGAGCATATTTTAGAAACCTCAGATATTGCGGTGATGGTGAATGCAAAGCACTTTTGCGTCAAAAGCCGGGGTGTTGAGGACATTAACAGCGAAACCATTACCAGCAAAGTGGGTGGAGCCTTTAAAAATGACTCCTCTACACGGATGGAGTTCTTACAATTGGTAAGATCTCCCGTAGGCCATTTTAGTCAGTAGGTCAACACGGTATACTTGGGGGTATCCCGCCTTAAGGACACGCCCATGCATACCGACACGTTTAAATCTATCGCCACTGTTTGCCAGCTCCCTTTAACGGGGGTAGCAGCAGTGGCTTCTCTTTGGAAAGACGGAGCGACTGTTCCTTTTATCGCCCGCTATCGCAAGGATCAAACGGGAGACCTTGATGAAGTGCAAATTCGGCTTATTATTGCTGAGCTGGAGCAACATCAAGCCCTTGCTGCACGACGAGAAACTATTTTTAAAACCCTGGGCGAGCAATTAACGCCCGAGCTGAGACGGTGCTTTGAAAAAGCCACCACAAAAACAGAGTTAGAAGATCTTTATTTACCCTATAAGCCACGTCGGCGCACACGGGCGCAACAAGCCAGAGAAATGGGCTTAGAGCCTTTGGCACAGGCTATTCGTCACGGTCATCATCTTTCACCAGAAGGTCTTGCACAGCGCTTTGTAAGCGATGCTGTTGAAACTCCTGAGCAGGCCCTGTCGGGGGCCTGTGATATTGTTGCTGAGACCCTCGCAGAGCAGCAGGTGATTCGAGAAATGGCGCGAGACTTGCTCTGGCGTCAGGGCAAACTGACCGCGAAAGCAAGCTCTAAAACGGTGGACCCTCGTTTTCAGGACTACACGCAATTTGAAAGCCGCTTGCGGGGGTTACCTTCCCATCGTGTGCTGGCCCTTTTGCGGGGAGTCAGCGAAAAGGCTTTGCGCTTAAAAATAGATCTCGACCTTGATCTTTTTATGACGCGTGCCAGCGGCTATTTGCGCATCGCTCAGACACCTCGACGTGGTGCGGACTGGGATTCCTATTTATTATTGAGTCTCGAAGACACCTGGAAGCGGCTATTGCGCCCCGCGCTGGAAACAGAACTTTTGGGTGAATTAAAAAATACGGCAGACGAAGAGGCCATTCGGGTGTTTTCGCGGAATGTGGAGTCTCTCTTGATGGCTGCTCCCTACGGTATGCGTTCGGTGATGGCCTTTGATCCGGGTTTGCGTACGGGCATTAAATGTGTGATGCTCAGTGAAACAGGAGCGCTTCAAGACACATGGGTACTGCATGAGCTGCGCCAGAAAGCCGAAGCTGAGCGCCTGTTTTTAGAAAAACTTAAACAATACACGCCCAGCGCGATTGCCATTGGCGATGGCACCGGTGGACGAGAAGCGGAGCAGGCGGTGAAAGCCTGGCTTCAAAAAGCAGCCCTTGCAAAACCACCCATCGTGGTCAGGGTGTCAGAAACCGGGGCGAGTATTTACTCTGCTTCAGATATTGCCCGTGAGGAGTTTCCTGATTTAGATCTCACCTACCGGGGAGCGGTGTCTATTGGGCGCCGTTTACAAGATCCGCTGGCGGAATTGGTGAAAATTCCGCCGCGTTCTCTTGGGGTGGGGCAGTATCAGCACGATGTGAATGCCAAAGCGCTGCAGACCCAGCTTGAGCAGAGTGTAGAAAGCTGTGTGAACCGCGTTGGAGTTGAGTTAAATACCGCCAGTGTTCCGTTGCTTAAATACGTTTCAGGTCTAAATCAAAAAGTAGCTGAGAATATTGTCGCTTATCGGGAGCAAAAAGGGGCCTTTCGTACTCGCCAGGAGCTGAAGAAAGTGAAGGGGTTGGGGCCGCGCGCTTTTGAGCAGGCCGCCGGTTTTTTGCGGATTCAAAATGGAACGCAAATCCTCGATCGCACTGCGGTTCACCCGGAACAATACGACACGGTGGCAAAAATAGCCAGGACGCTGGCCTGTTCAGTGGCCCAACTGCTCACGCAACAGCATGCGCTCAAGCAAATGGATGTAAAAGCCTACGCTTCCGATAACGTTGGGCATTACACGCTCAAAGACATTATCGAGGAGCTGCAAAAGCCCGGTCGAGATCCCCGCGAAGCTTTTCAAGCGCCGCAGTTTGCCCAAAATGTTCAGACCCTTGATGATCTGGAACCCGACATGATTCTTGAAGGCCGGGTGACCAATATTACGGCCTTTGGCGCCTTTGTTGATGTGGGCGTACATCAGGATGGTCTGGTACATATCTCTCAATTGGCGGATCGTTTTGTAAAGGACCCTCAGGACGTGGTAAAGCAAGGTCAGGTATTAAAAGTTAAAGTGCTTGAGGTGGACAAAAAACGGCAGCGTATACAATTGAGCGCGAAACTTTAAGGCCATGTTGAAGTGGCGGCCTGTTCCGATATCTCGTCCCGTACGAAAACTCTTAATGCTAATTTTAGCCATTGTATTTGGTTTCTATTTACTTTATATTTTAGACGGAGAACCCCGTAACTATGTCAGAATCAATCCTGTTTCGTCTGAAAAACCCCAACCCTCATATGCGAGAGCAAACCCTGATGGAGTTGGTGTTTGATCCCGATGTTCAATATTTAGAGCTGCTGAATAGTCTGATTACTGATAAAGATCGGGATGTAAGACGTACGCTCATGCTGGCACTGGGGGCACTCAATCACGAAGGGGCTTTAGACGCCCTGATGATTAGCCTATTGGATGGAGAGAGTGACGTTGTTATTGCTGCAGAACATGCGCTGTCAAAGCTTGGCAGTACAGCACAGCAGGCGTTATGGGCATGGACTCAGGATGCGGATTGGCTGAAGCGGCGAGCGGCGGTGCAATGCCTTCGACACTTTGAAGTCAGTGCTTTGCCCGTACATACGCTGATTAATGACGAGATCTGGGAAGTGCGTTATGCGGCTTATTTACTTCTGGCTTCCGAGTCTTTAGTCCAAACAGATGCTCTGAGCACATTATTGGCCGCGCTCAACATTGAAGAAAGTTCCCAGGCCAGGGAAGGTATTATTTATGCTCTGGGGCTCATGCAAAGCTCCGCTGCTTGCCATGCTTTAATCCGCATTTTTCTCAATTCTCAAACCGATGAAAACACGGACGTGCTGGCTCAGGCGATTGAAAGTTATGGCGAGCACGTACAGCCTGAACTATTGCAGTGGGGGCTTTGGTCAGACTATCCTCACTTGCGCGCGCTGAGTGCTGCGCTTTTATCGCATATGAATTACGCTGATTTGGAGTCAGCGCTGCGTCCCCTATTGCTTGATCCGGCCAGAGAAGTCCGAGAAACGGTAGCCTACGCCCTTTATCAAAAAACAGAGAACCCGTTCTGGGAATTGCTCGGAGGGCTTTACCAGGAAGGTGTAGACTCCAGCGATGCCTTGTTTAAAACCGCCCTGGAAGAAATGCTGAGCCTTTCTGACCCTGTACTGGAAGAAAAAGCCCATTACCTGTTGCAAGTGTACAGTTATATGGAAAATGCTGAGCGGCGGCAGGATATGGTTAAGGTTTTTACCCGTATGGGCGCCGTGAGTGCTGCTCCTGTTTTTATTGAACAATTGTCTAGACCTTTCTTAGAGAATGCGGAAATAGAAGGATTGATTGAGGCTTTGGGCTTTTTTGGGGCGAGAGATGCCTATGCATCGGTTCAAGCTTGTTTTCGTGTGGAAGCGCTTCGCAGCACGGTAGCCGAAGCCATGTGTAAAATTGCCCCTGAAGCGCAGTTTTGGCAACGTTTTTTGCAACAAGAGAGTTTGTCTGAAGAAGACTTACAAGACCTATTTTTGTGTTTGGCCGAGCTGGCTGAAGCTTTACCCTTTTTGACCCAGGAGGCCTTACAAAAAGAGTCGATGCTGCGTCACGGCATGGCCTTAAAGGCTTTACTGAAATATAAAAAGTGCTTTCCCGCTTTTGATTTGAGCACCTTTTTAGATCAATATCTGGCGCTTGATGCGAGTGCGACTGAGGAAACTCTGGATGTTTTGATTCAAATGAGCGAAATGTCTCCGAGCCTGGGGCAGCTCGCCTTTAATGTGGGACTTTCCTGGCTACAGTTGCCCTCTGAGAACCTGCGGCGGGGGGGCATTTACTTTTTGAAGCCGCACTGCAATGCTCAACGGGAGCGCATTCTTGATTTGCTGTCTCACGAACTTTGGTTTGTGCGGCAGGCGGCCCTGGAAATACTTAGCCCTTCAGAGCAGCCTGAGATTATTGTGGCCATTCGACAGGCCTTAACCGATCGCGATCGTGATGTCAGGGTTTTTGCGGTGACTTTACTGGGACAACTTAAGACACCGGAGCGTCTGGATTGGTTGGTGGATGTTTTAGAGAATGGTTACCGCGAGATTCGTGCCGTAGCGGCACGCGCGCTGGGGCGTTTTGAACCCCATAGCACGGTGACCGAACCCCTGGAAATTGCGCTGGTAGAAGACGAGGCAGCCGAAGTTCGACAGGCTGCAGTGGAGACCTTAGCGCAGTTGAAGGTGCCTGATTTAAAGGAATTGATTGAAGAGACTTTGTCTTTTGAGGACGATACGCAAGTATGGCTCAGCGCCATCGCCTGTCTGGCGGTTATCGATGCGGCGTCTGCTTATCAGTGGGTTCAGCAGTTACTAAAAAGCTATCCGGATCTGACGGTCTTTGAGGGCCTCTTTCCTCTTTTTGAAACCTATCGCTGGCCTGTTGCTTTGCTTCAAAAAGCCTTAGAAGAACCCCTGAGTGGTCTCAGTGATGAACAAATGCTGCTGATGGCCCAGCTCAGGCTTCGTTTATTACCCCTGCTGTGTCGTGAAAATCCGAGCTTAGCAAAACAGTCTCTTTACCATGAGGATGGGCGGGTCGTGGCTGAAGTGATTCAGCATTTGCCTGCTGAGATGCTTATCGAAGAACGTATTTGGATTAAAGCCTTGTGGCGCCAAAATAATGGGGATATTCGCCGAGCCATTTATATGCGTTGGTCATTGATTACTGAGTTATGGGATGATTTTGCACAACTGGCGAGACAAGAAGAAGATCTGTCTTTACGGCAGGTATTAATTGAGAAGATTGATGCGGTGTCTCTGGATAAGGCGCTGCCTCTCTGTGAGTCTTTGTTTTTAAAACATACGGCGCAAACCCAAAGTCCGCTCATTTGGTCTTTTATGCGCTATTTAGAAGAAGATAATTTAGAGCCCACCGCTTTGGACTCTATTTTTCGTGTCTTTAGCCGCAGTCAGGATGGGGTGAGAGAGCAAATGTTTGCCATGTTAGCCAGAGTGAAGGGCAAACACGCCTTTGCCTTGCTGCAAATGTGCCTGGAGAGCTGGGACCAGGAATTATTGGTGGCGGCCATTGAAATACTCCCGATCTGGGATTTGCCTGCCCTTGACGCGCTGATCAAGATCTGGCCAGAGTCCCCACTGGCGACCCAAAGAGAAATACTAAAAGCGTTGCAAGGCTTTTCAAAACCCTTACTTAAAGACGCCTTTGAGCGCTTAAGCCCCCTGTTTGCTCAGGCTTTAGAAGCGCAGCCTTTGCGCCCTTTTTTATTGGAGGTGCTGGCCCAATGGGATCAAGAAAGCGCCGACTTTTTACAGGGTGCTTTGCTTAAGTATATGGAGCCTTCCCAACGGGCTTTACGCTATGATATTTATGCTGGCTTATGCACGCTTTTTCCGGAGACATACTTATGGGAAATTTTGCGGGAGGCCAATAGCGCATTGGCGAATACGCGTGAGCGGGCCCTTGTACGCCTGGGGGTCTGGATACAGCAGGCGTCTTTCAGCCCTTTGGCTAAGACGCTGGAGGGGAAAAATCTTCTGGACTATTTTAGTGAGGATGAATCCTATGCGGTGCGCCGAAGCTACTACGAACTGCCTTTTTCAGAACGTCCTGATTTAGATGAGGCCTGGCGAAATCGACTGATTCGTGCGCTTCGCTATGATGTTTTACCCATTCAACAGGTATGCATTTATCAACTGCGTTTTTATTTTGAAGGTCCTACAGAAGAAGAGCTGCTTGCGTTGTGGAGCGATGCTCGGTTTTCGCTGAAAGAAACCCTCTTGTCGGTGCTCTCCCAGGCCGGTATGCCGGGATTGAGTTTAGACGCCCTTTCTGATGAAAGCAATAAAGTACGTAAGACTGCTGTGTGTATTGCTGGGCAATATAAACTCGTGCACGCCGAGCCCTTTTTAATTGAGCAATTGGTGAACGACCCCCAGGACAGCATTCGTGAGGCCTGTTGCTGGGCATTGGGACATTTGGGAACTCCGCAGGCTCAGAATGCGCTGTTTCAAATTGTGGAGGAAAGTCATTTTTCACTCCAGTATCAGGCTTTAAGAGCCTTACGCCGTATACCGGGCTCTGCGCACTTTTTGATTCAGGTTCTGCCGAGTTTAAGGGAAGATCGTGAACTGCTCTTGATGGCTTTAAAAGGATTGTCGGATCAGGCGTCGCAATTGGCCGCTAATGTATCAATAGAAAATTTGATTACCCTTTTAGAAATGACCTACGATGTGGAACTGCGTAAGTTTTGTTTAGCCATCTTGAAAGGTCTGGCCTCACCCATTGCTCAGCGCTATGTTGCTCAGATGAGCGCTTAGTCCGTTTTTATTCTGGCTCATGCATAGGCTATACTAGGGATTGGGTCTTTAATACACTGCGATGAGGTAAAGATATGGCTGGAATTCGTAAAATGATAGAGCGTATGCTCAATGGCTATTCTCCTGAAGAGGGGATTCGTCAATTTAAAGAAAACTTGCATCGTGTGATTAACGCTTTTAAGGAAGATCCCCAAAGTCGGGGGCAGCTTCGGCAATACTTGCGAAGTATTTATCGCCCGTTGCAATACTTTAACGCTTCGGTTGTTCGCCCGCAGCTGGCCGATAGCGACCGTTTAAAAGCAACGGCGAAGCAGTATCAACTGAATAAAATTGAGCTCAAACGCATTTATAAAACGCTTTTAGAGTTAGAGTTGAGAATTCAAAAGTTTTACGAAGACGAAACCGAAGTGGATCGTCTGGTGGTGATGCTCAGAAAAGTGATTAATACCTTTGACGAGCAGCTGGTGTCGGATTTATTAGATGCTGTGGACTACCACGTAGACTACGATAAAATTGAAAAAGCCTATCTTGACTATCAGCATACCTTACAAAAAGCGTTTAACGGTCAGGGCTTAAATCAAGAAGTCAAAGCGATTTTTTCTGTATTTGCCGATAACTTTAAGAACGCGCTTCAGGGGAGATCCCGTACAAACCGCGCACCGCGCGCTTCTGATGAGCGTACCGATGTTAAAATGATGGATCCAGCCTTACAGAGTTTTTATGATCGTTATCGTGCCGAAGGTTTTTCTCATGAAGAGGCCATGGGACACGTGGCTGAGAAAGAAGACTTAGACCAACTTTCGCTGGAAGCTTTAGAAACTTATCGCCATTTGCGCCGGTCGGGTAAATCCCACGCTGATGCCATGCTTGAACTTAAGTCGACGAATCTTTAGGGTGTAAGTCTTTAAACAACCGCTTCAGGGGCACACGGTCCAATACCAGATGAAGTCCTTGAGTGCTTTCTTCATTTTTAACCATGCGAAAGTGCCAGGCCTCGATAACGGTTTTCTTTTCATCTGCCGGGTAAGCCATTAAGAACACAGGACAATGTTTAAACTCTCGAAGGGTGAGATACACTCTTATTTGTGAGTGCTCTTCTAAGGCTTTCAGCTCCAGAACGCGTTTTTCGAGCTCGCTCTCAATCCACCCCGCCAGTTGCGGAGACATGTTATAAATTTTGCTGCCATCTTTTAAGCCTGAGGCAACTTCAGATTCGATATAAGGATAAGTAAAAGGGGATGTTAGCATAGCGTATTGACTCCAGAACAGCAAAAACGGCTTTTTAAAGTATTATACTTTAAAAAGCCGTTAGATTCAGGTATGCCTGAAGCTGAAAATGCTCCAGCAAACAGCACGCACTCCAATGAGTACGCCGCATCCCTAATTATTTAG
>CAWCRG010000006.1:0-41496 GCA_963797915.1 Candidatus Sericytochromatia bacterium
ATTGAACTCTCAAAAGAAGACATGAAGTTTTCTGCCGGGCATTTTACGATTTTTTCGGCCACCGAGAGAGAACGTTTGCACGGTCATAACTTTGCGGTGCAGGTACACATCGAAGCCCGCATGCAGGGCAACGGCATGGGCTTCGACTACGGCATCTACAAAAAGCGTATTCGCCAATTGTGCGAGGCCTGGGATGAATACTTTATTTTGCCCGGTAACTCGCCTTACTTACGTTTTGAAGAAGAGGGAAGCTATCTCTACGCCTGTTTTGATCAGGAGCGGATTCCCTTTTTGAAGTCCGATGTGCTGGTCCTGCCGATTGAAAATGCCACGGTGGAAGCCTTTTCCTTTTTATTATTAGAGAAACTGACCGAAGACCCTGAAGAGCTCAAGCGTTTTCAGATTGAAGATGTGCGGGTGAAGGTGTTTTCAGGACCCGGACAGTGTGGGGTGGCGCGGTGGAGTCTGCAGCGATAGAGGCTCAACAACGCGAGGCCGAACAAACTATTGCGCGGCAAGTTTTAAACTTGCCAGCCGATGCGCCGCTGGACTTTAACGATGTGGGCTGGACCAGCCGCGTGTATTTATACGCAGGCGGTCAGCTGGTGGCTAAGTTCCCCCGCTATGACGCCGTTAAAAAAGAATATGCCGTGGAATGTGCGGCCTATACGCTGATGCAGCAGGCTGACATTTCCTCGGTAAGCCTTCCCGAAATCCGAGCCGTGGGAGAAGATTATGCCTATATCGCGTATGCGGGTATTGTGGGGCAAACGCTCGATCAATGGGTGAAAACGCAGGTTCTTTCTGAGGTGCAGAAAAAAAATATGGGTCGAGAGATGGGGTTGTTTTTAAAAAAGCTCCACTCCCTGGATTTGACAGGCTGTCCCGAAGAAGACCCTCAGCAAGAGGTGCGTACACTTCAAGAGAAATACCAGTTGGGTTTAACCTATCTGCAGACTCACCTTTCTCCTGCGGAGCTAGTGTCTCTGGAGCATTTCGTAGAGAATACCTCTGTTGCCGAGCTTCAAAGCTTCGGGTATGAGCGGGTGTTGTGCCACGGTGATCTGGGGTTCTGGAATATGGTGTACCGGAATACACTGGCGGGGCCGGCTCTTGGAGTTATCGATTTTGGTGATATCGGCTATTATGACGCTTCTCGTGACTTTGTGGGGCTGAGTGATCCCATTATGCGAGATGCTGCCCTGGCGATCTATGGCGAGACGCCTCACTTGCGGAGCAAAGTGATGTACCGCCAAAAAATGCTACCGATTCTGGAACTGCCTTACCACCTGGGTAAGGGTAATCACGCGGGGGCGGTGCAGACCCTGGCACGTATTCGTGCGATGCTTAAACCGTAAACTTAGCTTGCCCTGTCAGCACCTTTGCTATAATAGCTCCCTATGAGATATAAAATGACGATTCAATACGATGGCAGTAATTATTCAGGGTGGCAAGCACAAGATAACGCTCAGACCATTCAGGGAGTGTTAATCACTGCGGCCCAACAGGTTATTTCAGAGGCGGGTGGCGTCTATAAAGATCTTCAGGGAGCCGGTCGTACCGATGCGGGCGTTCACGCTTATGGGCAGGTGGCTCATCTTGAAGCTCAGGTTGATTTATCTCCTGCTGAATTACAGACGCGCTTAAACGCTTTAATGCCGCCTTCTATTCATATTTTACATTTCAAAAAAGCCCACGATCGCTTTCATGCACGCCATTTGGCCAATAGTCGGCAATATGTTTATCGCATAAGCTTAGATCGCAACCCGTTTGAACGTAAGTATGTGTGCTGGATAAAAGAACCCCTGGATCTCGTGCAAATGGAATCCGCCTTAAAACGCATTCAGGGCTTCCATGATTTTGCCTCTTTTTCTCGCAAGCCTAAAAAAGAGAAATCCACAAAGGTTTTGCTTGAACATATCGAACTTGTTCAGGAGCAGGGCCTGATTTTGATTCGCGTACGCGCTTCGCATTTTTTATGGAATATGGTGAGAAATATAGTGGGTGCTGCTGTAGAAGTCGGCAAAGGAAATCTTCAGGAAAGCTTTCTTGAAGAAGCCCTTGCAAACTATAATCCAGATCTAAAAAATTATCGTATGCCAGCTTCGGGTCTGTTTTTAGAAGAAGTCATCTATTAGCGCCCTGCGATTAGGAGTTTAGAAAGACTTCGGATTCTTCGTCGTCTACTCCATCTGCGGCTTCTAGCTCGTCCATCATGGCGTCGTCAAATAACAGCTCGCCGTTCATAAAGGTCTGCATACCGGTCTGCTCGAAAGTGCCATCTTTTTTTATAATGCCGCGGGTTTTGGTGGTCATCATCATGCCCATCATATTTTCTGAGGTAATCTCTACCTCGTTGGCGCTCAGATATTCCCAGTCATCGCGCCGTAAGAGTTCGCCGCCATGGTACTCACACTGCCCCATTTTGCGGCCTTTTTTGTCAAAGAACTGCTCGCTATAATGATCTTCGCTATAGCGGGTGGTCAGGCGTTTGGTGCCGTCCGGCTGCTCATCTACCGTTTCTTCCAGGGGCTCTTCTTTTTGAAACTGGAGCTTAACCGCGCGGGGGTTAAACTCTTCTCGGATTTTATTGGCGGCTTCAAAGTCCTGCATTAAAATGCCGTCATCGTCTAAAAAATAGGCCTTTTGTTCAAAGCAAACGCGCAGCGTCATCAGCATTTTTTCGAGGCTGTCGTACCACAGATGGGGCTCCTCTTCTGCGCTATCGCAAAAATAGACACAGCCGCGCTGGGGATGAAGCAAATCGCATTCTACGGCATAAAAGCTTCCCTGATCCCCAAACACAGGAAACCATGAGGGCTTCAGTAAGCCTTCTTCATCCTGAGCCAGATCGTATTCATCTAGCGCATCCTCTAACGGGTAAAAGGTGTACTCATTGAACAGGGGAGCGTTGTTTTTCATGCCGTTGTGCCATTGGTACAGTTCATACACGGCCTGCGGAAATTCAAAGGGGAAGGCTTCTTTTTGGGCTTGAATCTCTGTTTTTGACAGGGCGGGTAAAAAAGCGTTTTCGCTTCCGCTGGTGTGTTTGGTGTGCCAGTTTTTAATGGCGTTGAGGCGTGCATGAATAGACATTAGATTTGCTTTCTGTAAATCGAAGGGTAGGGAGAGCTCCCTTCAATAGCTTAGCGGTGTCTCAGAAAAACTGTCAACAGGTCCATGCTTAATCGACTTCGTCTTTAAAGGGTTTCTCGTTAGTGGGTGCTGGCGAACTTTCTACATGACTCAGCTCTTCCCAGAAGGCGTCATCCTCTAAAGGGCTCTCGCAATGGGCTTCGCTGTCATCATAGCCGTGGAAGATATTCATAGGAACAGGAACGTTAAGTCGAACGGCTTCTTTAATGGCCAGACTGCGCAAGGCGTAATAGAGGGCTTGATTGTCAACTCCTGAAAAACACTGTAAAAAAAGTTCTACAGCCCGTTGCCCATTTTTCTGGATACTCACCCCTTGAGAAGAGAGCTCAAGATATTTTGAAAGCTCCTGATTGGCGTTATTCACATTAAAAAACAAAAGCTCTAAATCTTCGAGCTCTATATGTGCTTTGGCCAGAGTATACAGTTGGTTCAATATTTTTTGGTAACATTGGTCTTCAGCACTTTGCGTTAGTTTTTCTTTTTGTAGATTGAGGCCTACCGGGAGATCATAGAGACGGTCTAAAAACTCCCGCATGATCTCTCCGTATAAAATACTTCCGTGTTGAGGCACAATGGCCAGAGGCTGAGTCTCTAGCTGATAAATGGCATCAATGGCCTTGCGCACTGCCCTTCGGCTGGGCATATAGATTTGATGAAAGGTACGAATTCCCTCCCAATGATCTTCGGTGGCATAAAGGCTCATATTGCCTGCGGGGCTCAGACCGCCAAAAAGGTCTCCGGTAAATAAAAGGCGGGTTTGACGATCGTAAATGGCACAGGCGCCCACAAAATGGCAGTAGGGCGTCGGAATGATTTCCAGCATATGCTCTGGGTCCGTGGCCATGGGAATGCGCAGCTGGGGAAAGCTATAGACATCTTTATAGGTGTTTTTAGGAATTGGAAAAAAGCGGGCGAGGCGCCAGGTGTCTTCTGTACACAAGCAGACGGCCCGTGGGTTGAGCTGGGAGATCGCCCTGGCGTTCATGCCCACATCAGGATCCTGATGATTGAGGAAGTACATGTTCACGTTGCTGATATTGCCAATGACATGACTCACTTTGGCAGAGATATCATTAAAAAACTCTGGGGGGCCGGGATCAATCAGGTAATTGATCTCTTTTCCGTTCCCTTGAAACCGCCGTAAAAAAGTGTTGGTTTGCAACAAAGAGTTGGGATCCCGTTGTGAAACCCAAAAGTGTTGTCTGCTAACTCAACCGCCTGATTCAAATCAATCAATATAAACTGCTCACTGTTTTCATTCTTCGTGTATAGAGCAGTTTACATTAATTAAGATATTTTGTCATATCGATGTTTTCTTTTTGTTTTTATACTACAGAAAGTGAGTTCCAAAAGGCGTCATCCTTCAGCGGATCTTTTGATGCTTCTTCGAGGGATTGTGGGTTGCTGTAAAGCATATCCATAGGTAAAGGCAGACGATAAAACACCGTTTCTTTGAGTGCCAGACTGCGTAGCTCGTTGAATAATCCCTTATCGTGATAGCCCGAAAAGCGTTGTAAAAACAGCTCCAATGCCCGACTGCCGTCTTTTTTGACTTGCATGCCGGTGTGGCTGATATCTACATATTCTAAAAGTTGCTGGTGTGGGTTGGTGGTATCAAAAATGATTTCGAACTCGGAAGGATCTAAGCGTTTTTGGTACGACATCGTAGAGTTTGCTGAGAATGAGATTATAGGTGCGAACTTCTTTGGTGGTGGTTAGCTCTTCTTTTTCAATATCGAGCCCCATGGGAAGGTAATACAAACGTTTTAAGAAGTCATGCACGATCTCTCCCTGCAAAATACTGCCGTGTTGTGGAACGATGGCTAACGGGGGAACCTCCATCTTGTAAATCGTATCAATGACACGGCGCACTGCCTGACGGGTGGGCATATAAATTTCGTGGAAGGTGCGAATGCCGTCCCAGTGATCTTCGGTGGCGTAAAGGCTCATATTGCCCGCGGGGTTGAGCCCACCAAAGAGGTCACCGGTAAACAGCATGCGGGTCTGACGATCGTAAACGGCGAAAGCCCCTACAAAGTGACAGTAAGGGGTGGGAATGATCTCTAAGACGTGATTGGGGTCGGTGGTGAGATGCATGCGTTTTTCGGGGAAGCTATACACATTTTTATAACTGTTTTCAGGAATCTCAAAAAAGCGGGTGAGACGCCAGGTGTCCTCGCTGCACAAGCACACCGAACGCGGGTTCATGCGCGCAATAAAAGTGGAGTTCATGCCCACATCGGGGTCCTGGTGGTTGATGGAGTACATGTTAATATGGCTAATGTCATCAATGACGTTAGCGACTTTAGAAGAGATGTCCGGGAAAAACTCTGAAGGCCCGGGGTCGATGAGATAATTAATTTGTTTACCGTTGCCCTGAAAGCGTCGGAGATAGGTGTTGGTTTGTAAGAGAGAGTGTGGGTCGCGTTGAGAGACCCAAAACGTGTTTTCGGCCACTTCAACGGTACGGGTGAGATCCGTCATAATAAAAATCCCTATTTTCTTTTAAGGTTAAAAAGAGTATAGGGATTTTAGTGACGAGGCGTTATGTCTTAAGGCAGGAGCCCTATTGATTTAGATCAATTCCTGACGGGTGAAACGTTAAGCGTCAATGTACATGGGTTCCCGTTGCCTGGCGGTAATGGCGTCGCCAATGGGGTGGGAGGTCACGTTTTCGGGTTCTCGCAGGCGATTTTGAATCATCATTAAGGCTTCGATTACGGCCTCTGGGCGGGGAGGGCAGCCGGCGACATAAACGTCTACAGGCACAATTTGATCAATGCCCTGAACGGTACAGTAGTTGTTATAAAAGCCGCCAGAGCAAGCGCAAGCTCCCATGGAGATGACCCATTTGGGTTCGGGCATTTGGTCATAAATGCGTTTGAGAATCGGGGCTTGTTTGTAGTTAATGGTGCCCGCTACAATGAGTAAATCGGCCTGGCGTGGAGAGAAGCGAACCACCTCAGCACCAAAGCGGGAAACATCAAACACAGAAGATACTGTACTCATATATTCAATGGCGCAACAGGCGGTCCCAAAGGGGAGTGGCCACAGTGAGTTTTTACGGCCCCAGTCTAAAACTTCTTCCAGGCGGGTGGTTAAAAAACTCTCGCCCGGCATTCCTTTATCGTTTAGTCCCATTTTAAAGCCCCTTTTTTCCAGATATATATATATCCTGCCAGAAGAATAAACAAAAACACAAACATTTCAAGCAGGCCCTGCACACCCAAAAGTTTAAAGTTAACGGCCCAGGGGTACATAAACACCGCTTCGACATCAAAAATAATAAATAGAATCGCGGTCAGATAAAACTTAATCGAAATGCGATCTTCGGCGGTGCCGACGGTCTGCATAATGCCGGATTCGTAGGGGGTGAATTTTCCGCCACTATCGGCGGGCGTATAGCCGCCAAGAAAACGGGAGATAAACATCAAAATTATGGGAATTAAAAAGGCCAATCCCAGAATCGTGATCATTGCAAGGGCGTTTGCTGACATAACAGATTAACTTTCTTTTGAGTGCTCAGTCTCTATTATACGTCAGGATGCGTCTCTGACGGGAGTATATCTTTTTTGAGGTGATTCTATGCTAGACTGTGATTAAAAAATACGGAGTTTGTCAGCTATGAATTATTCGAATCCCGACGTTCGCTTTGAAGAAGATGATGAAGGCGGCCTTGAAACCCTACTCAAAAGTTTATCAGATAGTAAGCTATTTGATCGTAAATTTTTAGAGCAGCGGAAGGTGTTCCTCTGGGGACCTGTCATGGACGATTCTGCTCGCGCAGTGGTCAACCGTTTACTCTATCTAGAAGCTGAAGATCCCGGTAAAGAAATCACTTTTTACATTAACAGCCCCGGCGGCGTTGTGACCTCAGGTATGGTGATCTATGACACCATGAAGATGATTTCGTCACCGGTCTCTACTGTATGTATGGGACTGGCGGCTTCCATGGGTTCGATTTTGCTGGCTGCCGGTGAAAAAGGCAAGCGGTCTATTTTCCCCAGTGGTCGCGTCATGATTCACCAACCCAGTATTGGCGGGCTCATTCGTGGAGTCGCCGCCGATATTGCGATTCACGCTCGTGAAATTGTCAAAACCAAAGAGATGGGTGCCCGTATTCTGGCTGACCATTGTGGACAGACTTTTGAAAAAGTGATGAAAGACTTTGACCGCGATTACTGGATGGATGCTCAGGAGTCATTAGACTACGGTATTGTCGATCATTTGGTCGAAAAAATAGACTAAATCGCATCCTTTTTTAAGATTTTTCTAAAAACTTTAACCCCCGCGAAAGCACAGGCTTTCGCGGGGGTTTTTACATAGGCGCTAAAAGATGTTTTGATTTGTTTATATGGGCTTTATGGTTTTTTTATTACATATGTAAAAATGTTGTTATCACAGGGT
The DNA here is from genome assembly GCA_963797915.1 of Candidatus Sericytochromatia bacterium. Taxonomy (GTDB): domain Bacteria; phylum Cyanobacteriota; class Sericytochromatia; order UBA7694; family UBA7694; genus CAXRDE01. Next base: position 7,564 of record CAWCRG010000006.1, read on the forward strand.
TTAAGGCTGTTTTTTGGGGCTTCTTTATGGTTTTTTGATTTGTCTTTTGGACTCGGAGCTAGGCATAATGATTTCATACAAAAGAAAGATTCATTAATTCATACATATGAATGGTTGAATACAAATAGGAGAAATCACGTCATGAAAAGTCTACAGAATAATAAAATCGCAAGTTTGGTTGTTGCAGCATGTTTAGGTCTTAGCTTAACCACCAGTTGTACCGCCAGTGGTTCCGGTTCCATCAGTCCCAATGCAACATCGCCTACGGCCTCTCAAAACCAATCTCAGTCCTCTTTAGCCATCCAGGCCCAGACCGCACTCGCTAACTACCATGCTGTAGACGGTGCTTTTTATGATAGTGCTCGGCTGTCTTCTTCAGGGAGCTTCAATACGAAACAACTGGGCGGACTTGTCGATGATGTCGTGGATACCGTTTCTGGTAACACAGGCTCAGGTTCCACCAGCGGTTCGGGCAATGCTTCAGGCAGCGTCAATGTGGGGGCCAGCACCAACACCAGTGGCAGCAGTAACGGCAGCGGAAGCGCCAGCACCGGCGTAAGCGTTGGGGCCAACACAAATACCAGTACCAATACGAGTGGTAGTGGCAGTAATAGCAGCACAGGTCTTAATACCGGAGTTAATGTGGGTGTAGACGCCAATGCAAGCGGTAGCGGCAGTAATGGCGGCACCAGCACGGGTCTTAACACCGGAATTAATGCAGGCGTTAACACCGACCTAAGCGGCAGCGGAAGTAATGGCAGCACCAGCACGGGGCTCAACACCGGAATCAATGCCGGTGTTAACACCAACGTAAGCGGTAGCAACACGGGCTCAAGCAGTGCATTAGGCAGTGATTTAAACCTGAATACAGATATCAATGCTGACCTAAATAGCACCATGGAAAGTATGCAGCGTTTAAACTCACAATTGCGTACCAATCTTGAATCTACAGGGAGTGTACGCTTTACCGGAGATAACAATAGCGTTATTAATGAAAGTACCCTGAGAACCAATGTTGAAAGTGCCATTAACAGCAACACCAGTAACGACCTGCAAGGCTTTAATGACAATAGTCTGCTCCAAAATGGTCGTCTCAATCTCAACAGTAACGTAAGCGGTATGTCAAGCGTGCAAAGCCAGCAGTTGTTACGTAATAGCACCCGTGGTTTTAATACCTCCGCAGGTCAAATCCGTAGCCAAACGAACGCCGATGGCAGCGTGACCAACTTTTTTGGAACTTCTTTTGCCGGTAACGACACCAACCGTAATGTATTGGTGGCCGACCGTGTGATGGGTAATGCCAAACTGGGTTCAGACTTTATGCTTTCTGAAACAGGAAATGGTTTTACCACCGACGCCAATCGTGTTAGCAGCATCAATGCTGACGGTTCCACCAATCTGGTTACTCGCTCAACCACCAATTTCGATAACGGTGACCGCATCGATATTTTAGAAGAACGCGTGGTTGATGCCAGTGGACGTGCTGCCGGTAACGGTACCCTGACCCTCACCGATGCCAATGGTCGCAGCCAGAGCTTTGACCTGAGAACCATGGCAAACGTAGATGGCAGTCTGGTTTCTAATTTAGAAGCCCGTGACAATAGCATGAACCGCCTCGTATTGAGGGAGAATGCTTCAGGTAACGCAACCCTATCTTTCATAAACACCACCAGCGGTTCTGAAGATAGTCGTACTAGCCTTGACTTTAACGCGATGCTAGATGCAATGAGTAACTTTGATTTTTCATAGTCCCAATTGTAGTCTAAGGGGCAGTTGTTAAACGCTGACCAGGGCGGCTTGTATTGAAATACAGGTCGCCTTTTGCTATGGTTAAATGACCTTGCATCAGGAGCATCTTGTTTATGAATATCCGTCGCTTAAGAACGTCTCCCGTTTCTGCTTCTACCCTTCCTTCGAAGGTCAATCCTCCACCGGCTTCTCCTCTGAGCTCCCCCCAGGAAAGCCCTTCAGAGGCTCGTCCTGAGGATGTTTTTGTGAAAGGGCAAGCCTCTGAGACACAGGCTCCTGAGCAGAACAGAACTGAAAATACAGAAGCAGCGGGAGAAGCCGCGGGTATTCCGGCTCCCGTTCAGCGTTTAGATGGCCGTATACAAACCACTGGTGGGGGCGTGCGTTTAGAGAAAGAGCGCTTGCTCACCGTGCTGCGCACCGCCACCCAAAACACGTCCCCTGAAAAAACCAGGGCGGCTTCAGCCCTGCATCAGGAGTTTAAAGCCCTTGCCAAACACGTGCTCGTTGGTAAAGATCAGGAGCCGAAGGTCAAAACCTATGAAAGCCTTGAAAAAGCAGTAGAAGCAGCCAATCAAAATAACGCGGGTTCAGAACTGATTGTCGCTATTCAAAATCCAGACGGAAAAACCGCCTACGCTGTGATTGAGTTAAAAGGAGCTCCCACTCCTGAAAGTTTAGCGGCAGCTGTTGCTGAGTTAGGACCTCAGGCAGAGGCTTACTTTACCCGTCAAAATGGTGAATTAACGTCCGTTAAGCCGCCCCAGGAGAGTTCCAGCCAGCAGTATCAGCGGGTCAAGGCGCTGGCAGATGTTGCGACTGCAGACAACGCACGGGGGTTTGATCGCAATCGTGCTGGAACCCAGGAAGCCGACCGAGGTGTGGCTTATCGGGCCAATCTCAGCACGGCAAAGCAGGAGCTGGATACGACTTTAAAAGTCCTGGATGCAGAAACCCGCGCGCTCTCAGAGCAAGTTGATCAACTGAGAAAGACGGGGGAATTATCGTCACCTGAAGGTGTTGCCTTGCAGAAGAAGCTGAGCACTCTGCATCAACAGCGTGAAACCCTTGAAACCTCACGCACCATTATTCACGGGCGACTGCTGCAGATTGCTCCCGCTTCAGGAAACATTCCGGGCACAGAACAAGGGTATGGTGCGCTCAGAAACCGTCCTGAAAAAATTCAGGCGCAGCTGCAGGAGCGCATTTCACAGATCGATTCTCGTCTGATGGTGACTCGGGATCCAGCGCTACGTGAGCAATTGCAAAGCCAAAAGCAAGAATTACGTCAAGAAATGATCGGTGTAAGTCAACGCAACCTGGAGCACCGCGAGGCCGGATTGCGCATGAAGATTCGTTTGGGTGCGCTGGCTAAGATGAACCAGTCCTTACAGACGGCTCACGACAACCTCACGCAAAACACCCAGAAACTCATGATGTTAGAGGACCGCTTGCCCCACCTTAAGGGCGAAGAACTGGCCAAAACACAGGCTGATATTCAAAGGCTTCGGGCCAAGATTAACGGCGACCGCAAAACCCTGATTAATGAAATGGAAACCGCTATTGGGGTGTTCAAAAAGAATGCCCAGATGGGTCAAAAGGGCGCACAAGATGCCGTTACCTTGCTCGAAGAACAGGTGAAAAAGCTGAAATCTATTGCGCCTGGTGAGGAGCGAAATGTGCTGACCACCGTGGACGCCACCCGCGAATTATTGCTGGAATCCGTCAAAGAAGCGGGCCGGCTTTTTGTGGGCATTACCCCAAAAGAAGCCAGCGCTCTGGTGGATCTGGATACAAAAACCGATGACTATATTTCAGACTATTTAGGGGCAGAAAGCAAGCTAGAGGCCCTGAAAAAATCGGTTTCAGAAAAGCAGTCTATCTATAATGACCCGGCCATACGCCCTTCTTTGATTGGTGAGCAGCAGATGACAAAGCTGCAAGAAGCCTATGTCAAAAATGTACAAAAAAAGATTAAAGACGCCAAGACGGGAGATCTCAAAAAACTGGGCGAACTCTATGCTGCTTTAGAGATGGCCAACAATCCCAAGATTGATAAGAAGCTGCGGGATCGCATTGATGTGGATGCGGTCAAAGCCAAAATAGCTGAGATGAGCAACAGTCCTGAGGTGATGAAGGCCTTTGATGAAGCCAAACAAGAGGCCGTTAAAGAGGTCTTTGGTGAGCAGCCGGTGGCCCAGGAGCTCAAGGCACATCTGCTGAATCCCCGCTATCAGGCCTATTTAGATCTTTTGCCCGAAACTGAGCGCAAGGCGGTGCTCGAGGCAGATCTGGCGAAGTTGGCCTTTGCGGATCCTCGCGCTGCGGCAGAGGTGCAGCAAGAGCTGGTGGGGCGAGAGTTTCAGGCGCAATCGGTAGTCATGATAAAAAGTGTTCCTGCAGATAAGCGCGCCAGTGCATTTTCTCAAGCCATGGACAAACTTAATACGGGCGTAGACAAAAATGCGAAGATAGCCGATGCACTGGCACAAACCCTTGATAAATTAACCCCTGAAGAAGCCCAAAAGACCGCTTTTTGGATCAAACAAATGCAGAACGGAGATGCCACTGCGGGCCAAAAACTCAAAGATCTGCTCATCTCTAAAGTGGGGGATGCCCAGGGCAAGGGCAAAGCCACCATTCACTTTTTAGAGCGCATGTCTGCTTCGGGCAAACTGGGCGGATTATTGGCTCTGACTGCTGTGGTCACTGCCGGCTTTAAGCTGCCCGAAAAATTTGATAAGGAGCATGCCGCAGCAATTGGGCAGTTTGGTGTGGCCGCCGTGGGTGCCACATCTAGCTCGGCTTCGTTCATTGCGGGTTTGATTGACTTTGACGCAGACACCATTCTAAAGGACATTAAAAACGGCACTCAGCTCGTGGATAGAGGGAGTGACGCTGCCAATTTACGCCACCTTAACCGTCTTAATAAGGCAGCAAAAGTGCTGAAAGTGATGGAGTTTTTAGGACCTATTGGTGACATTGCGGGTGCCGGTTTTGACTTCTACGCTGCCAGTGATGAGTTTTCAAAAGGAGACACCTTTGGCGGCAGTATGAAGGTGTTGAGTGGAGCTTCTGGTGTCGTGGGTGCGGGAGCCGGAATTGCCATTGTTGCAGGAGCCTCTGGGCCTCTTGCGCCTGCGGTACTGATTGGCGCGACGGTGGCGGGCCTGGTCTTTTGGGGGGCCGATGAAATGTGGGGCGAATCTGATGAAGAAACCTTTCTCAGAAACCTGGGGGTATTAAAGCCCGCTTAAGTAACGGTGCACAAAGCTAATGCACATGGAGCCCTCACCGACTGCGGAGGCAACCCGTTTGGTGGAGTCGCTGCGCACGTCACCCACCGCATAAATACCCGGCTTACTGGTTTCCAATAAACTGGGCGAGCGGTTTGGATCCCAACCTGCCTCATTCAATTGTTGGCGATTCAGGTTAGAGCCGGTAAGGACAAAGCCTTTTTTATCCAGTAAAACGCAGTCACTGGCCCAGTCAGTGCAGGGGGAGGCGCCAATCATGGTAAATACATGTTGGGTGTCAAGCGTAAAGCTTTCTCCTTTTTTCTTAACGCTGATGCGTTCTAAGTGTCCTTCGCCATGCAGTGCCGTAATTTCTGTGTAAGTGTGCAGCTCCACATTGGGGGTTTGCATGATGCGTTGAATCAAGTACTGCGACATGCTGTGTTCTAAATCTCCGCTGCGAATAAAAAGATTGACCTTGCGCGCATGACCGGCTAAAAACACGGTGGCCTGTCCTGCGGAGTTTCCTCCGCCCACGACAATCACTTCTTCATCCATGCAGGTTTGTGCCTCCATATTGGTGGCCCCATAATATACGCCACGCCCCTCATAGTCGCTTAAATTATCCATGGGCAGCTTGATGTATTGGGCACCGGTGGCAATGACCACTGAGCGGGTACTGATCCTTTCTCCCTTACTCAGGTGAAGGGTAAAGCGAGATCCATCGCACTCAAGACGTTCTACCGTTCTGGGGCTCACAATGGTACCGCCAAACTTTTGTACCTGCATATACGCACGCTTTGCCAGGTCCTGGCCCGAAATGCCGGTGGGAAAGCCCAGATAGTTTTCAATTTTAGAGCTGGTTCCGGCTTGTCCTCCGGGACCTACGGAGTCCACGGTAAGTACTTTAAGACCTTCTGAGGCGGCATAAACGCTGGCAGCTAATCCGCCAGGACCGGCTCCGACCACCACCACATCGTATTCGGTGTCTACATCGTAATCAGAAATACCAAAGCATTTTGCCAGGGTTTCTATCTGAGGGTTTTTGTAAAAATCACCGTGGCTGGCAATGAGCAATGGGGTTTCTTCGGGCGGCACGTCAAAATCTTTTAAGATTTGCTGGGCTTCAGGGTCTTTCTCGATGTCTAACCAGGTATAGGGCAAATCATTACGGCTTAAAAACTGACGAATGCGAAAGGTGTCTGGAGAATACCGTGAACCAATTAAGCGGGCGCCATGGCTTTTATCGTTAATCAGGGCATCCCGTCTCAGTAAAAAGGCCTGGAGCAGCACGTCACTGGCTTCGGGCAAATTCGCAATGATCTCCCGTAAAGCGGCGGGCTGAATACGTATGATCTCTCCAGCAATGGTCATGGTGCCCTGTACCATCGCGGCTCGCTGAGATAACATATCGCTGTCTCCACTAAACTCTCCGGGGCCATGGCGGGTGATGACCGTGTCTTCACGAAAAGGGTCGGTAATGGTCATTTCACCGGTCAACACGACAAAGCAGCAAAAGTCTTTTGCACCTGCTTCGAGCAAGACACTGCCTGCGGCTACATCTTCTACTTTGCCATATTTTTTTAGTTTATCGATTAAAGACGGAGTCAATATAGGAAACAAAGATTCAGACATAGATGAAATTCCTTTTGTGATTTTGTATTATTATACTCTTAACCGTATTGAAGGAGTTTATTGTGGATAACACCTATGTTTGTCCTGTATGTGAGCGCGAAGTGGACGATGCCATTATCCCTTTTCACAAAAGTGTCGAGAAACAAATACTCAATGTGATCAAAGACAACAATCCCCGTTGGATTGAGTCTGACGGCAGCTGTCCTAAAGCTGTGGAGTATTACAAATCACTGATTGAACACCGCATTATTAAGTAAGAGAGAGTCCTATGCCTTTAAGCTCACCCCATTCCCAACATCCCCTCGATCACCTGGTCAAGTCTTATATCAACGCCTATATCGACACCCTAAAATCCCGCCAATACAAACCGCTAAATGTGCAATGGAAAGCCCACAAGCAGCAATTGCTTGATACCCTTCGCGAAACCAAAGCCACGGCGAAGCTTCGCGATATTGTGCTACTCATGCTTTACTACGGCACCCAAATTCAGGCCCATGAACTTTGCGGTATGTCTGTGGCAGACGTGGTTAAAACCGAAGACGAGAAAATTCAGCTAAAGATCACTCGGCCGGGCCATCAGCGTTATGTTTTGATTGACCAGGAAACCCGTGAGGTCTTTCGCAACTATCTTGAAGAAGTCGACTTTGCACAGCAAGCCTTGTTTTGTCACGCCAACGGCAGCCCCATGACGGCTCAGGATATTTTTGAGATCTCTCTGCAATACCCCAACGAAACGATGGTGTCTTCGCTCAGCGGCTTTTTTCCGATTTACAAGCATGCCGACTATGAAATTATTCCCACCCCTTTGCGCCTCAACGCCGTCTCTCGTTACAGCGGAAAGGGAGTGACCATTGCTTTTCTCGACTCGGGTTTTTATCCCCATCCCGATTTAATTATGCCCGAAAACAGAGTGCTGGCTTATGTTAATATTCCCCACCCTGAAGAAGACGATTTTGGCGACCCCACGGATAATAGTTGGCATGGTATGCAAACCTCGCTCTCTGCTGCGGGCAATGGTTACTTGTCGAGTGGCTTATACAAAGGGATTGCTTACAATAGCAATATTGTGTTGCTCAAAGCCTCTGATCGTGAGGGGCGTATTAAAACAGAATATATGATTAAAGGCCTTAAGTGGGTGCTCGAAAACCACGAAGAATACAATATTCGTGTTCTGAATATCTCTCTGGGAGAAGGCCGGGAGCAGTCTTACCTCGATAACGCCCTGAACCAGATGGCTGAGGCGTTGGTGCAAGCGGGCATTACCGTGGTGGCCGCTGCCGGCAATGACGGAAACTCTGGCGAGGATAACCGCATTACCCCACCGGCTTCTTCGCCCTCGGTGATTACGGTGGGGGGCTTTGACGACAAAAATAAATTAAGCCGCCAGTACTATGATATGTACCATTCGAGTTATGGTCCCACCATTGACGGTTTTATGAAGCCGGAGTTGATTGCACCGGGCATTTGGGTGGCGGCTCCTATTTTGCCCGACACCGATTTTTATCGCCAGGCCGAGCTGATGTCTCGCGTGCTGGACCTTGAAGACGAAGCGCTTTTGGAGCACTTGCGTGAACATAGTGAAGATCTGCCTTTTGACCTCTCATTGCTATCGCAAGCACCTGATGCGGTAAGCGCTGAGGTGGCGCAGTGGGTCAAAACCAATAAAGTGGTGGGTGGGCATTATCAGCACGTGGACGGCACCTCTTTTTCGTCTCCCATTGTTTGCTCGATTATCGCCCAGATGTTAGAGGCCAATCCGGGGCTGAGTCCCCGCCGCATCAAGCAATTGCTTTGCATGACCACCGACAAAATATTTAATATTCCCATCGAAAAGCAGGGACACGGTTTGATTCATCCCCGCAAGTGCGTAAAAGAGGCCGAAAACGACCGTTTTCGTCGTCGCATGAACCGTATGGCATCTCCCTTTGTGCAGCGCCGTAAGGTCACCTTTTACTATAAAAGCAAAGAAGCCCAGTCGGTGGCTCTGGCCGGTGATTTTACCGACTGGTCTGGCGATCGTTTGCTTATGGAGCGTATTCCGAATACCACCACCTGGACTTTGACCAAAGAATTCCCCTTTAAAGGACTGTATACCTATAAATTTGTGGTAGATGGTCACCACTGGATTCACGACCCGGAGTGTGAAAATAAGGAGCCCGATGGCATGGGCGGATTTAATTCGCGGGTCAATATTTACCTGGACTAGGCCAGTACGTGGACTAGACCAGGATTTTTATGATTTTTTAGTGGCGAATGTAGCAGCTTTTAATGTGCAATTACCTATTCTTTTTTAACGTAAATAAAGAATAGGTAACTGTCATGGCAACAGAATCAGGAGCCCTTGAGGCCACAACAGGCGGTAAATTAGATGCCGATATACAAGGGTTGTGGAACCGGATTGATAATATGTTGGACGGCTTTGTACAGCTAATTCCGTCTATGGTCATTGCTCTGGTTACCCTGTTCATTTTTTACCTGGTTTCTAAAGGTGTGGGTCAGGTGATTGAAAAAACATTTTCAGGCAAAAGCCACCAAAACCTTGGACAGGTATTGAGCCGACTGGCAGGCTGGGGGGTTATGTTTATTGGTTTACTGGTGGCGGTGGCCATCGTTGCTCCGAGCGTTACACCTGCAAAGCTACTGTCTACTCTGGGTATTGGGGGGGTAGCTATCGGCTTCGCTTTCAAAGACATCTTGCAAAATTTTCTTGCCGGTATTCTACTTTTACTACGGCAGCCTTTTGAGGTAGGTGATCAGATTATCTACGGCAGTTACGAAGGCACCGTCGAAGAGATCGAAACCCGTTCTACTTTGCTCAAAACCTATGATGGTCGTCGGGTGGTTATTCCCAATGGGGAAATTTATACCCAGGCCGTAGTGGTCAATACCGCCTTCGAAAATCGCCGTTATCAATATGACATTGGTGTGGGTTATGGCGACAATTTAGATGATGCCATGGAGCAAATTCTGGCGGCGGTCAAATCTGTGGACGGTGTTTTGGCGGATCCTGCCCCCGAAGTTTTTGTGGCTGATCTGGCCGGTAGCTCTGTGAATATTCGGGCGCGCTGGTGGACCCCTTCTAAACGGGTCAGTGGTGTACGCATCGATAGCGGTGTCAAATTGGCTGTTAAAAAGGCTTTGGATAGTGCTGCCATTGATATGCCTTATCCTACCCAGGTGATGCTGTTTCACGATCAAACGGAGTCTACCGATGGAAACCGCGCTCAGCAGCGGGAGGGTTGGCCCACCAGTGAGAGTAACCCCAGCTCTCAAAAAATAGCGGAAGCCCTTAAATCGAAGTCTTCTTCTTAAATTTGGCGTGGTTTTTTCTCCCGTTTTTCGCTACAATCAATAGAGACGGAGGAATATATGTTAGATAGATTATTTCGCAAAGCGGCCAAATCCCAAAGTCCGGGCTCAGCCGCTGCAGCTTCTGAAAAGAAAAACACGGGTCAACTGGACCCTAACGCTGTAGGTGAAGACGCCATGGATGAAACGGGCACCTTCATGTTAGACGTGAGCCAATTACAAGACAGTGAAGAGCTCGAAGATTTACTCAAGGATCTTTAAATCGTTCTATACTGCTGGGTATGAACATTCTTACTATTCAGCAGTTATCAAAAAAATACGGTAAATTTCATGCCGTACGTGCTTTGGATCTCTCTGTCAATGCCGGAGAGGTCTACGGCATCCTCGGGCCAAACGGCAGCGGTAAAACCACCACACTGGGAATGATTCTCAACATTACTCGTCCCAGTGGGGGAACCTATCAGTGGTTTGGCGAGCCCGAAAACCATCGGCACCGTCAGCGCATTGGCGTGCTGTTAGAAACGCCTAACTTTTACCCTTACCTCTCAGCGGTCAACAACCTTAAAGTGGTGGCAGCCATCAAGCGCTGCTCCACTGACCGGATTGAGACGGTTTTACGCCAGGTCGATCTCTGGGGACGGCACAAGCAACCTTTTAAAACCTTTTCATTGGGCATGCGCCAACGGCTGGCGGTGGGGTCTGCTTTATTGGCCGATCCCGAAGTCCTGGTGTTAGATGAGCCCACAAATGGTCTGGACCCGCAGGGTATTGCCGAAATGCGGCATATTATTCAGGATATTGCCAAACAGGGCAAAACCATTATTTTCGCAAGCCATATTCTGGATGAAGTCGAAAAAATCTGCTCCCATGTGGCGATCATGAAACAAGGGCAATTGCTTGCGGCAGGGCCTTTTAGCGAAATCCTTCAGAGTGAACAGCATCTTTTGGTGGCTGCTGAAGATGGGGTGAAGTTACAACAGTGGGCCAGCGCGCAGTCTTTTATTGCTGAAGCGCAACCCGAGGGATCCCTGATACGTTTGTCTTTAAATACGTCTCTTTCTACCACGGAAATCAATCAGCGTGCCTTTAATGATGGGATTGTCTTGTCTCATCTTCAGGCCAAACACACCAGTTTAGAAGAACGATTTTTAGCGCTAACGGCAGAGGTAAAAGCATGAACTTACTTAAAGTAGAGTGGCGAAAGCTACTACCCTATCGTGCGTTTTGGTTGGCTTTGAGTGCTTATGGTCTGCTTATGCCCGCCCTGTTTATTTCTTTACATAACTTTCAATTTAAATTGGGCAATAACGGCACTGAGCTGAGTATTAGCTTTTATAATTTTCCAGATGTTTGGCATAACGTGGCCTACATCTCTAGCTGGTTTAATATTCTGCTGTACTTTTTTGTGATTCTGTTGGTAGGCAATGAGTACCAGTACAAAACCTTTCGACAAAATATTATTGACGGGATGAGTCGTTCTCAGGCTTTGTTTTCAAAAATCCTGCTCATGTTCTTATTTGCGCTGGGCTCGACGCTTTTGGTGTCTGCTCTGGGTTTTTTATGTGGCTATTATCTTGGAGATGTCGAAGCGTACCCTGTAAGCTTTGATAAAGCCAGCTATATGGGGCTTTATTTTTTACAGGTGCTGGGATATATGAGTCTGGCCTTTTTTATCACCCATGCGCTACGGAAGCAAGGGATGAGCATTGTGGCTTTTTTACTTTACGCTTTTGTGGCAGAGCCGGTGCTACAATATAAGGTCTTTAAAGACTGGATTCCTCTGCCTCAGGTGGCGGATCACCTTCCCATTCAAGCTTTGGGTAAACTCATTCCCAACCCCTTACCGGCCTATTTTGGTATCGGTGAGACCGCGGCTTATAATAGTGAGGCGGTGGTGACGACCCTGGTGTATATTGGCGTCTTTTTAACACTGAGCTATGGCATGGTCCGCTCACGGGATCTTTAGAAAGGACGCTCTATGAAAAACACTGCAATTGTCCTGCTTTCTGCGGGACTTGACTCCACAACTTCGCTGGCACTGGCCCGTGAAGCGGGTGTGGATATTACCCACGCCATTGCCTTTGACTATGGTCAAAAAGCGGCCCGCTCTGAGTGGGCGCAGGCTCAAAAAATTGCGGCCCATTATGATTTGTATCTGCAAAAAGTCGATTTGCCCTGGCTGGGCGTACTAAATACCTCAGCCTTAAGTGAAAATAACCCCGAGGCACTCCCCCAGATTGATATTGAGTCGCTGGATAATGTCATGGGTGTGACGCTGGCCAGCGCAGCACGGGTATGGGTTCCCAATCGCAACGGTCTCTTTATGAATATTGCCGCGGTGTGGGCTGACCGGTTTGAATTGCAAGAAATTATTACGGGCTTTAATGCTGAAGAAGCCATGACTTTTCCTGATAATACGCCGCAATTTGCCACGGCGATTACCCAGTCATTGGCTTACTCCACCCAGGTTCAGCCCACGGTGAAGTCTTACGTGCAACACTTAAATAAAATTGAGGTGGTGCAAGAAGCCCTGCGTCTGCAGGTGCCTCTGGAATTGCTCTGGTCTTGCTATGCCTCGGGAGACCACCATTGTGGCCGCTGCGAGTCCTGTAGCCGCTTAAAGCGCGCGCTTCAGGTGGCGCAGCAGCAATCCTTAATGAAAACCCTGTTTGGGGAATCGTTTGCAGAATAGTTTGGAGAAGAAGCGATGTTAGAGAACTTTACCCAGGAAGCCCTGAAGGTCGTGATGTACGCTCAGGAAGAGGCCCGTGCCCAGCGCAATGTGCTGGTCGAGCCGGATCATCTTTTCCTGGGGCTCTTAAGAGACCCAGGGACGTTGGTTTCTGAGGTGCTGCACGTGAAAGGTTTAGACGCCTATCGTTTGCGCGGCGAGGTAGACTTAGCTCCCCTCGGACGCAAAGCACCGATGGATATTGCTTATTCGGAAACCACTCAGCTTATTTTCAAGCGCGCCAATGCCGAGGCCCGCCTCATTGGTGTAGATCAAGTCGATGTGGATCACTTACTGCTGGGATTGGTCTATGTGGGTGAGGGTCAGGGTTTATTGGTTTTATCCCGGTCGGGCTTGCAATTGAAGCATTTGCGCTGGAATCTTTTGCGCTTGCGCTATACCCGTCGCAATCAAGATATTCGTACGGCGGGCCTCGACCGTTACAGTCAGGACTTAACCTCCAGTTTGGAGCAGCAAGAGCGTCTTCCTGTGATGGAGTGGGAACCCATGGTGGAGCGACTGATCCAGTATTTGGGCATGCAGCATAAGCATAACGTATTGCTGGTGGGGGAACACGGCGTGGGCAAGTCTTCGCTCATCGATGGTTTAAACCAGTATATTTTAGACTCGCGTATTTATCAGCGATTTTCGCATTTTCGCGTGGTCGTGCTTTCGATTGACAAGATGCTGGCCGAAGCGGGCACCACCGATGAAGAGCTCTATGGTTTGACCCAGTCGATTATGCAAGAAGTGCGTCAGTCAGAGGACATTTTGCTGGTGATTGAAAATATTCATCAGCTTTTTCTGGCCAGTAAAAAAGAATTGGAATTTGTGATTACTCAGCAATTACTCACGCTTTTAGAGGAGCCGGGAACCTATTGTGTGGCCACCACAACACCGCACTTTTTCAAGCGCTTGCAAGACGAAACCCTGGTCTCCCATTTGTTTCAGGTTTTTGAAGTTCCGGAGCCTCCCCTGGCTTTTTGCACTCATATTTTGAAGCAAAAACAACCTTTTCTTGAGAGTCATCACGGCCTTGAAATCGCAGCTTCTGTGCTCGACCTGACCGTTCGCAACGCCAAAGATAAAGTCAACGGGTTTCTGCCCCAGGCCGCCTTGCACTTATTGGATCTGGCCGCTGCCCGTAAAAGTTGGCAATACCATAGCGATCAACAACACATTGAGCAAATGCAGCTTAACCTTAAGCACCTGGCTCAGCAGCGCATGACCGTGGCAGAAGCCATGGCCGATAGCCCTGCTGCTAAAAAAGTATTTGAAGACGTTAAAGGACGTATTCTTAAAGAAGAAACCCGCTTACAGCGACTTCAGCACCGTTATACCGACGATGTGCTGCGCCTTGAAGATCAAGACATTCTACAAATTCAGACCCATCCCATTCAACGGGAACCGGAATAGACGGGTATATGAACAGAAAAAAGCCCCGCTAATAAAAAGTTAGCGGGGCTTTTCTTGTGTTTTGAAAGACCTAATTGTCTTCGATGGGCTCAGATTTCATCGAGTGATAAATCTCTGAGTTAACCGGGTCTGAAGAGCTATCGCTCCACATCACGCTCATGCGTCCACGGCTGTCCACGACAATCTGAGGTTCTTCTACCGGTAACTTGTTCTGAGACGCCGGAATATTATCAAATCCGGGGAACGGTGTCGCGGTAGGAGACGCTGTTGTGGCGGGTGGTGACGTTGCGGTCGGTAACGGCGTGGGCGTCGGGAAGACACCGATATTGGTATTGCCGCCGTTCAATGTCGCGCCTTCGGGTTTATCCCAACCGGTGTTGGTGCGACGTCGATAGCGTAAAATCGGTGTGCCGTCTACCAATGATGATCCCCAGGCTGCGTTGACGTTGCCTACAGGATCTAGCGTGAGCGTGACGTCGCTGAGTACGGGTAGTGCCTCTCCAGCGACTTCATGAACAAACTCTGTTTTTGACCAGCTATTGTTTGAGCGGAAGAGATACTGAATCGTGTTATCTACCCGACGGATCAGGTGTAAACGATTTAAGCGATCGACAGAAGCTGCGAGGTTTCGTCTGCGCTGGCCATCCCCACTTTGGTTAAAGGGGACTTCTTCAATAGTACTAAAGTTTTGGCCATCCCACTCAATGTACTGAACACGAGACGTATCGAGGACTTCCCAAACCACACGCACCCAACCGTCAGTTCCTATGGTTACGATGGGCTTAATGGACTGTGTATTGGCCTCAGAGAGTAAGATGGGGTTGAGCCATTTATCGCCCTGACGTTGCGAGAGGTAAACACTACGCACACCGTTGGTGAGTTGATCCCAGACAGCAAAGGCCTGACCGTTAATGGGGTTGATCGCAACGCTGGGGTGATCGGCATCCACTTCGTTTTGGGGTTCAGTGCTAGAAATAACCAGCGGTTTTGACCAGTTTACCCCGTCAAAGCGGCTAAAGGCCACGCGACGTCCTCTAAAGTCGGAGTTGTTGCTATTGGCGGACCAGACGACATGGGGCGTGCGATCGGTGCCCACAGCTACATTGGGCTCTCTGGCACCGCGGAATTTATTGTCTCCAGGAGGAGAGATAAAGCGATTATCGGTAGACCAGGTCTTGCCGTTCCAGCGGCTATAAAAAATAGAACCGGCTTCTTCGTTTTCTTGAAAGCCATCCTGACGCCAGACGGCATGAATGTCGTCAGAGCCGTCTAACACAGCACTCAGTTGATCTGAAGACCCGATATTACCGGACGCGTTAATCGGACTGGCTCCCCAGCCGACAGCTTTTACTTCAAAGGTGGTACTTACTTGTGCGTTGGTTGCTACTACGACTCTTTTCGTGGCGCTCAACTCGTTCAGGCTTGCAATATTATCGCCCTGAACCTGATAGCCCGATGCCACCACACGCACGATCCAGTTTCCTGCGGGAACATTGTCAATGCGGAACTCCAGTTCACGATCTTCGAGGGTGTCTTCACCGGTGAGCGGAGGTGCGACGATTAAGAAAGGCTCAGACACGGGGTCGTTGGAAAAGACCAGCGCTGTGTCTCCGGGTTTTAATCCGGTAATGACGCCAGCAATATTGCCGGGCTTGAGTACGGGATTGCTGGGCACAATCGAAGGAACGACACCGTTGCTGGCAACCAATGCGTCGGCAAAGGCGTTAAAGTTTACCAAAAATGGGTTGGCGGCGCTTTTGCCTTCTTCAATCAGGGCCAGTAATTTTTGACTATCGATATTGGCTGCGGCTTCAGCATCACGGGCTTTTACCCGTTGAACCACTTCAGCCATGGCTGTGGTGAGCGGGGTAACGTCCACGTCAGGGGTTTCTTCTGCGGACTCAACGCTAAACACGCTTTTGACGCGAGCACCCGGTACGTCGTCAAGATCGTCCATTCCCTGTACGGTAAGTAAGAAGTTTTTACCCAATGGCACTTTAATGGTGGCGGTCATGCCTCCCTGAGAAATGGGAATCACCTTTTCAGCTTTGAAGTCTGTGGTGGTGCCTTCAATCGTGACTTTAATGCGATTGATGCGAGATTCTTCAATCGCTGCAGTGTGAAAGTCATGATAGTTTTTAAGGGCTGTATACGCCTTGGGGGTTGGCAAACTGACATTGAGACGGATTTGACCGTTCTCAGTTTGTAGGTTGACAACCTGTGCAGCGTTCACTGTCGGGGAGGGTGAGGATACGTTACAGCTAATAACGCTGGCGCAAGACAAAGACAGCGCCATTAAAATCCCGGTCATTCTCAAAGGTTGGGCTTTCATCGGTTACTCCGTAAATCTGATATTGGCTCGAATGGTACCTTCTTGAACCACCACCTGGACAATATTACTGGTAATATTGCCGGCGCTGGCAATCAGGTTCGTGGTGCCGGTAGAAACGGCGGTAACGACACCTGTACTATTGACGGTGGCTACGGCCTCATCGCTCGATGACCAGCTATAGGTTAGGTTAAGAATGTCTTGACCTTCAGAATCTTTGCCCACCGCCACAAACTGGCGGGTTTCACCAAGGCGACTGAATTTAAAAAGAGTGGGTTGAATGACTTCGTTTTCGGGACGAATAACGATGGTGCGTAATTTAGCCAACTCGACAGAGGTTTCAGAGTCCTCATCAACGGTGCTGAGTCCGCCGCTGCCATCGGTGGCTGGGGTGCCGGTCGTGCCGCCTGCTTGTGCAGGTGTTACGCTCACTAATGCAAGGGCTTCACTGCCGAGAGTAACGGCTTTGATGCGCGTATTGCCCGGCTTTAATGCCGTAATTTGACCATTTTCATCGATGGATACAATATCAGGGTTTAAGCTGGTCCATGTGGTGGGTAATCCACGTTTAATATCTCCTTCCTGATTGAGGAGGCTGGTGGCCTGCATCGTTTTGCCCACTTGAATATTTACCGATGCGGGTTCGATAACGAGTTGAGGGCCTTCGTTATTCGATGCGCTTACCGGATCTGAAATGGGGGTGATAATCGGATTGTCATTATTGCTACATGATGCCAGGCCCAGGCTACAGGCCAGGAGAATCAGAACGAGTGGTTTAGCCAACACAAGCCACGTACTCCTTAGTAATTGTTCGCCGTGCGAAGATATATCCAGAAAACGGGTGTTATTCAGAATTAGTCTCAGTATATCACAGGGGTTTTCACGAAATAAACTGCTTGATAAAAGTGTTCATGCTATCTTAACGAAACTTCCATCGTAAAGATAGGGGTGAGATTGTGTTAAAACACCAAATTAAAACTTAATACAAAATAGAAGCTTAACGTAAAAACAATATTTACAGCATTTTATTAAAGCATTTTTTATGGCGCTTCAACACTTTTTATTGGGGAGGAGGCATTTTGAACGCCATAATTTGGCTTTGACCATTGCGAATGGTGTTGAGTAAAACAGCGTCTCCGGGTTTGACCTCTTTAAGGGCTTCAATGACATCTTCCCATGCGTTAACACTTTGCTGATTCACCTCGGTGATCAGATCGCCGCGCTGTAGCCCCTGCTGGGCTGCGTTGCTCAGGGGTTCAATTTCGGTCACCGCAAGGCCCTTAAAGGTTTGCGGAAGGCCCAACTGGCTCTTGATCTCGTCATTAAGGGGTTCTAACTGGAAGCCGAGGCGTTCGGCCAATGCCTGATTACCGGGTCCAGCCTGAGTAGATGCACTCGCTTCTCTCAGTAATGGGGTCAGCGTCACCGGGGCTCCATTGCGTAACACCTGGACGCTGATTTTTTCTCCCGGTGGCGTTAAGGCCACCTGATTGCGAAAGTTTTGCACCTGGGTAACGGCTGTTCCGTTGATGGCAATAATCACGTCATATTTTTCAAAGCCACTTTCGGCGGCCGGGGTGTTGGGGATGACTTCAGAGACCAAAATGCCTTGCTGATCGCTGCTCAGCTTTAATCCTTTTTTAAGTGTTTCATCAATTCGCTCAATATAGACACCCAACTGCGAGCGCGTCACTTTACCTTTTTCGATGAGTTCTTGCATCACCCGTTTGATCATGTCGCTGGGGATGGCAAAACCAATGCCCATATACCCCATTGTGCGGGTGGCAATGGCTGTGTTGATGCCGATGAGTTCGCCCTGGTTATTGACCAGGGCGCCGCCACTATTGCCGGGGTTAATCGCTGCGTCTGTCTGTAAAAAATCCTCAAAATCGGCGACGCCTACCTCTGCTCGGCTTTTGGCTGAAATAATGCCGGCTGTGACGGTAGAGTCCAGACCAAACGGACTGCCAATGGCGAGCACCCATTCGCCGACTTTGAGACGGCTTGAGTCACCGAGTACTGCGGCTTGAAGGTGGGGTGGTTTTTTGATTTGCAAAACGGCCAGGTCCGTCGGGGGATCGGTGCCGATCACCTTTGCTTCATAGCGTCGCGTTTGATTTTGTAGGGTGACTAAAATTTCATTGGCGTCGGCAATGACATGGTTATTGGTGAGCACATAGCCTTTTTCGGCGTCAATAATAACGCCTGAACCCAGGCCTCCGCTATCTTGTGGTGCGTCCTGAAACGGAGCATGAACCTTATCGTCAGGCATTTTCTGGACGGTACTGATACTCACCACGGTGGGTAAAATACGATTGGCGATGGTTTCAAAGTCTTGTCCAATATGATCGGCCACTTTTTGGTCCGTCGTGGTCGCGCGTCCGGTTTCATCGGGCGAGCTTTCGGGTTTACACGCAGTACTTAAGCTTAAGGCGAGAGCCAGAGTGCAAGCCGAGCGAAAAAAAGGGGGTGTGTTCATTGTCTAAGCGGTTCCTTCAGATCTTTGATCGCATTATACTCTCTGTTCAAACCCATGTCGCGACTTTGCTATACTGTCCTCTATGAAAAGTGTCATGAAGCAAGATCTTAATTTTTTGACGTACCCCCTGTGGTTTCAGGTTTCGCGTGCAACGCAACAGGCTGAATGGAGCCACCCTCAGGGGTATACTTTGCGGGCAGATTACCGGGCGCCGGATCAAGTAGACGTACTTTTTTTAATGTATATTCTGATGCGTGCTCAGCAAGAAAATTACCGGCCACGCCAGCAATTGAGTCGTTATGAAATCTTAAAAGGCTGTGGCTGCCCGGTTAACCCGCAATATTTAGAGCGTTTAGAAGATAGTCTTAAGCGCTGGTGCTCTGTCACCCTTGATTTTAAAGCGGCTTTTTTTCAAGATGGAGAGTACTTAACGCGCCAGTTTAAGATTCTGCACAGTGCCACCTTGAAGAAAAAGAGCGGCGTCTGGACATTCGCTTAGATCCTGAATTCTTAAGCGTTCTGCAAAACTCCAGACACTTTAAGTATGTGGACTTCAATTTTTATCGTCTGCTGAGACGTCCGGTATCACGACGGCTTTTTGAGTTGTTAACCGCGATGTTTAAAGAGGGAAATCAGTGGCGGGTACCGCTGGTAGATCTGGGGCATGATTTAACCCTTTATTATCGCAAGCGCCGGCGCAAAGATGGAGTGATTGAAGAAGTGCTCTACCCCAGTGACGTGTTGACAGCCGTCAAAGCCGCGCTTGAAGAAATCAACACGCTTTCCACAGATATTGAAACCTTAAGAGAGCTGGGTACCGATCCCCGAGAGATCTATGCGGTGACCTACGAAGTAGAGGGAAAGCGGAAATATAAGAGTATTACCTTTCATAAAGCCTCTTTAAGCCACTTATTTGATGCACTTACCGAAGAGCAGGAAGCCCCGCGCCAGGTCAAAGATTTTGCTGAACCCTACTTAGAAGAGCTGATTTCTTTTCTGAAGCGCAGCTCTCGGCCTTTACGGGAACTGGTGAGTAAATATTATCGTTCAGAAGGCTACGATTACGTTAAGTGGAATATTTTTTATGCCAACCGTAACGGTGCGCGCAACTATGTTAGTTATTTAAAGCTCTGTTTACAACACAATTGGGCGCAGGAGTTTCGGGAGGAATACGAGCGCATGTTTAATGCCGCTGATCATGAGCCTTTAGACTCTCGAAAGCTTTCGGCGCTTATCAACGTTGCCAAGCAAGCTGATTATTTACGTATGCAAGACGGCAAACGGTTTCGGATTAAACGTATCTTCCCCAATGGGGCGATTGAAATTTCAAACCGCACCTATAAAATGGACTTTATCCTTTCGCCTTCTCAGGCTTATCAATGCCGATTTGAGAGAGAAGATCCCCGGATAGAGAGCAAGCAGAAAAAACGAAAGCTCTAGCGGCGATAACCGGTACGAATTTTGTACTGGGCGTCCATTTTGCGCATGCGGGTTCCCATCAATTGAATAATCTTGATGGCCAGCGCGGGGTAACGGCTCACCAAATGGTAAAAGCTTTCTTTATCGAGCTGAATGACCTCGCAAGAAGTCAATGCCTGCGCGCTGGCGGTGCGAGGCAATTGATCCAGGAGACTCATTTCCCCTAAAATCTCGCCCCCTTCAAGGGTCCATAGCACATCGCGATTGCTGCCGGCCCCTAAAAATACTTCGATTAAACCCGACACAATAAATAAAATGTGGGGATCTCGTTCCCCTTCCTGCATGATAATATCACCCGTGTCGTAGGTTTTACCGTATTTTTCTTTAAGTTTTTCCAGGGCCTTTGTGTAGGCTTCATCAATGTTCATGGTTTCTCTTTCCAGGGTTTCTCTTTGAGCTTTCGGCCCATTAAAAATAAGTCGGGCTCAAGTAAATGTTCAATGCCCACACCTTAATATTGCACGATGCTGGCTTTGTGTTCAGCAAGGGTTTTATACCCCATTTTTCGATAAAAGTTGCTGGCCCAGGGGGCTTTCTGATGCACCAGTAGCAGCATCTCTTGATAGCCGAGACGGTGATAGCTGTTTTCAATCTGTCGGAGCGCCTTCTGTCCGTAGCCCAGTCCCTGGTGTTCGGGTAAAAAGTAAAAGGCAGAAGATAAGCCAGGCGGGGACTTAAGGGGCCTACGGCAATAAACCCAAGGGCTGTGGTGTCTGTTTCAACCACATAGCCCGCGAGCCCGGTGGCCGTAAAATCAAGGTTCTTTTCTTGAAGTCGGCGTAAATTTTCTAAGTTGGCCTCAAAGCTGCCCGGCATAATCGGTGCATATTGCGGAATCATGGCCGCAAAAACCTTTTCAATAAAGGCAAAATCGCCGAAGGTGGGGGTGGGTGCGCAGGCAACGGGCCGGGTGTCTTGCATTAGCAACGCCTTTCTTGACGGTGGGATTAGCGCAGGAAGGGATTGTTCTTTTTTTCGTTCCACAGGGTACTCACTGTGCCGTGGCCGGGGTAAATGGTCGTGCTGTCGTCTAGCGGCAGCAAGCGCTGCTTGATCGATTGCATTAATTGCTCAGCGGAGCCGCCCCAGAGATCGGTACGCCCCACGCTGCCCTTAAACAGGGTGTCTCCCGAAAACAAGTGACTTTCGGCTCCTTTGAGATGAAAGCATACCGAGCCGGGGGTGTGTCCTGGCGTGTGCAACACCAGTGATTGTTGGGTGCCAAAGGGCAGTGCCATTTCATCCTTCAGGGCTTCATCCACAGGCACAGTGGGATCCAGAGCCATGCCAAACATTTGTCCCTGCATTTGTATATTGTCATAGAGAAATCGATCCTCGGGGTGCAAGAGTATTTTTGCGCCCAGATCCCGCTTGAGTTCTGCCGTGGCGCCAATATGATCAAAATGAGCGTGGGTGTGAATCAGGTATTTGACCTGCAGTCCAGCCGCTTCAACACGCCGCTTAATCTCCGGCGCGTCTCCGCCGGGATCAACGATAATTGCTTCCTGAGTCTCAGTGCACGCAATAATGCTGCAGTTGCATTGTAAAGGCCCACGGGAAATGTTTCGATATGTAATATGAGAATGACTTTCAAAAAATCGTATTTTAAAGTCATTATAACGCGCCACCTGCTAAATAAGAGGTGGTTTTCTTCAGCTTGACTATTGACTTTAAAAAAAGTTGGTTTTAGGGTGTAAAATATGAGTGACTCTTAGATGAGTAGAGAAGAGGTGCCTTTATGGGCTTTAAAGTTACTGTAGTACTTGTTTTGATGAGCTTGAGTGCATGTACCAATACCTTGTCATATCCTGCGCCTGGAGCTATTACTGCGCCTCCTCGATTAGATGGACCCTCTTTGAATGCCGAAGATATGGTGCATCTTTCACCTTCGAAAAGATGGATACAAACAGAAGCGATAGTATTGACCTGCAGGAGTTTCTCGACGCCAATTACACCATTGTGCTCAATAACCCTTCCGCTGATGCGCGTTGGTTTGAACGTTTTGATACTGATAACACAGGGACATTGAATCGCTACGAACACAGTTTGTGGTTTGCAGACCAATTTAAATATTGGTACAGCTAATCGTCAGAACGTAGCGCTTTTAGGAGCTGTTTATGGATTGACTGAGTACGTTTTGTTGAAGCTGAGTCCGATTGAAAACACCGCGATCGGTGACAAGGCCGTCACCAGTTGTACGGGGCGTCACGTCAAAAGCTGGGTTATAAGTGAGGGCGCTTGCGGGGGCCCATTGGGTGGTGCTGTATCCCCTGACTTCTTCAGCGGCCCGCTCTTCAATCGGAATTTCCTGGCCTGTCGGCATTGAGATCAATGGTGGAGTAGGGAGCCACGGGGTAAAAGGGCACCTGATGGTAATGGGCGTTTACAGCCACACTGTAAGTCCCGATCTTATTGGCAAAATCTCCGTTGCGGGCCACACGGTCAGCTCCCAGAAAGACCTTATCAATTTTTTTCTGCTGCATGAGCATGGCGGCCATATTATCGGTGATCAGGGTGTAAGGAATGCCCGCTTGCTGTAGCTCCCAGGTGGTCAATCGGCCGCCTTGTAAGAGCGGACGGGTTTCGTCGACGTAGACGTGGAGTTCTTTGCCCTGAGCCCAGGCAGTACGAATGACGCCAAGGGCCGTGCCGATACCTGCGGTGGCCAGCCCGCCGGTATTGCAGTGGGTTAAGATACGATCCCCATCGCTGATGAGATCAGCGCCGTTTTCACCCATGCGCTTACAGAGGGCAATATCTTCGTGCAAAATCGCCAGCGCTTCTGTTTTCAGTGGCGTCTGGCATTGTAGTAAGCGATCGACGGCCCACATGAGATTGACAGCGGTGGGCCGGGAGGCCTTGAGCTGTAGGGCTAATTGCTCGAACTTCACTGCGGGTGTGGTCTTGACTGTACCACCCCAGACAAAGCGCTGCTGAAACACCAATGAGCGGCGCGCCACGGGTTTTTAAGGCTTTAATGGCAGCGATCATAACCTCTGGCTCCGTGGCGTCTAGCCACAGCTCTTGATGGGGAAGTGCTTGCTGGTCTAATAGCCAAATGCGGTCGTGCTCAATTTTGAGTCCCGTGGTGTAAAGGGTGTTCATAGACGTCTCCTAAATGATTTGAGGGCCCAGGCGCTTTCGTATTGCCTGAAGGGCACTTATTTCTGAGGCGGGCAACGCACGCGCACCGCCAAGCATTTCAGTCTGTATTAAGAGGGTACAAATCTGTTCTAAGCGCTCAATACCATTATAAGCGGCCTCAATACTTTCCCCCCAGCATACCGCACCATGGCGCGCGCAATATAAGTAAGCGGCAGGTGGGTAAATAGGGGAGCAAAGCATCCCCCATGGCCTGAGTTCCCGGCCGGGCATAGGGCACAATGGGTATTTTGCCGGCAGCAATAATGATCTCGGGCAGACTGTCCGTCGGAAGCTCTGTCCAATCGTGACGGGCCAGGCTCAGGGCAATGGCTGCCATGGGGTGAGCGTGAAACACGGCACGGGCCTCGGGCACGGCATTGTAAATGTGAGGTGCATCAACCGTTCGCTCGAGGGGGATCCGCTCAAGATATCGTTCTGAGCATTAATACAGGCCAGCTCTTCTTTCGTGAGCCAGGCCTTGCTGCGGGCGCTGGGCGTGATCCAAATTTTACCGTCATCACTTTGTCGGTAAGAGATATTGCCGTCGGCGGCGGCCAGTAGGTTCTTCTGATGGGCATAACGCCCGTAACGAATGATGTCTTCTGCAATGTCCATAACAGTCGTAACTAGACGGTGACTCCTTTAAAGTAGGCAATGCGAATATGATTGCCCTGAGCGCTGTAACCCATAAAAAAATAAGGCACTTCGCCGTTATCTCCCCCCCACCAGATGGCCTGATTGTGGTTTTTAAGTAGCGGGTTTTCGATATTTACGAAAACTCCTGAGGCTTTTGTGTTTTTGCCTGAGACATAATCCTGGTTGAGCAAATAATAGGTGTCGCGAAAGGTTTTAATGAACAGGCCCTGAGAGCGGTATGCTTCTTTCACAAACCCTCGGCAATTGTAAAAATGCATCTTCATGGCGTCGATGTATTTTAACTGTCCAGACACCAGGCCAATAATGGCATGACTCTCTTTGTGGCGCAGCACCTGTATGACCTGGTGCACGCGCTCCTGGGCCACGTCTTCAGGCAATACCTGTTCATCGACCCAGAATTGAATAATTTCTTGTTGTAGGGTGGGTATCAGGTTTTCGCGTACATCTTCAATTGAGTAAGCTTTGAGCACGGGTTTCCTTTCATCAATTGGGCTGGATTAAGTTTAGTTTATACCGGCGTGTATAAATACTATATTTCTCAATACCGTTGCTTTCTTCGTCTCGCCCTTGCCAGGCAAAAGCAACATCTCCATCATCGTCAAGGGCTACACTCGAGCTGCTGGCTGTGAGCTGGCTTTCTATATCAGATATTTTTTCTATAAAAGCACCCGTGCTGCTATATGTTTTCGCATAGATGCTGTTGCTATTATTTATGCCGTACTTCGACCCTTCTTCTCTTTCGCTCCAGCTGACAATAAAGTCGCCGTCACTATCCATCGCGACATCGGCGGAACTAGCAAAAAATGTTGTATTATTGCTGACCGACAACTCCGGGCCCTGTTTTTGTGGTTGTATTGTCAAAACGTTGAGCAAGGACAGTACTTGTATTTTGAAATAAGCTTGTCCAGCCCACAACAAAATTACCCGTGTTATCCACGGCAACGCTAGGCTCATTAATATTGAAGAAGGTGTTTTGACCATTCTGCGTAAACTCAGTCGAATTAACCTGTGTGTCAGTACTGAGGCTGTTGCCATTGCTATCATAGCTTTGAACATACACATTGTAGGCGTTACTGCTTCCCGAAATCCAGGAAATGGCAAAGCGCCCACTGTCGTTCATGCCAACGGCGAGAACTGAATTGAGGCGCACTTGCAGTATTGCTCACCTGGGTAACGTTACCTTGTGGGACGCCGGTTTGACTATAACGTTGAAATTTAATGACAGAATCATTGCTTTGATTTTGTGTCTGTTGTTCCCAGCTCACCACAAAGTCACCATCGGCATCCATGGCCACAGCGGTTTGTCTTGCGTTTAGATTTGTAGAGGTTCCAGTAAGGATTTCATTGCCTTGCTTAACACCGCTACTATTGTATCTCTGAATATGGATAGAAGATTCATATTTTTGCTCTCCAACGCCCACCCAGGCCACCACAAAGTCTCCGTCACTGTCCATGGCAACACTGGGAAATGCTGCAAAGTTATTGAGGGTTGTTGATGATGTTGGTAGATCCTTATTTACTTTAAACTCGTTGCCGCGCTTTGAGCCATTGGCATTGTATCTTTGGGCTCGAATATTTAAACGGAGGCTCTGTTCTGGATTACGGTCGCATTGCTATTTTCGTTGTCGGTTTCCACAGGGGTTTCGAAGGTGACTTCATACTGGCTCCAGGTCACGACGAAGTCTCCCTCACTGTCCATGGCAATATCGGGTAAGAATGCGAGGCTGCTGGTAACGATAATGGGTGTGGGCCGTGGCGTGGGGGTGGTGATCTCGTGCGAGGGCTCCTGGGTGAAGTGAAAAATGAAGGATCTGACACATCAAAGGCGATGGTGTCGCTGAGGGTTGTGCCTGCCACGGTGACGGTAACGGGTGCGTAGCCCAGACCCACTTCTGCCTTAAGGTTGCCCTGGCT
The DNA here is from genome assembly GCA_963797915.1 of Candidatus Sericytochromatia bacterium. Lineage (GTDB taxonomy): Bacteria > Cyanobacteriota > Sericytochromatia > UBA7694 > UBA7694 > CAXRDE01. Next base: position 33,642 of record CAWCRG010000006.1, read on the forward strand.
ATCGACAGAGATGTCCTGCGGACGGGCACTTTGCCAGACGAGCGAGGCGTTGTCAGCGGGTAAGACATTGCCGGCGGCATCCAATAGCGTGGCTGTGAGTTTTTTGGTTTGCCCTTCCTGGGTGAGAAAGCGACTGTCCACATTCATTTTAATGCTGGCCACGGCGAATGCGGGGGTTACCGCTGGTGTGGGTGAGGGCGCTGGAGTGGCATTGGAGCCTGGGTCTGTCGGCACTGTGGCTAAGATCCCACCGGCAGTGGCGCTCAGTTGAGCGCCCGTAATTTCGGGTATAAGCGTGCTACAGGTGATCCTGCGGCAGGCGATACTGACGGTTTGAGAAGAACCTGTACGTCTTTGGTACCCGGGCTCATCACGAGAGTGTGAGAGCTACCCATGGTGTTACCAACGGCGTTTTTGAGACGGGTGGTCGCCACAAGCGTACCTTCAGGTAACCCTGATAAGGTTTTTGAAACCCCTGAAATTAAGCTTGGAATATCGGCAACGGCAAGAGAAAAGTTAAGACTGTTGTTTTCGCTGACGCTAATGCCCTGGGCCTCGAGTACGGCCTGCGCTTCCGCGGATAGGGCTTCGGGTAGACTGAGTTCTACCTCTAAATTGCGTAAAGCTCGTTCAGACAGATCTGTTGGGCCTGCTTTACCGAAAACCCTTCTAAAGCGGCATCGCCTCGAATTTTGAGTTGGAGGCTGTTGTTTTGAGGATTAGAGGGTGTAGTTGAGGAGGGGGGCGCGGGCGGAGGCTGCAGGAGAGTTACTTGCTGTCATCGAGGGGGACGTCGGTGTTGTGGCACAACTGCTCAGAGAAAGACTGAGGGCAATACTTAGAAAAATAACCTTTGTTGGTGTATGCATCTATTTAAACTGACCTGTTTTCTAAACCGTTACTTTATAGTTAATTTTAGCATAGGGATTGACAAAAACCCATGTTTTTTTCAGCCTTTGGACCTGTCTTGAATGCCTCTTCACAACAGGGTATAATCGCAAAGGATTGAGAAGGTGTTTTTATGTCCCTGTCTGAGCAAGTTCCTTTAGATGTGAGTGCCCGCTACGGTTTTCTTCAGGTGGTGGGTGAGGGTGCCATGGGGCAGGTTCACCTGGTGGCTGAACATAGCTTGCAGCGTCAGGTGGCTTTAAAAACCTTGCACCCCACCTATATGAAAGACCCGACGGCTCTGGGGCGCTTCTTAAACGAAGTTCAGATCACCGCCCAGCTCGATCATCCCAATATTGTGCCTATTTACAGTCTGGAGTCGATGGACGACAGTCTGGCCTACACCATGAAGCTGGTCAAGGGTAAAACCTTCAAAGAAATCTTTGCTGAAGCCCGTCGCCAGTGGCGAGAAACCGGAAGCTGTACGTCTGAGTTTGATCTCAATGCCCGCCTCGATATTTTTTTAAAGGTGTGCGAAGCCATTCATTACGCCCATAGTCGGGGAGTCATCCACCGGGACTTAAAGCCTTCTAATCTCATGATTGGTGATTATGGTGAGGTTTACGTTATGGATTGGGGGATTGCTCGCCTCATGGGTAATCAGGGGGTGGGAGAGGCCGTAGGGGCAGGGCTGGATGCCGGGATTGCCTTAAGTCAGGAGGATATGGACCTGACCCAGTCCGGGCAAATTCTGGGGACGCCTCGCTATATGTCTCCTGAACAGATCAAAGGAAACAATAATGATCTCGACGGTCGCAGCGACCTCTTTGCGCTGGGAGCCATCTTATTTGAATGTGTGACCTTAAAAACGGCGTTTCAAGGAAAAACCGCTACCCAGCTTTTGACCCATATTCTCAAAGGACAAATACAATCCTGGACTGCTGAACATGCTGCTCAACCCATGCCTGTGGAGTTGCGGGCGATTGCTTATCGGGCCATGGCCGTCAAAAGAGATCAGCGTTATTCAGGAGTGAAGGCTTTTAGTGAAGATATTCAGCGTTACCTGCGTAACGAGCCGATTCTCGCCCGCCCGGATTCTCCCTTGCAAAAAATAGCGCGTATGATGAGTCGCCATCGGCAACAGGTTTTGGTGATTGGCGTTTTGTTGATTTTGGTCTCGGGCGCCTGGAGTCTGGGTGTTTTTTATCTTCAGCATGTGGAGCAGCAAGCGGCTCATCTCAGAGAGCATAAAATTACCCAGCTCATGGAGTCGGTGGCGCAGCGCAGTCGTGCCATGAATATGCACTTTATGCATATTGAAAGCTGGACCCATGAACTGGCAACGTTGGCACGATATCGGCTTTTGCAGGGGCAACGGCTCAATGAACCGCTTTTTTTATCTCAGGATTTTCATCCCCCCGACGCGCAAACATCTTTGCGCTATGGGGTTCAAACCAGTACGGAATGGCCCATTGTTGTACCCGCTTTTGGTGTGCAGGGGCAACCTTATCTTGGGGCCATCCAGCAATTACAAAGCCTGCGCCCTTATTTTAAGCGCTTATTGCTGCGCAGCGGAAATCGTGAGCACCTACGCGATGCAGAGGCGCAACGACAGGCCATTCAATCAGAGCCCTTGCCTGTCATGTGGGCGACCGTGGTATTGACCCAGCCAGATACGGCCTATTGGTACCCGGGTAAAGATGTGTCCGCCGCGGTGTATCAGAAAAACTTTTCTCCCACCCATCGTCCTTATTACCTCATTGCCGTGGATCGTCCGGGAGTACAATGGGGAGAGCCTTATGTGGACGGCACCAGTGACAATATTTTGTTTCCTTCGGCCCTGGCTTTTTATTCGCCTCAGAAAGAGCTCCTGGGTACGGTGTCTCTGGATACTCAGCCCGAGCAGTTTTTAAAGGATCAAATGAACTTCGTCCGGCAATCGGCAGTCCAACAGGTATTCTTGAGTAATCGCAAAGGGGAGCTGATTGTTCAGGGACTGCGCGATGCCTCAGGGAAATTTCAGAACCGTCCTGCCCGTGAAGGCTTGTTCGTTCCTCAGGCGGGGGTGCGTGAGGCATTGCAAACCCCCAAAACCGGTTATCAGGTGCATGACAATGACCTCTGGATCTATTATTACCTGCCCACGCCGGACTGGTTTTTTGTGGTGAAAGCCGATTTAGCGACACTGATTGAAAGCGCAGATTTATAAATGCTGGATGCTAACGATATTGATCTTACCCTGATTCAGGATCCTGCTCAGGTTTCTGAAACAGACGCACCGCCTTTATTTGCTTTGCACCATGAACGCTACGATCTGAAAGAGCTGCTGGGACAGGGAGCCATGGGAGAAGTGCTGGCAGCTCAGGATAAAAACCTGCGCCGCTCGGTGGCTTATAAGCAATTATTAAGCTCTGTTTCTACGCAGGCTGAAGTGACCGCCGGCTTTATTAAAGAAGCGCAAATCACTGCACAGCTTGGGCATCCGAATATTATTCCTATTTATGACTTAGAAATCGACCCCCAGGGTAAAGTGGCTTATGCCATGAAGTTGATTCAGGGCCAAACCCTGAAAGAGCGTTTACAAGATGCACGAGAGGCCTATGACCGGGGCGAGACACCCGATGATGACTGTGATTTAAACCGATTACTGCGTATTTTTCTGAAGGTGTGCGAGGCTATGCATTATGCCCATACCCATGGCGTCATTCATCGGGATTTAAAACCGGCCAATATTATGATTGGGCCTTATCAAGAGGTGTATGTCATGGATTGGGGCATTGCCCGCCTGATTCGGGATGGCGATCCTGAACGCCCCGACGATTGGGTGCAATTGGTAGAGCCTGATGAAAATGCGCCGGTTTTTGACCGCACAGAGGCCGGGAAAATTATTGGCACCCCCCGCTATCTCTCGCCACAGCAGGCGGCAGCCCGCAATGCGGAGTTAGACGGCCGTAGTGATCAGTTTACTCTGGGCTTGATTCTCTATGAAATCTTGTGTTTACGTCCCGCATTTCAGGCGGATAGCCAGCTTGCCCTGCTTAAAAAGATTCTAAAAAATGAAAAGCAGCCCCTGCAAGCTTATGCCAATGCCTATAAGATCCCGGGGGAGTTGGTGGCGATTATGGAAAAAGCCACTTCCCGCAAAACGGAGCCTCGCTATAAAGATACCCAGGCTTTTGCCGAGGATATTCGCCGCTATTTGCGGGGTGAGGCAGTGCTTGCCCGTCCCGATAATCCGATCCAGAAAATAGTGCGTTGGATGGGTCGCCACCGGCAGGCCACGCTTTTGGGTATGGTGGGCCTTTTCTTGATCTGCTTCTTGACGGTGGGTTTGAGTTTGTATCAGCGACAGCAAGCCATGGTGGCAGCCCAACAGCACGAACGTCAACTTCAGTCGCTTATTCATGACCTGGCATCTCATGCCCAGGGCTTAGATCGACGTATTAAAGAAATTGAGCGCAGTTTGATGGGCTTGAACGCCGTGGTGGTCGATGCATTAACCCAACCGACTCTTTCAGAGCCTCCGCGGGCTTATCTGTCAGCAGACTATCGCTTAGAGCCTCCTCAGCCAGAGGATCTTAATAAAGTCGCGCATTATCAGGAGCCTATTTCGTTACAGGAGCTGGTGTTTAAACCGGTGACCCGTGGACCTGTCCAGGACGTGAGCCAGGAGATTAAGCAATTGGCTCCGTTACGCGATCTTTTTCGCGAGTTGTTTTATCGCAGTATTTCACCTTCTGGCTTATTGCCCTCAGCCCAGGCGCAACGAAGTGCAATCGCTTCGGGGGTATCTCCCCTGAGTTGGCTGAACGTCAGCTTAGAGAAAGGCTTGATTGTTACCTATCCCGGCACGACTTATCCGGTGGACTTTGATCCACGGGTTCGCCCCTGGTATAAAGAGGCGCGTCAGCAACAGGATTTATCCTGGGGAAGTCCCTATGCAGATATTCAGGGCGAAGGCTTAATGATGCCTTGTATGCTACCTATTTATGGTTATAAAAACCAGTGGTTGGGGGTTAGCTCTACAGATCTACGTCTTGATCAAGTGGCTCAAAACTGGCTTCCTCTCGACGATGCGCGTATTGAACGTTTATTTTTGTTAAATACCTCAGGTGGCATTATTGCGGAACTTTTGAACGGAAAAGTAGTAGAGCGCCCATTGGTGTTTGAAGAAGACAAGCTTCGTCTTGCTCCCTATCACCAGTCTCAAGTGCTCTCCAAAATGCAAGCACAGTTTACAGGCTATGTCGAGACTGCCGATACGCTATACGCTTTTTCTCGGGTGTCCTCCTGGAATTGGACTTTGGTGAGTGAGTCGCCTAAACACATCGTCTTTAAATGAGCCGATCTCTTCACTCATATGAGGGGGGGCTCGGGTTTAGATTCGCTTTAGAAGTGATTTTGTGTTATTTTCTTAATAAAGAGGGGTATGTATGCATATGGCACTCTTTTATTACTTTTTTCATAAGGAATCTTCACAATGACAACCGTTGGATCTTCAGGACTTCCCTTACAAACGCCCCTTGTTACGACACCACCTGTAGCAGCCGGTGTCCTTCCTCAATCTCCTGATGTTCCAGCTGTCGCTCCTGAAGGCCCAGTCCAACCCCCGGTTTCTCCCGCTATAAGAGACGCCGCTGATATTACTGTTGCTGAGGCGGCCGACATAGAGGCCAACACGACGTCTTTTCCTGATGTTCAGGGGGCAGCGGCTCCGTCGGTTATTGGTGAAGTCGATCGTTTAGACCCACTTGCTACCGTTACGGCTACCGGTGTAACAGAGTCGCCTATTGAAGCGGGCCAGCTGGAAGCGCTGACAGCAGCGACTGCAGCGGCTGCAACGACAGCTTTTTCTGAAGCTGAAGAAGGGACTCCTTTGCATCGTCTGGGCACCGCCACCAGTTTATTACAAGTGTTAAATGCAGAAACGCTTGGAGAAGATGGTAACCAAACCCTGGCTGATTACGACCAGGAGGCTTCAGAGGTTTTAGGCATGCGCCGCCTGGCTCTGGAGCAAGAAGTAGAACGGCTTATTGCCGACCCCACAGTACAGTCAGCCCTTGAGCAAGCGCGAGATCAGGCGATGACAGAAGTGTTTGGTGCTGATGCCGATACGGTGGTTGAAACCCAGGCCGAATATCTGACCGGTGAGGCCTTTCGGTCAGAGATTGCTGACTTACCGCCCGAAGAACAATCGGCACGTATTCAGAGCGAGATGGCTACACTAACCGCCCTTGATCCAGAGCGCGCACAAGAAGCAAGTCTTGCTTTGGTAGATACCCAAATTAGAGAAGATCCTCAGGCCTTTTTAGACACCATGGACCGTGAAGAAACGGCCAAGGCTCTGGATAGCCTTTTACAGGACCCTGCCTGGATCGATCAGGTGCAGGGAGGCTTGACGACCGCCACGCAGCAAGTGACCGCCGCCAATGATCTTGTGCAGTTGATGGCCAATCGTGAAATTCGTGCTGGCGTGGTAGACGGCCTCGCTGATATCATGTCAAACCCTGATTACACAAGTGCCACTGATGATGGTGCTCGCATGGCCGCAATGCGCCTACACTTAGAGGGTATAGACGATCCCGCTGTCCGGCAAGCTGCCAGCAATGTTTTAGACGGGCTTGAAGGCTCACAGCGTTTGGGGGCAGGATTGGGCCATCTCTCAAGAGGCTTGGCCGTTGTCGGTGCGGCGCGGCGTATTACTGATGGCGAAATAACTGCTGAAGATACAGCCGCCGTATTATCGAGTGGTCTAAATGTGGCCGCAAATTGGACGGATACACGTAATTTGGTAGGTCGTCTGGTGGCAGCCGCTCCCGTGGAGTCTGCGGTGCGTCAGGGAGCCCGACGGGTGGCCACCGAACTTTTAGGACCTGTAGCAGATGCTGTTATGGTTCCCTTTGATGTGATCGCTTTTGATCAAGAACGCCAGAATGAGGATCTTGTAGGTACATGGAGTCGCGGAATTTCTGCTGGGGCCGGTGCAGTGGGCGCTGTTGCGGGGGTTGCCGCTGGGGTGGCGATTGCGACCGGGTCCACGGGGGTCGGGGCTCCAATTGCTGCCGTAGCAGCCGTGGTTAGCGTCGGGGCAGCGGTGGCAGATAGTGCTTTCGGTGAGTCAGATATGACGGGCCAAATCCGTCAGGATCTTCGTTATTTAGGTATCAGTGATGAAGAAGAGTCAGTAGCTCGTAGTCTCACGACGGAACGCAGAACGGTTCCAGGCCGACGTCCAGGCTTAACCCGAACGGTCACGGCTGATTTAAGGCCCGACGAGATTCGCTCGCGCGCAGAAGACGCTTCTGTGGCTGATCGGGTGGCGCTGATTAACCAGTATGTTGACGGATTCACTTCGGATACCGAAGAAAATATTGTGGCAGGTGTTATACAGGACGCAGCCTCAGACCCGGATGCTTTTCAGCAAATCATCGATAATCTTCCGATGGGGCGCATTGCGAGTGAGCTAGATAACGCCGAAGTGGGAGATGTTCTGGCTACCATGAGTCGTTTTGCTGAGAATAATGAGGTGCCTCCGGGAGAGTTAATGGGCGACTTCTTAACTTCTCTGGCGGCAGAGCATCGCCAGGAGGCCATTAATGACTTTCTAGAGGCTGTGCCTGATGAGGTTTATCAAGCTTTGCCTGCGGATACTTTACGCACTCTGACCACACACCTGATGGACGGAGCGACTTCAGGAGCTGAAGAGGAAACCATTGTTAATATCTTGCGCAGTGCCAGTCCCGAACAATTGGCGGATATTTTCAGCGGGCCTAGCAATGCGTCTTATCGCCGGCGTTTATCGAGCGAATTATCTTCTGCGCAAATTCGACGCGCCCAGGGGTTACCTCCTATCGCAAGAACCCGAGGCCGTCGATAGTAAGCTGTAATACTGTTTTAAATTACCCCACAGTGTTTTAAATGGCTCATAAGACATATTTTAGATTAGATCGTTATTTTTCATGTTTTT
>CAWCRG010000007.1:0-240522 GCA_963797915.1 Candidatus Sericytochromatia bacterium
GTGATTTGAAATCCCTTGCTCTTCGACTTTTTCATTTGCCTGAGTCATCGAAATTTGAGTAGAGCGGTTTTGCAAAACTTCACTTATGGACGAGCCCCAACGGTGTCAGTACCTGCAAGATCGCGTTGGTAAGAGTAAACTGCCTAAGCTAGACTTTATTAACACGCAGGAGAATATTATGCCCCACTGGACCCCCGACAACCTCACCTCTCAAGACGGAAAAACCTTTTTAATCACGGGTGCAAAAGTGGCCTGGGCTATTGGAGCACCCTCCATCTGGCGCGCAAAGGAGCCCAGGTTATTATGGCCTGTCGGGGCTTAAAAAAAGCCGAAGCCGCCCGCGCTGACATCCTCCGTCAATACCCTTGTATTGCCCCCGAAAAACTGACCTTAATGGGACTTGATCTGGCTGATTTAGACAGCGTGGCGCAAGGTGCAAAACACCTGCTTGAAAAAGGGCAAGTACTGGACGGTTTACTTAATAACGCCGGGGTGATGGCGCTGCCCCAACAGAAAACGGCTCAGGGTTTTGAAATGCAGTCTGGCACCAACCATCTGGGGCGCTTGCTCTGACGGTGCAACTGCTCCCTCTGTTAGAAAAAGCAGAAGCGGCCCGTGATGCCGTGAGTAGCATTTACCACCGTCGTGGAAGCATTGATTTTGACAATCTGCAAGGAGAAATTCATTACCAAAAATGGGACGCTTATGCCCGCAGCAAACTGGCCAATCTGCTGTTTGCTCTGGAGCTGCAGCGCCGCTTGAGCGCCCATGAAAGCAAGGTCCAGAGTTTTGGCGCACACCCGGGCTATGCCGCCACCAACCTACAATCTGCGGGGCCAAAAGCCGAAAACACCTGGTGGAAGCAAAAGCTCATGGAGTTAGCCAACGGTGTTTTAGCACAATCCGCAGAGCAGGGGGCTTATCAGCAGCTTTTTGCCATAACAGAACCTAATATTTCGGGCGGGTTTATTTTGGGGGCCCAATGGCTTTCAAGCTCTCAGAGGCTATCCAGTACAAGAAACGCCTTCAGAAGCCGCTCAGGATGAGGCTGTAGCTGCTAAGCTATGGCAGTTTTCAGAGCAATTGACAGGGCAACGCTTGTAAGCGGCGCCCTCTGCTTACGCCTAAAGAACTTAACTGCAGTTATAAAAATACTATAAAAGCCGTGATTTCTCAAGGTTTTTTATGCCTTTTTTATGTGTTCAACTGTTAAATTAAGGGTATAAAAAAACAGCCGAGGAGTCATTTGCCTATGTATGGTCAAAACCAGTTCAGTCAGTTTGACAAAGTTCTCTCGAAAATCAAAAGCAATAAACCCCATGAGCCGATTCACGGACTGCAGAAACAAAAGCTGTATCAGCGCAACCAGGGCCGCGCAAAGAAGACCCTGGCGGAAGAGCTTTCTCGCTACTTTATTGATGCTTAACTCCCGACGCTTTTCTCTCTTATCTAATCTTTTACCTTAAGGAGTCTCTTTTATGCCTGGTTTATTTTCTGAGCTAATGCCATCAACTTACGCGCCTCAACGCGCCTCAACGCGCCTTAAGTCGTGAGGCTTACAAACGTAGATTAGAGACGGTGCAAGTCCTTGCAGATCTCGAACGGCGACTTAAGGGCCAGAAGAGAATTGCGGATGAGCTCAGCGCCTACCTCTTTGATTAAGCTATATGATTTAGTGGTCGGTCGCACATCGCCCATTCAGGTTAACGATCTCCGAAGGCATCTTTAAGCGCTTCCAGACAATGCTCAATAACCTGAGACCGACTGCTATACCCCATCAGTCCAAAACGCCGGCTTTGCCTGCAAAATGGCCTAACCCTCCCCCTATTTCAAGGGCGTCGGCCTTTAAAAGATAATTCCTGACCGCTTTTATCATCGTAACCGGTGGGAGTCCACACCGTATTCAATTGAGGTAGGCGACATGAAGGGTGCACCACAAAGGATAATCCAAGCGTTTCTAAACCCTCTCTAAGCTGACGGTGGTTACGGTAATGGCGTTCCCAGGCTTGTTTGAGGCCTTCTTCTTTAAGCATTAACAAAGCTTCATGCAGAGCGTAAAGACTATTAACGGGCGCTGTATGGTGGTAGCTACGCTGTTGCCCCTGGCCCCAATAATCCATCACTAAAGAGAGATCTAAAAACCAGCTTTGCACCGGCGTTTTCCGTTGTTTTAGACGCTGCTGGGCACGGGTGCTAAAAGTCACCGGAGAAAGCCCCGGTGGAGCCGAAAGACACTTTTGTGTTTCCCGAATACACGGCATCTAACCCCCATTCGTCTACACAAAGAGGAACACCTCCGAGAGACGTGACAGCATCTACAAGACTCAAGCAATCATGAGAGCGCGCAATGGCGGCCAGGGTTTGCGCATCACTCAAGGCCCCTGTTGAGGTTTCGGCATGCACAAAAGCCAGAACACTCGCTTCCGGGTGTGCATGTAGGGCTTCTGCTACGGATTCAGGATTGACAGCTTCTCCCCAGGGTTGCTCCACGCAAATGGCCGTCGCTCCACAGCGCTCGACCATTGCCTGAATGCGTTTTCCAAAAACACCGTTAATACAAACCACCGCTGTGTCGCCTGGCTCAAGTAGATTCGCTACACAGGTTTCCATGCCTGCAGTACCCGGCCCAGATACCGCAAGGGTCAGATTTGTTTGAAACGCATATTGCAATAACCCTTTAATCTCGTCCATGCAACGCACAAACTCAGGATCCAAATGACCGATAGTAGGCCTTGCCAGGGCGCTCAGCACTCTGGGATGAACAGCTGAGGGGCCAGGGCCCATGAGTGTAATCTGTGGTGGCATAAAAGAGGTGAAAATATCGGGAGGGTTAAGCATCATTTACAGGCTCTCATTTTTTACTCAGCTTAACATAAATATTTTGCGCTATCCTCTGTCTCTTAAGGGCTTAACTGCGTTACGTTAGGGACGTTATGGATATCTCTTTTTTAGACTTTTCACAAATTTTCAAACTGATGGTGGGCATCACCGTTGTCATTAACCCGATTGGTGCCATCCCGCTGTTTTTAAGCCTCACGGAAACCGAAACCCCCGAAGAACGACGCAGTACAGGCACTTTCGCTGCCCTGGGGGTAACCAGCGTACTGGCCTTTTCAGCAGTCATGGGAGAGCCTTTGCTAAAAATGATGGGGATCGGCATTCCCTCTTTTCGCGTGGCGGGGGGGATCTTGATTTTGCTCATGGCCTTAAACATGTTAAAAGATGGCCAGAGTGACCACAAATCAAATCCTCAGGACGCTGCCGATGCCCGCAAGCGAGAGTCCATTGCCATCGTACCTCTTGCGATTCCGTTAATGGCTGGCCCTGGGGCTATTTCCACGGTCATCGTTTTTTCGCAACAAGCCAAACGCCCGGCTGAATATGTGAGCCTCTTTTTGGCCATTTTTGCCGTGGGACTTTATCCTGGACTGCGTTGCAACTCGCACCCTTCCTCGCTAAGATGCTAGGCCCCGTAGGAATGCGCGTCATGACGCGCATTATGGGCTTGTTACTGGCTGCTCTCGGCGTGGAGTTTATTACGCTGGGGCTTGAAGCCTCTTTTGAAGTGTTAAAGCGCGCTGCTTAAGCCGTAAAGTGAGCGTTTACCCATTCTTGAATGTGAGATTTTACCCTATTAAACGTAGAGGTCAGTGCATCTTCAAACTCAGGGTAACTGTATTTTTGATCGCCATTATCTTTACCTTTATGAGCTTTACAACCGAGGATCGCATAGCGCAGATTCCTTCTTCAAGTTCGCGCTTTTAAAAATATTAGGCTACACTGACTAGACCCCCAAAACGAGGTGAAACGGTGCCTGTTTATCACTCGACTGTCAATGTGCAATCTTCTACTTATCAAAGCAATTATCAGGCGATGTCAGCGATTGTCGCTGAAATGGAAGACAAGCTTAAAGCATGTCTTTATCAGGGTGAAGAAAAATATAAGCAGCGACATATTCAATCAGGAAAACTTCTGGCTCGCGAGCGAATCGAGTTATTGCTAGACCCGGACAGCTATTTTTTGGAACTGATGCCCCTGGTGGGGGCCTCTGAACCAGGCAATGTAGCTGGTGCCGGTATTATTACGGGTCTGGGCGTGATCTCTGGGGTGGAATGCGCTATCAACGCCAGTGTGCCCACCATTAAAGGCGGGGCGATGAATCCGATGACCCTTAAAAAAGCCTTACGTCTGGACACGATTGCAGCAGAAAACCGCTTACCTATGGTCTATTTGATTGAGTCAGCCGGAGCCGATTTAACACGCCAATCTGAACTATTTGATCTTGGTGGAGTGCCTTTTCGCAATATGGCCCAGCGTTCCCGTCAAAACATCCCCAGTCTATCGATCGTTTTTGGTCCCTGTGTGGCCGGCGGATCCTTTTTTCCGGCGATGTCTGAACATGTGATCATGGTGCAAAATCAGGCCCGTGCATTTTTGGCAGCGTCCCCATTGGTCCAAATGGCCACCGGAGAAATCACTGACGATGAATCTCTGGGCGGTGCAGATATGCACAGTCGTATTTCTGGGTTATCAGACGATCTGGCTCTGGACGAACACGACGCCTTACTTAAGGCCCGTGAGGCTTTGGCCTATTTTAACTGGCAGAAGTTAGGGCCTGAGCCCCGGCCATCGGTTCCGCCCAAATATGACCCTGAAGAGATCCTCGGGATTGTATCAGCGGATCTGCGACAACCCTTTGAAGTGCGTGAAATTATCGCCCGGCTGGTAGATGCTTCGGTGTTTTCAGAATTTAAACCCCTGTTTGGGCCCACGCTGGTAACAGGATTTGCCGATCTTCATGGCTATCCGGTGGGGATCATTGCCAATAACGGTGTCTTGTTTTCTGAAGCGGCCAATAAAGGGGTGCAGTTTATTCAATTGTGTAATCAACGCAATCTGCCCCTGATTTTCTTACAAAATACCACTGGCTTTATTGTAGGCCAACAATACGAAGAAAAAGGCATTGTCAAACATGGAGGGCAATTGATCAATGCCCTGGCGAATAGTGCAGTACCTGCCATTACTATTATGATAGGGGCTTCTTATGGTGCTGGCAATTTCGGGATGTGTGGTCGTCCCTTACAACCGCGCTTTATTTTTAGCTGGCCCAATGCCAAAACAGCGGTGATGGGGCCAGAACATTTGTCGGGTGTGCTGGCCATGATTCAAAGACAAGCCGCTGAGAAGTTTGGCACCCGTATCGATGAAGAGACAGTTCAAGCTAAACAAGCTGCTCTGCAGCAAAAAGTAGAATCTGAGTCCAGTGCTTATCACACCAGCAGTATCCTCTGGGATGATGGTGTGATTGATCCGCGCGATACCCGCGATGTCCTGGGTATTATTCTGTCCACATGTCATTCAGCTGAAATTAAAGGCACCGACTCTTATGGGATTTTTAGAGTTTAATGTTTAACAAAACGCTTAAAAAAATACTGATTGCCAATCGGGGGGAGATTGCTTCCCGGATCATACGTAGCTGTCAGAAAATGGGCTTGCAGACTCTGGCTGTCTACGCCCCGATCGATCGGGGGCTGCCTTTTGTAAGTGAAGCGGATCAGGCGATTTCTTTGCAGAGCAATGACAGTCTCGAAAGCTATTTAAATGCCCCGCTGATGCTAGAGATTGCTCAGAAATACGGAGCCGATGCCATTCATCCCGGCTATGGCTTTCTGGCTGAAAACGCTGATTTTGCCAGAGCTTGCCAGGATCAGGGGCTGGTCTTTATTGGTCCTGAACCCGATACGATTGCAAAAATGGGATCAAAAATAACGGCGCGTCAGATCATGAAGGCAGCGGGAATCCCAGTCGTACCAGGCTTTGATGGACCCGTCTCTGAGTTTGCTATAGCCGCTCAAGAGATCGGCTTCCCGCTCTTGGTCAAAGCCAGTGCCGGTGGTGGTGGACGGGGTATGCGTTTGGTGAGGAATCCAGCTGATTTAGCATCTGCGATTGCGTCTGCCGGGTCAGAAGCCCAGAAAGCATTTGGAGACAGCAGTCTCTTGCTCGAAAAATACCTCTCTCCGGTGCGGCATATCGAGGTGCAAATTGTGGGCGATGGCAATGGCGCTGTTTGGCATTTATTAGAACGGGAGTGTTCGCTGCAGCGCCGCTACCAAAAAGTAATTGAAGAAGCACCGGCACCCAATCTCAGAGTCGAAACCCGTCAGCAGCTTCACCAATGGGCATTGCAAGTGGGTGAGCTGCTGCGTTACAAAAGCCTGGGTACGGTCGAGTTTGCCGTTGATACAGCAGAGCAGATTTATTTTTTAGAGTGCAATACCCGTATTCAAGTTGAGCACCCGGTCACTGAAGCCATTACCGGTTTAGATTTGGTTGAATTGCAGTTACAGATCGCAAACAATACGACTCTGGAATTGGTGCAAGATCAGATTATCCCTCAGGGGCACGCTTTTGAATGTCGGCTGTATGCTGAAGATCCAGGTCATGACTTTACCCCCAGTATAGGTACCCTCACTCATTTCAAGGCGCCACAAAGAATGGGCTATCGCTGTGACTCAGGCATTACTAGCGGCTCTCAAGTCTCGATCTATTTTGATGCTCTTCTGGCTAAACTGATTGCCCATGGCCGTTCGCGAGAGCTAGCGCTGTCCCGTATGCAGCGCTTATTGAAAGAAACACAGATATTTGGCTTAAAGACCAATCAGCAATTTCTGGGCGCTATCTTACAAGACTCCAGGCTAGAAGCGGGCGAACTATCAACAGATCTGATCACTGAGATGAGATGGGAAGCACCGGCGATTGAGCCTGTGGTTAGTCTGGCTGCACTGATGGCGTATAATCAGCAGCAATGTTTTGAGGCACCCTTGAAAGCCTTAAGAGCTGGTTTTCGCAATCTGCCCTATCGTAGGATCCAGGCTCAGATTGAGATCAATGGTGCTTTGCAAGCGCTTGGATATTGCTATGATCGCAGGGGGCAGCTTCAGTGCGCAATCGCCGACCGTACTTATGCTGTTGCTGCGATCGAGTCGGGCCCTGACTATGTTCGCTTTGAACTCGAGCAAAACTATTTTCGCTTTGAAATCGCCTGGTCAGTAGCCGAACCTCAGCAGCTCTGGCTACACCACCCTGAATTAGGCAATTTCCAGGCCCAATCGATTCCGTTTTTGAGAGCTCCCCAAACGGTCCAAAGCCAGAATGCCTATATCAGTCAAATACCCGGTAAAATTATGCGTGTTTTGGTGCGGCCCAATCAAACAGTTAAATACAATCAAGTCCTGCTGGTGATTGCATCTATGAAAATGGAAACACAAATTTTAGCTCAGACAGATGGTCTTGTCACGGGGCTTTATGTTTCAGAAAACCAGTTGATTGAATCGGGCACGCTTTGCCTTGAGATTAAACCTAATGATTAATTTTATAACCTACTTATTCTTTCTACTGGAACCTAGGCAAATTGCCGATTTTTGGCCAATTGTGGGGCGCTTTTTCACCACGACAAGTGAGTTCAAAGCCTGCAAATTTAAAGGTTAAGAAAAAAATAAGAAAAACTTATTGATATGTGTTGACGATTAACCTAAAGCGGGGTATATTAGTTTCACGCTCAGTTGAGCAACGGCAAAACGCTTCAAGCGAAAGGCTTTCACCGGTTTTACCGGAAAGAAAAAATTTCACCGAAGGGTTTGACACACCGGATTCAACTCTGCTAAGATGAGTTTCCACTCAATCGAGAGAGGCTCTCGAAAACGGGAAAACGCAAAGTTTTCAAAAAGTTTTCGGAAGCAATTGACACTTTAAAGTCACCTCGGTTAAGATGAAATTCCTCCCGAACACAACTCGGACAGACACCGGTTGAAAGGCTGATGTTTAGACAGTTATGCGGGAAAGAGATCTTTGAAAACTGAATAGTCAAGCGTCAAAATAAGTAACGTACTCTGAGAATTTTGATAGTTTATCTGTAAACAAAACTATTACAAACTTTTTTAACTGAGAGTTTGATCCTGGCTCAGAACGAACGCTGGCGGCGCGCCTAACACATGCAAGTCGAGCGATTAAACTTCCTTCGGGAAGATATAAAGCGGCGGACGGGTGAGTAAGGCATAGATAATCTGCTCTAAAGTGGGGGATAGCCTGGGGAAACTCGGGTTAATACCGCGTAAGCTGGCTCGGTGAATACGAGTTAGTAAAGGCTTCGGTCGCTTTAGAATGAGTCTATGTATGATTAGCTAGTTGGAGAGGTAAGAGCTCCCCAAGGCTTCGATCATTAACTGGTCTGAGAGGATGATCAGTCACACTGGAACTGAGACACGGTCCAGACTCCTACGGGAGGCAGCAGTGAGGAATTTTGCGCAATGGGCGAAAGCCTGACGCAGCGACGCCGCGTGGAGGATGAAGTCTTTCGAGATGTAAACTTCTGTCAGTGGGGATGATAATGACAGTACCCACAGAGGAAGCACCGGCTAACTCCGTGCCAGCAGCCGCGGTAATACGGAGGGTGCAAGCGTTGTTCGGAATTACTGGGCGTAAAGCGTACGTAGGCGGCGATTTAAGTCGAATGTTAAAGCCCGGGGCTCAACCCCGTGGATGCCTTCGATACTGGATTGCTAGAGGGTGATAGAGGAAAGTGGAATTCCGAGTGTAGCGGTGAAATGCGTAGATATTCGGAGGAACATCAGTAGCGAAGGCGACTTTCTGGGTCACACCTGACGCTGAGGTACGAAAGCGTGGGTAGCAAACAGGATTAGATACCCTGGTAGTCCACGCCGTAAACGATGGATGCTAGGTGTAGCGGGTATCAACTCCTGCTGTGCCGAAGTTAACGCGATAAGCATCCCGCCTGGGGAGTACGTTCGCAAGAATGAAACTCAAAGGAATTGACGGGGGCCCGCACAAGCGGTGGAGGATGTGGTTTAATTCGACGCAACGCGAAGAACCTTACCAGGGCTTGACATGTAACGAATCTCCTCGAAAGGGGAGAGTGCCTTCGGGAGCGTTAACACAGGTGGTGCATGGCTGTCGTCAGCTCGTGTCGTGAGATGTTGGGTTAAGTCCCGCAACGAGCGCAACCCTCGGATTCAGTTGCCATCATTAAGTTGGGCACTCTGGAACGACTGCCGGTGACAAACCGGAGGAAGGTGGGGACGACGTCAAGTCATCATGCCCCTTACGCCCTGGGCTACACACGTCCTACAATGGCCGGATATAGAGGGCAGCGAAGCCGCGAGGTGAAGCGAATCCCAGAAAGCCGGTCTCAGTTCGGATTGCAGGCTGCAACTCGCCTGCATGAAGTCGGAATCGCTAGTAAACGCAGATCAGCATGCTGCGTTGAATACGTTCCCGGGCCTTGTACACACCGCCCGTCACACCACGAAAGTTTGTTCAACCCGAAGTCGATGAGCTAACCCTTTATTGGGAGGCAGTTGCCTAAGGTGGGGCAGATGATTGGGGTGAAGTCGTAACAAGGTAGCCGTACTGGAAGGTGCGGCTGGATCACCTCCTTTCTAGGGAGTATATATTACCTCGGTAATATAACTAACCTTAAGTTGATCGTTACTTATAGATATTGACTATTCAGTTTTCAGAGATCTTTTGTTATCTCTGCTTAGAACGCAAGTTTTGAGCGGTGGTAGCAATTTTTCTTTTGAAAACAACCCCATCAACAATTGATGCAATCACCCTGGTTTAAGGACCGGCGTGCTGAATTGATGACCGATGGGAAGCGTACCTTGACAACTGCATAGACACAAATAAATTAAATATTGAACACCAATGTTTAGTTATTCATAAAAATAAATGGTTAAAGAGACTTCGGTTTCTGAGATCAGATAGACACATGATAGCTCATTGTCAAACAATTAAGGGCGCACGGGGGATCCCTAGGCGTTATGAGCCGATGAAGGACGTGGCAGGCTGCGAAAAGCCTGGACGAGCTGCCAAGCTAGCGTTGACTCCAGGATGTCCGAATGAGGAAACTCACCATGGTGAAGCCATGGTACTCCATGCTGAATATATAGGCATGTGAGAGGTAAGCGGGTGAACTGAAACATCTTAGTAACCCGAGGAAAGGAAAGTAACCACGACTCCCTAAGTAGCGGCGAGCGAACGGGGAAGAGCCTAAACCGATGTTATGTTAAAACGAACAGTGTTGTAGCATCGGGGTAGTGGGAGTTTTCAGCAGTGAATGTTATAGCTGCACAGAGTCAGAAAATTTTACTTTAGACAAACAAGGCTGGAAAGCCTGACCATAGAGGGTGATAGTCCCGTCGTCGAAAAGGTCAGAATCTCTGGAAAACCACCCGAGTAGGCCGGAACACGAGAAATTCCGGTTGAATCCGCGAAGACCACTTCGTAAGGCTAAGTACTCCATAACGACCGATAGTGAACAAGTACCGTGAGGGAAAGGTTAAAAGTACCCCGGAAGGGGAGTGAAATAGACGTGAAACCGTGCGCTTACAAGCAGTCGGAGCACCACTCAGGGTGTGACGGCGTACCTGTTGAAGAATGAGCCGCCGAGTTGTGGTATACAGCAAGGTTAAGTCGTAAATAGACGAAGCCGAAGGGAAACCGAGTCTGAATAGGGCGATAATTAGTTGTATGCTGCAGACCCGAACCCAGGTGATCTATCCATGGCCAGGATGAAGCGCGGGTGAAACCGCGTGGAGGTCCGAACCCACTGATGTTGAAAAATCAGGGGATGAGCTGTGGATAGGGGTGAAATGCCAATCGAACCTGGAGCTATCTGGTTCTCCTCGAAATGGCTTTAGGGTCAGCCTCGAGTAAAAATTCTGTTGGGGGTAGAGCACTAGTTGGGTGCGGGGGAGTATATTTCCTACCAAATCCTATTAAACTCCGAATACCAACGTGAAGTTCCTCGGGAGTGAGACTGCGGGAGATAAGTTTCGTAGTCGAGAGGGAAACAGCCCAGACCATCAGCTAAGGTCCCCAAGTTATCACTAAGTGACTAAGGATGTTAAGACACAGAGACAACCAGGAGGTTGGCTTAGAAGCAGCAACCCTTGAAAGAGTGCGTAATAGCTCACTGGTCAAGTGTTTTAGCGCCGAAAATTTACGGGGCTAAGTGATACACCGACGCTATGGATTTGTCCGTAAGGATAAGTGGTAGAGGAGCGTACTGCCGTAGGTAGAAGGTTGAGCGTAAGCACAGCTGGACGAAGCAGAAGTGAGAATGTCGGCATGAGTAACGAAAACATTGGTGAGAATCCAATGCGTCGAAAACCTAAGGATTCCCACGGCAGGCTCGTCCGCGTGGGGTTAGTCGGGACCTAAGGCGAGGCCGAAAGGCGTAGTCGATGGACAGAAGGTTAATATTCCTTGACCACTAAGTATGGTTTGAACGAAGGAGGGACGCAGGAGGCTAGGTTGAGTGTACTGTTGGAATAGTGCATTGGGATGTGTAGGCGTTGAGTCGTAGGAAAATCCGCGATTCTGTTAAGCTGAGGCATTCTGGGAGCGGTTACGTACTGCAAATCAATTGACGCCACGCTGCCAAGAAAATCTTCTAGTGACATACAAAGTGCCCGTACCCTAAACCGACACAGGTAGGTAGGTAGAGAATACTAAGACGCGCGAGATAACCCCCGCTAAGGAACTCGGCAAAATGACTCTGTAACTTCGGGAGAAGGAGTGCCACGTTAGTGTGACGACATTTACTGTTGGAGCATGAAGTGGTTGCAGCGAAGAGGCCCAAGCGACTGTTTAACAAAAACACAGGTCTCTGCTAAGCCGTAAGGCGATGTATAGGGGCTGACGCCTGCCCAGTGCCGGAAGGTTAAGGAAGGATGTTAGGAGTAATCCGAAGCATTTAACTGAAGCCCCGGTGAACGGCGGCCGTAACTATAACGGTCCTAAGGTAGCGAAATTCCTTGTCAGGTAAGTTCTGACCCGCACGAAAGGCGTAACGATTTGGGCGCTGTCTCGAGGGGGGGCTCGGCGAAATTGGAATGGCTGTGAAGATACGGCCTACTCATACCAGGACAGAAAGACCCCATGGAGCTTTACTGTAGCTTGTCATTGAGATTGGGTTGCTTATGTGCAGGATAGGTGGGAGACAGTGATTAGCATCGTCAGGCGTTAGTGAGTCGTTGTTGAGATACCACTCTTAGTAATCTAATTTCTAACTTTACTCCGTAATCCGGGTAGAGAACAGTGGCTGGTAGGCAGTTTGACTGGGGCGGTCGCCTCCTAAAGAGTAACGGAGGCGTTCAAAGGTTCCCTCAGATTGGTTGGAAATCAGTAGAAGAGTGCAAAGGCATAAGGGAGCTTGACAGCGAGACTGACAGGTCGAGCAGGGTGGAAACTCGGGCTTAGTGATCCGACGGTAGCGAATGGAAGTGCCGTCGCTCAACGGATAAAAGTTACCCTGGGGATAACAGGCTTATCTCCCCCAAGAGTCCATATCGACGGGGAGGTTTGGCACCTCGATGTCGGCTCGTCGCAACCTGGGGCGGTAGTACGTCCCAAGGGTTGGGCTGTTCGCCCATTAAAGCGGTACGTGAGCTGGGTTCAGAACGTCGTGAGACAGTTCGGTCCATATCCGGTATGAGCGTAAGATATTTGAGAGGAGCCATCCCTAGTACGAGAGGACCGGGATGGACAGACCGCTGGTGTATCGGTGGTTCCGCCAAGGGGCCCATGCCGAGTAGCTATGTCTGGAGTGGATAAGCGCTGAAAGCATCTAAGTGCGAAGCCCACCTCAAGATGAGATATCTCATCCGTAAGGAATAAGACCCCCGGAAGATAATCGGGTAGATAGGCTACAGATGGAAGCGTAGTAATACGTGCAGTCGAGTAGTACTAATCGGTCGAAAGTTTGACATTAAGAAAATTCTATCAGAGCCTGCGCGTAAGCGATTGGCGATGATTAGAAGAGACTTACTCAAAGCAAAGCTTTGAGTGTACAACATTGGTGTTTAGTAGAGAAATATTTGTGAACTATGCAGTTGTCAGGGTACGCCCTGGTGACAAGGCAACGCGGTCCCACCTGTTCCCATTTCGAACACAGAAGTGAAACGCGTTAGCAGCGACAATACTCGGTGGGTGACTGCCCGGGAAGATAGCCCGCTGCCAGGGCATACCTTGAACAAAGCGCGTCTGAAGTACAACCTACTTCAGGCGCTTTTTGCGTGGAAAAATAAAATAGAGGTGACGTGAGATATGAGTCCGACTTATGTGCTTACCATTGTTATTCTGGGAACGATTGCAGCGATATGTTCCATAAGGATCCAGGCAAAATTGGATCTAAACCGTCGTCGCAGTCAGCCTGAAGACGAGAAATTGAGACGCTCTACAAGTTTTTGCTTATCTTTAGCGACCACGCTGGGCATGTTGGCTATTTTCAGAGGGAGCATACTGATTTTAAACAGTAGCGCAACCCAGGTTCAAGAAAACCAGGGCATTCTCATTGCCGAGTTTATTTTTTTAACGGTATTGGCGCTGACGTCAGGTTATAAAGGACTTTCTTTTCAGCGTCGATTGAAACAATCAGAGGCGGCTTAAACGAGTTGATGACGAAAATCATCAATACTTTCTACAGTAATGGCTAACTCAAAAAGCTGATCCATCACCTTACTGTTACTGACTTCCTTAAGCGCCGCGCTGACGTCACGGGGAACTTTTCCAAGGCGCTGCCGCAACAAAATGACTATTTTTTTGCGTACCGCATCTCGGGCTGCTTCTGCTTTAGAGTCAAAGCTATCCTGAGATGCCTCATCGCCAGGCGCTTGCTGTTCCTGCATTTTTTCGACTTCTGCGTATGCTTCAAGGGCGGCTTGACGGTAGTTTTCTACCTGTTCGATCAGTTGATTTGTTTGGGCTTGTAATTGTTCTAAATCATGATTTAGTCCATCATTTGCGCTTTGAAGGGCTTTGAACTCATAGTGAACGTGCTGGTTTGTTTTTTGAAGTTGTTCAACGAGAGCTCCTCTCGATTGGTACAGGCTTTCGCTGATGTCCAATTGATTTGCCAGTTCTGTATAGCGACTGTGCAGAGCGGTGAGGTCCCCTCCGGAAAAGGGGAAATCTGTATTGCTGACAGAGTTTGCTTCAGTTGTTCTGCCAGCGAGCTGGGATTGTAAGCCGTGAACTTCTGTAATCAGGGTGTTGACTTGTGTAAACAAAGACTGATTTTGGTGCTTTAATTGTTGCACTTCTTCGCTCATAGCCCATTGCTGTTCGTCTAAATGCCGCTGGTTTTGCTGCATTTTATCGACAAGAATTTCGCGACGACTTTTAAGTTCTTGACAGAGTTGCCAGAGGGCCTGAATTTTAGTGTTTTGCATAGCTGGTTTGTTCCTGTAAGCGCTTCCAATTAAAGGATTAAAGCCCATTTTACCTCGGTTTATAAAAAAAACCAAATTTGACCGCGTCATTTGTTTTTACATTTTTTTTACTTTAGCCTTTTATTTATATAACATCTGTTATGCTTCTATACCGCATAGGAAGGAAACACATTGATATCATGGCCGAAGACAATCATCGAAACAGTAACCGGAATCGCTTTCCCAAGCTCCTCATCGTGCAAAAAAGCACTGACAAATGTCTTGAAACGCGCACGGCTCTTGCCGGTTTTGATGCACAGATTTCTTCTTTCGTAGATCTTCGCGAAACGTATCAATATCTTAAAGAAGAAATTCCAGATCTCCTCTTGCTTGCGGCAGAGCTCAAAGACGCTGACTCCGCTAGTTTTTGCCACGATTTTCGTCGCTTACACCCCTGGATACCTATCATTGTTCTCATGGAAGACAATGACAGCTTACAGCGCATTGCCTTTCTAGATAGTGGAGCTGATGATTGCGTCGTTGAGCCCTTTCAATGTGATGAGTTAATCGCGCGTGTTCGTCGCGCATTAAGACGCTTTCAAGAGCTCTATGATTATTATCAGATGGAACGTAAGTCTTGTGAGTTAGACGCCATTGGTTTGGCCATGAACCCTGACACATGGGAAGCCCGTTTAAAAGGTGTGTTGATGGACCTCTCTAAAACAGAGTTTAAGTTATTAGAGTTGTTTTGTCTCCATCCCAATGAAACCCTATCTCGTGCCATTCTGGTACAAAAGGTCTGGCGTGCCAAACCACCTTCGAGCCCCCGCACCATTGATAACTTTGTGATGCGCCTGCGTAAAAAGCTCTCTCAGGCGGTTGCTGAAGCAAAGATGCCTGCTGAAGATGTTCAGCTTATTACGGTGCACGGTTTAGGCTATCAGCTCAAAGCCCGTCAACTTCAGGGTAACTAAAGGTGTTAAGCGAACTCCTCAAGGATATTACTTTTGTTGCCTTTGATCTTGAGACCACCGGACTCCATGCCGGAAAAGAGCGTATTGTGGAAATTGGAGCCATCCGCTTTGGTTTAGATGGTGTTCAGCAGGCCACTTTTTCGCAGGTCTTGAATCCCCAGGTTCACATGTCAGAAGAAGTGATGAATGTTCACCATATTCGCCAGGAAATGGTGGA
The DNA here is from genome assembly GCA_963797915.1 of Candidatus Sericytochromatia bacterium. GTDB lineage: Bacteria > Cyanobacteriota > Sericytochromatia > UBA7694 > UBA7694 > CAXRDE01. The sequence goes on from CAWCRG010000007.1 coordinate 15,426, forward strand.
AGGTGCACCCACCTTTGAAAGCTGCTGGCCGCGTTTCTTGTCTTTTATTTCGGGTTCAGTGTTACTGGCCCATCACGCTGCTTTTGACATTGCTTTTTTAAAGGCTGAGGCCTTACGTCTCAATCTGGATTTACCGGATGTTTTTGTCATTGATACGTTTCCCCTGGCAAAAGCCTGTTTTCCGGAGGCCCGCTCTTATGCGCTGGGGCGTATTTTAACCCATTTAGAACTCCCGATGGAGGGTCCTGCCCACCGCGCTCTACCTGATGCAGTGGCGTGTCAGACGCTGTTTAAGGCATGCATTGCACGCGCCGGTGACGCCCATCAAACCCTGACTGCTTTTTATGACGCGTTTCCCCGCGCTCGCCTGGGCACACGCGTTGCCCCCTGTGACATTTTTCAACTTGAGATATGGAACGCTTTAGAACAGGCGTTGCATCAGCAGTTACCCATTGTGATTACCTATACTAATAGTCGCAAAAAGCGAGAGCAAAGAGAAATTACTCCGTTATTTTTAGGTGGATATCAGGCTTATGCCTACGTGGACGCCTTTTGTCAAAAACGACAGTCTCAACGGCGATTTTATCTGCATCGCATTGCAGAGTGTAAATCCAAGATAACAAAAGCTTAAAAAAAACTTAATAAATTAAAATCAGGGCTATGGTCATTTACCTATTCTGTGGTAAATTAAGAGAAGTAATTAAAGGTTTTGGTTATTTTACAATGAAAAAAAATATGCTTACGACCGTATCATCGGTTTTACTCGCAAGCACCCTTTTATCTGCCCTTACGGCCTGTTCTTCTCCCCTCCCTTCTCGTTTTAACACACCCATCAATGCTGCGCGTTTACGCGCGCAAAGTACAGCACCGGTCCCACAAGATCTTTCTCGATACTCTATCGGCGAAGCCAAGAATATTATTGCAGCACAGGACCCCGGCGCTGTTACCACGAACGCCCGCAAAGGGCCTGATTTCAAAACCCCTGATTGGGTGAGAGATGCCGTTTTCTATCAGATTTTTCCTGAGCGCTTTAATAACGGTAATCCAGCTAACGATCCTGAGGGCAGTGAGCCCTGGGGCAGCAAGCCAAAGCTGTTTAACTATATGGGTGGAGACCTTGAGGGCGTCATCCAAAAAATGGATTACCTTAAAGATCTGGGCGTCAACGCCATTTACTTTAACCCTATTTTCACAGCTCCCACTTCTAACCATAAATATGACACCGCCAATTATATGGAAGTAGATCCCTCCTTTGGAGATATGGACACCTTCCGCCGCTTGATTAAAAAAGCCCATAGTATGGGTATTAAAGTGGTCCTTGATGCGGTATTTAATCATTCGGGTGATACCCACTGGGCATTTCAGGATGCTGTTAAAAATGGCCCCGGCTCTAAATATTGGAATTGGTATCTTATTCACGGTTTTCCGGTGATTAAAGACCCCAAACCCAACTACGATTCCTGGTGGGGATTTGCGTCTCTACCTAAGTTTAACGAGTACAATCCCGAAGTTCGCGAGCATCTTTTTAAAGTGGCGGAGTTTTGGGCCAAAGAAGGCATTGACGGCTGGCGCCTTGATGTACCCAACGAAATTCGCGACATGAATTTCTGGCGTGAATTCCGTCAGCGGGTTAAGCGTATCAATCCTGAGCTCTATATCGTGGGTGAAATCTGGGGCGACGGATCTCCCTGGTTACAGGGCGATCAGTTTGATGCGGTGATGAACTATCCTTTCCGTGAACAGGTCTTTAACTTCCTTGTCGAAGAAAAAGGCAATGTCGACCAGTTTGACTGGGGCTTAGAAGGACTGAGAAATCAACACCCTGACTCCGTTACCTACACCATGTTTAACGTTCTCGGCAGTCACGATACACCGCGTGTAATGACCATGGCCAAGAATGATGTGAACAAAGTTAAAATGTCTGCACTCTTCCAGATGACCTATGTGGGTACACCGGTTATCTACTACGGTGATGAAATTGGTATGCGTGGTGAGATGGATCCTGATTGTCGTGGTGCTTTCCCTTGGAATCCTGCACAGTGGGATCAAAACCTGCGCAATTACTATAAAAAGCTGATTGCCATACGCAACCAGTATCCTGCACTGCGTCGGGGCAACTTCCGGAGCCTCATGCGCCACAATAATAATCGGACCTTTGCTTACCTTCGTGAAGACAGTCGCGATAAAATTATGGTGGTGATGAACAATAATACCCGTCCCCAGGATGTGGCGATTGAAACCGGACGTCTGAACGTGCCCGACGGCATCTTAACGGATCTTATCGACGGTACCACCTTCCCGATTCAAGGCGGGCAAATGGTCTTTAGTGCCATGCCACCTAAAACGGGACGCGTACTGCGCTGGTCAGCCCGTTAAGGATTTCTGGAATGTCTCCTTTGCGCTTTGGGTGTGTTATGCTTTTGCATAAAATACCCTTCAATAGCCCAAAGGAGATGCTTTTACGCTTATGACGACTTCTTTTATTGGCTTTGATGTGGGGGGAACCTCACTCAAAGCCGCTCTCGTAACTGCTGGTAAAATCCTTAAAACCGTGACCGCTTCTACGCCTGCGGACAGCTCACCAGACACGGGTATTCACACCATGGCGGGTCTGATTGAAACCCTCAAAGCAGAAGCGAAAGAACCCATTACTGCCATTGGTATGGGCGTTGCTGGATTAATTGACGGCCCCCGTGGCTATGTGATTACTTCTCCCAATTTACCGCGTTGGCAAAACGTTGACCTGGCGGGTGAGCTAAAAGCCCGGGTAGGTCTGCCCGTTTTTATTGATAACGATGTGCGGGCCATGGCTCTCGGAGAGCAAGTCTACGGCGCGGGGCAGGGTGCCACCAATATGCTCTGTCTCACCGTCGGCACCGGCGTCGGCTCCGCTATTATTATTAACGGTGAAATTTATCGCGGCAGCCATCTCACCGCCGGTGAGCTGGGACATATGATGGTGGTCCATCAGGGCGGTCGTGACTGCGGTTGTGGCAATCGCGGGTGCTTAGAAACGGTCGCCGGTACCGAAGGGATTCTGACGCTGGCGCGTCAATACCTTAAGCGCGGTCTTTCTCCTGTACTTCACCGTTATCTGGTTCAGGGCCAGGCGCTGACACCCCGTTTAATTTATGAAGCCGCCATTGAAAACGATGCCGGAGCGATTGCTGTTTTTACAGAGGTAGGGCAGTGGTTAGGCCAGACGCTTGCCGGTGTCGTTAATCTCTTAAACCCTGAGCGCATTGTGATTGGCGGTGGCATTGCCCAGGCCGGTGACTTTATTTTAGAACCCCTCAGAACCGCCATTATGCTGCATGCCTTCGAACGCCCTGCTCAGGGGGTTTCTGTCGTCCCTGCTGCGCTGGGTGCAGAAGCTGGTATGATAGGCTCTGCGGTCCTGGCTGAAAAAAGCCAAAGAAATTAAAGGTGAAAACATGACGATACCCACAGCTTACCCCACTCCCACACCGGCTCCTCCAGCCGTTACCACTCCTGTGTTTCGAAAGACCAAAATTGTAGCGACTTTGGGACCGAGTACCGATACGCCGGAAATGATTCAGCAATTGATTCTGGAAGGCGTGAATGTGTTTCGCATGAACTTTTCTCATGGGACCCACGAAGATCACTTGAAGCGTCTGAACTATGTACGCGAGGCCAGTGAGCGTCTGGGGGTGAACATTGGCGTGCTTCAGGATTTACAAGGGCCTAAAATTCGGATTGGTGATGTGGAAAACGGCAGCGTTTTTCTGGAAAACGGCTCGCGTTTTGAAATTATGACTGAGCCTTGCGTTGCCAACGCCCATCAGGCCTCGGTGTCTTACCCTTATCTTTTAGACGATATTGAAGTGGGTTCTCGGGTGCTTATTGACGATGGCAATATGGAGCTCAAAGTCACTGGTCTTACCGATAAAGCGTTGGTGTGCGAAGTGGTTCACGGGGGCGATCTTAAGCCGCGCAAAGGGGTAAACTTTCCCGATGCCTCTTTGCAGATTGCGGCGCTGAGCCAAAAAGATCGTCACGATCTTTCTTTTGCGGTAGAACACCAGCTGGACTTTGTGGCCGTTTCTTTTGTACAGCGTCCCTCGGATGTTTTAGAGGCCAAAGAGTTTTTAAGCAGCCACGGCGTCTATATTCCCATTATCGCTAAAATTGAACGTCAGGAAGCCATTAATAATATTGAATCCATTATTGACGTGGCCGACGGCGTGATGGTGGCGCGCGGAGATCTTGGCGTGGAAATTCCCGCCGAAGCGGTGCCCCTGGCCCAAAAGGACATTATTCGGCGCTGTAACGCGGCGGGCAAAAGCGTCATTACCGCAACCCAAATGCTGGACTCCATGGTGAGTAAGCCCCGCCCCACCCGTGCAGAAGCTTCTGATGTGGCCAACGCTATTTTAGACGGCACCGATGCGGTGATGCTTTCCAATGAAACCGCTGCCGGTGACTTTCCGTTACAAGCGGTACGCACCATGAATAATATTGCCCTTGCCATTGAAGTTGAAATGAAAAAAAGCTTTGAAGCCCAGCCCATCTTACAGCACAATGCCCGCAATATCTCTGCCTCGGTAGGTGCTGCGGCCTGTCAGATGGCTTCGCAACTGAATGCCAGTGCGATTATTTGTGCCACCATGGGTGGCTCCATTGTGCGCCATGTGGCCAAGCACCGTCCGCCGGTTCCCGTGGTGGCAGCTACCCCCAGCGAGACCACGCTAAAGCGTTTGAGTCTGGTGTGGGGCGTCTATCCCATCAAAATTCACGCGGCCAAAGACACCGATGCGCTGATGCGTGTGGTGCTTGAGCAAGCCTTAGAACACAAATTTGTTTCTAAAGGAGACACCGTGGTCATGACGGCGGGCATTCCTGCTGGACAGCCCGGCAGCACCAATATGATTAAGGTCGAAACGGTGACCAAAGTACTGGCGAGGGGTACCGGTATTGGCCATGCCATTGTGAGTGGTCGAGCCGTGATCTGTGAGACCGCCGAAGAAGCCCTCAAAAAAGTCAAAGACGGTGATATTCTCATTACCAGTATGACAGCCAAAGACTATATGCCGATCATGAGCCGGGTGCGCGCCATCGTTACCACCGAAGGGGGCTTAACGTCTCATGCAGCTATTATTGGGCTGTCTTTAGAGATTCCGGTACTGTTGGGAGTAGAAAACGCCCTGGAGATTATTCGTGAGCATGGTCAAATTACCGTGGATCCCAACCAGGGATTAATCTTCACCGGTGTTCCCAATATTACTTAGCAGCGTATGGCTAGGGGGCGTTCAATTGGGAAATGCTCTCTGGGTTTTTGGGTTGTATCTGCGCGATGTGGCCCTGTTTTATGGCTGTCAGCCGCTGCGCAAGGCCGATTTGCGTTTAATGAAGGCCTATGGCATGCAGAGTACGTTTCGCCTGAGTGCTCAGGCCACGCAGGCACTGGGTCGCGATCAGGCTGATTTGACCGTCTACGGAGAAACCCCCTGGTCTACGCTAGCGCGCATTGCCAAAGCAGTGGCGCTTCAACCGGGAGAGCACTTTGTAGAGTTGGGCGCGGGCACAGGCAGAAACTTACTCTGGGCCCATCATTATGCCCGGGCAAAGGCCACGGGTTACGAATTGATTCCCGCTTTTGTGGAGCGTTTTAAGACCTTTGCAGAGGATTCTCTGTGCTTATATGAACAAAACTGGTTTGAAGCTGATCTAAAAGCCCTTGCGGGCGATGTCTACCTGCTGGTGGGCACCTGTTATGACGCGCATCACCGTCAACAAGCCACGGCCTGTTTGCGACAATTGCCCCGGGGTAAGCGGGTCGTGACGATTTCTTATGCTTTACCCGCCCACGATTTTGTTTTAAAAAGCTCTTTTGTTGCTGCTTTTTCGTGGGGCAAAGGCACGGTCTTTGTTCATGAGCGGGCTTAGTTTTCCACGCTCTGGCCAGGCTCGAGCTTAGCGCTTAGCATTGTTGCAAACTTTCTCTGAGGACTTTGATTTGCATTTCGTGCTGGGTAATTAAGGCCTTGAGATGAAGCAACTCGGGTTTTTCGAACAGGCGCTGTCTGGTTTTTTCGCAGAGGGCTTCTCGCATCTCTATTTCCCGTTGCAAGCGCACCCGCTCAGGGGTTTCTTCAGCGCTCAGGGTCTCGAGCGGCTTCTCAAATTGGGTGAGTACCATGGCTTCGTCTTCGATCTTATTTTGCTGCTGTCGCAATTGTTCTTGCAGGCGCAAAAGGCGCGATTGATGTTCACCCAGCAGCTGCATGAGCTTGACGTCTCCTGGTTTTTTGACCAGTTTTTCACGGACCTTTTGGATCAGCGTCTGCCAGGTTTTTTGTTCCTGACGCAGGCGCTCCTGTGCCGCGCTTTCTTCGGCGGATAGCGCCGGGTCTTCGCTGGCTCCTTCGGGATCTAGCTCCTGAACCTTTTGGTTCACCCAGGCTTCGAGTTGCTGGTAGCGACGATCGGTGTTTTCTAAGCGCAAGGCGTTCAAAAGCCGATGTTCTCGCTGGGTGTGCACTTCTTGCAAGTACAGTTGATGGTTGTCCTGGGGAAGCTGCTGTAGCCGTTCTTCAATGGCCATGAGTACTTTACGGGTCATTTTTAGCTGAATACTCAGGGCTTCTCGTGGGTCCTGGGCGCTTAAGTGCTGTAGGGCCTGTATCTGTTGTTTTTGAACACCAGGCGGGAGCCCTGAAATGCCCAGAGGAACTTCGAAGCGCGGTTTGATCTCTGTCATATGGCCAGTGTAAAAAATATTGCGATAAAAAACAAGCCTTGAGAGACTCCCTTTTTGTATTTTTTTAAGATGCCAGGTGTTAATATGAAAGCAAAGACCACGGAAGGATTAGCGCTTTAATGCTAAAACGAATACAGAAAACCGTCATCCTCTCTGCCCTCATGGCAGGATCCTTTGCGGCAGGGCTCTCTTTACAGCCCGTGCTGGCTGAAACGCCCACATTTACCTCTTTTATTCAAATATTTGACAAAATCAAACTGGAATATGTCGAAAAAAATGTAGATGAGCAAAAGCTTGTAGATGGCGCCATCAAAGGCATGCTTTCGGTACTTAATGATCCGTATACCCGCTATATTAATAAATCTGAGTATAAGCAAATGGCTGAAGAGCGCGAAGGCAGCTTCAGCGGCATTGGCATTCAAATTGGCACCCGTGAAGAAAAGCTCACCGTGATCTCTCCGATTGAAGACACGCCCGCCTGGAAAGCCGGTCTTCTGGCGGGAGATATTATTCAGGCCATTGAAGGCAAACCCACCAAAGAAATGGACGTGAATGACGCCGTCGATCTCATTCGTGGGCGCGATGGAACCCCCGTTATGCTGACTATCTTTCGTCCGGAGACCAAAGAAGTTAAAGATGTCAAAATTGTGCGCGGCAAGATTGAAAACCAAATTGTTAAATCAAAAATGATGAACGACAAAGTGGGTTATTTGCGCCTGACGACCTTTATGCAGGACGACGCGCCACAAAAATGCGCGAGGCCCTCAAAGACCTGAAGAAAAAAGGCATGACCGCCCTGGTGCTCGATATACGCAGCAATCCCGGTGGGTTACTGCCAAACGCGGTAGACATCGGCAGCCTGTTTATTGAACGCAAACAAGGCCCCATTGTGCGTATTGTGGATCGCGAAGGTCACGAAGAAGTGCTTAACCCCAACGGGCGTACTGAACTGAATCAACAGATACCCATGGTGGTTTTGATTGATGGCGGCAGTGCCAGTGCTTCTGAAATTTTGGCCGGTGCGCTTAAAGACACCAGTCGAGCCACCCTGGTGGGAACCCGCTCCTTCGGGAAAGGGCTGGTGCAAACGGTGCACACCCTTGAAGATGGCGGTGCCCTGGCGATTACCACCAATAAATATCTCACCACCAAAGGGACAGATATTAATAAAAAAGGCATTGATCCTGACATCGAAGTCAAAATTCCCAAGGAATTACTCAGCAGCCCTTACGATGAGAAAAACGATGTTCAACTGAAAAAAGCGGTGGAAATTTTGAACACCCGTCTGACGAAGAAGTAGCTGAGTAGGTTGATAGCGCACCATGCGTATTGTTTTACAGCGGGTTTCTGATGCTCGTGTTACTGTTGATGAGCAGGTGGTCGGGGCCATTGGCCCCGGTCTTGTCTTGCTCGTGGGTGTGGGAGAAAAAGACGACGAAGCAGAAATGAAGTTTTGGGCACAAAAGTGTCTGAACCTACGTATCTTTGACGATGATGCCGGAAAAATGAATCATTCGGTGCAAGAGGTTCAGGGCGAGATTTTGGCCGTTTCCCAATTTACGCTGTTTGGGCAATGCCGCAAGGGCCGACGCCCAGGTTTTTCTTCTGCGGCAGATCCTGCACAGGCTAAATCACTTTATGAAACCTTCGTGACGGCCCTTCAGGCAGGCACTTGCCCGGCGGCGTCCGGGATTTTTCACGCCCATATGCAGGTAGACATTCATAACGATGGACCCGTTACTCTTTTATTGGGCAGCGACTTTACCTGATGAAATGGGCGGTGACGGCCAGTCTGGGGCTGGGACTGCTCGCGGGTCTCTTGTGGCCCCTGCAGGGTAGCCGTGTACAAGCCAGCAGCTCTCAGGAGCTGGCGCGCCTGATGCGCGTCATGGCGGCGGTGCAGCGCTATAGTTTACAGCCCGTCACCGAATCCGCTTTGTTAGAGGCCGCGAGTGCGGGACTGGTCAACGCCCTTGAGGACCCCTATTCACTTTTTTTAAACCGTTTTCAATACCAGGCTTTGCAAGCCCAAAAAAGCGGTGAGGTAGTGGGGATTGGGGTGGAGCTGGCCTATCGTGAGGCAACAGGCGGTTGTTGTTAGTGTCTTGCCCGATACACCGGCTCAGCGGGCGGGTTTACAGTCCGGTGACCAACTCCTGGCGGTGGATGGCGTAAACCTTGAAAAACTCAGCTGGGCAGAAATTAATACCCGTTTGCAAGGTAAAAGGGCGACGTTTTACTGCTGCGCTGGCAGTCACTTACCCCTGCTCGACAGCGTGTGGTGCGCGAGGCTCGCTTGCAGCGCGCAGATCTCACCTTAACGGCAACGACATTTACAGCCCACGAAGAAGGCCTGTGCACCCTGAAAGTGCACACCTTTTTTAAAGAGAGTTTGGCAGAAGACATTGCTCAGCTATTGCAGCAAGAAGAAGAGAACTGCATGAACGGTCTGGTGCTGGATTTGCGGAACAATCCCGGCGGACTGGTGGGGCAGGCCGTTGGTTTGGCCTCAATCTTAGGGGTGGAGGGCACTGTCTTCCAGTTACAGAGTCGCGAAGGGGGCATTACATCTATTAATGCGCCCAGTGCTGTTTTTACCTGGTCCTTTTCGCTGGTGGTCTTGGTAGACAAGAGTAGCGCCAGTGCTGCGGAGCTGCTGGCCGCCGCCCTTAAAGAAAGCGGACGCTCAGTGATTATGGGAGAAACCACCTTTGGTAAGGGACTGGTACAGTCTTTGTTTTCTTTGCCCAACGAAACCGGACTTTCGTTGACCACGGCCCGTTACCTTACGCGGCTCGGAAACACGATTCACAAACGGGGACTGGCGCCTGACGTGGTGATTCAAGAAAATGGACCCACCGAAGGGGAAGATATTGCTGAGCAGATTGCCCTGGATTACTTGCGTTAAAATGCCCGGCGCTACATTCCGCCAGAAGCCCCAAAGATAGCGGCAGCACCAATGCCTAAAGGTACGACAATAGCCAGCACAGCGGCAATGGCAATGACCACCGAAACGACATATTGAATCAGGGCAACGATTGTGGCTTTGCCCAACGGGAGCTGGTAAGCCTGTTGAATGACCACTGCGAGAATCAAAAAGGGTGCAAATACCGACAAAACATTTGTGATACCCGCCAGAAAAACACCCACAATATTCAGCAAGATGCCGATCACCAGAGAGATGACACCGGCAATTAAGTTGACGATCAGGGCTTTAATAAACCCTTCGTGTACATTGACGATTTTAAGGGCCAGGTATAGCGGAAATGGCGCCGACAAAGACCACCAGAGCCATGACAATGGCCAGGACGGGTAAAATCATGAGGACTTCCATGTTTATTCTCCTTTATGTTTTAGAGGACGCTTTAAACCACCACCGGCGGGTAAAAGGCCTGATCCATGTGGGTGCGGTGATTGAGTAAGTGTACGTACAGGGCGTTGGCGGCGTGAATGGCCAGCATGGGTAGTGTTTGTAAGGTCAGCGGATCTTCATGTTGTCCTGCTAGATAAATCCAGCCCTGTCCCCATTGTTGAGAAATATTTAAAGGCACCAGATAACCCCCAGAGAAATGTCCGGGCTGTTGCAGGGCCAGTGCGCCGGGGTTGGCGTTGACCGCGTGCAGCACGGCTTCGGCTTCGGTTTGTAAAGGGGTGCTGTCGGCTTCGGTGCCGGTACTGAGCAGGTAATCTTGTAAGCCGCCTTCGCTGTCATAAAGGCTTAGCTGTAAAACCGCCAGCTCTGTCGGCGCAATCACCACCGCCGTTTCTAGAATTTGTTGCAGGCTGCTTTCTAAGCTTTCACTTTCGTGAAGGTTAACCACTGATTCATGCACAAAATGTAAAATTTCGCGGTGATGTTGCAGCTCTAGTAGCTCGCTATAGGTTTTAATCGCGCTGCGTACCGCGGTATAGAGTCGGTTTGTGGTGAGCTCGGCTTTGGCCAGGTACCCGTCAATATCATAACTATCAATGACCTTTTTCTCGGGGGCCGCCCCCGGCTGGCCGGTGCGCAATAAAATACGCACGAATTCATTGCCAATTTCTGCACGAATGCGCTCACAGGCGTCTAAACCTGCGCTGCTGGTTTCCATGACCACGTCCAATAAAATAACGGCGGTTTCTGGGTGCGCTGTCATAAAGGTAACGGCTTCTTCGCCGCTAGAGGCAAAAGCGAGGGTGACGCCCCGCCCTTTGTATTTTAGGTTTTTGAGGCTGAGCCGACTGAGGGCGTGCATATCGGGTTCATCGTCCACCACTAAAATTAAATATTTATCTTCGCTCATGGTTCGCTCCTGCTGTCGTCGTTATCAATACGTTGGGGAAACTTGATTTTGATGGTGGTGCCCTCACCCAAAGTGGACTGAAGATTAATTTCGCCCTGTAAGGCTGAAGTCACCAGACTGTGTACAATCGACATGCCCAGTCCGGTGCCTCCCTGGCCTCGACCGGTGGTAAAGAAGACATCGAATACCCGAGCGGCATCGCTCTCTGACATGCCTGTGCCGTAGTCAGAGACCTCTAATTCGAATCCCTTGCCCTCGGGGTTTTTAAGAATGATATTGACTTCACCGCCCTGTTTGTTGGGGTAAGCGTAGCGCTCAATATTGGTGAGCAAGTTGAGCATGACCTGGGTTAAATAACCGCTATAGCCCGTCCACTGGCCATGGTCAATGGCCTGACGGGTGTCAACATTAATGGTTAAACCGGACAGGCGAGCCTGCACTTTAAAGAGATCCACAATTTCTTGAAGCAAATGGGGCAACATCAGGGTTTCGAGGGTGTCGGTAATTTGGCCCACCGAAATGTTTTTAAAGGTCTGAATCAGCTTATTGGCGCGGGTAATATTGTTTTGCATGAGCTGGGCTGCTTCCACAAGGTCCTCAAGGGTTTCACGAATTTCAGGATCTTCGATACGGCTTAAGAGCTCTGCATTGAGGTTTTCGGTAATCATGCTGGCGGTGACGTTGACAATCCCCAGTGGGGTGTTGATTTCATGGGCGACACCGGCCACCATTTGCGACAGCGAGCGATGGCGTTCCAACTCCATCTCGGACTGTATTTTTTGTTGCTCTAAAATTTCTTGATACACTTTTTCGTTCGAGGTGCGAATTTTGCCGCTAATGTCTGCCAGGATTTCGGAGAGCAAGCCCGGAGACTGCGTGAGCATTTGAATAAAGACTTCACGACCCAGCATAAAAAAGCTGCTGTCTTCGATGGTCTCAATCGTGGCCGAACGGGTCCCTCCATCGATAAGGGCCAATTCCCCAAAAAAGTCACCGGCGCGGAGCTGAGATAGCTCAAAGGTCACACCCTGGGTGTCTTCTCCAACGACTTTAACAGCACCCGTCAAAATAACGTACATGCTGTCGGCGATGTCTCCCTGATGAAACAAGACGGTGTGGGTGGGGATTTCCCGGGTGGTACCTCGTGTAATGAGGGCCTGGATTTGGTCTGTGTCGAAGTGCTGAAAAAAAGAAATATCTTGTAAAGAGCGTAAAAGGGCGTCATGCACGAGCGGCCTCCTGAGATATTAAAGGGTTACATTCCACCTGAACTTTTTTTAGCAAGGGGACCTGGCTATACGGGCACACCTGCGCACGAAAACGCGTCCATGGCATAACCTGGCGGGTGTTGAGCTCATCCTGGCTCAAATAATGAGAAAAGTAAAGGGTTTTGTCTTTGAGATCATGACTGATTTCTATCTGGCATTGAATGGGGGTGACGCCTGTCTGACGTAACTCGACCTGGTTTCCGTTTTCAAGCTTGTGCTGTTGGGCCAATAGCGGTGAAATAAACAGGGATCGCTCTTTGGGCATGGTGCCGTAGTCATAGGCATGGCCGCGGGTGCTGGCGTTAATGGCGTGACGAACCTGTTGAAAGGTGGCGTTGGGGACACTTTCGCCAATATTTAAGACCGACTCGCGGGGCTGCGAAAAGTCGCTAAACTGCGGTACAAAATAGTGGAAGGTGCCGGGCGGTGGGGGCTCAAGATCCACGGTGGTCTCGGTAAAGAGTGCTTCCCAGGGGGTGGCAAAAACGCTGTGGTGCTCCATATACGCCTGCATGCGTTCCCACAGGGCTTTACGGCAGATCTCTGTCCCCTTATAAGGCAGGTGCTGAGACGAAAAGCGCTGGTGAAGATAGTCCTGATGCCGGGCCAGATCGGGGTGGCCCTTTTGAATGTGGGCGCTGTGCTGCAATGCCTGGGTGAGCACTTCCATGGTGCGGTAGAGCCAGGTGGTGGTGCTATGGGTGTGTTCAGGGGCCTGTTTTTGTGGCAGGTCATGATACCAACGGACGCAGCCTTCTTGCCGCAATTGGTATTGACTGATTTCAGGGCTCAAGGGCAAACATAAAGCCGCGTGGCGCTGCATAAAAGGGCCGGGCATGCTGTCGAGCACCACCAGCACAGCATCGGTGGAGCGAATTTTTTCGTACCACTGGTCATGATCTCTAATCCAGCGGGCTTCGAGACCGTGACCGATACAAATAATCAGTTCCCGTTGGTGTCCCTGGCTGGGCGCTAAAAATTCCTGAATGGGGCGCACGTTTTCGCTGTGTAAGGGGGCATAGGCGTCAGCGGGCAAACCCATGCGCAGCGCTGCTTGTTGACAGCCCGATTCGCTCATGGGCAAGTTGCCAAAAAAGCGGTGCGGGCCAAAATGTTCAATTTGCTGGCCTTCGTTGCGGGTATCAAAGCTCTGCCACTCAAAACGCTTGTTGACCAGTTCGAGTACATTGTGCCAGAGGCAATAGGCCTGAGTACCGCCACTCTGGTAAAGGCCGTTGCCGGGAATATGGGCGGCTTGCTGGTCGGGGTTGGCCAGCGCGGCGGCCAGCCGTAAAATTTGTTCTTGGAGGTGCTCGGTGTCTTTGGGGTCGGCCACCAGCTCAGCGACCATGGGCTCCAGCTCAAAAATACTGGATTGGGTCATGGCTGCATAGTCTTTAAAGCCCGGCGTACTGGTGTCACTGAATCCGTGTTTTTCGATGAGGCAACGGGCAATGCAGAGGGCGAGTAGCCCTTCGCTCCCCGGACGAATGAGCATGACTTCACAGCGGGAATGTTGGGCCAGGAGGTATTTGGCACTTTCCTGCATTAAACTGTCGATGATCCAGATCTGGGCGGTGGGGTGTTCGGCCAGTTTCTCAAAAGCCACCGGATGGTGAATGAGGCCGTTCCAACCGTTAAATAAAAACACGGGCTGGCTCATGCTCAGCAAGTCATCAAGGCTGTGGTGTACCTGGGTTTGGAGCAGGTCTTGCCCTGTGGCGAGGGCTTCGGCTCCCCAGACACTGCTGCCGTGTAGATTGCGCACCCCGAGCAAACGGCCCACTTCTTGCAGGGCAAAATAGTCAAAGAGATCCAGATCCCCGTCGGCGTAGACTAGGGTGCGTCCGTAGGGAGGGCGATGGGCCAATAAAAGGTCCGCCAGCCGTCCGTAAGCTTCTTCAGCAGAAAGCGTCACCCGTTGCCCGGTGACGTCTAAAACGCTGGGCCGTTGCTGCATGCCAAATAAACTGCGCTGAATGCCCTGATTGAGCTGGAGTGAAATATTCGGCGGCAAAGGGCGATGCTTTTGCGTGTCCAGAGCCAGGGTGTGGGCATTGTGCTGCAATAGGGTTTTATAAATTTGAAAGCGAGGGAGGCTATCGATGTGGGGCGGCAGGGCCTTAATCATGACGGTCCAGCGGGCTTCGTTCTGGGTGATCTCTACCAATACGGCACCCTTGTCGGCGGCAATGTGAACGTTTTGCTGAAGGGTGAGCACGTGGTCCGCCAGAATCGCCTCGGTTTCGATCCACTGGCCCATGAAGTAGGCATTTAAGATATAGCTGCCGTCTGCGATATCCCAGCTTTCTGAGCGGTAAAGGTTTTGGGTATGGTGGGCCGTGCCTTCAATGCCTGGCGGGGCATAAATGGGGTGCTGACCGGGGGTAATGTGCTCTGGCAAGGGCAGCCAGGCTGGGTAGTGCTGTAAATTAGTCAAATAGCCGACATGGGGTAAGGTGGGCAACGGCCGTGTAAAAACGTTAGTCAAAAGAACCCTCCATAAGCGTACCCTTCAATTTAACAATAAAGCGCAGGGCTGTAAAGTCTGCACCTCTGCTAAAATAGAGTCAAAAAGGAGGACGAAGCCATGAAAATTAAAGATGCTGTGCGTCTGGCTTTACTCTATGCTCACCAGCAAAACCTGCTGCCCATGGGCGTGTGGGGACAAGATAATGAAGGCGTGGCTCCCGGTGCAAAAGGCGGCGTACTTGCCGAAACCCAGGGTTTACCCTTTGCCCACAACACGATTTTAAATGAGCGTTCGGCTGCCTGGTTGCCCTACGCCGCCGGGGTTTTGAAGCAGCCCGCCGTGGGCATTATGCAGTTTGCCGATTACCAACACAATACCTACGATATTATGAAAATGATCGGCGAAACCTGCTGGGCCAGTGGTGGCCGCGTGCCCATGCCGCTGGTGATTATGACCGGCTGTGGTGCCCTCAGCGGCAAAGGGGCCTTGTACCACTCCCAAACCGTCGAAAACGAAATGGTCGGCTTGCCCGGCTGGAAGGTGGTGTCGGTGTCTAACCCTTATGATGCCGCCACCTTATTATTGGCCGCTCTCAAAGATCCCAACCCCGTGCATTTTTCTTACCCCAGAGCCCATGCGGGCTTTCCTACTGACTCGGCCACGGTGAAAGGTCTGGCACATATCGAGCTGCCCGGTTTTGAATTGCTCCCCGGTGAAAAGCATTTGATGGAAACCCAGGGCAAACAGAATAAAAGCCTGTGGCTGGACTATTTAACGGCCCCCGCAGACCAGCGCGACGGCAGCTGGGTGCAGCACTGGCCTGAAGGCCTTGAAATCCCTGACGACACCCTCGGTACCGCTAAGCTGCGCCGCGAAGGCGATTATGGCGTGGTGTTTTCGCATGGCCGCATGATGCCCATGGCCTGGAAAGTGGCAGAAACCCTCTCCTTTTTGACGGGCCGCGAGCTGGCCGTCATGGACATGCGCACCCTCAAGCCCGCACCGCTGGCTGACATGGCCCCTCACATTGAGCAGAGCAAAGGGCGCATTTTGTTCTTAAATGAGGCCACCGCGCAAAATAACTGGATGCGCAGCCTCTGCTTTGAGATTATTCAGGACTTTGGCTGGGCCTTTGAGACGTTTCCACAGGTATTGTCCACAAGCGATTCACCGGTGGCGCAGGCCTTTGCCATGGAGCAACAAATTGTGCCCCAGCCCGCCGATGTGTTTGTGGCCCTGTGCAGCTTTTTTAACCCTGAGCTGATTGAGGCCATGGCCGAAAAACTGGGCCAAAGCCTGGAGCGCAACGCCAAAAACTGGTTTGATGCCGGCGATTTAAAGCGTCTGGCCGAACCCGCGATGGCTTACGCCACCGAACACAGTCCCGCCTTTACCCATTCCCGGGATCCCCTAAAAAAATTGGTAAAACGATAGGAGTTTTTTATGAGTAATTATGAACATTTAGACATTCAACACAGCGATCGCGTGGCGACCGTGACCATTCAGCACCCGCCGGTGAACGCCCTGAGCCCCGCCGTGGTCAAAGAACTGGGCCAGGCCTTTGGCGAATTGGCCAATAATAGCGAAGTGGGTGCCGTGGTGCTTACGGGTGCTGGCCCCAAAATCTTTGTGGCCGGTGCCGATATTAAAGCCATGTCGTCTATGGACCCAGCGGGCGCTGAACAGCTGGCCCGTGACGGTCAGGCCGCCATTGATCAATTGGCCAGCATGCCCAAACTCACGATTTGTGCCATCAACGGCTTAGCCCTTGGCGGTGGTTTAGAACTGGCCATGGCCTGCGATCTGCGCTTGGCAGTGGATCACGCCAAAGTAGGCCAACCTGAAATTAATCTCGGGATTATTCCTGGCTTTGGGGGCACCCAGCGTCTGCCCCGCATTGTGGGCGTGGGCCGGGCCATGGAAATGCTGATTAACGGCGACCCCATTTCAGCGGAACAGGCCAAAGCCTATGGTCTGGTGAACGAAGTTTATAGTGCCGATGAACTGCTGCCTGCGGCCATGAAGCTGGCCAAAAAAGCTGCTGCGCAAGCCCCTGTGGCCGTTAAGCTCATCAAGCAAGCGGTTTACGCCGGGTTAGACACGACGCTGGCCGCTGGCTTAGATCACGAAGCCAAAGCCTTTCACGAAGTGTTTACCACCGAAGACAAAGACGAGGGCATTCAGGCCTTTATTGGCAAGCGAGCACCCAACTTTAAGGGGCAATAAGCTGGGTTGAATTGAACTGACTTGTAAAAGGAGCGCTGCGGTTTATATCGCAGCGCCATTTTCTGTTGAAGAGGGTTTACCTTTTAAGGGGTGTATTCATACGCTCCTGAATCAATAATACCGTTGCGTTCACGACCTGTGATATCTTTGTCGGGCACGCCCGCGTTGGTGTTTCCGGCATTAACCCCAGCGTTCCCTGAAACGGGGTTATAACCATCATTATTGGTGAAAAAGATATTGTCAGTACCGTCAGGATCATTGAAGTTCAGAAACGGCGTTCCTCCAGAACCCAGATCAATATTATTGCTGCCCGTTCCTGATAAGCTCACGCTGTCTTTCCAGTAGAGCCAATTGTTCGTGGTGGTATTGGCCAAAGATGAACTGGCATTACAAAAGCCTGAGCCCTGATTGGAGCAGGTGTTATTGGCCAGGGTGATATTATGGCCAATAAATGAGCCGGTGCTGTCTCCGGAGATCTCGATGGTGTTGTTTTGTAGAGTGTTGTTGGCGATGAGCACATTAAAGACTTACCCCCATGAGGGTGAAGTGAGTGTTTTATGACCGTTGGGGTTGTCATGAAAGCGTTTGCGGATATTGGCATCTACCGCCGGCAGAATCGTTACAGGTGTTGTTCACAAAAGTGAGTGTTCAGATTTGGTGTCGAATTAATGCTATATACTATCAGCCTCCGTTGTTTGTGGTGTCTTTATTTCCTTTAAAAATCAAATTCTTCGTTACAGTGACGGCCCGCGCGATTGATCACACCGCCACCGCCAGCACCGTTAGGATTAGTTTTGTTATTTGTAAATACCAGATTGCTCATATTAGGAGAGTAAGCGTCGTTTGTTAATCCACCTCCTTCAGAAAGCTGAATTGTTTCTAAGGTAATTTGTTCATGATGTCGATTGTTTGCGTTAAGATTATAGACTCCCCCGCCATTGGCAGCTGAATTGTCTTGAAAAAAGAATATCGGTCATGTTTGGTGAAGGGTTGTTGCTGTATGCCCGCACACCTGGCATTTGCTCGATTGTTCGTGAAGATTAAATTCTTTAGAGTAGGGGAAACGTTGTCATTGTACATTCCATCACCTCTATCAACGACCCCCATTTTCATCGGTGGATTACCCCCTGTAGGGTCACCAGTTCAAGCGTTGCATTATTTGCGCCCTTGATAATGCGACCGGTGTTGCGTCAGTGTTGTACCCGGTGTTAAGTAGTTGTCGTTACCATTGAGATCGCCACTCAGAACGGTGGGGTGCGCGGGAATATCGCGCTGGCTGATCAGGGTTTCGGTTCCTTCAAATCCGCCATAGAGGTTGACCTGGTTTTTAATCGCAAAAAACACCCCACGGTTTGAGCCTGTTGTGGGTTTATAGATGCCTTCAGCTACCCAAATTTCTTTACCAGCGGTCGCAGCAGCTAAAGCCGTTTGTAAATCAGTATAGGCATCTGCCCAGGTTGTACCGTTGCCCGCTCCGGTGGCGTCATTGTCTACGACAATGACATTGGCAGGTAATGGTGGCGGAATGTACTCATAAGCCCCCGGCTCAGGGCGACCCACACGGGGCAAGCCGAGAATATCGAATTCAGGGTCAGCGGTGCCGGTGATGGGGACACCAAGGTTGATAACGTCAGTGGCGGTGGCTGCAATGCGTAAGCCATCGTCAGCCGTGAGAAAGATATCATCTGGACCATCGGGATCAGCTGAGTCCACAAAGGGATCGCTGCTGGCTTCTACAACACCATTGGCCGGGTCCAGAGCAGGTCCAGAGCGCGTACTGTTCCAAAAGAGAACATTTTTTAGAACGGGGTTGGGTGAGAGAGCATAATCTATCCCACCGCCTTCATCTGTAGCTGTATTATTTGAAAAAGTCACGTTGGTTAGCGTAGGGGTTGCTGAAAATGACATGGAAATCCCTCCCCCATCATCCGTTGCCATATTTTCTGAAAAAACAACGTTGCGTAAAATAGGCGAAGCACCAAAGTCAATGCTTGCTCCGCCACCATCTGATGCCTGATTTTTTTCTATCACTGAGTTTGAAAGTACGGGGCTGCTACTGCTGCTGCCGCTACCGTTCGAATGCGTAAAATTAATGCCCCCGCCCCCGCTACCGGCTACGTTATGCGAAAAAATTGAAGCATCAATAACTGCGTCAGTGTTGTTAATGAAAGCACCGCCAGAATGATTTCCTGAGGTGTTGTGAATCACGGTTAAATTTTTCAAAGAAATGTTGGTGGTTTTTGGCAACGGTGAAGTAACGTTATTGCAATTGTTGCCATTAAAAACCAATAGTCCGCCGCCGCAACCTGAGTCCCCCACCACACTGTTATTAAGGTTTCCGCTGGCGTTCCCTCCCATAATGGTAAATCCGTCAAGGGTTACGTTGCTCTGGTTAATAAACACCACTGAATTGGTGTTTTCTGAAATGTTTGCAAAAGGTATGCTGGTGTAATTGTCATCGTTGTTAAGGTCTCCTGACAAAATGCTGGGGTTCGCTGAGATACTGCGCTGAGTGATAGCGGTTTCGGTACCGGTAAAGCCACCGTGCAAGGGCACATTTGGCTTCATAACAAAAGACGTTGCTCGATTTGAAGAGTGGGGCTTATAGGTGCCTGCAGCGACCCACATCTCATCGCCGGCATCGGCTGCTGTGAGGGCGGTTTGCAGGCTGTTATAGGCGTTGGCCCAGGTCGTTCCGTTGTTTGCGCCACCGGCATCATCGTTGACATACATTCTGCGCTGAACATCAAAAGCCGAGCTGTTGACGCTGGTGCCGTTCACCACTGTGATGGGGCCTTCAGTAGCGTTAGTGGGCACGGTGGCCGTAATCTGGGTGTCGCTATCGACGGTGAAGCTGGCGGCGGGTGTGCCGTTGAAGGCCACAGCTGTGGTGCCGGTAAAGCCGGTGCCGGTAATGACTACCGCAGTGCCAGCGGGGCCAGTGGTGGGGCTAATACTATCGATGCTGAATGCGGGCGTGGCGGTGACGGTGAGGTTTGTGGTGTCCCCTTCGGTGAGATTTAAGCTGGTGGGGTTAATGCTGTAATTGTAGGTTTGAGAGGGGGTGCCAAAAGGGGTGACGATGGCGGTTAGGCCACTGCCTGGTGTGAGGCCTGTGATGGGGGTGGTGCCATTGCCAAGGTCGGTTTGAATGGCTGAGGCCGCGTCCGTGATTTGTACCTGGACTTTATCGCCGCTGGTGAGCCCGCTGACGGTGAGGTTGACGGTAGCACCTACGTTTTGGCGGTAATCGGCAGCAGTGAGTGTGTTGGGCAGTTGGGTTTGTAAATCGGTGGCCAGTAAAGCGGTATTGACCAGACTGGGGTGCTTTTGGTTGTAAGTGAGCGCGGGAGCGGTACCGGTGACACCGGTAATGGCTGTGGTGAGGGTGTTTAAATCGTTGAGATTGATGGTTCGGGCGCGTGTGGCGGTCGGCGGTGAGCAGGGCCTTCATGGCTTTGGCGGCAACGGTGGTTTGAAAGTTAATGGTGGTGTTCACGGGACTGGCGCTGGTGGTGTGCTTGAGTACGGTGGCGAGATCGGCCTGGGGAATGTCGGTGGTGCCGTCTTTGGCCTGGACTTCGACAAACAATAGCGCATCGGGCACGACGTCATTAAAGGTGAGGGTCACGGTGCCTGCGGTGTAGTCAATGGCTCCATTGACGTCTGATAAGTTGGGGGTATAGGTTTTACCGTGGGAGTCGGTGACCTGTGCAAAGAGTTTGTCGACGTTAGTCAGGTCGAGTAATTGGGTGGTGAAGTTCTGGGGCATAGTTGTTTCAGGAAGCGCCGGTAGCTGGAGGGTCAGGGTGAGGGTTTGGCCGGTGATGCTGACAGAGCCCGTGGCGTCGGTTTTGGTGAGGGCGGGGTAGGATTTAGCCGGTGGAGCGGGCTGACGCGATGCTGGATTTAACGCAACGGTGTTGGCCAGCGCGTTATTTGTGGGGGTGGGGGCACCTGTTTGACTGAGATTTTGGGGCTGGCAGGCCACAAGGGCAAGGCTCAGGACGATGGCTCCGTGGGTGACGAAAGACTGGGCAGAAGATTTTAGCATGAGATACTCCAATAAAGATAAAGTGAAAAAAAGGTATCTGAAGTATCCTTACTCCAGATACCCACTACAATAATGAAAATGTTAATCCGGGGGTGTTGATGACTAAGTCACCTTGCCCCGTGGTGACGGTGACGGTCACTTCGCTATTGACGCTGGTGCTGCCATCACTTACGGTAACCCTTAACACATAGTCCCCTGTTGTTTCTGGGCTTCTCCAGTACACCGTCGATCCGGTGGTGCTTTCGAAGGTGTTACAGTTGGCTGAACAACTCCAGGTAAAACTATTGTTCGTTAGGGTGTTATTGGCATCGCTGGCCACCGCCGTCAGCTTGACCAGCGTGCCGCTGCCGTTAACGGCGGTGCTACTGGCGCTCACGCTGCTAATGACGGGCGCTGGGTTGGTGGGGCTACTACTGCCGCCCCCGCCACCTCCGCCGCCACTACTACCAGTAGAGACATTTATCACGCTGCGGGCTTCGAGGTTTGTACCGCTTACGCGCACCGTAATGGTGGCAAATCCGGCATCCACCAGGGCAGTGATCTTTCCGCTTTGATCCACCGAGAACTCCGTGGGTTTGTCACTGCTCCACTCCAGAGGCACAGTGTTGAGAGTCACTACATTTCCACTGCGATCCACCAGCTCTGTCTTAAAGACGGTGCTTTCACCCTTTTGGTCTAAAAAGCGGTCGTTATTGGCAAAACGAATGCCCACCACGTTATCGGGCAGTGTGAAGCTTGCGCCGCCAGTGCTTGAAGGCGTTGGTGTAGGAGTTGCCGTGGCAGATGCACCCGGGGCGGGCGTATTGCTGGCTCCCGGTTGCGCTGAGTCCTGAGGCACTGGTGTGCCGCTACTGCTGGCCGAAGGCGATGCCGATACACCGGGGGTGGGCTGTTGTGTGGGGCTTGAATTACTGGGCGGGCACGCACTCAAAGCGAGGGTGCAGAGACTCAGCATCGATAAAGTGAGTTGATGTTTCATAATTAATGGAATCCTCCATTGTTAATATTTAGCGTTACCGTGGGTACGGTGCCCACCACAGCAGCACTCTCCTGGCCGTTTGTGGTGACTTTGACACCCACATCACCGGGCACCATGACACCTGGGCTTGTAGGGGGGCCGCCAGGAACGCTCACCTGGATCTGCGTGGCCGTGGCTGAAATGAGGTTAGCGCCCGTGACCGTGGCCGTGCTGTTATCGCTCATGGTAAACGTCACGCTGTTATTGGCTTTGATGGGGTCAAAGTTGCGTACCTGTAATGGTAAGCGTTTGACTGCGAATCAGAGACCGCTTTGGGGGTCCAACGGCTTCTGCGGTCGTCAGCGTGCTGATTTTGGGCAGAATGCTAAAGCCAAAAGCAGGGCTACTGGTTTGAGCACCCACCTGCACCGTGGCGTTGGCGGTTTTTGCAGGTGTTTCGGGTAAGGTCACGGTCACGGTGGTTGCCGTTGCGGCCGTGACGTTAACGGGTATGCCACCAAAATTCACGGTATTGCTGCCAAAAGTGGTATGAAAGCCTTTGCCTTGCAATACGATGGTGTCTCCGGTAGAGCCTGTGATTACACTGCCCGTAGAGCCCGTGATTTTGGGAATACTTTCAAAGGTACGGTTGACAGACGTCTGACCGCTTACACTCACATTTAAATTCATGCTTCCAAAGACATTGGGGACCACCACGGTCATGCTGGTGCCGGTGCCATTGACCGTTGCCGGGTTGACTGTTGTGCTCCCAAAATTGATGCTATTGCTGCCAGGGGTTTGACTAAAGCCTGAGCCGGTCAGGGTGAGGGTTGTGTCTGGTGTCGCTGCAGAAACGGTGAGTGCATTTAAGACCGGCGTGACGTTAAAGGCTGAACTGGTACTGGTGCGATTGCCCACCTGCACCGTCACCGCTTGAGAGCCGGCGGCTCCCGCAGGGACAACGGCGGTAATCTGGGTGCCTGCCGGATTCACGGTGGTGTTGGCGGCCAGCACTGTGGTGGTTCCGAACTTAATGGTATTATCGGCATTGGTGGCGCTAAAGCCGGTGCCGTTGATGGTAATAGTGTCTCCCACCTTGCCGCTGGTGGCGTTCAGGCTACTAATGACGGGTACCACTTCATAATTGGTGCCTCCACTGGTTTGGCTACCCACCTGTACGGTGACGACTTTGGGTGCCTGAGACGCCCGCTGGCACAATAACGTTCATGGAGGTCGCCGGTACCGTTCACGGAGCTAACGGTGGCCTCTTCTGTTCCAAACATCACGGTATTGTTGGCCGCTGCAGTACTAAAACCTGTACCCGCAATGGTTACGGTGTTACCAATCGCCCCAAAAGTGGGCGTCAAACTGGTCACCGTCACGGCTACCGGTGTTGCGGTAATGGTGACATCGGTGGTGGCGTTATTGGTCAGATCCACTGTTGTGGGATTGATATTGAAACTGTACTGGGTGCTATTACTGCCATCTGCTCCCACATTGACCTTAAGACCCGTGCCTGGCGTGGCTTTGGTAATCGTGCCGCTAGACCCGACGTTGGTGGCCCTGACCGAAGCGGCGTCGTTGACTTCCACTTCGATTTTGTCGGTGCCCACCAGGCCGTTGACGATCAGGTTAACGCTGGCTCCCACCTGACGGTAGTCTCGCGGCAGTGAGTGCAGAGGGTTGACTTGAAGCCAGATCGCTGGCCAGTTGTGCTGTGTTTACCAGGGTGGGGTGGGTGGTGTAGGTAAAGCTCGGGGCCGTACCGCTGACGCCGGTAATGGTGGTCATTAGGGTAACGAGATCGGGCAAAGCAATGGCGCGGGCGCGATCGGCATCGGTTTCGGTCACCAGACGCTTTCATGGCCTTTGCTGTGGGGGTGGTCTGAAAGTTAACGGTGGCATTGACGTCGTTGACGCTGGTATTAGACACCACGGCGGCCAGTTCGGCCTGGGGAATATTGCCCGTGCCGTCTTCGACTTGTAACTCCACAAACAGCAGTTGGTCCGGTACCACGCCGGTAAAGCTAAGATCCAGCTCTCCGTTCACCGGGTAATCCACCTTGCCGTTGCCGTCAGCGCCTGTGGGTGTGTAGGTCTCGCCATGGGAGTCACTCACGGTGGCCACAATTTTAACTGCGCTGCTTAAGTCCAGGGCCTGGGTCGTAAAATCGGCGTAGTCTGACAGCGCAGGCAGCTTGATGCTTACGCTGACGTTGCTTTGCTTGACCTGAATACGTCCTTCGGGAGCAAACTTAACCTGAGAGAGCACGGGGCTTTTTTGTATGACCACAGGGGCGGTGTTCGGTGTTGTGGCGCTCATGAGAACGGGTGCGACGCTGTTCTGTGGGGCGACACCGTTCTGTGGGACCACGGTGTTCATTTGCGGTGATGCTGAGCAGGCGGCCAGAAAAAGGGACGCGCTGACAAGGGCGGTAATACGTTGCATTATTGGAATCCTCCGGTGAAGTTGACATTAATATTGGGGACCACACCCACAAGGGTGTTACTGGTTTCGGTATTGGTGGTAACCGAGATGTTGATATCGCCGGGTGTACCCAGAGAGCCCGGTATTTTGACGGTGAGCTGGGTGGCGGTGGCCGTTGTGGCCGCCACCGTTGTGCCGCCAAAGCTGACTATGTTATTGGCGGGTGTTGTGCTGAAGTTGGTGCCCGTTAGGGTCAGCACCTCTTCGCGAATGAGCGCGGTTTTGCTATCAAAGGTTTTACCGGTGCTCAGCGCGGTCAGTTTGGGCAGAAAGGTGAAGTTGAGGGCATTACTCACGGGCGTGCCCACCTGTACCGTTGCGTTCACGTCTCCTGCGGGCACTTCGGGCAAGAGCAAGGTCAGTTGGGTGGTGGTGGCTGCGCTCACCGTCGCCGTACCTGCACCCAGGGTGACGGTGTTATTGGCGGCTGTAGGGTTAAAACCGCTGCCGCTCAGGGTGACCGTCTCGCCAGTGGAGCCCGAAGCGCTGTTAAAGCTGTCCAGCTTTGGTGTTACCGCAAAGCTCAGGGCGTTGCTCTGGGGGCTATCGAGGTTTTTGACCCGTACATTGACGGTGCCAAAAATACCGTCGGGTACTGTGACCGTGATGCTGTTTGCGGTAGCCGCTGTGATGGTGGCCTCGGTACTGCCAAAGGTAACCGTGTTGTCTGCATCGGTCGGATTAAAGTTTGTGCCGGTGAGCGTAATGCTGTCACCAATGGTTTGCTGCGTGACGCTCAGGCTGGTGAGCGTGGGTTGCACCACCTCAAGATTGACACTGGCCGAAGGGGCACCGGCACCAATACGTCACGGTGACGGGTTGGGTGCCCACACTGAGTCCGGTGGGTACCGTAACCGTCAGGCTGTTGGCGGTGGCGGCAGTGACGGTGGCCTCGGTACTCCCAAAAAGTACCGTATTGTTTTCGTTCGTGGTATTAAAGTTCGTGCCGGTAAGCACCACGCTCTGGCCGCTGACGGCCTGCGTTGGGGCTATACTGGTCAGGGTAGGCGCCGGTGCGAGCACCGTCAAGGTGCCCAGGTCGGTGGTCTGATCGGCGTTCACGGTGACGGTGACCACCTGATCAATGTAGCCGTTGCCGCTGAGACGCAAACGCCAGGTGCCCGGGGGCAGGTTGGTAATCGTCACCTGACCATCGGCGTTAATCGTGGCATCGGCACTGATGGCGTCATCAATGCTGGCACTGACGCTTTGACCGTCTAAAACCCCCTGTAAATTGAAGCTGGCCTCACCGGGAGCGACCTGGTAGACAGTGTCAGCAGGGTTGAGTTGACTCACGTCTCCTCCGTTGGCTTTGAGATCATTAACGACCTGGGTAATATTTACCAGCGCCGGGTGGGTGGTGAAGGTATAACCAGGAAAACTACCCGACACATTGGTGACGGTTTCAAAGAAGCTTTGCAAGGCGTCGAGATCAATGCTATTGCTTAAGAACTCTTCTTCTAAACTGCCTTCAAGGAGGGTGTTTAGAACCTGGCCTACGTTGGTTTGCTTAAAGCTCATTTCTAAGCTATTGGTGTTTCCGTCAAAAACGAGCCCTGAGGTGAGCGTGGCTCCACTGATGAGGGTGCGATCGGCGTCAAAAAGCCGAATCGAAACCACCAAGTTTGCCGTAAGGGATGTTGCTAAGGGTTCCGCTCACATTACAGCCGGTGGCATTGACCATGTTTTGTCCATCAGAGCCATCGGCATAAACGGGGTTTGATAGCCCAGGGCCGTTGACCTGAATTTGTGCAAAAGCCACTTCGCCGCACGAAAAAGCCTGGGTACGAAACGCGTTTTGCAGTGCCGCGTTGTCGGGGTAGGTAATCGTAAAGGCGAGCTTTTGATTGCCCAGTGATTTGAGTTGACCAAAGGGGGCCTGCTTGGGGGTGTTGACCACCCGTGGAATCACCGGTGTGGCAGCGGGCTGCAGGGGCCTGAAGCGTGCTCAATACCGCAGGAGGCTGTGCCTGGGTCTGGGGAACCGAGGCCTGGGGCAGCTCGGCTTTCATTTGGCAAGAAAGCATGAGACTCGCACTGCACACTAGCCATAAGGGACGTATTTTCATCGGGATTCTCCTTTGAGATGAGTGTTGATGCCTGCACCGGGTGTGGTCCCGGTAAGGGTCGATGTGCCGTTGATTCCGCTCACATTGAAGGTGGTGCTAACGGGGCTGGCGGTGCTTGTGTGTTTGAGTACGGTGGACGGTATTGGCCAGCGCGTTATTTGTGGGGGTGGGGGCACCTGTTTGACTGAGATTCTGGGGCTGGCAGGCCACAAGGGTCAGACTCAGTGCGAGGGCACTGTAGACGACAAAAGACTGGTCAGATGACTTAAGCATAAATACTCCACATCATGATTAACGATTCATTAGGGACTATTGCTGATTTTTGCTTCAGATACAATGCAAAGTGAAAAAATAGGGGTGGTTTTTTTGATTTTAGACAGTGTTATGACAATTCAGTGCCGCATCTGCTCCCCGGAGGTCCACTGAACTTTTGTGATGGGCCAGATGTGCTTTGTAGGTCAATAGGTGGAGTTGATAGCCTTCGCCGTAGTGGCTTTGAATGGCCACAACGTTTTCAGGCAGCTTTTTTCTTAGTGAGAGAATGAGGTTGTCTATCTGACGGCCGTGGGCGTAGGGCTTTCCCGGCCAAATAATGGGGTGGAGATGTTGACGGGCATGAATACTCTTGGCGTGCTTGATCAAATGGTGTAAGAGCAAAAACTCTCGTTTTTTGAGCGGGAGCACTGTTTGTTTGTAGTGTGCCGTGTATTGAGAAAAATCAAAGGTAAAATCGCCAAACACCTCCAGGGTGTTGCGCTGTTCGAGTTTTGCCTGAAGTAAGCGTGTACTGTGGCGATGCAGAGAGCGGCTTTGGGCCAGTAAGATCTCGGGTGTAAAGGGTTGCGATAAATAGGCGTCAGCACCGGCGTTTAACAGAGACAAATGGCTGAGGCTGTCTTGCTGAGAGCAGAGAGTTAAAATGCTCAAATAAGGCGCGTAACGGTGCAGATGGTAAATTTGCCGCAGACTCCTCAGGGCGTTGCTGTTAATCACCAGCACGGCGGGGGTATGCATGAAGGGTTTGATCTTTTCGCGTAAATCCTGATAGCCCTTGCACAGCTGTATTTTATGACGCTCACCTTCAAAAATATGCTGTAAGTTACGCGCTTGAAGCGGGTTGTTGTCCCAGATAAATACCTGCACTTTAGATGTGCCTCAACTCAAAAAAGAACACGCTCTCACCCTTGCGCGATTGACGGGTTTGCAATTGACTATCGAGCAGACTGAGCAGGTCACTACAGATGGTCAGACCCAGGCCCTGATGGGCGGGCTGACGCAGACGTTCTAAGGCGCCTTCTGAAAGAAACATTCCTCCGTCAGAAACGCTTAACGTGAGGGTTTGGTCGCTGATTTTGGCTTTGAGCGTCACGTTGCCCTCGCTGTATTTAAAGGCGTTGTCCAGGAGCTCGTGCAGTACCCGCTGCAAGGTGTCAGGCTCTGAGTAAACGCTGATGTTTTTGATGTTTCGTACATTCATGCGGTGCCAGTGTGCTGAAAAGGTTTCTGCCAGGGCATCGATTAAGGTTTTGAGGGCAAACCCTTGGGGTTCAATATTGAGTAAGCCAAAGCGATACCGTCCCCAACTCATCATTTTTTGAAACTCTGAGCTCATACGACGGGTCAGGGCTTGTTCTTTGTCGGGGTCGTGTTCCAGCCGCTGCACCTGGTGCAGGTGATGCAGATTATCACCGGTATTCTGAGACAAAAGGTTAATGAAACGCTCCTGGCTTTGGTTGAGTTTTATTAAGGCCTCTCGCTGCTGATAAAGCTGTAGGGCACTGTCAAAGCGAGCGTTCAACTCGACTTTGTTCATGGGTTTGCGCAGATAGTCGTTGGCCCCTGCGTCAAAGGCCTCTTGCAAATGCTGGGGAGAAAGCATCATGCCGGTACATAAGAGCAGCGGGCCTTTAAAGTTTTCTTCGCGCAAATAGGCAATCAGTGCTAAGCCTGACATTTTGGGCAGTTGCCAGTCGGTGATCACCGCATCAATCCATTGACTACTCAATATTTTTTTTGCCTGCTCGCTGCTGCGCGCCTGATACAGCTTGCCTTTGCGGTGCTCTAGCCAGCCGACCATTTCCGCCAGTTGTTCGATATCGTCATCCACGATTAAAATATGAGTGGACTTGTTCAAGGAGTTGGCGATAAGTTGTTTCATTGACTTCTTTTATGCTGGTGTTGAGATGTTTAACCCAGTTTTGAATCTCTGGATCTTGAATATGTGTCAGCTCTTCTAGTATAGGGCGAAGTTCGGAGATTTGGTAAACTTCGAGGGCATTTAATTGGGCCATCCAGGGCAAAATCTGTTGACGCTGTTGCGCTGACCAGTGGGTCTCAAGTGTTGTTTCGGTGGGGGGGATGGGAATATAAAGTTTGAATTGCACGCCTCGTTCCTGCGGGTTTTCGGACCTTATGTTTTGGGCTTCAATTTTACCCTGATGCGCCTGAAGAACCTGATGACAAAAATAAAGGCCCAGGCCGGTGGATGGGGGTAAATCTCCAGAGCTGACACTGACCCCTTTTTTGAAGAGGTTGGCCTGCACGTGAGCGCTGAGGGGCTCCCCGTGATTAAAGATGCTCAGCTCAAAAAAGGCGTCGCTGATGTGACCGGAGATTTTGACCTCGCTATTTTCGGGGGCGTTTTTAATGGCGTTTTCGAGCAGGTTTTGAATGACCCGTTCAAACAGGGGAGCATCGATCAGGACTTCGCTTTCTGAGTTTAAAAAACTCGCCAATAAAATACCTTTACTGAAGGCCCAGGGTTGCAGCACACGAATGACCTTTTGGCACAAGGGATGCAAGGGGTGAGGCTGTATCTTTAGATCAATGGTGGCGCTTTCGTTTTGGTTAATATTCACCATCTGGTTAATCAGGGCGTGCACCCTTTCACCGGCTTGCTGCATCACCGGGAGATCGCCCGTCTTTTTTTCCTGGGGAACGCTGAGCAGTACGTTGAGTGGGGTTTTGAGATCGTGTACGAGCATGTCCACCATTTCTTCTTTAAAACGCATCAGCTCTTGTAGCTGCTCATTTTGTCTTTGCACTTCTGCCGTGCGGGTCTCCACTAAGCCCTCCAGATTTTCATTCACGTCACGTAGTTCATTGTGTAATTGCTGCGATTCGCGAAAGTTCTTTTGCAGTCGCCAGGCCAAAAACCCGGTTTGCACCAGACAAAAGATCAAAAATCCGTAACGCGCATAAAAGCCGTTACTTAAGATATGTAGGGCGTTGAGAATATCGTTAATCGTGGCAACACAGAAGGCCAGACCGCTATAAACAAAGGGAGCCAGCTCTTTTTTATTGTAGAGCCGCAGTAGCAAGTAGATATTATAGGCAATGCACATGAGCATGAACACGAACCAGATATAAACCAGAGGGGTATGGATTTTAGACGGTAGCACCACGGTCAGGGCAAACCCAAGACTGATGAGTGTTACTGTCCATGTTATTTTAATGTTCATGTATTTTTCTGATAGGGCCTGGGCATACCAGAATAAGCTGGGAATAACGCCATATAAGCCCAAGCGTAAAAACTTCACATTCCAGTCCAAAGGAATACCACCAAAAATATACTCCAGATTGTGCATTCGGAAAAACTCCATATAGACGGCAATCGAAAAGCACAAGCAGCCAAACCAAAAGACGGTTTTGTCCTGTCTAAAAAAGACAAAAAGAATCAGATGAAAAAAAGCCAGGAAGGTGAAAACGCCAAAGATGATATTAAAGTCGATACTGCGCTGGTAGGACTTTTTAACAATACTTGCATTGGTGCCTATCCATAATGGGCGCACCAGTCCACTCCATTGGAGGGTTTGATTGATGACTTCGACTTTAATCTTTAACCGTTCATCTGGGGCTTCAAATACCGAAAACTCTGAAATCCGGGAGCGACTCCCCAATTGTAAGCCATTGTGCCCTACCAGTTTTTCATTAACATAGACTTTAAAATGGGTGCCCGCTATGAGTTCGTTATAGAGTTTTAAGTTGGTGCCTACGAAGGTTTTGGGAATTTTTACATTGAGGGTGTAAACCCCTTTGCCAAACACAGGCCAAAGTTGACCATAGACTTTTTCCCAACGGGCGGGTACTTCTGCTAAATACGCCTTGTTATCGGGGCCTATAAAATGCCAGCGGGTATTTAAAGGTAGGCCTTCGTTGAGGTTTTCGGCATTCAGCGTGATTTCGGGAACGGCAAGGCCATGGTCTGGCTCGCTCGCCATAACCGGTGGACCGGTCCAGGCGGTGAGGAGCACAAGAAACCATAAGAAATAAAAAACGCGGTTCAGCTTTTTTATGTGTTTGCACATGCCGTGATCCTCACAGATAAAAGTTTGAATCGTTAATCATCAGTGGGAATGCATGCTTCAAAATAGTCTATCACAAGGGGCTATTGGCGTGCAGCCAGATGGTTTAGCCAATTTAAGGTAAGGGTACTGAGTTCCTGGCCCATGGAGCCTTCAAGGTACGGGCTATGGGTGAATTGCTCAGGCTCTAAGACCGTGGTGCTGTCAGCAGGCAAGCGCGCTTTAAAGTATGCCACTTCTTGAGGGAATATGCGATCGGCCTTGCCCCAAATGAGCAGGGTAGGAACTTTCAGACTGCTGAGTTGAGCTGTTGAAAAAGTCATGGATTGTGGCGTTAATTTGGGCATGAGTGCCTGCAATTGCGGCGAGGCAAAGCGAGATCTCAGCGATTCGGCAAATAAATCGGCCCCCGGTGGCAATTGATTAAACAGCAGCGGCAGCATTTTCTGCGGCGCGTTTTGACTATAGTCTAAAAAAATTCTGCTCAGGTGCTGAGACTGTTCGGGGGTCTCTAAAGCCCCTGCCGGAGAAATTAAAATCAGGGCTTTGACATCGTCAGGGTAGCGCAGGGCGTAGTGAATGGCTTGCCAACCCCCCAGAGAGTTTCCCCACAAAACCACGGGCTCGTGACTTTTGCTGATCTCACGGTGCAGGGCATCAAAAAAATGGGTTTGAATGTCTGCAATGGGCTGACCGGCAATGGTCATATGGTTGAGGCCGTGACCCGGTAAGTCAATGGCCCACAGGGCTTTAAAATGATTGCGCAAGGGCTGCATGACCAAAAACAGATCTGCTGCCTGTGAGCCGAGGCCATGGAATAAAACAAGGCTGGACTCTGTTTTGGCATGGTTATTGTGGCTTTGCACCCGGTGAAATTCTTCGCCGGTGGCGGTTTTAAGGTAGGTGTGTTGGTAACCGTTCCAACTGGTGAACAGGGTGGTGAGATAGATCAAAAGCGCAGATAAAAAATGCAGCATAAAGGCAGTATATCAAGCCTGTCTTTGATCGGGTGATTATGCATAAGCGCTGAGTCATCGTTTGCTCAAAACTAAGGGGCGACTTTTAACACCGTACGCTCAGCAAATTCCCGCTGTGCACCTGTCGTGAGACTACTCAGCACCGCTTCGGGGGTTTGAAACGCGCCCGCATACTCAGCTTTTAAACGATAGTGAAAGCGTACCCGTTGACCCGCGCGCAAGACGGTGGTTTGTAGGTTTAATTGGCTGGTAGAGGGCCTGAAGTCTGCCAGCCAACCGCTGTTTTTGTCTGTCATTAGGGTATCGGTAATGGCGCTAAACCCTGCCGGAATACCAATACTGAGCGTCAGCGCGGTGTCTTCGGGCAGACGATGTTGAAAATCGACCACTACAGCAATCTCGCCGCCCACCTGGCAGCTTTGTTCTGGGTAGGTGATCTCCAGGCGCAGGGGCGAAAATTTGATTTCGCCCGTGTTGGGGGGCGTTGTGGGTGAGTGGTTGACATAGGTTTGCCAATCCTGGGTATGCCATTGCCCATCGTAAAACTGCGAGAGCGTATAGGTGTTAATGCCGGGCTGAACATAGCGAATGGGCAAATAGATCGTCTTGCTTTCACCGGCTTTGAGTTCCTGGGTTTGACTTATATTGAGCGAGGGGCCTCGCAATCGCAGCGGAAGGCTCGCCGCACCCGCAGTCGGGTTGCTGAAGCGAACGGGCAATTGTAACAGGTCATTGCGCTGTGCAATCGCTGGAGCCTGAGCTTGTATGCGCGGGGTGTCCATCACGTTTAGGGTCTGGGCATAGCTCAGGCCCTGAGCATCTTTGCCTGACAATAGGTGAACGCCCCCCTGACCCGCAAGAGAAAACCGCGCCGGAGACGACTGACTGTGTAATGGCTGAAGCAGGGCCACCGGGTAATGACTATGAGAGCGTGCATGGTGTATTTGGGCTGGGTTGTGTATTTGTGTTTGCGAGCCTCGCAGCGCCACCACACATTGAATCAGGCTTAAGACAGCAAGAGAAGCTGCTACCACCAGGCGGCTGTTTGAGGGGGTTGAGAGTCTCTGCCAGCGTTCAAAAAGTGAGAGCCAACCCAAAAGAAGTAAGCCGGTCCACAGAATCGACAAAAGACTGACCGGCAGGCCAGTAGGTGAGATTAAACCAAAAGCAGAGCAAAAGCAGCGCGGTTTGCGTAAAGACCCAAACGGGCTGCAGTAGCGGGGCTTTGCGCATTGCCCAAATCAAGCTTAAGCTGCTCAGGGTGAGGCCCAAAAGGTAGGTTTGCCCCATAAAAAGGTGCTCTCCAAGCCAGGCCGCTGGCAGACTCAGGAGCCAGAGGGTCGCACCCAGCAGGACGCCGTTGCGGGCCTGCTTTAAGCGTTTGCTTTGTTCTATACTGGCTTGCCAGCTCCGGGTGCTTTGCTCTGCACGCCACCAGAGTAAGCTGCTGCACAAGAGGCCAGCCATAAGCCATAAAAAAATCCAGGGTTGTGAGTCTGAGTCTTGTGTGGTTTGACTTAAAGGATCATCGTCAAAGCTGGGGGCTGCGTTGCTCCAGGCGTAGGTGCCGGGCACATAGTGATTGATCCAGGGCAGTAGGGGGGCTGAGCTATTGACCGTAAGCGTGCTCAGGGCATGGGGCTGAGCCGGTTGAATCGCCAGCTTTGACGGCTGGGGAGTAAACTGTAAGGCCATGCTCTGACTGCGGCCTTTGGCATCGACAAAACGCAGAGAAACAGGACTATCGCTTTGAAAGTAAGCGTTTAATTTGTCATAAAGCGCGCTGAGGGGGGCTGCGGCGGGTAATTGACCACTCAGGGTGTGGTGGCCCTGTTGTGCTTGCCACGAAAGTGCCGCGCGCTGGGGGCCAATCCATTGTAATTGCTGTGCTTGCGTCTCTGTTGACGGTTCTGCGGTCTGTTCTGCGAGTTGTTCAGGAACCAAAGCAATCGCCCAGGGGGCCTGAGCCAATTGCAGTTGCAGTGTGCCCTGTTCAATTTGTCCTTCAGCGACCCCTGTGGTGAAAAAAAGCGTGGGCTGAATACTTTTGGCCGGTAAATTGACAATGGCCAACCCCTGGCGAATGGGATAGCTCTGCTCATTGATACGAACCCAACCCTGTTCAAGCGGCTGAGACTGAGCGTCTAAGACGTGCAAATAAAGAGGCTGCGCAATCCCGGGCAGCAATAGATCATGGTGGGGGGCGACCGTTACGGCGGAAGGTGTTTTTTTGAGCACCTCAAAAGAAACGTTTCCCACGCCATTGATTTGCAGCTGGTGTTTTCCGGCGGGTAGATCTTCAGGCACTGCAAGCGAATGCGGATTTTGTGCTGTGAGTGTGCCTTCACCCTGACCGTCTAGCGTGTAGCGGGTGTCAGTCGGTGTGCTTCTCCAGAGGTTGAGGGTGTCTCCGGCCTGTACAAAATAGCGATCGAGCAGGAGTTGGGGTTTGGGAACCACATGCAGTGCTTCTTGAAGCAAGGACACTTCGCCCTGCATGATCTGCAAGGTGTAATGGCCTGCGGGCACAGCCGAAACCTGAAGGTCAAGGCTGTGAGGGCCGGTGTTTTGCGTGACCAGTAAATGGACATCACCTGAAGGGTGGGTTAAGCGCGCCTGTATTGGTGTGTTGCCCAGGGGCTGGGCAAGGGTCAGCGATAAGGGCTGGGTTTGTTCTGCTTTTACCCGATACACCGTGGCTTCACGATGGGTCCAGAGGGGTAGCGCTGTGCGAGGAATCCAACCATAGCTGTCAAGCAGCAGTAAGGTGAAAGGAATAAGTAGTAAACACCACCATTCTCGGCGCTGATGTGAATGGGGCGGGGATTTAGCCATGGGGTCTCCTTTCGCCTGAGGGCTTTTGACGTGCCTTCTTTGTGCTTTTAGATAGAACAAAAGCTTCCAGGCTATTGACGCTGGAAGCTTTTAGAAGCGGGCAGAGAGGGATTCGAACCCTCGAAACAGCTCATCACCGTTTACAGACTTTCCAGGTCTGCTGAATCAACCACTCTCACATCTGCCCAGTGGTTTAACAGTATATCACAGGGTTTTTTTTCTGAGGAGGGGATAGGAACGGGTATAATACACGGACATATGTGAAGAAGGCAGGTAAATTGAAATGAGTGGCTTAAACCGTTTACAGGTTCTGGGTTTGATGTCGGGCACTTCCTTAGATGGCCTCGATCTTTGCCTGTGCGATGTGCGTTTTTCTCAAGACAAAGACACAGATTATCGCCGCCGATATTTTGGCTTTTAGCACACTGCCTCTGCCCGCGCATTTAAAAGAACAGATCCTAACCCAAATGAATCCCGATACCAGTGCCGTCGATAAGCTCTGTGATCTCAACTTTGCCTGGTCTCACTATGCCGCCACCGCTATTGCTCAATTTTTAACCCTGCACCATTGCAGCTTTGACGCGGTCGACTTAATTGGCTCCCATGGGCAAACCCTCTACCACCGCCCACCGGCTGCGGAGTCCGGCTTTCACGGCAGTACCTTACAGCTGGGTGACGGAGGAGTGCTTGCTGCGCTGACGGGCATTACCACGGTGACGCAGTTTCGCACCGCCGATATGGCCCTGGGCGGACAGGGGGCTCCCCTGGTGCCTTTTTTAGATCGTTGTTTGTTTCAGAGCAGCACCCACTCACGCATTTTGTTAAATATTGGGGGCATGGCCAACTTAACCTATTTAGACCCCAACGGAAGCCTGCAGGCTTTTGATACCGGGCCGGGCAATGTGCTTTTAGATGTAGCGGCTCAGACGCTTACCGGTCAGGCCCATGACTGGGACGGCGCACTCGCTTTACAGGGCATGGTTCATGCCGAGCTTTTAGCGCAAGTACTCGAACACCCCTTTTTCGCTCAGGCGCCCCCGCGCTCTACCGGCCGAGAGGTCTTTGGGGTGGACTACGCCAGGGCACTGATCGAAAAGTGGCAAAACCATGGTTTAAGCACCCCAGATATTTTAGCCACCCTGACAGCGGTAACCACCACGGCGATCGTACAGGCTTGCGAGGCCTTTTTACCTGCTTCAATCGACGCCTTGTACCTCAGTGGCGGGGGCGTGCATAACCGCGCCTTATGGCAAGGTTTACAGCAGGGCCTGCCGGGCGTTAAAATAGATTCTTTAACCGCTCTGGGCGGCAACCCCGACGCCAAAGAAGCGCAGGCCTTTGCGGTACTTGCTGCGGCTTGCGTACAGGGTTTGCCCGCCGATCTCACCGCCGTGACCGGGGCGATGCAGTCAGTGGTGCTGGGGCAAATTGCACCGGGCCAAAACTGGCGGGCCCTCTGTCAAAAAATTCAGAGCCCAAGCAAAACACAAAAGCAGGACCATTGACATGAACATTGATATAAAGCAGATACGCAGGACCTTTCCGCACCCCTCTCGGTTGATGGGAGCAGCAGTCTTGCTGCTCTGGGGGTCGTGGCGTTTGTCTACCGCTTCGGTGGCTGCGCCCTCAACACCCGCAGTGGCCGTGTCGCCGCCCGCCTTTGAAGTGGTCTCTCGTTTTGAGCAAAGTCTTTACCCCCGCGCTTTTACGGCGGCTTTTGACAGTGCTGCGGAGTGGCAAAACTTTTGGAAAAAGCACAGCCTTTCAGAGGCCCCCGATGTGGACTTTCGCCGCTTTCAGGTACTCATGGTGATGGCGGGTGAGCGCCCAACGCCAGGCTATGGTTTGTGTGTTGAGCAATTGCAAGTGACCCCCACAGAAGTGGTGGTGAACCTGCAAGCGACGCAACCTGCGGGAGATACGTTCCTGCCTCAGGTTAATCATTATCCTGGCTGTGTGGTCAAGGTGCCCCGCCAGTCAAAGCCTTTTCGTTTTGTTACCCCCGATGCACGGGTGGTGGTGGCCGAAAAAAAGCTGCCCATGCGTACGCTGTCTCAAATGACCAATAGTCTGGTGCTAGAGCCCCGTAAAGTCATTATTCGCGACGAAGCGACCTACCAGCAATTGTGGCGCTTGCACCATCCCAATCAAAGCGATGCCCCCCCCGTTGATTTTAGTCAAGAAATGGTGGTGGCTATCTTTTTAGGCGAGCAGACCGAAGGCGGCTATAGCGTAAATATTAATAAAGTGACTGAAAGTGCTGAAGGACTGCAGGTCAACTACACCGTTGTTCGCCCAAACCCCGATGAAATGGTGATTCAAATTTTGACAGCGCCGACCCACTGGGTGGTGATTAAAAAAAGTGATGCACCGGTTAACTTCCTGGAGCCCGCTTCTTAAAGAAGGCCGCAAACCTGTGCCCTGACCATGCAGTATAATGACCCATAACCCCCTGTAAAGTGAGTTTAATACCTTATGTCTAAGTCCCTATATCTTTGTCTGGCCTCTGTTTTTGCCCTGGTGAGCGGAACCCCCTCTGGTGCGCTGGCCACCCCTGCGTCGCATCAAAGCTATGAGCGTGTGGCTCAGGGAGATAGCAGCTATGTTTTTCTGTTCGCCTTTCCCTC
Source organism: Candidatus Sericytochromatia bacterium (assembly GCA_963797915.1). Lineage (GTDB taxonomy): Bacteria > Cyanobacteriota > Sericytochromatia > UBA7694 > UBA7694 > CAXRDE01. The sequence continues at coordinate 52,709 of CAWCRG010000007.1, forward strand.
AGCCGCCTATTTAGACTGGTCATCGCCCAGTAAACTCACCTGGACCAGCCTGCAAAGCACGCTGGCGAAACGCACGTTTGCGCTGCCCACCACCATTGGTCATGCTCAATTTGCCTGGCATTGTCAAAAGCCCGATGGTACCGTGCTCAGCAGCGGAGGCAGCGGCCAGAGCGGAGAGCGCCATGGTCAGAGTTTACAGATTCTCAAAGACGGCTGGGGTATGAGCTTGTTAGAGCTGGTGTATACCGATGGGGTGCTCGAAAGTACCGAAGACGTTAAATCACGGGTGCGCAAAGGGGCTGCCAAGGATCAGTTTTCGTGGGTGGCGTTTCAGGTGCCCACCGAGAGCTGTGTGGCCATGGCGGAGTATGTGGATGCCTTTAAAGCCTCTGGAGCCCATGAAAACTATGGTTTTCCGGTCGATCCCTTAAAGCTGGAAGGGGGAGGGTGCACCTCTTTTGCCCATGCAGCGGTGGTCAAGGCGGGTTTGCCTCTGCCTTTTCGTGAGGACTGGCTGCGCGAGTATAATATTGCGGTAGATGATATGGGGCGGGGAGAAGAAATTCCTGATTTCACCACGATTGTACCGCAAGCTAAAATCCCTAAAACCCCTAAGTATGTTGGACTTCCCGGCTTTTTATGGGGCAATAAAACCTGGGATCAAACCGGTGGCGGCGTCCCTTTTCGCTATTATGACCCCGAATTGTTTTACGAAAGCTTTTTGCATCTTGAAAATGCCTATCGTCAGGATCACCAGATCCCCCAGCGTCAGGCGCTTCGGACATCGACGGCAGACGATTATCAGCAAAAAATTAAACTGAGCACGACCCAGTGGGTGGCTTCTCTCCAGCAGCAGCGGGTGCCCATGCGGCTCGACTCCATTGAAGGTAAAAGTGGTTTGGTGATTGATTTGCGCCCTGAAATGTTAGAGTAAGGAAAGGGTTCATGCCCGATTATTTTGTCGCTTACAAGCCCTTCAATGTACTGACGCAGTTTAGCGATACTCAACACCGGGACACTCTGCGGGTTTTAAAGCATGACTTCCCTAAAGATGTTTACCCGGTGGGGCGCCTGGACCGCGACAGTGAAGGGCTCTTGTTTTTAACCAATAATGTGCGTGTTAACCACCAATTATTGAATCCCCGTTTTAAGCATGAGCGAGAATACTGGGTGCAGGTCGAGGGTGAGCCCACCCCCGAATCCTTATTGCGGTTGCAGCAGGGGCTTCAGCTTAAAGACCATTTGACTTTGCCCTGTCAGGCCGAAATCATGGCATCCCCGGACCTGCCGCCGCGTGATCCGCCGGTGCGGTTTCGGCAAGCCATTCCGACGACCTGGTTAAAAATGGTGCTCCACGAAGGCAAAAACCGTCAGGTGCGCCGTATGACCGCTGCGGTGGGGTTTCCCACCCTGCGCCTGGTGCGGGTGCGCATTGAAAACTTGCGGCTGGATTCTTTAATGCCCGGTGAGGTAAGATCGCTTACCCCCGAAGAGCGACAGCTGTTTATTAAACGCTTGTTTTAGTCTTCGCTTAGTCTTCGAGAGCTGCTCGTGCGTTGACAATGCCAAAACCAAAGAGATCGTCTCGGCCAGCATCGCCTTTGTCTACGGCAGTCTCTTCTAAACGACGCTTAATAAAAGCTGGGGTGGCCTGGGCACCGAATTTGGCTTTCATGAGAGCTGCTACACCCGCTACTGCAGGGGCGGCCATTGAGGTTCCGCTCATTTTGACGTAGGAGTTAAAGTTTAAAAACGAAGGCACGGTGGAAATAATATCCAGGCCCGGTGCGGCCACCGACACATAGTCCCCTGAGTTAGAGAAAAAGGTAACGGCATTGCTTTCATCGGTGGCGGCCACACCGATGACGCCACTGATGGCGGCAAGGTAATTGCGGTTGTTGGTGAGGTGGCGATCGTTACCGGCGGCCACAATCACCGAAATATTTTTGTTCAGCGCATATTTAACGGCGCGGTCGATGGTGGCGCTATCTTCGGTAACGGCCAGACTCATATTGATCACGTCGGCGCCGTGGTCGGCAGCCCACACAATGCCATCGGCCAAAATCGAGATAATGGTATAGCTGGTGTCTTCTTCTTTGGCCCACAACGACTTCACAATGTCACTCAGGTCCGCAAAAATTTTAATGGGCATGACTTTGGATTTGGGAGCTACCCCGGCAATGCCTTTGCCGTTATTGGCCTCTGCAGCAATCACACCGGCAACGTGGGAACCGTGTTTATAAGAAGAAACCACATAGTTGAGAGAGCTGACATCTCCGGCATCTTCGCCTTCTTCTTGAGAGAAGGCGTCATAGCCCGGTACCAAACGTCCTTTGAGATCGGGGTGATCGAGATCTACCCCGGTATCAATCACGGCGACCACGACACCTTCGCCCTCAGAGACCTCCCAGGCGGCAGGAATGTTCATGGCTTGTAAACCGTATTGCTGGGCATAATAGGTGTCGTTAAGGGCGGCCTGGGTCTGAAAATTAGCGCTCACAGCCTTTTCGTCTTCGGGTTTTTGGCTGGCCACCTGATCGGCTTCGACATACTCCAGGGCACTTTCGCTACTGAGGGCTTTGAGCAGAGCGGGGACGTCCTGGCCCAGTGTATTGTAGACCACGATTTTAATGCTGTCGTTATAGCGCTCAATGGTCAGGTTATGCCGTTGAGCAATGGCTTCAGCTGCCGCGCGATCCTGATCAAAATGCAGGCCCGCCACCAGGGTGGCCGTATTGTAATTGGCGCTGGTAATGACTTCTGTATTCGCTGAGGCCACCGGTGCAGCGCTAGCGGGGGCTGTGCTGGGTTGTGGAGCCGGTGCACCTGGGTTGGCGGTGGGTGTCGTTGTGGGCGTGGGAGATGAGGATCCCGCTGAGGGGCTAGCGGTGGGCTTAGCTGTCGCCTGGGGTACCGGGTTTTGCCGTTGCGGCCGCCGTGGGTTGTGCTGAAGGCCGAACGATGCTTGCTCCCGTTGCCGACGGGCGGGTTTGCGGTGCGCTGCTGGGTGCTGTGTTGGGTGCTGTGGATGAGTTGGTGCCATTGGTATTATTGAGTAGCGCGCTGTCAGTCCCCGGAACTTCTGATTGACAGGCGCTTATAAAACAGCTCAGGGCTAAAAAGTAAGGCAGGGGGGATAGAATACGCATTTTTATGGGAATCTCTCTGTAGAATTTCTCTTGTGTTAATTATAGCGGTATATTGGGATAACATGTGTACTAAAAAAAAGGATCCCAATTACCCATTTATGTCAATGAACGCTTTTTCTTCTCGTCTTTTTCTGGCTGCTAGTCTTTTGTGGAGCATGAGTCTGCTGAGACCGAACGCTGCCCACGCCGCAGCGGGAGACGGCGGTTTAATTTATGTGTCCACGGGAGCGCGCTTTCTCGATGTTTCTCCGCTGTCTCAGGGTGTGGCGCCGGGGCAGAGCCTGCCGGGTTCCCCCAGCGGTATTTTCTGGGGCAACGGCTTTGGCGTGCTGGCCACCGCCAATCGTGTACTGGTGGGCTTAGAATACCACTCGCTCTGGGGGCAGCTTCAGCAAAAAGATCAGCAAGCCCTTCGTGTGGATGGCAACTACGCCTTGCTACACGTGGGCTACTTAGCGGTGTCAGCTCCCAGAGCCCAGCTTTTTCCGTATATTGGCATTGGCCCTGGGCGCATTGGACTCAGCAGCACCACCTCGCTCACGAACCTGCTGGGACTTTCTCAGGGCGACCGCCAGGATATTTACACCGCTGAGGGCTTAAGCTGGTTGGTGGATCTTGGGGCCGGAGCGAATTTTGTGTTCCCTATTTCTACCCAGGAGAGCGCCACTGACTTACGCGGCACCGCCGTGGGTTTGCGGGCGGGCTATCTTTTTGCCCTGGGTGGAACCCAGTGGGGGGCGAATCAGCTTCCGGCTCAGGGCGGGCCTGCCGGTCTAAGTGTGGGGGGATGGTATCTTAATCTGACCTTTGGGTTTGGTGGCTTTCGTTCTTAGTTGTTTTAAGAATAGCTTACTGCGGTATAATTGTCTCAATTGTCGTTAAACACAGAGGACCCACATGTCAGAATTGACCGATCCTTTTACCTTTGCACCAGGCACCCGGATCGCCGAACGTTTTGTGATTTTAGAAAAATTAGGCCAGGGGGGAACCGCTCAGGTTTTTCGCGCGCGCGATCTTGAATCCGGTGACGTTGTGGCGCTTAAGTATTTGGTCATTGGCAGCAATCAAAGTGCAGCAGAACAACAAAATCGCCGCACCCGCTTTGAAAATGAAGCGCGTACCATGATTCATTTAGACCACCCGTTTATTATGTCCGTGTACGAGCACTTTGTTTTTGAAGACCAACACTTTATTGTGGCAGAGTATTTAGAAGGTCAATCTTTGAGTGTATACCTCGAAGAAAGTAAGCCCCCGGTACGCGAAGTGCTGATTTATTTGGCGCAAATTGCCCAGGCTTTGGACTATGCTCATACCAAGAATATTGTGCACCGCGATATCAAGCCTGATAATGTGATGGTCTTGCCCGGCAAGGGGGCTAAATTGCTGGATTTTGGCATTGCCAAGTATGAATTTAACTCGCTTGTCACGACGGACGGAACCATTCTGGGCACCGTGGCCTATATGTCTCCTGAGCAACTGGAAAGCAGCCGTAACACCACTCATCAGAGCGATATCTATTCTTTTGGGGTGCTAATGTACCACGTGTTTGCAGGACGTCTGCCTTTTAATGCCGAGACACCGGGGGCTGCGGTGGTCGAGATTTTTAGTAAAACACCGCCCAATCCTATGACCATTAACGCAGACGTCGGTCCAGATCTCGATCAGCTTATTTTAACGTGTATGCACAAACGGCCCCAGCTGCGTTTTGCTTCTTGTCAGCAAATTCAGCGTATGTTACAAGAGCTTATTAAGCAGGTTTACACCCCTGGAGCCGTGGTAAACGCCAAAACCAAGCCCGTATTGCCCCGCATTCGCTCCTTTGAAAAATTTGGTTTTTTAAAAGTCATTCGCACTTTGTGCGAGGGTGAGGTTACCGGCTTATGCATGGTGTGGAGTTCTTTTCAGGAGACCAACATCTATATTGAAAACGGACGCATTCGTCAGGTGGCCCTGAAGCACCGTGAGATTGATCCAGAGCAGGGCTTTTATGATGTCATTTGTTGGCATTCGGGTAACTTCTGTTTTTTGCCCACCGCTTATGCGGGTCCTGACCAGTTCTCGGATGCGCCGACGCCCATGTTGCTCGATGCCGCCGATGTTTATTTGCAAGATTTTGAATCCATGTGGGATATGTTTCGGGATCAGGATATTCCTGAAGTTTCGGTGTTGCCCGGGCCTAAAGATAAGCTGTCTGATACCGTGCTTGCCATTCTGCGTGAGATCAATAACGAGAGCTGTATTGGACAAATTTACGCCATCGTCAACATTGATCGTTTGCGGGTGTTACAGGCGCTAAAAGAGCTCGAAGACCGTCGCTTTATCTTTGTGGACCGTATTCGAGATGAATTGGTGTATCGCGTTTAGGGCACCGCTCTGATTTAACGCACATATTTCATAATTTGCTGATAGGCTTCTGGGCTCACACTCTGGGTAAACAGCGCTTGTTCTGACGGTTTGAGACTGCCTACCAGTTTTTGAATGAGCTGTTTTTCTTCGCTGTCTACGCGTTCAAAGAGTCCGCTATTGCGGGCCAGGTTGGCCGCCATGATGGCGCGATTGGGCACGGGGTAGTCCTGCCACTGGTTTTCGTTTTTGAGGGCTTTGCGCAGTACATTATCGTAATCGCCACCCACGGCACTCAGCATTTTTTGCAGCTGCTGGGTACTGGCGGATTTAAACACCCGCTGTAAAGCTCCTTGACTCAAGTCTTCGACGCGGTTTTCTAAGGATCGCTCGCTGCGGGCTTCTCCCGCATCGGTATTAAACAGACGACGCTCCAGCTTTTCTTGTTGGCGTCCCTGATAGCCAGCATTGTAAGCGCGGGTGTCGGTATAGCTAAATTCAGCCTCTATTTTACCTGACTCGGTGCTGACCGACTGAATGTTGAGGTTGTCGCGGTGCAGTAGAGACTGCGAAAATTCGTTGAGCGATAAATTGAGCACATTGCCTTCCCGTTGCACATCGAGTAAATAATTATTGACCTGGCTTTCGCTGAGTCGGGTAGCCAGATTACGGGTGTTTAAGAAATGCAGGAGCTTGGCTCTGTCGACGCTAATTTCAATATTATCGCCGCTAAAGTCTACATTGACGAGGCCGTCGACAAACCAGCGATCGATTTTGACTTCAAACTTTCCGTCCACAAAGTGAACCTCTGGCTTGAGGTTGAGGCCTGCAGCTTTGAGGCTGCGATCGATTAAGGCTTGAATCGATTGATCAAACTCGGGCTGATGGGGGCTAAACTCAGCTTTCCCGCTGAGTTCTACTTCGGTTTTGTTTTCGCTATCAAGACTCAGACGATTGAGGTTAATCTGTAATTTGGTGGAGCCTAAGCGGGTTTCTAGATCCGGTAAATTTAAATGAGCACTCAGGGTTTGCTCACTATCTAAGGCGTCTCCATCACTGTTATCTCCCTCCCAGCGGCCCTGATCAATGTGAAGGGTCACTTCATCATTGGTAAAAAACTGCGGCGCGTCTCCTTCGGTGGTCCACCGTTTAGAGATGGTTTCTAAAACCGATTGGGCATCTTTGCTGCGGCTCAGGAGTTTGCGCAGATGATCGCTTTTGATATGCAGAGTGCCTTCCACGTCATCCAGGCGGAAGGTATCAGCCTGTTGGACTTTATTTTCGGAGTGGTAGCCCTCCATGGCAAAACGGCCTTCTACCGCACCACGCGCCATGGGGGTTTTAATCTGCTGCTCAAGATTGGCGTGCAAGCTGTCAAAGTCCACTTTACCGTTTTGGGCATGCAAACCTTTTAGGCTTCCCTCACGGGCTGCTAAGGTCATTTCGGCACGGGTGTTGCCCTCTTTTTCGAGACGGGTATGGGCGGTGGTGTTAAACGTGGCTTCCTGCATTTGTACACCGTCGGCGGTACTGCTTTCCAGGCGCTCTGTCGCAAAATGAACCTGGGCATCGCCTTCACTTTTCTGGGCGTCTGTGAAGGCGTAGGCGCTCTGAGCTTGCGCTTCAACCGTCATGCCTTCTGCGATCACCGCTTTGGGTTTGACGTGCAGTGCATCAATGCTCAGCTCGCCCGAACCCGAGACTTCGCCTTTGTACTCGCTATCCGTCAGCGCGCTCTGTGCGCGCACCTTCAATCCTTTGACTTCGCCTTCTCCAGCGGTAGCAGAACCCTGGCTGCTCACGTGTTCTACGCTGGCATTCACGACCATTGATCCCTGACTGCCGTCGGCCTGAGTTTGATTAAGTTTAACCTGTGCATCGCTAGCGCCCATCTCGGTGCGAAAGGTTCCCTGTTTGCGTTCGACCTGTCCAGCTTCCCCGTTGAACTGCAGATCCATATCAAAGGACTCCTGGATCTCTCCGTTATCTTCCCGTTGCAGGCGCCCGGTGGCGCTGGCTTGTTGAGGGCCCCAGCTCAATTTGGCATCGGCACCGTTTTGGGTGTAGTCCATCTGGCTTTGGCTCAGTTCGACATTGAGACTGCCTCCCCCTTGCGCTGTGCTGCTCTCGGCACCGAAGTGTAAATGGGTGTTGTGGAGGCTTGCCAGCATCTGCTGATCTTTGCGAGACCAGCTGCTGCTTTCACTTTTCAGCTGTACTGAAACATTGGCCTGGGCATCGGTGAGTAATTCGCTATAGGCAAATACGTTTTGTACCACTTTTTGAAAAGGTTCTTCACGCAGCAGACTCATCAATTGCGTTACCTGCTTTTGACTCAGCCCCAGATCTTCTGACATGGCGGCTACATCTTCAGGCTTGAGCGCTTTAAATAAAGCCTCTACCTGGTTTTTACCAAAGGCTTGTAAAATATTTTCAAATTGTTGGCGGTTGAGGCCGATTTTGTCGAGGCGTAAGAGCAAGTCATCTTTAAAATCAGTCAGTAGGTTCTGAATCTGCGCTATTTTTTCGGTGTCTAAAACGCTGCTAAAGTTGACCTGGGCTGAAACCTCTCCGCTGGTGAGGGATTGTTGCTCCCCTGAGAACGCGCTGTCGAGTGCGGCAATGCGGGCTTCAAAGCTCCCGATATCTGTGCCATCTTGTTGTTGGGCTTGTGCCTTTACCGTGAGTTCGGGGGTGCTGATCTGTGTGTTGTGATCGTTGCTTTGTAGCTTGATTTGCGCCTCGGCTTCGCTCTGTACAATAGCGGTTTCACTGTCGGCACTTGTTTTGAGCGCGGCACGGGTGCTAACGTGCGTGTCTGCTGTGGCTTTAAACCCCGTTTCGGTTCGATTTTCAAGGCTTAAACTGCCCGTTATTTCGCTGGTGACGGTAAGGTGCTCTGCCTGTTTCAGTGCGTCAATAAAATCACTGGTTTTGAGCAGGTGTTGTAATTCGGGTTTCCATAATAAACCGGCGGCCTGTCGGGCCTGGTCTGGGTTAAGCCCCGCCGTACGCAATTGAGATTGGGTTTCGGCCTGAGAGCGACCATGGGGAAGTGCTGCCAGCGCGTCGATTTCTGCACCCTGCAAAAGTTCTTTTAAGGTGCTCAAAGCCAAGTCTACTTGTAATCTGGCCTCAGCATTGGGCACCGTGACTTGCCATTCGCCTGCTTTGTTTTGGGTCAGTTGAGCACCCTGGGCTTTGCCCTCTAGATCAATTTTTGATCCGTTATTGCTGGTGTACTGGGCATTGCCAGCGACCTCTTGGGACGCTATTTTAACGTCTTTTTCTGTGACACGAAGCGACATATCAGTGGTGTTTGCCGCCAGACGCAGTTCGGGGCCGTCATGGGTTTGAGCCACAAGGTCTACACGGGCGTTGCTTTGCTGAAAGCTCAGTGCAAAGGTGTTTTCTGTGGGCGTTTGCTCATTCTTGAAAAGGTTGAGGCTGCTCTGGGCCGACTGCAACTCCGCATCAAGATTGACAGAACCCGCGTCAGCGTCAACAAAGTCGATATGGGCGTGTACCCGTGTATTTTGAGCGCTGATGTTTTGCCGATTGCCCTGAGGCTGTGTATTGCTCTGGGTGTCTAACTGATCGATTTGTGCGCTGATGGCGATTTGCTCATCACCGTCACGGGCCGATACAGATACACCTTTATGATGGGTGGTCAGACCTTCCGGCGTCATTTCAATACGGCTGTGGTCGCTGCTTACCGTAACTACGGCTTGTTCAATTTTGCTCAGCCAGGTTTTACTGGACAGTAAATGCCCCAGGGCGTCCGCCTTGCCTTCGGCCAGCGCCTCTAAATCTCCGTCGCTGATGCCTGCGTGGGTCAATACTGCACGCAATTGAAGGGACACAGGCTGAGGGCCATTGAGAAGATTCTTGACCTGGGTGAGTAAGGGGCCTTGTTCAATCTGAGCATTGGCCTTTACACTATGGAGATCCACGCTGGGTGTTGCTGGTTTATCGAGGTTTAGCGCGCCTTGCTGAGCCGTGGCTTGCAGCTTACTTTGGCCCTGACCTTGCTGGCCTTGCTGCTTAGCTTGCTGGTGTTGCACGCCCATGGCGCTCAGGGCCAAACGGGTTTCTCCAATCCCTCCTTTAATGCGCCCGTAAGCCTGGGTTCCTTCACCCTGAAGCTCCATAAAGCCTTCGGCTTTGCCTTCGTGCTGCTGACCATTGACGGTGCGATAGCTGCCGTTCAGGGTAAGTTTTGCTGTTAAGTGGTCTCCGGCTTGCTCTGCTAAAGTACGCGGTAAATACAGCTGTTCTCGCATTTCTTTGGCGTCTAAAGAGAGAGCCACGGTGGTGTTTTTGAGCACTACTTCGGTATCTAAACGACTGCTGTTGAGATCGTAGTTCAGCCCCGCTTCAATACGGCCGCTGATGCGATCGGGGGCTTGATCCGCCACGGCGGCAGCGCCATTGACTTGAGAGCTGCCTTTGACGGGTACATTGCTAAAGGTGGCCTTGAGACCGCTGGCACTGGCTTCAAAGCGGGTGTGCCCTGCCAGCTCCAGGTTTAACTCGCCCGAAGCAGCCTGCTGATGGGTGGCGGTTAAGGGAATATTTTTAACCGCCAGACGTTGGGGGGTTAAATAGATGCGGTCATCGCGGCGTTCAATCTTGAGGTCTAGCCCCATTTCTCGTAGCTTAGGGAGGGCGTACTTTTTTAAACCGTGCTCGCCCAGGCGAAGCCGCACGGAAGAGCCAAAACCAGGAGACTCCAGATACATTTCTCCGGCTGCGTTACTTTTAATGACAATGGGCCGGGTGGCAATGACGCCACTGCGGGCCTGAATGATATAGCCAGGGCCGCCTTTGCGCTTGTCGTCCACCCAACGGGTGTCTGCTTCGACCCAGCCCCCGCTTTCTTCTTCTACGGCTTTGCGAATCCCGTCCACCAGTGGCCCGTTCCAGTCAAAGTTCAGGCTGCCCGAGGTGGTGCCTGAAATATCTCCACGGGAACGGTCTCCAATACCGTCGATGTCTTTGAGGTCCACGTCGAGGGTCAGTTTGAGATCTTTATAACGGGCGTTGAGCTGGGGCTGTTCGGTGGCCGGGTAATAGGTGACCTGTTGCTGAGCGTCGTCATAAGTGAGTACGGCCCGGTTGTTTTCTAAGTTTTGGCGCAGATGATCGGGGAGCTCTGCACGGGCTGCTTCTTTGGCGTCGAGGCGGCCATCGTGGTTGCTGTCGGCAGCCCTGGCGGCTTGAGACCAGTCCGGTTGCGTGTACGTTTTTGCCAGCGCTTCAGGGGCGTAGCCGACGCCCGAGGCGTTGAGTTCAAAAGAGATCGCGCTGGTGGCGTTGCCCTGTTTTGAGAGGGTACTTAACGCCGATTGAAGAGAGCTGCTCTGTTTTTGATCGAGGGCACCATCCAGGGCGTCTGCCAGCCACTGGTCAAAGTTGCCGTTGGGCTGCTCTTTTAAAAAGGCCGTTTTAAGCTCCTGATACTCTGAGTGCGTGAGCTGGTGATCGCTCAGGGCTTTTGTCAGTGGAGTTTGGGCAGGCTTCGATTTCTGGTTTGGGTTACTCCAGAGTTGCTGTGCGTTTTCTCGGTTAAATTGAATGGACATTGCTTACATTCCAATATCATCATGGAGCAAGTGAGCATTTAAAGTGTAATAAAGCTCCTGGCTAATGATGGCGGGGTGATTATTTTCAAAGTTGGCGTAGTGGGTCTGGTAAATACCCATATAAAAAGGGTTTTCTAAAATGTTTTTAATGGTGTTGGGCTGCCATTTGCCCCCCCGTTTGGTGGGCACCTTTTGGTGGCTTAAATCGCGAACAATCTGACGCAATGAGTGCCCCCGGGCCCGCTGCTTATAAATGCGGCGCACCACCTGGGCTTCTTCGGGAATTAAATCATATTCATTGTCAGGGTTTACTTCGTACCCATAAGGGCAGGCTCCCCCATTGTGGCGAGAAATTTCGCTGCGTTTGGGCGCCGGGCTATCGCTCAGCGGTAGCGTGCTTTCGGGGTCGAGTTGCGGAAATTGACCCAACACGGCCAAAATATCGGGGGCGGTTTCTGCAGTAAATTGCAAGGATTGTTCAACGGCCACCAGCGCACCGGTATCCTGGGCGGCAAACCATTGTAAAAGGTGGTACACGTCATAAAAGCGACGGCCCAGGTGCAATAGGTCTTTCACGAGAATGCAATCGTCTTTTTGCATATGGTGCAGCAGGTTTTTGAGCACCGGGCGTTCTTCGGGACTGCGCTGCAGGGAGTGGTCTCGCTGCAGCCCTTGCCATCCCCAACTCTGGTTTTGGCAGTATTGATCCAGCCATTGGCCGGTATCTTCTGCGAGGGCCTCGGCCTGTTCTGAGGGGGTTTCGGGTGCTAACCACAAATAACCGTAGGCTTTAGCCATTGTAGGCCTGCTTAGCGGTGGTTAGCATAGATCGTGACCGGTTTTGTGTCAATGGGTTGGTGCTCACAAAGTTACCCCTTCTTGTTTATCGTATAGAAAAGCAAAATTCTTGTGTGGCACCGGTATTTTTTTCAGGGCCGCCATTTTTTTTTCATTCAAGTATGCTATAGATAATTATCTATGCATATATTTTTACGCATTCTAAATTAAGGAGATGCCCATGCACCACGAAATCATCACTCTTTTAACCTTGCTCATGATTGCCACGTCTGTGGCGATGCTTGTGCGCTATATTAATTTGCCGTATACCGTCATGTTAGTGCTCGGCGGGTTACTACTCGGGGTTTTACATTACTTACCCGAGGTGCAAATGTCCCCTGAGGTGGTGATGACCATTTTCTTGCCCATTTTGCTCTTTGAGGCAGCCATTAATATTGAGTACAGTCACCTCAAAGCCGATCTTAAACCGATTTTAACCTTTGCCGTGCCCGGCGTTTTGATTAGTCTGGGGGTGACAGGGGCGTTGATGCATTATGTGGGGGGATTTCCCTGGTCTATTGCGTTATTGTTTGGCTCGCTAATTGTGGCCACTGATCCTGTTTCTGTGTTGGCCATTTTTAAAAAGCTGGGCGTTCCTCCCCGCCTGACCGCACTGGTGGAAGGTGAAAGCTTGTTTAATGACGGTACGGCTATTGTGGCTTTTCAAATTGTCTTAGCGATGGTGGTTACCGGGAGCTTTAGCGTGATGGCGAGTGTTCAGCAGTTTCTCTTTGTCTGCTTTGGCGGTCTGGCGGTGGGTCTGGTACTCAGCTATGCAGCCATCATACTCTTAGAAAAATTTGATGATCATTTGCTTGAGTTGATGGTAACGACCGTACTGGCCTACGGTGCTTATCTGGTGGCTGAGCACTTTCATGTTTCGGGGGTTATCGCCGTGGTAAGTGCTGGGATTATGTTAGGCAATTTGGGTTGGGAAAAATCCATGACGCCAACGACCCGTGTGGCCATCTCCACTTTTTGGGAGTTTGCTGCGTTTTTAATTAACTCTTTGATCTTTTTGCTGATTGGCCTACAGATTCACCTCAATGATCTCAAGGCATTCTTGCCGTTAATTGGCGTGGGTATTGTCGCACTCTTTGCTGGACGCATCTCTTCGATCTACCCGCTGGCTTTTTTATTAAACGCCCTCAACGCTAAAATTCCGATCCGTTGGGCGCATATTTTGGTGTGGGGCAATCTTAAAGGAGCGTTATCCATGGCGCTCGTGATGAGTTTGCCTGAAGATGTTCCCTATCGCCGAGAGCTGCTGGTCACTATTTTTGGCGTGGTTCTGTTTTCTTTACTGATTCCCGGTGTCACCATGGGACGCTTCTTAAGCCTTTTAGGGGTGGGTAAAAAAGATGAGCAAGTGGAGCTTTTTGAAGCCAAGCGGGGTGAGCTGCTGGGTTTACGCGCCGGTCTTGCGGAGCTGGAGCGCATGTATGTTCAGGGCCGTGTCAGTGCTGTGCTTTACGAACAAAAACAGGCTATTTATGTCGCGCAGATTGACGAAACCGAGGCTTCTCTTGGGGTCATGGTGGCAGCAGATCAAAAGCTAGAGCACCTGCAAGAGGTGTCGATTCGTCGCCATTTACTGATGGCGCAAAAAAGCTCCTATCGCGAGGCTTTTCGTAGTGGACTGCTCTCAGAAGGCACTGCCCATGAGCTGATCAGTAACGTCAACAACGCCTTAGAAGCCATGGAACAGCAGTATCAAGAGCAGGCGCAACAAACGTCGGAGCAAAGCGACGGGTTTACAGCCGTTTAAAGCGATCGTAGGCCTGTTCCTCTAAGTGGGCTCGATGATCGGGGTGGGCAATGGCGATTAATGCTTTTGCCCGCTCGCGCAGGTTTTTTCCATAAAGCTGGGCAATGCCGTACTCGGTAATAATGTAATGGACATGGGCGCGGGTGGTGACCACATCGGCGCCGGGTTTTAACATCGCCGTAATCCGGCTTTCGCCTTTGTGGGTCGTTGACGGTAAGGCGATGATGGGCTTTCCACCCTCAGACAGGCTGGCTCCCCGCATAAAGTCCATTTGCCCACCGACGCCAGAAAACTGGTAGGTTCCAATGGTATCGGCGCACACCTGTCCGGTGAGATCCACTTCTATAGCGCTGTTGATGGCGACCACTTTGGGATTTGTGCAGATGACATCGGTGCGATTGACATATCCAATATCCAACATTTCAATGAGTGGGTTGTCATGCATAAAGCGATAAAGTCGCTGGGTTCCCATGGCAAAACCGGCCACGATTTTATGGGGATGAATCTTCTTTTTAGACCCATTAATGACTCCCTTTTCCACCAGATCAATAATGCCATCCGAGAACATTTCTGTGTGAATGCCCAGGTCTTTGTGCTGGTCCAGGGCGGCGAGGACGGCATCGGGGATGCCTCCAATACCCATTTGTAGCGTGGAGCCGTTCTCAATGATGCTGGCACAGTGTTCTCCAATTCGCTGTTGGGCCGGGCTCAGGGGAGCGGGCTGATGCACGGGCAGGGGCGTGTCTACTTCTGTCCATGCGGTGATGTGGCTCAGGTGTATAAACCCATCCCCGTGGGTGCGCGGCATCTGTGGGTTAATTTGCGCCAGCACAATGTCTGCACATTCCAGAGCCGCTAAGACGATGTCTACAGAGGTTCCCAGGGAGCAATAACCATGTACATCAGGGGGTGACACATGAATGAGCGCCACATGAAGCGGCAAAATACCCCGGCGAAACAACAAAGGTACCTCTGATAAAAAAACGGGGATATAGTCGGCGTTGCCGGTGTCTACAGCTTGCCGAAGGTTTGCTGCGGTAAACAGGGTATTAATATGAAAAGAAGCCTGATGCTGGGGCTGCCCATAAGGCGCGTCACCATCGGTATGCAGGTGAACGATTTCGGTGTATTCCAGGCGCTCCTTTTGGGCCACCATTTCTTTAATGAGAGCCTGGGGAGTGGCTGCTGCCCCCTGAATAAAAACAGTGCTGCGGGGCGGAATATGAGAGATGACTTCGGCGAGAGAATGGGCGGGCATAGGTGGCGTTTCCAGCGTTTAGTGTGCGTGAGATGGCAGTATAACCTTTGTTTGATTATTGTGTTCGTTAGAGGGTACACTGGTACTCAACTTCTGAGCCTTTCGCATCAGAATCCATGAAAGAGGAAATCATGACGATAACTCACGCCTATGCTGCTTTTAATGCCAACGCGCCCCTCGGGCCTTTTGACTTTGAAACCCGTCAAACGGGAGCTACCGATATACGTATCGAGATTCTTTACTGTGGGGTGTGCCATTCTGATCTTCACAATGTGCAAAATGAGTGGGGACGAGCGAGCTACCCGCTGGTTCCGGGTCACGAAATTGTGGGCCGCGTCACTGAGGTCGGTACTGAGGTTACTGCTTTTAAAGCAGGAGATCTGGCGGGTGTGGGGTGTATGGTCGATTCTTGCGGGCAATGCCAAAACTGCGAAGATGATTTAGAGCAGTTCTGCGCTAAAGGTTTTACGGGCACCTACAACGGCTTAGACAAACACACGGGCAAGCGTACCTTTGGCGGCTATGCCCAGCATATTGTGGTGCAACAAGACTTCGTGCTTAAAGTACCCGAAAATCTTCCCCTTGCCTCGGTGGCGCCTCTCTTGTGCGCCGGCATTACCACCTATTCCCCTCTGCGTTATGCAGGGGTAGGCAAAGGCCATCGGATTGCGGTGGTCGGTCTGGGGGGGCTGGGACATATGGCCGTCAAATTTGCCGCTGCTTTTGGCGCTGAAGTGACGCTGCTGAGCACATCGCCTTCCAAAGAAGCCGATGCACAACGGCTGGGTGCAGATCATTTTGCGCTGAGCTCTAACCCTGAAACGATGAAGAATCTTCAGGGCCATTTTGACTTTATCCTGGATACCGTTTCAGCACCTCATGATTATAATGCGCTGCTGGGGCTTCTGCGCACCAACGGCACCCTCATTATTGTCGGTGCTCCCCCTGAACCCCTTGAAATCCCCGGCTTCTCACTTATTTTGGGGCGTAAACATCTGATGGGATCTTTTATTGGCGGCGTTCGCGAAACCCAGGAAATGCTCGATTATTGCGCTGAACACGGCATTACTTCCGATGTCGAGGTGATTCCGATTCAAGACATCAATACCGCTTACGATCGTATGTTAAAAGGCGATGTGCGTTATCGTTTTGTGATCGATAACGCCAGCTTAAGCGCGTAGATTTACAGATGTAAAAAGCCTATATAAGCTGTGTTTTTTTACCGTAAAGCCCCATTCTATATCGCTTTTATTGCTGTTAGCATAGAAGTACAAATAGATAAAAGGAAGTACTCATTATGGCTACTGAACACAAACTAAAAACCGAAGGCACCGTAGATCAAGTGACGGGTAACATCCGTAAAGCGGTGGGCGAGCTGACCCAGAATGAATCTGAAAAAGCCAGAGGTGAAGCTGAAGTCGCCGAGGGCAAATTGAAGTCAAAAGCGGGTGACGCGGTCGAAAGCGTCAAAAAAGTGGTGCGTGATCTTTAAAGTGCTGAAGTCGCTGGCTTAATATCTCATAAAATGAGGGGGCGTATCTGGGGTAATCAACCTGATACGCCCTCTCTGCTTGTGTCAGTGATACTTAGAGGTTCTCTGTGATCCACTGCAAGACATCGTCATGATGACTCTTGGTTTTGACTTTTTTCATGACGTGCTTGATTAAGCCGTCTTTGCCAATAATAAAGGTCATGCGGTGAATGCCGTCATATTCTTTACCCATAAATTTCTTGAGGCCCCAAACGCCATAGCTGTCAGCCACGGCATGATCTTCATCAGCGAGTAGGGTAAAGTTTAAATCGTGTTTGTCTTCGAATTTTTTTAAGCGGCTTACCGGATCGGGGCTCAGGGCCAGCACGGTGACGTCAGCAGCAGCGTAAGCTTCGCGGGTATCACGAATGCCGCAAGCCTGATTGGTACAACCGGGCGTCATGGCTTTCGGGTAAAAATACACCACCACGTTTTGCTTTCCCGCAAAATCGCTTAGACTGACGGGCTGATCGTTTTGATCGAGCAGGGTAAAAGCCGGGGCGGGTTGACCCACCTCAGGCTGTACCAGAGGGGCTGGGGTTACGGATTTGGTTTGGGGGTTACTCATGGAGAAGTCCTTTCTGATGCATGAAGCTCGGCTTCATCTAATAAACTGATAATACGTTGATATTGGGTGTACATTTGGGCCGATAAACGGGCGCGTTCTAAGTTTTTTGTCATGAGCTGTAGCGCCGTGTGGCCCTCTGCATTGGTGTCCCTTACATTGGCTTTGTGAGCCAGTAGCGCCTTTACGACATCGTGCTGGCCGCTGACGGCAGCTACCATCAGAGCCGTATGGCCTTTGGGATCCCGCTGACGCACGTCGGCACCGGCCTGAATTAAGGCCATGGCGAGCAGAGGCTCACCCTCTAAAAGGCTGACTTGTAGCGCGGGAACCCCTTTATACATGCCCTGGGCAGTGGCGTTAGGGTTTGCACCCTCAGCAATCAGTAAGCGGGTAAAGCCAGGGTGACGTAAGATGAGCCCCATAAAGACCATGGTGTCAGGCTCGCCACCTAAGCGCAGCCAGTCGTGCAATAATAAGCGGGCCGCCGCCATGTCATTGGATTTTACCGCCGTGGCAATGGCCTGTTCTTTCAGTGCTTTTGCACTGGGAGCATGGGCTGCGTGATCGAGCCCCCCATCAGCGTGCGTGTGCTCGTGTTCAGGGTGGGGCTTAGTAGACGGCGCTTTTTCCTCTGCATAGGCAGAGCTTGCCAGTGCAGTACTGAGCAGAGTGGCTGTGATCCAGAGTGCTGGCAATCTACGCAAGGCCAGCTCCCTGAGCGGGTCCGACCGGGATAATACGATAAGGGTTAATCGTGGTGTGCGAATAATAATAGTGCCGTTTAATGTGATCAAAATGAACCGTTTCAGAGACACCGGGATGCTCATACAGCCGTTGGGTGTAAGCAGAGAGTTCTGGGTAATCCTGGAGACGGCGCAGATTGCACTTAAAATGCCCTACATAAACCGGATCAAAGCGAATGAGTGTGGTAAAGAGACGCCAGTCCGCTTCGGTCAGGGCTTCACCCAGGAGGTAGGGCCCGCCATTGGTTTTGAGCAGATCTTCTAACCAGTCCAGGGTGTCAAATAGAGGGTGTACGGCTTCTTCATAGGCGTCCTGAGTCGTGGCAAAGCCCGCTTTATACACGCCATTATTTAGGGTGTGGTAGACGCGCTCGTTAATGTCATCAATAGAGGAGCGCAGCGCCTCGGGGTAAAAATCCAGGATATTGCCGGTGAGGGGGTTAAAGGCTGTATTAAACATGCGAATGATTTCAGCAGATTCGTTGGATACCAGGGTTTGTTCTTGGGTGTCCCACAGGATAGGCACGGTCACACGGCCCGTGTAATCAGACTGGGCACGGGTATATAATTGATAAGCGAAATCGGAGCCGTATAAGGTGTCGCCGGTGGCTCCGGCAAAATCACGCTTAAAGCTCCAGCCGTTTTCGAGCATATCCGGGTGAACCACCGAGACACCGATTAGCGTCTGAAGGTCTTTTAAAGCTCGAAAAATTAACGTGCGATGGGCCCAGGGACAGGCATAAGAAACGTATAAGTGATAGCGATTAGCTTCCGCAGCAAAGCCGGTTTGGCCTTCTGGCCCCGCTTCTCCCTGAGGGGTTAACCAGTGACGAAAAGCAGACTCACTCCGTTGAAATCGGCCGCCGCTCTCGCTGGTGTCGTACCACTTATCTTTCCATTTTCCTTCGACCAATAAACCCATGTCTTACTCCTTTTTGCCTTCATCATACGTCAGGATTAAGCTCAGGCGCAGAGTTGGGCGTGTACCACCTTAATACAGCGATCCATAACCACGGTGAGCCCTGCGGCCTGGGCCTTGGCGGCGGCAGATTCGTGAACCACGCCCAGTTGTAACCACAGGGCTTTTGCCCCGTGAGCAATGGCTTGCTCTACAATTTCGGGGACTTCTTCAGAGCGTCGAAAGATATTTACCAGATCCACCTGTTCTGGTAGGGCAGACAAGTCAGGATAGGCCCGCTCGTCTAAAATTTTGTCGATAACGGGGTTTACCGGATAAATTTGATAGCCCTGACGCTGCATATAATGCGCCACGCCGTAAGAGGCTCGGTGCGGTTTGTCAGACAATCCCACCACGGCAATGCTGCGGGTGCTTTTCAGAAGGCGTTGAATTTCTTCGGCGCTGGGTTCAATATATGACATAAGCACTTCCTTTTTAGTTACATCATACGACAGGATGGATCAATGGAACAGAGCAAAGACCAAACACTTACTGCTGCAGACATCTCTCGCGTGATCGAAATGGCATGGGAAGATCGAACGCCTTTTGAAGCCATTACCATACGCTATGGCCTTCAAGAAAAAGAAGTGATCGCTTTAATGCGCCGCGAAATGAAGCGTTCCAGCTTTCGTATGTGGCGCAAACGGGTAAGCGGTCGCCGTACCAAACACGTGACGCGCCGTCGCTATACTGAAGAAGATGCCCGTTTTTGCTCCCCCAATAAACGCCGCTAATCCATTGTGGGCTTACCGCTAATCGGGCAGTTTTATAGGTCTGGGCGGCGGGCCATACTCGGCGCGATAGGTCTCTTCATAGGTCTTTTCGAGCTTGTCTTTAATGGCGTCATAGTTGGGGCGGTTCGCCGCCGCTCGGGTGCTGGCCCACATCACACTCATAAACACAACGCCTACAAAAAGAATGGCGCTGGCGATCAATAAATTCCTTGGAGAGCTGAGGGTTTTCTCCGTGGGCTTTGTCGCTGCTTGCTGTAAAAGCTGGTGGGCTTTTTTGGCAGCCAAAACGCTGGGCATTTTGCCCTGCTGAAGTAGCTTTAAGTCTTCGTACAGTGCTTTGGCATGGGGGTAGCGATCTTCGTGATGGGGGGCGACCATTTTTGTTAAGACTTCAGTAAGCCCGTTGGAGCATTGCAGCAGGTGGCGAAACTTGAGGGTAAATCCCCCGGCGCTGAGATCGCTGGGCTGTTGATGGGTAAGCAGGTAGAGTAAGTTAACGCCCAGCCCGTAAATATCTGTGGCTGGGTAAGCCTGGCCATGAAATTGTTCGGGTGCCATATAACCGAGACTCCCTACCATGGTGCTCCCGCGCTGTCCGGGCGCATATTTACTCACGGCTCCAAAATCAATCAGAAAGGCTTGTCCCTCATTTAAAATGATATTTTCGGGTTTAATATCTCGGTGAATGAACGGCGGGTGATGGGCCTGCAGATAGATTAAAATCTCTGTTATTTGTAAAGCCAAATCGATCACTTCGGCTTCGGTAAAGTGCTTTCCCTGTTCAATGCCATCTTGTAAGGATTTTCCTGAGGCATAGTCCTGCACCAAAAAAAACCGGGTTTTTTCATTTATTGTTTGTTGTATGAAATCACGATAGCGAGGAATTCGGGGATGCTTAAGCTGCTGCAAGGTTTGGGCTTCGCGCTCAAACAACTCGACACTTTTCCAGTCTTGAAGATGCTCAAAAGATAGCGCTTTTACCGCACACGCTTCACCACTCGCCAGGTGGGTGGCCAGGTAAGTGGTTCCAAACCCGCCGCTGCCCAACTCAGTCTTGATTTCGTAGGCTTCGAGGCTTGGCATTTCGGTCATTATTTAAGGCTACTGAGAAGGGTGCGTAGTTCTTGTTGAACCCCGTCCTGGGTGATCCACTGGTTTAATTTTGCTGGTGTTTGTTCTGCGTTTTCGTTTCTGAAGTCACCGAGTAAAGCATCAATCTCTGCGCGAGTCATCAACGCTTGCAATAGCTCGGGGGTCCAATCCGCAAGGCCGATAATGTCGTTCGTATCTGCAAAGCGAACGGTGTCCACCACAAAGCTCGAGCGTAAGTTAAGGTTCAGCAGGCTGACTTCAGGAAGCACCATTGTACTTAGGGTTTCACCTAAGTAACGCACTTCTAAAATATGAATATTTTCGGTAGGCATGTTTTCGATCTGATAACGAAGGGTTTGCTCGTCCTGGCTACTTAAGCGCAGCCAATCGGTGGGCAGGGGTTTTCCGTCCAAAAAGAAGCGCAAGGCGTAGTGGGGGATGAGGCGATTGGCTCCCAAAAGCAAGAGCTCACCAGCGACGATGCGCTCGCCCTTAGAGCCCGGGTTGAGTTGCTCGCCCTTTGAGATGGGGTTGAGCTGTTCACCCTTTGAGACGGGGTTGAGCTGTTCACCCTTTGAGATGGGGTTGAGCTGTTCACCTTTAGACAGTGGGTTCAGGTCGCTTTGCGCTGCCGTTGTGTCCATCAAAGAGGCCGGCACCTGATTTTCTTTGCCGCAACTATTGAGGAGTAAAAAGCAGAGAAAGCCGCTCACCATTATGGTTATAGATGTATTTGAAGAAACGAAGCTATTTTTTTTCATGGATAATGCGCTCCAAACTAGACAAATGATCGTGACGTAACCAGGCCAAATCGGGATCATCGAGGGCCTGTGACGTGAATTTAGGGTCAATGCGATGTACCGTGCGCAAAGCGTCCAGAGCCTGCTCTGCTTCTTGGGCCTCAGCGGTATGGGCTCCTTTTAAACTGTGGTAACACGCTTTCAGATAGTAGACTAATGCCACGGGTGGGTTTAAGGATACTTCTAAACTATGAATGAGCAACTCGGACATCGAAAACAGAGACTGGTGCGCATAGCTCAAGGCTAAAAACACGCAGGCTTCCATCAAGATTTGACGACCGAGGGTAAACTTGTCGGGGGTACGTAATACCGCTTCAAAGGTGTTGCTGCACTCCTGCCAATAGCTTTGTAATACGGCTTTTTTTTCTCCACCGACAAAGGCTTGATTGAAACAAATTCGAGCGTACTCATCGAGAACGTACGCATCGCTATTGTCGTTTAATAAGCTTTTTAACAAGGTTTTTGCAGTGGCATAATCGGTTTGGGCCTGGCGTTGGCTTTTCTTTTGTTGCTGGCTAAACCAAATTTGCTGGTGATGTAGGCCCCGCAAGAAGTGCATAATACCGAGGTTGAGTTGCAAACGACGGGTCTCTTCACTCAGCTTTTGGGGCTTTTTTTTATGCTTTTGACCCTGGCTTTGTTGATCTTTGTTTTGTTGATCAAGAGCAAAGCCTTGTAGCTCAATGGCTTTATCGAAGTTTTGCTTGGCCAGCTCTAAGCTCGCCAGTAAAGACTGCAGCTGATTACCGTTTTCAAAGCGGCTCAGGCCTTTTTGAATCATTTCACGGGCTTCGTCTGTATTGCCCAGCTTGATGTGGGCAAAGATAAGGGCGCTATAGGCTTGAAAGTTGGTGGGGTCCTGTTGCAGCGTTGCCAAAAAACCCTGAATGGTGTCTCCGTGGTGTTCATACATTTGCTTGTCTGCAGGATAATACCCGGCTGCCAATAAAAACTGGTCGGCCAGTTGGTTGGAACTGCGGGCTCCCAGCGCGTGCGCTAGTTTGAGCACCAGTTCACGGGCGGGTTGCTGACGGCCCCCCGATTCCAGCAGTGAAACATAAGACTCTGAAACGCCCACTGTATTGGCCAGTATGCGCATGGTCATTTTTTGTTGTTTACGTTGCTGCCACAGCAGTTGGCCGAAGGCGCTGCGGTTTTTTTGTTTTTTAGCCACCGTTACCATCCCGTTTAAGCTTCCCTCGCTATTATAGGGGGTAACGCGAATGAAAGACAGGTTTTAAAGGTGAAAAACCCGTCTTTCATTGACAAAAGTAGGCCTTTAGGCCTTAAGGTTTTGTGTGTAAACTGTGATTGCTTCTTGTAAAAACTCGGGCAATTCTGGGTGAATCGCCTCAAAATTTTTACGAAAACGCATATCTTCCACATACAAACGGCCTAAGCCGCTCAGTATTTCTACGGTGGGCTCGTAAAAGTAGCGGATATGCCGATGCCATTGTTGCATGAGGTCCTGGACTTCAGAAGATTCGGGGGCCTCCCCACTTGCTGACCCAGTTCTTTGTAAATGGCTTCCCCTTCGGCTAAAATTTCTTTTTGCCGGGTGGAGCTGTAGTTTTTCCAGCGTTGGTGACTTTGTTTGACCAACTGTGGATCCCAGCGTTCTGCGGCTTCTTCAGCAAAGGCCTGTTCTGCTTCTGGCGTTAATCCTTTAAACAAACGTTGTGTGTTCATGGTGGATTTTCCTTTCAGGTAATTGAGCGTGTGATCCACCGTTTGAAGTAGCATCTGCAAGCGGACCTGTTCTTTTTGCAAATCAGAGCGATGGCTATGCAGGGCTTTTTCAAGGGTAAAATCAGGCGCATTAAGAATGCTCTGAATATCTGATAGCGAAAGTCCCAGCTTGCGATAAAACAAAATTTGCTGTAGACGCAACATGTCGGTGGTGGTGTAATAGCGGTAATTATTGGTGCCATCGCGCTGTGCAGGCAGAAGACCCAGATCGTCATAATGCCGCAGGGTACGGCTGCTCACACTTGCCATTTTTGCCAGTTGTTTGACCGTTATTTTTTCCATGTCTTTAGCTTAAAGGTTTACGTTGCGTGAAGGTCAAGGCCTTTTTTTAAGCTTTTGATGAGCGCCTCGGGCTGCTCGGCATGAACCCAATGTCCAGCGCCTTCAAGCCACTCACACATAGCCCCTGGAAACTGCGCTTGAATTTGGGCCTGGTCGGCTGCAGTCACATAGTCAGAGTTTTGCCCGGCAATAAAAAAGACGGGACAGCGTTTAAAGGGCCGTTGGGTCTTCGGAATACCTTGCAGATCGCTCAGGTCCTGGGTCATGCGCTCCAGGTTCATTTGCCAGTACCAGGCATCGCTCTGTTTATCTTGTCGCAGATTAGAGAGCAGAAACTGGCGCACGCTGTCTACCGGAATACGTTCTTTGAGTAAAGCATCTGCCTCACTGCGCTGTCGAATGGCCTTGAGATCCAGGTGGCTGAGTGCCTGAATGAGCTGTTGATGCTCTTGCAGGGCGTAGGTGCGTGGCGCAATATCGACGATAAATAAATGCTGGAGCGATAAGCCAAAGTCATGAGCGTATTGCATGGCCACTTTTCCTCCCAAAGAGTGACCCACCAGATTCATGTCGTGAAACCCCAGATGCTCGCGCAGTTGTTCGAGATCTTGAGCCATGGTTTTGAGACGAAAGTCATCGGCATGAAAGGATTGTCCATGGTTTCTTAAGTCGGGCAAGATGCAGGTGTATTCTGGAAACTGACGGGCAATGCTCATCCAGTTGCGGCCATAACCAAACAGACCGTGTAAAAAAACCAGTGGTGCGTGATGACTGGGCTGTTTTGCCGGCAGTTGAAGATAATGTAACCGTGTTTTAGAGCTCATGCGTCTGATTGAAAGATCGCTTCATCAAGGAAGGGATCATAGTTATTTTCAATGGGCGTTTTTTTACCCAGATAGTAGTAATAAAAGGGGGTACCACGATCGACCACCAGATAACGGTAGGCTTTGGGAACATTTTGCCAAAACTCTTTAAGTAACGCGTTGTGATTGCGCGACGGCACATCAATTTCAAAATAACCTTTTTCGGGAACCCACTCGATCCAGTAGTCTCCGGCTTTATCATAGCCGATGGTTTTCCAGAAACGCTTTTCGATATCTTCCTGGGTTTCGGGGGCCAGCGGAAAGCGCTGTACTCTTTGCACATTCACCCCTAAAAAAGGCAGGCGTGAACGCTCGTATTCGGTTAAGGTGATTAAACGGTTACACGGGTTATAGGCGGCCGATAAAACACGGCCGTCGGCGGTGTAAACGGCGTAAGGAAACATGCTTCCGCTGACGCTTTTTAGATCTTTTTTGTCGAGTAAAGGGAGCAATTGGGTGTATTCTCCATAATCCAGAAGCAACAGGGACAAGACTCTGCGTTTGGCGTCGGCTTTGAGGTTGTCAAAGGCAGGGCGCATATATATTTTTTGGTAGTTAATACGGTCAAAAGCCTCGACACCCTCCCACTTTTGGGCCTTGAGTTTACCAAAATATTGGCCAAAGGCCTTTTTGAGCGGTACGTGGGTAATAAACTGGCTTTCGCAGGCGGCCTGAGCAGCCCCTGCAGCGCACAGGAGGAGGGCGAGAAAAGCTGAGGTACTGAGTAAGGTTCCGTAAAACCGTTTACAGCGCTGTCCAAAGCACCCCATGACTATACCGACTTAAGCCGATTGGTAATGGGTCTGGGATAGCGCAGGTGAATAATCTCTGAGGCGGTTTCTTCAATGGCTTTGTGAGACACATCCACCACCGGACATCCCAGTTCATTCATGATTTCAGTGGCGAAGTCCAGCTCTTTTTGAATCTGTTCAGCCTTGGCATAAATCGCGTTATCGGGGAGACCCAGACTTTTGACCCTTGCCTGTCGAATGTCTAAAAGGACTTCAGGACGCACGATTAAGCCAATGGCCTTTTGTTTGTGCTCAAACAATTCAGGAGGGGGCGTATGCCCAAAAAGCAGGGGGTAATTGCTGACTTTTTTGGCGTAGTTTTGGGCTAAAAACATGCAGGTAGGTGTTTTTGAAGTGCGGGAAACGCCCACCAGAATGATATCGGCAAGGGCCAATCCTTTGGGGTCTTTACCATCATCAAAGCGAATGGCAAACTCTACGCTCTCAATACGCCGGTAATATTCTTCGTCGAGTTCCCGTAAAATACCGTCTTCTCTGCGGGGGGGAGCGATATTGAGTGCCGAACTAATGCTGTGAATTAACGGGTTTAAGAGGTCGACAATGGTAATACCGGCCTGTTCTGCACGGTTTTGCAGCAGCTCTTTTAAGCTGGGCACTGACAGCGTATAGGCCACCATGCAAGGGCCGCTTTGCGAGAGGACTTCAATAATTTTGTCAATTTGCTCCGGCCGCGTAATGCGCGGAAGCGAGGTATGACGAATATCAGAAGTGCCTTTAAACTGTCGAATAGCGGCCTTAGAAAGCGTTTCTGCGGTTTGCCCGGTGGAGTCTGACATGGTGTAAATGGTCAGACGATCGTCGTTTAATAAGCCCGTACTCATGACTGAAAAGCGTTGATGCGTGGATTGCGATTGGCGCCCGCCTCATTGACCCTGCGAATCTCAGCATCATGGGGAGCCGCATTGACGAAGTCGGGCTTCTCCTGAATTTCCTGATGAATTTGGGTCATGGCCGAAATAAACTGATCTAAACGGCGCTTGCCTTCGGTTTCTGTGGGCTCAATCATGAGCGCTTCGGGCACAATCAGCGGGAAATAAACGGTGGGCGGGTGAAAGCCAAAGTCAATCAGACGCTTGCCAATAGAAAGGGCGTTGACGCCGTACTCTTTTTTAATGGGCTGGGCTGACAACACGAACTCATGCATACAGGGGGCATCATCGTGGGGCAGCGGGTACATGGTTTTTAAGGCGCTGCGCAAATAATTGGCATTGAGGACGGCGTCCTGACTGGCCTGCTTTAAGCCTGCTGCCCCCAGGGCGCGAATATAGGTATAGGCGCGTACCAGTACTCCAAAATTGCCATAAAAGCTGCGAATACGGCCAATGCTTAAAGCGTGTTTTTCAAAGCCATAGCTGCCGTCGGACTTTTTCTCGACCCGTGGATTGGGTAAGAAAGGAGCCAGTTTTGCATTCACAAAAACGGGGCCAGCGCCGGGGCCGCCTCCGCCATGGGGCGTCGAAAAGGTTTTGTGTAAGTTGAGGTGTAAGACATCAAAGCCCATATCTCCGGGGCGTGCCATGCCCATAATGGCGTTGAGGTTGGCCCCATCGTAATAGAGCAGCGCCCCGATCTCATGAATGCGCTGAGAAATATCTAAAATATTCTCTTCAAAAATGCCGAGGGTGTTGGGGTTGGTCATCATCAATCCGGCAATACGGTTACCGTGCTCGCCAATGAGACTTTTCAGGTGATTCATATCCACCTGTCCTTTGGCGTCAGAGTCCAGAGTGACCACTTCATAACCACACATACGGGCCGACGACGGGTTGGTGCCGTGGGCAGAGTCGGGCACCAGCACCAGGCTGCGCTCCGTGTCGTTGCGGTGTTCGTGGTAGGCGCGAATCATCATCATGCCGGTGAGTTCACCGTGGGCGCCAGCGGCAGGTTGCAGACTGCCGTCAGACAGCCCCGTAATTTCGCACAGGGCCTGTTTGAGGTTATACATGAGTTCCAGCGCACCCTGGACTTGTTGCTCTGGCTGGTAAGGGTGCAGCTCCGCAAAGCCGGGCAGCGCGGCTACTTTTTCATTCACCTTGGGGTTGTATTTCATGGTGCACGAACCCAGGGGATAAAAACCCACATCAATGGCGTGG
Source organism: Candidatus Sericytochromatia bacterium (assembly GCA_963797915.1). Taxonomy (GTDB): domain Bacteria; phylum Cyanobacteriota; class Sericytochromatia; order UBA7694; family UBA7694; genus CAXRDE01. The sequence goes on from CAWCRG010000007.1 coordinate 79,874, forward strand.
TTTTTATGGGACAGGTTAATAAAATGGCGGCTGACTTCTAGCTCGGTAAGCTCAGGCAGTTCAGCTGCTGTTTTGCGCAGCAGGTGGGCGGGAATATGGTCTGCAGGGTTTAGCATTTCAACGCCGGGAGAAGGCAGGGTAACCGCACGGTGACCGGGTATGGACTTTTTGAAAATCGTGTCTGACATAAAGCACCTTGATGGATTTTGGTTCACCTACCATACCATGGCTTATATCCCTGATGCACCCTAGTTTCTACTGCTTTTTGACATAAACCACCACGTTATAATCGGGCACCCCACTCAGGGCTCTTTTGTCCGGGGGCAAAAGGTGATTTCCCTCGGGCCAGTGCACCTGTAAATTGCCCGGCACAATGGTGGCAGATTTGGCGTAAGCGCTGAGATCGCCATACTCAGAATGTACAAGAATGGCGTCTCCCTCCGCGATCTCTCGGGCGCTCATGTCTGCGTGAGCCATGAGTACGTCTAAGCGTTTGGCACCCGTCAGGGGGTCTTTTTGCTTTTGTACCATGCTATTGAACTGTTTGCCCCGGCGGGTGCTTAAGCGCAGCGCGCCTTCGGGCAAATGCTGTTCAGGCGGGTTGAGAACGCTGAAGTGGGCTTTGGCGTCGGGCGTACGGAAGCGGTCTACACAGAGACTGCGACCCCCCCATTGAAAGTGATCGCCCTGGGCCGATAAACGGGCCACACCAGCATAGTCAGGAAACACCTGCTCCATCTCATTGCGAATGGCCTGACTGTTTTCAAAGTTGAGCAAGTGAGCCTGCTCCGGTTTTGCCCGCTGGGCCAGTTCTTGCATGACCTGCCATTCGGTGCGGGCTTCGGCAATCCGGGGACCTTCGATTTCAGGGCTAAAAATCACCTGACGCTCGGTGGTGGTTTCACATCCGCCGCCGGGCATTTCATAACGGGTGGTGGTGGGCAGTAAAATCGTACATTCCTCAGCATCTACCAGCATTTGGGAACTCAAGAAAATATCCTGGTGTACGCGCACTGGAATGTTTTCTAAGGCCTTTTGAATCCCGGTAGGGTCGGGCATGGTTTCTAAAAAATTACCCCCCACACAATAAAAGAAGTCTAAGGCTTTTTCGGCAGCGGCATCGAGCATACTGCCCGCCATTAATCCTTGAAAGCTAGGCGTATCAAAGCCCCATTGCTCCGCAAAATGAGGGGGCAAAGGGTCGGGCGTGCACTTCATTTCGCCCCCGCCCTGTACACCGCTGTGACCCCGAATAGGCATGAGCCCCGAAAACGGCTTGCCTACAAAGCCCTGAGAGAGGGCCAGATTGACAATGGCTTTGACATTGTCTACGCCGTGCTGGTGTTGGGTGATGCCCATACTCCACACAAACACCGCCGATTTGGCTTCGGCCAATAGATCCGCCAGCCGTTCCATTTCGCTGCGGGGTGCCCCCGAAAATCGCTCCAGATCTTCCCATTGCTGATGCTGTAAGTGGGCTTTGAGATCTTCAATGCCCGTGGTTTGCTCTTCAATAAAGGCCTGATCAATCGCCCCGCGCTCTAATAAGACTTTGAGTACACCGTTAAAGAAGGCCAGATCGCCCCCGGTGTGCACCTGAAAAAATTCATCCATGAGCAGCGTGCCAAAGAGTGCGCTTTCGGGTACTGAAGGCACCCAGTAACGGGTAAGGCCCGGCTCTTTATAGGGGTTAATGACCACAATGCGGGTGCCCTGCTGCTTGGCGTAATAAAGGTATTTGGTGGTCACCGGCTGGTTATTGGCAATATTAGAGCCAATCAGCAGAATCAGATCGGTGCCCAACCAGTCTTTATAGGAGCAGGTCGAGGCCGCTTCACCCACGGTGCTTTTGAGGGCCGTGGTGCTGGGCGAGTGACAGATGCGGGCCGCGTTGTCCACGTGATTGGTGCCCATTAAGCGGGCGGCCTTTTGGGCCACGTAATAGGTTTCGTTGAGTAAACCCCTGGAGGTTAAAAAGAAGGCCATGCGCTCAGGGTCAGTGACCTGTACTTTTTTGGCCAAATAATGCATGACCTGTTCCCAACTGACCCGCTTAAACCCTTTTTCGCCGCGAAAGCGCATGACCGGAAAGGGCAGTCGTCCAAGGTCTCTTAAGGCTTTGCTATCGAGCTGTCTCAGGGCTTCTACATCATCCAGGGCTTCTTTGGGGAGTGCGGGCATGGTGTTGAGACGCAAAAGGTTGAGGCGTACGGTGCACAGATGTATGCCATCCATGGTGAAGTCTTTCATGCCGGTGGTGCCCAGGGCACAGCCATCGCACACGCCCTTATTGAGAATATCCCAGGCGTACTTGAGTTCGTCTTTGTTGTCCCAGGCGACTTTGAGGGTTTCGTAGAGGTGGTGGGGCTTCACCTCACCTAAGCCCTGAGGTTTCCAGCTGGCCCAGGTTTTGGGGTTGATGTGTGTTTGTAATGTTTTTAAGGGGTTGGCCACGGGATTCCACCTTTTTTGTTTTATCTTAGCATGGGGTTTTAGCGTGGGGCGTGGTTTCTTACCCTACTTTACAAATTTAATTTTCAGTGCTTTATTGATATAGATCAATGAAGCGAGGTGTTGTGATGAAAAGATATGTATTAAGGGCGATGGCTATTGGGGTGCTGTGCAGTGCGAGTGTGGCGCTGAGTGGTTGTGCTGAAATTATGAAGGCGATTAGTGGGGCGACGTCGATGGCCCTCACGCAAAAAACAGCGAATCTGGCACTGGCTTCGGTGCAGGCCAGCTATGTGACGGACTTGTATACCCGAGAGACCCAGGAAGTGGGCGCAGAGATATTGGGAGAGGCCTGGGTGCCGGGCAGTAACGCCCTCATGGTTTCTTTTCTGAAAAATAAAGGGGTAGGCTTTTATGAGATTGAAGGGGAGTTGGGCTGGCGCAACGCAGGCTCAAAAGATGCGTTGCAACCCCTTAAATATGTCATGAGCGGCAGTTATATTGCGGTTTTTCCGGGCAAGGACAAAGGCCCCAAAGAGGTGGTGGTCACCACCTCTTCTGGCCAGACCACGCGCTTTGTGCTCAAGCCCACCAGTACCGTCGAAATTTCCCGCATTAACGGACAGTCTGCCAATGCAACGATTGATCTCACCAAAGATTTAACGCTGGACTTAACAATGCCCCGTGCCAACACTGGCCAGATTAGAGTCTCTTTGCTCTCTACCGTTATGACCAATCGCGCTTTTGTTGATTTAGGGGTCTTTAAAGCGAAGCCCCGCCTTGTGATTCCAGCAGCAGCTTTTAAAAATCCGTCGGTGAGTGCGAGTGTGGCGGGCGTCGTTGGATTTGACAAAGGCGCTAACTATTTGCGTGTTGAGCACTTTGATACCCATGCCCCTGCAGCGCAAACGAAAAAGAGACGGCAGCCTTTTTGAACTTGTCTCAGAGCTGGAGTACCATGCCCGTACAAGTCACCGGTGAAGCCACCGATATTTCAAGTTTACAAGCCGCCGGTGAATTTCAATCCGGGGGTAAAACCTTTCACTATAGCGCCCACAAAGCCAATGCTTTTTACTCTCCTCCTTTGCAAATGGGTAAGGTCTTTGGGCTGGGTTCTCTGACCCTTTCGGGCAAACTCTTTGAACAAGAAACGAGTAGCAAAGAAACCACGCCTTATTACGCCAATTACCGCACCATTACGACCACCACCGTAACCAAGGCCTTTCCTGAACTCCCCAATGGCCACTGGGATCGTCTGCTCGAAACCCTGGCCAGTGATATTGAACAAATGCTCAAGCGGCGCGGTATTCAAATGAAGCGTACTGCGGTGATCAAGCAGGCAGATGCTTATGCAGAGCTTGAAGTGCCTGAGGTGCAAAACAATAAATATGCCATTCAACGCAGTTATCAAGACGGAAGCTATCTCACTCCGCGTTCTGTGGGTGCGATTGTGAGCAGTGCTTCGAGTACCTTTGCCTATGATCGCCCGCTGTCGCACGTGATGCGGCAAACCAACACCAATGGTCTAATGGCCATTCATTTGGACTTGCAAGTGGCCACCGATGACAAAGACAAAATTGTGCTTATTCCAAGGCTTAATTATGTGATTAATGGCCCGACCAATGGCTTTGTCGTAAACACCACTTACGCCCAGGGAACCGTTGATGGTGTGGGTATGCCCTTTTCTACGGCAGAGCTGCAAAAGAACCCGGCGGCATTGGCGGGTGTGGTTCAGGCCGATGCCTTAGTCAAGGGGCTTGAAATGAGCCTGAATAGCGTCGAGCAAAAAGCACAGGCCGCAGGTTATGGCGCTATTTGGGCTTTACATTAAATTTGTTTAATCACGAGTTGATGGTGGTTTCTGGTGGAGCATCCGTTGGGTATAGGAGCAAGTATGACCGTTTCAAATCTGGATCGTGACCATCTGCGTTGGCTCCATCAGCGTGAACCCTACGCTTACTGGAGGCAGAGCGAAAGTTCTGAAGACTATGCCCTTGAACAACTCCACCAAAAGCAAGCCCAACTTCAAGCCGGTCAGCTGAGGTGTGAGCACGTGATCTGGCATGTGACCAATCGCTGTAATTTAGCGTGTGCACACTGTGGCGTTCGTGGCGGTGAAACCCGTTATGCAGAAATTTCGTTAGCGCAGTTTGCACGCCATATTCCCGATATGCTGCGCATGGGTGTTAAGTACGTGACGCTCACTGGCGGAGAGCCGCTGGTGCGTCAAGATATTGCGGCGATTGTTTCGGTGCTCAAACTCAGTGGATTTAAGGTGGCGATGGTGACCAACGGTCATTACCTGCATCGCTTTGCTGATGCTTTTGCTGAACACCCTTTGGACTCTATTTCGATTAGCATTGATGGTACCTCTCATTTTCATGATGCTTTGCGGCTTTCTCAGGGGAGTTATCAGCAGACCCTTGATGCTTTAGCCTGTGCCCGTGAATGGGGTATTCCCATTCGCAATGTCAACACCTGCATTACGCCTGAAAATGGAGACGACTTAGCGCACCTGGCAGAATCTATTTTCGCTGCTGGAGCAAACCACTGGGTGCTGCGGCCGGTAACCGTAGCGGGTAGAGCCCAGGCAGAGATGAAGCCCGCCCTTGAAAACGTTTACCAACTCTTGTTATTTGCCCGCCAATGTGTATTTAATGGCATGAACGTAAAGGTGGCGGGTCTTGGATTTTTAGAGCGCTGGGACGGCTTTTTCTCGCCGGTACCCTTTTTTAATAGTGTGGGTTGGACCAATCTCTATGTGCTACCCAATGGCGATATTAAAGGTTTTAACAGTGACAGCCTACCCGTAGAGGGAAGTCTGCTCACCGATTCTCTTCCGCAAGTATGGCAAAGTAAATTTCAAACCTACCGCGAAGTCGATCTTCCTGCTGACTGTAAGACTTGCGAGCACGTTGGTCGTTGTGGTGGTGGAAATGCCACCGAGGCTGAGGAGGGGTTTCGCTGTGTCAAACCCCTCTTCTCACGCTTCGACATTTAAATGAACGATGCCACGAGCCAAAAGAGGAGCCTGATTTAGTGCAAAGAAAAAACCGAAGCGTAGCGCACCAGCATCATGGGGTCATCTCCCTGATCTCCTAATTGCCTTGGGAGCTGAAGTTGACTAGGGTCAAAGCGGTTGGGTAGTACGGGTTCTTCCAGGTTTTGACGAATACTTTCTGATACCTCAGGGTTATCGGGCAAGACATTGTCCACGCGCTGAAGCAGATTCTCGGTTTGTTCTGGGCTGAGCTGGCCTTTTGCAGCATTGATGTCTTTGACAATGCCTCCAAGTTCCCGTTTCTGCTCTCCGGTGAGCGCGCCGGCAAGTTTACTCAGAGCTTGTTGTAAAAAAGCCAGAAAACCTTTGGGTTTTTGGGGGGCTGGAGAAAAATTAAGGGCGTTGGGCTCAGCAGAAGCATCTGTGATAAGTTTAGCGGTGTTTTTATCTAAGAACTGCTCAAGTTTTTCTTGTTGAACGCTTCGTGCTGGGGCTGTGTTTTCGACCTCAGTGGGATTGGTTTGTACAGATGAATTGGACGAGGCGACGGGAACTGACGGTGTTGTAATCGAGTAAGGCTGTTGCCCTCCGTTAATATTGACCATTGATAAAACCCCCAAGGTATTTCTGGATAAGAAAACTATTTTGTAATTCACTTATTATAAAGGAATTCACTTTTTATTTAAAGGGTCCAGCCCTGCTGATCGAAATAGTCTTCGATGTGTTGGATGGTATTTCCTTCCATAGGCTTAAGCAAAGCTTTGGCATGCTTACGTGTATAGGTGCTTGAACGCAGTTCCATTTCGATGTATCCCTGATTGCTATTTACGCCCAATTTTTGTCGCCGTGCTGCTTCCACAAAACCGGGAATCAGGCAATTGGTGGTATACCCCTTCAGATTGGGCGCTTGCCATTCAAGGGTTTTTAGAATATGTGCTTGCCTTTCTTCGTTGACCTTGAGTGCAAATAAAAAGTTAATACTGTAGTAAGAAGTACCGTTGGCAAAGGCGTGCTGCTTTACAGCACTCACATGGGGGCTCAGTTGGGTGTATACTTTGTTGCCCAGAATGACCCAGTGAGAATGATGGGCCTGTAAATAAGGCTGTATATGTTTGTTCAGGTGGTGGGCGCACAAGGAGCAAAAGTCCACACCTGTGCGCGCCTTGATCATTTGGCCTTCAGCGTAATACTCCTGGCGAAAGCGATCTTCTAAAGTGTGGGTATGAATGTCCAGGGGTACCTGTAGCTTTTGGCACATGGACTGAGCTTGTGCAATGACCGCTTCGGGAATAAATCCGTTTTGATAAAGAAAACACCGCACCTTTAGGCCCAGGACCTCCTTGGCTAAAAACAATGCGGTGAGACTGTCTTTGCCCCCCGAAAAAGCCACCACCACCGTTTGTTCCCGTACAGCTACTAAAAACTCTCGTAGCTCTGTATTTAAATAATCTTGATCATAACCCTCCTGATAAGCAACGCAGTAGTTACATAATCGCTCAGGGCTGAGTTGAATCCTAAAAATGCGATGGGCTTTTTCTGGGTGAACTTGAGTAAAGTCTTCTCCGACCGGGTAATAATGATCCAGGAGGTAAGTGTGTTCGGGAATGAAGCAGTTGCTGCAGTTGGTCATGGCTTTCTCTCTTGTGTTTGGTATACCCGATCAATGCGCTTTTAAATCTACAGATCTGAGAAGCCAAATGTCTGGGAACCTTTATGTTATAAATAACGTCTTTTTAGATACTGTCCCCCATTTTTTTTTACAGGAGTTTTTTATGCAAAAGTTTTTTATTGTGGGCTTAGCAGCCACAGCCCTTCTTTCGTTTACGGCGTGTGAAGCCAATCTTAACGCCAATGTCGGTCCTTCGCCAGCGGCCAGCGCCTCTCCATCTGCTGATCCCTCTGCTGATCCCTCTACTGCCCCCTCTGATCCCAACACAGGCGCCAATGTCGGCGCAAATGTGGGTGCCAACGTTGGTGTGAATGTGCCCGGCGTATCTGTCGGCGGCAATGCTTCTGGCTCAAGTACCCTGAACCCCGCTGCGCCTTTAACCGAAAACGGTGCGCTGACGGTAACCGGCTCAGATGTTTTTAACGACTATAAGATTAACTTCACTAAAGGCATGAAGTGGGTTTACGGCATGAAAAATACCGTCGGCGGTATTTCTATTCCTGGTTTTCCTGGCGGAACGCCTGCCACCACTACTGATCTGGGTACCTTCAGCATGGAAGTTATCGACGTTCAGGGCGATTTAATAACCTTTGAATCCGCAGCGAATATTACGGCACCCAATGCGCCCAAAGTAGAGCCCAAACGTACCACCGTAAAAAAAGAAGCTTTCAGCAAGCTCTATGTGGAAGGTTTTCAAAATGCGGGTAGCGGCACTCTCAACTGGAGCAGCGCAGGCAGTCCTTCAAGCGTTAGCGTACCTGCTGGTAGCTATACCGCCAGCATGATCTCTGGCAAAGCCATCGTCATGCTTGAAACCGGTGCAGAAGCACTGAATCAGGACATTAAACTCTGGATGGACAAAGAGATCGGCATGGTCAAAGAAGAAGTGCTGAGCAAAATCACCACCAGCGGGATCACGGTTGATAGCACCACGGTGATCGAGTTACAAAGCTTTACGAAATAAGCCCCGGTTATCGATCGAAAAGCCTACGCCTTGTTACTCAAGGGGTAGGCTTTTTTTATGAAAAGGGCTCCACCAGTTCCATTTGCCCATGAGCATCATAAAGCTGGGCACCAGCAAGAGCCTGACCAGGGTGGCGTCTAATAAAATGGTTGCCGTAATACCCAGAGAGATCTCGCGCACCACCGGGGAACTCGAAAAAATACCCGGCGAAAAGACGCCCAGTAAGATCAATGCGGCCCCGGTAATAATGCCTCCGCTGCGTGACATGCCTTTAATAACGGCCTGACGTACGTCGCCAGTCTCGTACCAGGCTTCATGAATACGGCTCAAAATGAGCACCTCGTAGTCCATACTCAGGCCAAAAACAATGCAAAAAAGCACCACGGGTACAATCGTAATAATGCCCGGGTGTTCGCTAATGCCGCCCCACATATATGCCCAGACTAAAATGCCGTAAGAAGCAAAAATCGGTAGAAAGTTCATAATGGCCGCTTTTAAAGGCAGCACCACTGATTTGAGGTAAAAACTCAGGGTAATCACGATGCCCACGCTGACCAACATAAAGATCCACAGGGCATAGCCATAGAGTTCGGCATTGAGGCTTTTGGCGCGGGCAATTAACCCGCCCATTTCTAGCGTGCTCTCCGCCGTGTGCTGGGTTTGATAGGCTTCCACAAACTCTAAAATAGTGTAGGTATCCTGAATGTCTAAGGGATTGCGTGGAAACACAGAAAGAAGCGTAACCTGGGTGCTGTGATCGGTGTCTTTAACCAAAGGCAACCCGTTGCCCGTCAGTCGTCTCACCAGCTCCAGTTGCCGATAGAGACTGACATAGTTTTCGACACTGTCTTTGCCTGCTGTGAGGCTGTATACCTTACCCACTTCGGGTAGGGATTGCAAGGCCCGTGTTAAGTCCTGATTGCGCCGCAGCACTTCAGGCGTCAAGACATTGGGGGCTTCCTGGGTAATGATCACCGGTGCCAGTTGGCCTTTCCAGGTGTCTTCAGCAGCGCGCATAAAGCCTTCTGAAGAGGCGGAGCTGGGTGGCGTGAGTTGGTGAAGGGGCTGCCACAGCTTCATTGAGGTGGCGGGGTAGATTAACACCAGCAAGAGCCCCAGCGAGAGTAAAAAATAACGCCAGGGTTTGCCCGTGACGTGAAAGGCGAGCTTTTCCCAGCGGGCTTGATTATGCCAGTTCATAATGCGGGTATTGAGGGCGGTGGGCCAGCCCAGGTAGCGATCACAGCCTAATAGCAGTAAGGGCAATAAGGTTAATGCGTTCCACAGTGCCAGCCCCACCACCAGCAGTAAGTTAATCAATGTACCGCGCATGGCTTCCACTTCGGGAATCATTAAGGCCACTAACGAAATGGCCATAATCAGGGCGGAGTAGATGAGGGTGCGTCCGGTGGCGCGCAGCGTTTTTTCTAAGGCTTGCTCAGGCGGGTGCTGAAGACGCTCTTCGCGGTAACGACTGACCATAAACAGGGCGTAGTCAATGGTGAGACCCAACCCCAGCATGCTGTTTAAGATTACGCTGGTCTCGGTGTTGCCGATGCCTAAGGCGTAAATGAGGGCCTGGGTGCCCAGTAAGGTGGCCAGACCCAAAAGCAGGGGAAGGGAAGCAGCGAGTAAGCTACCAAAGCAAAAAACAAGCACCACAAAGGCGAAGAGTAAGCCCCAGCCTTCGGTTTTGGCCGTGTCTTCTCGACTGGCCATGGCCATGTCATAAAAGAAGGCCTGTTGTCCGGTGAGCCAGGTCTGAATGTTTCGGGGCTTCGCCCAGTCATCAACGGTCTTGCGCAAGGCGGGTACCAGGGCTTCGGCTTCAAAAATAGGCAGATCCAGACGCAGTTGAATACTGTAGATCAGGTGGCGGGTGCCGGGCTCGCTGGGCAAAGCCTGCACCTGATAAACATCTGGGTTATCACGCAGGGCTTTGAGCAGCACTTCGTCGGGTTGCTTGCCGGGCTCAAAAACCAACGCCAATACCCGTTCATGGTTGAAGCTAAAGTAGGTTTCAGAAATGCGGTTGGCGCGATAAGCCGAGCTATGGGTGGCGCCGCTACCGTTCATGCGCTGTGGCGGGTGCTTTTGACTGCCCAAATAAATACCCGTTAGACACCACAGGGCGATGAGGGCCAGGCTACAAACTTTGCGATAACGGCTGAGGAAGTGGCTTAAACGTGCCAATTGTTTTTCGAGGGTGAACATGGCATCAGCATACCGCAAAAAAAGCCAAAAAGAAAAAGGCAGAAACCTAAGTTTCTGCCAGAGTCACCCGTTGATAATGGTTGGATTAGATTAACAAGAGGCATCCGTTGAATGGAATTTGTTAACCTGATTTAGTTATACGATAAAAAATATAAAAAAGGCATAAACGCGCCTTTTAAAGGCATAAAAGAAGTATAAAAGAGCTTAGCCGTTGCGGTTTACCTCTTTTTTAAGGGCACGCTTGACCAGGTCAAAGTTCTCTACGGCCAGAGCGTTGTCGTCTTTGTCTTGCTGCCGCTGTATCGTACTCCAGTCTAAAAAAATCACAATAAAAGCGCTGGCAAAAATCAAGCTGGTGGCCAGTTTTAATAACCAGCCAGCCATCTGTTGATCCGCTAAGGCACTCACGGGAATCACCCGTGCTGCGTTGGCGTACCCGGTGTAGAGTACTTCACGGGTAAAGGTTAAAAAAGCAAACAGCGGCACCTGCCCTAAAATGAGCGTGACCAGGTAAAACATGCGTCGGGGCGTGTTTAAGCGCATGGGCGCAAAGCGAATATTCAGCGGAAGCCACATCAAGAGCCCCAACAGCCAAAAGCCAAACATCTGCACCTGATCAAACAAGACGTTTTGTAAGCTCAGGTTGTAAATCCAGGGCAAATGCCACACAAAAAACACGCCGTTAAAAATCACGGAGCTCCAGGTCAGATCGCGGATGGGAAAGCTGTATTTGCGAAAGCGAGGGGTTTTGCCAGTAGTGGCTTAAGAGAGAGGCGGGCAGAGCGCGCAGGGCCAGCGGTGGCAAAACATAGACAATGAGCAGTGTTTCTAACATGCGCCCCAAAAATAGGGCTTCGCGCCCTATTCCGTGTAAAGGGCTGCTGACTAAGAGCACAAGCCCCAGTAAACTGGCGAAGAACCCCCACGGTTTTGGGCTGTCTGGGGCATGGCGTAAAGACTGTTGCAGAAAGGCTGCCCCGGTGAGCAGGCAGAGCATCAACAGGTAATAGGGAATCTCCCAATGGAGCACGGTGGAATTTCTCAGACTTTCTCGCAGGGGCGTATGCTTCTAGCGTATGAAAAGAAAGAGCTTAACGTCAATCGCATTTGCTTTAGTGAACCCCGTTTATTTTGCTACAATTAGGGCCATGAGATATATTTTACCGCTTATGCTTTCGATGGTTTTGGCTTTTTCATTTTCGGTGTCAGCGGCTTTCGCCGATTCCCCGGTGAGCTATACGCTTCAGCTGGACTTAGATGTAGACACCACCAGTCTACAGGGCAATGCCAAAGTGAGTTATCAAAATACGGGGCAGCGGGCGCTGCCTTTTTTACTGTTTCGCTTTGACGCCAATCTGAATGCCGAAGTCGAAGTGCAAGAGGTAACCAATGCAGAGGGGCTGGTGCTTCCGGCTCGTTTTTACACCTATGACTACCTCGAAAAAAAGCGCGAAGATCCGTTGGTTTATCAGGTGTTTTTATCAGAGCCTTTGGCCCCGCAGGAAAAAGTAGAACTTACCTTTAAATACGTGATTAAGCATTTGCCCCAGCAAAACGGTGCCTATTATTTGATTGATGACGTGCATCGCCTGGGCATGGGAGCCTGGTATCCACGGGCGATTCCTTTTCGTGAAGGCGAATGGCATTTACAAGAGCGCTTGCCCGCTGATTATAAAGTGAACGCCCGCTCCAATGAAAAAATGGTGGTGATTTCTCCGCTGGCTCCCATCAGTATTAACAACACGGATCGTTCTTATCAGTACAGCAGTACCCGCGCTGAGGAAATGAGTCTGGTGTATAGCCCCAGTATGCTTTCACGGAGCGTCGAGGTGGGCGATATTCAGGTGCGCTTTTATTATGACAATAGTCTGCAAAAGTGGAGCAATCTCAGTCTTGAGATTTTAACCGAGGCGCTGGAGTATTTTAAAGGCCGTTACGGTCGCTGGCCCATCAAACGCTTAACGGTGATTTCAATGGCCCAAAATCCACAGCCCGTGGTGGCCGCCAATCAGCTCATTTTACTGCGCAACTCTTTTCCCGAGGATGCCGATCCCGAAATTGTGCGCCGCCGCTTAACCGAACATTTGGTCTATGGTCTTGCCCAGCAATACTGGGGTTATCAGGTCAAGCAAGACACCGATGACGTGCCCTGGATTACCCAGGGCTTAGCCCTCTTGCAGGCGCAAAACTATGTGAAAGCAAAAAACCAGAAAAGCTTTCTATTGGGAGACGCTTTGGTAGAGGATTATTTGCGTACGGCTCGGCAGGGCTGGAATACCCGCTTAAACGCGCCCGCCGACAGCTTGAGCCACTGGCCTCAAAATGGTTTTGTGGCGCTGGCCCAGGGCAAAGGCTTTACGGTCGTGCGCTTATTAGAGGGTATGTTGGGCAAAAAGGTGTTTGAACAAGTAGAAACCCGTCTATTGCAACAGTTTCAGAGTCGGCCCCTGACTATCGCTGCGTTTCAAGAAAGCTTGCAAAGTGTGTCGGGTAAAGATTTGGAGTGGTTCTTTGGGCAGTGGGTTAAGCGGGGAGACGTTTTAGATTATGCCATTCAGTCTGTGCGTCAGGCCCGTCAAAAAGAAGGTGAATTGATCAAAGCCGTGATTACCCTGCAAAATATGGGCAATATTGAAATGCCCATGACCCTTGCGCTGCGTATGAGCAATGGCAATACGCTTTTAAAACTGTGGAGCGCTGATAAAGACGGGCAACGTCTGACCTATGAGCTCCCGTCGCCCCTGATCTCTGTTTCTTTGGATCCCTCTAACACCATGCCCGATATTGACCGCAGCAACAATGTGTATAAAGTGCCCGGACTGGTGAAGTCTGTCGACTAAAAGAGGCCGTATGGGTTTATTCACCGGGATCTTTGGATATCGACAATCGTGACCTGTATTGCCAGTCTACTGGTTGTGGTCATGGGGACGTGGCTACTGCTCAACGTGTTTTCTACACGCGCTCAAACGATGTTTGGCACCGTCGATACCGGCAGCCAAATTGCCTTTACCCTTGCGGGGTTGCTGTTTGTTCCCTTTGGGCTATTGGGTGGCTTATTCACCTTTTATCAGGCCATTAAACACAGTGCCATCGTGGCACGGGGGGTGAAAATGCCGGTTCTCGTTCAGGTACTAAAAGATGACTCGGGCGATTCCACGAGCTATTCTATGGTCCTGGTGTCAGAAGAAGCCGGTGCTGAGACCCTTTCTGAGGCGATTGCCGTTCGCCCCCCCAAATGGCTGAACGATGATCTGCTGGAGCAGACGCATATTGCAGAGGCCTATGTTGACGACGCTGGATATATGGGCGCTTTTGAGTTGTCGCAGGGCTTAGTCTGGCGTCTATAGCGGCTTGAAACGAAGCGGTTTGTGGAACTAATTTCGCCTATACTTCGTCTCATATACTAACTTTTATCAACATCCAGGAAATATTTTTAATGCCGTTTTTTCGCCCGCTTGTTTCTCTTTCAATCATCCTAAGCCTTAGCGCTTGTCAAAATACGCCTGTCTCGGTGCCGCAGGGTAATACTCCTGAAGTAGCTCAGACACCGTCGTCGGATGAAGCTGCTCAGAGCGCTACAAATGTAAAAACCTCTGCTGACTTGAAAGTTACCTTAAACTTTGATCACCTCAGTCCCGAAGATCAGGCGCTGGCCAAAAAAGAAAACTATACCATTCGTATCCAGCCCGTTGCGCTTCCGACACCTTCTCCTGAGGAGACGCCTTTGCCGGTGGCTTTGACCGATATCCCCACGCGTGAAGACGACCCCAACTACGAGGCTTATCAAAAGATAATAGACAGCCAGTCTACGAAGTCTTTTGATATCTACCCTCAGTGGAGTTTCTCAGGCGGAGTGGTCGTCTTTAGTGATTCACGCACGTCCTTAGCTGGTTCTAACGCTGACAGCACCTGGGTTTTGCGTGATCTGCCCCCGAATCGTGACTTTGAACTCTCGGTAACGGCCTCAGTTCCGCGTTACTACAAGAATTCTTGTTCTGAAGTTGAACCCAAAGTGGGTTTTAGTTATTCTAAAACGGAGCGTTTGACCCAGGGCGGAATGACAGAGATGGTGATTCAACCCCAGCGCTTTGTGCAGGAGGAAACCGATGACATGTCTGTTTCACTCTGCAATATTCCTTTCACCGGACAGGTGTTTGACGCAGAAGGACTTGCCCTCGCCAATGTCAAGATTATCGCCCGCTCTCTGAACACCAGTGTTCCCTTTGAAAAAGAAACCACCACAAACGCTGAGGGGCGCTTTAATCTGACGCTTCCTGCCGGAGTTAAGGCTGAGTTTATCGCTTCAAAATCAGGTTATTCGATGCAAACACAAACCTATGTGATTCAGTCGAATCTCCAGGGAGATCCAAACGCTAATCACCTTGTGTTTGGCGAGTCGGTCTCTTCCACCGCACTAAAGAAGATGAACTAAAAGTCAGCAGGTTAAGTCAGCAGAACTGACAGCACTTTTTTTACATCTGCTTGAACGCTGCCACGTTGCGTCAGCGTGTAATGGGCCTGATGGTAAATGGCTGAGCGCTCTTCATATAAGCGCCGTAGTTCTCCATCACTTAAACGGGTGGTTAGCTCATGGGGCGGTGCGTGCATGCGCTCCAGCCAGGATTCTAAATCTAAATCCAGATGAACGGTCAAAAAATGCTGTTTAAGTAGATCCATTAAACCGTTATGGCAGGGCATGCCTCCCCCTGTGCTTAAAACGATGAATGGGTGATCCGCATCTGTTGATGGCTGGCATAGTTCCAGGAGCCATTCTTTCTCTAAGACCCGAAAAGTGGCGATGCCGTCACGGGCAATCAGGTCTGGAATCGCTGTGTTTTGTTGCCGAGCGATGGCGGCATCACTATCGAGAAACGTCCAGTACTGATGCTGAGCCAGCGCTGTGCCCACCGTGGTTTTGCCGGTGCGGGGCAGACCCACAAGGGCAACGCCTTGATATAAACGAAGGTGAGAGAAGCCCTGTCCATGGGTGGGGTGAAAAAAGGGCAGGGGAATTTCACACATAGCGCTAAGCGATAACCCATCTTTCTAAGGTATTAAAAATATGTTGAACCCAGTGCCGGGGCTGACCAGCGATGCTTTGGGCAAAGCATTCGGGTAGTGTCATGACGCAGGGTGTGGCGCAAAGCAGGGTCATGAAGGAGGGCGAGAGCCTTTTCTACATAGGCTTCAGGGCTATGGGCGATGCCCTGAGGTAGACCAATCTGCTGTAAGAGACTACTTCCTCCGTGCATCGCTTGACTGAGGGTGACCAACGGCACTCCCCGCGCCAGGGCATCACAGCTTACCAGTCCCCCATGATAGGGAAAGGGGTCCAGGGCAAGATCCAGGTCATCGTAAAAGCTTAAGTAGTCTGCGTAGTCACTGCCTTCTGAAAAGATCAGTTGCTCAGGAAGCACGCCTGTATTCACGAATTGCCGCTGTATTAAGGACCGTGTTTCTGGACGGGCATAGCAGGGGTGCTTGAGATGAAGCTGACTGTTTTTAGGAAGCGCTGCAAAAATCTTTCCCCAGGTGCGTAAACAGCTCTCAGATAAACGCCCTGGGTGGTGAGCACACCCCAGACGAAAGCGTTTTGAGGTGTTAATGACGCGGGGCAGTGGGACGCTCAGGGCATCTCCATGACTAATCCACACCGGCAGCATGAGGGGCAAATCATGGGGGTAATAGTCGGGGATGGGGGTGCAGATAGCGTCGGTGGCGCGCAAGCAGCGATCGCCCAGGCCGATGCCTCCATTAAAGGTGAGACCACTGAGCTGAATGGGTGCGGGCTGGTGGGCCATCACCCGCAGATTGCTCAGCGAAGTATGTCCGGCAAGATCGATGAGAATATCAATATCGTCATGGTAAATCCGTTGTGCCAGAGCGGGCTGTGTGTCTTTGCTACCGTCGTACCACCGGGCCTGACGTTCATTCATCATATAGGTGTAAAGGTTCTGAAAGACTTCATCATGGCTCAGATCGTGGGGGTAAGTGGCGTACACAAAGGCCTGAATATTGGCGGGGGCATACGAAAAGAGATCGGCAATCAAGCGAGCCGCTGAACAATTGCGCAAATCTGGTGATAAAAAGCCCACCCGGAGCGGTTGCGTCTTGAGATTACGTCCCTTTAAAAGAAGTCCCTGTTGGGCATAGTAACGGGGCGTGTTTGCCACATGCAGACGATAATACGTTTCGAGCGCCTGGCAAAGGGTTTTGTGATCACCAAAGCTCCACTGCAAGAGCATCTGGTGAGAAAACCATCGGGCGGCGAGATCGAGGGCTTCGACCTGTTGGTTTTGTTTGGCGCGCTGGGCCCACTGCAGCGCCTGACTATAGGCCTGCTGCATCAGCGCATGGGCAGTGAGGCTGTCACCCTCTTGCTGAGCTGTTAGCGCAGCGGTGTAGGCTTCTTGCACAGAGCGCCCTGGGGTTAATCCAGAGACACCAGGCTCTGACGGGTGAGGGCCATGGCAATGCCTTTTTCATAATAAGCCTGCTCGTTAATAAACACAGGCCAGCACTTATCTTCGCCGGTATAGTCCAGCGTGGCACCGGTAAAACTCATAAATAAGGGGTCGCCGGGTTTCATGGGCATAAAGTCCTGGCCCTGTCGCTCAGGGTGCACCATAGCGGCCAGTTTCCCATTCTTTTGGCGAGGGTAGTCCACATGATCAATGTGCTCATAAACGGTCAGTTTGCCGCTGTAAAAGCGAGCCACTCCGTTTTGCCAGGCCGACAAATAATCCAGCATTTTATTCACCAGCAGTTTGGTTTGCATAAAAATCGTTGCGTCTAAGGTGCCGTGGGCCATGGGGCCGACTTCGACGGTAATATTGCGGCGGGCCAAACCGGGCAGATGAGGGTTCTCACTACTAGAGTGAGGCATATGATAAACCCGTACCAGAGGATCACGGGTGAGGTGGGCGCACAGCTGACGGGTTAATTCGTCTTCAAAGGGTTTTTCGCCTGACAAAATAAGGCATTGCCCCATATTGCTGGTGGTGTTGTGCAGATCGATTAAAAAATCGGTGTCGTGGAGTTCCTGCACAATGGTGGCGGCACGCTGGGTTTCGTAATTGGCGTCTTTTGCGGGTTTGAGGTGGGCCTTTGAAAAACTGCGGTTAAGATCTTGATCAATATAGCGTCGGTTGGCCTCGGTGGCTTTGGGGTTGGCTAAATAGCACTCCACTTCAAAGGGAAAACTTTCAAATAACTGAGCTTGCTTGTGCCAGAGTTCGTATAAATAGACGCCTCCCCACTCGTTACCGTGGGTTCCGCCCACAATGGCAATATGCTGTAGAGAGTGATTCATAAAAAGACCTTTGTTTCGCAGTTTTAGCTTACAGTATAGCAAGAGGGCTAAGGCAATTGGGAGTCCTTGAGCAAAGTGAGTTGTGGCCATTGCTTTTGCCAGCGCCGGGCTTTTTCATCGCAGACTTCTGCGCTGGCCATTACCCGGTTGGCTCTTAAACGTAAGGCCAACAGATCGTTAAAGCCGAAGGGAGCGATCCAGGGCTGCGTGGCCGGTGGGTAATCGGGGTGGATTTGCAGGGCAATGGCTGAAGCGGTAAAAGGCCAGGTCTTGACGGACTCAGCAACGTCTTTAAACGGAGGGATAGGCTCCCCACCAAAGCGCTGATGAAACCACTTGTGAATACGCCCTACATTTTTAATATCCATGGGCCAGGGCAGGTGGGCCGTGAGCTGATGAATGCGTCGGATGTGTTGGTCTTCGGCTTCCCAGGATGGGTCTGGGTCAAAGTACATCAGGTCAATGTCCTTGAGAAATCTTTCTGCGGGCCAGCCGTGCAGGAGATTCCAGATGCTCTGGGTAATGGCGCCTGCTCCAATCCACAGGGTGGGTAAAGGGCTTTCTGCCGTGGACAATACGTGGCGCAGCATTTGGTGCGGGCGGGTTTGGTGCAAGCATTCGGCCAGCAATTGTTTTTGCTCGGCGAGATCGGCCTGCCGGGCTCTGTTTAAAGTGGCTTGAGCGCTATGAAGCATAGAATAACCTCTGGACTTCCCTGAATTCTCTTATAAGGTTACTGCAAGGCCTCGTCTCTTTTTGTTAGAATAGTCACATTCACTTACGTACTTGGACGAGGATGTTTAAATCATGAAGAGCACTCAGGATATCGCTGAAGCCCTGGGCATTACCGTTGCCATTCTGCGTTCTTGGCAAATTAACCTAAATCTTGAGCACCCCCGTTACGCTCCCGAAGATAAGGTTTATGATACGCCCTGGGTGGATTACTTCACGCAAGTGGCGCGTTTGCGACGCCAGGGTATGAGCTTTCGTAATATTCGCGAAGATCTTCAGGGTCAACAGCCTCAGCATACGCCGCAACTGCCGATGAGCCCTTCTTTTACCCCCCCAGAAATGCCCGTTCAGCCGCTTTCTCAATCGTCTTCTCAGTCCCATCCCCAGGCAATAAACGTTCCCAGCAATCTTCCCGTGACGGCCTCCTCCCAGGCGCTGGTGAATCAAAATACGCAACCCGGCACGCCTTCGATTCAATCCTTACAAAACCATATGCATGAAGCCCTGCTTCAGCAAGATTTGACCAAGATGGCGCAAACGTATGTGCATCTCATGGAAAACTACCAGAATTTGGCGGGACGATTCAGTGAAAACACCTATCTTTTAGGGCAGCTCGAAGAGAAGTCCAGTGCTCTGGAAACGCGCCTGGTAGAAAAAGAAAAGCATTACCGTGAGCAAGAGCTACAGCATCAGGCGCAAACTGAGCATTTAGAAGCCCATATTCAAAGCTTACAAAAAGCATTAGACCATAGTGATGAACGTTTTGATACCGCCCAGGGACATTTGCAAAAAAAAGAAGCCGATCTCAGTGCGCACCAGGAAAAACTCGTGACCAAAACGGAAATTGCCTCAGTGGGAGATCAGTTAAAAGAGATTCAATCGGCGCTGCAACAACAGCAGCAATTGCTCGGTGAGCAGCAAAACAAAGGCTTTTGGCAGCGCTTGTTGGGACGTTAACCCCAATCTTTGACTGTTCTTAACCAAACATTAAAAGATCCATAAGTCAGTCAACCCCGATCCGTCCTATAATAGATATATCGATAGAGCGTTAATTTTGTAGAGAGTTTAAGGTACACGGTTATGAAAAAGCAAGTCAAACATTTAGCGGCATTAGCCATCGCTTCTCTAACCACTTTGGTTACCACTTCTTGCGGTGGACCCCAGCCCCTCAATTCCTACCCTTCTGTAGGAGCAAGCCTTCCTGGTTATAGCAACCCTGGGTTTAACCAACCCATCAACAATTTCCCCAGTGATTATATTGGTATCCCCCAGTCTGGCCTCAACAATAACAACCCCGTACTGGGCGGCAACCTTCCCACCGGCACCATTATGGGTAAAGTGGTCGACTCCCTCTCTAAAGCGGGTATTGGCGGCGTTCGGGTTGAAGTGGTCGGTGTACGTCCTGCGCAAATCGCCACTACCGATGCTTCTGGTAATTTCACCATGAGTAATATTCCCCAGGGCAATCAGGTACTTACCGTACAGCGTAACGATTACACCAATGCTGCGGGCAATAATCAAATTCGCGTTGGTGTTAACGCGGGTACCACGGTACAGATTCCTCGCTCTATCGAAATGCTTCCTTTCCGCGCTTCTTCAGTCAACGGCTTCATTCGCGCCTTTAATAATTTTGTGAACCCTCGCGGTATTGCACTGGCTCCTGGCAGTGGCAACCTCTATGTTGTTGACGTTATTGGCCAGGGCGGCATTAGTTCTTACGACCATGGTGAAGTAAAGCAGCTCAATGGCGATGGCGGCATTATCAATAACTTTGGTGCCAACTTACTTTCTCGAGATATCTTTCGCCTTCTCAAGCGCCCCAATGGTATTGCCGTAGACGCTGGTGGAAACAGCTTCGTCGCGAACACCGGGCACGATCTGATTCGTCGCTATGGCCCCGGTGGACAGTGGTTAAGCAATATTGAAGCGGATTTTCAAGAAGTTTATGATGTGGCCGTGCTGAGTACCGGTGATGTGGTGATTAGCGACCCTGGAAGCGGTCGTGTACTGATGCTCGACTCCAGCATGAATATTCGTCAGCCCAATATGCTGCGTACACCGGCTCCTTCGGTGCGCGGTGTAGCAACCAACACCAACGACGATATTTTTATTCTTAACGCTGCCGCTCCTGCTGGTCAGGTTGTAACCAAGTTTGACCGTTATGGTAACCGTATGCCCCTCTCCTTTGGTCGCATTGGTGGCGTACAGCCAACCGCCTTTAGCAACCCTACAGACCTCGCCGTAGACAGCCGCAACGGCGATATCTATGTGGTGGACAGCGGTAATAATCGTATTCAACGCTTTGACAGCGAAGGCAACTATCTTTCTGAGTTTGGTAGCTTTGGTACCGAAAACGGTCAATTTAACGCCCCCTGGGGTGTGGCCATCGACAATGAAGGTTACGTTTTCGTCACCGACTCCAAGAACTCTCGGGTTCAAAAGTTTGCGCCCGGTCGTGTGTTACAACAAGCCAGCAACACCGACACCTATTAATAGTTTTTTTTAACTCTCTACGCTGACCGCCTTCATGGCGGTCTTTTTTTTGCTCTAGAGCGGCAGGGCGGGGAGTATGTCAACTGATCTGAATCATGGGAATAAAGATCGGTCCGTGCTAACGTATAAGCATTACAAAGTAAAAGGATATTTTCAATTATGAAAATAACACACGTCTTGTTGAGCTTAGGCTGTTTGTTTGCGCTGAGCGCCTGTCCGGCTCAGGAGTCTACCCAGGAAGGAGGCTCCACTGAACAAAGCAATTCAGAAGCGCCTCCCTCGGCGATGGCTGAAACCACTGATACTGAAGCCAGTGTTGATAATGGAACGACTGAAGCGCTGCCCGTGGGCAATGCCGAAGCGGGGCCTCAGGTTTTTATTGCCCGAGGGTGTACCGCTTGTCACGCGATTAAAGACCTGCCAGAAGCCAAAGGAGCCATTGGCCCCGCGCTTGATGGCATTGCTGAGCGTGCCGCAACGCGCGTTGAGGGCCTCGATGCGATGGGGTATCTTAAGCAATCGATTGAGCAGCCAGAAGCCTATTTGGTGGAAGGTTATCAAAATATGATGGTTAAGGGTCTTCATTCTCAAATGAGCCCGCAAGAATACGCTGATCTTTTGGCTTATCTGATGAGTCTGAAGAGCTAGGCGTTCGCTTCGGCTTTTTCATAAACGTAGAGGTAATGTTTGAGGGTGTTGAGCCGTTTGCGATCGCCCTCAAACTTAAACCGCTCAAGATAAGTGGTCAGAAACGCAATCTCCTGTTCCACAGTCCGGCATAAAGGTTTCCAGCGCTGTAAATCCTCCCAAAAACCGGCATCTGTGTCTGGCGGGAGTTTTTTGTTTTTTTTTGGCGCAGGTGAGGGGTCTGGAGTGGGAACATCGAGTTCCTCAAAGAGGTTCAGCTCTTCCATGTTTGTGGGCTCCGAGCATTTGATTCTGAGGCTTAACTATGGTAGCATGAAGCATTCCATTTTAAGGTAGGAGACACCCATGGTACAACCGCTCTCACCCGATGACTTACTCGCGAGAGATTTAGATACCCTTTCTCAACCGGCCAACCTTTTTCGTTTTCGTGTTGACCGTGAAAACGTAGTTATTGACTTTGGCTACTTGCCCCCCATTATGCAAGAAGAAGTCGATACCTTACAAAAGGAGTGTGTTCCGGTACACACCCGCATTGCTATCCCTTATTCACTGGGTAAAGAAGTGGCAGAAGCTTTATTAAGAACCATTGAATCTGTAGAAAGCTCTATGAATGCCCCTCAGGGTGGCCCTCCTGGCGGTCCTCCTCCGGGTCCTCCCGGTGGTCCTCCACCTCCAGGCCGTCCTCCCCGTCCCCCACAAGGCCCTCCCGGAAATCGTCCACCTGGACCTCCTCCCGGTCGTGCCCCCGGACGCTAAGACGCTTTTAGCATGATCGCCCGTCTCAGGATTTATCTCCAGGACGGGTGCTTTTTTATGGGGACTTTTTACTCTCTTCGCCCGTACTGGGTTCATTCTTCTCTTCACCCTTGTGGTCATGAGGGAACGATTCAAGCCATTCTTTTTTGACGTTCTCATCCACAGAACGCAAATGCAAATCGCGCTGCGGGAACGGAATTTCAATTTTATAGTCTTTGAGTTTGTTCCAGATCATAAAATTGAGCTCTCCTTTGAGGCGCTCGCGAATAATGCGACGACAATCGACCCAGATGAGTAGCTCAAAGTTGACGGAGCTGTCTCCAAAATCCGTAAGCCAGACATCGGGGGCCGGGTAGGCCTTGACTTCTTTATGTTCTTTAGCTGCCTCCATGAGTGCCTGCTTCACCAGATTCATATCGGATTGATAAGAGACTCCTACTGGAATATGCATGCGCACCACGTGGCCTGAGTAGCTCCAATTCACAATGGGAGACTCCACCAGGTCCACCGTCGGAATAATTAAGTCCACGTGATCAGGGGTGCGCAAGTGCACCTTTTTCCAGCTCACGTCTTGAATATACCCGGAATGATCGGAGACGGTGATATAGTCGCCTTTTTTGACTAAACCCGTAAAGATCAGGATCAGACCGCTGACAAAGTTTTTGGCAATGCCCTGTAAGCCAAAGCCCACACCAAAAGCCAGTGCGCCAGCAAAGATGGTGAACACCGATAAATCCAGCCCCACGACATTGAGAGCGATCAATATGCCCAGGACTCATCAGGCTATAAAAAACCGTCAGGTTAATCATTTGCTCCAGGCCAACATCAAAGCTTTTGGGGTACACACGCTCTTCGAGAAAGGCTTGCACCACGCGACTGAGAAGCCAGACCAGAATCATTACAATGACACCGTTTAAAAAAGAAAACGGGCTAATAATGGAGTTATCGCCAATGGTGGCGATGGGTTGTTCTAAAAGGGCGACGAAGGGATCTCTTAAGCCAATCAAATACAGGATGCCATGGCTTAAAATGAGCACCTCCACCACGGTGGCCGCTTGCAAAAGAGACGGCACTAACTTCTGCTCCGGGTGGTCGGCTTTTTTAAAGTATAACTGGAGTCCGTGGGCAAGCAGACGATGCAGCAAACGCACCCCTAAGACCAGCCCAATAATCGCCCAGGACCTTAAAAAGAGCATATTCACCAGCGGGCGGTAGCCACTGAGCCATAAGAGGCCCAAAATCAGAGAAAACCCGCTAACGTAGGTGTAGAATCGTCTCAAAAAGAAAAGAAAGCGCTGGTACACCGGCTCATCAATATCAGGGAAAATAGAGAATACTTCGTTCTTGCGCGAAAGCAGGTAAGAGGCAAAACCAAACACGCTGAGAGAGTAAATAAAATACAGCAGCTGAATAAAGTCGTCCCGATATTGTAAGGCCTGAAAAACAAAAATACCGAACCACAGAATGACGCTAAAACCTAAAAAGTAATGGGCGCGGTGGTAAATGCGTTGGGCGACATGGGCGTCTGCGTTCTGCAGTAAATGGCCGCGTTCGCTCTGCAAGACCTCGTAGAGTAGGGTTTGAATCCCCCGATAGACCAAAAACGACAAAATCCCCTTCATGAGCAGCGGAATATAAAGCTGATCCTCGGGGAACATTTCCCAGCCCAGTTGCAGCCCCAGCAGTACAAAGGCCGGAAACACCATGCGACTGGCCACCATTAACAACATTTTACAGAGGCGTCGCAGCCAAAAAGGCCATGCCGTGGGTAGCCACTGCAGGAGGTGGCTCGCATAGCTGCCCAGACGGTTATCACTCCAGTAGCCCAGCAGTAAAAACACCAAAAACCCACCGCTGATGAGGTAAATCCAGCTGCGGGGAACATCCGCGCTGCCCATCATTTGCCCTATCTTCTTCACCTGCACAGGCACAGACTCAATGTCTTGCCAGGCTTTTTTAAAGGTTTGCTGATTAAATAGCCAGGGCTGTCGATCAAATAAAGAGCGGATTACTTCTACGTCTTGTTCGGTTTCTTCTGTGTTTTGGGGGTTGACGAATTGAATTTCAGGCAGCTTACTCTGGGTGCCACCGGTGTCGAGGTTGTCCAGAGCAGGGATTTGACCCATCGCAGGGACACACAGTACAAAAAATAAGCCTGTGAGTAGCGTTAGAAAAGCTGATAAAAAGCGTTTGCCAGGGTTCATGAGGCCGCCTTTTGCCGTTTAGATGGAGTGCATCATTCTAACATGTCCGGCTCAGCTGTCGGGCTTTCAAGGGGTTCATCTTCCCATTGAAAACGGAAGCTCATAAAAGAAATGCCTCGCAGCCTGAGTTTACGAGCCTTTGGTAAAGTACGCAAGAAAACCCTGGGGGTATCAATAAATGACAATTGCGCGCTGGCGTTGGGGACCCACTGGTCTTGCGGTTTTGCTCCCCCCTTGGCTCGCAACAAACCCAGTAAAAAAAGCTCCTCAGGTGAAAGACTTAAGGCAGAAGCAAAGGTTTGCCCCTGCAGAGCATTCAGGGTGACCGGACTCAGACTTTGCCGGATAATATTTTGGGCACTGTGCTGCATTTGATTTTGGTGTTGCGCCACATTTTTTTGCGCCTGCTGAATGTGCAGTTGTTGCCCAAGTGACTGCAGCACCATGGGCTTAGGGACTAGCGCTTTCGGCTCGGGCAGCACAAAAGGCTGCACCTTTGCCGCTGAGGCGGTGGCTTCCAGGGGGCGATTTGGCCCCAGGTAAGGACCGTCGATGGTTTGCATGCGCAAGAGACGTTCAATCATTTGTTTTATTAAAGCCGAAAAAGAAGGCTTTACACAAGCCGATAAGCTATTCCGTTGCTTTGACTTCAGTATTTTGTAATTGTTTGATCATACGGCGAAATTGGGCAACGGCCCGGTCGGCGCCGATTAAGTGTTCGTGGTCTGCCTCTGCAGTATTGATGGGGCGCTGTTCACACACCACCCGTTTGTCTTGATTGAGAATGATCTGATTGCTGAATGACATGGCCCGTGAAATCAAACCATTGAGCAGAGGCACTCGCCAACGGCGGTAGTGGCGCAAATAGTACAGGGTCGTCTCTGCGTTAACGGGAACAAAAGCAATAAATTGATAAAAATCAGGGGTTATTTTTAAGCGCCAGACGCCAGGGAACTTTAGTTCAAGAGAGGGTTGGCGATCACCGATACGTTCGCGTAACTCTTCTTGACGCATCTGTTTATCAGCTTCTAAGTGCTGAAAGTTCCAGACTTTGATTCCTTTTTCGTCGGCCTCGACATAAGGACCTTGTACAAAGGGAGACATGCGACGGCCAATGGTGTTGTGGTGCACAAAGGGAAGGTGAGCGCTGTCTAGCTGATTTTCAATGGCGCGGCTAATATGTACCGGCCACTGATCCGTTAGGGTGCCATATTCTAGACCCTTGAGTTCTTCAAAAAAAGGAACTTCTGTTGCCGGGGGCTCTTGATCACCGTACCAGATCCAGATGAAGCCGTGGGCTTCTTGAACGGGGTATGTTTTAACGCGCATTTGGGGAGGAATGCGACCGGCTTTGCCGTTGGCCGGAATGTGCTGACAGGCTCCCTCTGTGTCAAAAGCAAAGCCGTGAAAGGGGCACACCAGGCAATTGTCTTTTATTGTACCCTGACTTAAGCTGGCGCCCATGTGCGGACATTGATTACTCTGTACATGAGCGTTTTTGTCAGCATCGCGCCAGAAAACGAGCGTTTCACCCAACCGCTCTGCACGGACAGGTTTGCGTTTCACTTCGTGACTCTCCAGAACGGGGTACCAATGGTTATTGAGCCACATCACGTTACTCTTTCTTATTGGCCTTTTCGGCTTCGCGTATGCGGTCTAAAAGCTCTTGTTCGTGCGCCCTGATGCGACGCTGACCCAGTTCGGCTCCTTTAGCGGTGAGCTCAGGCATCGCTTTTAGAGACTTTTTACCCAGAGGAGTGCGGTAAAAAGCGGTAAGTTCTTTGATCTCTGCGAGGGTAAAGGTGTCGCTATAGAGCGCAATGACCTCGTCTTTGATGGCGCTCCACGAGATATACTTATTCAAAAAATCGCTCATGATATCTCGGTAAGGGGCAAGCTGGGGCTGCTGCTGAATCTGCACCTCGATCAACCGCGACAGGGTTTGCTGATAGGTATTGGCATAATCAATACTTTCAAAGAGTGCTTCTATCGCTTTTTTAGTGGCTTCTTTTGGAGCCGACTTTTCGGCCACCACCGCCGGGCTCTTTTCTTGAGCCAGCGTAGCGGTGGCGGGTAGTGCAAACAAGAGTCCGCTGCCGACGACAAGCAACATTCTTTTGGGTAAATAAGCTTTATACATTCAGGTTTCTCTTTGCGGAGTTGACTATAGACTATAGTTTACGGCTAATGGACTTGGCTGTAAAAAGTGCTGCAGGTAGTCTCTTCCGCCGGCTTTGGAGTCGGTGCCCGAAAGGTTAAACCCGCCAAAAGGGTGAACGTCTACCAGTGCGCCTGTGCATTTGCGGTTAAGGTAGAGGTTGCCCACAGCAAAATCGGCTTTCGCGCGCTCTAAGCGCTCTTCATTGTTGGAGTAGAGTGCCCCCGTTAGGCCGTAGTCTGTGTTGTTGGCAATGGCCAGAGCATCTTCAAAATCTTTGGCTTTAATAAAGGCCACCACGGGGCCAAAAATTTCGTCCTGGGCCATTTGTGAATTGGGAGCCACGTCAGCAATGACGGTGGGGGCTATAAAATGGCCGCTGTCCGAAAGCTTTTCGCCACCGACCACTAAACGACCCTCTTGCTTGCCAATTTCAATATATTTGAGCACCTTGTCTTCAGACTCTTGATTGATGACGGCTCCCATAAACATATTGGGGTCTTCAACATTGCCCACTTTAAGATCCAGGGTCTTGCTGGCGACTTTATCGAGCACTTCATCGTAAATATCGGCATGAATAATGGCCCGTGAGCAGGCTGAGCATTTTTGGCCTTGAAATCCAAAGGCAGCAGCGACAATGCCGCTGGCAACGTCTTCAGGGTTCGCGGTTTCATCGGCGACAATCGCATCTTTTCCGCCCATTTCGGCGATGACCCGCTTGATCCATTTCTGGCCCGGTATTCTTTTGGCGGCCTGTTCATTGATCAAAAGCCCCACCTGCATGGAGCCGGTGAAGTTAATAAAGCGGGTCAGGGGGTGATTGACCATCTCTGAACCCAATTCTGCACCATCGCCGGTAATAAATTGAATCACGCCTTTGGGCAAGCCGATGGCTCCCATAATTTCCATGAATTTCCAGCCAATGAGCATGGACTCTTCGGCGGGCTTCAACACGGCTGTGTTGCCCGTAACAATGGCAGAGGTGGTCATGCCGGCTAAAATAGCCAGTGGAAAATTCCAGGGGGGAATAATCGCACCCACGCCCATGGGTTGATAGATGTATTCGTTTTGTTCACCGGGGTAAGGGGTCAGGGGTTGAGGTTGATCCAGGCGTAGCATTTCGCGGGCGTAGAATTCTAAAAAGTCGATGGCTTCAGCCACGTCGCCGTCTGCTTCAGCCCAGCTTTTGCCCACTTCATAAGTCATCACCGCTGCCAGTTCAAACTTGTCTTCACGCATTTTGGCAGCCCCTTTGAGTAGGTATTGTGCGCGCTCTGCGACGGGGGTTTTAGACCAGCTCGAAAAATGTTTATAAGCAGACACCACGGCCTGGGTGGCGTGATCACGGGTGCCTTTTTGAAAGAACGCCAGCTTTTGATCTTTTTGACAGGGGTTATAGGTATGAAACTGCTCGTCGACGGTCACCGCTTCTCCATCAATCAGCATGGGGTAGGTTTTGCCAAAGTCAGCGGCTACTTTTTCGAGGGCGGCCTGCATTTTTTGGCGGTTGCTTTCGTTGCTGAAATCCGTAAAGGGTTCATTTTGAAAAGGGGAAAGATCGCGTGTCATAAGCTGTTAGCTCCTTGATAAATAGACTGGATTTATAGAGCATTGTAACATCTTATGTCATTTAAGCTGAAACCTCAGCAGGAATAGGGATTCGGGGGAGCCGTTGACCGAGGCTGGTTAAAATTTCGTAGGGAATGGTGTTGAGGCGCTCGGCCCAAATATAGGCGGGCAGGTCTTCGCTGATCAGCGTCACGGCATCGCCCACCCGGGGGAGTTCTTGCTGAAATGAGCTGAAATCGGTAAGATCTAAGACGCACTGATCCATCGAAACGCGGCCAATCACCGGAAACACATGGTGATCGACCCGCATTTGAAACTGATTGGACAATTGACGCGGGACGCCATCTTCGTACCCAATGGAAATAAGCGCCAGTTCGCTGGGGCGCTGGGTAATAAAGGTTTTACCGTAACCGATGGGGTGCCCTGCCGGTACCTGCCGGCGCTGAACAATTTGACTGTGCAGAGACAGTACCGGTCGTAGGTTCTGTTGCTCTGAGGCAATGCCAGTGTAGCCATAGAGGGCAATGCCCGGACGTATCATATCGAAATGGCTTTCAGGGTAGTTTAACACCCCGTCGCTATTGGCCAGATGAAAAAGGGGCTTGTGCCTGGCAAAGAGAGGGTGATTGAGACACTGGCTACGGCACCGGGCAAAGGTTTGGATTTGCCGTTGGGCATGGTGTTTGTCGGGATCGTCAGCGGTGGCTAAATGAGAGCAAACGCCCGCGATATGTAGGTGATCGCTGGAGCGCAAACTGGCATTGAGAACGCCGCCGAGTTCCTCGGGTAAAAAGCCGACACGGCCCATGCCGGTATCAATTTTGAGGTGCAGATACGCTTTTTTTTCCTGGCTGCGGGCCAGTTGGGCGATCAATGCGATATCTGCGGGGGTGTGCAACATAAAGTGCAGCCCTTCGCGAAGGGCGCGGGCATACTGATAGGGAGGCATGGCACCCATGATTAAAATCATGTGCGGCGGGGCGTAAGCCAACATGTCTTTTAAAGCCAGCGCCTCCGCGAGGGTTGCCACACCAAAGTGATTCACCCCTTCTGCTGCCAGTGCAGGGCCAATAATTTCTATATTGTGCCCGTAAGCGTTTGCTTTGACGACGCCCATGAAGCAGGCGTTGGGGGCGACTTTTTTAAGGTGGTTCACATTGTGGCGCAGGGCACTCAGATGAATGTGCGTCCATTTTGTGTGTTCTGAGGGCAGGGTAATCATTAGTTTTAGAAGTTAAAGAGAGAGAGATTCCACTGGGGAAATTGTGCTTCAGAGGTGAGCTGGTTTTGCCTGCGGTCCTGAATGCGATCTGCCAGACGGGAGTCCTCTCCGACACGCACCACTTGTGTGACGTTTTGACTGGGTCGAGCGATGTAAATAATGGTACCGATGAGGGCGACTGCTAAAACTACACCTCCGGCGGTCCACCACACCCAGCTATTGTCCTGAGCAGACGCTTCAGCCGTCTGCATATTGGCCCGCAGCTGATTTTTTGCCATGTCTAACTCACGATCGCTGACATAAAGCCCCAGCTTGCGCGAAAGCAATAAAGAAAGATAGTCGATGACGGGCAGAATATCGTTTTCGGTACGGAACCGATAGCTTTCGCTCACCAGTACCTTAGCCGTCTCTACGTCTAACATACGCACATTGATCTCGAAGCGATCGCCCGCTTTGACGACATTGCCCGTAATCAGGTAACTGGCACCGGTCATTTTACCGATGGCCTTGGCCTCTGTACCGCTGGCGTAGACCGACTGGCTAAATCCGAGTTCTTGAATGGCTTTAGAGAGCTGCCCCCGCTCTACCAACGTTAGTTCAGGACGCCGTGCCAATTTGGTCATTAAAGACTCTGAAATACCCCGCTTGAGGTTGTCGTAGGCTTCACTGCCGGTATCGTTATTAAAGTCCACCACCGCCACCGTGCGTTGCGTCATCGCCTGAGCCAGCGTAAATACAGCGCTAGATTGCGCTGCTTCGGGTGGTGTATAATGAGGGCTAACAGCAGTCGTTGCTTCGGCAACGTGTGTAAAGCTAAGCGTGATAAGGGTAGTTAAAGCCAGGACGGTGAGACGGTTATTCATAGCGACTCCTGAGGATGGTGATTGTTCGTATTGTAATTATACGCGAGCAATCCCACGCTGCCAATTTTTACCGACTTTACAGTACCAAACTGCTAATTTAAGCGCAAAGCAAGCGTAACGAAAGCAGGTGTGAGTCATGGCAGGACGGTCAGAGCAGTTTATGGGTGCGTTAATGGGGGCGGCAGTGGCAGACGCCCTGGGGGTTCCCCATGAATTTTCGGATCGGGGCCTTTTTGAAGTGCAGCCCGTGACGGCAATGAACGGTTATGGCACCCACGAACAGGCCCCAGGCACCTGGTCTGATGACACATCCATGACCCTGGCTACAGTGGCTGTCATGCTTGAGTACCCGCCCCTTGAAGGCAACGATGAGCTTTTTTTGAAGCATTTAATCCATCACTTTACCCAATGGCAGCAGACGGCCAAATACACGGTAGATCAGCACGTGTTTGATATTGGCAACGCCACTGCAGAGGCGTTGCGCCAGTATGTGATCTCAGAATTTTTTTGGAATCAACCTTTGGTACTCAAGGGCTTGACCCATGACCAAAGCCAGGGCAACGGATCTCTCATGCGTATGTTGCCGCTGGCCTTGTGGCAAAAGGTCTGTGGTTATGACGCGGCGCTCGTGGAGCAGACTTCTGCAATCACCCATGCTCACCCCCATGTGGTCATGGCTTGTCAGCATTACGTACGCTGTATAGGCTATCTGGACAGCGGCTTAGAAGTAGCCATTCAACGGGCCACCGAAGAAACGTCGGTGAGTGACAGTTTTGCCCAACTGCCTTTTTACCAGCGCTTGCGCGCAGGCACCCTTACCGAGACCCTTGCAGCAGATATTCACGGCTCAGGCTATGTGGTTCACAGTCTAGAGGCGGCGTATTGGTGTGTTTTAACCAGTTCCTCTTATCGTGAAGCGGTTCTGAAAGCGGTAAACTTAGGTGACGACACCGACACCACGGCTTGTATTACCGGAGGCATTGCGGGCTACCTTTATGGTCTGGAGGGCGTTCCCCAAAACTGGCTGAGTGTACTGCGGGCTCGCCCGATGCTTGAAGAATCTTACGCGCCTTTTGCCGATTTGATGGCGCGACGGTAAGACGCTAATGCCCGGGTTTTTCTGGCGCGTAAACCGTGCACGTTTTGCTATGGTCGTGTGCGTGGTGACTGTGTTTCTTCAACTCTTTCTTCAGCTCTCTACTCAGGGGGCTCCTCGGCGTCCATACAAGCTCCCGAGGCGCTGCGTCCACAGATTACGTCCCGTTACGAATCCTCAGATCACAGCTTGACCTTTACCAATAAAGAGCCGGCCCCCTACACCCTAACGATGCGATTCCCTCGCTTTGAGAACACGGCGATTAACTGTGGGCAACCCTGTACTTTTGTGCTTCTTCCGCACACCCAGCGGCGGTTTTCTTTTGCTAAGCTTAACCCTTTAGACCCCTGGCGCTTTAATTATCGTTATCGTTATCAACGGGGAGACTACCGCGCCCAGCCTATGCTCACGTTTGTTTACCATCTGCCCTATGCATCGGGAGCTAACTATAAAATGGGCCAGGCCTATGACGGCGATTTCACCCATAAAGGCGATGGTCGTTTTTCACTCGACTTTTCGCTGCCGCTGGGCACGCCGGTTCACGCTGCGCGCTCGGGGCGGGTGATCTGGACCGTCGATCACTTTCGAGAAGGGGGCATGGGGGATGCTTTTCGGGGAAAAGATAACCGCGTCGAGATTTTGCATGCCGATGGTTCGATTGCGCTTTACGGCCATTTGCAATGGCATGGGGTCAAGGTTAAACCTGGAGATCTTGTGCCGACGGGGCAGCTTCTGGGGTACTCAGGCAACACGGGTTATAGCGGGGGGCCCCATACTGCATTTTCACGTGTCGCACACCGTCAGTGGGGAGCAAAAGAAAACCCTTCCCACGCTGTTTTACACCGCACAAGGGCTTGAGATATTAAAGTCGGGCCAAACCTATTTAAGGCCCTGAATTTGGGTGAACACGTCCTCAGCCCAACCTTTGGCAATGCGAGAACCTTCGGCTCCCCAATAGTGCACACCATCACCGCCGGTGGCAGGGTATTCCGTTAACGGACGTGAGTCAATAAAATCGCCATACTCTCTGGCAACCCGGGCGAGTGTGTCATACAATTCGTTTTGTTTTGAGGTGGGTTTTTTACTTTCGCGGCCATCGGGCGGTCCCACCCAGATAATCTCTGTCCCGTGGGCTTTGGCCATGTCCGCAATTTCGCGCATTTGGTTTTCGATAGTGGCCGGCGTGGCGTGGATTAAGTTGGCGCCTAAAGAAAAGACCACCACATTGGGGCGAAACTCGGCCAATAGGGCTTTGAGTTTGGGGGTGGGATGGGGATCGTTCCAGTTGGCCGGTTGCGTGGTTTTTTCTTCGCCGTCTCGGCTAAAAAAACCGGAGCGGGTGGTTTGCCCGGTAATCCACCATTTGGGTGAAGAGCCCGCAGAGCCGTAGGTGGCCACTTTTGCTCCTGTACTGCGCAGGTGCTTATCCATTTCCTGGCCATAGATGCCGACGGTGTGGGAGTCCCCAATGTGTAATACGCGGTCTTCTGGGCCTAAGCGGGGCGTGTTGACAAAGTTTAAGCTGCTGGCAGAGGCCCCCGCGAGGGCGCTGACGGTGTGCGTATTCTAGACTTTCCTGGGCTATTGAATTTAGTACTGAACTTGGGGGGCGGGCGCGGCAAGGGCGTTTTTGAACCCTGAGGCTGTGCCTGAGCCTGGAGTGGTGCACCTGCAAAAAGGCTTTGTGGAGACCGTAGAGTGGGGCGCTGATGAATATTTCCCATAACACTTCCCTGAATTAAAAGTTGGCACACGGTTATTATCGTTAGGATCATCTAAAATCTTGTCCTTTTATTCATTCGCTCAGCGTGGCAGCTCTAGTACCGCAATACCATAACCCGCGATGGTGTTTCCCTTGAAGTCTGACATCGCTTGACTGCCATTCTCAAGGGTAAACCCCTGCCATTGTTGGTTCAGCAGCGGGTGTCGCCATTGCATGGGGCCGGGATTGGCGTTGAGCATAACCATGACCGCTTTGCGGCGGGGGTCCTGCTCCGGTGTCGCTTGAACGAGCATGACAATGAGTCCTGGGATCTGGGCTTTGCCCGCCTCGGCATTTAAAAAACGCACCTGTTTTTGAATGGCTTCGGCGGTGCGTAAGCGAAAGAGAGGGCTGGCTTTGCGTATGCGCAGCAAAGACTCCACAGTTTTGAGGTGGGCTAAAATTTCTGTGCGGGTGGGCTTAAATTGGGGCTGAGGCAATAAAGGGCTCCAAAAAGGCCATTCTTTTTGATTGCGCCACGCGGCGGGTAATCCTTTGCCCCAGCCGTTTTCTGCATAGGTCCAGTCGAGGGCATTAAACCAGTCGCCAGAGTCATAGCTGTCTCCGTCTCCTGATTTAGAGCGCAGTATTTCTGAGCCTGCATGCAAAAAAGGCACCCCTTGCCCCAGAATGACTGCGGCCATGCCCAATTGTTGCATGCGTGCTCGGGTTTCTGCGGGTGTTTTCAGGGGCGCTTTGGCCGCGATCTGGTCCCACAGGGTGTAGTTATCGTGGGCAGATACATAATTCACGTTTTCTTGAGGGTCCTGGGTGTAGCCTGCCGGGGTTTGTCCACGATAGCTGAGGTTTTTTCCTTTGATGCCCCCCAGGGTAAAGTCTGCCAGGTTGCCCGCCATGCTGAGCCGCACCAGCTGCGTATAATTCTGGAGCTGTTGGGCCTGAGCCTCAGCCGATGGTGGGGTGTCTGTATTCCACGGGCTGTGGTTGGGATTTAAAAACAAGCCGTTAATAAAGCCCTGATCGGAGCGGGTGTTATGGTCAAAATTGCCGCCCCGCAAGCTATCGCGCATGCGATCGTTAAAGGTGCCCACACCGGTGCCTGCTGCATTTACCTGATGCATCGCGCTGCTTGAGTCCACAGCATCTAAAGAGCCAAATTTCCAACCTTCCCCGTAGAGGTAAATCGAACGACCGTCAACGCCATCCTTGGCCAGTGTTAATTGATCCAGGGCCTGGCGGATATGCAAGAGATTTTCGCGGGTATGGTGCCCCATCAGGTCAAAACGAAAACCCCTCACATGATAGGCTTTGGCCCAACGCACCAGCGTTTGGATCATCAAATGCTCCATCATGGCGTGTTCACTGGCGGTGTCGGGGCAGCAGCTGGTGTACTGCACCTTGCCCAGGGCATCCAGGCGATAATAATAGCCTGGCACAAGCTTGTCAAGAATCGATTGTGCGTCGTCTCCGGCAGCATGGGTATGATTATAGACCACGTCCATGACTACGCCCAATTCCATTTTTTCGAGGGCCTGAACCATTTCGCGAAACTCGCGTATACGGGTAACCCCCTCAGGTTGTGTACTATAGCTTCCTTCGGGAACCCCATAATGCAAGGGATCATAGCCCCAGTTAAAGCCATCGTGCAGGCGCACTTTGCCAATGGCTGCCTGGGGATCCGGGCTGTTTGGAGCCGGAGAAGCCCCGCTGAGCGTTGTGATTATGGGGGTTTGCTGTGCCGTCTCAGGAATGGTGGCAATATCAAAAACGGGCAGCAGATGAACGTGGGTCACGCCACTGTGGGCCAGCTGTTGAAGATGGCTTTGGCCTGCGCCCTCATGGTTAAAGGCGGTGTATTTGCCGCGATGGGCTGCGGGGACTTTGATATCTTTTTGACTGAAGTCTCTCACGTGCAGTTCATAAAGCACCCAGTCTTCCGGGGCTGTCGGACTTTTATAGGCTTGTGCAGAAGGTTCCCATTGGTCTGGTTTTAAGTCTGGGTCTTGAAGGTCTACAAACTGGCTCCACTCACTGTTGGTGCTCAGAGAAACGGCGTAGGGATCGGTGGTGCGGTAGGTCTGAAAGCTTTGGCTCAGGGGTTGGTACACGTCAACTTCGAGCTGATAATACGCCCGATCCCAACCTTCTGGCCCGAGCACTTGCCAGACTCCTTTTCCTTTGGGCGTGAGCGCCTGGGTGATGATTTGTGTGGCTTCTGCGGGGGGCTTGCCCTGCGGATCTTTCACCACCACTTTGACCGCCGTTGCGGTGGGGGCCCACACAGAAAGCAGTGGCCGTTTTTTACCCTCGCTGTGGGGAGCATAGCTCACGCCAAGGGGTTGAGACGAACGAAATTCACGATCCAGTAGCGGTGCCATTTGCAGTGAGATGGGTTGACTGCTTTTTTCAATACGCAGGGTGGCGGCATCGGTAATATGTTGCTTGAGCCATTGATCGGTAGCGTTCTCCGGGGTTTTGGGCAGTGCAAAACTCAAATATTGGCCATAGCGCCCGGGCTTTTTTTCGACGTCTTTTAGCAGACCTTCGTAGCGCAGGGCGTAGGTGACCACCCGCCCGTCCCGTGAACGAAAGTGAAGCTGGAGCGCTTGTGAGCGATCGGATAACTGCGTTTTGGGGACTAAAAAGCGATGGCTCCGCCACCAGATAGCGCTGACGGTGGAGGTTTCTTGGGTTGTCTCAGGGGTTGTTTTCGGGGCCGTCTCTGTGGAGATGCCCACGGCCTTACTATTGGCGGCGTAATAAGCAGAAGTGAAGGGGTATAAAACACAGAGTATTAGCGGCAGGCGAAAGGCTTTCCAGCTTTTAAGAGTCATCGGTAACACGCTCCAGACGTAAGTTGAGGGTAGGAAAATTGACGGGGGTGAAAGGAAGCGTTTGATTCACCAATGGGGGGGTGCCCTTTAGAATGATCTGGCGATACAGCGGAAAAAACGGACGATCATTGTCAACGTTTTCAGGCTCCAGAGAAACCACGACCTCTCGCTCGCCGGTACTGGGCAAGTTCAACGGAAAAAAGAGACCCTGGGGCGCATTGCGAAGAAAGTCTTCCCCGGGATAAGGGTAGGCGGTAATGCTGGGATCGTAATAGACAGAACGATTGTCGGGTTGGTTAACGGCTTTAAAGCGACCGGTTTCTAACCAGAGATCGTTACTCACGCTGTCGCGAACCCAGCCGTTATAGATCCAGCCTCTGGGCGGTAGTGACAATACAATGCCCGGATCGAGATTAATCGACAAAGGAACATCACTGCGTTGATCTGTGCGCTGTACAAACCACAAGCCACTGCGCTGATTTAAGCCATCGAGATCGGTGGGGGCCACCAGCATAAATGTGCCATTTTGAAGCGATGAATAGGTGGTGGTAAAGGACGTTTCCAGTAAGGTGTTGGCCCGGCCAGTATAGCCTGCCTGAAGCAAGGTGCTTCCCGTGGGTGCGCTCACTTGCTCGTTTTCGATGGTGACTAAAAATTGGCGAAAGCCTCCCACTTCAGCATTTGAAAAACGAAAAATAGGGTTCTGGAGATCCAGCGGATTCCCGTTGGGAAGGATCACACTGCCTGAAGGGCTTATCCGAAATTGTAAGAGCAGACGGGGTTGATTTAATATATCGGTCACCCACAGGGCATAGTAGTGGCTGCTGGGCAATACGGGAAAGCGTTCGGGCAGGTTCATGAGTAAATCAAAGCGGGCCTGAGAAATGGGGAGTGTGGGTTGAAGTATACCGGGAGGTAAGTTGGGGGATGAGTTCAGCGATACCACCGGATAATTAAAATATTCCTGGGTATCTTCGAGTTGAAAGAGCCCCTCATTAACCGCCCGTAGCAGTGCTTCCTGGGAACGAATGGTGGCGGCAGGATCCTCGCTCAGGGTATTGATTTGATTTTCTGACACGGCGCGAAAGACCTGGCGAATGGGGCTATACAATAAGTCTCCTGGCACCGAGTCAAAAATGGGCAGAGGGCGGCTGGGCAAGTCGGTTTTATCGCGGTTGCGAATAAAGTAAACAACGCCGACGCCCAGACGATTCTGAGGGGCTGAATAGGGAACGCGACCCAGCTCCAGATAAGAAACCGCTTCGCCACTGGACCAGGCCACCCCTCGAATTTGTTCGGGACTGGCGGGTAAACGCTCAGAAATGAGGGGGTTGTTTTCGACACGGTTGGTGGCCTCTGTACGAAAACCGCTGTTGAGAACGTCCTCAGAGGACTGTAGCGTATTGGGTTGATAGCCATCGGGAACCGTGACTTCAATGATGCGCCGAAAAGGAGAGGGTGGATCGTTACTATCGGAAGGCAGGCTGCTAAAAACGGGTCGTTGCCCCAGTACAGCGCTATTGTCGCTAAAAAAGAACTCATAGCGCAGGAGGGGGCTTAGGTTGGTGGAGAGGCGATTAATGCAGCGATCTGCCACGCAAGGCGATAAGTCTAAATAGTCTAATAGTCCCTCACTATAGCGTCCCGACTTACGTGAGAGAACCGCTGTGAGTGGCGGCGCATCGCTGACCACATCCGGCACTAATACCGGGGGGGCATCAATATCGCGGGGCAGGGGCATTGAACAGGCCACACAGCCCAATAAGCAGGAGAGCTTTAGGAGCGCGCCCCATTTTTTAAGAAGGGGGACAGGCTTAGGCATCGGTTCCAGAGGCGATGAGGTCCTCAAAATACTTTGTGATTTGAGGGCTGTCCCATTCAAAGGATCCGATCACATGTTTAACGATTTTTCCCTGGCCGTCAATTAAAAAGCTTTCGGGCACCCCCGTGGTGCGATAGCTGTTTTTTGCCAGAGCTTGCTCAGAGTCTTGCAACACAGGAAAATTAAGTGTGAGCCCCGTTTTTTTCTCAAAAGCAGGTACCGCGTCGACGGGATTGCTGTCGAGGCTCACCGCCAGGATTTCAAAGGCTTTGCCATCGAGTTTTTGCTTGAGTCTTTGCATGGCCGGCATTTCTGCTTTGCAGGGCTCACACCAGGTCGCCCAAAAGTTGAGAAAGACGACCTTACCTTTATAATCAGAGAGCTGTACCGTTTCGCCCGCCAGGTTTTTTAGCGAAAAAGCGGGGGCTATTTTGCCTTCTAAACCAAACTCTATGTCAGCGGGAGCTTCTGTATTTTGAGTCGTATCGCTCTGCGGGGTAATGTTTGAGCTGATGCCCCAGAAGCCACCGGCTCCTATCACCAGGAGCCCGACACCAATGGCGAGCGCTACGCTTGAGCGGCTTTTGGGGGACGTTGTTTCATTTTCTTCGGTCATGGATTCTAACTCCTTATTGGGCGAACACTTAGTCGGCGAACAAATGTATAAAGCGCTGGGCTGCATGCTCCCAACGAAAATGCTGATGTAAATGATTGCGAGCGGTTACGGCCCGTGCTTTATGCAGGAAGTAGTTTTGATATGCATCCCACATGGCATATTTTAGCGCGTCTAAATCAGGTTCTGCTAGCAGATGCTTCTCTTCACGGGCAGCCACCAACGCGCCGCCCAAAAAATGGGGGGAATATCCTCAGGAATGGGGCGTAATTCATAGGGCAGTAGATGCGCGGTTTCTTCAGAAAGATAACTCATGGGCCCCCCCCATCCGGTGGCAATAACGGGCACTTCGCTGGCCAGCGCTTCGACAATGGGTAATCCCCAACCCTCACCACGAAAAGGGGCCAGTAAGACGTGTGCGCTCCGATACATGGCGGGTAAGTGCTGGTCGGGCACATTTTCGAGCAGTAAAATATGGCCTTTGGGTATTTTCTTTTCTTCGCGAAAGACTTTGACCACCTGGGTGACTTCGGCCAGATCTTTGGGGCTACCGTCTTTAATATAACAGCGCAGCACCAGCTGTACATCGTCGTGATTCTGAAAAAGAGTCAGAAACGCATCGAGTACGAGATCAATGCTTTTTCGATACGAGAGTTGTGCGACAAACAAAAAGGTAAAGCGTTCGGGAACATGCTTGAGGCCACTGCCAATAGGCTGAAATCGATCGGTATCCACACCTTCTGGAACCACCTCAATGGGACAGTGTACGCCCGCTTCGCGAAAGCTGTGTTGGTGAAAGGGCGTGGGCACGATGATACTGTCCATGGTGTTACAGCCTTTAACAAAGCTTTTGAGGAGGCTATTGGTTTCAAAAATGCTGTGTCCAATGGCGCGGGCATGGCCCTGACGGCCTTCAAACTCTGAGGCGATGCTCCAATGTAAGAGGGTGTCTTCTGGGCTTGCGGGAACGTCGGCGTAATGACGCAGCTTGAGAAAAGCCTCGCGCGCGACGTCAGCCATAAAACCGCTGTTCCAACGCAGCGGGCTGACCCGCAAATTCAGGCGGTTTTGGGCTTCTAAAGCCAGAAAAAACGACCGGGCAGCATGGGCATACCCGGACGCTTCATAGAGCGGAGCTTTTAAGTTAAGCCGCTTCACGGGCCTAGAGATCGAAAAGTCCAGGAGCTGGTGTAAGCACCATTTCCTGTTGTTCAAGGTGTACTTCGGGCACCATTTCAAAAACAAAGGGAACCCAATGCTCTTTACCTTCAGGCGTTTTAACCACCAGTAAATCCTGGTGCCCCTGAATAATGTGCTCCACCGTACCCAGCACCTCTCCGTGTTCGTCTTTGCAGACAAATCCGATTAAATCCTGAACATAATACGTTTCTTCAGGCAACTCCAAAGCTTCTGCTTTCGGAATGGCCAAAAACTGTTTTTCCAGGGCTTCGGCTTCGGTTCGGTGGGTAATTTCTTTCAGGGTGAGTAGGTAAACTTGCCCTTTATGATGGCTTACACTTTCCACTTCAAAAGGCCCGTTAACAATGGGGCCATCAGGCTCCGCTTGCACAAGCACTTTTTCCAAAATTTCGAGCTGTTCAGGAAAGTCCCCGAGAAAATGAATCTTGAGGACTCCTTTTAAACTATGCGCCGAAAGAATTTTGGCAATGGTAAAGTAAGGACTATCCTTCGCCGCGGATTTCGACAACAACTCCATCTTTAACAATCACTTCTGTATTTGAAAGTTTGTCGTAGAGGTTATCCCCTACTTTAACGTCGACATAGTTATCTACAGTGGCTTGCAGAAACTCAGAATCCATTTCCAATTGAGAAATGACGTTCAGGCGTTGTAGTAACTCGGCTTTTTGACCGTTGATCTGAGCGCGTTGCTGCTCGATTTGGCCTTGCAGGTTTTGGCGGGCCTGCTCTTTGTTGGGCACTTCGGCATTTTTCTCAAGATCGCTCAGGGCACGTTTGCCTTGAAATTCGAGTTGTTGAAGGCCCAGATCAAAGTTTTGTAAAGCCTGTTGAATTTCTTTGGTGGCTTCACTTTTGAA
Organism: Candidatus Sericytochromatia bacterium; assembly: GCA_963797915.1. Lineage (GTDB taxonomy): Bacteria > Cyanobacteriota > Sericytochromatia > UBA7694 > UBA7694 > CAXRDE01. The sequence goes on from CAWCRG010000007.1 coordinate 120,275, forward strand.
TTTCTCGGTAACAATGGCTTTGACAGCCACGGGGCGTTTTAATTGAATTGAATCCATGCGTATGTTCTCCATTTAAAATCTTGCTCGGCATTATAGCATGACTTCAAAATCCTTTCTTTCTTTCTTTTGGACCGGTATACTGAAGCCCAAGTGCGTTAAAAAGTTAACGAAAATGGAGCAATTATTCTATGTTTTACCGTTATGCTCTGGTCACCCTTTGTGCTGTACTTATGTTAAGTGCGAGCCGTTGTGCCAGCGAACAAAACAATTCGGCCACATCTCAGGCCACCAGCGAAGGAAGCAATATGTCACAGACCACTAAAGTTGAAAAATTAATCATTGAAGATACGACCGTAGGAACGGGTGCCGAAGCGAAAGCCGGTCAAACCGTTTTTGTACACTATACCGGCACCTTAATGGATGGTACCAAGTTTGACTCCTCTAAAGATCGTGGAGAGCCCTTTAGCTTTCGCTTAGGCTCAGGCATGGTTATTAAAGGTTGGGATCAGGGCGTCGCGGGCATGAAAGTCGGCGGCGTTCGTAACTTAACCATTCCAGCCGATCTGGCCTATGGTTCTCGCGGCGCCGGTGGGGTTATTCCTCCCAATGCCGATCTGAAGTTTGAAGTTGAGCTTTTAGACGTTAAGTAAATTTTCAGGAATGTTCGAAGAAACGCCTGAACTGGCGGTGGGCCCTTTTTGTCCACCGGTCCAAATCGATGGGGCCTGGCACCGCTCTTCGCTCAGCGACCTACGCTGTCTGGGGGGGCACCAGGTCCATTCGCATATTTACCCTTTTTTTACCACCCATGATTGGCTCATTCACCCCTCTCAGATGCATGGTCGTGAGATCAATGGATTGATCACAGATTACCCTTCTCTTTCTCTTTCCAGAGCGCCGGTGCTTCAGCCCTTTCTCGATAAATTGAACCCTGTGGGGGGATTAGACGCGCTAATCTGGTGGGGGCTTGACAAAGGGGTGCCAAGAGACTTAAAGACTCTTAATATCCCCACTGTACTGGTTGTATCAGACTGGCATTATCATTATCTTTCTATGATGCCGCTGTTAAATGATTTTGATATGATTCTTTGTGACGAAAAACTTAGAAAGCATCTGTGCCAGGATCCTCAGTTCAAAGACAAGGTTTTTTACTGGTCTGCATATAGTTATCCTGAAGAGCATATTCCCGCGCAGATCATACCCCATCATGCACGAGATATTGACGTGCTGTTTGCCGGGAGTGACGATCCTTTTCGCTATAGTGCACGCAATCAGTTCCTTTATCAGCTGGCGGCTATGCCGGGCTTGCACACGGTGCTGCGCTCTGATATCTCTCATCAGGATTACTTTGCGTTATTGGTGCGCACAAAAATCGCTTTTAACTACGGACTGCGGGGAGAAATGAATCTGCGGGCCTATGAAGCCGCTGCCTGCGGTGCCCTCTTGTTGATGGAGGCCGACAATCATGAGGTACACCGCTTTTTGGAGCCAGATAAAGCCTATGTTCCCTATACTCAGAATAATCTAACGCAACAGGTGATTTATTACCTTCAGCACACCGCGTTGCGACAGCAGATCGCTGATGCGGGTCGGCTGGCCATACAACAGTTTAGCTATAGACATCAGTGGAGCACGCTGCAAACCCTGGTGCGCGAGCAAGGGCCACACCTTCGCCAGCGCCTTCAATATCGCCAGACCCTGAAATTAAGTGACCAAACCCTGTTCTTTAGCGCGTTGGCACAAACGGCTTTAAACCTGACCACCGATATCGCTAGCCTGAGAGAAGCGGTTTATACCGATTTGCTCGCCTTAAAAGACACATATGCTCAGGTGTCTAACGCGGCACTTTTTATTGCCAACGCTTTGCTGGTTTCTCTGACCGATTTAAGCATTTACCCGGCACTACACACAGCCGACTTTTACCGAGAGCGCTTACAGCCTGTGCTTCAAGAACTCAGTACACAGCTTAAGCACAAGCCTGAGCTCGAGGGGCTGGAAGTATTGATCTGCTATAACCTGGCCTGGAGTTATGCTTTGCAGCAGCGCTGGTCAGAGGTGGGGTATTGGCTACAGCGCTTTTACCAAGGCTTTGAAACAGGTGCTGAATCCCTTCCCTATTTATATTATCGTCTCTTTTTACTGCCCATTCGGGGGACGGGATTTTACTTTAACTATCAACAAGCCGCCTATCGCGGAGACGCCGATTTTCAGGTCTTACTTCAGGCGGGAAGTCTGTTTCTTACGGGACGACTCTGTCTGGAGAAACGGCAGTATGCTCAGGCAGCGCTTGCTTTTCAGGGCTGTCTGGAGCGGACGCCTGAAATGTATGAAGTTTCGACCTATCTGGCAGAATCCTTGTTACAACAAAATCAGTGGCAAGAGGGACTTTATTACCTGGAGCAGGCTGCCCGTACGGGTGTTTTTGTACCCACGTTGTGGCTGCGTTATTTTAAGCAAAAGCTTCGCATGGCTACCTTAGAAGATCTGCCGTTGTTACAGAAGCAGTGTGCTGTGTGCATTCAATTGTTTCAGTCTCACAAATACCATCGCTTTTTAGCGCAATTCATAGATTACCAACGGCAGTTAAAAGCACAACTGCAAGACATATCAGGGCCACCAGATACCAATACCCATCCCTGAAAGTTGAGAGTTGGTGGCCTGATTGGGAAACACGAACTCTAATTTGTTTCCTTCTAGCTCTTCCCAAAACTGCTTCACCCCAATTCCGTCGGAAGACTCATTAATAATGTCGTGAAACGCCAGATATTTAAACGGGGCTTGAACATTTAACTCAAAATCTTTTTTAATGCCTTCATAGCTGTGGTCTCCGTCTATCATGACCAGATCAATTGCCCCTAATTCTTGTCTCCAGGCTAAGTACTCAGCGGTTTGAGAGTTCCCCCAATAGCACTGTGTTTTTTCTGGTAAAGAAATATCGTAGCCCATTTGGAGTACGTTTCCCAGATCGCAGGCCGCTAATAAATCAAAGTCAAACAGTTTATCCAATAAAGAAATAGACCGCCCTGTCCAAATGCCAATCTCAAGATAAGAGCGAATGTGGTTGGCTTCAATCCATTCACAAAAGGCGACAAGCTCTTCTCTGTTTTGAAGGGCTACATCCAGAGGCTGTTGCATGGTGCTCTTGGTTTGGGTTAAATGATCTTCCAGGTTCTTATCCCAGAAACGTTCTCGGGTGATCAGAGCGTCAAAGTCTCGTGTGGGCGGTGTTTTTTGAAGAACCTGAATTCCGTTCCAAAATGTGGGGTGACGGTTCTCTCGGGTATGACTTTTAAATAAGGTACTGTATTCACCGGGATGGGAGGCCAGAAAATCAGTCACAGATTGTGCCGGCCCAGATAAATTAATATCGTCTACAATAATCACGGTGCCGTCTACAAAAAAGGGTTCGGCGAGCTCCAGAGCATCCAACTGACTTTGATAATCATGGGGACCGTCATAAAAGTAAAGCCCAATACTCTCCTGGTGTTGATGGGTTAAGTATTCTCGAAAGTCTGCGGACACAATGGTTGCCTTTTTAAGCTTGAATAGATTTAGGTTTTCTTCAACATCCGCTTTTGATGCCCCCCAAAAGTGAAAATTATCTACGCCAATAGCCTGAGTATTTGGATTGTTTATCAGGCCTGCCATGAGGGTAAACCCTTTCCATAAACCAATGTTTAAGTACACGGTGTTTTGTGGCATCTGAGCAGCGGCTTGCTGCACAATACCTGCAATGGCCAGGGTGGACATGTGGGGGATTTGCTTGCACAGAGAAATTAATGTTGGGTAAGCATCACCCAGGGCGTTATTTGCAAAAAAAGTGTTGGCAACTTCAAAGTGACTGAGGTTAGGTGGATCAAAAAAGAGTTCTTCTTCGGGTTTGAGAAGGTTAAAAAAAAGGGTTCGGCAAAAGTTTTTAATTTGCATTATTCTTGAATCCATTCTGATAAAAACATGTTTAGATTAAACGCTTTTTCACTATCGGTGTCGTTTAAATGGGTGGCTTCAAAAACCGCTTTCGTTTTATAAGCGACTTCCCGCCCAAGTTCTAGATGATTCATCTTTTTGAGTAAGGAGGCCATTAACCACCAGCCTGTGTAGTCATTAGGAGAATAAAAAACATACTGATCTAAACAATTGAGAGCCTGGCTCCAATGCTGTCGGCCCGCATATATTTTGAAAAGATGCAACCAGTTGAGGGGCACGTCTTTTTTTAGAGTGAGAGCACTTTTATAATTAACTTCTGCTTCAGCGAAGTTCTGTTGGGCGTAAAAGTAGTCTGCTAGTGCTTGATGCATGGCCCAGGGTAAAAGGCTCCTGATCAGGGTATTGAAGTCTGACTGTACCCAGGTTATTTCAGTCAGATTGTGTAACATAAAGAGACTTAACTGGGCATTATTGAGGGGGAGCAAAAATTGAAAAAAGACGTCATCGCGCTGCCAAATTTTTTGTGGCAGCAATTGAAGAACCTGTTGAAAGTGAAAGTAAGCCTTTTCGGGGGCATTCAGCATGAGGTGCAAAAAACCCAGATTAAAGGCCAGTGCCGGATGATGAATCCGAGGAAACATCTGGTTTAGTTTTTTCAAGGCTTTTTTTAATCGGATTAAGGTTTTGCTGTCGTTGACAGGTTCCCAATTTTTACTAAAGCAGTGATTGATCTCTATCTGTATTTCGAGAGTTGTCTTGATGTAGCAAAGTGAGGTTTCGTTCTCTGGAAGACGCTCAATGAAATCGCGAGCGGCCTGTATGGCTTCGCGAGTGCGCTCTGGAGAGCGCGAGAGACTAATATGCCGGATATAAAGGGAGGGGTCTAAGCCTACTGGCTGATTTTTATTGATAGAATCACCCTCCTGGCGCTTAGCCATGAGCAACTCGCTCTGATCGAGAAGACCTTCAAACTGCTGCTCGTATTGCCAATGGTGAATTTTTTTGAATCCGGCAGAAGCAATCGATTGACTCACTTCTGGGTTCTCTAAATAAAAGCTGAGTTTAGTTTTGAGATTCGTGGTGTCGTAATCTACATACTCCTGATCTTTAATCAAGAAGTGAGGGACTTCGAGATTGCTACTTTCGGTAAACAGCAAAGCGCCTACAGCGCAGGTCTCATAAGCCCTTAAATTCATTTCGCTGCGCTGGGTCAGGTTACAAATGATTTTACTATTGCTCAGGGTTTCAAAGTAATCCTCTCCAAAAACGCTGGTGAGACACTTGACTTGATAGCGATTACTTAGCTCAAGCAATTGCCGAATGTGAGCTGTGCGCTCAGGAATATGTAAATGGTTAATGGAGCCAATAAAACAAATATCAATGCTACGTTCCGCTAAAGGCAAGAGCTTACGGGGGGTTATTTCAATGCCGTATGCAGGCCAATAACGTACCTTCGGATCACTGAGTTGATCGCAGAGGCGCTGATCTCCGACAATGACGTCAAAGTGTTGCCTACAAAGCTCAATTGCGGCACCGTTAAGGTGCCAGTCGTGAGCGATGGCAATTTTGGGCAGGGGTAAACGAAGAATTTTTTCTGGAATAGGTTGATGTCCTGGAGCTAGCCAAATGAGCAGATCAGCCTGCCAATCATAAACGTAAGCTTGTATCCATTTCTCAAGCGCTTCTGTGTCAAAGCTTAAAAAACTGTCAAAGCTGTTGGGGTGCCATGAGGAAGGCTCCGTGACGTAATAACGGTTCCAATCGTACATAAAGCAATGCAGGTTTTGCTCATAAAGGTAGCGCCCCACGATGGTGGGGTCAAAAAGAGGGCCCAGCAATATTTTATGCTTTAAAGTACGCATTTAAAGAAAAGGTCTACTTTTTTCTGGTGCTTGATAGTTACTGGTTTTGATCGCTACTTTTAGGTGATTTCCCTGATAGTCACCGGCAACAAGATATGGATAGTTTCTGATGAGCCGTCCGAAGAACGACTCCAGCAGTCGCGGGCTATTGCTACACAGGAATAACTGACCGCCGAGGGCAAGAAGGGGTTCCAGGCTCTCATGAAAACTGATCCAACACTGGAGCTCACTTTTTTCGATGTCGATAAACATCCAGTCCACATTTTTAAAGGGCTGTGTGCTTTGCAGTTCGGCAATCTGTGTTGCTAACTGCTGGTGATCCGTTGGGCTAATGGAGCATTCTATTATGCTTTTTTCTGTGTTTAAGGTGGTTTTGAGATCCGGTTTTTCTGCCACCTCAAGCCCTGTTTTCCATGCGGTCCGACTTAGCAGATCCAGGATCATATCGGCTTTTTCGTAGTGTTTTTCGTATAGTATTGGAGCGATGGAGTGCTCATGCTCTGGGATGAGATCTACTCCAGAGCTCGATAAACGTTTGTGTAGCGCCGGAAAAAGAACCATGTTGCTAAAGGAAGGTATAGCCAGCAGTGATTGAATTTGATAGTATTTTTCGTAGTTCAATAGATTTTTAATAAAAGCGATAAAGTGTGTACTCGAAGCATCCCCCTGATGCCGTAAGAAAGGCTCACCAATATCGCGCAAGGCGTTGCGAGTTAATGCAGTCTCAAGTTGTTGCGGGTGCGTCTGTGCTAGCCAGTCTTTTAGCCGCTGTGGAGAGCGCCATGGAATGCCTGAGCGCCCCAGTATAGCCTGAAGAAAAATAGGATGATTTTTGCTGTAAAAAAGCAATTGTTTTGCTTCACTTTGTATCGTGGTCAGTACAGCGGAAATGTTGAGTGGCGCTGTGAGGTAAACAAAGCCTTTAATCGGAGAAAAATGACAGCCAATCTGATCCAGACAGAATCCGAGCCAATGATCGACTCCCTTGCTCAGGAGAGTATGTGGCGGTGTTTTTTCGATAAGAAAGGTCAGGAGCCAGCTGGGCATACAGCTGGCCACCAGTGAAAACCGTGTGTAGGCATGAGAACTTGGTGTGGGAAAAGAATACAGACTGGTATGCTCGATGGCTTTGGCCAGGTAGGTGTTGGCATTGGCAGGAAGAACTTCTTTTTGGGCTACAAAAACCGTGTAATCATCTTTTTTTTCTTTGAACGCTTCTCTGAGGGTTTTGAGTGTATTTCGGTGGGGGAAATAGGCGCTATTTAAGAAAAAACAATAAGGGGCCAGGGTATGTGTGCTCAGGGCTGTCAATTGCCCTTTGAGAGAGTTGTCTGCTCCAATGGGAATGCACGTGAGCTGAAAACGGGTTTTAAAGGCTTTGAACACTTCTAATTGTTGGGGAAAACATAACAGACAAACTTCAATATCTGAGACTGAGGAGTTTTGGTAATTTATGGATTGTAATAAGAGACTGACTTGTTCATCACTTACGCCTTGCGCTAAGATTACCACTGATAATTCCAAAGCCATGTCTACCCCCTTTTTTGATCATACTTTACCATAACTTAAGAGATGTGCTGATATGTTTTAATACCTGTATGTACGCGTTAAATTAAGTTTCAAGTTATAAGAAAATCGGTGGACTTATTTCTCCATGCTTCTAAAAGAATTGCCGTTTCATGCTTTAGTGGGGCCTTTTAACCCTCCTGCTATACTTGAACAAAGGTGGTATATTTCGTGTTTAAGCGATCCTCGTTGCCTGGGGGACTACCTTCATCATTCCCATATTCATCCTTTTTTCACTGCTTCAGACGTTTTTTTACATAGTATAGTGCCGGGAGCCTACCCCCAGGCAGAAGCTGCCTTCAAAGGACCTCGCCTGAGGCCTGGTGCTGACTATTATTTGCAGCCTATGATTGACGAATCAAGGCATCAGCATCCAGTAGATGTCGTTATTTGGTGGGGGTTTCAAAACGGTTTCCCTTTAGACTTAGGGCATATTGATGTACCCGTTTTTGTGGTCATGTCAGACTGGCACAATGACAAACCACTGGCGCGTTTACTTCAGACCGTTGACGGCATTTTTTGCGACGAAAAACTCCGGCAACGCCTAATTCAGCAGCATAGCGGCTTTAAAAATAAGGTAAAGTACTGGCCTGCTTATAGTTTTGATTCATCAATGATTGCTTCGGTAAAAGCACAGCCTGAGGCCGAACGAGATATTGATGTCTTATTTGTTGGCAATACAAATCCCCATAAGTATTTAAAGCGCAACCAGTTTTTATTTCGCATCGCAAATTTGCCTGATATTAACTTTCATCTGGCCTGTGGGATTTTTGAATCAGAGCACTTAGCGCTATTACAGCGCAGTAAAATTGCTTTTAATCATACCTTGCGCCAAGAGATGAACTTACGCGCTTATGAAGCGACAGCTTGTGGAGCACTCCTTTTGATGGAGTCAGATAATCTAGAGGTCAATCAGTTTTTACAACCAAATGTCTCATATGTGCCTTACACACCGCATAATTTAGAAGCCCAGATTCAGTACTATCTGGCCCACCCAGAAGAGCGTGAGCGTATTGCTCAACAGGGTAAAATTGCCATTCAGCCTCGCCACTATACAATACGCTTTGGGGAGCTGCTGGAAGCCCTTAAATCCGAGCTGACTCCTGATGGATTTCGCTTTGGGGGCAGCAGGCGAGACAATGAGACAGATGATGTGCTGCTGGCCCATGCTCTGCTTCATATGACGACGGATCTCTCCGTTCTCAGAGTACATGTCGCGCATCAATTGGCGCAGCGTTCCCATCAATTATGCTTTGCAAATGCTCTGTTGGTTACGCTGGCGGATTTATTTGTGCACCCTGTTACCCATGAAGCCCCAACATCTTCTTTACAAGAGATTCAGGAATCTTTAGAAAAAGAACTGGCCTCTCCTCAGCATCCCTTTGTTCCCTTACACATGCTCATTGCTTATAATTTGGCCTGGAGTTATTTTTTTCAAGCTGATTATACTGAAGTTGAAAGGGCTTTGCAGTGTTTTCTAAAGCTTATCGATAGATTTTCATGGTTGGCCTTTTCTCAGGAGGTGGCGTCTTCCTTTTTTGTTTTACCCGTGCGCTATACCGGCTTCTATCTTTTGTATCAAGAGACTGCTGCTGTAGGAAGCAAAGATCTTCAGCAGGTATTAATGGCTGGCGTTGCTTTTTTACAAGGGTGTGTACAACGTTCACAAAATAAAAATGTGGAGGCCGTTGCTTCTTTTGAGCAGTGCATTGGCCTTACTCCAGGACTTGTGGAAGCCTACTTTGAACTCGCGGGTGCATGGATCGAACAGGGAGAGTATATGAGGGCCGAGCAGTGCCTGGCTCAGGGGCTTTATCAGGGCATTTTTTTTAAGGGCGCATGGAAAAAGTACTTTGAATTACTAGATTGTCGTGCTTTGTCTCGTGCTGAGCAAGATCAAAAATCGCGTTTGATTCAAGCGCTACAGAATCTGTCATTAGACTAAGCAGTCGTTAGCAAACTGGCTAAGGTGTTTAAGACATTACATCCTTTGTAAAAAGCCGTATGCAACCCTAATTTTTGGTACTCGGCCTGTTGTTCGCGAGGATTGCCCGCCAGGACCAATTGTAGCTGAGGGTAGGCTTCTTTCAATCGGGGCAATACTTTGGGCAGTAGCTCTGTATAAGCCAAGTCACTGGCACAAAACACCATCAGGTGTTGAAAGCCTGTCTGCGGATCGGTAATTGATGTATTTTCTGCTTCAGCAGAAGGTGGCTCAATCTGCTGGGTGATATATTCAATGATTCCATCGGGGGTCTCGAGGGCAGGACTGCGCTGAGATGTTAATCCCACACAGGCAAAAATACCCTCCATAAATTCTGCGCGACCCCGGTAAGCATCACCGTAACAGAGTAAGTTTACCTGTTTTTGTGACCAGGCGGGGTTTTCTCGCAGGGCCTCAAAAGCAAGCGCTGGACGCATGGGGGGAAGCGCCTCAATGCCTGTTTCTACCTGATAATCGGACACTTGTGAAGTGGGGAGTAAGTGCGTATTGTGAGGTTTTTCATAAGCCGTCGCAAATAGATTGCTGCCGACCCCTACATCTTTTCGGGTTTCAAAGGCTTTTTGCCGCAAAGCGGCGACTTCTAGCACGGCTTGTTGCAGGCGACCCGAACGCAACTCCATTTCGAGTCCGCCTTGCTGCTCAATGTTCTGAAACTGTTTCCAGGCGGCTTCTGCCAGCTCACTGCTCAGGTTCTCTAAGAAAAAGCTGCCTTTGGCAGGATCTAAGAGTGTTTCAAAATAGGCCTCGTGTTTGAGCACCAGCTGAATATTACGGGCCATGCGGCGGGCTGTACGGTCGGGCAGCCCGTTGACTTCGTTAAAAGCGCCCGTCGACAGGCTGTCCACGCCGCCAAGAACGGCTGCACTGGCCCCCAGGGTTTGGCGCAGGTAGTTATTGTGAATATCGTAGCGACCCAGGGTGCGCTTTAAGGTGGTGGCGTGCAACGTCATGGGCTGAGCCTCATGTGCATAGACGCTCGCCAGGCGATGCAGCAAGAAACGGAGGGCGCGAATTTTAGCCACATCCATAAAAAACTGCGTGCCCACACTCACCTCAATACGTGTGGCGCTAAGGATGTTTTTACAGGGCACTCTATTGTCTAAGAGTCTTTGAAAGGCCTCAACACAGGCGCCCAAAATATAGGTGAGTTCTTGAACGGCATTGGCCCCCGCCTCAGCGTAACTCATGCTGGAAACCTGCATCAAATAGCGCAGCGGCCTGGGTCTTTCTGCTTGTTGTTTAAACAGTTGATGCAGTGTTTTATAAGCGGCTACCGGGCTTTCTGTGTAGCCCTCTACCCAGTCTGCGATGGGGTCTATTAAAAAACCCTGCACCGGCGCGTCGGTTTGATATAAGTCGGGAGGTAAGGTGTGGGCACGGAAGTAAAAGGGAATCTTTAACTGCGCCGCTTCGAGACTTTGGATCACAAGGGAGGGGTCGCACACCCGTCCATCGAATTCAGCGGCTTCAAGGCCTTGTTGCTGGTCATGGGCAATTTCCTGGATCCCCCGTGTCACGTCGGGGTCGCGATAGCGCTGACAGATCTGCCAGCTCGCTCGGGGTGTCATTTGAATTTTTTGCCGGGGACGGGTGGTATAAAGGCCCTGGTAGGTGAGACCTTCGTAACTCTTGCGGTAGAGGGTGCGCTCAAAATTAGCACCCTTTAAAGCCTGCTCCGCTATGACTTTCCACTGCTCCACATCGGGTGTGGCAAAGGCGTCTTTTAGATCCGCTGCCGGTGTGGTTTTTGAAGAAAAGCTTGTCATTCCCTGGGCCTCAGTGTTCGTTATCATTGGTGGGTATTTTAACTGATTTTAGTCCCTGCTGGTTTTCGCCAGCTGGCTTTACCGTTAAAATGAAGTCAAAAGCATTAAAAATGAGGTGTCTACCCATGACAAATGAAACCGTTGATCAGATCTATGCCCGTTATGAAGCGGGTAACGACGTATTTATTGATGTGCGCCAGCCCGAAGAGTGGGAAGAGGGCGTTATTCCGGGGGCAAAAAAAATCATGTTGGCTGAGTTCCCTGACCATTTAGATTCTTTAGATAAAGAGGCCAGCTACGTGATGGTGTGCCGCAGTGGCGGGCGCAGTGGTCGAGCGTCGCAAATGATGGCGTCTGCAGGGATTTCTCAGGTTACGAACTTTGATGGCGGCATGTTGGCCTGGTACGACGAAGGGCATCCTACAGAATAAAACTTTGCGCTACACCGGGGTGGCCGTATTCGGCTGCCCCGACACACACCCGTATATTGGGATACACAAAGGCATCGTGTATGTTATGGGTGTGACCGGCGAGTACCGTGAGCTGTTGCTCTGGGTGCTGAGCCATGACTTCAATCAACATATCGCCCACTGCCTTGCAGGTAAAGTGGGGAGCCCAGTGATCGTCGGCCATTTCAGTGCCGTACAGGCAGGCCTCTCGAAACGGCGGTGGATGCATCAATAAAAACACGTTGGGAGCCGTTTGTAAGGCTTGCAGCAGGCGTGGTTTTAAAAACTCAGCGGCTTCTTGACCCAGGTGCTGTAGCATTTCAATGAGCGCTTCTGTAATGGGTCTGGCCTTGCGCTCTTCAGGGCTGAGCTTGTCGGCTTCCCCGTTGGCAGTTCCATTAGCAGTCCCGTTAGAAGTGTTTAACTCCGCAATTTTACGAAAGTCCTGTAAGCGAATCCAGCTTTCGCGAATATTGCCGTTGCCGCCATCGCCCCAGGCCCCGTGGCCGATTAAACGCGTGTTTGAGCCTAAGGCAATGCCTGCTGCTTCTGGCGTGGCGGGGAGCCAGCGCAAAAGCGGGTGAGTGGCCGTGAGCTGCATCATGGTCTCGCGCACTTCTGTAATGCTGCCGTGGTAATAATCATGATTGCCCAGCACAAAATAGACAGGCACGCCCACCGCCTCGGCCACCCGTTCCAGGTCGGCTTGCAAGCGAGGCGCTTCTGAAAGGTCCCCTGTAAGACAGATGCCGTCAGGGTTTTCAGCGCGAAGTGCCTCAATAAAAGCTTCAAAGGCTTCGGGCTCGCATTGGTCTAAGTGAATGTCGGTGGCCCAGCTTAAGCGGTAAGCGGGGCCACCTGCAGAGGTTGCCATGGCGCTAAGCGGCACCATCGCGTACTTTATAGCCCGCGGTGTCTAAAGCCTGCATGGTGCGTTGCTGTACATCGGTGATTTCATCGGGCTGTAGGGTGTGATCGTTGGCGGCAAAGGTGATTTTAAAGGCCAGGCTCTTTTTGCCTTCTCCAATGTTTTCGCCCACATATACATCAAAGAGTTCAACGGCTTTGACTTTGGTGTCCACGCTCCAAATGGTGTCTTCTACATCGGCGATCAGGGTTTTTGCCTCACAGATCATGCTGATGTCAAAGGGAACGGTGGGGTAGCGCTGTACTTTCTCGAAGCTGGCTTCGGCACTCTGGCAGGCCAGCAGGGCATCGACGTCAATATCAAAGAAACCGACAATGGCTTTAATATTCAGGTTCTCGGTAATCTGAGGATGCACCTGGCCCAGGGTGCCGATGACCTGCTCACCCAAATAGAGCTGGGCGGTGCGGCCCGGGTGGCCCCAGCTGGGAGCCATGGCTGCCGGGCGAAAGCGTAGGCGGTCTGCAAATGGCAATTGAGCAAACAGATCTTCGACCGCGCCTTTGAGGGCATAAAAGCACTGATCGCTTTGTTTGCTCCAGTTTTTTTGGGTCATGATGCCCGCCAGGGCGAGCTGATCGTGCTCAAATGCGCCCTGAGCGACTTTCGCAAAGGTACGCTCCAGTTCGTAACACTGAAAGTCTTTTTGAAAGCGCAGGTTCTCGCCGGTGATTTTGAGCAGATTGGGAATCAAGCTGGTGCGCAGGCGATTTTGATCGCTGGCCAGCGGGTTGGCCAGGGCAATGTGATCTTTGGGATCTAAGCCCACGGCTTCGAGCAGTTGATCGCCCACAAAGGCGTAGTTATACACTTCATAAAAGGCCAGGTCACGACTCAGCACTTCTCGAATACGGCGTTGTAAGCGATGCGTCGGGGATACATCCACGGGCTGTACCGGAACCTGAGGAGCCACGGCTTCAATATTGTCATAGCCGTAGACCCGCCCGACTTCTTCGACGAGGTCCATGGCGATGCTAACGTCACCGGTGGCCCGAAAGCTGGGGACGGTCACTCGCAATGGGCCCTCGTCTCCAGCGGCGGCATCGGTGGCCTCTACGGTAAACCAGAGACGCTCTAAAATGTCGCGGATTTCGCTGTGGGGCAGTTGGGTGCCCAGGCGCTGGTTCATAAACCCAAAAGAGGTTTCAATGGCAATCGGTGTTTTTTGATCTAAACCGGCACTTAAAAACGGGGTGCGCATTTGGGCGTTGGGGCAAAGGGTTTTGAGGAGGGTCATAAACCGATCGGTGGCCGCCTGTAATTGCAAGGGATCTAAGCCTTTTTCAAAGCGCATTGACGCTTCGCTGCGCATATTCAGTGCCGCAGCGGTGCGGCGCACATGGCTGGGGTGAAAATTAGCGACTTCGAGTACCAGGGTGGTGGTGCCTTCATGAACTTCTGAATTTGCACCGCCCATCACGCCCGCCAACGCCACGACTTTTTCAGCATCGGCAATAACCATCATGGTGTTTTTGAGCTTGTGCTCACTGTCGTCTAAGGCGGTAAAGGCTTCACCGTCACTGGCGAGACGTACTTTGAGGGTGTCTCCTTGCAGCAGCTGGCGATCGAAGGCGTGCATCGGCTGGCCCAGTTCAAACATGACATAATTGGTTAGATCGACAATATTGTTAATGCTGCGAGCGCCCACTTTGTCGAGGCGGTCCACCAGCCATTGCGGAGAGGGCCCCACATTAATACCGTCAATGACTACAGCGCTATAGCGCGGGCAGATCTCGGCGTCCACTTCAATGGAGACCTGTAAGGGGTCGTGGGCGGTTTGGGGATAGCTCCAATCGCCCTGGGTGAGTTCTGCTAAGGCCTTTAAGGGCTTGCGGTATACCGCCGCAAACTCGCGGGCAAAACCATAATGGCCCCAGAGATCGGGGCGGTGGGTTAAAGATTTGTTGTCAATGTCATACACGGAATCCTTGCCGTGGCTTTCAATGCCTTCAATCTCTGCGGTGGCCAGCGTCATGCGGCTGCCAATCGCTTTGGGGCTATCGTCAATGACCCCTACATAGTCTTGAATCCAATCCAATGAAAGTTTCATTTTAAAACTGCTCCAAAAATTTCAGGTTGCCGCTTTGAAAGTGGCGAATATCGTCGATGCCGTAACGCATCATGACCAGGCGGTTCAGGCCCAGACCAAAGGCAAAGCCAGTGTATTCATTGGGGTCAATATTACAGGCTTTGAGTACGTTGGGGTGAACGGCTCCACAGGGCAATAATTCTACCCAGCCTTCGTGCTTGCAGACGGCGCATCCGTCGCCGTTACAAATCAGACAGCTAATGTCTAGCTCAAAGCCGGGTTCTACAAAGGGAAAGAACCCGGGGCGTAAGCGCACTTCCACGTCTTTTTTAAAGATTTCCCGCAGCAGCGAGCGCATCACGTAAATGAGGTTGGCCACCGAAATGTCTTTGTCGATCATAAGACCTTCTACCTGATAAAACGTGTTTTCGTGAGAGGCATCGGTGGCCTCATAACGAAACACCCGACCGGGTGAAATCCCGCGCAGGGGAGGCGTGGCGTTTTTCATGGCGCGAATTTGCACCGAAGACGTATGGGTACGCAGCAAACGGCCGTTATCCAGCCAGAAGGTATCCTGCATATCGCGGGCCGGGTGATCTTTGGGAATGTTTAAGGCTTCAAAGTTGTGGTAGTCGTCTTCAAGTTGGGGGCCGTCAAACACCTGAAATCCCATCGAGCGAAAGATGTCTTCAATCTCATACTGAATCTGGGTCAGCGGATGCAGGTGGCCGCGTTGCTGCGTCAGGCCAGGCGCCGTTACGTCCAGCCACTCTCGGGTGTCAATATCGCTAAAACGGTCGGCTTTAAGGGCGGTTTCTCGGGCCTTCATGGCGTTTTCAATGGCTGCGCGGGTGGTGTTGACGACCTGGGCTACCTGTTTTTTTTCGTCCGGGGATAATTGACTCATCTGACCAAAGAAGCCTTTGATCAGTCCTTTTTTGCCCAGATAGGCGCTGTGAACGTCTTTTAAATCGTCATCAGATTGTGCCACAGCGATGGCTTCAAGGGCTTTTTCACGGGCAGAATGAACAGTGTCTAACATGGTTTAAACTCCGGGGGGGCGGGGATATTTCAAGGGCCAATCATAGCACAGTTTTGGGGCACTATGGGGCAGATTTAATCGCTTGTAAGTCGCCATAAATCCGTTGTTTTTGCTGGTGCTGGCAAAAGCGTGCAAAGTCGCTACGCAAGCTCTGACGCGGCATGGGTTCTCTCCAGATTCTGAGACGTTTGCCCAGCCGATGGCCGAGTACACCTTGTCTAAAATAAGCTTCATGGTCCCACTCTTCTTCGGCCATGGTTAAGAGTTGGGGGATGATTTCGGGATGATTGGCCAGCCAGGCGTACTGGGATGCTTTGACATAAATATTGACCACGTCGGACTCTAGCCACCCGGCGCCATACATGGGAATGAGGCGCCCGCCAAAGATACATAGTAGGCCAATGACTTGACCCATTACAGTCATCACCCGCGCGCGAAAAGGTGATGGGCTGGCATGAAGCTGGGTTAATAATTGCTCGAGGGCCTGGTAATGTCTGACTTCGGCCTCAGCAATGCCGCGAATGTGTCGCCGCTCGGCCGATGAAATAAACAATCCTCTGCTGTGGCCGGTATAGGCGTGGGCAGCAGCGTGTTCATTGGCGTAGGCCATGCGTAACAGCTTGAGTAGGGCCTCATGAGCCTGAGCGGCAGACAGATTGTTCATGTCTTCAAATTAGCACAAATGAATCGCAATTCTCTTTGATATACATCATGTTTTCTGTCAAATGCTATGCTACGCTGATTCCCATAATCACTAAAGGACTGCCCTCTATGTCAACCGCTCCGCTATTATATGATATTTTGAAATCGCTTCACCTGATTGCCGTTATAAGCTGGGTTGCCAGCTTGTTTTCTGTGGCGGTACTGCTGCCGTTTCACGTCAAGACCACCGAAGCCGTGGTCAAAGAAAAACTGGTGCAGATTGAGCACTTTTTACTGAAACGACTGGCAAACCCGCTGATGCTTGCGATGCTCGTATTGGGTGTGGTGACGCTGGTGTTAAATCCTGTGTTGATGAAAGCGCCCTGGATGCATGCCAAACTTTTGTTTGTGGTTTTTTTCTTTGGCTATCATGGTGTATTAGCCAAGGCCCGTCGCCAGCTGGCTGAGGGCACTGCCGTCAGTGCGGGCAAAGTGAAGGTACTGAGTGTTTTACCCCTTATTCTCACCAGTGTTATTGTTTTTCTTGTGATTGCGAAACCGTTTTAAATGCTGCGGTTTTGGCATCTGTTAGGGGCGCTAGAAAGCCTTTCGCTCATTTTTTTAGTGAATCTGGCCATGCCCTTAAAGTACCTGGCAGATCAGCCCCTACCTGTGCGCTATGCGGGCATGACGCACGGCATGTTGTTCATTGCCTATACGGCCCTGACCGGGCTGCTGTTTTTAAAAGAAAAATGGCGTTTTGGCTATTTTATTGAGGCCTGTGCAGCGGCCTGGGTGCCTTTTGGGTTTTTGATTTTAGATCCGCCAGATGCTCGAACAGATGTACTAAAAAAGTGAGGATCAAGTATGTCAATGACGGAGGTAAGTCCCTCTGCCTTATCTGTTCATTACCCTCCACCGGCGCTGCAAAACTATATTGATTACTGTTGGTTTTATCCTGGGTACGCCGTGCCCCACCCTTATGAGCAGATTCTGCCCTGGGGAAGTGTAGAGCTACAGTTTAGTCTCAACGACAACCCCCTTATTATCTACAATCATAGCGGTCGTCATTGCTTTAAAGGGGGGGTGATTTCGGGCGGGTATCACCGGCCTTTTTATGTTGAAACGTCTTGTCCGACGGATATTTTATGTGTTTTGTTTAAGCCAGGCGCGGCTCCTTTTTTAACGGGTTATTCAGCGGCAGCTTTAAGCAACCAGCATATTGAACTCAGTGCCATTCTTGGGCCAAAGGCCGCATTGTGGAGTGAGCAGCTTAAAGCATCAAAAGAAAGTGGGGGGATTGCGTCCTGCTTTCGTCTTTTAGAATCCCTGCTTGCGTCTCTTTTTGAAAAAGTAAACGACGCCCACTCTCTTCAAGGGCGAGAGTCTCAGCTTTTACGCTTGCTGTCTAAAAAGCAGATGTATACTTCCGCTAACTTACGTTTACTGCTGCAGTGCAGCGCCCCGACCTTAAGCAAACTCTATGACCGCTACTGTGGTGTTCCCCCACGCCAGCAACTTCGCCTTTATCGCATGCAAAGAGCTTTGTACGATATGGCCTCAAACCCCCAAAAGTCGTTCGTCTCTGTGGCTTTAGATAACGGGTTTTATGATCAGTCTCATTTCAACCGTGATTTTATTCAGATGCTCGGTTTTACACCGGGGGCTTATCGGCCCCAACAGGTGGACCACTTTCTTAATTTACCCCATTGGACGCGCCCCAACGTAAGCACCCTTTAAATTTTTACAAGACGGGCTGGCCGTTGTATTCGACAATGGAATAAGAATTTATTCTATTTCAGGAGAATGGCAATGCGAAATTTAATTTATCATGTGGCTGTGAGTATGGATGGCTATATTGCCGGTCCCGACCATGACGTCAGCGCATTTTTGCAGTCGGGAGCGCATGTGGAAGCTTATCAGCAACAAATACAGCAGTATGACACGGTGATTATGGGAAAGAACACCTATACCTTTGGTTACGGCTACGGGCTGAAGCCCGGTTATGTGCCCTATCCACATCTTGAAAACTGGGTGTTTTCAAAAACCTTAAAGACGAACACAGCGGATTTTAAAACATCGCCTCTGAAGGTGTATAGCGAAGAGAGTTTGGCGCAAATTCGAGTCCTCAAAAATCAGCCGGGCAAACCCATCTGGTTATGTGGTGGAGGCACACTGGCCACTGCACTTTACAACCACCGTCTGATTGACAAAGTGATTTTGAAAATCAATCCTATTGTACTGAGGGCGGGCCCCGGTGAGGGTATTGCTTTATTCGCTGGCAAGCGAGCGTTTCACACCCGGTGGCACCTCGTCACGCACAATATTTACGACAGCGGGGTTATTGAAGCCCATTACGAACGGGCTTCCAAAGTGCCTTTAGCGTAGTGTTGTTGACAGATGTTACCCTGGTGTTTCTAGGTGTTGGGGCGAATCCACTTGCCTTCGGTATCAAAGTAGGCCTCACGGTAAAAAGGCTTTAGATTCTCTCGCTGGTTAAACAGGGCCAGTGATGTATCGTCGGCAGGCGCAATACCGTCCAGCTTTGACGCTTTAACCTCTAAAACGTAGCCGTTGCTATACACTTCAAAGTCTCGTTTTGGCGTTACGAGTTTTCGGCCATCCATGCGCGGTGGTAAAATATAGCGGGCCGGAAGTTTGAACTTCATATTACAAACGGCGCCCTCACAGGCCAGTTTAATGGTGGTGGTATGTTCCAGGTTACCGGAGCGGTAAACCCCCTCCACCACAAATCCATTATTTGGCAGTGACTCAATTTTGCTGGCAGAAAGCTGCGCGATATACTTGAGGGTTGCAGAGTTGGTGCCGTGCATATAAGGCAGCGTAAACTCTACCGTTTGTGCATCTTTATAAGGGTTCGCCACGCGCTCAGGGCGTTCAATGGGCGAGTTAACCTGCAAGCGGTGCGCGTCATCATGGTTGCGCACTTTTTGAAGGCCAAACCAGGTTCCGGCAACAATACCGGCCGCCATCACGACTCCAAAAGCGTACATACCCTGGCGATAAAATTTAAAAAGACGGCCTTCTAATGCTTCAATATCGCGGGTCTGTGCTTCTTCCGTTACGTTCACTGTGTTTTCGTTGGGATTATTCTCAATATCTGACATAAATTTACTTACCCCTTTTGGTACATATCTGCGGCTACCCTGCGGCTATTTTGAGCGCATCTCTTTTAGCATAGTTTAAAATTTAGTCTTAAATCTATACGCTTATTGCGCTTTTAATGCCTTTCTAAAGGGGTTTTTATGTCGGCTTTATACGACGAATAATCCTTCAACTGCTTCAAATCAATTTGCACCCCCTGATATACTAAGAGGTATGAAATACTTTAAACGTCTTTTTTACGCGGGTGGTTTTTGTTTCGGGCTCACCCTACTCATGCACGCTCCCAGTGTACAGGCCGTTTCTGCTTCTCCGCCTCAGGTGTTGGCGCAGTTAAATCCCATGCAAGACAAGGTGGTGCGGGTGAAGTTTCGCCCCAATACCTCTGCAGCGTTTATCGAAAAGTTGAGCCATGCCTTTGGTGCACCGCTGACCAAAGTTGGGGCGCGCACCTATGTGTTTCAGGTGCCCGCCTTAAAAACGCAAGACCAATATGCTGAGCTATTTTCGGCCCTGCCCTCGGTGATGGAGACCGTTCCGGTGCCCGTTTACAAAGTCGCCGATCATATTCAGCCCCAGGCGGTCAATATTCAACCGGTTAATCCCAACGGAACTCTGGCTTCGCCTGACCCGGCTTCGGCTCAGCAATCCGGCGCTTATCTGCCGGGCGAAATGATGGTGAAGTTTAAGCCGGGCGTTACCGCCGCAGACATTGCTTTTTTAAATCAAAATATGGGTGTGTCGCAAATTAGCCGTATTTCAGGTATTGATGTTTACCGTCTGCGCCTGCCTCAGGGGCTCCTTGTTCCAGAGGCCGTGGCCACTTACCAGCAATCCGAGCTGGTGGAGTTTGCTGAACCCAATTACACCATGAGTTTACCCCAGCCCGTGAATGGCCCCAATGTGCTGACGCCCATTCCTTTAGACGGAGGAGGGCAAATGCTCATTCACTTTCGCCCCGGCAGCTCTCAAGAAGTCATTGACAAATTCCAGCTCATTTACGGAACCCGCTGGGTTCAAAAAACGTCTTTTTATTCATATCGCGTGCAGTTACCCGCGGGTTTAAATGCCGCTGTTGCTGACCGTGTCTTTAAACTTTACCCCGGAGTCAGCGATGTTCAACGTCTTTACTCGTAAAATTCAGGCTGCCAGTCTTGCGCTGGCTGGACTCCTGACTGCGGCAGCGTGCAGCACGCCGCTCACGGCATCTATGTCTTCGGTATCCTCTGTATCGACGGGCGAGAGACCTGCAGTCTCGGATTCTGAACAATTGCTGTCTCAACTCACGCTGGACAGTGGACGGGAGATCCTGGTGCAGATTCCCAGCGATCGTCTGGCCCCGCTTCAGCAGTTGATTCCCGATATGCAAGTCAAGTCTTTGGCCAGCTCCGCTCACCTTTACCAGCTGCGTTTACCCGCTGGCCGCTCTCTGCTCAATACCCTTACGCTACTCAATCAAACCCCAGGCGTCAGTTTTGCAGAAAGCAACCCCAGTTTTAAGATCCCCGATTTTAAGGTACAAGCGGTAGACACTTTTCGTCCGCGGGATCCCCGCTACGGCATGCAGTGGAATATGCGCAGCGCCAAAATTGATCAGGCCTGGACTCTGGTTAAAAGCAACCCCAGCATTTTGGTGGCCGTCATTGATTCAGGGGTAGATCCCAATCATGAAGATCTGGTGGATCATTTAGAACCGCTAGAAGATATTTATAACGAACTCAAAGGGAGCGATATTTACCGCAACCCCTTTACCTCAGAAGTCTTAAATTATGGTGGACGCGACGGTAACGGACACGGCACCCATATTGCGGGCATTATCGCTGCCAGCATGGACAATAACCTGGGTGTAGCGGGCGTCGTGGGCGGCGGCGTGCGTATCTTACCCATTAAAGCCACCGACTACGCCGGCAGCACCGACGCCGCAACACTGACCGCTGCCTTTCAGCGAGCCATTGATCGCGGTGCCAAAGTGATTAATATCAGCATTGGGGGGCCGGTCTCCAAAAGTACGCGCGCCCTGGAGTCGGTGATTCAGGTGGCCTTGCAGCGCAATATTACCATTGTTTCGGCCACGGGCAACGAGAGCGCGCGAGACCGCGGGTTGATCTCGCCCATCACCGTTCCCGCCGCTTATAACGGCGTGATTGCCGTGGGTGCCCATACCGAAAAAGACAGTGTGGCCTCTTACTCTAACGGCGGCTCCCAGGTTGATTTGGTGGCTCCCGGTGGGGCCGGACGCAGCAATGTTTTACAAGAGGGGCAGCAGGTGTGGTCCACATGGCCGAGTTATAACACCTTTGAATTTTTTCAAAAGCGCGTCACCAGTACGCTCTACGCAGCCACTTCAGGAACCTCTATGGCCTGCCCTCACGTGAGCGGTGTCGTGGCCTTGATGCTCGCCCGCGAGCCCAACCTTACCCCGGCACAAATTCGTGCGCGCCTGATCGCCACCGCCGATGATATGGAAGCTCCTGGTTTTGACGAAGACTCAGGTTACGGAAAACTCAACGCTTATCGGGCGTTACAATGGACACAACATGATGCACAAGACGCTAAATAATATTCTCTCTCTTTCTTTGCTCTGCAGCCTGAGCGCCACGGTGCTTTGGGGCTGTACGCCGGTGGAGGTGCCCGCTCAACCCCCGGCGACTCCTCCGGGAGCCTCTGCCACACCCGACGCTCCCTCAACCCCCGACGTGACCCGCATTGACGTGCAGGTGGTGATTGTTAACAGCAGCGATCAGCCTGTCGCAGATGTGGACGTCAAGCTGAGCAGCCTCAGTCAGGCTGAGCTGATTCAGCGTACCGGCAGCAACGGTGTTGCCGACTTTAAGCAAATTCCACAAAACGCGGAGTACAATATTGAAGTGTCCAAGGTGGGTTTTGAAAAAACCTCTCGCACCGCCGATCTCGGCAAGTTGGTGACTCAGAACCAGTCCAATGTCAGCCTTAAAATTATTGTTTCTCCCATTACAACCGGCATTACCGGTACGGTGGTAGACGCCCAGGGAAATCCCTTGTCGGGGGCTAGCGTCTTTGATGGAACGATCACCACAGACACGGATAACCAGGGCAACTTCTCTTTTAGCTATAACCAGGCCCAAAACGTGATTCTGCGTGTCAAAAAAACCGGCTTCGGCTCCAGCACCCGAGAAGTACAGGTGCAGGTGGGACAACCGCTAATGCTGGGGCAAATCGCGCTACAGCCTCAGTCGGCCCAACGGGTCATCGGTATTGACTTAACCCATAATTCTTTTGGTTTATCGGGTAGCAACGCCCTACAGAACTATAAACAAGTGCAGAGCACCCTGGAGTCTGAAGGGTATCGCGTGGTGCAAGTCACGTCGGATCTGCTGAATATCTTGCCCAGCTTAGACGGACTACTGGTGTTGAGTCCACAAGCCGCCTTTTCAGTGGAAGAAAAAGCCGCGATTCAAGCCTTTGTGCTCAACGGCAATAAATTAGTGCTCACCGCCGAGTGGGCGGGCTTTGGTGGCTTTTCTCATGCCAATGCCAACCAGATGCTGGCCCCTTTTAATCTGGTGCTGGGCACCGATACCCTCCGCTCTACCGATAAAACAGGATTTTTGAGCACCACCAACTTTGAGTCCCATCCCCTGGTGTCAGGCATTGGACAACTCAGGTTTTTTCAATCGTCATCTGTGCGTTTAGGTCAGTTGGGGCAGATTGGTGCTTTGCCCGTACGCACCGAAGAAAATACCTTTAGAATCGTCAATACCATTGGCGCTTTTGGTTTAATTGGTGTGGCGCCTTTTGGCAGTGGTAACGTCATTGTGCTCGGCGATAGCTCCCTCTGGTCCGATGAAGATTCCGATGGAAATCAGGTGTCTAATCTTGATGAAGCAGACAATCGAAAGCTGCTTTCACAGATTTTTAGTTGGTAAAGGCGAGTGCGGATTAAAGATATCACCTTTTAGATGCCATCGCAGCGGTGTTACAATGCCTGCTGACGGGTTCTCAACCGAATTCTCCCGGATACCCGCGATTTTTTAGAAAACACAGAAGATTTATGAACCATACAAACATCCGCAACGTCGCGGTTATTGCTCACGTTGACCACGGTAAAACCACGCTCGTTGATGAACTCTTAAAGCAGAGCGGTACCTTTCAACCCCACGAAAAAACGCAAGAACGTATGATGGATTCCAACGACCTCGAAAGAGAGCGTGGTATTACCATTCTAGCCAAAAACACCGCCATTACCTACTTTGATAAACGTATCAATATTGTAGATACCCCCGGTCACGCCGACTTCGGTGGTGAAGTTGAGCGTATTCTAGGCATGGTAGACGGTGCCTTATTGATTGTGGACTCTGTCGAAGGGCCTATGCCCCAAACCCGCTTTGTTCTCCGTAAAGCCCTTGAGAAAAAGCTCAAAGTTATGGTGGTTGTTAACAAATTAGACCGTGAATTTGCCCGCCCTGAAGCCGTGATTGATGAAGTATTAGACCTCTTTTTAGAGCTCGGTGCTGATGAAGAACAGTGCGATTTTCCTTATGTTTACGCCTCTGCGATTCAGGGCTACGCCACCACCGATCACACCAATATTACCGACAATATGCAGGCTTTATTTGAGCTGATTGTCAACGAAGTTCCTCCGCCCGTTGTGCCTGAAGGTCCTTTTCGCATGCAGGTGACCAACATCGATTATGATGATTATTTAGGCCATATTGGCATTGGCCGTTTATTGCAAGGCAGCATTAAAATTAACGATCGTATTGCGCTCATTGACGCCGACGGCAGCAGCCGCAACGTCAATATGGGCAAACTGTATAACTACGAGGGCCTAAAGCGCGTCGAAATTGCCGAAGCCGTGCCCGGCGATATTATCGCCTTTAGTGGTGTGGGCGAAATCCAGATTGGTGATTCCTTGGTGGATATCGAAGATCCCCAGCCTTTGCCTCCGATCATTGTGGATGAACCCACCTTACAAATGACCTTTTCGGTCAACGATAGCCCTTTTGCGGGCCGAGAGGGTGACTTTTTAACCTCTCGCCACCTGCGCAAGCGTCTCTATCGCGAAGCCATGACCAATCTGAGCCTACGGGTTGAAGACGGTGATACCACCGATAGTTTTGCCGTCGCCGGTCGGGGTGAATTACACCTGGGTATTTTGATTGAGACCATGCGCCGTGAAGGTTTTGAGTTCCAGATTAGTCGCCCTCACGTTATTTTAAAAGACGTTGACGGCAAAAAAATGGAGCCTTTCGAGAGCCTGACACTGGACGTTCCTGGTGACTATGTGGGTTCTTGTATTGATGCTTTGGGTCGCCGCAAAGGCGAGATGCTCAATATGGACACCACGGCTGAAAACCGCAGTATTATCACCTTCAGTATTCCCGCCCGCGGACTGATTGGGTTTGCCTCTGACTATGTGCGCCTCACCAAAGGTGAAGGCATTATGAACTCTGTCTTTGAAGAGTATAAGCCTTATAAGGGCGACTTAGCCCAGGTGCGCAATGGCGTCATCTGGTCTATGGAGCAGGGCACCGTGCGTGCTTATGCACTGCAACAGCTCGAAGATCGCGGCAGCTTTTTTATTAAGCCCGGTACTGAAGTTTACCCCGGCATGATTGTGGGCGAACACAACCGTCCCCAGGAATTGCCTGTTAACGTGTGTAAAGCCAAAAAGCTAACCAATATGCGGGCTTCGGGTTCTGATGATCTCGTAACCTTAAAAACCCCTCGTCAATTACACCTTGAAGAAGCCATGTCTTACATTCAAGACGATGAGCTGATTGAAATAACGCCCAAGTCGATCCGCCTGCGGAAGAAAAACCCCAAGCGTTAACGCCCGGTGTTAATTTAAAAACAGGTTAACTATTAGGCCAATAAATATGCGGTATAATGGAGTTGCAGGCGAGTTGCTTGCAGCTCCATTTTTCGTATCAAAGAGGCATTGTGGACCGACGCTTTAAAAATCTCTATTCGGATCATTGGGGAATTCTTGAGGTCATGGTGACCGATCATTCACCCATCGATCTGAAACGTTTGGCCATTCGCGACCGCGAAGACGCTTATCATTTTGTGTTGAGTTATGGTTATGATCTCAATCTGCCCGAAGAGGCCGAAGAGGTATATAAGCTGAAAAGTGAAGCTCTTTCTTTTATTGAGACTTACTTTTTAGAAGATGTCGAAGAACAGTTTGAGCCGTTGCAGGTGCCCCAAAGCATCGACAAAGCTGACATTAGTGATCTGCTGCTGTTGGCTTCTTCAAACCCCCGGGCTTCTTTGCAAAAATGGGCCTGTGCCGTGCTGCGGGTCATGCATACTCTCGCCCACGTGGTCAGCGATCTCTCGGCCCATTATTTTCCCGATATTCAGCAACAGGTACTCGGCCCCTATTATGAGCATATTCATCAAGAGGGCGACCAGATTTTTCTGGGCACGGGCGATCAGGCCATTCCCCTGGTGGAGTTTAACGCCAAGGCCGGTAAACGCCGCGAGTCAGCCATTATGAAGCTTTTACACAAGCGCGAAAACGTGGCTGCCGACATTTTTGATCGCATTGGCGTGCGCTTTGTGACCCACGATCGCATGGATGCCCTGCTGGTGCTGCGCTATCTGCGCGAAAATCATCTGGTGCCCTTTCCTAACGTCAAGCCCAGTCGTTCGATGAATACCCTCATTCACATCGATAAATTCCGCAAGACCTTTCGCGAGCTGTTTCACCGCTATCGCAATAGTGAAATTAACGACACTGAGTTTGAACATATTTTACGGCACAGCGCTCAGTTTCGCGATGTGCTCAGCCCCCGTCAGATCCAGCGCATGTTTAATCGCAACCCCTTTAGCAGCCGTACCTATCGCTCCATGCAGTTTACCGTGCGCCAGCTGGTGCGCATTACCAATCCGCTCTATGCCTTTAAGCAAGACATGAACGCGCCCATCAACGATAATATTGCGCTGGCCCGCTTTCAAGCAGCCCGACCCTATTACCGCTTCTTTTTTCCGTACGAAGTACAAATTGTGGATGTCGAAACCCACCACAACAACCGTTCGGGCACCTCCAGCCACGGCACCTATAAGCACCGTCAGCGTTTGGCGGCCCGGGAACGGGTGTTGGGGAGTTTGTTGAAGCCGCTTCAGAAGTAGAGTCTGCTTTTACAAGTCGTTCATGCTATTGCCCGCAGGGTCAGTGACGGTGCTTCTCACGGTGACTTTTATCTGGTCACTGGCAGTAAAAATGTCCTCATCGTTATTGCTGGTGAGCAGTAGAAGGGTTCTGTGGGTGGGATCATTGGTGTCGAATACAGCGATACCCGTATGATCGGTACCGGCCTGATCCCAGCTAAAGACACGATTGCCATCGTTGATGTTAATGCTGTAGTTTGCGGCAACGTCAACTGCTTCGCTTGTTTCACCGTTGATGCCCCCGGCCACAGGGCCAGAGAGGGTCGGGTAAATCATGGGTTCAGAGAAGCGCACTTTGATCAGGTCACCCAGGGTATTATCTGGGGTGTTACCGTCAATAACAATAACGCTATCTAGAGCGGGTCTGTCTTCATCGGTGTTGATCGAGAATTTAAAGTAGTTTTCAAAACGGCCATCGGTGAGTTTAAAATGGGCCTGATCGCGGGAAACGCCTGTTTTGTCTTTGATGCTGGCGGTTCCCGCTTTAAAAGAGACCGAGTAGTCCGGGATATTGTCGCTATCATGATCGCTGGGCAAGGCTTTTCCTGCTTTGAACGTTAGCGTGACTTCGGTGTCATCACGGT
The DNA here is from genome assembly GCA_963797915.1 of Candidatus Sericytochromatia bacterium. GTDB lineage: Bacteria > Cyanobacteriota > Sericytochromatia > UBA7694 > UBA7694 > CAXRDE01. The sequence continues at coordinate 147,350 of CAWCRG010000007.1, forward strand.
TCCAGCGCGCATTAAATGCTGTGTGGTCCCAGATCAGGTCGCCAGGCTCGGTAAGTAGGCCGTTGAGGGCCTGACCTGCCATGAAAGTGATCTTATTATCTACGCTAAGTTGCTCATCAGTACCAAAAGTACGGATTTCAAAGGCATTGGTCACGCTTTGACGGTCCATAGGTTCAGAGAAGGTGAGTACGAAACGGGGACTGGGGCTGACGCCGGAGGCATTGCGGCCCGGGATAACCCTGGTGACTTCAGGCTTGTTGCTCAGGGCGTCGAAGGCGCTAAAGTCATAGCGGTTGGCATCGGGATCACCTTGTTTGTTCGACTTGATTACCTCTATGCGACGTCGGGTAGAGTACCCCGTACGATTGGCCGTAATTTCTATTTGAATGCCTTCAGGTGCTCTGCTGAAACTATAGCTTCCGTCGGGTGCCGTGGTGGTTTCGGCTGTGTAGGCGACACTGCTATTAAGTGACCTGGCACTGAGGGTCACATCCGCTAAAGGCGCACCGGAGTCATCGTAAACATAGCCATTAAAGAAGCCGCTACCAAAATACTGAGTTGTTGTAGGCGTGGGCGTTGCGCTTTCGCCCGATGGATTTTCTGGGGTAGGCGTGGGCCTGGGCAGCAAGATGGGTATGAATCTGTTATCGTTGGGTGTTGGCTGTGCTTGAGGCATTTCAGCCGAAGAAAGATGAGCAGGAAAAAATACGCTTACCGATTTCTGAGTGGTGTCATTACCATCGCTGACGCTGACGGTAATGGTTGCGCTTAGTGTTTCAAGACCGCTTTCTACTTGATGGGACTCAAACGCGGGGGACCAGTTAACACTTGAACCAGCAGTCGCAGACAACTTTCCTTCTGTTGTGGACCAGGTATATGTCAAAGGGTCACCGTCAGCGTCAGTGGCAACTATATTGAGTGTTATTTTATCGTCTGGTTTGGTGATTCTATTGCTGGGTCTTATACTGAAGGCGTTCACAATGGGTGCGTTATTGGGTGCGACTCCGGGGGAAGCGGTGCTTTTTTCCGGCGATTTTTTTCTATCCGTGCCTGGGATGTCTGCCTGTGTCGTACAGGATGCCATAAGAAGTAGAGCGGTAAAGGCCGCCACCCTTTTATTGTTTACGAACATTTTTTATTTCCTGTATTCGCTAATCTTATTATATAGACGATGGCCGGGTCTGTCTAACTCGACTCTGCCTCCAGGGTCGCCAGTCTTTGGCTCTCGTCAAAAACCCGCGTATAATGAGCTTTTAGATTCTCTTTTAGAAAGTAGCTGAAATGATGAAACGCTGGAAGTCTTTGCTCTGCACCATCGGTCTCGTTAACGGTATGGGTGGCATACCTGCAGTCAGCGCACAAGCGCAGAAGTTTCAGCAGTATCAGCAGATGTTAAAATCACCCGACGCTCACACCAGAATGGCTGCCCTTCAGGCTTTTGAAGCACCAGACATCGTGTTATTTACAGAGCCCGCTGTGCTTAATGCTTTGATACAAGCCTCTCACGACAAAAACAAAAAAGTGCGGCGCGAAGCCGTGCGGATTTTGGTGCAGAAGCGGAATATGGCCGCGCTACCCGCTTTGCTTACCGCCCTTCAGGACACCGATGAGCACGTTAGGCTGCTGGCGGCAAACGGTCTGGGTCTACTCCCCTCTCCGCTGGCGGTTTCGGCTTTGCTAAAGGTTTTACAAAATAATCCGCAGGGCGGCCTCTCGGAGCATATGCAAAACGTTGTGATTCGGTCTCTGGGCACATTGGGTGATGCTTCGGTAAGCCCTGCTATAGTTAAGATTCTGGAGGCATCCCAGCCGCCTTCAGAGAGAGTAAAAGTAACGGCACTCATTGCTCTGGGCCAGCTCAACGCCACATCAGCGGTGCCCGTTCTTATTAAAATGCCAATGGCCACCCCAGAAACAAAATTTTATGCTTTACAATTGCTGGGGCAATTGGGGGATCCTGCTGCATTACCCACGCTGTTACAGGCCCTCAACCATGATTCAGAAGAAATAAGGTTTATTGCGGTAGAAGCTCTGGGTAAAATAGGAGAACCCTCTGCAACGCCAGCCCTTGTCAGAATGCTGCGGGATCCGTCGCTCAATGTGAGACTTTTTGCCATTGAAGCACTGGGCCGTTTAGGCCGTGACAAAAACCGGGACCCTCAAAATAATCAGGTAGTTGTCTCTGCGCTGATACAGGCCTTGCAAGAGAAGTTGGAGTTTGACAGATCTTATGCAGCAAAAGCTCTGGGTGAGATCGGCAATCCCGCTGCCGTGCCCGCGCTTATCAAGGCATTACAAGACGAATCCAGTTCAGTTGTTTATTACGCTGCACAGGCCTTGGTGCATTTACATCGCGGCCTCCATCCAAGTCAGGATCTTGATCGTTCTGAAGCGATTGTTCACGCTTTGATTGCCCGGGTAAAGGCTCCTCAATCTTCAGATGCCCTTACTTCAGATGCCCTTGCAAAAAGCTACGCAGCGGAAGCCCTGGGAAAACTGGGCAATGCTTCAGCAATACCGGTACTGATCCAGGTGTTAGACACGATAGGCAGTGAATCAGCAGATGCAACACTGATGGCTTCTGCCGCAAAAGCCCTGGGCGAACTGAAGGCCAATGCATCTATTCCCGTACTGGTCAAGGCTGCTACGCAAGGGGCCTGAATCGGTAAGAATCGATACCACCGAGGCGTTGGTGAGCTTGAGTGAGCCCTCGGTACCGGCGGTGTTGCTTGCGCTTTTACACGACGACTCAGAGCATGCGAGATATGCAGCTGCTGAAGCCCTGGGTAAGCTCGGTGATAGGGCCGCCGTTCCTGCGCTGATCCAGGCACTGCAAGATGAGTCTGCCTATGTTAAATCTTACGCGGCTTCGGCTCTGGGGGCACTGGGAGACCCCGCAGCTGTGCCTGCGCTGACCCAGATGCTTCAGCATCAATCGATAGCGATAAGTTATGCAGCGGCCAATGCCCTGGGAAAAATAGGAGACAGGGCTGCCGTGCCCGCGCTGATTCAGCGATTAGACAGCGATACTGTTGGCGAAAATGATGAGACCTCTATGCTAAAGCAAATTGTGATCATGAGTTTAGGGAAACTGGGTGACCCGCGAGCGGTGGTTCCTTTGATTCAGCAACTCAAGGCCAAAGACCTGAGGATCAGAGCGCAGACGGTCACTGCCCTTGGTAACTTGAGAGACCCTGCAGCAATACCCGCGCTGCTAGAAGCATTAACGCATCAGCCCAGAAAACAGGAAGGGGACCTGTGGAGTGACGCATACGATGTAATCGCTGTGGCCCAATCTTTGGCCCAATTAAAAAACGACAGGGGATTGCCGATTTTACTTTCTGCGCTGCAAACGACTCCTATAAAAAGCCCTCAGCCCCTTAAGCACTATTTATCAGAAGCAAACTTTTTTATGCTGCAGCCGCCTGAAGCACTGGTTTCTACAGAGCAGGTTTCTATCATGGACGCCCTTTACATCGACATTGTCAAAAGCGTCGGCGAACTGGGTGATACTTCAGCTGTGCCCGTGCTTCAGCAATTGGCTGCGCGTTCATCTCAGCCACTACAACAACAGATTGAAGTGACCTTGAAGCAATTATCGGAGTAAATGATCACTGCGACAGTTTAACGGGGGTAGGTTTCAAACAGGTGCTTTAATTCCGTTTTTAAATTTACGGGTTTAGAGCGGGCGTTTTGTCGATACAGGCTTTGTTTTTTTGCCAGCTCTTGCCGCAAGCGATCCCGATGGTCCTTATCGCAGGCAATGCGAACGGCTTTATGCACATAGTCATCTACAGATTGAGCAACGGTGTGCTCCATCATGTCTAATTTGACATAGAAAATTCGGGCAATTCTGGCCCGAAAAAATTCGCCAGGCAGCGTAACCAAAAGTTGATGTAAATCGAGAATTTGGACGGTGGTGGTGCCACTGCCAAAACAAAAGGTATCGAGCATAACATCGGCACTTGCAATCGCGTTGCGAAAATCGTCTTTGCCCATCCAGGGCATAAAGAAAATACGTTCACACAGCGGTGAGCCGACGGTCTGCGCAAAGCGCTTTTTTAAGCCTTCGCTGGTGGCCGGATCTTTGGGAATGTCTACAAAGTAAATCTGGGCACAATCATCTCGTTCGAGAATGCCTTTTAAGGCAGTATCAAAAGAGGGGTGAACCTTAAACAGCAGCATGGGGCAAAAGTAAATATGGGTGTTTTCATGGCTCTGGGCAAAGAGTGCCCGTGAGACTTTGGGAGGGCTTTGGGCGGGGGCTGAAGGAGAGAAACTCCCGGTCAGGATCACGACTTTTTCGCTGTAACGCGCTTGTATGTCATACGCTTCAGATTGGTTTGTGAAAAAATAGTCCATATGGGGAATACCGCTGGTCACCGGGTGGCCCGACAGAATCCCCTGAATGGGTGCTACACGGTGTTGCGCCAAAAAATAGCTCAGCCAATCCATGCCCACATCGGTATAAATAAGAGCATCTAGCTCCCAGGTTCTGAGTTGCTCAAGGATTTTCTGGGGATCGGTTTCACCCGCAAAATGATCCACCTCATGGGCCAACTCGTGGGTCCGGTGGTCAATCACGCTGCCCGTATGCATAACATAAGTTTCAAACTCGGGATCTTTCGCCAACTGAGCGATACTTACGCCATAAGCCCGCAGGACCGAGTGCTCATAAAAATAGTGAGAAATAAAGCCCACTTTAAAGGGCGCTTTACGTTGGGGAGCATGGGCTGTTTTTTGTAGGCGTTCGCTGCCGTGTAATGCTTTATGGGCAATGCGCCCCAGCTGGCTTACCAGCTCCAGATCGTTCAGGCCCTGATAGGCCAGTCCAAATGGATAGCTCAATTGGATGACCGGCTTTTGCCCCTGACTCAGGTGCGCATCGATCTTGTCCTCCAGGTGGTTTAGCTGCGTTTGAAACTCAGCGCGAAGCTTATGTATATGTGCTTCGCTCTCATACACTCTGGGAAACTGCACCATTTTGTCGATGGCATAGTACAGTGGATGAGGGGCTAAACGCTGAGCTTCTGCAAAACAGCTCTCAAAGGTTTCTAGATCGTTATTGCGGTGGGCACATACCGCCCAATCCCTATAAAATTGATGGCCGCATAGGGGCGAGTGCTCAAGGTAGGGGGCCAGGGCTTTAAAATAAGGCTGGGCAATCCAAAAGCGATTGGCTTCCCACAGGGTTTTGAGGCCTTTATAAACAATGGGTGCAAAATCAGTTGCCGTTTTAAGGCTGGCGGCCAAAAAGGGAATCGCGTCTTCAAAGGCTTTGCGTTGAAAGCTGAGCTGAATATAGGCTCTGCGCCAGTGTTCGACCTGGACGGGGAACTGCACTTTGGCCTCGGCTAAAAAGCGCTCGATGATCTGCGGCGATAAATAAAAAGCGGGCTCACGAAAGGCCAGATTCTGTTTGTCGTTCGGGTAAAGTTGTAGACTGAGCGTTAGCCAGGCGCCATGGGTTTGACGTGTCTCGGTGTCTTTGGCCTGTAATAACACATCGGCTATTTTTAAGCACAGATCGCCGTTGATGGAGAGCATGGTTTTGGGATCGGGTAGGTTGCGGCAGATTTGAATCATGGCCTCGACTTTACCCTGGCCCTGTAAGAGCTGAAGCAGGTTAAAGAGGTGTGACCCGTTGTTTGGCTCAAGGGCCAGCGTCTTTTGCATGGCCTTTTCGGCCAGGGCAAGATCACCCTGTTCTGAGGCCGCTGCGGCCAGGGCGATATATGCTGCTGACGCCCTGGGGTAACAAATAATGAGCTGGTTTGCGAGATCGCTTGCTTGCGTCAACGCTTGCTGCTGCAGCGCTTTAAAAACCTGTGCGTAACCTTCCTGGAGTGACGAGAAAATAGGGTTTAGCATTTAAAAGTAAAAAGAGCGCTTAGTGGGGTCCATCTTGCCATAGTTTTGGGCAAGATAAAGTAAGCTTTCTTTAAAGTAGGTCAATCCGATATTGTTTGTTGCTGGGTAATTGCCAATTTTATCGGCCAACTCGGCCTGTAATTTTTGGCGGTACACCTTGTCACAGGCCAGGTGAACGGCTTTGTTAATATACGCATCTACGGAGTCGGTGACGGTGTCGAACATACCTATGCGTTCGTAGTGCTTGTAGGTAATGGTATTTCGGTAAAATTCACCGGGTAAAGTGACCATCGGTTGATGCATACTTAACACCTGAAAAGTTGTGGTGCCGCTGCCAAATTCAAAGCTGTCTAAAATAACATCGGCGGCACAAATCGCCTCAAAAAAGCGCGCTTTGAGCAGCCACGGAATAAAGTGAATCCGCTGAGCTAGCTCCTCACCCATGGCTTTATTAAAACGCTGAGACAATAGCTTGCTCATTTCAGGCTCTTGTTCATTATCGACAAAATAGATTTGTGCCCGGGGATCCTGGCGCAGAATTCCTTCCAGTGCCTTATCAAAAGACGGGTGTATTTTGATGAGCATCATGGGGCAGAAATAGACATGGTCTTCGGGTGTTGCGTGAATGAACATGTCCCGCGAAAACTGCTCAGGTTTTGGTAGATATGATTTCTGGCCGAGGCCGCGTTGTAAAAAGATGGTTTTTTCGCTGTAGTCTTCTACTCCCGCTTTCAGTGCTTCACTACCGGTGAGAAAAAAGTAGTCCATATTCGGAATACCTGTCGTCACAGGATGGCCGCCAAAGACCCCCTGAATGGGTGCCAGGCGGTGAATGCCCATGAGGTAAGAGCTGGGGTGCATGCCAATATCGGTATAAATAAGTATATCCAGCTTCCATGCTTTGACCTGAGCAATAGCCTCAGGCACGCGCGGCTCGTGAACAAAGTGAGATGCTTCTGAGGCGATCCAGTCGGTCTGCTTATCTCGCTTTTCTCCGGCATGTAAAAGGTGAACTTCAAAATTGGGATCCTGGGCAAAAGCGGCAATGCCTTTACCATAAGCATTCATGACGGAGTGGTTGTGAAAATAAGTAGAGACAAACCCCACTTTTAAAGGAAGTTCTTGAGACGGGGCATAATGGGTATATTGCGGAGCGTCTGAGCCGTAGATCAAGCGATGAGCGATGCGCCCCAGCTGACTCACCAGTGCCTTGTCGTTCAGTCCCTGATAGGTTAGTCCAAAGGGGTAACGTAGATTTAACACTTTGGGAATATTGCCTTTTTTAAGCAGCTTGTCAACGTTTTGTTCAATTTTATTGAGTTGGTACGCAAACTGCTGGCGCAAAATCTGGATTTCTTGTTCGCTTTCATAGACGGCCGGAAAATGTGTAATCTTTTCAAAAGCGTAGGTTAAGGGGTGAGGGGAGAGCTGAATGGCTTTGTCATAGTAGGTATTAGATTTTAGCGTGTCATGATTGCGTAGGGCACACGCGGCCCAGTCCCGGTAAAAAAGATGAGCAGGTATTGGGAGTTGGGACACCAGGGGTTCACAGGCTTGAAAATAAGTGTTTAGCCGTTCGTATTCATTGGCTTCCCACAGAGGGAAGAAGGCCTTATACACCTGCGTTACAAGCTCTGGATTATAGCGAAGCACAACGTTTAAATAGGGTTCTGCAAGGTCAAAGTGCTGGTGCTGAAGACAGAGGTAGACAAAAATTTGCACCCACACGGATTGTTGCGAGCTGACAGTGCCCGTGCGAAAAGTCTCAGCGGGTATGAATGCTTGCAGCAACGGGGGGGAAATCGCAAAGCATTTCTCTGCAAAGGTCATCCACTGTTCAGACTTTGTGTGAAACGCAAGGGCTGCCTCAAGCCATGTTTTTGCCTGGGCAGGGTGGTTTTGGGCAAGACAACGGGCAAACAAAAAGCAGTTGTCAGCATCTTTATGGCTAATCATGTCGGGGGGAGCTAAACCCAGGCAGGCTTGCTCAGCCGCTTCGGTCTTGTCCTGGGCGAGTAAGAGCTGCACCCAGTTAAACAGATATTCTCCATGATGGGGAGCGAGGGCTAACGCCTGTACAATATGTGACTCTGCCTCGGCAGGGTGGTTCGCGTTCATGGCGACCGCCATGGCTGCACCATGCGCCGGTGCCCAGTCGGCGTGATCATTTAAAAGCTGGGCTAGCCCGTTTTGAGCCTGAGAAATGTTGTTTGCTTTTAGGCAGTCAAAGACCTGAGCATAAAGGCTTTGGCGTGAAGTGGGTGTTGGCATACATACTCGATTGAAAAAGGATACCCTCACCATAAGGGATTCTTTATAGAGCGTCAATAAAAAAGCCCCCCGTGAGGAGGGCTTTCTTGTTATAACTTAGCTAAAACTAGCTGGCGTTTGCAGAAGCATCGTCATCGTTAGAGTCAACGCTGTTGCCTGCGGGGTCTAGAACGGTGGTGGCAACGCGAATCTCGACGTTATCACCGGGCTGATAGACATCGGCCTGACCACTGGCGTTTCTAGGTATAAATCTCATACCGCCAGACAGTCCGAGAGCATTCAAATTGTCTGAAGTGCCTTGAATGACAGCAGAAGCAATTGTTTTTTGAACTGCGTTGCCGTCCGCAGCGGTGGCCCCACTATTAAGGACGAGTGAATAGGTATCACCATCATCAATGCTATCAGGGGTGCCGCCATTGACATTGGTTACTTCTGAACTGGTCAGTCCGTTCATGCTTATACCGAGGGCGGTTTCAAAAGCGTCAGCAACTGCAGTGTAAGCAGGGTTAAGCAGAGTGACGCTTGCCTCTCTCAGGAAGGTGGTTCCATCGGTAAAGGTGAAGAGCACATTTATGTCTTGAGCTTGACCAGCATAACCGTCTCGATCATTTACGGTATAGGCTTTTGTGGCGCCTGGAAGCAGCAGCACGGTTTTATGGGTGGGATCGTTGGTGTCAAACAAAGCTTTACCCCCGGTGAGAGAGGCCCAGCTGATGTTGTTTTGTAGAACGTTGCCGTCACGGGTAATGGTTGCAAAGTAGTTACCGGCAGCGCTCTCGGCACTTGTACCGTCGTTACGACCCGATACAGCACCCGCAGCTTCGGTTCCGTTGCCCGAAATACCACCGGCGACAGCGCCGCTGAGGGTGTAGTGAATCATGCGCTCAGAGAAACGAACTTTAACGGTGTCACCATCAGAGTTGGCGCCGGAGTTTTCAGCGGTGGTGGCCACAATGCTGTTAATGCCGGGATCTTCTTCGTCGGTGTTGATGGAGAACTTGTAATAGTCTTCAAAACGTCCGTCGGTGAGTTTGAAGTGCTCTTCGTCACGGGTAATACCGGACTTGTCTTTAAGACCTGCGTTACCTTCGTCAAAAGAGACGGAGTAGTCAGGGACATTGTCGGTATCGGTGTCTGTGGGGAGTGCACGCTCTTCTTTGAAGGTCATGGTGACTTCGGTGTCATCACTGTTCCAGCTGGCGTTAAATGCGCCTTTGTCCCAGATCAGGTCGCCAGAGTTTTGTAAAAGACCGTTGCTGGCCGTACCGGCAGTGAAGGTGGTGCTGGTGTCTACGCTGAGTTGCTCATTGGTGCCAAAGGCACGCACTTCAAAAGCGTCGATGACGGTTTGACGATCCATGGGTTCAGAGAACTTGAGCACGAAGCTGGTGGTTCTGCTGATGCCAGAAGCGTTACGTCCTGGGGTCACGTTGGTGACTTCAGGTCTGTCGCTGAGGGCGTTAAATTCGGTGCCGAAGCTGTTACCGCTATCGTCGGTACCAAAGTCATAACGGTTAGCATCGGGATCACCCTGCTTGTTAGACTTGAGTACTTCTACGCGGCGACGGGTGGTGTAGCCATTGCGGCTTGCGGTAATTTCAAGCTGTACACCGGCAGGTGCGTTGTTGAAAGCGTAGGTTCCACCAGCGGTGGTGGTTTCTACCGAATAGGTCACGCTGCTATTGAGTGATTTGGCCATGATTTTAACACCGTCTAAAGGTGCGTTGGTGTCATCGTAAACCTTACCGTTAAAGGTGGTTTTTTCGATAACAGAGATATCGTCTTGAACGGTAGGAAGGGGAACTGGGGTGGCTGTCGCATTTGGATCTGCAGTGGCTACAGGCGTAGGAGTAGCAGCAGGCGTAGCGGTAGATACAGGAGTGGGAGTGGCTTCAGGCGTAGCGGTAGCTACAGGCGTGGGAGTGGCTGCAGGTACGGGAGTGGCTGAAGCTGTGGGGCTCGTGCTGGGCTCAGGAGTTGCAGTAGGTGCAGGCCCGCAAGCGGCTAACATCGATAAGGATGCTGCTGAGACTAAAGTGCTGGAGAGAATACGATTACGATTCATAAAAAACCTTTCGTTGTAAACTATGTGTTTTATCTTATATAGCTTATCTTTACTTTTTAGTAGACGGGGTTGTTTTATTTAAGTTCCGCTCATCGCAAAAAAACAAATAAAAAAGCCCCCCGTGCGGAGGGCTTTTTGTTATCACTTAGCGAAAACTAGCTGGCGTTTGCAGAGGCTTCATCATCGTTAGAGTCAACGCTGTTACCCGCGGGGTCTAGAACGGTGGTGGCGACGCGAACTTCAACGTTGTCACCGGGTAGGTAGACCTCGTTGCCTGCTCCAGGAAGGAGAAGCACGGTTTTGTGGGTCGGATCATTGGTGTCAAAGACAGCTCTACCTTGGAAGTTGGTCAGTTGGCCACCCCAGGGTGTGTTTTCTTTTCTAAATTCCACGTCGAGTTTTCTAAATTCATTGTCAAGAGCAATATTACCGTCGCGGGTAATGGTGATGAAGTAGTTGTTGGCGGCTTCGTTGGCCTCTGAACCACCGTTGCGACCTTGTACAGCACCCGCAGCTTCGGTTGCGTTGCCCGAAATACCACCAGCAATAGCACCACTGAGGGTGTAGTGAATCATACGCTCAGAGAAACGAACTTTAATGACGTCACCGTCAGAGTTCGCACCGGAGTTTTCGCTTGTGGTGGCCACAATGCTGTCAATGCCGGGATCTTGCTCGTCGGTGTCAATTGAAAACTTGTAGTAGTTTTCAAAGCGACCTTCGGTGAGTTTGAAGTGATCTTCATCGCGGGTAATCCCCGACTTGTCTTTGAGACCGGCTTCACCCGCTTCAAAAGAAACAGAGTAGTCAGGTAGGTTGTCGGTGTCGGTATCACTGGGCAGTGCGCGTTCTTCTTTAAAGGTCATGGTGACTTCGGTGTCATCGCTGTTCCAGCTGGCGTTAAATGCGCCTTTGTCCCAGATCAGATCGCCATTGACAACCAATCGTCCATCTGTGGCAGAGCCGTTATCAAAGGTTACATCACTGTCTACGCTGAGTTGCTCACCAGAAATGCTTCTTTTTTCTATTTTAACCTCAAATACTTCTGATCGCGCACCAAAAGCACGCACTTCAAAAGCGTCGACAACGGTTTGACGATCCATGGGTTCAGAGAATTTGAGCACGAAGCTGGTGGTTCTGCTGATGCCAGAAGCGTTACGGCCTGGGGTCACGTTGGTGACTTCAGGTCTGTCGCTGAGGGCGTTAAATTCGGTGCCGAAGCTGTTACCGCTATCGTCGGTACCAAAGTCATAACGGTTGGCATCGGGATCGCCCTGCTTGTTCGACTTGAGTACTTCTACGCGGCGGCGGGTGGTGTAGCCGGGGCGACTGGCGGTAATTTCGAGTTGAATACCGGCAGGTGCGTTGTTGAAAGCGAAGGTTCCGCCAGCGGTGGTGGTTTCTACTTCATAATCAACGCTGCTGTTGAGTGATTTAGCCATGACTTTAACACCATCTAAAGGTGCGTTGGTGTCATCGTAAACTTTACCGTTAAAGGTGGTTTTTTCAACCACAGAGATGTCATCACTATTGGGCGGCAGGGTGGCTGCCGGCGTGGGTGTCGCTTCAGGGGCTGAGCTTTCTGCCGGAGTGGGTGTCGCTTCAGGAGCAGCGGTTTCTGCCGGGGTAGGCGTCGCTTCTGGTGTTGTAGTTTCTGCGGGAGTGGGTGTCGCTACGGGCTCTGAGGGACTGCTGGCTGAGGCGGTGGGACTGACGCTCGGCTCAGGGGTGGTTGGAGCAGGTCCACAGGCTGTCAACAGAGACAAGGAGCTTGCTGCGACTAAGCTATAAGAGAGAATACGGTTCATAAAGTTGCCTTTCGTTATTAAAAGCATAAGGATTTTGATAGGTGTTTGTTTATGCTCAAGCAAGTGAGAAGTATACCTTAAATTGACGCATATTGATCTTAAAAAGTAGACAAGTGACGAAGAAAAAAGCCTCTCCTGAATTCAGGAGAGGCTTTTTTATTATAACTTCGCTAATCAGCGTTAATGAAAACTAGCTGGCGTTTGCAGAGGCTTCATCATCGTTAGAGTCAACGCTGTTACCAGCGGGGTCTAGAACGGTGGTGGCGACGCGAACTTCAACGTTGTCACCGGGCTAGATAAACTTCGTTGCGCTGCTCCAGGAAGGAGAAGAACGGTTTTGTGGGTCGGATCGTTGGTGTCAAAGACGGCTCTACCGTCGGCTGGTGAGTGACCACCCCATGCCACGTTGTTGTTTGTAACATTACCGTCACGGGTAATGGTGATGAAGTAGTTGTCGGCAGCTTGTGGGCAGTTGCACTACCGTTAGCGACCATCGATACAGCACCCGCAGCTTCGGTTTCATGTTGCCTGAAATACCACCCGCTACAGCACCACTGAGGGTGTAGTGAATCATGCGCTCAGAGAAACGAACTTTAATGACGTCACCGTCAGAGTTCGCACCGGAGTTTTCGCTTGTGGTGGCCACAATGCTGTCAATGCCGGGATCTTGTTCGTCGGTGTTGATTGAGAACTTGTAGTAGTTTTCGAAACGGCCGTCGGTGAGTTTGAAGTGCTCTTCGTCACGGGTAATACCGGACTTGTCTTTAAGACCTGCATCTACCGGCGTCAAAAGAGACGGAGTAGTCAGGTACATTGTCGGTATCGGTATCGGTGGGCAGAGCGCGCTCTTCTTTGAAGGTCATGGTGACTTCGGTGTCATCACTGTTCCAGCTGGCGTTAAATGCGCCTTTGTCCCAGATCAGGTCGCCACTGATTGTGTTAAAATACCGTTGCTGGCAGTACCGGCAGTGAAGGTGGTGCTGGTATCTACGCTGAGTTGCTCATTGGTGCCAAAGGCACGCACTTCAAAAGCGTCGACAACGGTTTGACGATCCATGGGTTCAGAGAACTTGAGCACGAAGCTGGTGGTTGTGCTGATGCCAGAAGCGTTACGGCCTGGGGTCACGTTGGTGACTTCAGGTCTGTCGCTGAGGGCGTTGAATTCGGTGCCGAAGCTGTTACCGCTATCGTCGGTACCAAAGTCATAACGGTTAGCATCGGGATCGCCCTGCTTGTTTGACTTGAGTACTTCTACGCGACGGCGGGTGGTGTAGCCGGGGCGACTGGCGGTAATTTCGAGTTGAATACCGGCAGGTGCGTTGTTGAAAGCGAAGGTTCCGCCAGCGGTGGTGGTTTCTACTTCATAATCAACGCTGCTGTTGAGTGATTTAGCCATGACTTTAACACCATCTAAAGGTGCGTTGGTGTCATCGTAAACTTTACCGTTAAAGGTGGTTTTTTCAACAACAGAGATATCATCGCTGTTGGGAGGCAGGGTAGCTGAAGCAACAGGTGTTGGTGTAGCTTCAGGAGAAGCGGTTGCTGTGGGGTCTGGCGTTGCTGCAGGGGTTGGAGTCGCTGCAGGCGTTTCAGGGCTCGCGGTAGCCGCAGGCGTTTCAGGGCTTGCGGTAGCCGCAGGCGCTTCAGGGGTAGCGGTGGCCGCGGGAGCGGTGGGGCTGGCTGAAGGGGTTCCTGGTGTGGTGGGGGTTTCAGTAGGTGAACAGGCGGCCAACATAGAGAAGGAAGCTGCGGCTACTAAAGTGCTAGAGAGAATACGATTACGATTCATAAATAACCTTTCGTTGCAAAACATTGTGTTTTGACTTATATAGTTTGCTTTTATATTTAAACAGACGGGAGTGCCTTTAAGAAGTTCCACTGATCACAAAAAAAAAATAAAAGCAGAAAATAAAAAAAGCCCCCCGTGAGGAGGGCTTTTTCGTTATAACTTAGCTAAAATTAGCTGGCGTTTGCAGAGGCTTCATCATCGTTAGAGTCAACGCTGTTACCAGCGGGGTCTAGAACGGTGGTAGCGACACGAACTTCAATGTTGTCACCGGGCACATAAACTTCGTTGCCTGCTCCAGGAAGGAGAAGCACGGTTTTGTGAGTCGGATCGTTGGTGTCAAATACAGCTCTACCGTCGACAATTGGTCAGCTGACCACCCCAGGCTTGGTTGTTTTCTTCGACATTACCATCACGGGTAATGGTGATGAAGTAGTTGTTCGCAGCTTCATTTCCATCAATCGTTGCGGTGTTCGATACAGCACCGGCAGCTTCGGTTTCATTTCCACCGAATACCACCAGCTACAGCACCACTGAGGGTGTAGTGAATCATGCGCTCAGAGAAACGAACTTTAATGACGTCACCGTCAGAGTTAGCGCCGGAGTTTTCGCTTGTGGTGGCCACAATGCTGTCAATGCCGGGATCTTGCTCGTCGGTGTTGATAGAGAACTTGTAGTAGTTTTCGAAACGGCCGTCGGTGAGTTTGAAGTGCTCTTCGTCACGGGTAATACCTGATTTGTCTTTAAGACCTGCATCACCGGCTTCAAAAGAAACAGAGTAGTCAGGGACATTGTCGGTATCGGTATCGGTGGGGAGTGCACGCTCTTCTTTGAAGGTCATGGTGACTTCGGTGTCATCGCTGTTCCAGCTGACGTTGAATGCGCCTTTGTCCCAGATCAGGTCGCCATCATTGGTTGAAAAGACCGTTGCTGGCTGTACCGGCGTTGAAGGTGGTGGTGCTATCTACGCTGAGTTGCTTCGTTGGTGCCGAAGGCACGCACTTCGAAAGCATCCACAACGGTTTGACGATCCATGGGTTCAGAGAACTTGAGCACGAAGCTGGTGGTGGGGCTGATGCCAGAAGCGTTACGGCCTGGGGTCACGTTGGTGACTTCAGGTCTGTCGCTGAGGGCGTTGAATTCGGTGCCGAAGCTGTTACCGCTATCGTCGGTACCAAAGTCATAACGGTTAGCATCGGGATCACCCTGCTTGTTAGACTTGAGTACTTCTACGCGGCGACGGGTGGTGTAGCCGGGGCGACTGGCGGTAATTTCGAGTTGAATACCGGCAGGTGCGTTGTTGAAAGCGAAGGTTCCGCCAGCGGTGGTGGTTTCTACTTCGTAAGCAACGCTGCTGTTGAGTGATTTAGCCATGACTTTAACGCCATCTAAAGGAGCGTTGGTGTCATCGTAAACTTTACCGTTAAAGGTGGTTTTTTCAACAACAGAGATATCATCGCTGTTAGGAGGCAGGGTAGCTGAAGCAACAGGTGTTGGTGTTGCTGAAGGATCAACGGTAGGCTCAGCGGTAGGTGCAACGGTAGGCTCAGCGGTAGGTGCAACGGTAGGTGCAACGGTAGGCTCAGCGGTAGGTGCAACGGTAGGGTGCACGGTAGGCTCGGTGCTAGGTGAAGCACTTGCTGATGGGGTTGTATCTGGTCCGTCAGTTGCTCCTGGTGTAGGTCCGCAAGCGGCCAGCATGGATAAAGTGGTAGCGGCTATTAAAGAGCTACTTAAAATTTTTCTAGATTGCATTGTCAGGGTTCATCTCCTTGAAACTTGAGTAATTCTGATTAACATTTTTTGATGTCTGACTGTATAGACGGCGGTCTTTTTTAAAGTTCCAAAATCCAATAAAAAATTTTGATGCTTTTTTAGCAGAGCGTGTCTTAACACTTAGACTACATATTTACATTCAAACCCATCAAACGTCAACTTTTTGTAAGCCCCCTCACCAAAGTGATAAAAGAGCCTTAAAAAACCGTCAAATCGGGCTTTCAGGCGCTTTTATCTATTTTGATAAGGTTAAGAAAAACTTAAAGTTTTGTAAATTCTTTTAAATTAAGGGTGATCTGGGAGCGATCTATACCGGTTTTTGCCTTAATTATGGCTCAATTATGACTGTGCAGTTCTGCATTTAAAGCAATGGATTTGGCGTTGGGTTTGCAGATCACCTGCCCGGTGCGGGAGTCTTGAATAAAGAGCAAATGATCCCGCCCAGACAGTTCGGCGGCTTTAAAGATGTTTTGCTCCAGGGCGACCCGGTGGCCTTCGAGATCAATGGGCTCATTATTTGCGTTCACCAGGGCGATTTTCATGCCTGCGTAAACATAGAGCCCCGCGGCCACCGTGCAGCCTTTGCCCAGCGAAATGCCTAAGCCAGCATTGGCACCCAATAAGCAGTTTTCGCCGATGGCAATCACGCGATCGTTACCGCCTGACAGCGTGCCCATAATCGACGCCCCACCGCCCACATCGGAGTCGTGACCCACAAACACACCGGCAGAGACCCGGCCTTCGATCATGGCGTTGCCGGCGGTGCCGGCGTTAAAGTTGACGTAGCCTGCGGGCATGACCGTGGTGCCCTCGCCGAGGTGTGCCCCCAGACGCACCTGGGCCCCGGCGGCAATACGTACCCCGCTGGGCACATGGTAATTGACCAGGTACGGGAATTTGTCGATATGGCTCACCACCAGCGGCTCGCCAGCCAGTTGTGCCTTGAGTCGTTGCGTGGGTAGATCCGCAGGCAAAACGGGGCCTTTTTGGGTCCAGGCGACGTTGGTGAGCGCCGCAAACGCTTTGTCTAGAGACACGCCGTGGGGTTGCACCAGACGTTGTGACAACATCTGCAGCTTAAAATAGGCTTCTTCAGCACTTTCAACGGCCTGATCACCGTGTTTTAGTACAAAAAGCCCCAGATCCATTTGGCCGTAAACCGGTGGAGTTAGGCCCTCTGTAATCACTGTGTTGAGCAGGAGTTGACCCGGTGCGTCTTGCCAGATCGCTTTTAGATCCGCACACTGGGCTTCTGCAAGACGGATCCACAAAGCTGAGGTGTCCGCAAGATCCACCTCAAGGGCTGATACAAGCCGCGACAGCAGGTCTGCATCGCTGATAATTTCGGGGTAAAGCACGTCTAAGGTGTGGCCGCCAGCGCTGCGGCGTAGGCCCAGCGCAAAATAGGGGGGGTGAGCGTTCAGTGTGACTTCATTCATGGGGAGAACTCCTTAATACTTCGTGTAGTAAATGCAAATAATGTTCGAGATCGGGCACTAAAATATGCTCGTCGTCGGTGTGGGCCTGGGCGGTGAGTCCGGGACCAAAGTTAAAGGCGGCAATACCATGGGCGGTGAGCTGGGCCACGTCGGTCCAGGCTTGCTTGGGTTCTAAAGCCACATCCAGGGCTTTAAAGCGTTGCATGAGGGCTTCAAAGCAAGGCGTCTTAACCACTCGGCCTGCGGGTACGCTGTCCAGGAGGGTGAGTTCGGCTCCCAGACTCTCGGGCTGCAAGCTGCGTGGTTAAAAAGTCCCAGGCTTCGCTTTCGCTGCGGGTGGGCGCAAAACGAAAGTTTACGTTGCCCTTCCACCAGCCGGGTAGCGAGGTTCTGCCGGGTTGACTCTGGCTTTCGGTGAGCTGGATGACGTCAAAAAAGTCGAGGCCAAACACCCGGTGGGCCACCGGGGTGAGTGCGGCAATCTTTTGCATCAGCGGCAGCGCCTTATAAAGCGCGTTTTCGCCGTTCCAGGGGCGGGCAGAGTGGCAGGCCGTGCCTTTGACCGTTAGGGTGGCGTGAATACTGCCCACGCAGCCCAGTTGCAGGGTGTTATCGGTGGGCTCGCCAATAATGGCGGTGTCAATGCCCTTAAAAAAGTCTGGGTAGGCCGCGATGAGATGATAGAGCCCGTTGTCTACCAGTGGGGTTTGTTCTTCACGGGCGTACACCACCAGCGACAGGCGATAGTGCGTTTCGAGTTCTGGCCCCCACTGCTTTAACAATTGCAAAAAGGCGGCCAGAGCCCCTTTCATATCAGAGGCGCCCGATCCGTGAAGCCGATCGGCTTCGTATCGGGGCGTAAAATGGGCGGGGACCACATCGGAGTGGCCCACCAAACAAATGTGGGGCTTGTCGTTAGACGGCGGCGCAAAGATCAGGGAGTCCTTGTGCTCGTCCACCTGCCAGTGGGGGCACACCTCCTGCATTTGCGCGATTAACCAGGTATTAAAGGCCTGCTCTTGTCCGGTGGGTGAGGCAATGTTGAGCATGGCCTCCAGGTATTGCACCACTGGCGAGCGTGCGCTCGCCTCGGGGGTGGGTTCAGACATGAATGGCTCCAATGCGTTGGGCCACCTGCTCACACAATTCATCGGTAATGCAATAGATCATGCGGCCATAGCCTTCGCCATCGTCTCCAAAGGCGGTGCCGGGGGTAATGAGTAAACCAGCGTCAATAAAGGCCTCCATAATATCGTCGGAGGTTTTGAGATCGGGGTGCGAAAACCACAGATAAAACCCGGCATTGGCCCCAAAGACGTTAAACCCTTTTTGGCTTAAAGCATCGCTTAAGAGATCGCGGCGCTTTTTGTAGATCGCGGCAAAGGCTCTGGGGTGTTCATCGTCGTTCCAGGCGGCAATGCCACCGGGCTCTATAAAGTGGGGAATGCCCACACCGATGGGGGTGCGCATTTTGCCCAATAAGCGAATCAGCGCCGTGTTCTGACTTAACATCGCGCCCATGCGGTAACCGGTAATATGGCTGCGCTTTGACAGGGAACGTAAAATAAGGCAGTGCTGGCTGTCGAGTTCAATGCAAGAGGTGGGCGGCTCGTCGGTGTAATACAGCTCGTTATAGCACTCGTCAGAGCACACCAAAAAGTCATAGGTTTCTGCCAGGGCTAAGAGCTTTTCTAAATAGGCTTTACTGGCAATGGCGGTGGTGGGGTTATGGGGCGAGTTAATCCAAAAGATTTGGCATTTTTGCCAGTCTTCAGGGGTGAAACTATCGAGATCGGGCATAAAGCCGTGTTCTTCTGAGAGGGGCAAAATACGCACCGGCACGTGTAAGGTGCGCGCTGCCGCTTCATAAACGGGGTAAGACAATGACGGAATCCACATTTCCTGACCCGTGCTCCAGTCAAAGAGCATCGGCAGGTGAAAAATGGCTTCTTTAGAGCCCTTACAGGCTAGAATTTGGCTGTCGGCGTTAAAGGTGCGCCCGTAAACCCGTTGGGCCCAATTGGAGACGGCCTGACGATAGGCCGGTGTGCCGGTGGGTTTGGGGTATTGAGAAGCGGGACTGTTTTCTAAGGCTTCGATTACCGCCTGGCGAGCGGGGGGGTAAGAAGGGTCCAGGGGGTCGCCCATAATCAGCGAAATCATGGTTTTGCCTTCGGCTTCAAGGCTTTGCAGACGCTCGTTAAGAGCCGCAATAAAATAAGGTTTAGAGTGGAGCAAGTACGGGTTAAATTTCATTTAAAAAACTCCTTTTGGTGAGCATCATAACACACCTTATAGGAGCTTTTTTAAACGTTGTTCAGGGTGAGCAAGTGCGCGTGAGCGGTGTCTAGCAGGCGGTGCAGAACGGGTTTTAAACGGGCCGCTTTGGCCTCGGCGTAAGCGCCGGTTTCTTCGTTCATATAGGTCGCCTGTGAAATTTCGAGTTGCAAGGTGCTAACGCCGGTCGCGGGTTTACCGTAAGCGCGGGTAATATAACCGCCTTTAAAACGGGCATTGCTCACCCAGTGGTAACCCGACTGATCACAGACCTGTGTCACTTTTTCAAAAAGCTGTGGCTCACAGCTCTCGCCATTGGCGGTGCCTAAATTGAGCTCTGGCAACACCCCTTCAAAAAAGCGGGGCACCACTGACGCAATCGAGTGGGCTTCAAATACCAACACCTGTTTAAAGTGGGTGCGTAACCTGGCTACCTCTTGTTGTAAAGCCTCATGGTAAGGTCGCCAATAGGTCTCCACCCGTTGGGCGACTTCTTCGGGGGTGGGTTCGCTCTGCGACAAATAAATCGGCCGACGATCAAAGCAGGTGGTGGGGCAAAGGCCTGTGGTGTCAGCGCCGGGGTATAGATTGTGATCGTCTTCAGCACGGTTGAGGTCAATCACAAAGCGCGAAAAGGCAGGGCGAAGCACGCTATAGCCAAGGGTGGGGGCAAAGTCGTAGAGCACGTTCAGGAGCCAATCGGTGTCGGGAGCGCTCTGGGCGTAAGGGTGCATGCGTTCGGCCAGATCATGGGGGATCGTGCTGCTATTGTGGGGCATGCTAATGAGTACGGGGCTATTGCCTTGGCTCAGCTCAAACGCTTGCGGTTGAGTAGACATTAAGATAAGTCGAGCCCGCTCAGAATGTCTAAGGCCTGTTCCGGCGGCAAAAAGTCGAGTTCGGGGGTAAACTCGTACCGCAGCTGAGCCAAAATTATGGTTCAACTGGGCATGGGCCGCTGTGGAGAGCTGTAAATGCTCGGGCTTTAACTGGTGGCTGTCGGCATAGTTCATGCCTTGCAAAGCCTGTACATCTAAACGCTCCTGATGGCCGTCAGGATAGGTAAAGGTCAGCTCCTGGCGCTGATCGTCGAGATACTTTAAAACAAATACAGGGCTCGTCATATCGAATTGAAAACCGCTGATGGCGTCGAGGCCACCTTTGACCAGTGGGCGGCCCTGGGCGTCTTTTTCGATGGAGAGCAGCAAACGTCCGTTGTGGGTTTGGGGCAATACCGGAACGGTAATGGGTAAATCGAAGCCTTTGACTTTTAGAGACAGGGTGGCGGGTAATACGGCCTGAGCATCGAGCAAAAAGTCTCCGTTCGCTAACGCTGTTAGGCTATAAGGAGCGTTCGCGGCGACGGCCTGGGTGGTAAAGGCCTGTGTGTTCAAACGAGGAGGCTGTGGTGGGTTTTGGGGCTCAATGGTGGGAATCCCCTGATCAGCCAGAATTTGTTTAAAGATAGATTCTCTCAGGCGTTGTGCTTGTTCTTCTTTTTCGCGGGCCTTGCGGGCGACCTCATCTTGTTCTTCTTGCCAGCGTACGAGTACGGCTTTGGCCTGTTTATTATATTCTTCCTGGGCCCTTTGGGCTTTGACGAGGCGATCTTGAATATACTGAAAATACTGTGTGCGATTTTCGTTTTGTTCGGCCAGGGTAATCGGCTGTGGGTTCGGGAGGTCTCCAAACAATCGCTCTCTAACAGCATCGCTTTGGCGTTGGCGTTCCATTTGGGCGACGGCCGCTTTGCGCTGAAAATACAGGCCGCGTGCTTCGGCAGTGGCGCGTATTGCTTTGACCTCTGCGTTGCGGCGGGTGGTGTAGGTTTCAATAATCTCTATAATAATTTGGCGGGCGATTTCGGTATCCCAACTGTAAATGCGGGCGGTTTCGTAGGCCAAAACGGTGGCCTGTTGAGGTTGAAGATATTCAGTGGCCAGAATTTTTTCTTTCGCGACGCGCACTTCTTCGAGCTGTTCTACCGGGAGTGTTTTTTGACGCAGATTAACCACACCCGGATCGTTCTGAAAGGCTTGAAGCACCGAAAAGGCGCTGACATTTTCGGTGGGCGAAATGAGTCGGAAGCTAAAGAGCTGCTCTGAAACTTTGGCCCCTCCTGCGTCGGGAAGTTGGGTTTGAATCGATTTGTTGACCGGCGCATACGAAAGGGTGGGGGCTTGACACGCACCCAATACCGCCAGCAGCGAAAGTGTTAGCGCTTTAGAAGAGAAGGGTACTCTTAACATAATTCAACCACCTCAAGTGTGTATTCATTTCTATCATAACTGATTTTAGGCCTTAACATCAGCATTTTTACCTTGGCTTTAACCGATTCAAATTTTCAAGTGGTTATTTTTACATGTGTAAAAACAACTGTGATAAACTGTTGAAAGCCCCCTGAAAAAGGTACTGTTATGTCTCAAGGATTTACGTCAAAACCTCCCTCTGTTTCAGCAATATTTGCAGATTACTCTCGTTGTGAAGCAGAAGATTTAGCTAAAACTGGCGCTTTTCAGTCCAGTGGTGCAGTCCTGGTTCTCGATGCGCAGAGCCAGAGCATTATCGGCATGAGCCAAAACTGGCCTCAGGTTTCAGGCCTCATGGACAAGCCCTGGCCACAAGCGTCGATGGTGCTGACAGACCTTTTAAACTTTCCCACAGAGTTGACGCGTCTTCAATCCGATACGCCGATGTGCTTAACCCCGGCCCCCGCTTTGCTGCGCCACCGTAAAGCCTTTGAGTTACAAGCGCATCTTAAGGGAGCCTATCTTTTTATTGAGTGGATCTATACGCCTGTTCTCCCGTCGCTGCATGAGCGCACATTTACCGTCGCGTGTCCCCGTCCTGAAACCGTGTCACCCCGGCGTAATATCTACCAGACCCTACAGCAGTTTTGTGAGCATATTCAAGAGGCGCTGGGGCTTGACCGGGTCATGGTTTATCAGTTTGATGCAGACCAGGCGGGGGATGTGGTGGCCGAAAGCTGCCGTCCAGATTGGACGCCTTATCTGGGTTTGCACTATCCTGCCAGTGATATTCCTCAGGTGGCGCGTGATCTTTATGCACAAGTTCCCTTAAGGCATATTTACGATGCCATGGCACCTTTAAGCGGTTTTCTTACCTTGTCTGAGCACCCTGCCGCCACAATCGATTTAACCGGTTGCAGTCTGCGTTCGGTGTCGCCTTACCACTTAGAGTATTTACAAAATATGGGCGTTCGCGCCACCTTAAGCATCGCGATTATTCAAAAAGGCAAGCTTTGGGGGTTAATCGCCTGTCACCATGGTCAACCCCTGCATCTGCCTTTGGCGGCAAAACAATACCTTCATGAAGCGGTGTTTCAATTGGAGCAGTGCTTAACCGAGGGGCTCCTTTTTCGAGAAAAAGCGGAGCAGGATTATCTTGAGCGTTTTTACGCTGCGCAACGGGAGCATTTAAGGCGCGTTTCTCCTGATGATGGTTTAGCCGCCTTAGAAGCGTTGCTTTTGGGGGATTATGCTTTAGAGGCTTCGCTGCAAGCGGATGCCACCGCCATTTACGCTGACGGCCTCATTGCTGCCACCGGTAACGTTCCTTCAGCGGAGTGGATCCAGCACTTTATACAGCAGTGGACCCAAAGCGAAAATCTTGAAGCCGCGCGACAAGATGTTTTTGTCTCGCATTGTCTCCATAACGAAAAATGGGTGTCTCCATCCCTGTCTTCAGAAACCTTGTCTTCAGAAAACTCAGGCATGCTTGCCCTGCGCGTGTGTCATTCTCCCCCGGTTATTTTGTTTGCTTTTCGTCAAGAGTTTTTGCACGAGGTACATTGGGGAGGGAACCCTCACCGAGAAATAGATGCCGGAACCCCCCTTTCTCCCCGGCGCTCGTTTCAGTTATGGAAAGAAACCGTTCGTCACCAGGCCAGACCCTGGACCCCTGAAGAGCAGAAGTCAATACAAACCTTTAAGGCGGTGTTGCTGGAACACTTTCAACCGCAACAACTTAAGCAGGCTCTAAAAGCCGGTACCCGTGCGTTTGTTTTGCAAGTGCGCCAGCACAGCTATATAGCGAAAACGCTCACTAAGGGTGCCAAAAGCGGCGTCGCCATGACTTTTTTGGAGTCTTCTGAGGCCCCGCCAACGGTGTTACATCTCAATCAAGCCCTTCAAAAACTTCTCAAGATTCCTTTTGAAGCAAATGCCTCTCATGAACGCAGTGTCGAAGACGTCTTGTTTGATCTGGGGCTCACCCCTGAGCAGGTCGATCATTTAGGGTCTATCCCTCAGCCGATTAAAGTGTGGTCAGCTCGTCTGGGACATCGCATTTTTAAAATGTCGCGTTGCAAGATACTGTCCTTTTCTGAGGATCAAACCCATGCCGCCATTGTGACGTTTCAATTTTTTGACATTACCGCAGAAGAGCGTATCGAAAAATCGTTGCGGGCTGCCCATCGCCAGGTGGATCAGGCCCATGCCTCCAAACTCAAGTTTTTAAGCCGCACCAGCAATGAAATGCTCATGCCGTTAAAAGAAATACGGCGAGTGAGTCATATGCTCCATGAAGAGCTTTCGCAAATGGCGCTTGATGATCTGTCGCTGTACACCGAAAAAATAAACCGTTCTAGCCAACAGATGCTGAATCGTGTAGAGCAATTGTTGTTCTTTGCCCGTAGTGCCAGTGGTCATATGATGTTGGATCTGGAGCCCGTAGATCTCCAGGCCCTTTTGCAAAATTGTGTTTCCTCGTTATCGGACTTTGCCCGTGAGCAGGGCGTAACGATACAATACGAAGCGTCTCGCGCGATGGTGGTAAGCGGAAACCGGGAGTCTTTGCAGCATCTGTTTATGAATGTGCTGGATAACGCGGTACGTTACTCTCAGGCCGGCGCCTCCGTTTTTTGTCGTTTGCGTCAAGACAAGGCGGACGGTCAGGTGTTTGTAGAGATTGACGATCAGGGCAAAGGCATGACAGAACATGAGCTGTATAAAGCCTTTACACCTTATTACGCGGGCAATGCTCAGCCTCAAGATACAAAAACGGAGAGCACCGGGTTTGGCCTGGCATTCGCGAAGCAGATTGTCGATGCGCACCGTGGGCAGTTGGAGCTCGTGAGTTCGGTAAATAGAGGTACACGGGTACGGATCTTGTTGCCCAGGAAACAGGTGAAAAAAAGCTGGATTTGGGCACGACGTATTACCGCGCTTAATGCCCCACCGCATTGATTTGTCTTAATCCCAGCGACGCTGCTGATTGTGCGCGTTTTTGCTGCGAAAGGCGTCTTCGAGATCGATGTCCAGGCGGTTTGCCAGGGCCAATAGATAGTTAAAAACATCGACCAACTCTTCGGCGACGGCTGTTTTGCTGTCTTGTGGCTGCACGTTTCCTTCGCTAAAGTACTTTTGATGTTTTCTGATGGCTTTAAAGAGTTCTCCGACTTCTTCGCCCATGAGAAAGCAGTTGTGCACCAGATCGACGTCGAGCCAACCGTGCTGGGTTTCTAGCGCGTGAATATATTCTTGGTAGGCCGAAAGCGGTGCTGCTGAAGGCAGTTGAATCGGGAGTTGTGAAGGGTCAATAGAATGATGCATAGCTATAGTTTAACAGTACCGCTAACCGTACCGTTAACAGCAGCGTTGATTTAACAGTATAATGACGAAACCGGTTTGCAAATTTACAGAGGAGATTTTTCAATGCGCGATTATGTTCTGGTTTATATTAACGGTAAACGTTATGAAATTAGAGGAGAACAGGCTTTTATGAGCCTTTCTGATTACTTGCGTTATGAGCGATCTCTTACTGGCACCAAGGTGGTCTGTGCCGAAGGCGATTGTGGAGCCTGTACCGTTTTGCGCGGCGTTAACCATGACAGCAACTCGCCAGAGGCGCCTTTGCACTATGAAAGCATTAATTCGTGTATTACCTTTATGACATCTCATGGACTGCACCCATTTGGTGACCGTAGAAGGTCTTGCCGACAATAGCAGCCTCAATGCGGTTCAAACAGCGATGGTGGACCACCACGGCGCCCAATGTGGTTTTTGCACGCCGGGTATTGTTTGCGCGATGACTGAGTTTGTGAATCACCAGGTGTGTCAACGGGACGAAGCGCCCGCCGATCGTTTAGACGCTTCTCAGATTCGGAATGCGTTGACGGGGAATTTATGCCGTTGTACCGGTTATGCGCCAATCCTCAATGCGGGCTTAGACATTGACCTGAACACCTTTGTCACCTTACAGAGTCGCTACGAAAGCCCCCAAATGCACCAGGATATTGCAGCCCATCGGAGCCAGGGTATTTTAATTACCACCGGGGATCGCGTCTTTTATGCGCCCACCACCTTTGCCGAGGCCGCCGACTTTAAAGCCCGTACGCCCGAAAGCAAGATTTTTTCTTCGGCCACTGATATGGGGGTGTTGATCAACAAAGAGCGAGCCAATCCGATGCATATTACCAATTTGAGTCGGGTGCATTCAGCCCACCAGATCGAAGAGTCTGCGGGTCACGTTGTACTGGGAGCAAGGGTCTCTTTGAGCCAGTTGGAGCATTTTTGCCGCACGCGCATTCCTGAGTTTGCCCGTCTCATGCATATTTTTGCCTCGCCTCAAATCAAAAACAAGGGCACCCTTGTGGGTAATATTGCCAATGCTTCACCCATTGCAGACACCCTCCCCTTTTTGTTTGTCACCGACACAGAGCTAGAGCTGACTTCGTCCACCGGTCAACGCCGGGTGAACATTAATGATTTTTACACCGGTTACAAGCAATTAGACCTGCGAGACAACGAAATTATCAGCCGGGTGTTTATTCCCATTCCTGACACCAGTGATCTTTTGCGCTTATATAAGGTGTCCAATCGCAAGGACCTCGATATTTCTACCGTGACGGCAGCCATTCGTTTGGCCCTTGATGATCAACAGGTCATTCAAAAAGCAACCCTCGCTTTAGGTGGCGTTGGCCCTGTGGTAACGCGCCTGCCCAAAACCGAGGCCTTTTTGCAAGGCAAAGCCTTTTCAGAGGCCGTATTTTTAGAAGCGGGTGCTCTGGCCAAATCAGAAATCACCCCCATCTCTGATGTCAGAGCCAGTGCTGCCTATCGTTTTGAAGTGGCCAAAAATATTTTGGCGAAATTTTACTACGAGTTCGAAGAGTTACACCCTAACTTTGCAATAATTTAAGCCTTGTTTGCGAGTCGTTTTTTGGCCAGCGCGCCAATACCGCTTAGCACAATCAGAGCGACCACCACAATGGCCACCAGCGTCCAGGGGATTTCTCCTTTGGCTACGGCCTGTTTGACCGCATCAGCACCTACCACGTATAAAATGGTGCCTGGAAGCATGCAGAGCCAGGACCAAAACAAATAGGTAATAAACGGAACACGGGTTAAACCGAAGCCGTAATTGAGTAAATTAAACGGAAAAATAGGCAGCAGCCGAACAATCGCCACAATAAAAGCGCCATGCTCAGCGGTTAAGTTATCCAGCTTTTGAAACTGCTTATTATGGGTCAGGTTTTTTTCAATGGACGCCCGTGCCACATAGCGGGCAATCAAAAAACAGGCGCCAGCGGCGGCTGTGGAGCCTAAACTCACCCAAATAACGCCCCAAAAAGAGCCAAAGAGTACGCCGGCGGCAATGGTGAGGGGAGAGCCAGGAATCGCCATAATCGAAGCCACCACGTAAATGGCAATAAAAGCCAGCGGCCCCAGAGGTCCTAGCGATTCAATCCAGGGCTGGAGTGCTTTAAGGTATTGATCAAGTCCCAAATAACGGGCCAAAACCAACATGACAATTACGCCGAGAATGAGGGCGACGGGTTTCCAGAGTCCTTTTTTTGATGCTTCTGAAGGAGCCGGGTCTTCTAGCGTGGATGCGATCGGTGCGTTAGACATGTTAGATTCGTTAGACATGGGGGGGTGTCTCCTTTTTTGTATTGTAAGTGGATGACGGGGCAATATCTGTCATCTGACTGACAACCGGGGGCTTAATTCTTTTTTAATATTAGGTAACAGAAAACCTCACTATACTGGTGCAAAACCTCTGATAATAACAAGTGCCTCGCGCACATCTTGTTCTTTTTTGTAACTTTTTAGCAACAAAAAAGAACGTTTTGTGTCTCTTTTTGAGAAGGCTTAAATGCCTTTCAGATCATGCTTTAAGGGGGCGAATAATCCCGAAAATTGACGTTTAAAAAACGAGTGGGTTATAATGCCTGAGTAATGTGATAAGAATCACCCTGTTGCGTCGATTAGGTTCATAAAAAGCTCTGTTTTAAATTAAGTAACGATTAAAGCTTAGAACCGTTTTACCGATATACATCGCCGCTCAGCAATCTTTTCACAGCTATTTTAGAAAGGTTTTGATATGCATCAATCTGACTCTTATACCTCCGAGATAGAAAACCTTTTATTTCAAGACTTAGACCTCACCTGTAAAACCGACTGGCACACCGAAGTTCAGTCCTATGTTCAGACCCTCGAAAGCAAAATGCAGACCCCTCCTGCTCCTGCTGCCATCGATCTTCAGGCCCGACGTGCAGAGCGCGCCAAACGCCGTCAGCGTTTTCAAAAAAAATCCAAAACCAATAAATCCAGCGCTTTAGCCCCCGTGTTATTGAATCACAAAAAATCTCGACTTCCAAAGGTATCTGCCCGTCATCTCAAGGTCGCTTCGGCGCTAGCGATAACGGGTTTGGTTGCCGCCGGTACCTACCGCGTTTTTCACGTCGATGAATCTTCGCAGCCTTCGATTCAGCAGGTGATGTATCAAAATGCAGAAACCAAGGTTGCTGCCTTCCGTCAAGAAATTCAGGATGGTGATCACTTCGTTGTACAACACGATAAACCCATTCAGTATGAAGCCAGGTCTGGCGACACCATCGAGAAAATCTCTCGTCGTTATCACGTGAGTCCCAATACCATTGTTAAAAATAACGCCAACGACAAAATCGAAGACGTTTTGGCTCCCGGTACTCAGCTCACCATTTTGCCCGTAGACGGCATTGCCCACCCCGTCGAAAAAAGCGAAACCTTAGCCGAGCTCTCTAAGCGCTACGATGTCGGGGTGCAAGAAATTATTGAAGTCAACCAGCTCGATAATCCCCACATGATTTCAGAGCGCCAAAAAATTATTATTCCCAACGCTACTGAGCTCAAGAAAAGACCCAAGCCAGTATCTGTCATGCAAGCGATTCAGGCCTCTCGCACCGGTCAAACGCCTCAGGCATCGATCTCTAAAACCGGGCGTCGTCTCTCCTGGCCTTCTGCCGGTGTGGTGACCTCTAATTACGGTTGGCGCTGGTTTCGTATGCACAACGGCATGGATGTTGCCGGGCCCGTGGGTACCGCCATTAAAGCCGTTAAAGAAGGCCGCGTCGTTTATAGCGGTTGGATGGGTGGCTATGGGTACGCCATTGATGTTCAGCACCCCAGTGGCCTGCGTACCCGTTATGCCCATTGCTCGGCTTTAAAAGTCAGCGTCGGCCAACAGGTAGCTCGCGGACAGGTGATCGCTGCCATGGGTTCTACCGGGCACTCCACGGGGCCTCATCTTCATTTTGAGGTACATAAAAACGGTCGTGCCGTTGATCCGCGTGGTTTTTTCTAGCCCGTGGAGGAGTTGATGTGCATTACCGGCAGCTACCGCGTTGCCGGTTTTTCGCTAACCTGTATATAATGAGCTGAATATGCAATATTTTTGGCTTTGTGTCGCTTCTCTCATTCTCTCCAGTGGGGCTGCCGCGGTTTTTTTACTCGCTCAGTCGTCCCCCTTGCACGTTGCGATGGGTGTTCTGGGACTTACCCTCTTTTTTCCTTTGGGGGTCTTGTGGTTCGTTCGTCTCCGTACGCTTCAGCTGGGCGCTCAGTTTACGCTTTATTTGCAGAGCTTAACGCGGGGCGAGCCTGATGAACGGCCCGTTTTACCCCCCAATAGTTTCTGGGCGGACTGGCTCAAACCTTTAAAGTCTATTGAAATTTACCTTGCTGTTTCCCAGCGGGGACTGTCAGACCGCCAGGCCCTGTACGAAGATATGGAAGAACGCTTGATGGAAAAACAAGAGCGTTTGAGTAATGCCGAAGAAGACCTGCAACAGCATCAGGAAAAGCTACAGCACAGTGAATATAAGGTTTTAGAGTATACGCTGGCTTTGCAGCACATTAATTTTATTCAACAAAAAATTCAGGGTCAGCTCAACGCCGATATTTTACTGCAAGAAGCCACTGAACTCTTGATGCTGCACCTGAGCGTGCATCGGGGCGCGTTTGTACGCCTGGGCGATCATCAGTCTTCAGCAGTGCGGTTAATCTCGCCCGTGAATATTGACTTTGAACCTGAACAATATAACGCCCTGGGCGATGAGTTGGTGGCGCTTTTGACGGTCCACGGGCTCCTGACCCCTCCTGATGATGACCCCGAAGCCCC
This sequence comes from Candidatus Sericytochromatia bacterium, assembly GCA_963797915.1. Lineage (GTDB taxonomy): Bacteria > Cyanobacteriota > Sericytochromatia > UBA7694 > UBA7694 > CAXRDE01. Next base: position 177,044 of record CAWCRG010000007.1, read on the forward strand.
CGTGCCTTTACTCATGCTAGACAAAGATGACGAAGACTTTTTGGGTATCGCGTTTCAATCTGCCGCTGTGGCTCCCATTTGGGTCGAAAAAGAACTGTGGGGTGCCTTTTGTTTATTTGACAAAGAGGTTCGCCTCAAAGCGGACGGCCAGCGATTTGGTCAATTGGGAGAAAGTGAACAACTTATTTTGCAGAATGTGGTGGCCTTTTTGCAAAAGGACTTAAAAAATGCCCGTTTATTTGAGATGGCCACCACCGATAGTCTGTCTCAATTGTATATGCGACGTTACTTCGAAAACCGCATGGATGACGAATTACGGCGTTTACAGCGCAATCCAGAGCCCTGTGCCCTACTCATGTTAGACATTGACCATTTTAAATTGGTTAACGATAATTATGGCCACCAAACCGGCGATGAGGTCATCCGTCAGGTGGGCCGCATCTTGCGTGACGTATCGCGTCAGGGGGTGGACTTGCCCGCTCGCTATGGTGGAGAAGAAATGGTTATTTTGTTGCCTCAAACTACCCATGAGGGTGCCATTACCGTGGCTGAACGCATTCGTATAGCGGTCAGTGAGTTAGAAATCCCCGCCATGGCTCCCAAACCCATGCCTCAGGTCACCTTAAGTGTGGGGGTCTCTAGTTACGGTACCCACGGCAAAACGCGTGTAGAGCTCGTTGAAGCCGCCGATCAGGCCCTGTATAAAGCCAAGGCTTCTGGCAGAAACCAGGTGTGCAGCGCCCAGGAGATGATTGTATGAACCCCGATGAACGCCGCAAAACATTAAAAAAGGCTGCGCGTCGTACGCGCCTTCGCAAATGGTCTATTCGTTTTGGGGTGGTACTCCTGTTGGTGGGCCTGGCCATAGGCGGCGGTGTGGGTGCAGCACTCTTTACCGTTTATAAAAAATTGCCTGACGTGGGCATGCTTGAAGATTATACTTTGCCCATGGCCACCGAAATTTATACCGAAGATCGTGTGTTGCTCACCCGGATTTCGGGCCAGGGACGCTATGATCCCATTGCCTTACAAGAGCTGCCACAACATGTACAAGATGCGGTGATTAGCGCCGAAGATGGTCGCTTCTGGAAACACGAAGGCGTGGATTACCTGGGCTTAGCACGGGCCGTATATATCAATGTCAGCAAAGGCAAAGCGCTAACGGGTGCCAGTACCATTACCCAGCAGCTGATTAAAAACCTCTTTTTGACCCCTGAAATGACCATGAAGCGTAAAGTGGCTGAAGCCCTATTGGCTTTTCAACTCGAAAACCGCTACTCTAAGCAGCAAATTTTAGAGATGTACCTCAATCTGGTGCACCTTGGCCACAATGTTTATGGTGTCGAGGCCGCTTCGCAAATCTATTTTGGCAAGTCGGCGCGTCAGTTAACGCTGGCAGAGTCTGCTTTAATGGCCGGTGTCATCCGCAGTCCCGCTTATTTATCGCCTTATAATAACCCCGATCAATCCAATCGCATCAAAGAGCTTGTTTTAAAAGAAATGCTCAAAGATGGTCGCATTACTGAGGCTCAGTTAGACGAAGCCCTAAAAGAAAAAATTCGTCTGGTGGGATTGCGTCGCTCGTATCCTTACCCTTACTTCTTAGATTATGTCATGTATCGTTTGCGCCAGGATTACGGTCAAATTCCCTTTCAGCAGGGCGGCTGGAAAGTCTACACCACCCTTGATACCCAACTCCAGAGTTATGGCGAAAAACTCTTAAAACAAGAGCAATCCCGCCTTGCCGCCAGCGGCGCGAAACAAGCTGCTCTTGTGGCCGTTGATCCCCGCTCAGGATATATTCGCACCATGGTGGGCGGCGTAAATTATGCCGAAAGCCAGTTTAACAGAGCTTTTCAAGCGCAACGCCAGGTGGGTTCGACCTTTAAGCCCTTTGTCTATTTGACGGCTTTTGAGCAAGGAAAAACCCTTTATGACACCGTTAAAGATGAACCCACAAGCTTTGGTGGGTATCGTCCACAAAACTACGATCGCCGTTTTCGTGGCAATGTGAGCTTACTGCAGGCCCTGACCTTTTCGATGAATGTGCCCACTGTTAAGCTGGCGCATATGGAGGGCATTTACCGCGTGATTCAAACGGCGCAAAAAGCGGGGGTGACAAGCCCTATTGCTGCGGATCTCACTTCTGCACTGGGTTCTTCTGAAATGAATCTACTGGAATTAACCGGTGCCTATGCCACTTTTGCCAACGACGGTGTTTTGGTGCGACCCACTCCCATTCTTAAAATCGTCGATCACACCGGCGCGGTGATTTACGATCATGCCCGTTCACAAGAACGTTCTTTTTCTACGGGGGTGGTACGGCAATTGACCCAGGCCCTTCAAAATGTTGTGGCGGCGGGAACCGGCACCCGCGCCCGCATCGGTCGTCCCGCCGCGGGCAAAACCGGTACCACTGATCAGGCCTACGATACCTGGTTTGTGGGCTATATTCCTCAGCTGGCCACCGGTGTTTGGGCGGGCAATGATAATCCCAGCGCTACCCGTGGAGGCGGAGGCACCACCTGTGCGCCCATTTGGCAGAAGTTTATGGCCTATGCCACCCGACGCATGCCTGTTCAAGATTTTCCCGGTGCCGAAATCCCCGCCTCAAAAGCCACTGCGGATCCTTCAGCGACGCCGGAACCCACAGCCTCTCCAGAAAATACGATTGTGGAGATTACGCCATCGCCTTCTCAGGCCGAAGCCATTTTTGAGAGTGGTAATGAACCGGTCGCTGAAGTTACACCGGTGCGTACGGCAACTCCTGTGCGCACGCCTTTACCCATAAAAACAGCCGCACCTTCCCGTGCTCCAGCTTCTGTTCGACCTTCTCGCACGCCCGAAACAGTGCCACAGCAGGTCCCTGAAGAAAATACCGTGTTAGAAATGAAACTCCCGGATATGTAACGGCGGCTGTATAGAGAACAAGCCTAACCCCTTGTTTTTTAAGTTCGCATTAAATTATAAACAAGAGAGGTCAGCTCACAAGTTCATTTGCGACAAGTCTTAATAACCTGTCTTGTGTCCTGGACAAAGAACGTAGGAAGTGACCAATGAAAACCTCGCATCTGGCTTTGAGCTTATTATTCGTATCTTGTACGGTGGCAGCACCGAATACCGCCCCTCCGGTGGCGAATACGTTATCTGCCAAAGGGCCCAATCAGGTTCCTCTTTCTTCTTCTGGCAGTGTTCAAGGCTCTAATCAACGCCCTAATCAAACCGCCAACCGCCCTTTACTAAAGCCGCTACAGGCCATTGACCGTATACAACAGGCTTCAGGACAGATTCTACGGTCTGGCGATCAAGATAAGCTAAGTATTCAGGTGATGATTGGGCGCCCTGCCGCTGACTTCTCCACGCAACAACTGGAACTTTCACGCATCCAAAACTTGAGAGCCTGGGTTGAAGGGCCGGGGCTGACCGAACGTATTCTCAATCTCAATGAATACGTGGCGGTGACCGATCAAAGCCAACAAACCGAGCTGGTGATTAGTGAAGTGCCGCGCGGTAAACATCGCGTGGTCACGGTGCAGGGCTACGATGCATCTGTTCAGGGGACGCCACCAGAAGTTGCTGGCGCAACCCTTAAAGCGGTTTACAGCTCTCCTGAAAACAGCACCGACGTTAATTTACTCTTCACCTGGCGCAGCACAGCCTATGCCGAAATTATCGAGTCTCTGATTCAGGCCATTGAAGACGCCCCCACCGAAAACACCGGCCAGGGCAACTCCCGCGAAGAAATTCAGGCCCTTCTTGATACCCTTGATGAAACCGCGCTGAACACCTTTTTAGACGCCGTTATTTTTGGCAATAACCCCACCGATGGAAGCACCTATAATGTGCACCCAGATCGTCTTGACCCCGACAAAATAGCCGCGATTATTGTGGAAGCAGCGGGGCAGATTCCCACCCATAATCCCGGTACTGTGGTGCCCTCTACTTATTTAGACAATATGGCTGATCTTGACCTTAAAGTGCGAACACCCCAAAACGTGCCTTTTTCGAACAGTCAAATTCAAGTGCAAATCACCGATCCGGCTTCGGCCCCCGTCACCCTAAACATTGGCAGCGACACCGCTGATGTGCCTCAGGTCGTTCCCGGCACCTGGGACGCCATTGTGAAGCTGGACGGTCTCAACGGCGGCGTAAGCGCCCGTGCAACCCTCACCGTGGGCAGCGATGGAGTCCCCATTTTAACGGAAGGCACCACCGCCAACCCGATTATTTTGCCGCCGGTCATTACCGCGATTGATAAAACCGAAGCGGGAGCCGGCGATCTGATTACGCTTACGGGCGATGGTTTTGACCCGGACAAAACAAAAAATACCGTTAAGTTTGGCGACGTTGAAGCCGTCGTTATTTCAGCCACCGCCACCGAGTTAGTGGTGGAAGTGCCTGCCGGAGCCAGCGGAACGCCGCAGATTACCGTGACTTCTGAAGACAAAACCAGTAATTATGCTGATCTCGAGATTACGCCAAAAATTATCAATATGAGCGCTATTGTGGGTAATCCTGGCGACACCTTGACCCTTACAGTGACCGGTTACAATCCGAGCAATACACCGACAACGGTTCGATTCAACGGCTCTGACGTTGACGTGGTACCGGGCAGCACCACGGCCACCACGGTGACCGTCATTGTGCCCGATGACGCCACCACCGGCGTGATTACCTTAACGCCTACGGGTCTAGAGCCTTTGACGAGCCCTCTTTATACGGTGGGCAATAAGCCTGCTATTATTGCTGTGAACCCCTCTGCGATTGTGCCTAACCAGCAAATTACCGTGACCGGGGTCAATCTCGGAGCGATTAGCTCTATTCTTATTAACGGGGCTACGGTGGATACTTATAGCGTAGTGCCTGGAACAAACGGTCAGCCCGATACCGTTACGTTAACGGTGCCTGATATGGTAAGCTCTGGTGATCTACGCATCACTACACCCAACGGCGTGGCTGTGGCACCGGTTACGGTTCTTGCACCTCCCACCATCACGACCCTTACGCCTCCTAACCCGAATCAGCCTTCGGCAAACCTTGTGCTTACCGGCTCTAATTACCTACCGGTAACCCAGGTGAGTATTGGGGGTACTGTTCTTCCCACCACCGCTTATACTATTAATGATGATAATGAGATAACTATCAATGCATCTGCACTCCCCAGTAACCCTGTTTTAGGACCGGTTAAAGTCACCAATGCAGCCGGCAGTGCCACAGCGAGTTTGACTTATAAAAACGTTCAAAACTTTATTGGCAACAGCACCGCTTCTTTCTTCTTAGCGCCAAATGTTTCAGGTCGAGTCCCTAATGTACAAAAGCCTTATACCTTGTTTGGCACAAACTCAGGTGCGATTCCTAATATTCACGGCATTAACGTAGATACATTGGGTAATATTTATGTCACGGATTTTAGTAATAAAATCCACAAGTTTGATAGTTCGGGAACACGCGTGAGTGGATGGCCCATTGGAGGGAGCACCCCTCCGGTCAACCTTCCGAGTCAAGTACTTGCTTCTGCAGTTTCCTTTGCTGGTCCAGAAGATCTTGCCAACGATAGCGCTGATAATATCTACATTGCAGATACGGCTAATCACGCTATTCGTAAAATCACAACGGTTAATGGCAACTTAGTGGTACAGACGCTAGCGCGTCTTCCTGGACCCGAAGGGATTGAAATTAGCCGGAATGGAACACTCTACGTTACCGGTAATAACCCGCCGAACAGTACGGACAATACCGTAACCTCTTATGTTTTCAAGATTACCGATTTGAGTACCCTTCCTTTACAGTCCGAGCTGGATGCCTTTACCTTAGCTGACATTGGTACGATTACCGATAATGTGAGTATTCTGGCAGAAAGCACACCTCTGGATAAAGCAAGGCCCACCGGCACTCAGAACCTGGCCGATGCCTACTTTAAACATATTGAAGGACTGGGTGTTGACGGTCAGGGCCGCATATATATTGCTGACTCGGGATATCAGATGATCCGTCGTATTGATACAGTAGCTGAAGAAGTGACTATTTTTGCGGATACTAACGCTTGTTTCGGCCTGACCGGTTGTACACCGACCGTTCAACAACCCTATATTCCAGATATGCACGAAATTCGTGTGGATCGTGAAGGAAACGTCTTTATTCCTTCGGGCTATTTTCAGCCAACTCCGCTCCCTGGAGTCGGGATTTATGTTGTTAACCCTGAAGGGAAGTTCTCCTTTATCACAGGAAACACCGACTTTAATAGTGAGGTTATTAATGGGAGTCTTGGTCTTTATGATGGCGATCCTTTGAACAGGGCCCGATTCGTAAGCCCTCTCGGTGTTGATTTTGGACCCGATGGTTCTCTTTATGTCACTGATAACTATTGGGGTATTCGAAAAATTGAACGCTACCATCCTGTCAGTAACCTGCAGATGCCTTAAGGATATTTTATGAAAAAAACGATAACCAGCTCTCTTCTTTTCACGATGACCGTATCTTTGAGTTTTAGTCTGATTGCAGCATGTAGCGATGTGAGTCTGAGCTATGGTGTGGGTGCCGGTGGCCTGACCAGTATTTCTGACCGTAACCGCAACGCTGCTTTACCGGGTTCTATTGAAGATTTAGACAGTTTAAGGGTCACTCCTCCCACGCCGACGCCTCATCGGGGAAGTGGCGATACGATCGGCTCAGGAGACAGTGCCAGTCCAGGTGCTGCCCCGGTTCAACCATCAGATACTCCTGCCGTGACGCCTTCTGCAGCACCAACGACTACTGTACCCCTTGTCCAGGGGAGTGACAGTGGAGAAGGTCTTTTTAAGCTGCGGTTGATTCCCAATGGCCCGATTGTACTCGATAACTTTGGAGACCGAGAGCGTGTACAGCCCTTTTTGAACGATCTTGACGGTAACACCGTAGATCCCAGTCTTTATACTTTTATATGGGAGTTTGAAGATCCTACTCTGGCCGAAATTGATAGTGATGGGCAGTTTGTTATTTCAAAAACCGACAAAGGCGTTACCCGCGTTAAGATTAGCCTTCAAGAAGATCCCGATACGTTTATTTTTGTGGATGTTTTAATTGGCCAATCCACCTCCTCCGGTGGCGGCGGTGGCGGAGGCGGCGGTGGTGGCGGAGGCGGAGGCGGAGGCGGTTCAACACCGACTCCCACACCGGACCCCACGCCTACACCCACGCCTACACCCACGCCTAAGGATCGCGTAACGGGTACTGTGATCTTTAGCTAATGTTTAATTATCGTGTCATGTATCGTTTGCTACTTGCCTGTGTCTTTCTTTTTTACAGCGCACCTGCTGCCCTTGCATTGTTGGGTGAAGACTACACGATGGTGACCAGTTACTATTTGGCTCCTTCTCGTTGGCCTCCTGAAGTCGAGGCCCGTATCGATCGATTTGCCAAAGCACAGCGTGAGTTTCGTCCCCAAATTATGCAGCTGTTTAAGGATGATGCCAATCAAATTAATAAACAGGTTTGGGTGGCTCAAATGGGAGCCTGGAGTTTTGCTGAGTCTGACACCATCCGCAGCGCGATTATGCAGGGGCGTTCGAGTAGCAGAGCGTATCAACAAAAAAATGAGTGGGTTTTTGTTTACACTGACGGTAGTCGGGTCTATTATCAGTTTAACCCTTTAAATTATCGTGTCCATACCATTTGGGCGATTGATAAAAATTATGATCCCGGTGACCAGGGGTCGCTACCCCCCTCTTTTTGGGACAGTGCACGCATCTATCTCCCTCAATCTTAACTTGTGCGTAGGGTCCCTAACGGCATAAACCCAGCGTGCTACAATAAAGGCAATATGGATAAGGATTTTCCTTTATGCGCGATGTACTGCCCTTTGTAGTGACTTTTTTAATGGCCTGGTTAAGTGCCGATTTGCTGGTTCCCCTGGTGCGCCGCTTTGCCTATGCGATTGGCAAAGTCGATAAACCCGGAACGCGAAAAATTCATAAAGATCCCATTCCTCGCCTCGGCGGCATCGCTATTTTTCTGGGGTGTTTTCTTTCCCTTTTTATGATTGACCTCCTAAAGCCGGGCTTTTTTTATCAACTACCGCCCCAGTGGAAGGCTCTACTTGCTGGCGGGAGTGTTATCTTCTTTGTAGGCCTACTCGACGATCTTTATGATCTCAAACCCAAAGTTAAACTGCTGGGGCAGATTATAGCGGCTTCTGTCACCTTTTCGCTGGGGGTTAAAATTGTTTTGATCACCAATCCCCTGGGGGGAATGCTGCTTTTTCCGGAATGGCTCAGCTTTATTCTGACGGTGGGCTGGTTAGTGGCGATTACCAATACGGTGAACCTGATTGATGGTTTAGACGGCTTAGCCGCCGGGGTTTCTACCATTGCGGGCGTTACCCTCTTTATGATTGCCTTTGAGCGGGGGCAGGATCTCAGTGCCATTATGGCGATTGCGCTTGTGGGAGCGACCCTGGGCTTTTTACGGTATAATTTTAATCCCGCCCGCATTTTTATGGGAGACTGTGGCTCTTTGTTTTTAGGCTTTATGCTGGGAGCCTTGTCGATTACCGGGGCCATGAAAGTGGCCGCCACGGTATCGGTCTTTTTGCCCATTCTCATTTTAGGCATTCCTATTTTCGATACCGCCTTTGCGATTATACGCCGTTTGATTACGCGCAAACCTATTTTCCAGGCCGACAAAGGGCATTTACACCACCGTTTATTACAGGTGGGACTTTCTCAGCGCAAAGCGGTGCTGATGATTTATGGTTTTTCGGCGCTTTTGGGTGGTGTGGCTTTACACCTCATTCACTTTCCCCACGCCCGCGTACTGATTGTCGTCTCTTTGATGCTGATCATTTGGGGAGCGGTGGATTTTAGAATCTTTCGCCCCCGTCGTATGAACTGATCGTGACCCAGACACAAGAACGTTGGCGAGCACTATGGTGCTTTTTGGCCCTGTTTTTGCTTTTAACGGCTTACTATCTGGTTAAGCCGCTGCGCTCTTCGTTTTTTCTTAAAGAATTTGATCCAGCAATGTTGCCCTACTTTTTTTTATGCTTTCCCTTTCTGTCGCTGGCGGTAACGCGGGCCTTTGACTTTTTTTATGCGCGTCTACCCCGCCTGCGACTGATCGTTTACACCTATGGGGTGGTGATGGCCTGCAAGCTCTTTTTTTGGTTTGCCTTACCCATAGGGGGCAAGTTGATCATCCTTACCTTTTATTTGTGGTCCTCAGTGTACTTTTTATTATGTATTGCCGTGTTGTGGGCGTGTATTAGCAGTGTTTTTAACGCCGGTGCCGGAGAGCGCTGGTTTGCTTTTATTGCCTTTGGTGGTATGGCGGGAGCCTATGTGGGTTCTGAACTCTCGGGCTATCTGGCCAAGTCGCCCTGGGCCCATCAGGCGCTGGGTATTTCTGCCGCGCTCATGGCAGGTGTGCTGGGCTTTTTATTTTTGGCTCTGCGCGATGGCGAGCCCGCCAAAGCCGAGCCTACGGTAAAAAAGCCGTCCTCTGAGCGTAAAAGTGTGCTGGATGATTTGGGGGCCATTTGGCAGCGACCTTTTATTCGCGGGCTGGCGGTGATTGTGTTTGTGGTCGCCTTTATGAACACGGTGGTGGAGTTTAAGACCCAAAAAATAATCGATCGCCAACTGTCTGAAACACAGTATTTAAAAAGCTTTAGCCTCTTAAATCAGAGTCTTTGCAATCGCTCTCAGGACTGTAAGGCCAGCGCAGGAACGCATCTGGCCGCTTTTGAACAAATTTATACTCTCAAACAGTGGAACGAAAATGAACGGGAAGGTGTGCTTAAGCAATGGATAGATACGCAGACCCTGGACGCTCCGCTACAAACCCAGGCCTATAGCCAGTATTTAGAGTATAGTCAATCGTTAGAGCAGAACACCCGCCGCTTTTTTTCGGATATGAACAAATGGATCAATTTAATTGGCGTCTTTTTATTATTGGTGGTGGCTCGCCCGCTGTTTCGCTGGGTGGGACTGCGTTGGGTCGTCTTGATTTTACCCTTGTGTTTTATGGTGACGGTGTTTGCGCTACTGTTTCCCCTGGAGTTATCGATGGTCGGTGCCTTTTTGGTGGGGACCGGCACGCTCAACTATTCCCTTAATAAAACCTCTAAAGAGCTGCTCTATACGGCTGCCGATGAAGAAGTGCGCTTTCGCTTTAAACCCCTGATTGACGGGCCGCTGGTGCGCTTTGGCGACGTGGCTGCAGCACTGCTGACCCTGTTGGTGACCAAAGCGCTACAGCTCAGCAATGCCCTGCAAGACACCCTGGTCTTGAGTGTCGGGCTGCTTTTATGTATTTTCTGGGCGGTGTCAGCGTATCGCTCAGGGCGGGTTTATGACGACTTAAAAAGTGGCCCATCCGAAGAGGTTACAGCCTGAGAGGGCTTTTGAGCAGTGCTTGTCTGCATCGCGTCGAAGAGCTGTTGACCCAGGCTCAGGCCAATTCCTGCACCCATCCCTTCGATGCCCATCACCGAGACCCGTTCGGGAATCATTTGCTGAAACAGTTCGCGTTTGATACGGGCCTGACGCAGATCCAGTTGTGCCTGTAAGCCACCAAAAGACTGCTGAATGGTTTTTGCTTTTTCGAGCTTTGCGCGTACCGACGCGATCTCTCGCTTCAGCAAAGAGATTTGTTCCTCTAGATGACGTCGTGCGTTAATCAGCATGCCTTGTCGCGTGGTGTTGACCTCTTCAGCAATGCGGGTTTCCATTGATATTTTTGCGTGCTGCAGCTCTAAGGCTCGACTGCGGGTTTCTTTACGGGCTTTGCGCATGGCCGATTCCACTTCTTTAATGGCCGATTCCAGCTTCACCATTTTGTCTTCACTGAGGGCTTCAATGGTTTTAAGCCGAGTACGAATGATTTCAAGATCGTTAATAATATCATTTTCTGCTGAGGGCATATTGGCCCGCATCACGCGAATGCCGTAGGGCTCAGCCAGGTATTGATTTAAAGCGTTGACCACATTATCGATACGATCTCGGCCCACAAACTTGACCCGCGCATCTTGCATGGAGGTAATCATGCGTAGGGTAATATACGAGGCGTAGATATTGAGCATTTTCATAATCCCTGCCGGGGTGGTGCGTGAAATAAAGCGGGCAGGATTTTCGACGCGAAAGACGATCTGATTGCTGAGAGCGATGCTGCCAAAATCCCAGGTAAAATTCGCGTTGGTTAAGTTGACCACCTGATCCCGTGAAGATACCAGGTAAGGAATATAGCGCGAGTAATTAAAATACCAGTTTCGTCCGGTCTGGGCGGTGGCTTCTCCTTTGCTCAAGGGCGAACCGAAGCGGCAGACGACGCCTTTATAACCGTCAGGTACGTCCACTTTGGCTGCATTGACATAGCGCAGCCAGAACAAAAACAGACCCGCCAGAAAAAAGAGCAGGGCCAGACCTTTGAGCCAACCGGGAAACATGACCAGCACCATAAAACCTAATAATACGGGGCCAATGCCCGAAAAGTCCCGCTTGTCGGGAACAAAGGTCAAAATTTCTTCTTCGTCAATGCCCGCAAATTTATCAAGGGATTCTTGAACGGCCGCGCGCTTGACCACCCGATCCATGCGGGCTTGTACCGCCCCATTGAGCGCCTGTTCCCGCTTGCGTACCTGTTGTTCTAACGTGAGCCGGGCGCCTTCTTCGGCGTTGTTGAGCATCTCTTGACCTAAACCTTTGAGACTGTTTTTAATTTGCTTCATGCTTCGGCAACTCCTTCAAGATCGGCTTTGCGAGCAATTTCGTCGATTTTATGACTCACGCTTTCAGGGGAGTAATCTTCCGTCGAAATCCCTGAGTCCGAAGAAATGCGTTGCAAAGCCTGTTGAATACTTTTCAGCGAGGCTTCTACATCAAAGCGGGCCGCTCGCGATTCCAAGGCCTGAATTTCCGCTTCAATTTCGCCATAATTGTAATTGCGATCGGCCTGTTGACGCAGGGCGTTTAAGGCTTTGTTTGTGCCCGTGGTTTCGAGCATGTTTTCAAGAATATCAATTTGCGGGAGCATGGCTTTGGGATCCATGGTAGAGACCACCACCTGTTGCAGGTGGGGGGTGAGCGTGTGCTTCTGGGCTTCGACCCAGTCTAAGAGACCCTCAAGTTCTGCCATATAGCGTTCTAAGCCGGCGGTGTCGATGACTTTTGCCTGGACCTGGGCGATTAAAGACTCAATAGCCGAAAGCTGAGGGGCTAAAATTGTTTGTTGGGTGTTTTGCATGCCAATGGTTTTGGCTTCGACCACTGCCCGTTCGTTTTTAGGGTCCCGCAGGGTAGCGGTTATCGACTCAATTTCTTTAATGATCTTTTGAATTTCTAAAACGCCAATTTCTTTATGGGCGACATTGGCCGAAATTTCTTCGGCTATTTCTTCTTCGGTGATTTCTTTAAGGGTGTCTGTCGATTGCTCTAAGCGGGTAATGGAGTTGGCTAAAGGCAGCGCCAATGATTTTAAATAGTCGGCGCTGGTGGTGTTGCCCAGGGGAATATGGTCCAGAACTTCGATCCCGTAGTTGCTGGATAATTGGCTCAGTCCCATAAGTACACGGCGGCGGGCCGGTGACATGGACTCTTCTAAGTTAAAGGTAGAGACATCCACTTCGTCGATTTCGGTGAGCTCGCTTAAAAACTCCAGGGTCAGATCGGTATTGCCCAATTGCTCTAGTTTTTTGCTCATGTCTTCTTTGCGGGCGTAGGGGCTGACCACTTCCTCGATCAAGAAGCGGTTAAAATCTTTGGCCTCTACAGAGATCATCAGATCTTTCATGATACTTTCGTAGGAGCGTTTAAGCTGCTCCACGAACTTCTCCAGGCCGCCTTCCACCAATAGTTTGTAGGTGTCGTTCACCTGAATAATCAGGGCGCCGCGAAAGGTCAACGAAATATTATCGCGGGTATTGCCCTCCACTTCGGGCATTTCAATGGCAATGGGCTTGGTGGTGACCACCGCAAAGGGTTTGACACGAAAGTCAAAAATTAAGGCGTGCTCACCGGGCTTAAGGGTGCGCACAATTTTTTTGTGACGCTCAAAATGGATCTCGGCGCCCGGTAACCCTTTATAAATACTGGACTGTAACAAACTCAGGGCAAAATACACCAGATAAATGAACAGCCCAATAATCCAGGTCCCCCACGAAAAAAAGGTGAGATCGTGTAAAAAGCCAAGCAGTCCAAAGGGATTAACAAAAGAGAAAGGGCGCTGAATGACCACCAGCGAAAGAATCCAGCAGAGCAGGAGCAGGCGTAAAATCATGGGGGTCATTTGCAGGCTGGACCAGACAAAATAACCGATGGTAATGGTGCGACCCTGGGCATCTTGCTTGCCAATGCACTTCAGGGCTTCGTCGTAGCGGCCCCAAATTTCAGCCACTCCTATTTTATCGCTATACTCTTGCTCTGCCATGGCGATGATTCCTTTAGGTAACAATAGATTAAAGGAATAGTAACACATTGTTCTTCTTTGTTTAGCGTGGCCAGCCTGTTTAAAGCACTTTAGAACTGTGGTCAGCGCCGTCAAAGCTCATGCGCACTTTGCGATCGTCCACCAGGGTTTCGAGGTTCACCGGGCGCTTCCATACGCGGTAAAGATTGCGCAGGGTATCCTGGGCAAAGTCTTGTTTAAGATCAACGCCTTCGTGGGTGTGCAGCAGGAGCAACTCTCCCCGGTTGGCAAAGTTACCATCAATCACTCGAATATCGGGCTCGCCAAAGTTGGTGAGGCTGGTGAGCATTTTGCTTTTAATTTCTTGAAACTGCCGTGAAGCAATCTCGTATTGCTCGGTATTGCCGTTATAAGCAAAGGTAAAGAGCTTCATTTCTTCACACAGCTCCATGGTCAAAAACTCGTCTAAAAACATGACGTCGTTGTAAACACTGCGTACTTCAAAGATTTTTTGTCGGCCCAGACCTAAATCTTTGTTCCAGGTTTTTTTCTCCTCGTAAGTGGCGATTTCGTCATACTCTTTACCAAAGCGCCCGGTGTTCCAGCGCTCTTCGATATTCCTAAAAATCTCCAGCCCCATCTTATAAGGGTTTAGCTGTTTACCTGACATGGCGACTGTACCGGAGTGAAGATCAGCAAAGTCCAGGATTTCACTTGCTTTAGCGGCTTTCTGCGTCATGATTGTCGAGTGCCAATAAGAGGCCCAGCCCTCGTTCATGATCTTGGTGGCCCGCTGAGGCGCAAAGTACAGGGCTTCATCGCGCACAATAGAAAGGATTTCGTTTTGCCAGTTCTCCAAGGGAGCGTGTTGGATTAAAAAGAGCAATACATCGCGAAAGGGCTCCGATGGAAACTGCTCTTTATAGGCTTTTTGCTCGTCTTTGTACAGCTGCTCCTGGTCTTTAAGATAGTCGGTGGGATTAATGAACTTGTCCATGTGGGGCTTGGACTTTAGACGAAAATTGGGCATTTCGTCCTGGGGATCATCGTAGCCCGCCACGGGTCTCTCTTTGGTTTCGTAACGCAGGATATGGGGGTTATGAAAGTCGATGAGGTTCTCAAGAGATAAGCAGGTATCTAAAAAGTCTTCTACTTTCTCCTCGCCGTAGCGCTCCATATAGCGGCGAATTTGACTGCCATGATTGGCCATGACATCGACCATTTTACGATCGGTGTGAGCAAAGCTGGCGTTGTTTTTAAAGAAGTCGGAGTGGCCGTAGACGTGAGCCATAATTGTTTTTTGATCCACAAAGCGGTTGCAGTTCATTAAATAGGCGTAACAGGGATCGGTGTTAATCACCAGCTCATAAATCTTTTGCAGGCCATAGGCGTAGGCCTTGCTCATGCGATTGTATTCCATGCCAAAGCGCCAGTGGGGGTAGCGCACGGGGAAACCGTCATAGGCGGCAATTTGATTCATGGTCTCAAAATCCACCATCTCAAAGATGACCTCAAAAAAATCCAGGCCGTAATCTCGGGCGTGGGCAGCGATCTCCTGGCGAGTGCTTTCTAATTCAGGGGATAAACTCATGCTTACTTTCCTTTGCCGAGGAAGGTTTTGATACCTTTTAAAATGGCTTCTTTATTCTCAATTTTTGCCAGCGTGATCTTTTCTTCTTCAGGAAAGTTCTTTTCCAGCTCTTTTAAGAACTTTCCGCTGCCGTAGCGGCTTTCCACTTGCCCATAAGAAAATAGGTTGGAAGCCGGCAATAGCTCTTCTTTGACCAGACGGATGCATTCTTCATTATCCCGCTCTGACCAATTGTCTCCATCGGAGAAGTGGAAAGGGTAAATATTCCATTGATCCACAGGGTAGTCCTGACGAATCATCTCAGCACAGAGTTTGTAGGCTGACGAAATCACCGTGCCCCCGCTTTCACGCACGCGAAAGAAGGTGTCTTTGTCTACTTCTTTGGCTACGGTATCGTGAATAATATAGCGGGTGACCAGCCCTTTATAATGACTGCGCAGCCACGTATCAATCCAAAAAGAAGTCATGCGCACAATCTCTTTTTGTTCTTCCTCCATGGAGCCCGAGACATCCATCATTAAAATAATGACGGCGTTGGTCATGGGTTCCGGGGTTTCCTGGCGATAACGAAAGCGCAGATCTTTGCGAATGGGAATAATAATCGGGTTTTCGGGATTGTATTCTCCCGAAGAGATCTGGCGCTTGAGGGCTTCTTTATAGGTGCGCTTAAAATGTCTAAGCGAATTGGGACCGATCTGGTTGATACTGCTATAACGGCCCTTTACGCTCTCAATTTGCTCAGCACCTTTGGGCTCAATACGGGGCAGCTCCAATTCTTCCGCCATGATTTCGACGAATTCGTCAAAACTGATTTCCACTTCCATGGGGTGATCTCCGGGCTGGTCGCCCGCTTCGCCGCCGCCCTGCCCCTGACCTTGTTGGGGTTCGCCGACGGCATCGCCTTCGTTGCCTTCGCCAGAGCCTACGCCCCCGCCTTTGTTGCCGTCGAGCTTAAAGCGGGGAATATCGATTTGGGGAATAGGAATAGACACCACGTCTTTTCCCTGCTTGCCCATCATTTCGCCCTGGGACACGTACTTTTTCAGGTTATCGCGCACCTTTCCTCGCACAATGCGTTTAAAGCGCGCCATATCCTGGTCGATGCGTGTTTTAGCCATTAGCTGTCCCGGGCGTCACCACGGGCGAAGATGCTGGCCACAAAGTTGAGCACATCGGTGGCAGAGGCTTCGTTATAGCCGTGGTTTTTGATGAGACGTTCTTTGACCACATCAATTTGCTGTTGATCTTTTTCATCCATGACATTGCTGAGCAGGCTGGTGAGCTTAATGGAGTCCTTGCGGTCTTCAAAGAGCTTCAGCTCCAGCGCTTTTTGTAGGCGGGCGTTGGTGTCATATTCAAAGGTGCGGCCTTCAATGGCCAGTGCCCCAATATAATTCATAATTTCTCGGCGGAAATCGTCTTTGCGGTTGTCGGGAATATCAATTTTTTCTTCGATGGCCCGCATTAACTTTTCATCGGGTTGTTCATAATTCCCCGTGTACTTGTTTTTGACTTTTTCTTTTTGGGTATAGGCTTTGATGTTTTCGATGTAATTGCCCCCCAGATTACGAATGGCATCTTCGTCGGCTGAAATGGCACGCTGCACTTCGCCTTTGACGATGTTTTCGTATTCTTCTTTGACGACACCCAGCATTTCTTTGTAATGCTTGCGTTCTTCTTCGTTATTAATCAGGGAGTGATTTTTAAGACCCGCCTCTAATTCATTAATGACCATAAAGGGATTGATGTAATTTTCGTCCGTGTATTTCACCAGCGCGTTAGAGAGTTTGTCCTGAATATAACGGGGAGAAATGCCGCTTAGACCTTCACGAACCGTCTCTTTACGCAATTCCTTGACGTTATCTTCGGTAAACCCAGACACCATTTGACCATTGTACAACTTCATTTTTTGAAGTAAGCTCAGATTGTGTTTTTTAGGTTGCTCTAAACGGGTCAAAACGGCCCACATTGAAGCGACTTCAATGGTGTGAGGGGCAATGTGCATTTCCTTAATTTTTGTGGAATTAAAGTCTTTTTCGTACACTTTAATTTCTTGATCCAGCTTGGTAATGTACGGAATGTCAATTTTGATGGTCCGATCGCGCAGAGCCTCCATAAACTCGTTGCTTTGTAGCTTGCGGAATTCAGGCTCGTTGGTGTGCCCCAGAATCACCTCATCAATATCGGTTTGGGCAAACTTTTTGGGTTTGACGCGGTGCTCCTGAGATGCCGTCAATAGATCGTACAAAAATGCCACGTCGAGTTTAAGCACCTCAATGAACTCAATAATACCGCGATTGGCCACGTTGAATTCACCATCGAAGTTAAAGGCGCGCGGATCGGAGTCGGATCCGTACTCGGCAATTTTGCGGTAGTTGATATCGCCGGTGAGTTCGGTGGAGTCCTGGTTCTTTTCGTCTTTGGGCTGAAAGGTTCCAATCCCCTTGCGATCCCGTTCAGAAATGAGCAGGCGATGCACGCGAATATGCTTCTCGATCATGGTGGCCCAGTCACCCTGATACTTTTCTAAGAAGTGGTTGTAGTAATACCGGCAAAGGGGGTTAAGATCCCCTTTAATAATCAGGCGATCTTCAGGGGAAAGGTTTGCGTTGATCTTCTCCATCACCCGTACACGCAGGTCTTCAGGCAAGAGCTTGAGGGGCTCTTCGTGCATAGGGCTAGCGAGCACTTCGCCGTCTTCTAAAATCCAGGAGTAAGTGTATAGGGCGCCTTCGGGAGTGCGAGAGTAATTCTCTAAACTCTTTTTAAGCAGACGCGCCACGGTGGATTTAGAAGAGCCGACGGGGCCATGCAGTAAAATGACCCGTTTTTCGGTACCATAGCGTCGGGCAGCGGCTTTGAGTACCTGCACCAGTTTCATCATGTGAATGTCCAGGCCAAAAATAGCGTCATCACCGTTGCCAAAGGGGTCATTAAAAAATTTATAGCGAATAATGCGCTTTTTGTATTCCGTGTACTCTTCTTGACCGAAGGACATCACCATATCGTAGACCCGCTGAAAAGCGGAACGGGCGATTTTAGGGTTTTCGTAGACTTTGTCTAAATAAGCCTCAAAACTCCCCTCCCAACGCAATTTCTGATATTCGTCAGTGTTCTGCAAAGATTTGACATAAGAAATAAGTTCAGAACCTTGTCCCATGTTGTTGCTCCTTCGGTGCTTGATTTATTGACGTGCTACTATTTTGACATAAGCCAAGGGTTGGCGTAAAACTACCAGGGTGTCACACGCGTATTCAGCGTTTCCCACAATTCGCCCACCGCTTTTTTCATGCGGCGAGAAACCTGCATTTGAGATATGCCCAGTTGTTTAGCGATTTCGGTTTGGGTTAAGTCCTCGTAAAAAGCGAACTCAATCAGCTGTCGGGATTGGACTTTAATGCTGCTTAGCGCACCCTGCAGTAAGAGGCGATCCTCGTGGGCCAATTGAAAGCTTTGGATACTATCGTCAGCAATGTTTTCCATTAAAGTGACGTTGTTTTCGGTGGATTGATGGGCTTTCTGATTGAGAGAGATCGGTGAGTAATTGGAAGCCATAGAATAGACTTCTTCTAATTTGTCGCTGGTGATCTGAAGGAGTTCAGCCACCTCATCGTGTTCAGGGGCGCGGTCAAGGGTTTGTGATAGTTTTTGTTCTGCTTGCCGCACGCGCGGCAAGAGTTCTTGTAAGTCACGGGGGAGTTTCACCGTCGCCACGTGATCTCTCAAATAGTGACGGATTTCACTGCTGATTTTGTGAGAGGCGTAGGTTTTGAAGCTGGCATTTTGGCTACTATCAAACTGCTCAATGGCGCGCAAAAGACCAATACACCCCACCTGTATGAGATCTTCGTAGTGGTTTTGCACCGCAGAGTGCACATAGCGCTGCGCGATGCGTTTCACCAGCGGAAGATAATCCGCGATGATTGCCTCTTTATTACGCTTTCCCACCAGAGTTTGACTAGACACAAAGACCTCGCTTATTGGATTGCGCTAATAACGCTGAACATGGGAAGGTACATACCAATAATGATACTTCCGACCATCCCGCCGATACCTACCATCATAATCGGTTCTAAAAGTGAGGTCAATGCCTTAACCGCTTGCTCGACTTCTTCATCGTAAAAGTCAGCAACCTTAGAAAGCATCGCGTCAATGTTACCGGACTCTTCACCAATGGAGATCATTTGGGTCACCATGGGGGGGAATAAATTGGTTTGTTCCAGCGGTTTGGTCATGCCTTCTCCTTCACTGACTGCCTCGCGTACCTGGGCAATACCGCGGGCAATATGTACGTTACCGGCGGTATCTTCGGTGATTTCTAAAGCGGTCATCAGGGGAACACCGCTTCGCAGGAGGGTACCGAGGGTGCGGGTGAAACGGGCAACGGCGACTTTACGAATGATGTTGCCGAAAATAGGGGCTTTTAGCATGACGTTGTCAAACCATGAACGACCAAAAGGCGTTTTGATAAACGCAATCAGGCCGTAAATAGAGCCACCGACGCCGCCGATTACGAGATACCAGGTATCTTTGACCACGTTACTCATCGTAATGAGCATCAGGGTAAACGCGGGTAAGTCAACGCCCATTGAGTCAAACATCTCTTTAAAAATGGGAATAACGAAATACAGCAAGAAGACGAAGATGATGGAGGCAATGGCACCGACCACAACAGGGTAGGTCATGGCTGATTTTAACTGTCCGATTAAGCGGGCGTTGTTTTCTAAGAAGAAAGCCAGACGGTCGAGAACTTCGTCTAACACACCACCGATCTCCCCGGCAGATACCATGCTCACGTAGAGCTTGGAAAAAACCTTGGGGTGATCTGCCATCGACTCAGAGAGCGAACGCCCTTCTTCAACACCGTTTCGAACGTCACCGAGAACGCGCTTAAAGACATCAGAAGAAGCCTGATCAACCATGATATTGAGCGCGCGCAAGAGTGCGACACCGGAGTTGATCATGGTGGCAAACTGTCGGGTGAAAATAACCATCTCTTTGAGCTTTACTTTTTGAAAGCGCAGTAGAAAGTCGTTGAGGGGTTTAAGAATATCGTCACTGCCCTGTTTTTCCTCAATAGAAATTGGGAACAGTCCCTGTTCTCTGAGCTTTGCACGGGCCTGAGCTAGATTGTCGGCCTCAATACTCTTGCTAACTTGTTGCCCTTTGGCGTCGCGTACTTTACATGCAAATTGGGTCATGACTAAGATATCCTTTCTTTGGGTCTACACAGGCGTTGGTTAACGCCCTGCGTAGCCCCCTCCGCTTTTTAAGGCGGCAGTTGCGCCAGCACCTGTTTCGCTCATCAGGCGTTGGAAATCTTCGGGACGACTGGTTTTACCGATGGCGTCCTCAAAGCGAATTTGACGACTCAAGCATAACTCTTTAAGTGCCATTTCGAGGGTTTGCATTCCGTATTTGGCACCGGTTTGAATCGCTGAGTACATCTGGGCGGTTTTTCCTTCGCGAATCAGGTTTGAAATCGCGGGGGTAACCATCATGACCTCCATGGCCATGACTCTGCCTCTGCCTTTTGCCAGCGGATCTCCGGCACCGCCCGTGCGGGGAAGAAGGGTTTGTGACATAACGCCCACCAGTGAGTTAGACAGCTGTACACGGGTCTGCATTTGTTGGTGGGGCGGAAACACGTCTACAATCCGGTCAACGGTCTGACTGGCCGAGCTGGTGTGAAGGGTTCCGAACACCAGGTGACCGGTTTCTGCCGCCGTAAGCGCCAGCTGAATGGTGTCCAGATCGCGCATCTCTCCGACTAAAATAATGTCTGGATCTTCACGGAGTGAGGCTTTTAAAGCGTTGGCAAAAGACCGGGTATCTTCGCCGAGCTCCCGTTGGTTGACCAGACTTTTTTTAGAGGTATGTAAATATTCAATGGGATCTTCAATGGTGAGAATATGTTCCGCTTGATTGGTGTTAATCAAATCGATCATGGAGGCCAGAGTGGTGGACTTGCCTGAACCGGTGGGGCCGGTGACCAGAATGAGGCCCCGGGGCTTTTTAATCAGTTCTTTAACAATAGGAGGGAGGCCCAACTCGTCAAAGCGAGGGATTTTTGAGGCAATGGTTCGCAGGGCTGCTGCATAGGCGCCTTTGTCTTTGTAGACGTTCACTCGAAAACGGCCCAGGCCAATGACACCATAAGAACAGTCTAGCTCCCAGGTTTGCTCCAGGGTTTTACGCTGTTCGTTGGTTAAAATGCTAAAAATAAGTTTCTGTGTTTCGTCTGCAGTGAGGGGCTCATAGTCGGTTGGCATTAACTGACCGCCCACCCGAATCATGGGTGGAACACCGGCTGCAATATGTAAATCGCTGGCATCTTTGTCAAAAACGAGCTGTAGCAGCTCTTCCATATAAATTTCTTGTGACATGTTAGGCACCTCTGTTCTGATTATAAGTCTGCAAGACAATAAGGACAAGTGTCGATGTCAGAATCTACCGAGGCGTAGCAAGACGGACACTTGCGATCATTTTTAGTGCTCGTGCCCTCACCGGCAGCCGGTAAGGCGGCTTTGGGCTTTTGCATTTCTGCCAAAAGCCTTGCAGCAGCCACTTCAGGGGAAAGATCTTCAGGCGTGGGCTGTTTTTTCTCAGCGGGCTGGGCGGCATGAGCACCGTTATTGCCGCCTCCGGATGGGCCACCAGCCATGCTGGGCTCATCGTCGTGATTTTTTTTCTTTTTGCGGGGATTAAACTCCACAATCATATTTTCGACTTCTTGAGGGGTGGCTTTCTTGCCGTTATGCACCCAGAGGTCGATCCCTTCGCCATCCAGGGTAAAGAAGTGCTGGATGGGCACCGGATCGTCCATTCCCTCATCGGTGACCGTAACGCGAATCATTTCGTCAAAGTCAGTGAAACCATCGCGCACCAGCATTTGTGAGAACTGCATTAGAGGCACCATTCCGTTGCGGCGGGCGGCAATTCGAATTTCGTCTTTATTGCTCTCTTTATTGATGATTTCTCGCAGATCGTCATTCATGACCATCAACTCATAAACGCCAAGGCGGCCTTTGTAACCACTGCTGCATTTTTCGCAGCCGTCGGGGTTGTGCTTGTGTACGCGAATCTTACCGTCGTCGTCTTTAAAGGGGTAACGAACAAACTTAACAACGCTGGGTTCAGGCTCATAGAGAATGCGACAATTAGCGCAAATTCTTCTGACCAGTCGCTGAGCCAGTACCATAACCGTAGACGAAGCGATTAAGAAGCCGTCCAGACCCATTTCCTGGAGGCGGGTAATGGCACCAGGCGCATCGTTGGTGTGTAAGGACGTAAACACCAGGTGACCGGTAAGTGCGGACTCAATCGCGATGTGTGCGAGTTCTTTGTCTCGGGTTTCACCAATCAGCATGATATCGGGATCCTGACGCAAGAAGGCTTTCAGAATTCGGGCAAAGGTGAGCCCAATCTCAGGCTGAGCCTGCGTTTGGGTAATGCCGGCGAGATCGTACTCAATGGGATCTTCTGCGGTGGAAATATTGACGTCAGGGGTGTTTCGTTCTGCCAAAATAGAGTAAAGCGACGTGGTCTTTCCGCTTCCTGTGGGACCACACACAAAGATAATCCCGTAGGGTCGCTGGACGAGCTCACGCACCTTGTTTAATAACTCGGGGTATTGAAAGAGCAGTTCCAGGCCCAATTGCGTGTTGGAGTTATCCAGAATCCGCATAACAATTTTTTCGCCGAATTTTGAGGGCAGGGTAGATACCCGAAAGTCAATGTTACGGCCGTTAAAACGACGGCGCAAACGGCCATCCTGGGGCAGTCGCTTTTCGGCGATGTTCAGGTTGGTAATAATTTTAAAACGGGAGGCCAGGGCGCTGGCAATTTTTTTAGGGTAGCTATCGGTCTCATGGAGGACACCATCAATCCGGTAACGCAGCCGAACGACGTGCTCTTGAGGTTCAATGTGAATGTCGCTGACGCCTTTTTTGATGGCGTTGGCGAGAATGGCGTTGGCCAGTCGTATGATGGGAGCGGCTTCAACATCTCCATCATCGTACTCCATATCGTCGTCGTCGACTTCTTCCAGCTCCATTTCGTTCAAAATGTCGCTGGTGTCATGTTCTACGTCGGTGGAAATACCTACAGGACCTTTGGGGGCACTCTCTTTGGCGCTTTCAAACTGTTCGTTTAAAAAAGAGTAAAAATCGTCTTCGGTGATCACCACGGCACGCACGTTGACGCTTTTACCAATTTTTTTACTCACGGCCATACGAACATCATCGATGGCCGGTAAATCTTGAGGATTTACCATGGCAATAGTCAGGTTATTACCCACAAAGTTAATCGGAATTAACTGCCTTTGACGGATCAGGTTTTCGGGCACCAGCTCCACCAGTTCGGGGGTGAAAGTAACGCTTTTGATGTTGACATAAGAAATGCCAAACTGCAGTTCAAGCGCTGCTTTTATACTTTGCTCTGTCACAAATTCTGAATCAATCAGAATTTGCCCCAGAGATTTTTTAGATGATTTCTGCTCGATTAACGCTTTTTCAAGTTGATCTTCAGTGATCATACCCGCTTCCAGCAGAATTTCACCGAGTCTTTTTCTGACTAAAGCCATGCTTGGGGGTGACTACCTTCTTTGTGATTTAATAACGTGAGGTTATTTCGATGAGCTGAGATAGATTAAAACCATCTTTTACCTTTGCAAAAATGATGAGCAACTCGCCTTGTGCTAATCCTGATAATAAGGTAATACCTTCTTCGGTTTCAAGGACTAAGCGACGAATAGTCCCGCGCTGCATGCGTTTTATCTGAACGCCAATGCTGCTGTAGACCTGAGATGCCGTATTTCCGAGTTCTGCGGGTGCAGATTCAATCGTGGAGGCTACGATTGCCCCCTGGGCATCTGCAATCGCGGAGCCAGAAACACCGCCCATCTCATTGACGGTTGCCATAATATTATTGTAATCAGCCATTTTTACTGTCTCCCACTCATTGCAATTACTGCTGCCAATAGTTTGTTTAGGCTAAATTCAGCACTGTTTTCACCGAAGACCACCAGGGTACCCATTTCGAGGGTAGACAGCACGGTGTAGCCCATATCTGTTTCAATGACCAGACGACGCATACCGCCGCGCTGCATTTGTTTCACTTGTACATCCAGATTGAGATAAATCGAGGACGTTAAAGCTCCGACAATTTCCTTGTCTATATCATCAGGCATGGTCGTGGCAATCACGAGACCGTCATTACCAACGATCAGGGTTCCCATAACGCCCGGCACGTCGGTGACTTCTTTGAGGAGCTCATCAAAAGATTGTCCCTGAGCGGCAAGAATAACCTGGGTGGTGGTTAATCCTTTGGAGCCTAATTTTTCAGCGCGACGAATAATGTCTTCGAGGGTGCTTTGATCCACAAGCATTTTGCCCATGGGGGCTAAGCCATCTTTATTGGCTTTGGGGGCATTATTTTGGCTGCTTTCAGGCATAGAAGACTTCGAGTCATTCAGGTTAAAGCTCGAAAGGAAGTCACTACCGATGCTGTCCGTAGAGAAAGCAGCCGGTGCAGGCTCTGGCGTTCCGCCCAGATCTTCAAAGCTCATGTTTTCAATATCGCCCAGCGGGTTTGCTGAAGGGGCCGCAGCTGGCGAGTCTCCAAAGAGATCGTCCAGTGCGTTGTCGAGCTTGTCTGCGTCAAACATATTGTCGCTAGAAGCTGATGTAGAGGGTGTCGGGGCCGGTGCGGGCGCTGGTGCCGGAGAGGATTGAGCTGGCGCCGGGGCGGCTGCGGGGGCATCGCCGAAGAGGTCATCTAGCGCGTTGTCAAGTTTGTTGGCGTCAAAGTTTCCGTCGCCACTGCTGGCGGGGGATGCCGAACTGCTTCCACCGATGTCACCCGAAGGATCTTCACCAAATAAATTATCGAGTTCGGAATCGAGTTGGCCGGCGTCAAATAAACCGCCACCGGGTGCTTCTTCCACTGCTGGTGCTGGAGCTGGCGCTGGTGCCGGAGCTGCTGCTGCCGGAGCTGGGGCCGGAGCTGCTGCTGGTGCATCTCCAAAAAGATCATCCAAAGCACTGTCGAGCTGATTGGCGTCAAACATATTGTCACTACCTGCTGGTGCAGAAGCAGGCGCTGCTGGAGCGGGTGCCGGAGCGGCTGCGGGGGCGTCGCCGAAGAGGTCATCTAAGGCGCTGTCGAGCTGATCTGCATCAAACATACTGTCGCTACCCGCTGGTGCAGAAGCTTTGGCGGGGGCTGGAGCAGGTGCCGGCGCAGGTGCATCGCCAAACAAGTCTCCAAGAGCGTTGTCAAGCTGGTTGGCATCAAACATGCCGGCGTCAGGAGCTGCAGGGGCGGGAGCGGGAGCAGAGGCAGGGGCTGCCTGAGCTTGAGGTTCATCCAATAAAGAGTCCAGCGCGCTATTCAGGGCCTGAGAGTCAAACGAGGAGTCTGCCGCAGGCGGGGTGAAGGAAGCCGCAGGCGCATGGGCTGCAGGAGAAGGGCTGCTGGGGGCTGTTCTAGCACCTCCGGGCACGTTTGCCGCTGGTGGAGGAGTAAAGGCGGCAGGCGGAGGAGTAAAGGCCTTCTTTGTGTTAATAGGAGAGGGCGCTTTTCTAAGTGGGGAAGGTGCCGCTTTTCCACCCGCTTTTTTTCGAGCGGGCGCTGGTTTGCTTCCTTTTCCTTTGAGTATTATGAAGGTGGCTGCAAGAACAAGTACGAGTACGACAACAACTCCAGCGATCAGGAGGCCAGAGCCACCGCCGGCTGCGGGTGCTGCTGCATCGGTTGCCGCTTGTGATTTAATTAATGGAAAGAGAATGAGGCCAAGGCCGAGCATCCATTCTTTCAAGCCTTTTTCGTGAGGCTTAACCCCTCTGTGCATAGTAGGAGCTCCTTTTGTATTCAAAATTTTATTTTCACTTGTACGTTGCTTAACCCACATGTGGACAGGTGATTTAGAGTTCAAAAAATTATAGCACACCTTAAATAACCCAACTGCGTAATCGTGCGCTACACCAGTCCACCAACATGACCAGGATGATCAAGATAAGGACAATCGTAGAGGCTTCTTGATATTGAAAAGTACGAAAAGAGGTGTTGAGTAAATGTCCAATGCCGCCAGCGCCAATGAGTCCGAGCACAGAAGCAGCACGAATATTGGTTTCAAAACGGTATAGGGTAAAGGAAATTAAGTCCGGAAGCATTTGCGGCAAGACCGCAAAGGAAAGCGTTTGATAGTAATTTGCTCCGGTGGCGCGGATGGCCTCAACAACGCCTCCGTCAATGTTCTCAATAGACTCAGAGAGAAGTTTGGTTAAAACAGTCATGGTGTGTACTGCCAGTGCCAGGGTGCCAGCAAAGGGGCCAAGGCCTACTGCGGAAACAAAAATAAGGCCCAGAGCTAAATCTGGAACGGTGCGTAAAAGATTAATAAAAAAGCGAATGCTTTTATAAAGGAGGGGGTGGGGTGAAGTGTTGGTAGCCGCTAAGAAAGCCAGTGGAAAGGCAATCAAAAGCGCCAGGACGGTGCCGGTAAGGGCCATTTGAATCGTTTGGAGCGTTGCGCCCACAACGGTGTTGGGGAAGGTGTTGTTCCACCAGCGCCGTTTTTGCTTGGCTTTTTCGGCGTCCAGAGGCAAGGGCAGCAGCAATTGCTGGACGCTGAGTCCTTCAGGCACTGAGTAAGACTCAATGGTACGTACACGCGTAAAGTCGGGGGGTAACATGCGTTGAACAGTGGCTAAAATTTTAGGCGACTCTTTTACCAGTTCTTGAAACTTAAAATTAGCACCTTCAAAAGCCCAGAGCAATGTCACAAGGGCTAAAACTAAAAAAAACCATTTGTTTTTGCTTTTTTTAGGGGGATTGGGGGCTTGTTTTAAAACTTCTTCTCGCAGTTCGCCTGTGCGTTTCCATGGGGTGTTGGGAATCGGTTTGCGGGTCATGATTTTGCCTGTTGATAACGTTGATAAATTTCATTTACGACTTCTGGACTCAGTTTGTCGGGAGTGTCGTCAAAGGCGACTTCGCCCTCGGCCAATCCAATAATGCGGTCAGAATACTTTCGGGTTAGCTCCAGGGTATGCAGGCTCACCAGGGTGCTAATACCGTCTTCGCGGGCCACCCGTTGCAGAATTTCTAACACAGTTTCTGAGAGTTTAGGGTCAAGGCTCGCTACGGGCTCATCGGCGAGAATAAGCCTTGGTTTTTGCATGAGCGTACGGGCAATGGCCACCCGTTGTTGTTCGCCGCCACTGAGGGCGTCAGCGCGCTTGTAAGCATGAGGCAACATGCCCACGCGGTCCAGGTTAATGAGAGCTGCTTCTTTGTCTTCGTTACTAAAACGCCGCAGGGTACTATTGAAGGTTCCTGTGTACCCTAACTTGCCAGACAACACGTTATCAATCACCGATAAACGCTTAACAATATTAAACTGTTGAAAAATCATGCCGGTTTTGCGGCGCCAGCGCCGCAAGGACTTACCCTTTAGGCTGTTAATATCTGCGATTTTATCGGATTTGGGATCCAAGAAAATCGCTTCGGGGACTAAAATTTCGCCAGAACTGGCGTCTATTAAACGATTGATACATCGCAAAAAAGTGGATTTACCCGCGCCGCTGAGACCAATTAACCCAATAAACTGGCCTTCCATAATGGTGAGATTGATACCTCGCAAAATGAGGCGCTGATCGCTATAGCTCTTTTGTAAATGACGAATATCGAGGATGGGCGGGTTCATGGTGTGCTCTTTTTTTCTTCTTTTAAGTGAATCCCTGACAATTCAAAGGCCTCGCGAATGCCCTGATAGTCGGAGTCACTGGCGCTCACAAATTTTTCAATGCGATACAGGTCATAAAGGCGCTTTTTTCCTTCTTCGGTGGTATGCATCTGCAAGAAAAAGTTTTGAATTTTTTGAACGGTGGCTTCGGGAAGCTCTTTGCTCACACAAATATTATCAGAAGGGATAGGTTCAGAAACCTGAATGACTTCCAGTTCTTTGATTTGTTCGGGTTTTAATACGTGCTGCCAGGCTGCGTCTTCACCGGCTTTATCGTTGGCGTAGGTGGCCCCGGCGGCTACTTTCTTGTTGTAAACCGCCAATACCGTGGCGTCATGGCCCCCTGAAAATAAGACATTTTCAAAATCGATTTGGGGGTTAATGCCGGCCGCTTTAAACATTTTTAAGGGGAAAATATACCCGGCGGTGGAGAGGTTGTCTCCAAAGGCTACGCTTTTGCCTTTGAGATCTTGCAACGTTTTGATATTGCTGTCTTTGCGGGCAAAGATCACCGAATAATAAAAGGGAATTTCGCCCCGTTGGGTGCGTAAAATGACTTTGACGCCGGCTTCCTGGGCGGCCATCACATAGGAGGCAGGGGTCAAAAAGGCGGCATCTAAACTGCCGTTGCGAAAGGCCTCTACCAGACCGGTATAGTCGGTAGCCATCACGGCGACCACTTCGCGGCCTAAATCTTTGCCCAGCTGATCCACCAGCGGCTGAGCATGGCGCTGAATTTCAGCGGTGCTTTCAGAAGGTACAAATCCCAGTCGCAGCGGTTTTTGATCGGCCTGCGCTGATTCCTGACCCCTGTTCTGTTGGGTGTCAGCGTTGTCTTGAGGGCAGGCGCTGAGACAGAGAACAAGGAGAGCGCACCACCAAAAGAGCAATTTTTTCACGATTATTGTGTCCTTATCAGCGTTTTTATCGGGGATTTTGCCCGTTAATTTTGAATGTACAGTATAACAGAGTGTTCTCTTGACTCCGATTACTTCAAGGCCTTCTTTGTGTTAACGTAAGAGCATAAATTTGATGCGGAGGTCAGTCACCCCATGCAAATCGGTGATTATGAAATACACAGTCTCAATACCGGATTTTTTGCCCTGGACGGCGGCGCGATGTTCGGGGTGGTGCCCAAGAAGTTATGGAACCGTGAGCACCCGGCGGATGATGAAAATCGAATCCGCATGGCGCTGCGCACGCTTTTGCTCAAGGGCAAGGATCGGGTTGTTCTTGTGGACACGGGCATTGGCAATAAGTTTCCTGAAAAATACCAAAAAATCTATGGGATTGAGCAGGGCACACCGCCATTATATGAGCTATTGGCAGCCCATGATGTGAGCCCGGAGCAAGTGACCGATGTGGTGTTGACCCATCTGCATTTTGACCACGCTGGAGGGGCCACTCGTTATGAAGGAGAAACTTTAGTGCCGAGCTTTCCTCAGGCGCGCCACTGGATTCAGTCACGCAATTTGGAATGGGCGTATCACCCCACCGAAAAAGACCGTGCTTCTTATATGACCGATAACTTTTCGCCCATCAAAGAAGCCGGACTGTTTGAAGTGCGCTCAGGAGCAGGAGAGATTATGCCCTATGTGTCCGCATGGGTCTCCGACGGCCATACCATTGGCCAGCAATTGGTGAAAGTATCCGACGACGAAAATACGCTGGTGTTTTGTGCCGACATTATTCCCATGGCGAGTCATTTAAAACTGCCTTATATTATGGGTTACGACTTGCAGCCGCTGGTGACTCTTGAAGAGAAACGACGTATTTTGACCCAGGCTGCTGCAGAAAACTGGATACTCGTGTTTGAGCACGATCCTGAAATTACTGCCTGTCGTATAGAAACCACAGAAAAAGGCTTCGGAATCAAAGAAGTCTTAGACTTTTAGACTTTAAATCGTCTTAAATCTTGGAAAGCAGCTGGGCAAGCTTCTGAGTCCAGGGCTGGAGTATCTCTCTTGATGCCTCAGATGCACCTGCGGTCGTGCTCAGCGCATCTGAGCGATACAAATACTCAAGCTGACGTTCAGAGAGCCGAATTTGTAGATAGTCGATAAAATGTCTGGCCTGTTCGCGATCGCGTCGCTGAATCTGTAGCCAGCAAAAGCCCTGGGCCGCAGCCGGGATATAGCGGAAGGTCATGAGGCTCTGGGCCTGCAGTACCAGCGAGGTTTTACCGTGCCAGCGGCTGTGTAGGTTGGCTTGTTGCAGGGCCATATACGGAATATGCACCGTGCGGATGCGAGAGCGAAACATGCCGGTAAAGCGATCGCACCATTGGTACTCAATGACCAGGGCCTGGGCCTCTAAGCGTGCCAGGCCGAAGGCTTTGCCCAGCGGTGTTTTAACATGAAAAGGCAGGCTCATGATTTCTAACATTAGAGCAGGCGGTCTTTCTTTTGGGTTTCGAGATGCTTAACAATGTCGCGCACCTCCTGAGAGCGTTCCATGCTGCTAATGAGCAGGGCATCGGGCGTGTCTACCACAATCAGGTTTTCGACCCCAATAACGGCGGCAAAACGGTGCGGCGAGTAGATATAGCTATTGTGCGTATCAATGGCGTGTACTTCGCCCCGAAGCACGTTGCCAAAGGGGTCGCGATCGCTCATATGGTACACGCTTTCCCAGGAGCCCACGTCACTCCAGCCAAAATAGCTTTTGATCACATACACCCGCTTGGATTTCTCCATCAGGCCATGATCAATAGACAGGGGATCCATGGTTAAGTAGGTGGCTTTGAGCTGTCCGTCAAAATGTGGATCGGCAGGGTCAGCCGGTAAGGCTTCAATGGACTCCATCAGGGCCGGTAAATAGGTGCGAATTTCGTTCACCAGGGTTTTGGCTTGCCAAACAAACATACCCGAATTCCAAAGATAACGCTCGGACTGCACATAGCGGCGGGCGGTGGGTAGATCGGGCTTTTCGACAAATTGTTTGACTTTATGCACCCCGTCAGAGACGGCTTCAGAACTGTACAAAATGTAGCCATAGCCGGTTTCGGGGCGGTTGGGCTGAATGCCAAAAGTGATCAGGGCGTCTTTTTCCAGGCAGGAGGCTACGGCGCGCTCCACAGTTTCTAAAAACAGCGGCGTGTCTTGTATGAGATGGTCCGATGGCAAAACGAGCATGGTGGCTTCAGGGTCACGGTGTAAAAGGGTGTGGGCTGCCAGTGCTAAGCAAGGGGCTGTGCTACGTCCTACAGGCTCTTTTAAGACTTGCCAGGGCGCTAAATTGGGCAATTGCTCTCGCAAGACGTTGACCTGATCTTCGCGAGTGACCACCAGGATTTTATCTTCAGGCACCAGCGAGGCAATGCGCTCTACGGTTTCTTGAATCAGGCTTTGCTCACTAAAAACGCCCAAATACTGTTTTGGGCAATGTTGACGACTCCGTGGCCAGAAGCGTGCGCCCACGCCGCCAGCGAGAATAACTGCATATAATGACATGGATTTATTGTATCACGGGGCTTATGGCGTGAATATGCTTCGACTCTGAAATGTGCTCACCAAGTTCACGGGCTTTTATCAATGCTTGTGCCAAAAAAGCGGCGTGTCTTAAAATTGGTAAATAACGCCTGTACCGATGCGAAAGCGATCCTGAGCGGTCGGGTCGGCGTAACTCTGCCAGGCTGGCAAAGAAAGTACACCAAAAAATGAAACGTTATAACCGGGTGAATAGTAAATGGTGGGGTGCAAAAGCAATCCACGCCCACCGGTTTGGTCATCTATCGCGCCATTGACCACATCAGCAAAGTAGGTTTCATACGAAAAACTCAGCTGAAAGCTCAGAATATTCTGATCGTCCACAGGGGTGTAGGCTATGCCTCCACCGGTAAAAAGATTGTCTCCCGACTTGTCTAAAAGATTGGCCGCATTATGACGATAAAAGGTGTAGGCGATCGCGGAGAATGGGCCGTACTCTAAGCTGCCCATCATGGCTCCCATACTGTCAATCGGCCCCTGAAAACTGGGGTGGTCAATCACACCGTTGGGAATTTCAACCCCTGCCATGCCCATAATATAGTTGCCTTCACGACCCCAGAGGTTTTGAAGGTACTCTAAATCATAACGATAGCGGGCCGAGAACAAAATATCTTCAATGCCCGAAATATTTCCGCCCTGGCCATCGAGGCCATTAATGCTTGAGGCTGGCGCAATCACCGATACGCTGAGGGGAATATCTTTGACGGGAGTCACACCCACGGTGACCAGTGGAGTGGTTTCCTGTGTGCGCTCACTGCCTGTTCCTGTTTGTCGGGTGAAAATTTGAAATGCAGCGTAGTTCGCATTGCTCAGAATAGAAGAAGACTGGGGGCCAAAAATAGCTTCATGGTGGGCCATGGCAGGGGATGTAGTCGTTAATAGAAGTGCCGTACAAGCAAGGAGCGCACTTTGTTTTTTTAATGAAAATAGCATATTTAAGGGTTTCTTCTTTCAGGAATGTAGAGTCAATGTATAGGGTAAGTTACAGCATTGACGATAAACTTGACAATAGTCAAGTTTTAAATTTGTATTAAAAAATAACGTTTTGGCCGTTTACAGAACCGACCTAAGGTTTTAACGCGAATTTCATCGCCAAAGGGCTCTCCTGTCTTGGTCAGAAGTTATATCGGCATGTAAGGTGAGGGAAGCCACTTGCATTGACGACAAAAATGCAGAAAAACAAAGGAAAAAATTAAACCATGGCAGAAAATACGGAAACCAAACAAACCACGACCTGGCCTGAACTCGCTGCTGGCCTGTACGATAAATTGACCGGCCGCAACGCTGAGATTAGCTACACTTTCGATAACCTCGAAATCGACGTGCCCGCCAGTACCGCCGATGACGCCCCGACTGCGCACTGGAAGGTTAACGGAAACATTACCATCTGCACCCGCAATATGGACAACGCATAAATGCCTTCTTCTCTGGCTTTAGCGGGTGAGTTGGTGTTGCAAGGACCTGAGTATACGTGTGTACTCCACGCTTATCATCAGCGCATAACCTTGAACGTTCCTCACCTCAAAGCCTTACAAGACATTAAAAAACAGGTGGGCCTGTCTTCTGCACACCAGCAGATTCTGGCCGCTTGTTTAAACCAAACCGAACTGGAGTTCGCCATTGCCGTGCGCCATCAGCCTGTTTTGGTCATGGGTATTGATGCTGCTTCTCAAAGTGCTCTGCGCCAGCGCATCAATAAATGGTTCGGCGTACCTCAGAACGGGCGGGTGTTTTTTCGGCAAATCCTGTTTTTCTGGAAAGACCTACTCAAATAGAATTTAAAAGCGTTCCGCCTGAGGCCATGTTAAACATTTGCTAAAATGAAGCTAAATTAAACATTGCCCAAAGGACGCCCTATGCCATTAACCACACCCGCGCAAATGCACACCGAACATGTTCCCGAAATTCCCGATGAATTGAGCGAGCGGGTTTTGCAATATATGCTGGCCCGCTCGGCCTTCTTTTGTGGTTGGAACCCCAACGGCAAAGGCATGCTGATCTCGACGCGCTTTGGTAACACCTATCAATTACACACTGTCGCCAGTCCCGGTGCTGCCCGTCAGCAGATTACCTTTTACCCGGAGCCTTTATACAGCGCCCGCTTTCGTCCGGCTTCTACCACCGGTGAAGACCGCTCGGGTATTTTGTTCTCTATGGACACCGGTGGTGCGGAGTATTACCAGATTTATTACACTGACCTATACACCGGTCTACGTCAACGGCTCACCGATGGCGAGTCTAAAAATGGTTCGCCGCTCTGGAGTCCTGAGGGTCAAAAAGTGGCCTTTAGCAGTACCCTGCGCAACGGGCGCGACCACGATATTTATCTTAAAACCGTCGATAGCGCCCAGGCCCCTGAGCTGATATGTAAAGTGCAGGGCATGTGGGCCCCCATGGCCTGGTCGCCCGACGGCAAAAAGCTGCTGTTAATGGATTACTTAGCCGCCACCGAAACCTATTACCATTTGTTAGATCTCACCACGGGAGAAGTACAGCCGCTCTTTGAAGATCGGGGCAAGGTGGCTTATGGCAGCGCCAGTTTTAATACCGATGGCTCCGGTCTCTATTTTGTGGCTGACTTCGATGGTGAGTTTATGCAGTTGCAATACCTCGACTTTGCCGATAACGAAGTGCGCTGTCTTACTCCCGATATCCCCTGGAATGTCACTAGCATTCGCCGTTCTCACCATGGCCAACACTATCTTTTTTCGACCAATGAAGACGGCATGAGTCATTTATACCTCATGAACGCCGATACGCAGGTTTACCAACATCTGGATTTACCCACCGGCGTGGTGGGCAACCCTCGCTTTAGTCCTGACGATACCGAAATCGCTTTTACCCTGCACCGCCCCAATCACCCCGCAGACGTTCACAGCCTTCATCTGGAGTCTAAGGAGCTGGTGCGCTGGACGCACTCAGAGGTGGGGGGGCTGAACACCCGTGACTTTCCGACGCCCGAACTGGTGCGTTACCCCAGTTTTGATCAGCGACAAATTCCTGCCTTTTACTTTAAACCCCGTCAAAAGTCCGATCGCCCTTATCCGGTGATTATTCATATTCACGGCGGCCCCGAGAGCCAGTATCGCCCCACCTATTCTGCCTTGTTTCAGTACTGGCTCAATGAGCTAGACATTGCCGTGGTCGCGCCCAACGTTAGAGGCTCCAGCGGGTATGGTAAAAAATACATTGAAATGGACAATGGCTATCTGCGCGAGGACTCCGTTAAAGATATTGGTGCGCTTTTAGACTGGATTGCCGAACACCCTGAACTTGATGAAAAACGGGTGTGTGTTTATGGCGGGTCGTATGGCGGGTATATGGTGCTAGCGGCCCTGACTCATTTTAGCGAGCGCTTACGCTGTGGCATTGAAATTGTAGGCATTAGCCACTTTGTGACCTTTTTAAAGAACACCAAGTCTTACCGCCGCAATCTGCGCCGGGTAGAGTATGGCGATGAGCGCGATCCTCAAATGGCGGAATTTTTACACGAGATTTCTCCCAAGACCAATGCCCATAAAA
Organism: Candidatus Sericytochromatia bacterium; assembly: GCA_963797915.1. Lineage (GTDB taxonomy): Bacteria > Cyanobacteriota > Sericytochromatia > UBA7694 > UBA7694 > CAXRDE01. The sequence goes on from CAWCRG010000007.1 coordinate 211,770, forward strand.
TTAAGCGGCCCCTAATGGTGGCGCAAGGGCTTAATGACCCCCGCGTGCCAGCTTCTGAGGCCGAGCAAATTGTTAAAACCGTGCGCGACAATGCCCAGGAGGTCTGGTATATGCTCGCTAAAAATGAGGGGCACGGCTTTCATAAGCAAATGAATTTACACTATTATTACAGCGCAATTTCACTCTTTTTAGAAGAATTTTTGCTGGATTAGTGACGCATACGGTGGCAATGACAAGGGTAGCCCTTTAGAATAGATACAATTGTGACCTGGAGAAGTTGTTATGACCCCTAATTTTAAACGCTGGGCTGTATTGGGTATCAGTACCCTGTGCGCCCTTTCATCCACCGCTGCGGCGATGCCTTATCAACACCTGCGGGTGTCGAATATGGCAGAACTCTTACAGGCGCTGGGATCTCACCGTACCATTCATTTGGAGCCCGGCGTTTACCGCTCGACTCAGGAGTCGCCCACCCTGGTGCTCAAGAATTTATCTAACGTGCGCATTACCGGTGATGATGCCAAAACCACGATTTTGGCGAACGATACCTGCCATACCCCGCTATTGGACTTTGAGAACAGCAACGATGTGCGTGTAGAAAACCTGCGTTTTGCCCGCCTGCAAGCCGACGCTGATGAGCGCTTGGACTGTAGTCCGGCACCTCGTGAGGCGCTGCGCGGTCGCAATCGTCCCCTGATTAAGCCAGCCCAAAAAGTACAGCGCTGGCAGCAATTGGCCGAAGACATTGTCAAACGCCGCCAACAGGGGATTGAGTTACCCGAGTACACTGCGCCCATTTATACCGACTTAATCGAGCAGGTCAGTCAGGATACCCGCGAGCTGGAGTCAGCGAAAGACGCCTGGCCACAGCGCGAGCAGTCTATGCGTCCGCGTTTAGGTAAGGGTTATTCTCTCAAGCACGGCCGCGTCTGGCACCATTCTGGTGTCACGGCCCAGGCGGCCACCATGGTGTTTGATCGCAGTCACAATCTTCTGGTGGCCCTCGATGACCAATCTGAAGTGATCTTTGCGGTAGAAGCGCGCAACAATACCCGTCAAAGCTGGGACCAATCCGAGTCGTGGTTACAAGAGAAGGCCATTGTGCCCCAATCGAACGCGCCCGCACCTAACGGCGTCTACGCCATGGGCCGCGCGCTGCCCGATCGCAATGACAGCGGCGTAGATTTTGGCTCTTACCGCATTTTAATTGCCGGCGGCATGCCCACCCGGCGCGAAATTCTGTTTCACTCCCGCGACAAGCGCCAAAAGCAAGAAATCCCCTGGAATATTGATAAGAACCAGTCTAACTCTCGCACCCTGGGCTGTATTCTCTTACAAGATCCCGACCTGGTGCTTCTGGCGAATACCTTACAGCAGGCCAAAAAATCGGTGGCACTGGTGATTCAGGGGCGCTACGCCAAAAATCTGACCTCTCCAGAAATTTCTTAGTCGGATTCTTAGCCGGTGTTTGACAGCCTCGGTGCCACCCGATCCTTTTTAGAGGATCTGATTCGGGTGCCGCTCACGGATTTTGAGGTGCTGGCCGGTGGCTTCCACTGTCAGACTCTGGCATTTCGAGCACAAGAACACGCGTTGGTGCTTAAAATTAGCCGTAATGACAAGGCTCTGTTTATAGAGCAGTCTATACGCGAGCACTTTGGTGCACATCCTCCCGTTCCTATCCCCCCGGTTTTTTTTAAGGGGTATCAGCAGGGTTGGGCCTGGATTGTACAGGCCCGGTGTGCAGGTCAATCTCTGTCTCAGCACTTGACTCTGGGCCGTTTGCAGTCGGCGATTCAGACCCTGGTGCATTTGCACCAGTGGAGAGAAAAGCCCCCCCTGAGCGATGCGAAACAATGGTCCACTTTTTTACACAGTCTGCACGGTTTTTTGCCTGCAGAAATCCGCCCTGGAACCCCGCTAACTCTTGCGATGTGGTCAGATTATGGCAAGCAGCTTAACGCTTTACTTTCTGTGTATGAAGCTCCTCTTTTGGGTGAGCACAAAGAGAAGGTCTTGTGCTGGATTCACGGCGACTTAAAGCCTGACCACTGTTTTGTGGATGAAGCCCTTTGCGGCGTGATTGATTGGGAGATGTTTCGTGTGGGGGATTTTATGTATGATTGGGCCGTTTTTTTGCTGTACGCACCCGTGCCCTTGACTTTGGCTCAGGGTGCTGAAGAAACCGTGGATGCCATTGCGGTACTTCGCTGCTTTTTAATCGCTTATGGGCCAGAGGCGTTTGAATTTCGATATCTCAATGCGCGTTTAAAAGCCTGTGCCTTACACTCCGCTTTGGGTGCTCTTTTTATGTGGTCTCAAACCCAACAAATACAGCGTTATCAATCATTGAAGTTACGTTTGGACCGTTTTTTACAAACTGACTTTACGGTGGCTTTGTCGTAACGTTTGCATTAGAGGCCCTGAAGCGTCTGAATAGCCATCAATTGTAAAGCAAAAACGCTGCCACAGGCTGTTGTTAGGGCGGGAAGACGCAGATGAGGCATGATTTTAGGCCAGTTTCCCTGTATCAGATGATACGTCAGTTCCGGGGGTGATCCAGGCGAATGGCCTGTTGCCAGCTTTCGGCGTTAGGAAAAAACTGCCCCTTGAGATAAAGAAAAGCGGGAAAATTTAAAGCAAACAAACTGCAAATCAAAAGAGATGACATACAAAAATACCCTTGTAAGGTGAGCTTGTGTTTGAGTTTAGCATAAATTAATGAATTTTTTATATCTCTTCGTTATATTTTATTATTCTGTGCTATTGTATTATTGTACTACTTAATTAATACAATAATACAAAGAGGATTCTAACCATGAAAAAATTACTGCCCCTGATGATCTGTGCACTTACCTTTGCAGCGCTGCCGGTACAGGCTTTACCCGCTCCCCAGGAGCATGTGGTGATGCAGGCCATTCCCACCGATGTAAGAAATATCATGTATATGTTGCAAACGGTTACCGAAACCTATGCTGTTGATCATGGCGGCGTTTATCCCCACTCCTTTGCACAGCTGCAAATAGAATCAGAAGCAGCAGGTTACCCGCTGCTCAAAACGAAGACAGGGATGCAGTTATTAGAAAAAAATACACCGCTGCTTATTCTTGATGCACAGCCCCAATCGCTTCTGTCTGATGCCAAAACAAAAGCCTTCAGTCAGGGGGGCTTGCCCGTCAAACGCTATGCCTTTTCTTTTGCCAATACGCCCGAAAAAAAGGTCTGGCTCTCAGACACCGTGAAGGGCTTCCCATTGTTGCCTGAGCTTGGAGCTGTGGTTTATACACCGCTTTTTGATGACATGAGTGCCAAACCCGTGGGTTATCGTATCTCCTGGCTCACCTCCGAAGGTAAACATGCCCATATTCCCCATGTAGATACTGCCCAACCGGTGCTATTTTATATAAGTAACATCTAAAGGGGGTTATAATTCTTTTGAATGATAGTGAGGTATAGGCATGCGTTTAGATATTGATCCCAGTAATGGAACCCCCATTTATGTACAAATCATGGACCAATTAAAACATGCGCTCTCCATGGGGGTTTATGCTCCAGGAGAGCCTATTCCTACCATTCGTGAAATGGCGATTCAGGCCAAAGTCAATCCCAATACTGTGGCCAAAGCGGTGCGCGAGCTGGAACGCGAAGGCCTGTTGGTGACTCGTGTGGGCAAAGGCAGCTTTGTGAATGCCGAAGCCCCGGCGCTGATGCAGAACAGCCGCGATCAGAAAGCAGACCATCTGGCGTCAGGTTACGGGCGGGACATGCGTTGGTTGGGTTACGACCGCAAGCAGAGTGCCGTGCGTGTAGAAGAAACCTGGGAAGACGAAGCAAAAAAATAAAATCTCTTGTGGGCTTTTTGCAGCGCAAGTTTTGGATTGTTTTTGCTATGATATAAGCTATGAGCCAATTCCACATTCGTGCCCAACAACCGGCTTTTAAGATACGCTTTGAAAGTCCGTCTGCTGAAATCTCCACCCGTGAAGAGACAAAGCCTGCGGCTGCTTCTGCGCAGCCGGTTGACGGCGCGAAAACTCCTGAAAACGATCGCCTGCGCTTGTCTGGCAAAACCAGCGATCCTGAAGCTCCAGAAACGCTTGACCTTTTTGATTCGGCGACCCCGGAGCGGGCCCAGGCTTTTATGGAGCGTATGAGTACGCGCCATAACGAGGTCTCTTTTGGAGGTTCAACCGTACAGTTGGGGGTGGGTGTTGAATCGCAGGCTCCTGAATTGTTAACCTCTGCCCATGAACCGACTCTGGTAGAGTCTATTAAAAAACGTTTGGATCAGCCCGCTCAAAAAGTCAGTGGCTCTAGCAGTGAACTGGTGCGTACCGGTGCCAGTATTCAAACCAGTGAAGCGGTGCAATTACAAATGGGTGTCACCTCTGTGGTGAGTACCGATCTGCTCGCAAGCAAAGAAAATTCCCAGGCCACTAAAATGCAACATGGCGTCTACGCGGGGCTGGCGGTTAAAACCCAGACGGTCTCCAGTCGTTTGGCCGTAGACAATGCGTTTGGCCAACCTCGTATTGAAGTGGGAGCAGCCATCACCAGCCGTGCTGAAACGGTAACGCTGGGGGTCAGCATTTCTCAGGGAGCCACTTCCGAACAAAAGGGTTTACGGGTGGGTGCAGAAATTAAAACGGGGACTGATTCTGTATTTGGTGTGAATATCAATAAGGCGTCGGGCGAAAGTTCGCAAACCGTTCCCCAGAGTACGTCAGTGGGTGTTTATTTAAACACCCGTTTTGACTAAACGTGAAGATTAATCGCTAACCCTCGCTAAGCCTAATCATTTTGAGGCCGTGTAAAACATTTTTTTTACTGTTTTGCAGGGCCTTTTATCATGGTTATTCTATGACATAACAAAATGCAAAAAATCTAAAAAAAGGATTCGCTTTCGTGAAAATTGTGTTATTGTATTATTGTACTATTTGATTAGTACAATAATACAAAAGAAATATGGGTTTAGGGTTTTATGCAAGGCTGCTTTCATCACGACGAATATATAAAGCTTGAGGTAGGTAGATTATGACTTCCATCATTCAATTTCAAAATGTATCAAAAACATTTAAAGGCAATCAGGCCCTTGATCAACTCAGCTTTGAGGTGCCTGAAGGGGTGATTTATGGCCTGGTGGGCCGTAATGGAGCGGGTAAAACGACGACCTTACGGATGATCATGCGCTTACTCCAGCCCGACCAGGGTCAGGTCATCGTGATGGGGCATGACCCGCACCATCTGCCCCTCTCCCTGCGTCAGCAGATCGGTTACACCTCTGACAGTATGCCGCTGATTCCCTGGCTCAAGGCTGAACACCTATTGGCCGAGAATGCGGCCTTTTACCCCGGCTGGGATGATATTTATGTTAAAGACTGGGCAAAAAAACTAGAGTTGGATCTGAGTAAACGGGTATTTGCGTTGTCTCGCGGAGATCGTCAAAAGTTAGGTTTCTTAATGGCGATTGGTCATCGTCCGCGTCTGCTGATTCTCGATGAGCCTGCCGGAGGCCTTGATCCGGTGGTGCGTCAGCAATTTCTTGAGAGCCTGATTTCGTTCTTAAATGAAAACGGCACCACTATTATTTTGTCGTCCCATCACTTGAATGAGTTGGAACGGGTGGCTGACCATATTGGGCTGATTCAGTCGGGCCAGATGATTTTGCAAGCGGAACTCGAAGGCTTACGCTCTGCGGTGCGCAAGGTGATTTTGATGGGCGCGGGTGTGGAGCAATTTCAGCCCCAGGGTCTGATTTTAGACGCCCAGCGCCAGCCCGGTTATGTAGAGCTGATCTATCGCCACTGGAATGACGCGATGGGCAATCAGATCCTTGTGGATTTTCCAGAGGCCAGTTTGCAGGTCAAAGCCCTGGATTTAGAAGCTATTTTTATTCATCTTCAAGCTCAGGAAGGAAAGCGTACCCATGCGATTTTTTGAAAAAAGTTTTTTGCTGAGTGTGGTGATCCCTTTTGTCTTTTGCGCGATCTTGTTTATTTTACAAACCAGCTTTAATTTCTACTTTCCTTTTTTGCCGGTGCTCAGTGAAAACACGCTGATGGCCAGTATGGCGCAGGGCACTTTACTCGCGCTCATCTTGCCCTGGTTCTTTTTTGTGCGTTACGAAGAGTTTTGGTTGACACGCTCTTTGCTGCGCCAGGAGTTTGCCCAAAATATCTGGCAGGGGTATTTGCGTTGGTGGGTGGGATTGGTGCTTGTTTTTGCCACGCTGCCTGTACTCATTCACCGGTTTTTACCTGCTGTGTCAGGTATTGAGCCCGTTGAAACCTATTGGCTCATTGTTTTTGCGGCCCTGAGCTTTTATGGTGCCTTATTGTTTGTGCAGGGCTTAAAGCCAGATCTTAAGCAGCTTGGGATTTTTGTCGGCGTTTTGCTCGGCGGTTTCGCGATGGCGTTTCAGTTTCCGCAGTGGCATCAAATGGTGATCAGCGGTCGCTGTGTCTACTGTCTGGGCTGTCATGGGCGGCGTGGCGCTTTGCGACGGTAAAGGACGGTGCAGCCAAAGAACATGCCGACTTCTCCGTGTTTTTGTTTGTGCCCCTGGGTCAACCCCGACGTTGGAGAAGCCCGTTGTTGAAGCGTTACTGGACACTGGGTCAAGAAAGCTATTACGCACTGCTCTTACTCACCCTGTTGGCGCTGCCCGTTCTTGTACTGCTCACCTGGTCTTTTTTCTTGTGGAGCTGGGATGAAATGATGGAGGTTACCGGCGACTTAACGCTCCCCTTGAGTCCGTGGTTGACCACTGCCATTTTGCTTTTACAAATTCCTATATCACGGCTTTGGAAGAGCAGGCAAGAGTTTTGGCTAACACGGCCCGTTTCTTTTCGTGAAGTGAATGGTGCGAACCTGTTTTTTCAAGGGATTCTTTATCTGGCTTTGATTGCTCTGGGAATGTTGCTCTGTCAGCTATTTTCAGGCTATAGCTTTGCTTTACCCTTCTATTTATTGGTGCTTTATCTTTTCTTGTTGGGGCCTGTTACCCTTCCTGTTTTTTTCTTATCGATAGTGTTGGGATATGGTCAGTCTTTAAGCGATATCTCGTTGCTATTAAGCGTGGGAGGCGCGATCACCTTTGTTTTATGGGCCCTTGCACTGTGCTGGATGCTTTACCGCTTATTCAGTACCGAGGCTCTGCGCCGTTTCTATATGCCCCTGTGGGCTGTGACCTCTGTGGCCACAACGCTGCTTTTTATAGGGGGTAGCCAGCAGACTACAGCATTACGGGTGACCCAATGGGCCGATGGAATCCCGATTTATCGTCAACAGTGGCGCATAGGCTATCAATTAAACAATGTGCTCTGGTTCAATGTTCCGGCCCAGGAGGAGCCCTTTGCCATTGCCAATGCCTTGCTGCATTTAGATAATGAACCCGAATCTGCCGTGCGCTACTTGCTCAAAGATACTTTAAAAACCTTAGATGTAAATGAAAACATTTATGACATGGAAACCTATATTTTTCGCTCGCTATGGGAGGGTGAGCAAAAACGTACCTTGCAGGCACTCAACTACTGGTCTACTTTTGCGCCCGAAGTCCAGGATTATAAACCCTTTGTATTGGCCTTAGATAATCAGTTTGCTCAGGCGATTCAGCTGGCAGAGGAGCTGTTTAAACAAGATCCCAGTTTAGACAAAGGCTTACAACTGGCATTTTTACAGCGGGTTTATTTTTCAGAAGTCCAGGCGCTGGGTACTTACGCTGACTTACGGTCTCGTTATCCAGAAGCTCAGGCCAAACTGTACCGTTACCAGGGAGACTTACTGAGCGAAGTGGGCGATTCTCAGCAGGCTGAGCTTGCTTATCAGCAGGCGTTCAAGCAGGCCCGTCAGTCAGGAGAAAGCTTACCGCTAAAAACCCTTGAAGACTTTCGATTATCACAACGAATAAATCAATTACGGGCGGTTTTACCAAAGAAATCTTTGGCAGACTACCAGAAAAAACGTGAATATCAGCGACTGTTGAATGCGTGGGCACAGTATTCCCCCGAGCAGCGGCTAAGTAGTGCTCAGTGGTTTCTCTTTGATGCCAACAATGATGCGCAAGTAATCTCTTTGTTTCTGCCTCGTTTGTCAACGGCTAACGCTGCGCGTCTTCAGCAATTACACCGTGAAATCAAACAGTTTTTGATTGAAGTAGAGCACGATGGGGTGATCTACAATGCTGCACCGACCTTTAGGTGCTTTTCTGTACTCGGGTGTGGCAGCAAAAAGGAGCAAGAGAGGACTTATCTCAGACGTATCCTGCGTTAGCGAAGTTGATGGCAGAAGAGCGTTATTAACGGCGCTAAAACCAAAGGCTTTGTTTTTCGTATATCAAGACTTTAGTTATGGATATCCACAAAGTGGTAGGTTTCAGGATCCAGCTCGCCTAAAAACCGCGAGGGCTGGGTGAAAAAATCGTTGTAGCTGGAATAATAAGAAGGCAGACTTAAAAAGAGCTTATCTTTGGCCCGGCTGGCGGCCACATAAAACAGACGACGCTCTTCTTCGATTTGCTCAGTGTCTTTTAAAGCGCGATTGGAAGGAAACAGACCGTCGAGCAAATGCATGACAAACACGTTTTTCCATTCTAGGCCCTTGGCGGAGTGAACCGTGGAGAGCACCAGCGGTTTTTCGTCGGGGGCCTCCATGAGGGGGGTGGTGCTGTCTTGAAATTGTTGATTGGGGGGATCGAGAGCAAAGTCTGTTAAGAAGCGTTCGAGCTTTTCGTATTTGTCGGCCAGGCGCAATAAAATATCGAGATCGGGCAGACGCTGGAGCCAGTCCGACTCCACACCTTTAAGCAAGGGCTGATAATGATCTTTTAAGGTTTGCAACTGAGCGGCCGGTGCCTCTAAGGCGCGGGCCTTCATTAACGCTTCTGCCAGCTCCTGCAGCGCAGGCACAAATTTTTTGCGGCCAAAGGCATCGGGCACCAATTGGCCGCCTTCATCACGAATTTGGCCAATAATCCGGCGGGCGGTCACGCGGCCAATGCCGGGGAGCAATTGCAGTAAGCGATGCCAGGCAATGGCGTCGAGCGGGTTCAAGATGAGTCGCAGATAGGCCACGAGATCCTTAATGTGGCGGCGCTCGGTAAAGCGAATGCCGCCATAGACCACAAAAGGAATATTGCGCTTGATCAGTTCGGCCTGTAAAAAATTGCTGTGAAAGCCGGAGCGGTATAATACCGCCATCTCATGGAAGGGGGTTTTTTCTGATTCCTTCACAATGGTTTCGGCAATATATACGGCTTCGTCTTCAATGCTATACACTTTTTCGATATGGGGCTTAAGGCCTTCTTTTTGGCTGCTGAACAGTCGCTTGGGAAAGCCGAGGGTGTTGTGGCTTAACACGGCGTTGCTAAAATCCAATAGCGGCTGGGTGCTGCGGTAGTTCTCTTCTAAACGCACCACATGGCAATCGCTCCAGGTCTGGGGAAAGCGCAAAATGTTTTCGTAATTGGCCCCTCTAAAGCCATAAATACTCTGGGCATCGTCGCCGACCACCATCAAATTGCGGTGCTCAGCGGCCAAATAGTCGGCGAGATCCTTTTGAATAAGGTTGGTGTCCTGGTATTCGTCCACCATAATGTAATCAAACAAACTGCGGGCTTTGCGGGCAAAAGCCGGGTTGTCGCGCAGCTGATCGCGGGTAAATTCAATCAGGTCATCGTAGTCCATCATCTGATTGCCCCGCTTGTAGGCGCTATAGGTTTTGGCGATCAATTGCAGGGGCTCTAGATAGTTTTCGAGCAGGTCGGGGTACTGCTCAATGAGCACGACTTCTAGTGACTTCTGGGCATTGCGCGACCGTGAAATAATTTCCTGGATTTTGTTTTTGCGCGGAAAAGCCCGATCTTTACCCCTTAGCTTGAGTTCTTGCACAATCAGATCAACCACATCGGCACTGTCCACGGTGTCCATAATCGTAAACTGGGGCGATATATTCACCAGTGGGGCCAGACGCCGCAATAAATAGGCGCAAAAAGAATGAAAGGTGCCGCCCATGACCTTGTGGGCCGCCCGCTGGGGATTGAGCAATTGGGCGCGTTCCAGCATCTCCATGGCGGAACGGCGGGTAAAGGTCAGCAATAAAATGCGGCCCGGCTTAATGCCCTGATCGAGCAGATAGCTCAGGCGATGCACGAGGGTGCGGGTTTTACCACTGCCGGCTCCCGCCAGAGCGAGCAAAGGCCCTTTTGTACACGTTACAGCGGCCAGTTGTTGGGGGTTGAGAGCCTGCACGTAATCCAGGCTCAGGGCTCCGTTGGCGAGGGCGTCGCTCAGATCCACAGACACGGGCAGGCGCTCATCGAGGTGGGCGCTGAGATCCTGGATTTCGCGGATTTTAAGACTCAGATGCGGGTCAGGCGTGGGCCAGTTATAGCGGGTATTGTGCAGACTGTTTTCGGCAATTTCTAAAAAGTCTGCCGTTTGCGACGGGGTGGCAAAGAATTCTAAAAAGTCTGAAACGTGGCGCAGGTCGTCACTATCGCCCGCCATTTAATTCACGCGACCCTGAATATGGATAGCGCCACCTTCTAAGCGCACGTTTTGTAATTGGGCCTGTTGCCCACCGGGTAAGCGCGTGGCGTTGCGCACATAGGCCTGAACCTGACCGCGAACGGCATTTTCAATAAAGGGCATGGGTACGCCCATATTGCCCAGTGATACCCGATAAATACGAGGCTCTACCGTGTTGCCGCTGACGCTCAGCCCCATTTCACCGCCCAGGTATACCGTGGGGGTGGAGCGGGTAATGCCGGGCAAATTGCGTAAAAAAGCATCGGGCAAGTATTTGGGCAGTAAGGCCACCGAAATTTTGGCTCTGCCGTCAGAGATCTGTGTCGAAACGCCCTGAATCGATTGACGAAAAGCAGGGGCGGTGCCGTTGACGAGGCCACCGTAAATCATGCTTGAAATCTCGTTTTCAGTGATTTTAAATTCGAAGGATTTATTGTTCTGAGGCTGACGTTGCTGAGGTACATCATTGCGACTTTGCGCCGGGGCTTGTGTCGTTGTGTCAGACGGGTTGGACTGGATTTGTCCAGGGGCTTTGGTGTCGTTACGGGTGGGTTGGCGATTGGGATCGCGGTTGAAACCCTGGTTGTCTGAAGCAGAGGTGGGCTCGGTTTGATCCGGGGATGAGACGCTATTTGTGGTGGTACTGGAGGGGCTATTGGGAGGCAGCTGTGCGGTGTCTGCTGGGGGCTGTTGCTGATACTGCGTCTGATCGGGCACTTGTTCTGTGGTCTCGACATTGACCTGTAGATTTTGATTTGTCTGATCGGGTGGGCTGTTTTGATCCACAGTGGCATTATTGACGGCGGCCTGCATGCGTTGACTGAGATCGCTTTCTTCAATCTGGCGGGTGACAAAAGTGTGGGTTTCTACCGGAGCCTGTGTGGCTTGTCTGGCCAGAAATTTGGGGGCCAGGGCCAGAGCGACAATGGCTAAAATGCCCAACACCGCCAGAGCGATCAGCATGGTTTTAAGAACAGGTTTTTTCTTTTTCGTCATATGTTTAGTCATGGCCCAATTATACCTGTAAGCACGGTGTGCGGGAATGAAACCTTAAGAAGCTTATCGCTTACGTTAAGGTCAAGTGCGGTTGTTTTGGGGCGTGAGATCGGAAGGAATTCATTCAGGCGATGGGTTCACTCATATTGGAGCGGTGAGGCTCATGTAAAAATGTACCGTGCTATGATCCATATCAAAACTCACAAGTTGCACCCTTTGACATGTTGTACACCACACGTTGCACAAGCGAGGCCCTTTTATGCATACTTTATCTGCGGATTATTACTGTACCGATAGCATTTGGCAAGCCCAAAAAAAGCAGCTTTTTCCCCGAAGCTTTCAGGTCTTACCGCCGCGTTTGCGCGCACAGTCTCAATGGAGTCCCTACACGCTGCTGCCGGACTGCCTCAATGCCCATCTTTTGTTTCCCCCGTCTCTGGCGGACTCCTCGGAATTGGCTTATGCGCTCTCCAATGTTTGCACCCATCGGGGGCCATGCTTTACGATGCCCCTTTTGAGACCCCAAAGACCCTGCGCTGCCCTTATCATGGTCGGAGCTTTACGCAGACGGGCCAATGTTTGGCCATGCCCGGTTTTGAGTCCGTCAAAAACTTTCCGCAAGCCGAGGACCACCTGCCCCGTTTGCCCATTCACCGTTGGCACTTTTTAGACTTTATCGCGCTGACCGATCCGCGGTGCGCTTTTGAGGATTGGGTCGCTCCCCTTGAAGAACGGCTGGGTTTTTTGCCCCTGCAAGACTTTGTGTTTTCTGAAGCGCACAGCCGCAATTACCCGCTGGCGGCCAACTGGATGCTGTACTGCGATAATTATTTAGAGGGCTTACATATTCCCTTTATTCACCCGGCGCTGTTTAAGGCCCTTGACTTTAAAGGTTACGAAACCCATAATCTGCCCTACGGTGTGCTACAAATAGGTCTGGCCAGTGATGACGAGGTAGCCTTTGATCTGCCTGCGGATCACCCTGACTTCGGCAAGCGGGTGGCGGCTTTTTACTTTTGGCTTTTTCCTAATTTAATGCTTAACTTTTATCCCTGGGGGCTATCTTTAAACGCTATTGCACCGCTGGGACTGGCACAAACTGAGGTGCAGTACCAGACATGGGTGCATCGCCCGGAGCTGATGGGTTCAGGCGCCGGTGGAGATATTGACACCACTGAAAAAGAAGACCACGGCGTCATTTTAAGCGTGCAACAGGGCTTGCAATCTCCCCTGTATCAACACGGCACCTATGCCCCTGAAATGGAAAAGGGCGTGCGTTTGTTTCATGAACTTTTAAAGGCGATTGTGCCCGAGAAGGCGTGACAAAATTAGGGCTCACCGGCAGAGTCTTAGACTGCTGCGTGCTATACTAAGACGGTGTATCAAGATTACTCAAAAGGCTGATTTCTATGACCATTCGAAGCAGTGAATCCGTTCAAAAATTGTGCTCATTGGCGGTACAGCAAGGGCTTGTCAAAGCCAGTGATATGTCACTGGCCTACCAAACCTATTTGAACACAAAGCTTTTGGCCGGTCAGTGCCAGTATGTCTTGCAGGCCCAGGAGGGTCGTGTGTCGCTACAAGAGCGCGATACTGATAGCGCAAACCCTGAGGAGTGGAGTGCGCTTGAAATGCCTTCGCCAGCCTTTGCGGGACAATGGGTGCCTTTTGCCTCTGAGAAGCTTGCGCTCTTTGATTTACAAGGCCGTTTTGAAGGGGTGCAAGAGCGCTCCCGCCCGGAGCTTATTCCCGCTGAGCGGGGCGGTTATGTGTGGGCAAAAAAAGGCACGAAAATGTGCCCTATCGCATGTCTACCCTGGTGAACCCGCTGATTCCTGTACAGGCCGTGAGCCGGGGGCCTTATGACTTTTATTTCCCTGCGGATCAAGATGACGGCTTGTTTGTCATGGACCGTGCTGCAGGCACCGTCTTTATGACCGATCTGACGCTGAACGTGACCAAAATTAAAATCCAGGTGCGCGAGCCGGGCAGTCAAAAAAGTATTTGTATGGCCTATGATGGCAAAAACCATATCGCTTATGTCACCGATCATCAAACCTCTGACATTATTGTGATTAAGCCCCGCGAAAAGAAAATGGAGCGCATTTCGACGCCCCACGGTGTGCTCGGTAACCTAATTTATGACGCCGATCGCAATCAATTGATGGTGATGTTGGCCGATCCTGATCAAGAACCGGCTATTTTAATGTTTAGCTGCCAGGACTTTTCTCACCAGGGCACTTTACTGATTCCCGGCAAGCGCTTTAGCAGCCTCGACGATCCCTGTGATCTTATGGGCTTAAGCCCTGACGGCAAAAACATGCTGGTGATGTCTTACAGTAACGAGCCCGCGTTATCCACGCCGCTGATTTCTTCGATTGGTCTTAAAAGCCAACAATTGATTAAAACCCACACCCTGAGCCAGCACGATAAACCCATCGGGTTTGCCTTTCAGCATAAAAAGCCCAACCCTCAGGAAGTGCCTGACTTTGATGCCTTTATTGAAAACAAAGGGCTGCTCAAAGGGCCGCCCTTGATCGCCTTATTACGGCAAATTCAGCAGCTCGAAGCCGATAAAAATAAGCCGTTGTTTGATCAAGATGTGGAGTCAGCGCTTACCCATATTGAAGACAATTTCACCCGCGAAGAACTTTCTCAGGTCATGGAGCTGTCGCATGAAGCCACTGATGCGCTGGCCCAGGAGAGCTTTTTTGAGTGGCAGGGCCGTTCAGATATGAGTCAGGAAGACAAACAGGTCTTAGTAGAGCGCATGGCGCAGATTAAGCCTGACGAAAAGGTATCTCGCACCAACGGTGTGTTTGTTCTCAACTGGTTAAAAGGCCTGAATCGCTAGCCCCTTATGCGTTCTCATACCGGTGAACTCAACGCACTGATTCTTGAGCCCGATTATTATTCGCGGCTGGGGGTGCATCCTGAGGCACTGGCTTCCGAGATTGAGTCGCGTTTTCAAGAGGCTTCTCAGGGCTTTCATCTCAATTCTTATTCCGACGATATCAGATATGATGCTGCTGAGCGCTTGCTGGTGTTGACCCAGGCCTACGAGCTATTGAGTCATCCGGTGGAGCGTAGCCACTACGATATTCGGCGTTTTGGGCGCGAAAGCCTACCCCTTCACGAAGCCGTGCAAAGTCAGTTCAAATCCGGCCTGGCTGCCTTTCGTCAGCACGCGCTCGATATGGCCCTGTCCCACTTTAAAATGGCGGTTAAAATGTACCCTCATCGCGGTCTTTTTCGGGTGCATTTGGCCAATATCTATCACGAAAAACAGTGGCATCCCCAGGCGGCAAGTGAGCTAGAAATCGCCCTGCGATTGGATCCCGAAGATCGCTTTGCCAAAGAGACCGTGGCCCGCCTCATATTTGATTATCAGCCGTTTTCTCGGGCTGAGAAAGATCCCTTTGTTAAACGCTTTAAAACCCAGATGCTGACCCGCTTAAAAACCGGGAATTTAACGGGAGACTTATCTGCTGAAAAAGCCGCTTCAAAAGTTTCTCCCGAAAAGCCCGAAGTATGAAGGGTTCAGGACAAAGGAATTGTGGTAGAATAGCTAAATGTCTTTATTTAAGGCAAATCCCAAGCACAGGAGAGGA
This sequence comes from Candidatus Sericytochromatia bacterium, assembly GCA_963797915.1. GTDB lineage: Bacteria > Cyanobacteriota > Sericytochromatia > UBA7694 > UBA7694 > CAXRDE01. Next base: position 226,903 of record CAWCRG010000007.1, read on the forward strand.
GGTGAACTGAATTATGATGGAAGTTGAAGTACAAGAAGGACAAGTTGATGCGGCCATTAAAACTTTAAAGAAAAAGTTAAACCGCGCAGGTGTTTTCCGTAAAATCAAAGAAAAACGCTTTTATGAGCCTCCCAGTGCAAAAAAACAGCGCAAACGCAAAGAAGTTTTACGTCGCGCCAAGAAAAAACTCAAAAAGCAACAGCGTAAATACTAGTTTGCGATGTTTGTCTGGCTCCGGGTATCTTCAGTATGTGTAATCCACCCTTAACCCATGGAACACTTTCTTTTGACGGTCAAGATCTTCATATCGAAGATCCGGCTCCTGGATACCCTCCAGCCGTGCTTAGCGCGGATGCTGAACTCTATGTTCTCGTAGATCAGCATCCCCTGCACGAGCCCACCTCGGTTTTTACCCAGAGCCAGATTCAATTTTTTCTCCCCACTCCTGAACCCCCACAATACAGTTTTGATTTTAATATTGAGCCCTTTTTTGTGGATTTAACCGCGAATCAGCACGCGCCAGGGGTCATTTTCACCCTTTCTGAACACCAGGCTACCGCCCATCTGCATTTGCGTATGCATAAGCGCGAAGTGGGGCTAGACTATTTCGAAGCCGAACTCTGGGAAGACGTTCAACGCCAGCTGCGGCATCAAAAAGTTCACCAACCCATTCTTAAAAGCGCCTTTTTAGAGGCCCTGCGCAACCCTGGACAAGTCCAGCGTATTCTTGAAACCCCTCCGCCTTTACACCCTTATAACCGTCTTAACTTTTTATATGAACTGCCTTTGCCTACGGCAGAGGGCCTTGCGCTTGCTTTTCCTGCGTTAGAGCGGGTGAAGGCCGGTACGGTATTGGTGGAGCGAGCGCTTTCGACCAAAAGCCGGGCAGGCATGACCGTTTATGGCGAAGTCCTGCCGCCCCATGAGGTGATTGCCCCAGAGCTAAAAGCCGCTGATCGCAGCGTGCGTTTAGATATTGATCGCAATCATGCCATTGCAATGATTGAGGGTTTGCCGGTGTTTGATGCCGAAGCGGGGATCAAAATGAGCGGTGTGCTTAAGCAAGAGAGTGCCATTCTGGGTGGGCCCGGGCATATTGTAGATCTTAAGAGCAGTTTACAATTGGCCAGCCATATTCGCGATCGGGCACGGGTGTGGGTTAAAGACTATCTCGAAGTGGCTGAAGATATCGGCCACAGTGAAGTGGATGTTGAAGCGGGACTGATTGTGCACGGAAGCATCGTGCGTTCGGTGATTCGCGTGGGTGGAGATGCCGCCGCGCGGATGGCCTTGTGTGAGCCGGTGTTAGAGCTCGTGAAAAATATGAACACGCTCTTGCACATGGTCAAAGAAGTACGCTCTCGGGCTCCACAATCGCGCACCACCGATGACAAGACCCTCTTTTTACGGGTGATTAAAACCCAATTCACCGGTTTTGATAAAGCGGTGGAAACCCTATGGGAGCTCAATAAAAGCCTCAAGCAATTACACCCTCGCCGTACCATGGCCCTTAAAGTGGTCTTGTCTCATCTGATGAATATGTCAGAGCGTCCGTTAACAGAGCGCCTATTTGTAGACTGGCTGAAAGGCCTACAAGATTTTGCCCAGGAGTTGGTGAGCTTGCCTGCTCAGGCAAACCATGTCTACCTGAGTTATGCCCAGGGAGCTACGATTACCACCCGAGGTCACCTTTTTGTCACTGGAGAGGGTTGCTATAACTCCCATCTTTCTGCCGGGCAGCACGTGGTGTTTTTAGGTGCGCCGGGGTATTGCCGGGAGGGTAGCTTAAAGGCCGAAGGCCACGTGTTTGTGCCCGAGCTGGGCAGCCCCAACGGCAGTCGTTTAAAGGTAGAGGTGAGAGGGAGCAGTTGTATTTATGCCAATGTACTCCATGCCGGTGTAGAACTGCGTTTTGGCGATGCCCCTGCGTATCATGTTTTGAACACCCAATCGCAGGTGTTGATTCGCCAGGAACACGGTGAGACCGTGTTTTTACCGCTTCAAGAACCCCTTCATACTTACTATCTCCCATTTTTCTCTAAAGAATTTTGAGATTATACGTCAGATCTGCTAAAATCAGACGATAAGTAAACTAACAAGAAATAAATAAAAGGACGAGTCTTTTTATGGCAAACATAAGCAGCGGCGGTAGCTTCAGCATCCGTGTGAAACCCGAAGTTATCCAGAAACAAGTAGAACATGCACAGGGTCAGGTCGACGCCCAGCGCAAAACAGATATTACCGAAGTGGCCAACCAGTACGGTCTGAGCAAAGAAGCCTTAGATGCCGGGGGCGTGGACATTAACGACGCACCTGCGGGCCTGGCTTTAGACATGTTCATGAAACTGTCTGACAACGATACCAAAATTACCAAAGCAGATATTTTAAAGTTCAAAGGCAATGACACCCCTGACATTACCGAAGACAGCATTGTCTACGCTTACGCTCAGCAAATCAGTGAGTCGCTGCCTGCGCGTCAAATGGATATTACCCCTGGTGATAAGCAAGAAATGCTCGTGCTTTCTGATCTGAAAAAGCGTGGCGATGAAATTATTGTTGCTCCCCGTTACGCCACTGAAGGCACCAGCACCGGTCGCGATCCCGCAGCCGCAATGGTTTTCTCTATTGTGGGTGGCCAGGACAAAAACGCTGACGGTATGATTGCTGTGGGCGGTGAGTTAAGCCAGAACCCCGTGTTCTCTAACACCATTGGCGATGCCATTAAATTATCCGGTAGCGATATGATGGTCTCTCCCACTGAAGCGCTGCAAGCGATTCTAGACAAAGCAGGTAAAATCTCTGCTGAAGATCTCGAAATTGTTTATCACGCCCCTCAAAAATAAACGCTAACCCCGTTCTTTTATTTTAAGTTATTGAGCGCCAGTGCAAACCCTGCACTGGCGCTTTACTTGTTTGACTCAGTCCCCAAAATTTGACTCAGCTTCCAAAAAAAGCATGATAATGTGCAATATTTGTCTCCAGATGGGTGTGCGCCAGCGCACCCAGACGTTCGTAGCAGTCTCTTAACAGGGTAACTTCCGCAAAATAACGCTCGGGCAAAAAAGGGGCGCGGGTCATCATGTTTTTGTGAAAAGCACTGCGCACATAGAGGTAGCTCAGATACCCCTCACAAGTGTATAGATCCACCCGATCCAAAAAAACCTTCAAAAAATCGGTGTAGTCCATCAGGACTTTTTGCCAATGGTCCAGATCGTAAAGGACTGGGAGTTCAAGCATCAGATTGGCAGGGATGTCTTCTAAAGGGTGAAAATGATAAACGTATTGGCTCAAGTCTTGCTTTTTGAGCCATTCCATCACCGGCGTTGACGAACTCCCGTAACGTAAATAGGTATTGTGGGTGAATTTAACGTAGCCTAAACGGGTCAGCAGGTCTTTTACCCGATAACGTTCGTTGTCGCTGTCTTGTGAGAAATGGGTGATGAGCAGCGAGAAGCTGTGTTCTGAAAATGATTCTTTGAGGTAGTAATTCACCTGATGTTTAAGGGTGTTTCCCAGTTCAATGCGGCGAGAAGCGGCTTGTATTTGAATCTGTTTCTGATTTTTGGCCCGGGACAGGGCTGTGCGTGTCGCGGCGGAAGAATGCCCAAACCACTGGCAATAAGACTGCGTTGCTGAAACGCTCGGCCAGGGGACCTCTTTTTGAAGGCACTGGTAAACATAGGCATCAATGGCTGGAGAAACCAGGGTGTCTTTGAGGGACATTGAATAGGCGAGGGGGAATAAGCGGTGGAGTCCCCATGAGCAGATGTTTTGACATATGTTCATTAGATTAACCTACTTTAAGTGTTAGTCAAAAGGTGTTACACTATTTTTAGTTTATGAAAATAAATGTAACAGGTGATATTTACTCATGTCGAACCGTTTTAAGCTTTCTGCTCTATCTCTGCTGGGTAGGTTGACCCTTCCGCTCAGCCTGCTCAGTCTTTCTGCTTGCGATCCCGCATGGTTTATTGGACCTCAAAATCAATTTAAAGATTCGCTAACACCCGCAGCACCCAATTATCAGCTTTCTCAGTTCTGGGCTGCGTCTCCCGATCAAGAGAGCAAGGTGCATCTGACCCCGCCGGGTGATGCCGTCCTTCAAGATCCAGAGGCTGACGTTTTTTTTGTGCACCCCACCACCTGGTTTAATCGCCGCCAATGGAACGCACCGCTCGAAGCCGGAGCTGGTGTATCTCAGGAAATCGTAGATGAAATTGCCATGGGAACTCAGGCGAGCGTGTTTAATGGGTGTTGCCGTATTTTTGCGCCCCGATATCGCCAGGCCATGTTGGGGGCTTTTTATGCGGATCCTGTAGACGCAAAGCCGGCTTTTGAAATGGCTTATCAAGATGTCGCGCGCGCTTTTGACCACTTTTTAAGTCAAAATAAGCAACGTCCCTTTATTTTAGCGGGGCACAGTCAGGGCAGTATGCATGCCATGCGTCTTTTAGAAACCCGTATTCAAAAAGATCCTGAGCTGATGAAGCGTCTGGTAGTGGCTTACTTGCCCGGCATCGCCATTCCAGAGGAGTGGTATACGCGTCATCGCATTCCGGCTTGTCAGCAATCGATGGATACAGGCTGCATTGCTGCCTGGGATACCTATAAAAAAGGGGCGCCCGTTGAAGGACACGAGCCTGTTTATCATTGGTATGGAGAACAATTGGTGCGGGTAGAGGCCCACAAGTCACGGCAATGCATTAATCCCATTAGCTGGATGACGACGTCGCAGGCTTCGGAGCCTGGTGATCACCTCGGGGCTGTGGCGGGTATCAATTCCGGCGCGACCTTTTCTTTTTCGCAACTGCTTTTTGCTCAGGAGCCTTTGGGTATAAAAATTACGGGCTTAACAGCGCCACGCTCTTTTATTACTGCGGCTTGCGATAAGGCTTTGCGGGTGACGGATGTGAAAGCATTGGATTATCCGGTGCTAGAAACCCAACCGGGCAATTACCATTTACTAGACTACGAGCTGTTCTGGAAAGATATACGCCACAATGTGTTGACGCGCTTAACGGCATGGAAGATTCAGTCATAAAAGGGTGCAGCAAAAAAGCCAAGCAAAAATCCCGCTACTTTGTTTCTAAGATTGAATCTGTGAACAAAGGCGGGATTTTTAAGTCAACAACGCGTCGCGTTATTGCTTTTATTTTTCTTCTTTGAAGTTGACGTGACGACGAAGAACGGGATCATACTTGCGCAGTTCCAGGCGATCTGGGGTGTTACGCTTGTTCTTCATAGTGTAGTAATAGTGAGGGCTTTCTGAACTTTTCAGTTTAACCTGTACACGTGCTCCGGCTTTAGCCATGATCTAATTCCTTTTCTACTTACTTACGAATCAGGGAAGCATCAGCACCATAGCGCTTAATGGTTGCCATCAGACCATACTTGGTAATTGTTTTCATTACTTTGGTAGAAACGCGTAGACGAACCCAGCGCTTTTCTTCAGGGAGCCAGAAACGTTTCCATTGTAGGTTGGGCTGCTGACGATGCTTAGTTTTTACATTGGAGTGACTAACGCGGTTAGCGTTGTTATAGCGTTTGTTAGAGATTTCACACCTTCTAGACATTGTGCATCGTTCCTTTGAGTTAATTTAAATTTCTTTTAAAAGAGGGTTAACATATATTATAGATAATGATATGCAGAACTCAGTTTAACAGGTTTTGGGATCACTTGCACAGAGTATTTAAGTAGGAATCCGCGATTCCTTCGCTAAAAAAGGCGACAAAACCTAAATTTTTTTTTCACTATCCGTTATGATAATAACACCACTACACGCAGAGGCTAGTTATGGATCTTCAGGCATTGCAGCAGGCAACGCGTTCCGACCACTTGCACGCACGGCATCAAAAAGCGCAACGGCTTTACGTGCTGGGTGTGGAGTATTTACAACGGGCAAAACAATATGATTGGGATCGGGTATTGCTCCGCAATGCCGCACGCTGTTTTTCGGCTTCGATTACCCACAATCGCAAAGCACCCGACGCGTATCTCAAACAGGCTTTTTTATTTTCCTTAACGGGCAATGCCCGCAAAGCGTTGCATTATTTGCGAGAGGCCCAACGCTTGAGTCCAGAACACCCAGAACTGCAGCGTTTGCTTTCTCACTTACAACAGCGACCGGCGGCCACTTCTCCCACGCCCGTTATTTCCCGCTCTATTCCCAAGCCGACCTTTGCGAAGATACCTCCCGATCTCCAGAAACTGGCGTATCAGCGCGACAAGCTGGCCATTGAGTTACAGCAGGTGATGAGCAAAGCCTATCGAGAGCTTCCCGGTCTTCAGCCCACCTGGGCCCAGCCCGTGTGGAAAGGCTATTGCCGCCTCAGAGATGAGTTTGATCGCAAGTATCAAGAATTGTGCGAACTTTTAGACGGTTTATACCCCCATTTCGATATCTCAAGTTTGGATCAGGATCTACAAAAATTAGAGATTAGCTTGAACCGTCTGGATGACGTATGCGAGCATTCTGAGCAAATGGTGAGTTTGTATCAGCGGGTGAATCATTTGGAAAAAATGTTCGAGCGTCAGCTGCAGCGTACCCAGTCTCGTCAGGCCCCGGCGCAAGAAAGTCAGGGGCTTTTAGATAAATATCAGCCGGTCCTGGACGAAATGGCCGATGAGTTAGATATTTTTGAAGGATCGGGGATGAGTATTCAACAGGTGCTCCCCCGCTACGAAAACCTTGTGGGTCTCTACCAGTCGCTTGAAACCCTCGTGAATGGAGCTGCTTTATGAGTGTTGGTGGATTAGGGGGGCAACAACCCCTGGCTCAAATGCAGGCCCAGGCGCCGATTCGTCCGCCGGTTGCTCCTCCCAAAGCAGCAGAGGTTGCGGCTCCCCCGCCAGCGGATCCGTCGTTAAAGCCTCAGGAAACGGCGGCGATGGACCAGCCGGTGCAAACCGAGGCCGATGTTGAAGAGCTGACCGCCGATCTTGAAACCGCCAGTTTGGACGAAGGCGTTCCAGAACCCGAAACCGAAGAGACAGGTCTTGAAGACACTGAACTTGACGGGCTCGATGAGGAAGCGGAAGATCTGGGCGTGGAGATTGAGGACAGCGAAGGCGAACTCGAGGAACTCGACGAGGGCGGCGAAGTGGAAGAAGAAGGCGAGATGGACGAACTAGAGGAGTTCGAGGACGTCGAAGAAAGTGAAGAAACAGAGGACTCAGAAGACTCTGGTGACACTGATCCTGATGGGCATCGGGAACACGATGACCCAGAACAGGATGAGGACGAAGACGACGAAAGTGAAACCCTTGGCGCCGTTTGAGTCTCGGTTTGAGTCCCGGTTTGAATGCTTAGACAGTCACTGGCAAACGCCTTTACAAGATCTCTTTGCTCAGACCCAGGTCAATCATAACGCGCAGGCGTTTATACTCAGACGTCAGCCCGACTTTTTTCGTTTAATGGCTTATCAGGGGCAAAAGTCCTTTGTACTGGGGGCTATAGAAAACGACCAACTCCTGGGCGCGATGACGGTCAGTTTAGATCAGGTTTTTTTTGATGGTCAAAAGCGTGATTGTGCCTATACGGCTGATCTTAAAGTACTGCCTGCTGCCCGAGGCCGTGGCATCGGGGATGGCCTCATGCAGTATGCGATTCACGTTTCGCGTGCGCAAAATCCTGAAGTGTTAATTCTAACCACGGTCACTGCCGATAACCCGGCTGGATTACGCAAAAACCAAAAGCTATATCCGCTGGTGCATATGCAACCTGTGGCAGATCTCGAAACCGTGTTTTACCCCTGTGGTGTTAACTTTCCTGAGGGCGCACGACATGCCCACCGCAAATCCTTCTATACCCGAACACTGGACTTTAGCGATGAGAGCGATCGACAGCAGGCCCTTTTGCTTTGGCAGGCCCGTTCACCTTACCGGCAGGGGCAGCGGGTTTATCAAGACTTTGAAGCGCCCCATTTACCCCCGGCTCAGAGCTGGATTGGCTTATTTAAGGCACAACCCAGTCCCCATTTGGTGGGTTTTTTGGGACTCTGGGATCAGCGGGCCTGTCGACAAATTACCTTGCCCAATCAGTCCCGGTTGCTGCAGCAGTGGCTTTACGCCCAGGGTGCGGCGGTCTCGTTGTGGTGTGTGGTGCATTTGGCCTTAGCACCGCAGCACCGTCGCCACCTGACTTTGCTTCTCAACGCTGCCCATCGTCATGTTTCACATCGCAAAGGGCGTTTGCTGGGCCTGGCGATTGATCGACAAGATCCGCTCTACGCTCACTTGCCCCGTTGGCCGCAGCAGCGCAATGCGCTACGGCTACTCAGCAGTGAGTTACCCCAAAAGGCTTTCCCTTTTCATGCAGAGCTGGCTCTCGGTTAAAAAAAAGGCTATGATACACGTACGATATAAGGGCAAAAGAAGATTATGAGAAGAGAGATGGATTGATGGACTACCGTATTCTGCGGGACGCGTATTTTAAGGGGGGGATTGCCCCTGAGTTGGTTGTTTCACCGCCTCAACGCAGCCCATTTGGGCGCTTCAAAAAATCCTCGCTGATGGCGAAAGATATTGCGTTAATGTTGGGGCGTTTTTCTAAGCTCATTGTCAACCCCAACGATATTTCCCCCATTTTTAAAGGGCAGTCCTTTCTCAATCACAAAAGCTTTAAAATTTCCTTAGAAAGCTTTCGGTCAGACCCTTCCACCGCCGAGCTTTTACACACCCGCTATTTGGCTCCCGAAGCTTACAATCTGGACACGTTGTTGGCCTTGCCCACCGAGACCCTGGGACATGCTTTTGCCAGCCATATGAAACAGTATGCCTTAGAACAGGTGTTTTACCCGCCTTTAGAGGCCACCGAAAACGATGAGATTGCCTATTGGCGTAAGCGCGCTCGCCAAACCCATGATATTCATCATGTGGTGTTGGGATTCCCGGCGATTGACGCCGGAGAAATGGCGATTTCTGCTTTTTATTTAGCCCAACATAACGTGCCTTTGTCGGCTTTATTATTGGGTTTTGGATTTCTTTACACCATCTTGCGAGAGCCGGAGCGCATTGATGAACTCATGCGCGCGATTCAGCGGGGTTGGGCTGCGGGTAAGCAGGCGGATAAGCTGATGGGCGTGAAATGGGAAGAGCTCTGGGAAGTTCCTCTGGATGAAGTGCGCCACGCGTTAAAGGTTCCTGTTCCTGTGGGGGTGTTTCCCTGAGGCCTGCGTTAATCTGCGAGGCGCGGTGCTTTTTGCTGAACATTGTCTTGATCTAAAATCAAACCACTCACCCGCCCTTCTTTATCGCGTTCAAAGCGAATAGACGCATCCACGCCGTCTACCTTAAACAGATCAACAGAAGTCGGATCCGGGATTATTTTCGCGGCGCGTTGTCCGGTGGCCTGAATATAGAGGTATCCTCTGCGCTGCGTCACGGTGATCACAAACTCAGGGGCCAAAGGATACTGTCCCAGGTAAGGCGTTAATTTGGCTTCTGACTGCCGCTCGTCTTTGGGCATTGAAATGGGCATTGTGGGCACCAGCATGGCGTAACCCAGGGCCGATACGTCGGTGGTATCGTTACTCAAAATAACGGCGCCGCGTTGTCGCTTACTATCAAAGCCAATAAAGCTAACAAATCCACCGGTTTGACCACTGTGGGTAAAAATAGAGTGTTCTTTCATCTTTACCCGATGCCATCCATAGGCCATGGCAAAGGCTTGCTTGAGTTGGTCTTCACTGCGTAGAATACGCTGACTTTCGGTAATAGCTCGACTTAATACCGGGTTATTTAAGCTCTCAGGAAACATTTCAGCAGCTAAAAACTTCGCCATATCTTCTCCATTGGAGCGCAGCGCCCCTGCACCGGCGGTGGTGTCCTGAAAGTGCCACCGGGGGGTGATTTCTCCATCTTGATGAGGCATGACCGCCAGCTTAAGGCTCTCAAGATCCTCAAAAGAAGTGGCGCTCATGCCCAGGGGGTTCAGGATTTTAGCGTGCATTGCGTTGATTAAGGGCTGTGACTTCATGCCCTGGCTCAGCGCGTAGCCCAATAGACCAAAGCCAATATTCGAGTAGCTATAGCTGCCTTTTTTTTCGGTTTTGGCTTGTGTTAGATAGGTTTTTAACAGCGCGTCATTATAGTCTGCGTAAGGGTCTTCTGGGTTCTGTGGTGCCATATTATGGGGGAGTGCAGGCAGACCCGAACTGTGGGTTAAGATCTCGATGAGTGGGGTGTTTTTTAAGTCTGGAGAAAGTTTGTGTTGGGGTATTAGATCCTGTATTGAATTTTGTAAATGGCACGTTTGGCTATTAACGCATTCTGCAGCCAATAATCCGGTAAATAACTTGGTCAGGCTACCGATTTCAAAGCGAGAGCCTGGGGTAATGGGAAAGCCTTTGCCGTTATAGTCTGTGTGTCCCAGGCTCAAGATGGCAGGTGTTTTGCCTTTTTCGAGGTAAATGAGAATCATGCCCGAAGTCAATTCCGTTTGAATATAGATTTCTGCGGCACTTACAATACGTGGATCAATAGCAGATGGCGTAGCGGCATTGGCCTTACCTGGGTAAGCCAGGAGCAGGAGACTGGTCAGCAGAAGTTGAGGGGCACGATTTTTCATACAAGAGCCTTTGTTGTTTTTTTAAAGCATACTGCCTGAAGCTTCATTTTCAAAATGCATGATTATATTGTCATAGTGGGTGTAATAAAGCATGAACTATCGGGTATAAATAAAGGGAGATATGCATATTCACACAATACGTTGAGGTATTTATGGTAGCAGTTGATCGTCCGAGTTCTTTTATTCCCCCTACAAACACGCCTGCTGCCGCTGCTACCGTTTCTGTTCTGCCTTCTGTGGCGGCCCCGGCCCCGGTGCAAACAGCCCAGTTAAACACCACCGATGAAAGCGCCACCCGCTTACATCCTGCCGCAGATTTTGACCCGGTGGCCAACGTGTCTCTCGAAGAACGTCCGATACCCCCTTCGATCAATGAACCCATTAAAGGCGTTTTAAAGGGAGATGAACTCAAAGATCGCCTGTCAACGCTAAGAGATGGAGCGGCTCGTCGTCTTATTAACGCCACCTATACCCGAGAAACCCTGAATGATATCCTAAAAAATGCCGGTCCGGGTGCGTCAGAATCCCTTACACAACGGGTAGACGCCTATAATCGGGCCGATCATACGGTTCACGAAATGGGTGAACTCTTAAAGGTCTTAAAAGAAGATGCCGGGGTAGAAGCGCTGCAAACCTATCTTAAAGAAAGCGCACGGGGAGAAGACACCGGCAGTGGCATTGACGCCGACGGGGTTTATGGTCCCCAGAGCGATGAGATTGCGCGCCAGCGGATTCAAAATCCGGATGCCACTTATGTGCCTCCTCCCACCCTTCAGCCTGGGGGCGAAGATGTGTTTGTCTATCAAGAGGGGGAAGTCGGAGAAGACGGTGGCACAGAGATGGAAGCGCAAGCCAATTGCGGGCCCGCTTCGATAGCTATGATTATTGAACGGCAGGGGGGAGACGCTCCCTCAATGAAGGAATTACGTGAAGATGTTAATGCCCCGACGGGAACAAAACGCGGTACTTACGGCTTAGACTCTGATCAGATGACGAAGGGTATTGAAGAAACGCTGGCTGCTCAGGGGATTCCGGTAGAAACTGATGTGGATATTTTTTCATCAAAACAATCAGCGGAAGTGATCGATAAGATGCGAGAGCGTCTGGCCGCTGGTGATGACGTTATTTTATTAACCAGCAATATGGGATCAGGTGGGGCTACAGGACATTATGTGGTGGTGAATGAAGTGCGTGATGACGGAACTTTTGTTGTTCATGATCCGCAGGAGCCAGACGGTGCCAATACCGTACAAACCTCGGATGATTTAGCTGCAGCAATGAAGCGTCGAGCGAAAACAGATCGAGATACCCGCGTGATTTCTATTCGACGCGAGTAGTTATGATTAGATGATCGTCAAAGCTGCTGTTATTCAAATGACCCCAGGGGCTGATAAAGCACAAAACTGGGCGGCTGCTGAGCATTGGATTGCACAGGCTGCAGCAGCGGGAGCGCAGTGGGTAAGCTTGCCAGAAACCTTTGTGTATTCCGGTTCCCACCGCCCAGACATTATGCATACCGTGGCAGAGCCTATTCCTGGACCCACCAGTCAATTACTGAGTCAATGGGCAAAGCAGTATCAGATTTACCTGATTGGCGGGAGCTTTTTTGAGTTGAACTCTCAGGATCTTACGCGCCCTTTTAATACCTGTCTGGTCTACGGCCCTGAGGGAGAGCTTTTGGCCAAATATCGTAAAAATCATCTTTTCACCCTGAAAACATCTGCTGGTGCAGATAAGACCGCCAGAGACCTTTCTGAATCGACGTATCAAACCCAGGGTAAACCCAGCGATCGATCAGTGGCGATCACCCCTTTAGGCAATGTCGGACTCTCGATCTGTTATGACCTGCGCTTTCCAGATCTCTACCAATATTATAGTCGCGTGTGCAGGGCCACCCTTCTGGCTGTGCCTTCCAAGTTTTTAAAAACCACAGGAGAAGCCCATTGGCTTCCTTTATTGCAGGCCAGAGCTATCGAAAATCAGTGTTTTGTTCTGGCGGCCAATGCGTATTCAGAAACGCAGCCCCCCAATTACGGCCACAGTGCGATTATCGATCCCTGGGGCAAAGTGCTTGCCCAATTGACGACGGGCGAAGGTGTCTGCTGCGCAGATCTAGATTTGGCTTACTTAGCGCAGGTACGGAAGCGCTTGCCCGTCCATGAGCAGGGCAATGTTGGCATTAATCGTTAAGAACAAAGCACATCAAAGTCTTTGAGTAAGTTCGCCAGACTGATATTTCCCAGTTTCTGCATAATCAAGGCTTCGGTCTGTGACAAGGTGTCGTCAAGGGCTTGATTAATTACCCGCTCCACTGCGCACAACTACAGGGTTGGTTTGCAGCATTTCAGCAATCTTTTCTCATGGGAACCTCTGACTTTTGCGGTTTGTTGCTTGTTATATCGCTTGCTATTTTAAGTATACAATCGTATACTTATGATCGAATTTGTATTAAATCGTATTATGTAAATAAAAGGAGTGTAGGTTATGAGACGTTTCAATCCCTATTTGAATTTGGGTGGAAAAGCAAGGGAGGCCCTGGCTTTTTATGCGCAATGCTTTCAGGGCGAGGTCACCGAGCTAATGACGTTTGCAGAGGCCAAGTTAGATGTTCCTGAAGCGTTTCAAGATGCAGTTATCCATGCGTCCTTTAAAGCGGAAGGCATTCATTTTATGGTGTCCGACGGCCAGCCAGGAGAGAAAATAGAGGTGGGTAATACGGTAACCCTGGCTATTCATCAGGAATCAGAAGCAGAGCAAGCGACTTTGTTTGCTTTATTAGGTGAGGGTGGAGAAGTCACTATGCCGCTAGCGGATACGTTTTGGAATGCGCGATATGGTGAGTTGACCGATCGTTATGGGATTCGCTGGATGTTTAACTGTCAAAAATCAGTAGGATAGCCAAACGCATGGGGCAGCGTAGCGTCGTCTTATATATAAGTAGGGCGATGCTATGGGCTTTAGAATCCGTTTCACATCCTGTGGATTTCTGAGGATGCCTTTATCGGATTATAGAACAGCAGATAAGTCGCATTATTTCTAAAAATAGCCTGCA
>CAWCRG010000008.1:0-223575 GCA_963797915.1 Candidatus Sericytochromatia bacterium
CCACATCCCAGTTGATTGAGCTGCGCCAACAAGCGGGCTGAAGTCAGTAAGCTATCACTCGTGTCCAGCACGTGGGCGCGATCTAAAGCGGCCAATTGTCTCCCGGCCTCGAAGCGGGGGACGGGGTAATACTGGAGCGTTTATCCAGGGAGATTCAATGCCTGCTTGAAAGTCTATCAGTCCGATGGCCGCCGCGCCATGATCTTCGCCCGTGACCACCAGCAAATCTCCTGGCTTGGCCCCTTTGCGGGTGAGCGGTCGGCGGGTTTTTCCCAGGACCGATACTGAGATATTGATCTCCGATTGCTGGCGCACGGTATCACCGCCGGCAAGGTCAAGCCGGTAGGCTTCACAACAGCGTTGTAGCCCATCAAAAAAACCGTCAACCCATGCATCGGGTAGATCTGCGGGGATAGCCAGGGAAAGTAAGCAGGCCTGAGGGATGGCGTTCATCGCCGCTAAATCGCTGAGGTTAACGGCCAGAGATTTCCAACCAACGGCCTCTGCTGGCATTTGTCTTAAAAAATGGGTGTTTTCTACCAGCGTATCCACCGCCCAGGCATAGGAGTAATCTGCTTCGGGCTTAAACAATGCCGTATCGTCTTCAATGCCCAGCTCTAAGAACGGATGGTATTTGGGAAATTGTGATGCACGGGCAATAATGGAACTTTCTTTCATGGCGTCTCCGTATTCTTTTAGACATAAAAAAACACCCCAACATTTTATGCTGGGGTGTTTTTTTATGATAGTCTAGGCTTTTTCGATTTCGTGACGGGCCTTGATTTTAAAGAATACGAGTTTATCGCCTTCTTCGAGATCGTTGAAGTCTTTGACGCCGATACCACATTCGTAGCCAGCGTTCACTTCTTTGGCATCATCTTTAAAGCGCTTCAGTGAGGAAACCCCACCGGTAAAGAGCACTTCTTCTTTGCGCACGACACGGACTGAGGCATTGCGCTCGCACTTGCCTTCCAGAACGTAACAGCCTGCAATGGTGCCTGCTTTGCTGGTTTTAAAGATGGCGCGGACTTCGGCTGTACCCATGTCAACCTCAACCATTTCGGGCTCTAACATGCCTTCCATTGCGCTTTCGACATCTTCAATCAGTTTATAAATAATGTCGTAGAAGCGAATTTCAATCTGTTCTTCTTGAGCTACACGCTTGGCGTTATTATCGGCTTTAACATTAAAACCAACCACCAGAGCGTCAGAGGCGGAAGCTAACATCACGTCGCTTTCAGAGATTTCTCCGGGTCCGCCGTGAATGACTTGCAGTAAGACTTTATCGTTAGACAGGCGTTCGAGAGATTGCTTAATGGCGTCCACTGTACCCTGTACATCGGCCTTAACCACCACTTTAAGCTCTTTGGTTTTGCCGTCTTCAACGGTGTCGTAGAGCGAAGAAAGATTCACGCGGCCCTTGTTGAGCGCTTCTTCTTCCCGCTTGAGACTATTGGCTTCGGCAATAGATTTTGCCAGCTTGTCGCTTTTAACCACCTGAAAAATTTCACCGGCATCAGGAACTTCCTGAAAGCCAATAATCTCTACAGGGGTAGAAGGACCCGCACTCTTCATGCGCTCGCCTTTTTCGTTGGTCATGGCGCGAACGCGACCGTATACGGTGCCGACGACAAAGGCGTCACCCTGCTTGAGTGTACCCGCTTGTACCAGCACGGTACCTACTGAGCCGCGGCCTTTTTCTAGCTTGGCTTCAATCACAACACCGGCAGCTTCTTTGTCTGGGTTTGCTTTGAGATCTTGCAGATCGGAAACCAGAATAATCATGTCGAGCAGGTCGTCAACACCTTCGCCTGTTTTTGCAGATAAAGGCACAATAACGGTGTCGCCACCCCACTCTTCGGGAACCAGGCCATGCTCTGTTAACTGTTGTTTAGAGCGCTCAATATTGGCGCCTTCTTTATCAATCTTGTTAACGGCAATAATGATTTGAACGTTTGAAGCTTTTGCGTGGTTAATGGCTTCGATGGTTTGTGGCATGATGCCATCGTCGGCTGCAATAACGATAATCGCAATATCGGTAACGCTGGCGCCCCGTGCCCGCATGGCGGTAAAGGCTTCGTGACCGGGGGTGTCCAGGAACGCAATTTGATGGTCATTGACATCGACCACGTACGCTCCAATGTGCTGGGTGATCCCACCCGCTTCTCCAGCGGTGACGCGTGCAGTACGGATATAGTCGAGTAAGGAGGTTTTACCGTGGTCAACGTGACCCATGATGGTGACAACTGGAGGACGACTCTTCAGCTTATCGGGGTCTTCACCTTCATTCGTGATCTGTACTCTCTTAACCACGGGAATTGCAGGCTTTTCTTCTGCTTCTTTAATTTCTTTTTCTGTGGGCATGAGCACTTCATACTCAAGATACTGGGCTACCATTTCAGCGGTTTCAATATCTAAAACCTGGTTGATGGTGGACGCTTTGCCCTTCATGAAGAGTGCTTTAATCACTTCTGCTGAAGTGATCTTCATTTTATCTGCGAGTTCTGCCACCGTCAGTTTCTGAGCGGTTAACTCAATGATCTTTTCTTCAGGCGTTAACTCGCGTTGTTCCTGCTGCATCTTTTCTTGCTGTTGCAGCATTTTCTCAAGCTTATATTTGCGAGAAGACTTGCGACGTCGGCCGGTGCCCGGAGTGAAGTTGTTGGGGCGGGCGGGACGACCACCGCGCGGTCCATCATTTCCACGAGAGTGTTGGTTATAGGTTTGTTGCCCTTTACGAGCAGGAGCGCGGTCACGACGTCCTTCAGGACGTGCTACACCGGGTTCTGTATCAATAATGGGGGGTACAAATCCGCCACCAGCGGGAGCACCTGCCGGGCGACGTCCAGTGGTGGGACGACCTCCAGGAGCACCTCCGGGACGATATCCACCGGTGCGGGGAGCGCCGCCGCCAGGCGGACGACTGCCTCCAGGACGAGGCGAACTGTCTTCGCGACGACGGTACTGGGTTTGGGTGCTGCGGGCGGGACGATTTGCGCCAGGTGCGCCGGGGCCTCCTTCAGAGGGGGGCCGTGGCGTGTAGGTACTGTTGTTACGCGGTGTATATGTGTTTGTACTTTTGTATCGCGGCTGTGCCGGCTGTTCTGGACGGCGATAACGGGTTTCGGTACTGCGTGGCGGACGAGTGTCGATACTTTTATTTGCCGTGGAAGCTCCGCTGCGGGGTTTATAAGCAGGTCCTAAAGCGTCTCCTCCCTGCTGAGAGGTATTTGTATTGGCATTGGCGTTAGGGACGTAGCTAGAACCCGCTCTGCGTGAACTGGGTCGTCCATCATAACTTTGCCCGGAGCGACGGGCTGCTGTAATACTTTGTTTCACGTGGTTTTGGGGGGCCGTTTCTTTTTCTTCAGAGGCGGACGGCTTACGCTCAGCACTTGCTGCTGTTTTGGGGGCTTCTGCGACTTTGTTCTCTGTGCTTTTCTTTGCGGGGCTTCCGCCTTTTTCACGGAAGGCTTTTGAGATGCGGTTTGCATCATTCTCTTCCAGGACGGAATTATAGTGAATGCCCATTTTTTCGTGAGACTTAAAGGAAATATTGAGTTTGTCGCACATCTCCGCAATTTGGGGATAGGAGATGTCTCTACCCAGTTCTTTTTTTAGTTCGTTTCTAACTTTTGAGGCTCTTGTTTTACTCATTCAGGCTCTATCTTTTCGCTCGACTTCCATTGTTGTATATCACCTGATTGGCAGGTCAGGTATAGGGCATACAGTTTTCAAACACAACCTGGAACGTATTGGTTTCTGATTTAATACCCAAAGATTGTTAGCTAGTATAGCATGTAACATGATTTGAAGCGTACGGGATAGGGGAAAGGGGTGGATAGATTTTCTTTAAATTGTTAAAAAAACCGCAATTTTTTAACATCTCTGCCATTGTTTAGGTCAAGTCTCTTCTCTGAACACATCTTTGATCAAACCGTGGTTTTCTCGGTTTTCTTGTGTTTGATTTCTGAGTGGGTGTCCAGAAAGTGCAGCCAGGCTTCGCGATGGGGGCGGTGGCTTCCTTTTAGAAGGCCTTTGTTTTTACCGGCTTTTTTCCAGCAAACGGGTGATGAACACAAGTAGAGGCTACGACCGGGAAGGTATTGGGGCGCTTTTAATTGAACAAAGCCAGCATCGGTATACTTTATTTGTACCAGATGCTGGCGGTGCTCAAGCGTGCGGCATTGGGCGCAACGCCGCATAGCTTTGATCATTCTTCTTCGGAGTCAACAACATCTTCACCTGCGTCGGTGCTGTCCATTGTCTGACTTTCTTCTTCGTCCTCTTCTTCATCGTAAAACTGCTCTTGCATCGCTTGTTGTATTTCGTGCTTTTGCTGGCGCAGTTGGCTTTCGGTGATGATGTCCAGGTGATAGTGGGTCAGTTGAGCGGCTAAGCGCACGTTTTGCCCCTCGCGCCCAATGGCCAGAGAAAGCTGATCATCAGGAACCACAATAATCGCTTCACTATCTTCTTCGTTCACCTGAACCTGAAAAACTTTTGCAGGGCTCAGGGCGTTGGTAATAAACTCACCGATTTCTTCGCTCCAGCGTACAACATCAATTTTCTCACCTTTGAGTTCATCGATAATGGGGTGAATGCGAGAACCTCTTGAACCAATACATGCACCCACAGGATCTACGTTGCTCTTAATCGAATGCACGGCTATCTTTGTGCGATATCCTGCGTCACGGGCAATGGACTTAATCTGAACGGTACCGTCAGCAACTTCAGGGATTTCTACCTCAAAGAGACACTTGACCAATCCTGCGTGGGTGCGCGAAATGAGAATATAAGGCGTTCTGTTGTTCTCGCGAATTTCAGCAAGGTAAACCCGAATTTTATCGTTATAGCGAAAGTGGTCTTTGGGCAGTTGTTCACCTGCTGGAAGCACCAATTCTGATTTGTTGTCTAACTTAACAATCACGTTCTTTTTTTCTAATCGTTGTACGGTGGCGGTGACCATTGAGCCAATACGGTCCTGATACTCTTCTAAAACGGTTAGCTTTTGCGCTTCGCGCAATTTCTGTGTGATCGCCTGGCGAGAAGAAACAGTCAGGCGCTCAAAATCTTTGGTGTTGAGTGGAAGGTCTACTTCGATTTGTTCTCCAGCCTGGGCTTCAGGACGCTTTTTCTGGGCATCTGCCACAGAGATCTGATTTAACGCGTCAGCACTTTCGCTAATGTGTTTGAACCACTTGACGCGGACTTCATTTTTTTCGGTATCAATGTGAACATGAATTTCGGATTCACGATCCAGCTTTTCTTGCTCGACCATTTTGCGCTTGTAGGTCTCTTCAAGAGCAGACTCAATAGCACCGATAACATGATGCGCAGAAATGCCGCGCTCTTGCTCCATTTGGCGGATTGCTTCCATAAAATTTGCTGCTAGCTTCATTGTTGTTTGCCTGCCTTCTCTAGGGGTACTGGGCTTATAAAATAAAAAGGACGCTCACTCCGAGACGGAACACAGCGTTTTAAAACCCAAAATATTTTGCTCTCTATTATACCGCAAATCTTGGTTTTAAACCAATTTTACAGCTAATTTTATCGTGGGCTGCAAAGCCAGAATAGTCAACTTGCTATATAATATCTCACAAGCAATCTAAAAACTGGAGTCTCGCAATGTTTGCAGAAAACAGCAAAATTTGGTCCAACGGCAAACTTATTCCATGGAAAGACGCTACCACTCACGTTATGAGCCACGGGCTTCATTACGGGAGCGGCATTTTCGAAGGGATTCGCGCTTATAACTCGCCTGATGGTCCCATGATTTTTCGCCTGGACGAACATTTAGAGCGCCTTTTTGACTCAGCCAAGGTGTATCAGTTTAATATGCCTTATACCCTCGCAGAAATTAAACAAGCTGTCATCGAGCTGGTGCGCGTCAATCAATTTGAGGACTGTTACATTCGCCCGATTGCTTTTGTAGGGTATGGCCGTCTGGGTGTTTACCCAAATCGTGACAATATCGATATCCATATTGGATCCTGGCCCTGGGGGGCTTACCTCGGAGAAGGCGCACTCGAAAACGGTGTGCGGGTGAGTGTCACCAGCTGGAAAAAGTATCAGTCTCAGATGTTCCCTGTCATGGCAAAAGCCACTGGACAGTATCTTAACTCGATGCTGGCTGTGATGGATGCCAAGGACAAAGGCTTTGATGAAGCCTTATTACTCAATCAAAAAGGCGAGATTGCAGAGGGCAGTGGCGAAAATATTTTTCTTGTGAAAAATGGTGTGCTGTACACAAATCCCATTAACGCTTCTATTTTGGCGGGAATCACCCGCGACAGCATTATTCAAATTGCTTCAGATATGGGGCTTGAAGTGAATATAGAAGCAATGACCGTCGGCCAGATGATTTTGGCTGATGAAGCCTTCTTTACAGGGACCGCTGTAGAGGTTACGCCGATTCGCATGATTGATAATCGCTCGATTGGCAACGGCGATTGGCCGATTATGCGAAAGCTTCAAGAAGCTTACTTTGATATTGTCAAAGGAAAAGATTCAAAATACCGAAAATGGCTTACGCCAGTATATACTGATTAAATACTTAAAAACTCATTTAAAATCTCACCCAAGGGTAAGGAGCATAAACCGTTGCGTATCTTAAAACATACTTTTACAGCACTGCTAGGCGCTAGCATGTTGGCCAGCTTCCCGTTGCAAGCAAGTTCACAAAGTCAAACCTCAGCTTTCGGAGATGTGCCCGCAGAGCACTGGGCCGCGATGGCTGTCCGTGATTTAGTAGAGAAGTATGGCGTAATGTCAGGCTTTCCTGATCAAACCTTTAAAGGGACGCGAAGTATTTCGCGTTATGAAGCAGCAGCTGCCTTTTACAAAGTCATGCTTCAACTGTCTCAGGTCGAAGATCTTACCCGCCGTATCGGAAACGTTACCCTTGAAGATTTGAAAACGATGAAAGCGCTGACAGAAGAATTTCAGCAGGAAATTGAAACCTTTAAAAAGCAGCAGGGTGAAAATACCGAGAAAATCCAGGAGCTCGAAAAGTCTCTCAAAAAACTCAAAGAAGACTTAGGTTCAGTACGGTTTGGTGGACGTTTAGCCTTAGCGATAGAAGACAACTTTCAGGACAACTTTCGTCCGGGTTACTACACCAACTACAACTTGAGTATGCGTATTGCTGCGGCAGAAAATACAACGATTCGCTCGACCTTAACGGGGAGTTTTAGTTCGATTCAAGAAACCAATGATAAGGATGAGATCAAAGAAAATAGATCGGTAGACGTTGGTTTTGCTCAGGCCTGGTTTGATCATCAGGTGCAGAACACCTTTTTAAACCCCCGTGTTAAATTTGGTTATATGGGTTCAAACAATTTAATCACACCCTATATGGGGATTCCTCATCAGTTTGATTCCAGTATCATTTTTCGTTTAGATGCTGATGCGGTGTCTAACGCCTCGCCTAACCTGTTAAGTGGAACCCACGGGATTCGTTTCTCACGAAGTTTTATTGCCGGCTCTGCTTTTAACGAGGGTTTTTTCAACGGTGCTATTGCTGCCAGTCCCGATATTTTTTATGCCCAGGTGGGTATGAATTTTTTCAACGATTTATTTAAACTCAAGCTGGTTTCTGAAGCGGATCAGGCGATGTTTTTTGGTGATGCCGTCCTGGATACCTTGAATAACCACACTGCAATGCTAGAACTGGGAACACCCGATATTGGTCTGGGTATGCAGGCTACCTTCCGGGGCTTAGCCAATGAGTTAAACTTTCGTGGTGCCTCTGCCAACACCAACTTCCGGTTGGGTGGTTTTAATCTGGGCGGTTCGGGTAAGTTCGTCAGTGAAAAAACCTACGAACAAATCTATGCCGGTATTTATGTGTCGAGTCCAGGGAATTTAAAAGAAATCAATCCAGAGTGGAGTGATGTTTCAATTCCTTCTTTCTTGTTTGCTATTCAGTCTCCTTTTACGGTGCAAAACGGACAGATTTTTGAAGGATCTTCCGATGAAGTCGGCGACCTGGCCGGTTTCCTGATCCAAATGGCTTACGATAACCCCATCATTCCCAATCTTACTTTAGAGCTGGGACATCGTCAAAAAGTGTTTCTTAACGGCGTTATTGGCGACGAAAAGTTTGATAAAACCACGATCGCCATTTCTTCTGAGTTCTACTTTTAGGGGCCACAGCAAAGAAACTCATAAAAGTAAATCATAAGCTGAGGGCTTAATGCCCTAGGCTGACCTTAATCTTGTTATAATGAAACCACTCAAAGCAGGCCCTCTTTGTAATAGCCCTTGGCTTTGATTTCTGAAAGGATACTATACATGAAAGTTATTTTAACTAAAGATCATACCGAGCTGGGTGTAAACGGCTCTGTAATCGACGTTTCCGAAGGTTACGCACGCAACTACCTTATTCCTAACAATATTGTTGTACGCGCCACCAAAAACGTCATGACTCACTATGAAGATCGTAAAAAAGCGTTGGCCAAAAAAGAAGTTGCAGCTCGCGAAAATGCGCAAGCTTATGCAGACAAGCTGAGCCAACTCACCCTGAAGGTAGAAGCAAATGTTGGTGAAGAAGGCCGTCTATATGGCTCTGTAACCAATAAAGAAGTTGCTGAACTCTTGAAAGAGCAACATGATATTGAAGTGAATCGCCGTGTGATTGACATCAAAACACCGATCCGTAGCGTTGGCACCTATAAGGCCACCGTTAAAGTTCACCCTGAAATCGTGGCCACTCTGACCATTGAAGTCCAGGGTCAAGAAGAAGAGACAGAAGCTTAAATCCTTGGCTAACTCGGATCCCGCCGTTTCTTTAATTGAACGCATTCCCCCCCATAACAAAGATGCCGAAGTGGCTGTTTTGGGGGGGATGATTTTAGATAGCGATGCCTTAACCCGTGTGATCTCGCTGATTGAGCCAGACTCTTTTTATGTCCCCGCACACACCGTTATCTTTGGGCATATTCGCGAGTTGTTTAGTAAAGGCCAACCGGTGGACTTTATCTCGATTACTGACAGTCTTCGCGCCAAAGAAGAGCTTGACCGTGTGGGCGGCAGTTCTTATATCATGAACCTGGTGCACAGTATTCCCACCACCGCCAATATTGAGTTCTACGCACAAATCGTAGAGCGCTATGCCGTTTTGCGTAAGCTAATTCGTGCCGGCACGAAAATTGTCGAAATGGGCTATCAGCAAGAAGAAACGGATATGTCCCATATTCTCAACCAGGCAGAACAACTGGTGTTTGAAATTGGACAGAACAAGTTAAGCGGTGGCTTAGAACATATTCAGTCCGGTCTATGGCATTTGTTTGAAGAGCTTGAGCGGGGTTATAACGATCCTGAATCGCTCCTGCGTAAAAACATGTCTACGGGTTTTACCGATCTAAATACCATGTTAGGGGGTGGCTTTGGGCCTTCTGACCTGATTATTTTAGCCGCCCGCCCCGCCATGGGTAAAACAGCCCTGGCGCTTAATATTGGTCTCAATATGGCGACCCAATTAAACACGCCCGTGGCCATTTTTAACCTGGAGATGTCCAAAGAGCAGCTCATCACTCGTATGCTCTGCATGGAGTCCGGCATGAATTCTCGTGCCTTGCGCTCAGGTACGCTGCACACCGATGAGTGGCAAAGTCTTTCCAATGCCATTGCCAAACTTTCAGAAGCGCCCGTTTACATTGACGACTCCAGTATGGCAACACCCGGTGAAATTCGGGCAAAGTGCCGCCGTTTAAAGGCCGAGAAAAAAGACCTCGGCTTGATTATGATTGACTATATTCAGCTCATGGAAACCGGTGGGGGCGAAAACCGTCAACAGGAAGTTTCAAAAATCTCTCGTTCGCTTAAGCAACTGGCCCGTGAACTCAATGTTCCTGTGGTTGCCCTAAGTCAGCTCAGTCGTGCCGTTGAGAGCCGAACCAACAAGCGTCCCATGCTCTCTGATTTAAGAGAATCAGGAGCGATTGAGCAGGATGCCGACGTGGTGATGTTTTTATATCGAGATGAGTACTATAACCCTGACTCCAATGATAAAAATACTGCAGAGCTCATTGTGGCCAAACACCGCCACGGACCCACCGGTCCCATTCGCTTATACTTTGAAGCCAGCTTAACCAAGTTTGGCAACCTGCTGGCGGTTTAATTATGTTACGTTTAGCTGCTGTTTTTCTGATGTTCACGCTTCTCCTGGGGGCTCCGCTTTCTGCAGCGCAGCTTCTCGAAGTGAATATCACCGACCCCGGTAAGGGACAGTTAAAAAAAATCGTGGCCCGTGCTTATTTAGAGGCCACCCCTGAGCAGGTCTGGAAGACGATCACCCGCTATGAAAGTTATCCCCAGTTTTTACCACGGGTGGCTTCAACGCGCATTGACCGCCGCAGCAAAAACGTAACCATTGCCACCATGCAATTGGACCTGCCTTTTCCTATGAATGGCACCTGGTACACCAACCGTTATGTAGAAAACAAAGCGGCAGGAACCATTGATTGGAAAATGCTGCGGGGATCGTTAAAATCAACCGTTGGACGTTGGACGATTTCTCCGCAGGGCAAAGGCACATTGGTGCAGTATGCGCTGCAAACCGATCCCGGCATTCCCTTTATTCCCCAACGGCTGATTCAAGAAGGCAGTAAACGCACAATTCCCGATATTTTACGGGCGGTGGAAGCTTACGCTCAGAAACAGTAGTGTACGGTGAATTTGTTCCCTCGGGTTGCTTGAGTAGACTCTTAGAGTGTCTCTGGTTTTCTTCTGAGAGCTCTTTATCTCCCCGACTTATTTTGCCTGATGCCTGCGAAGACATTTTATTGCGTATTCATGAGCAACAAGATGTTACTTTTGATCTTGTTGGATTAATGTCTACATTTCGATGGTACTACCCCCAGCCGTCTGAACAGGTTTTCGGACTGCGTTTTCGTCCGGGTATGTTAAGTCTCCTGTTTTCACACCATCCAAAATCTTTGATAGATGGCATTTACGCGCTAGAGGACTATCAGCCATCCTTTTATACCTGCCTTGCTCAGGCCATATCTGCTTACGCAAAACAAAAGCCCGTAGATGTGACCTCTCGAACCTTTCATCTTTACCTTTGTCGATGGTTGTTGCAGTGGATCAATAAACATCCCCCTAAACCCTCCAAATTACAGTTTGCGTTTCTGAATAAGCAATGTCCTCACCAGGTGATGGGACTGAGCCGTAGGCAATTGCAACGCTATTATCTTCAGGATATAGGTGTTACCCCACATCGTCTTCGGCGTTACCTTCGATTTCGCAGTGTGTGGGAAGCTCTACAGTCCAGCCCACAAAATACTTTAGTCGAAATAGCGCTTTCTCAGGGCTATTCTGATCAAGCGCATCTGAATCATGAGTTTCGGCATTTTGCCGGTTGTACGCCGACGCAATATGTCCATTTTTTACAAGACCCGGACACCTTAACTCCTTTAACATCATGCGGTGATGACTCGATACTTAAGCTATAAACAAGGAGATGAGAATGAAATTTGGTTATACGATTATCTATGTGGACGCTGTAGAAAATACGCTGGACTTTTATAAGAAAGCCTTTGGGTTTGAGACCCGTTTTCTACATCCTTCCAAAACCTATGGCGAACTGGACACCGGAGAAACCGCGATTGCTTTTGCTGCGAACACCCTCGGTGATCTTAATTTTAAAGGGGGTTATCAAAAAATAGATCCTCAAGATTTGCCCGTGGGTGTAGAGCTGGCCTTTGTGACTGAAGATGTATCAGCGGCTTATGCGCATGCGCTGCTCGCTGGCGCTGTCTCTGTGGCTGAACCGATGCAAAAACCATGGGGACAATCGGTGGCCTATGTCAGAGATCTTAACGGTGTTTTGGTGGAATTGTGTTCTCCGATGGGTGAAGGCTAGCTTAAAAAAGCTTTCATCTTTGCTTTGAGCAGTTCTTGTGGCAAGTCGTCAATGCCACACACCAGCATGCCCGATCTGCCAGTGCCTGTGGCCATAGACAATTCTTGCTCCAGGCGCTGACAGTTTAAGGCGTTGACGCAGGTAATCAACATCATCTTTAAGGCTTCACGAATTTCATCTCCGCCAATTTGGCGCACCCGATGAATGATCTCAAAGCCCTTGTTTTTACAGGCGCTTTTGACGTCATAGGTAGTGCATGAAATCCCCAGTAGTTGATAGCCGATCAGGGCTGCAATATCGATTTCGAAGTAGGTTTCCCAGTGGGGCTTACGCAACTCTAATCCCAAACAGGACTCTGCTTTTAACCCCAACTCTAAAAAAACCTGAATCAGGGTTTGCATGACATACATTTCCAGCCACTGACCGTCTAAGAAGCGAATCAGATTATAGAACTCCACCTGTTGTTCTACAGGCCAGTCCTCAAAGGTAAAGTCCGGCAGAAAATAGGTGTCAGGGAATGATCCCACAACGGCCTGAAAGGGGAGTGAAGGAGACCACTGGCGCAGGTTTTCTCTCAGACTATCACCGTATTTTCTGACGTTTCGCCGCAGTATCTTTTGATACTTTACCCGGCTAATATCGTTGACGCCAGCGGTGAGCTGCATCATGCTATTGCGAATTTGACTCCATCCCACATGCTCTTTGGCGGTGCCCCAAAAGGCGGGCAGATGACCGGCGTTGACCAGAACCTGAAGTTGCTTCAGTGGTGGGTGAAAGACGGGGTCTACAAAGCGCTGATAGGGTGTATAGAGTTCAAACTGATGGAGTGCGATGAGTTCTTTAAAAGACAGTTGCACAAGTTCTCGCAAGGGCCGATCATGCATGGCAATGCCACTGACATCGTGAATCAATTGAAAACGTCGTCCGTCAAGATAAGAAAAGGAAACCTGGCTGGGAACCCACTGCTCCAGCATGCGGTAAACATGAAGCGCCATCGGCTTTGTTCCACCAGAATAATTAAAATAAACGGGGGCTTTATTCCCCAGGCTCGGCACCAACAGGCGAATGTCTTCTTGAATGCTGGGAGCGGTGCGAATATCTCGGATGGGATGCAGCAGAATTTGGCCTTTAAAACGTTCTTTGAGACAAGCGGAGATGTGTAGGGCTTGTTGGCGGGTGCTTACCTGTTGAGGGCCGGCCTCCGAGTAAAGGAGCCAGACTTTATTCACCTCTTCGTGTTGTAAAAAGTAACACGCCACCACATAGGCCGGTAAAGGGTTTGTGCCGATCAGCAGTAAGAGTTGGGCTTGCATTTTATTCTCCTAAAACGATGGGCTGGAGGTGGTGAGTTCATAAATCCATTTGAGCAATTGTAAGAATCCCCACCCGATGAGTAAGGCAAAAAGAAGGGGCCAAACGAGTTGACGGTGGCGTTGGACTTTTTCAACGCCACGGGTAAGGTAGTGCCGCGTATATTCCATTTTGGTTTCGGGAGAGGGGACTATGGTAGGTTCTGGAGTGGGCAGAACGACGCGCTCCATCTCCAACGGTTCTTGCTGTTCCAAAACAATACCCTCAGCACAGGCGGTGCTGCAGAATAAAAGAAAGAGGAGGCTTAAGTAAGTTGTTTTTTTCATTGAAGTATGTAATTCTAACACAAGCGAAAGGTTAATCTTATGGATGCGTTCTCCTATCAGCAGCACCATCAGCCACTGCTTACGCAGCGCCTTAAACAGGGAGCGCTCCGAGATCTGGTCCCCGATTCGCCTTTTAGAGATTAACTTAGCTACGGCCTGTTTTTAGCTCGAAAATATGGATTTTGAAGACAAAGGCGCTGTGTGGGAGCTTTCCTTAGAGCATATTGAGCATTATGAGTTTTTACGAAACAGAGGCCATGAATCCAACGTATCAAGAAGCCGAAGCGGTTCTTTTTTATAATACAAAAGCTGCTTTTTTTTAAGTGCCCTGGAATTGTGTCGAGGGGTTAACAATCACTTTTTTAAGCACCCGCTTCATGATAAGATAAAAACAAATGATAATCGAGAAAGCCTAAATGTCTGAAATGGTCGTGTCCGCAGAAAATCAGTCGCGTTTGCGGGGGTTGGCAGAACAACTCCAGCTCAGTCAGGATGAATGCCTGACCGTTTTGCTGAATCATTATGAGCTCAGTACCCGGTTGACGCCTCAGCGCAAAGATTTTACCCATGCCCTTGAAGAAGCGGTCGTTGCCCATGGACACCTGTTTGATCTATGAGTATTCGGTATCTTTCAGCCACAGAGCTGCTTCACTTAAACGCTTTCTTAAGTCAACGGGAGTCTATGCCCTTTGGACTTCAATCACTTACCGCCCTTGAGGAAGCCATTGAGCGCCCGCAACTGAAATTAGAGGGGGATTACGAGCCCTTTCCTGACGTTTGGCAAAAAGCAGCGGCGCTGGTGGACTCTTGTGTGAAACACAAGCCCTTCGTAAAGATGAATGCTCTCACAGGATTTTTTGGTGCCGATCTTTTTCTTCGTTTAAACGGCTATGCTTTACGTTCTGCCATTGAAGACTTAGAATATATTGGTTCGATGGCACTCCAACAAGAAACGCTTCCTCAGATCGCTGCATGGTTGAAAGACCGGGCAACCTTTAAAGAGGCACTTTAATCACTTATGCTATACTCAGCGGATAGGTAAACTATGACAACAGCAGCAACAGGTAGTATACGTTTTGGCGGTAGCGGCTTCGGCCCCGATTATGTTTCACGCCGTACGCGCCGGGTACAAAAAGATGAACAGCAGGAAGAGTCCCATTCCCATAGTAATCTTAACCGCCCCCCTGAAGAAGACCTTGAAGTTTTTTTGTTTACGGTCAAAGATCCTGTGCGTTCAGCCTTAAATCAATTGATGTCAGTGATTAAAGTAAACTTGCTTGAAAACCCGGCTTACGGACAGTTGGGGCCTGAGATTATTTCGGGCCCGTTGGGTTATACCACGATGCGAGCGGTAAGACCGGTGGCTTTTATTCCGACCAAAACTATTTTCCGCCCGATTACGCGGTAAATATTGTGAGAATTGCATTAATCGATTGCCCGACGGCTCCCCTTGAAATCTATTGGGAAGACGTCTATTTTCCGGACATGCCTTTTCCGTTATCGGATTTTTTACATAAAGAGCCCAATGAGTTGCTGCATTGGAACTTTCATACCGAGGCGATCATCGTCCAGGATATGATTCAAGAGCTGCAGAAGTTTCAGCCGGTTGTTATCGGCATTAACGATCATGAATCCACGAATGGCCTGGTTTTAGAGCGATTAATCAAACAGATGTTTCCCCGCGCTTTGGTGTTTTTTAGCCCCACCGCCATGAGCCGAAAAGAGCTCTTAGACAAAGCCAATCATTCAGCCTATCGCCTCCGGCAGCGTACCCGCGCCGTGGCCGGGAAAATTCGCTTTCGCTCGTCCTGGCCGGATGAGCAATTGTTTGTAGATCTCGAACCCGAAATTGCTCATAAAGCGTTAGAGCTGGCTCAGGGCTATATTGAGAAGTATCAACTGCACGCGTGGCGCAGTTACTTGCCCGTTGATGCGTTTCGCCGGGTGTTAGAAACCCTCGAAATCTTAGAGGACTGCTTTGCGTCATCGCATTGTATTTGGCAAAAAGAGACCCTGCAAATTTTAGATATTGGTTCTGCCAGCTGGACCTATGCACCGGCTTTGTATCAGTTCTTTGCGTTGTCGCACACCACGACTCCGCGCTCAGTCTTTTTAACCGGTATTGAGCTGGATCCCTATCGTTTAGATATGGACGGTTATAGTTGTGTCGATCATGCATTATCGTATGTGGACCCCATTGCAACCCACAGCCGTTATCTCAATGAAAATATCTTGCAGCATGAGCCCAAAGAAAAGTACGATGTCGTCACACTATTGGGGCCTTATATGACCTGTGAAGAGCATTTGATGGGCGGCCTGCCCTTAGAGTTTTTTGAGCCCGAAAAGTTGATTGCCTGTGCCAATACCTTGCACAAAGACCAGGGTGCTTTTCTGGTCACCCATCGCTCTTTGGATCTTTATCGTTTGCAGCAAGACATGTTTGTGGCCTTAAATTATCAACCCGCCATCAAAGGTAAATTTCAATCTTCCCTCACCGGGCAAGATCAGGCCTTTGTTTCTCTTGTTGACAAAAGCAGTTAATCTCTCAGCCTGAAACTTTTTTTTTTTCGCTACGTCTCTTTAAAATAACACCAGAAAGAAGGTTCTTTATGATCCATACGCCTACCCCTCAATCCGTCTTCAAAGTTGCAATGGTTGCTCTCGCAGCCACCACTTCTTTACTTACCGCCTGTGGCGAGCCCCCCGTTGTTGTAGGCAATCCTGCCGATGCACAACTTAATGCGATTGCAGTTACCGAAATCAATACCAATGGTTCAAGCACTTCCGATATTTCTCTCTCCTGGTCCGACATTCCCAGCAGTGCCAAATCTCTAAAATTCTTCCGCCGTGAATCTGGTGAATCGCTATCCAATGCAGAACAGCTAGAGGTCATCACGGATACGACAAAGTCTACGCTTAAAGATCAAAGCCCAGGCCTGCAGTCTGATGTGGACTATATCTATTCTGTTCGCGCAGATAACGCAAACAATATTCCTGTGGCCAGCGCCCAGTCTCAAGCCATTCGTCTGATTAGTGCAAGTTCAGTCAAGCCTTTTGCGATTACCGTTCCTGCTGCGAACAATGCGACACTCAAAGATCCACTGGGTACCGGTCACCAGTTTAGCTGGGCCGACGCCGGAACCGGTCTTTATCATGTCAGAGTGACTGACGCCACGGGCAAAGTACTCTGGGGGGCGATAACCAAGAACACCACCATTAGTTATGGTACAGCCTCCGGTACCGAGCGCAAAGAAGGCTCTGCCGTCAGTGGCCCCATGGATCCCAATCTTGAAGTGCCTTTGGCATTGACCAGTAAACTGGTGATCTCCAGTGCTCGTCCTGATCCTGCACGTAATGAAGTGCCGCTCGTGGGTATTGGTAGCACCGCTGGTTACACCATTCAAGTGAGCGCGATTGAAACGAAGCCGACTCAGGGTAACTTAAAAACCGCTAACTCTATTGCGATTCGCAAAGCCCCGGATGTGCGTTTTGTAGCACAGTAATGACAATAGCCGTTTAATAAATTTCGATTTCAGAGGAGCCATCATACGTGATGGCTCCTCTGTACATGCGGCCCGTTGTGAAGGGCATGGCCACATTGCCTTTGGCGTCAATGGCGATTACGCCTCCGCCTCCGCCAAGTTCTGAAACGGTCGCAAGTGCTGCTTCGCAGGCTTCTTGTAAAGGTGTGCCCGCGTAGCGTAGTCGCGCGGCGATATCATAAGCAAAAGCACTGCGAATAAAATACTCGCCATGGCCGGTGGCCGATACGGCACAAAAAGTGTCGGCGTAGGTGCCACATCCAATCAATGGTGAATCGCCAACGCGTCCGTAACGCTTGTTGGTCATGCCTCCTGTAGAGGTTGCTGCAGCCAGGCCTCCCTGTCCATCGAGGGCCACGGCCCCCACCGTTCCCAGGCCAATACCATGATCTAAAGCGGTAATCTGTTGGTCTCGAATGGCCAGAAGCTGTTGCCAGCGGTAATCGGAGCGAAAATAATCATCCTCAGCAAAGACGCAGTGGTGTTCACGGGCGAATTGTTCAGCTCCTTTGCCCATGAGCAAGACGTGGGGCGAGTGGTTTAAGACCTGACGGGCGAGGGAAATCGGATTTTGAACCCGTTGTACACCCGCGATGGCACCCGCACTTCGGTCTTTGCCAGACATAATCGCCGCGTCCATGTGCTGCTCTCCCTCATGACTGTATACCGCACCGCGCCCTGCGTTAAATACAGGGCAGTCTTCCAGGGCACGTACGGCCTGTTCTACGGCATCCAGGGCTGAGTGCTGCAAGGCTTGATGTCCGGCCTGTAGCGCGGCGTTAAGGCCCTCTCTTGCCAGAGCTTCTCGTTCCGGGTCAAGGCGGCCTTTAAATAAAGTACCGGCCCCACCGTGGATCACCAGGCGAGGCCGAAAAGATGCGGTTGACAAGATTGGGCTTACCAGAAGCCTTCGCTATTATCGTAAGCATTGGCGGTGATTTTGCGAGACTGGCCGCTCATATTCACCACAAACAGGTCGTAGCCTTCTTTTAGATTGGGATCAGAAATACCTGAGTAGAGAATTTGATTGCTTTTGCGAGCAAAGATGGGGCCAAATTTCTCATTGTCATCGTTGGTCAAGCGGCGCACGTCACTGCCGTCTGCGTTCATGACGTAAATCTCTTTTTGAGCCCCATCACGATCGGAGGAGAACGTAATGAGTTTACCATCAGAAGAAAAGTGCCCGCTGTAATCAGACTTGGGATGATTACTCAGGTTTTTGGCGCCACTGCCGTCAATACTGCTAATAAACAGCTCGTTATTACCCGTGCGGTCGCTGACAAATAAAAGTTGCGTGCCGTCGGGCGACCAGCTGGCCACCGCGTCGTTTTGGGGAGAGCGGGTCACGTTTTTGAGTCCACCGCCGGTGGCCTGAATCAGATAGACTTCCTGATTGCCATCGCGAGAGCTGGTAAAGCTGAGCCATTTTCCATCGGGAGAAAAAGCAGGGAAATAATCGTCGGCTTCATCATTGGTTAAGCGACGGACGTTCTTGCCATCGGCGTTCATGAGATAAATTTCTGAGTTACCGTCGCGTTCTGATACAAAGGCAATTTGAGAGCGATCGGGAGACCAGACGGGCATATAGTCAGCGGCGTTGTTTTGCGTGAGATTAACAGCCCCACTGCCGTCAGCGTTCATGATGAAAACCTCATGATTGCCTGTGCGATCGCTAGCAAATATAATTTTCCCCATATTCGGAGAGTCGTCTCCTGGACGTTTCTCAGGACACCCTGTCAATAAAGATACCGAGAGTACACCCAATACAACTGCTAGTTTTTTCACACCGAGACTCCTCATTTTTGCTCTCTAGTATAACAGACAAGGAACAGGGCTTATGGTGCCCTAAGCAGCCATTTCTTTTTGCAGATGCTTTTGTGCTTTTTGAGCGCGCTTGATCCATTCGTTATTAAGTTTGCGCGCATGCGCCGGAAGCTGATCGGCGGATTGTTTAATCTCAGTCAGCACTTCGAGAGCCTCGGAATGCTGTTTTTGCGCATACAAAAATTCGGCGTAACGGTAACGAATTTCAATATCACCGTGTTTTTCAATGGCTTGTTCAAACACCTGGGTGGCCTTTTCGGTATCGCCCTGAGCAGCGTAGTTGCGGGCCAATAAGAGACGCACTTTGCTTGCGCGGTAATCGGACAGGGCTCTGACTTTGTGAACGGCGTCCAGGCTGGTGGCGTAGTCTTCAGCGGCAAAGGCAGCTTCTGCCAGTTTATACAAAATGCCGACATCATTTTCGCTAAAGCCCTTCAGACACGACTGATAAACGGAGATAGACTCTTTGTATTCTCCCTGGCGGGCCAGTTCGTCTGCGAGATTCTCACGGTTCTTGACTGTATTGGAAAAGTCGACGTTCTCGCGCAGCTGACTTACTTTACTCGGTGCGGGTCGATAGCGTAAGGGGTTGGCATTGTCGGTGCCGCTACCATAGCGCCGTTGTCCCTGAAGCTCAGGCCAGATTTCGCTGATAAAGTAAACGGCGCAGCCAATGATCGGAACAAATAAGATAAAGAGGATCCACCAGCTGCTTCTGCGCTGACGAATACAGTGCACAAGACAGTAAATTTGTGCCACCAATTCGATGATTCCAAAAATCGTCATTACCAGAAAAAACCTTTCTTTTGTTCTTTTTCTGTGCCGTCATTTTCGAAGATTCCTCCTGTTCCGAGAGCGTCTTCGAGACGGCTTCCGCCTTCGGTAAAGCTGGTGGGAATGGCAATACCGTAACTGGTAAAGCGATCGAGCACCTGCGGACGGATTTCGGATTGTACGAATCGGCCAATGACGTTGCCCTGGTCATCTACACTGAGTTGCTCGTACTTAAAAATATCCTGAAGGGTAATCGTATCGCCTTCCATACCGCTGACTTCGGTAATATGCACGACTTTTCGGGTGCCGTCTCTGAGGCGGGACTGATGAACAATTAAGTCCACCGCTGATGATATCTGCTCGCGAATGGCGCGAATCGGCAAATCAACACCGGCCATGAGTACCATGGTTTCTAGGCGCGCCAGGGCTTCGCGGGGGGCGTTGGCGTGACAGGTGGTCAGCGAGCCTTCGTGACCGGTGTTCATGGCTTGCAGCATGTCCAGGGCTTCTCCGCCCCGGACCTCTCCGACAACAATGCGATCGGGACGCATCCGCAGGGAGTTTTTCACCAGGTCCCGAATGGAGACCTGTCCTTTGCCCTCCATATTGGCCGGGCGCGATTCGAGACGAATCACGTGTTGTTGATCCAGCTGTAATTCAGCAGCATCTTCAATGGTAACAACCCTTGCACCGTGGGGAATAAACGAAGATAAAATATTAAGCAGCGTGGTTTTTCCTGAGCCGGTGCCCCCGCAGATCAATATATTCAGGCGGGCTTGTACGCAGCCGTCTAAAAATTCTGACATTTCTCGATTGACGGTGCCAAAATTGATCAGGTGTTTGGCTTTGAGCCGCTCTTCGGGAAATTTTCGAATGGTGAGCGTGGCGCCGTTAAGGGCCAGCGGCGGAATAATAATATTGACCCGTGAGCCATCGGGCAGGCGCGCGTCCACCATGGGAGAGCTCTCATCGATACGTCGTCCCAGGGGAGAAACAATGCGGTCGATCACCACGCGCAATTGCCGCTCACTTAAAAACTGTTGTGAAGACAGACCCAGCTTGCCGTCTTTTTCTATATAAATTTGCTCAGGGCCGTTGACCATAATCTCTGTGACTTTCGGATCTTTTAAAAAGGTCTCCAGGGGACCGAGTCCCAGGGCCTCATCTAAAATCGCCTCGATCAGCATCACGCTTTCTTTGCGAGAGGAAATTTCAATTTTGTCGGTAAGCATAATTTCGGCCAGTTTTTTACGCAGCGGACGTTTGGCCTCTTCTCTTTTATCGGGGTTGTCCAGCTCCATGTCTTGTAAACGCACCTCTTGAAGCAGGCGTTCGTGCAGGTGTTGGCGGGTTTCGCGGTATTTTTCAAAGGTCCAGCCCGAAATGGAGGTGTTCACTGTTGTCAGCGCGGTCACCGGCTCGGCGTTGGAACTACTGCCCTGAGGTATGTGTAAGGGTGTTTGAGCCGTGCTGGGCATGGCGGCCCGATAGGTGACGTTAATGTCTCCCACGTCAATAGGCTGAACTTTAAGGAAATGCCGCACCATTTGGGTTAGAGATTCGCGCAGCGCTTCGTTTTTGCCTTTATAAAACAGGGGAATCCCGCGATTGACTGACTTAATACAGTCTTCAGGCACGTAGGGGATTTGCAGGGTCAGCGGTCGCTTGAGTCGATCCTGATAATATCCCCCAATGTCTTCGGCGGGAAGGTCTTTTGATAAGTCGGCCATATTGAGGATCATTTCAAACTTGCTCAATGAAAAGTCATTGGCCTGCAGATCCTGAAGCAGGTGAGAGCTGGTTTGTAACGACACAATATCGGGAATGACCACGGGAACCACCGCGCTAGAGCAGTCGAGGCAGACGGACATGATTTCATTCAGGCGCGGTTGTGAGACATCAATGACGATATGGCGATAAAGGGCGTTTCCCACCAGCAGCAACTCATAAATTTGCTCGGGGCGTAAGCTAACCCAGTCTTTGATGGGGGGAGCCGCGAGCAGGTGTACGTCACCCTTATCATGTTTAATAATCTGCGCTTCTAAGGTATTGACGTTAATGGCCTGTTGCACCAGTTTCCCTAAATGGTGATCTTCGGCCTCTTGCTCTAAAGAGAGTAAGCTGGCCAACGATCCTCCCGCATTTAAATCGAGATCGATTAACAGGGTAGGGGTTTTAGAGGCCAGCGAAAAGCCCACGGCCAAATTGGTGGCCAGTAAACTAGCGCCAGTGCCACCTTTGGCGTGAATAAAAGAAACAATGCGCGATGCCTGAACCATTTAGTTAACCTCTGAAACAACGTCTGATGAAGGGAGATACAGATGAAGGCACACCAGGACTAAAGTGGCGAAGGTGCCTATCAGCAGTAGCCCTGCCGATGAAATCGCCAATAGACGAAGGCTTTCTTTGGCCGCTCCTGTGGAGCCCATCGCAGGTGCACGCCAACCGGCCCAGAGCCAAAATGCAGGGTATCCCACCGCACCCAGACCCAATGCCGTTGCGGTACCGCTTTTAAGGGTTTTACGTGCCCACCAGTGTGACGATGCCGGGAGGTGAGCCAGGAGCAGGCAAAGACCTAAAGTTGCTGTGCCAATGCCACCCCCGTGCATGTGCGCGCGCTTGAAATACGTCCAGGCTTTGTTGACCACCGCCTGTAGCTTTTCAAGATCGCCGGCGTAGACTTCGGTTAAAACCATTTGCCCTTGTTGCATCAGACCGGCTTTTAAGGTGTCTTCAATGGCGCCAAAAAGCCCTCCCAGTACAAAGCCAAAACAGATGGCAAAAACAGATAAGACCAGACCTAAGCGAACGGTGCGTAAATTAACCGTATTCGATAACATAATGGGCTCCTCAAAGATATAAACGTGGGAATGCGTTGGTCGGACGCGATATTTTAAGGAATGACGATAATGGTATTGGGATTCCGAATGGAACGTCCCCGGGGATCCTGGATACCACTAAAACTGAGCGTGCACTGTTCACCACTGTCAAAAATACTGGTGCCGTTGCTGCTGACACGCACCTGATTGCTTGAGAAGAGTGTCGCGACACTGCCCGCAGGCCACTGTCTCGATTCCCCGTCACAGTTTAGGCGGTAATTATCGGCAACCGCCTCGGCGGTTACGTTGGCTTGACCTGCAAATGCAGGAGCCAGCCCCGCCGATCCCCCGGCCCCGCCGATCACGAAAGCTCCGTTCGGTAGACTAAAAGAAAGATCGCCTGAAAAGGTCAGGGTTATTCGATCGTTATCTCCGTTTTCATCAGCGAGCCACTGTGGTGACCTCCATTTGTTCGGGAGTATAGTTAATTCTCAGGGGCAAAGATGCGCGGTAGCGGTTGC
This sequence comes from Candidatus Sericytochromatia bacterium, assembly GCA_963797915.1. GTDB lineage: Bacteria > Cyanobacteriota > Sericytochromatia > UBA7694 > UBA7694 > CAXRDE01. The sequence goes on from CAWCRG010000008.1 coordinate 22,987, forward strand.
CACTGCGAAAAGGGCCATCTTCAACCGTCTGACTTTGATTATTGCTGCCGTTGCTTGAGCTTGAAGAGAGAATGACGTCTCGCGCTGAAACATTGTCCTGGTCTTTGATGCCACCGCCAAGGCTGTCTCCTGATTTACGATAGGTAAGAATAAGACGATATTGTGAAGCGTCGGTACGAGGCCAGCCCCATTTTGGCGTAAGCTTCATGACGTCATCGCCATCCCATTCGACTCTAAATTGTCGAATGTCAAACACGGTATCGTTTTCATTACCGCGCAAAGATCTCGCGACCGGGGCCGGGGTGCCCGTTAAAAACCTTGTGTTGCTGGTACCGGGATCCAGCTGTAGGCCAAAAGATCGCTCTACCGAATCCCGGTTCATAAATTCACTAAAGCGAATGGTGAGCGTTTGAAATTCGCTCGTGATACTACCTTCGGGCTCAACAGAGAGTACTTCAGGACGACTCGATATCGCATAATCGTCTTTAAAATCTAACTTTACCACTGGTTCAAAGGCTGACACAGACACGAGTCGTGTGCGCGTTGAATAGCCCGGTGCGGTGACCTTCACTTCAATCGTTTGGTTGGGTGGAACATCTTTTAATGTGTAGAGGCTGCCTTGTCGCGTGGCGTTGGCGCTAAAGGGTACTTCACTATTGAGACTGGTGGCTGAAACCTGAGCAATGGTTACCGGAGAGGTGTTTTCATCAAACACCTGAATCTGAATTTCGCCGGTGGTAATGGGTGTGGGAGTGGGTTCGGGTGTGGGCTCAGGGGTTGGCGTGGCTGTGGGTACTGGCGTGGGAGTAGGTTCGGGTGTCGGAGCTGCTGTAGGTGTGGCTGTGGGGGCCGGTGTTGGCTCAGGGGTCGGAGCTGCTGTGGGTGAGGCTGTGGGGGCTGGTGTTGCGCTGATGGCAGGAGATGGCCCCGGACTTTCTTGTCCGGTGGGCGCGGCGGTATTGGGGGCACAGGCGTTTACCAGGGCAATAGCGCAGAGACTCGATAGCGCCATAGAAAAACGTTTAGTGGGCTTTAGTGTAATTTTCATTCAGGATATCCTGTGGTTTTATTTTAGGCTGATCTTAACACATTATAGCGGTTGACGGGCACAGAAAGCCGCTATAATACCCCTTTGGAAACGATGGATAAACTGATGAAAAAAGATGCCCCGGTCCCTTTTCTAACGACGTTGAAAGGTGCTTTTAAGTACAGCAAGCCCGCCCTAAAAATGGTGTGGCAGACGTCTGCATCGCTCACCTTGTGGTTGGCCTTTTGCACACTTGTTGCCGGCCTTGTGCCTGCCGGAATTGCTTATACAGGTAAACTTTTGGTGGACAGTGTGGTGGGTTATCTTCAGAGCGGAGCGCAGACCCTACAGCAGGACGCGCTTTTTTACGTGCTTCTGGAGGGCGGTTTGGTGATTGTTCAACTCGCTGCTCAAAAAGGCATTGCGGTGTGTCAGTCTTTGCTGCGTGTCATGTTAGGCCATCAGGTGAACACACTTATTTTAGAAAAGGCCTTACAGCTTTCATTGCCTCAGTTTGAGGATGCTGAGTTCTACGATAAATTGACGCGCGCCCGCCGCGAGGCGTCGAGCCGCCCTTTGAGCCTCATTAATCGCTTGTTTTCTGTGTTTCAAAACACCCTGTCATTGATTACCTATGTGGGGCTCCTGCTGGCCTTTTCGCCGTGGGCGGTGCTCATTTTAGGCTTTGCGGCGATTCCTTCTTTTATTGCTGAGACCAAGTTTTCAGGAGATGCCTTTCGCCTGTTTAGCTGGCGGGCGCCCGAGGCCCGTGAGCAAAATTACCTGGAGCTTCTGATTGCCCGCGAAGACTATGTTAAAGAAGTGCAGCTGTATCAGCTGGGGCCTCTGTTTCTCAAGCGTTACCGCGATATTTTTAAAACCGTCTTTCGGGAAGATCAGGCCCTTACCCGCCGCCGCAATGCCTGGGGCTTTTCGTTGGGTATTTTAAGTAATCTGGCCCTCTATGGTGCTTACTTCTGGACGGTGATGTCGACGCTGGCACGCCAGTTAACCCTGGGTCAAATGACCATGTATTTAGCCGTGTTTCGTCAGGGGCAAAGCGCTTTTGCAGCCTTACTAAACAGCATGGGCGGCATGTATGAAGACAATTTATATCTTTCTACCCTCTATGACTTTTTAGAGCAGCCGGTTAAAGCCTACACCGGCTCAGCCACCCAGGGTCAAACCCCTGGCGATGGCATTCGTTTTGAGTCGGTAAGTTTTATGTATCCGGGCTCTGAACACCGAGCCTTAGACAAGGTAAGCCTGCATTTAAAGCCTGGCTACAAGCTGGCGTTGGTGGGCGAAAACGGTTCAGGTAAAACCACGCTGATTAAACTGCTGACCCGTTTATATGAGCCTTCTGAAGGGCAGATTATTCTCGACGGTACGCCCTTAGAAGCATGGGATATTCAAACCTTAAGAAATCGCGTGGGCGTTATTTTTCAGGACTTTGTGCGCTACCAAATGCAGGTGGGTGAAAATATTGGAGCGGGTGATCAGGCCCATTTTTATGATGAAGCACGCTGGAAAATCGCCGGTGAGAAGGGGATGGTGACCTCGTTTTTGGATCGCTTACCGCAGGGGTATCAAACCCAACTGGGTCGATGGTTTAAAGATGGTCAGGAGCTTTCTGGCGGCCAGTGGCAGCGGGTGGCACTGGCCCGCGCATTTATGCGAGAAACCTCCGATATCGTTATCTTAGACGAGCCCACTTCTGCCATGGATCCCGAAGCAGAAGCCATGATCTTCGAGCGCTTTCGCGAGGTGACGCAGGACCAGATGGCGATTGTTATCTCTCACCGCTTTTCGACGGTGCGCATGGCAGACCATATTGTGGTGCTGGGCGATGGCCGTATTTTAGAGCAGGGTTCTCATGAAGAACTGATGGCGCACGATGAGACCTATGCCCGCCTGTTTAATCTTCAGGCGAAGGGGTATCAATAGTCTTTTTCGAAGGGTTCCCAATGTCCTCGTGGACGAATCATATCTCCTTGACTGGCCTGTTCCTGGATATGGGCCAGCCACCCTACGGTGCGAGCGATGGCAAACCAGTCCAGGGCGTTAAGGTGTTTTGGGCAAAGCAGTTCTGCCCCCATGCCCAGGACCCAGTCCAGCGTGGGCCATTCTCCCCAGGTTTCTGAGCCCAAAGCAGCGAGTTCTAAACCGTGACACGCAACGGGGTGGTGGCTCCAGTGGGTCTTTAAGTAAGTGGCGAAATGGTGCCAGCGGGGATCGCCTTCGGGATAGAGAGGATGGCCTACCAGAGGTGTTTCTGCCCCTGACTGCAGATGCTCTTGCAGCGCCTGATGGGCGCTTTTTTCTTGGGTTTGTCGCAGAAAGTGCTGCACGCGAAGCGCCTGACCGCCGTGTCGTGGTGTGCCTAGCGCGGCGAAAGCGGCAATGAGGCTTTGGTAGCTGTTTCCGTTGCCGGAGGCCACGCACCGCGCCGTAAAACTACTGAGATTCAGTTCATGTTCTGCCGCCAAAACAATTAACTTGACCGCCAAATCCTGTTGTAAGGGATCGGGTAAAAGTGAGTCAAAGAGATCGCTTAAAGAAGTTTTGACGGCAGGCGCAGCCGTTTTGAACACATAGGCATGCACCGAGCCCCACATACGTAGAAGTAGTTTGGCGCAGGCGGAAGTGTCGATTGCCTGTAATGTTTTACCCGCTGAAAGATCCTGGGCGGATCCCATCGCAAGGCTGATTTGTGCATGATGAAACCAGGAAATACCCCCCGGTAGGCTGGGTTGGGCTTGAGACAGGGTTTGATCCAGGGCTTGCCAATACAGGGGCGACTCCACTTCGGGAATTTGCCAGAGCAGCGCGATTAAACGTTCCAGGTTAAAGTCCTCGAAAACGGCAGATAGCGGCAGATGACGGTAGAATAATTGGCCCTCACTCAGATGAGACACATGACTGCGTACAAGGGGCATGCCCCAATGGAGTGCCTGTTGCACTTCCTCTGTGGGGTGTTGCCTTAAGCGCTTGCGTTGTTGCAATCGCTCCACATCCTCTCTTAAATAACCCCGTGCTTTTTGGTGCGGCACTTCTACGCTGCGCAGTCGCCCACGACTGACATAGGCATAGAGCGTGTCTTTTTGAATATGGAGGGCTTCAGCAGCTTCTTCAGCCGTAAGATACACCGACTTTTTCATTGAATAATTAGGCCTTAGTTAACTTAGATTGATTTTAAAATCAAGATTGACAATATAAATCAATCTTATCAGAATAGAAGTATCAAGACGATATGGAGCCTCTATTATGCAAAGTCCCCTTACCAGCCACGTCACAAGCCCGCTTGCTTCGAGCCCCGAAAATAAAGATCAATTGCGCACCTGTTTAAGTCACGTCGAAGGCCAGCGCGGTGTTTTGACCCTTCTGGGCATACCTCTGCACGAACTCACCCAAAAGTATACCTATACCCAGTGGGCCAATATGCTGTGGAGCGTTTACTCCCCTTCACAGGCCCAGAAGTCGGTCTCTCTTGACACCTTGAACCGCGCGTTTTGCCGAGAGCAGGATGTTGCTTATCAAGGGCTTCAGCCTTTACGCCATCAGCTCTCTCAACGTTCTGCCATTTCAGCGCTTAGACTGGGTCTGGAATATGTAGCGGCAGAAACGCCCACGGCGATTGCCATGACGCTCATGACCAGCCTTCTGCTTCATCTCAACCCTGAAGCTGTTTTTTCACCGGCGGCCGATCCGCTGGAACGCTTTTTAGTGGCGTTACCATCCACCGGTGTAGATGTGCTCACCAAAGAAAAAACTCTGGCCCTGCAGGCCTATTTAATGACGGTTTCCGATCACGGCTTTAATGCCTCGACGTATACGGCAAGGGTCATTGCCTCTACAGGTAGCGATTTAAAAGCCTGTGTGCAAGGCGCTTTGGGAGCTTTAGCAGGCCCTTTGCACGGCGGTGCGCCGGGACCCGTTTTGGACATGCTGGATGCCGTTACTGCAGCGGAGTCAATGCCCCATTGGGTACAGACCCAACTGGATCAAGGGCAACGTTTGATGGGATTTGGTCATCGCATTTATCGGGTCAGAGATCCACGGGCTGATGTGCTTAAATCTGCCTTGAAAACGCTTCAGGGTGCTGGTTTCGAAAGTCAGCGTTTACAGCAGGCGGAGCATTTAGAGCAGGTGGCTTTAAGTGTCTTAAGAGCCCATAAGCCCGATCGCGTATTAGAAACCAACGTGGAATATTATACGGCCTTATTATTAGAGTCCCTGGCGTTTCCCAGAGAGAGTTTCACCGCTGTCTTTGCCCTGGGGCGGGTGCTGGGATGGTGTGCCCACGCTTATGAACAACAGGCCTTAGGACGACTGATCCGACCCACAGGATCTTACTTTGAAGTGTAGTTTTGGAGGCTGTTGTCACTAAAAATAAATGGTGTTGCTTTGGTAAAGTTCTTTAATCCCGTTGAGGATACTCAAACGGTCTAAAGGAAGCGATGTGAGTAAGCTTTGAAGAGTGTTTTCATTGTTTAGAGAAGATACGATGATTTTTAGTTGCGGTTGATGTACGCCTGCTTGAGAGAGCTTATGCGAATGGGTTTTAATGGGCTGATCCAAATACCCCTGAAGCTCCGCTAAAACAGATTGGTAATGACTTTGACAGGTTTCTATCTCTGCCAGGAGAATATCGGCGGGAATAAAGCTGAAGTCCTCCTGCGTTTCTTCACAATTAAGGGGCTTTATGGCCCAGGCGCCCGACTCCCACAGGGCCATTTCGTAAAGGGTGTCTACAGGAGATAAAGGATACGCATAATCTGTTGAGACAGCCTGTATTTGTCCTTGATTAAAATGAATATAGCCATTGTGTTCAGGGGTTTTGATATGAACGGATCCCGTTAGTTTTTTTGCAATTTGCTCGTCTAAAAGTCCCATGAGTTGAAATCCTTTGAGGACTTCCCATCGCTCAGAAATGGATGGTGCAGAGGAGTCTGGCAGATGCTCTTTTTCGATAATATACCTTGCTTTTAAAAGCGAACTTTTGAGTGAGAGCATTGAAACGAAGCGATCGTGAGGGTTTCTACACAATGCCTGAGCGATGACCGCACTTAGCGCCGGAGGAATGCGCGTACAGCTTTCATGGGGTAATACCAAAGGATCAGAAAAAATCTTGGTAATTAACTGAGCAATATCCTCTGCTTCAAACGGAAGGCGACCTGTAAATACTTCATACATCGTGGCTCCCAAAGAATAAATATCACTTTGAGCATCAGCACTTTGACTATTCTGTAATTGCTCAGGAGACATATAGGCAAGGGTTCCCAGTAAAGACTCATCCAGGCTAGACGACATATTGTCTGTGCTTTTTGCTGTGCCAAAATCCATAATAATCGGAAGGTTTTTATCGTTTAGCATAATATTTTCAGGCTTAATATCTCGGTGAATAACGCCCTGATGATGAGCATAGGCAAAAGCGTCAGCAATGAGTATAAAAATATCAATCCATTCAATCAGGTCGAGTGATTGCTTTGACGCGGTGCCTTTTAAGGTCTCGCCCTGAATGTACTCGCTTACAATATAGTGCTCTGCCTGTGCTTCAAAAGCGTCAAGAACTTTTAAAATATGCGGATGATTCAAATGTGCGGTGGTACGCGCTTCTTGATAAAAACGCTCAATGTGTGCTGTGCGCTCTGCGCGATACGAACAACGCGGTAAGATAAGCTTTTTAAGCGCAACCGAACGTTGTAATCGTGTGTCCTGGGCAAGATAGACTTCTGCACACCCCCCCTTGCCTATTAAGTGACTGACAAGGTACTTATCGATTTGAACAACCATACTTTAAGTGAACCCCATAATTTGATGTATTGTCGTGAGCGCTCTTATTTTAGAGATGAGTACCGGATCGCCAAGGGCTCTGGAATACCCTTAAGTGGTTTGTAAACGTGTGTTTACGTGGCCAAAGTATTTCGTTTTTCTCATCATATTCCGCTGTTTTCTTACGGGCTGTCATTTATGTTGTCATACCTTTAAAAAGCTGTCATGTCAGTGAAAATACGCGTTGTAAGTAATCTACTTACAAGTAAAGTGATTTTTTACAAAGATATAAAGTTTTCTTTTTGTATTTCATGTATATGTCATATATATGACGAAAAGCGATGCTTACATATTGTTGAAGTAAGTGATAAGCTTGAATTGAACTTGGTAGTGTCCCTTTACATTACTTGATTGAAAGTGTGTCTCTAGCCTACTTATGTCTTCGAAACTTGATCAAAAAAATTTACACTTACTGCTAGTAGAAGATCATCCCCTAACGCTTTTAGGTACAAAGCACTTTATTGAAAACGCAAATATATCTGGGTTTCGGGATGTTTTGATCTCAACAGCAGTGTCTCAAAAAGAAACCCTGTCGTGGTTAAAGCAAAAAAAGTTTGATCTACTTATCTTAGATATTTATTTACCTGACGGCCATGGTTACGAGCTGGTCCACAAGTGCTTGCAACATGATCCCGATTTAGGCATTGTTTTTTTTAGTGCTGCTCCCCATCATTTTGCTCAGAACGATTTAATCAAGCTCGGGGTGAGAGGATATATCAATAAAGGGATGCCTTCTCATCACTTAACTGAAGCCATTATGACCGTGTATGAGGGTGGTTTTTATTTCAATAATAAGAAGCTAAACGCGTCTTCTAAACCCCATAAGCCCACTGCTAAACCTTTCAAAGATGAACTTTCTTTTCGAGAGTCTCAGGTTTTAATGCTGTTGGCTCTTGATCGAACAAAGCATGAAATTGCATATCAGCTGGGAATTTCTGTACGCACCGTGGAGACCTATCGCACCCGTTTAATGCAAAAAACCAATAGTCGATCGTTGGTGGGCTTAGTACGTTATGCAATAGATAATGGCTTTGTTCAGTAATTAGGGATTTAGATACCATGACTTTAATTTTATTGGTTTACGATCATGAGAATGAGCAAGCTGAAGTTTATGCACATTGTCTTCGGCGTGCAGATTACCATGTAAAGTTGGTTCCTTCACACGATGCTTTGGAAGCATCGCAATGCCTTTTGCCTGACTTAATTCTCTGTAAGGCTCTTCTACCCACGGTAAAAACAAACTTGGTTAATGCTTTGAACCAACAGACTGAGTCCGCGTCTATTCCTCGGATAGCCATGGACACACTACCCTTAGCAGGTCCTGAGTATGTGTTTGAAAGAGAGTTTGATGATTACTTGCCGATGGGTGTTTCTTGTCAAGAGCTACAAGCGGTGATCAAGGGGCGTTTGCTTCGGTATGATCAAATGCGAGCAGATTTACGAGTACGACTGCGGGATTACGCGGCCCGTGACGAGCAAGACCGTCAGCTATTTGCTCTATTGGCTCATGATTTGCGCGATACTTTTTCTGGATGGGTAGGTGTTACTGATTATTTGCTTGCCGTCCAGGGCGAAGACATGGACGCTATGTTAAAGCTATTATCTTCTGCAGCGCATTCAGGAACGCATATTTTTGAGCAGACTTTAGCTTATTTTCTCGATACCCCTCAAGATCTTTTGCTGTCGGCAACGGCTTGTTTCTTGCGTGAATTTATGGAGACTACCCTGGATGCTTTGGCGTATAAAATTCAGCTACAAGGGATTCAAATTCATCTGGATATTCCTGTTGAATTTGAGGTTTATGCTGAACAACGTGTGCTTTTTTCTGTGCTTTATAATGTTTTGGACAATGCTTGTAAGGTAACGCCTAAAAATGGCGTTATTCTTTGTCGATTAGAGACAAATACTGAATACAGTATGTTACAGATCATAGACCAAGGGCCCGGCTTCCCAAAGTCAAAGCTCATCCCTCAAAAACAGACGCTTCAACAGGGTGCTTCTTATGCGGATGTAAAAAAGGGGTGGGGTGCAGGCCTCTGGCTAAGTGAGTACTTATTGCGGCAAATGGGAGGACAGCTTAAGATTCAAAACTTGCCGTCGAGGGGTGCTTGTGTGACTTTGTATCTACCGACGCAACGGACGGCTCCGGTAAGCTAATTTTCATATCTTTTGTGTTTGATCCCACAACAGGATATAATACCCTCGGATTTTTAATTCAAGGAGAGCAACGATGGCCAAGATTGACCAGCTTTTTAAGGTGATGGTAGAGCGGGGTGCGTCCGATTTACACATTTCCCCCAATAATCCCCCGATGATTCGTGTCAGTGGGGCACTTCAGCCGATTACGCAACAGCCGTTTACCCATGAGCAAAACCAGACGCTGATGTATGAAATCATGAGCGATGAGGAGCGGGTCTATTTTGAAAAAAACAAAGATCTCGACTTTGCTTATAGCGTTGACGAGCTAGGCTCGCGCTTTCGTGCCAATATTTTTTATGAGCGCAAAGGCATTGGTGGTGTTTTTCGTCTCATTCCCACCAAAATTTTAACCGCCGAAGAACTGGGGCTGCCCCCCGTTTTGACAGAATACTTTTGTCACCTACACAAAGGCCTGGTGCTGGTGACCGGAGCCACCGGTAGTGGTAAGTCCACCACGCTGGCGGCCATGATTGACTATATCAACATCAATCGCTCGGATCATATTCTCACCGTAGAGGATCCGATTGAATTTGTGCACGGCAGTAAAAAAGGCCTGGTCAACCAGCGCGAAGTGGGCAAGAACACCAATTCTTTTGCTAACGCGCTAAAAGCTGCCTTACGGGAAGATCCTGACGTGATTCTCGTTGGTGAAATGCGTGATCTGGAAACCATTGAGTTGGCGATTACCGCCGCAGAAACCGGTCACCTGGTGTTTGGTACCCTGCACGCTTCTTCAGCGCCTAAAACCATTGATCGCCTGATTGATGCTTTCCCCACCGATGCCCAGGAACAGATTCGCGCCATGTTGGGTGACTCGCTCAAAGGCGTTGTCGCACAGCAGCTCCTCAAGAAAAAAGGCGGTGGCCGTGTGGGTGTTCAGGAAATCCTGATCGGAACCCCGGCGGTAGGAAACCTTCTGCGAGAAGGCAAAACCTTCCAAATTCCTTCGATTATGCAAACCAGCCGCAAAGACGGTATGGTGACCATGGATCAGGCCATTGAGGAAAAGCTAAAAGCAGGTTTAATTACCGGTGAAGAAGCTTACCTCAAAGCGACAGATAAATCGCGCTTTAAGCATTTACTCAATCAAACAGAGTAAATCGTTGATTGATCTTTCAGCCCCTTACACTAAGTGAGGGGCTGTTTGGTTTAGCGGGTCATCTTAAAGAAAGTTGAAGAGGTAAAAATATGCGAGTGCCTTATCGCAAAAGTCTGGGCAGTGTCCTGGGCCTTCTTCTATTCACGATAGGATTATGTTTGGGAGCTACCGCACTGCCTGCGCAAGCGTTAGCGTCTTTTCGGGTTACTCAGCAGAGTAATCCAGCCACTGATGCTCGCGCGCTAGCCAGTGAAGGGCGGAAGGCGTTTCAAGACAAAAACTGGGAAAAAGCGGTGGAGGCTTTTAGTGCATCGTTAAGTATTTATCCTCAACAACCCTATATTCTTAACGCTCGTGGGGTTGCTTATCTGAATTTAAAGCGCTTGGATAGTGCCGTTGCTGATTTTAAAGCCTGTACGCAGCAATTGCCTAAGAATGCCTTGCCTCATTTTAATCTGGGCTATGCCTACCGTCTCCAAAAAAAATTGCCTCAGGCGATCGCCGCCTATACCCAGGCGATTGCTCTGAATGCAAACTATACGGCCGCCTATAATAACCGTGGTATTAGCTATAGTGAGCTAAAAAAATACGACAGTGCGCTTCTTGATTATAACCAGTCATTAAAACTAAATCCTCGTGATCTGGATGTCCGTAACAATCGTGGCTACTTGTATCTTCTACAAAAAGAGTATGTTAAAGCCTTGCAGGACTTTGACGCCATTTTGCGTAAAAACCCCAACCATGCCCTTGCCTATGGCAATAAAGCCCAGGTGCTGTATCAGCAGGGCAAATGTGATGCCGCCGTTAAACTATTTGATAAGTCTTGTGAGCTGGGAAACGTGAAGGCCTGTCGCGCCGCGCGACGCATCTCCTGTGAAGTCAAAAAGCCTGAGCCGTCAGCTTCCCCAGCGGGGAAATAAAACGGTTCAATTGCGCCATGAAATATCAAACAACTCTCGAAGGCATTACACCGAAACATCTTGTGGGCTTTTTTCAAGAATGGCCCACGTCCCCTGATCCTGATACCCTGCTGCTTATTTTGGAGCACAGCGATTTTTTTGTGCTGGCGGTCAATGAAGCGGAACAGGTTATTGGACTCGTGAATGCCATTACAGACAAGGTTTTTTACGCTTATATTCCTCTGCTGGAGGTATTGCCAGATTATCAAAAACAGGGCATTGGAGAAGCGTTGATTCGCCGTATGAAAGCACTCCTGGCCTCTTTTTATGCCATTGACTTGTGTTGCGACGCTGCGCTTTCTGACTATTACCAGAAGCAGGGCTTTAGTGAGGTCTCCGGCATGATCTTGCGCAATTATGCGCATCAGCAGGGGATGGGTCTTCAGGGGGCTTCATCTAAGAAGGCCAGATCTTCCCAGGGATTGGATGCTGGAGAAGGCTGAGGGTTCTCTTCAGCGGCGATGGCCTCTTTTGGGGGTGCTGAGGGCTCTTTTTGCTCAGGTTCTGGTGCGGTATTTGCTTCTTCATCTAAGAACGCAAGGTCTCCCCAGGGATTGGACTCCGGGGAAAGTTGAGGGGGGGCTTCAGCGACGATTGCCTTTTTTGGGGGTTCAGAGGACGCTTCTTCGGAGGATGCTTCTGGAGGTGCTAAGGGCTCTTCTTCGGAGGATGCTTCTGGAGGTGCTAAGGGCTCTTCTTCGGAGGATGCTTCTGGAGGTGCTAAGGGCTCTTTTTGCTCAGGTTCTGGTGCGGTATTTGCTTCTTCATCTAAGAACGCAAGATCTCCCCAGGGGTTGGCTGCTTCCGATGTGTCGTTGACGACTGGCTCTGATGCTTCGGACGCCGATTTTTGTATCACCAGCGTTTTATCGAAGTCCTCGTCGGGTGTCTCTTTTAAAAAGGAGAGATCTCCCCAGGGAGGGGTAGAGGAGGGTTCAGTCTCGCTTTTTGCTTGTGTTTGTGTGACGGGTTTGTCTTCTAAAAACGCGAGATCTTGCCACTGGGCATCTTCTTTAGCGCCTTCAAAGTTGGCGCTTTCATTTGTGATATCGAGGGCTTTTTCCAGGTCTTCAAGGGCCTTGCTTTGTTCTTCATCAAGTGCTGCAGCCGGTTCGATCGGGGGGGAGGTGCCATCAGAAAACAAGGCCTGATCTTCGGGGTTAGCCCAGTGACCTTCGCTCAATTGCTCAGCCATGGCTGCATTGGCGGCTTCATCAATGACTTCAGCGGGGTTGGTACGTTCGCTGAGTTCGGTACTTTCATTTTGGGCGTCTTCGGCCTGTAGGGTTTCAAGATCCAAAATCCAGTGGGGGGCTTTGATCTCCAGGGTGGGGGTTTTGTCTTTAGCCCGAAGGGGGAATTGATGCACCGCTTGCCAAATGATTTTCTGGGCAGGCCCACTGCCACCGCCTCCCAATCTCAAGATACGATCTTGAGAGAAGGAATAGAGAATCAGATCGCCCTGGGGCAGCATTTCGACGTGCTCAAAGTCCAGCGGACTGTCCAGTACCGGTAGGGGGGTAATGATGACTTCTTCGTCCTGGAGTACCCGTACCAGTCTTTGGTTACCGGCATCCCCGATCAAGGTAGAGCCGTCTTCTAGCCGCAGGGCGAAGGCCGGAGCGTTGAGCTGAAGCTCTGAGTCTCCAGGGTTTTTATAAGAGCCGTGGCTCCAGATTTGATCACCATTGCGCTGGAGTTCATACACGCCGTGCAGGGCTTTATCTGTAAATAAAATGGTGCCCTGGGGTGTTATTTGCACATAACAGGGGGCTTCGATTTCTCGCGGTGCTTTATAGTCCCAGAGGGTTCTTCCAAAATTATCGCTGACCCGCAGCTCTTTGCTTTCTGCATTGGCGACCAACAAAAAACCTTCGGGCGTGAGATCTGCAGAGACGGGCTGCTTTAGGCCTTTGTCCCATTTGCGCACGATTTGTCGGTTTTTGAGCGAAATTTCCAGCACGCGATCGTTGCCCGTATCTACCACCAGGGCGTGTTCTCCGATGATTTTGACCTGATGGGGTTGAAACAGCTGCTCCTCAGGGGTTTGTCCCCAGTGCCACAATACTTCACCCTGGGTATTAAACCCAAAAATGACGTCATGATGTAAGGAGCACATATAGCGTGGGGGTTCTTCGGGGAAAAAGTTTTGCGGCTGTACTTGAATAAGGGGAAGATCCTCGCGATCGATACCTGCAGCGCGAGAGAAACGCTTGACCGATAGCGCGTTGGCCTGGGTTCGTTTTTCGGCCTCTTGTTCAAGGGCTTCTTTAAACCAGGGATAGCCCTTGAATAAGCGCTGGGCCTGCCAGCTTTGAAGGGCAAACATTTTGCAATAGTCCAGGGTGACGACGGTGGTGGAGCGAGGGGCCTGAGTGAGGGCAGACATCTCTCCAAAAAACTGGCCTTCACCCAGGGTGATTTCGGGAGTGACTTCACCTTTACGCAGAATGCCCACGGTACCTTCGAAGATAAAGTACATGGGCCCGCTGGACTCGTTGCGGTGAAATATGGCATGATCGGGCATATAGGCATTGGCTTGTAAAACATCGCTGAGGGCTTCAAAGAAGGCTTTGTCCGCTTGCTTAAAAAGAGCGAAGTCCTTGATTAACCCCTCCGCAATGCGGCTGCGCAGGTGATCTTGAAGTGCTTCTGTTTTGCGTTCCTGAAACTGACGAATACGTCGCTGATGATCGTTATGTATCTGTTTTGCCAGTTGAAAAAGCCCCGCAAAGCCCATCACGGCGCGCTTGAAATCTCCTCGCTCCAGCATTAAAACTTCGGTGTCTTCCCGGGCAATCCAGCCGGGCTTGTAGGTTTTCTTTTCGGTGTCCATGACCGAAGAGACGGCCGCCATTTCGCCTTCACCCACCTCAAAAATAACGGGTTTATCCGGCTCTGGCGCCAGGCAGGCCAGCGTGCCCGATAAGATCATATACATCACATGGCCCGTGGTGGCGGGCGCCAGCACCACCTGATCTTGCTTAAAGCTCAAGTGTTTAACATAGCGGGCCAAATGTTGACGCTTGGCCTCAGGGGCCTGATCGATACCGTAGATTTTGCCCAGGGCCTCTGCGTGGCGGGCAACTTTTTCTTCCTGTAACTCTGCGGGGGATTTGGTGTGAAACTTGACTTTGAGCAGGCTGTCCTCGGTATCGGGGCTGGGCAAAGGAGCTATCCAGCGCACAAGCCCTTCCTCAGGAGCCATTTGCATGAAGTAGGTTTTGCCCATGAGCAGCCATTCGCCGTTGTGTAAGCGACTGACCCAGTGGGGCGGATCCTGGTGTTCCCACTCTCCCTCATCCACCAGTGGGGGCGGCCAAAAAACGAAGCGGCCTATTTCGTTGTTGTGTTTATCGAGCAAGAGCCATGCTTTTTGGCCGGTATCAATAATTTCTAAATGTCCGGCATAGTTTTCGCGGGCCGCCAGCGGGTAAATCAAGCCCTCTGAAATGTCGGCCAGACACTCTCCCTGAGTACCTATTCTCAGTACCCGCTGGGCGCCGGGGTCGGCAATGATCCACTCGCCGGAAGGCACCTGCTGAATATCGGTGGGGTGCTTGAGCTTTAATGGATCGGGCGTGCGGGTTGTCGGGTAGCGCCGATGATGGCGTCCGCTGGCATCCAGTTCTAAGATGCGCAGATTTCCCTGATCCAAGACGATATATCTCAAGCCCTCTTCGGGATGCTCATAAAAGGTGGCACGGGTGGGTTTTTTGAGCGCCAATCGCGCTTTCCAAACGATTTCACCAGCGGGTGATAGTTCCACCAGCTTTCCGCCGTCGTGATCCACCACCAGAAAGTGATGATTGGGCAATAGCAGCGCATCGCTTATGGACTTGAGCAGGTGTCCTTTTTCCTGAATATGTTGTACGGGCTGGCGCCAAATATTCATACACAGGATGCCCTTACTGGCCTCCAGAGGAATGAGTAATTGACCGGGAAACAAGAAGTCGGCAGCCTCTGCAGAATAGGCCTTGCCTGCCAGTTCATCGTGCTCCGGCAGGCTCAGTTGAAAGTGACACTCTGGACACACCTGGGACTCAAAGGGCGTCTGGCAGAGGGGGCACAGGTCTTCTAATCGATAAAAAGTGCCGGTCTGTTTACGTTGGGCAATGACCTTAAACACCGAATTGCGATCGATGGGTGTTTCAAAGCGGTGCTTGCCCAAAATATTTTCAATTTTGGCCAGTACCACCTGTTTGGTGTTGAGCTCTTTTTTTATTTCTTGCGCTATTTTTTCGATGCGCTTGAGTTCTTTGCCATGTACCCGTAAGTTGGTGAGGGTCATGCGGTAAAAAGCCCAGATAATCAGATCCACGATGGCGTGTGCTGTGCCCTCTGGTAGTGCCATCTCGGATGCGGGCTTGTCTACCAAACGCCATAGGGTTTCATCTTGCTTGGGCGGCTGATGCACCCGAAAATTAGCCTGGACTTTGGGCTGTTTTCGCGGGACTTTGAGGATTTTATCCGCTTCTTCTTGTTGTTTTTTTAATTCAGTTTCTCGGGCTGCAGCTTCTGCTGCCAGGCGGTCGGCCTCCCGTTGCGCCAGCCACTCTGTATAACCTGCCATCTGTTGTGGGCTCAGGGACTGTGTGGTCGTGAGGTGGGTTTCAAAATCATAGGCTAGCGCCTGCGGATAAGGATTTGGGGTAGGGCGGGCCAAAATCGCCGGGGGAAGCGGCTCTGAAAGCGAGACGCGCTTTTTGACCTGAATTTCTTCGCCATCAATCAGATGAAGCAGAGGGTGCCCGTTATGGCGCGAAAGGTAGATGTAGTTTCCGCCCACGAGTTCATGAAAACTATCCTGAGGAAACTGCTCTGTCGCGGTCCAGGATTCGCCACGAATATCTAAGGAATATTCAGCGCGGGTGTTTTCCATATCGAAATAAATGACGTTAAACTCAGGTTGTAAAATCGTGATGTAAAGTTTGCCTGGGGTGGGAGCTGCCGCAATGCTTCCCAATATGCCCAGGCCAGACTTATAGGTGCGGTGGGTCAGATCGGGTAAGGCAATCATATGTAACTGGGCTGAGGTACTATCGGTAATATAAAGCGTGTCTCCGGCAGCGTCTACGGTAAAGTTAAATGCTTTTACCGAAGGGATTTGTCTCAACTTCCAGCGCCCGACAATATCTTCGGTGGCCAGTGAAATGGCCAATACCTCTCCGGTCTCTCTGAGGCTAACAAAAGCCAATCGATGCGCTGCCACTGGAAAAATATCCAGGTGATCCCGGCGCAGGTCCTGAGCAGACCAGTCGATAAACTCGACCACCTCGGGTAAAAAAGGACTGTCTTTAAGGGCTTCTGCAAATAAGTAAGTGCCTTGCTCGCTAAACAGTATACCGGGCAGTGTATCGGTAGGCAGCTGATACTTTCCACTGGGCTGGCCCGAGTTGGAGTCAAAGTAAAGAATTTCTCGGGCGCCTACGCGACCGGTATCGGCAGTGACGCGCAGGGTTTCCAGCACGGTTTCATCAGGATAGTTGACGAGGGTCAGCTGGCCTTTGGTGTTAAGGCCTATCCATTTGCCACTCAGGGGGGCCAGTAGCTCCTGTCGTGCTTCTCTCCAGCTTTTCTGAGCCGCTTCAAAAACGGCTTCGGACCAGCCCAAAACCTCCGTGAGGTAGAGCCTAAACTCGGGGGGGATTGCTTCAGAAAAAAGCGGCATTAGACACGTCGACCTGAAAGGCTTTGCGATAATTTACCCTGGAGTCCCTGCAGGCTGGTTTGGGGAAGATCGACGATGTCAGAGTTTTTAAAGCGATATAAGCGGGCGGGCTTTTTTGAATGCTTTTGTGTGGTTTCATCGGTTTCTTCGAGAATATTCAACAGCGCTACTTTTTTACGGAAATTGCGCTTGTCTATGGTGCTGTTTAAGATGACCTCGTACATGCGACAGAGCTCCGGGAGCGTGAACTTATCGGGGAGCAGTTGTGAGCCGACTGTGGTGTAACTGAGCTTATTGCGTAGCCGTTCCAGGGCATAACCGAGAATGCGCTCATGGTCAAAGCCCAGTTGCGGTAATTCATAAATAGAGTGCCAGCGCACGTCACTGACCGCTGCCGAAGGTTGAAGCTGAAAGTTTTCAGAGCTGACGAGAGCGTAATAGGCGACGGTAACGACGTGGGTGCGTGGGTCTCTTGCGGGATCACCGAAGCTGTAGAGTTGCTCCAGGTAAATATGATCCACGTTTGTTTTCTCTTTGAGCTTTTGAAGGGCTGACTCTTCAAGGCTTTGATGGCGGTTGACGAACCCTCCGGGTAAGGTCCACATCTGTGCAAAAGGCGCCACGGAACGCTGTACAAGTAAGACCTTAAGGTCTTCATCCATAATGGTGAAGAGAACAATATCTACTGTTAAGGCAGGGTGGGGATAATCCAGAATATTACACATGCTGTCATGATAGAATACCATTCACAAAAGGAGCAAGTGAGTGACTACAGAATTGCCTCATATTATTTGGCTTGACGCTGCCCACCCCAAACAGGTGCCCCAGGTGGGCTTCAAAGCCATGAATCTCGCGGTGGCCAAACGTTTGGGCCAGCCCGTGATGGATGGCTTTGTGATTACCACTTCTGCTTACCAGCAGGCCCTCGAACATACGGGGTTTCACCCTGCACAATTGCCCCACATGAGCTACGATGAAGCATTAGACGCAGCGCGAACGATTCAACACCTCATTTTTAAACAAGCGGTACCCTCTGAAGTCCTGACCAGTTTGCGCTCAGCATACCGAGAGCTTTTTCCTGACAAACCAGGAACCCTTGTATTGCGCCCTTCGATGAGCTCTGGCCAAAGCACCGATTTTGCCAAACGTTTACGTCCAATTTTGGGCGTAAAAAGCCTGATAGACCTCGAAAAAGCCCTGAAAATGGCCTGGGCTTATTTGTGGCTAGACGATATTATTCAATATCGTTTTAGTGAAGATCGTTTACACAAAAATTGGGCGGATATGGCTGTGCTGGTGCAGGTGTTAGAAACGCCCTATGCTTCAGGGAGCTTACTGACCTACGCCCCCCAGGCCAACGATCAGTACTTTGTTGTTGAGGCGGCCCGAGGCCTTAATGAGGCGGTCAGTCGGGGTGTGATATTACCGGACCATTTTATGTGGAGCCGCGCCCAGCAAAAAGTGACCCATCGCCATATTGCTGAAAAGCCGTTGCGCTTTGCTTTTGCAGAATCCTGGGCCGTTGCTGAAGTGCCGATTGAAAAAGAGCAGCGCAGCAAGGCGTCGATTTCTGAAAGTGAAGTGGCTGAGCTGGCAACCATGACTGAAACTTTACTTAAAGCCTATAAGCGCCCGCTTGAAATTGAATGGTTTAAAGGGCCAAACGGCATGGTTATTACCCAGCTCATGCCC
The DNA here is from genome assembly GCA_963797915.1 of Candidatus Sericytochromatia bacterium. Taxonomy (GTDB): domain Bacteria; phylum Cyanobacteriota; class Sericytochromatia; order UBA7694; family UBA7694; genus CAXRDE01. The sequence continues at coordinate 41,469 of CAWCRG010000008.1, forward strand.
GTTCAGCCCCCGGAGTTTTACAGCACTGAAGAAGCCCAGTGGGATGACCTCCAACAAAAAATACCCTATTTTGAAAAACCCTTTTCACCCCTGGGTTGGTCTCTGTGGGAGCCGGTGCTGAATGCGGCGTTGCCGGAAGTACTGGAATGGGCGGATATTCATGCTGAGCCTCAGAGCCATTGGGTACAGCTAAGTAATGATCGCCCTACGTTAAACCCGGTGTTTGGTGCCTACTTAGATGAACGCTGGCAGGCGCTATGGCAAGAGTGGTCGGAGCTGCCGGCCTACCGCCGTTATCCTTTGTTTTTGAGGCAGTTGCTGCCCCAGCAGCAGGTGTGGCAGCGCTACTACAAGGACTTTAGCGCGTTGATGGCCGATGCCTGGGAGCAGGACTACACCACCTGGGGAGTCAAAGATTTGCTCAGCACCCTTGACGGTTTTTTAAAGCAGGGCCAGGAGCTCGTACGTTATGGTCTACACGTGCGCCATTTAAGTCATGTGATTGGTGCGCTATTTGTGGACTTTACGCAGCAGTATCTTCCCCCGGAGCATGATTATCAGCTGCTGTTTCAAAATCTTGACCATCGCCACAGCAAAACCCTGCGTTATTTGCAAACCCTTCGCGAAGACATTGCCAACACGCCCGAATTGTTGGAGTTGTTTAAAGCAGCCAACCATGTCAATGCACCCGCTTTTTATTTGGTACAGCAACTCATGGTCAAAGAGCGAACCCGTCAATGGTTTGAACGGGCCCTTGATGAGCTGAGTCATCTCGGCTTTTACACGGTACAACTTGAGCCTTTGTACAGCAGCTTTTTAGATGCGCCGCAGATGATTACCCAGGCTTTATTTACATCCATTAATCAGGGTGACCCTTTTTGGGATGACGCCCAAACCGATGCTCGCCAACACCTGACCGAAACGCTGATGGATCAATTTGTCTGGCAAGAATTGCCGCAAAAATTTATGTTTACGACGCTCATGCATTTAAGTCAGAGCTATCAAAGCGCTGTGGCTGAAGAACCTTATTATCTGAACATGTTGATCCCCCGGCTGCGCAGTCTCTTACTGGCCATGTCCCGCTACTTGCCGCTGGACTCTCCCCAGGATATTTTTTATCTGAAAGTCTCTGAAATTAAAGAGATGACGCAGAACACCATGAACGCCTATAAAATTAAAGCCCTGCGAGAGTTTATTCAGTCGCGTAAATACAAACGTCGCATTGCCCATCGCCTCGGTGGAGAAGACAAAAGCCGCCTGGAGGCTTTAGAGCTCAGTGGGTATGCTGCCAGTAAAGGCGAAGCTCTGGGTAAGGTGCGCTGCATTCGTCGTTCTGAAGATCTGAAACATCTTCAGGCGGGTGAAATTATTGTGACTGACTATTTTGAGCCGTTCTGGGAAGAAAGTCTGGCCCAGGCCGGCGGGCTGATTTTAGAACTTGGTGGCGTGCTGTCTCACGGCGCGATGCTGGCTCGCCAGTATAATATTCCCGCAGTTGCAGGGGTAAGCAATGCCTTAACTCAGCTTAAAAATGGTCTGATTGTTCGCTTAGATGGCAACACGGGAGCGATTCAGGGCTATCAAGCAGACGCTCTGGAAAGTTCTGAAGCCTGGGTCACCAGTGAATAATGTGATGTCGTTACCGCTTCGGGACAAATGCTTCCTGCTCACGCGCGCCTCCCATCAAATGGCTGCTCTGGAGCAATTACTGCACGCTTATGGGGCCACAACGCTGAGCTTTCCCACGCTGGAGATTCAGAGCTTGAAGGTGGCACCGCAAATGCTGTCGCACCTTCAGCAGCGAGACAAAAATACGTGGTGGATGTTTAACAGTGCCAATGGCGTGGCTGCGGTCATGGAGCAGTTAGATGCTGCGATGTTAGCACAGGTGAGGGCCACTGTTTCAGTGGCTTGTGTGGGGCCTAAAACGGCGCAAAAACTGTTCGATTATGGCATCACCCCCAGCGTTATTCCGGCGGTACACCACGCCGAAGCGCTGGGAGAAGCCCTGGTGGCTTATTTCAGCGCCCAGGGGCTTTTGCCTCACACGCAAACCCTCGTTTTATGGCAGGCGGAGCAGGGCCTTCCCACTTTACAGCAGGTTCTTGCCCAGGCCGGTTACCCGATGATGGTTTATGCGGTGTATCAAACCGTCAAGCCTGAAGACTGTAGTGCCGTTACCCTGAGTGACGTGTTACGGCAACAATCTCCTCAGGGCATTATCTTTACCAGTCCTTCCAGCGTGCGGCATTTTGCAGAATGTTTGACGCCAGCCCTTCAAGATCGCCTGAAGCCGATGGATTATTACAGTATTGGTCCTGTGACCAGTGAGGCGATTGAGAAGGCTCTTGGCCCTGTCACCCTGCAGGCTGAAACACATACCCTGGAAGGACTTGTGACAAAACTCTGTGCTTTTGTGCAGGAACATCAGGTATGATACCCCTATGAACGCAGCAATAAATCAACGAACCGCCGTTATCGGAGACGTGCATGGGTGTGCGCGAGAGTTGGCTCGTCTGATTCGCAATATGCGTCCGACCCGCATTATTTTAGTGGGCGACCTGTTTACCAAGGGGCCTGATCCTGCAGGGGTTTGGGAGCTCATCCAGAATTATAATATGGACGCGGTGATGGGCAATCACGATGCCTGGCTGTTAAAGATTATGGATGGTGAAGTGCGTCCCAAGCCCAAACACCGTAAAGTGCTGGACATCATGGCGCAAAAGTCTCCCGGCTGGGAAACCTGGCTTCGTGCATTGCCGCTTTATCGTGAAGAGCAGGGGTTTATTATTGTGCACGCGGGTCTTAATCCCAACGGCTCCCTCGAAGACACCACCGAGGAAATGGCCTTGCTGATGCGTCACTGGCCCATGGGAAAGCTGAGTGCGCCCCACTGGCATGAGCTTTACGTCGGAGACAAAGGCGTTATCTTTGGTCACGATGCCCGTGGGGGATTAATCTACACCCGCAAGAACAAAAAACCCCACATTATTGGTTTAGATACCGGCTGTGTGTATGGCAAAAAGCTCACCGGTTATATTATTGAAACCGATGAACTCTTTCAGGTGTCAGCCGCCCAGGCTTACCAACAAATTTACTGTTTTTAGCGGCCTACAGCCCTGAGTTGGCTCGATACTGCTAAGCTCTGCGCAGTAAGCTAATCCCAGTGCTATAATTTGCCCATGTCAAATTCTACCCGTCCGATTATGATTGAGAGCCAGGGGCTCAGTAAAGATTTTCTCATTTACCATAAAGCACCCGGGTTTCTGGGTTCGGTCAAGTCATTTTTTGTACGCGAAAATGAGCGCAAAGCAGCCGTGGATCACTTTGACCTGCGTATTTATAAAGGCGAAATCGTCGGGCTCCTGGGCCCCAATGGCGCAGGCAAAACCACCTTAATGAAAATGTTTACCGGTATTATTGTGCCTTCACGGGGCACCTTAACCATAGCGGGCTATACGCCCCATGAGCGAAAAATGATGTTTCGCCGCAAAATCGCGCTAGTGATGGGGCAAAAATCGCAGTTATGGTGGGATATTCCCGCCATGGACTCTTTTTTACTCTTGCAAAAGTATTATGAAGTTGAAGAATCATTGTTTCAAACGCGCCTGAATACCCTGGCCGAATTGCTGGACGTGAAACGCCTATTGCGGGTGCACGTGCGTAAGCTTTCTTTGGGCGAACGCATGAAAATGGAGCTGATGGCCAGCTTAATGCATCAACCTGAGGTGCTTTTTTTAGATGAGCCCACCATTGGGCTCGACGTGGTGGCACAAAAGTCAATTCGGGAGTTTATTCTCGGTTGGCAAAAAGAATACCAAACCACCGTGATTTTGACCTCTCATTATATGGCCGATGTGGCTGCGCTTTGTGAGCGCATTGTGCTCATTCTGGCGGGTCAAAAACGCTTTGATGACAGTATTCAGGCCTTTGAGCAGGTGTTAGGCCAGCAAAAGTTTGTTACCGTAGATTTTGAAAGACCCGTTTCTGTGGTTGACGCAGATGTACACGCCTCTTTTTGGACGGCCCTGAGTCCCACCTGGAACGCCCGACGCACCCAGGTAGAATTACGCATACCCGAAAGCAGTTTGCGCGAGCAGGCTATTTTTTTGCTGCAAAACTATCCGGTGAGCGGCTTTAGTACCGAAAAACTGCCCATTGAGCGGGTGATGAACGAGCTATTAAGTAATCCTGAACTGGCGCAAATATGAGTGAACTGGGCAAATGGTGGGCCACTTTTCGCGTAAGCTGGACCCAGTACCTGGCGTATAAGCTGAATTTTTTATTGCTGGTGGTGGGCCCTGTACTGGTGTTCTTTTTTATTCGTTACAACCTCTGGAAGTCTATTTATACTTTAGAGGGCATTGATACCCTACAGGGCTATGATTTTGCCGCCATGCTGACGTATCAGGTATGGGTGATGATTATCGGCTTTTTAGGGCAGGGTTATAACGGGCGAAATCTGGCTGAGGATATTCGTCTGGGGCGCATTTCTTCGTATTTGATTTATCCCTTTAGCTTTTGGCGCTTTCACGCCGGCAATTTTTTGGCTTTTCAGGGCATTCAAGTGCTCGTGTCGGTGGTCACCCTGGCGGCGGTGGTGACTCAGGGCTGGGTGCCTTTAAGCAGTACTCCGCAGCTTTGGGCCATACTTACCGGCTTTTTATACACCTTATGCGTGGGCTTTTTTTGGTTTCAAATGAGTTATATTATTGGCATTATGGCTTTTTGGCTCGATGAGACCTGGGTCATTCGGGTCATGATGGTAACCATCAGCCAGTTTTTTTCAGGGGCTTTGTTACCGCTAGAAATTTTTCCTGAAGTCCTGCAAAAAGGACTTTCCTACTTGCCCTTTCCCTATCTTACCCATGTGCCGGTTAAGCTGTTTATGGGGGAGTACGACGGCAGTTTGCTCACTGCTTATCTTATGCTCGGATTTTGGACCGCAGTTCTTTTACTGTCCGGTCGCTTGCTCTGGAATAAGGGCATTCGCAACTACACGGCGGCGGGCATATGAAACATCATTTGCGCATTTATGGTGAATTTGTCAAAAATTGTTTTGCAGAAGCTATGAGCTATCGCCTACATTTTATCTTGCTCATTGTTATGGACTTGATGTTTTACCTGAGTGTGATGGGAACTGTGGAGTTCTTGTTTTTACATCTGGATCATATTGGCCCCTGGAACCGCAACGACTTCATGTTTTTTATGGCCTTTATGCTAGCGATTCAGCATTTGCATATGACGTTTGTGAGCGAAAACTTTTGGAACTTTTCTTATGATATTCGCATGGGACAACTTGACTATATCTTGCTTAAGCCGGCCAACACTTTGTTTGTGGTCTTCTTTCGGACCATTCGTCCCGGCACCTTGTTGAATGGCCTCTTTCCCTGGGGCTATTTAGTGTTCTTTGGCGAGCGTATCGGGCTGGTGTGGTGGCAGTGGCTACTCTTGCCCCTGCTGGTTGTGTTGGGCTTAGTAATGATGACTTCCATCGAGATTTTGCTGAGCATGTCGATGTTTTATACCGTGGAGTCCATGGGCGTCAATTTTTTGCGTATGCAGCTACAACAAGTATCCCGCTGGCCCGATATTGTTTATCAGGGGTTTGCCCGCTATTTATTTGGCTTTTTTATTCCAGTGCTCTTGATTGGCAGTTCACCGGTTCACTTTCTCAGAGATCCCCATCAATGGCGGGGAATGGTGCAAATGTTAGGGATTCTGGGACTGATCTGGCTGGCGACGCGCTGGTGCTGGAAGCGGGGCCTGCGGGCCTACGAATCAGCCTCTTCTTAAGGGCTATATAACCCCAGCCCTACTTAAAAAGGGCCCACGTTTCTTCTAAGCGGAAGCGCGGCAGTTCACGCATTTCGGGAACCAGGGCTAAGAGCACCTGGGTATTGATTTGAGGCACTTCAGACTCCGAGCCGCCTTCTTCTTCATCAAAGTCACCGACGCCTCCCTCTTCCTCTTCTTCTGAAACCTCGTTATCGGCTTCAATTTCATCCGCTTCTTCGGGCTCTTCAGCCTCTTCTATGTCCTCTGCCTCGTCCAGCTCTTCCGTCTCACCTACTTCTTCGGCTTCTTCTAAAGACTCGACCTCTTCAATCTCAGCGGCTTCGTCGGTTTCTTCGACGGCCTCCATATCAAAGGGAAAGGCGTTGACGTCCATGTCCTTTTCTTCGAATTTGGTGGTCTTGTCTTCATCTTTGGCATCAACTTCAGTCTGCTCTTTGGCAGCGGCAGGCGTCTCTGCTTTTTGTGCAGGGGCCTTGGCTTCTGCTTTTTGTGGGCCCTGAACGGGGGCTGTGTTCATACCGGGTGAAGTGGGGCGAATCATCATAAGCGCATGCTCCTTGCCTTTAGTTTAAAAGGACGTGCTTTAAATTGCAAGAGAACTATGCGCTAAACTGGGGGGCTAATTGTTGCGTGAGTTGCTGGTAATGCTGCCATAATCCGGGCTCAGGGTCATTGGCTTCTTTTAAGTAGCGAGCCAAATAGTGCCGGCTTTCTTCGGGTTTGTGAAGCTGCTGTGTGACGGTGACCAGTAAACGCAAGAGCTCAGCCTGAGCAGGTTGTAAGTCTAGCGGGTCAGGCATATTACGCTCTGCCTCTGAAAGGTGAAGCGCCTCTTTGAGTTTGGTATAAGCGCCTAACCATTCCCGATTGGCGATCAGCAGCTCTGACCACAACATAAAAAAGCGGGGGCTTGTGTCACCTCTGTCGGCAAGCGCTTCGAGGGCTTGCTCTGTGTTTCCCAGCGCCAGTCGCCAGCTTTGTTGCTGGTAAAAGAGCTGCTCGTCCACTCGCTTATCTTCGCGATGCACCGTAAGTCCTTTGGCTAAACAATCCATGGCTTTGTCTTGCTCACCCATTTTCCAGTAGTCATTGGCCAGAATATAGTAAAGATGTTTAGAGGTTCTGCCGTCGGGCGCTTCCTGAATGGCGGTGAGCATCAATTGGCGATCCCGCTCGCCTTTGTTTTTTTCAAGAACGATCTCCGGGCGGTACCCCACATGGTAAATGGGAAGCCCTTTGTAATAGACGTACTGCATAACGTCTTGCTTTTGGTTATACATCATTTCGTGAATGCGTCCTTCAAAGCGGTACTCAGGACGATTGGGAAATAGTCTGGGCACGCCACCGATCGATGTCCTGGCATCGATTTGCCCGTCTTCTTGTACCGAGACGACTTTAAAACAATAAGCGTCCGCCGCATGTTGATTTAACTGTAAGCGCAAAAGCGGAATAAACTCAGGATCTACATATTCATCTCCATCCAAAAACAGAACCCAATCGCCGGTGGCTTTTTCAAAAGCAGCGTTACGTGCTGCAGCAAAGTCATCACACCAATCGAAGTGATGAACCTGAACCTCGGGATAACGGGCGAGTTTTTCGAGAGTATTGTCCGTGGAGCCGGTATCGACGATAATCATTTCTGCAGCGGCATGCTTCACGCTGTCTAAGGTCCGCTCGATAAAAGCTTCTTCATTTTTAACGATCATACAGAGGCTTATTGTGGGCGCTTTTTCTAATAGCGTTTCTACAGCAGGTAAAGTCGTCTGTTTTTCTTTTTGCTTTATCGGTTGAAGAGGATGTGTCGTGGCCAGGGGCAAAAAATCGTGGGTAGAAGCCATTTGTGTGATGGGTGATTTTCGTTGTGGCGTGGTTTCAAGCTCTTGTTCGAGCAGGGATTGCGCCTCATGTAGCGCATGGCGCATGGCTTGACGCAGACTATCGACAGATACCGCCTGCCATGCCTGTTGGCTTTCAGGATCAATTTCCCAAAAGGCTTGCAGGTCAGCCTCGGGCTGTGGGGTTAATATCGGGTACGTCTGTTGCTGAAGCGCTTCTGAAACCGCTGCGCCTGGGTGTAAGCGCCAGGGAATGACCCAGCAGGCGTAATGGGGAATCAGTGGCAGCGACTCGTCCAATAGAGCCACAGGCGCTAAGAGCTCTTCGTTATAGGTGTTCAAGGCCCAGTCTCTGGCATCTTGAACGGCTTGAGGAACCCCTTCTCCCTTGACCGGAATGGCCAGCACAACGCTATCGGTGGGTACAAACTCTTCGTAATAGGCCTTCATCAGAATATCAATGCCGTTCTCCCAGGTTGGCAATAACGGAAAAGCAAACACAAAGGGCGCGTCACTTAAGACGGTTAAAGAAGGCTCACCAGAGCTCGGGGTATGCATGCTTACATCAAATGCCTTGAGGGCTTCTAATTCTTGCAAGGCTTTGCGTGCCTCGTGAAAACGAGGGTGTACATTCAAGAGATCTTTAAGCAGCTGAATCGCTTCATCCTGGCGGTTTTGCATGACCAGGGTTTTCGCCAGATCAAACTGGCTATTGGGGTAATGGGGTGAAATAATTAAAGCCTGGCGATAATACTTTTCGGCCTGCGCATAATCTTTTTCAAAAAAGTAGCTATAGGCCAGATTATGCCAGAGCATGACTTCTTCGGGTTGATACTTCAGCGCATGGAGAAAAAACTGGCGGGCCAGGGGTGTTTTTTGATGTTGTAAACACAGCACTGCTAACTCGACCCAGATAGAGAGCGCAAAGGGATCGACATTGGTTTCTTCTACCAGGGAAGCGGCAGCCTCCCAGGTGCTCTCGGCTTTGGCGTTCTCTTTGATATCATGCATGGTTTTTAAACTTGCGCGGGCCAGATCTGAGATGCCTCTTAAGGCCGTGTCTCGTTCTAAAATCGCGGTGACTTCGTTATAGCGACGGGTTAAAAAGGCGCTTTGTAACCAGCCGCTCAGGACATAGTCATGGTCGGGTAAATAGTGCGCCGCTTGCTTAAACGCGTTGGCTGCTCTAAGAAAAAGGCCCTCTTTTAAGGCCAGTTCGCCGATGCCCAGTAAGGGCTTCCATGTGGTATCGGCGATTTCTATAAAAAAGTGCTGTAGGCTAAAGTTTGCGCGCGACTTGAGCGTATCGATCATTTCAAAGCACTCAAAAGCGGTGTCAACGGCTTGAAATTGTTGGGCAATCACGGCCCGTAAAATCCAGAGCGCGGGGAAGTTCTCAAGCTGGGAATCTGCGTTGCGAAACTCTTCAAGCTCTTCAAAACAGCTTTGGTAGGCGTGGGTTTCCCAGCGTGTTTTTAAGTACATGATTTGAGCGGCTTGATGCCAAAAATTGCGGGTGTCAGTGGGGGTGAAAATGCGCTTGAATCCCTTAATCGCATTCTCGTCGTCCATTGATTTGAAATGTCGATAGGCAAACCAGAAATAAAGATCGGGAACTTCGGCCTCTGTGCCCACCCGTGAGATTTCAGGCGCAAATTGCGTGGTGTAGACGCATTGGGCCTTGGCGGCAAAAGCCAACGGAATATGTTCTTCGGGCGGTGTGCGCTCGGTGATGAAGCGACATCCCTTAAGTTCAAAGTCCCCGTGGGGAAACAGTCGAGGGGCCAGTTCAATATGTTCTGGATGGTGAACCTGGGCATAAACAAGCGGCTCGAATTCACCATCCAGGTGATTTTTGAGGGAGTCAAAGTCAGTAATCGACTCGCCTTCAAACAGCAATAAACAAGGGGCTGTTACCGCCAGCTTTTGGGCCTGAAGATAAAAGGGAAGTAATCCCGCTTTATCGTCATAGGGAACGCAGGTCAGCGCGACTTCTTTAGCCAGTAACGTTGATAGCTGCTTAACCGTTTCGCGTGCCTCTGCATTTTGAGAGACATTTCCAACCCAAAGTATATGCATGGTTTATTTTCCCCTTGTGGTGTGACTTAGATATAAATTTCGGATACAAACGGCCCCTGCATAAAGGTGTCAGGGTGTACGTCACTCTGTAGAATAGGCCCCTTGACGTGACCTTCTAACAACATGCGTGCAGACTCTGCGAGTCCTGCTGCGGTGGTCGATTGAATGGCCCGCAAGGTGTGTTTGCCCACCTGAGACGGTTTAATATGGTAAGCTTTTTCCATTTTTTGCATTTTACCCTCGGCATCAGGACCCTCTACAGAAGCGTAAATGACTACAAAGTCGGCTTCGTAATCAGGGATATGTTCTTCCATATAGCTTTGTAATTTATCGGGCGTATCCAGCTGTTCCGTTTCAATGGCCTGTTTAACCCATGCATAGTGGCCAGGGTGGCGCAAGGTTTTATAATCCAGATGGTTGACCCGACCGGCGAGGGCTTCGGGCAAGTCTGAGACGCCGCCTGAAGTTAAGGCTTCTTCATAGTCAGTGCCGTTGACCTGTAAAATCTCAAGGCCAGTGAGCGAAGGGCGCTCGGTTTTTTTTGTGTCTCTAACGACAATGGCGGGCTTGAGATACTCTGTGGCGACGCCTACCTTACTCCAGGTAAATCCATAATAGTGGGGGGCTACGATTTCGTCTGTTAAAGCACCCACACGCATTTTGACGGTGTCCGCTTTTTTTACGCCGTGGGCTTCGCAAAAATGCTGAAACAACTGCATGCCCAAAACGTTAATAAAACCAGGGGCGAGACCGGTTTGTAAAATAAATCCCTGGGCAATGCCCTGCCCAAGCTCCATGATTTCGTCGGTTTCTTTCACATACTCAGTGACGTTAGCATAGTGGAGCGCATGCTTCTTTGCGAGTCTGGCCATACGGGGGGCTTCGCTACCGGGGAGACAGTCCAGTAAGATATCTGCTTTGTCTAAATAAGTATCGAACTCAGGGCTGGTGCCTTTGAGTGGCATTTCAAACGCGTGAACCCTTACCGGATGGTCAAATCCAGCTTCCACCCATGCAGCAGCTTCTTTGGCTGCTGCTAAAGAGGCGTCACCCAGATAAACTTCGGTGTGAATGAGTCCCTGTTGTAAGAGCAGGGCGGTGGCACTGCCAATGCCTCCTGAACCTGCAATAACAACGTGATAAAGTTTTTCAGTCATAGTAAAAATGTTCCTATTAGATACGAGTTGATTTAAGCACTATACACTGAAGCTGGTGCGGTGGTTGGCATACATCCTTAAAATATACCGTCCGACGGGGCGTTCTCGCCACTGTAAAATCCGGTGCTGCATTGCTTCAGGTTGACATACTCCCGCCCTAAAGAGGCGGAGATTCTCAAACTACGCGCAGCCTACTGGCTCACGTTAACGCTTGAAGGCACAGCCCGTGCCCAATAGCCGCAATGTTTCTTGCAGCATTTACATCTCGGTCTAAATTCAGGTTGCAGTACGGGCAGTTATGCACCCGTGTCGCAAGAGATTTTGGCACTTTCTTGCCGCAACCTGAGCAATTCTGACTGGTGTTCTTCGGGTTTACTTTGACTAATTCTCTACCAGCTTCTGCCGCTTTATAGAGAAGGAGATCAAAAAAAGTTGACCAGCCAGCATCTGCAATAGATTTACTCAAGTGGTGGTTTTTAACCATGTTCTTTACTTTGAGCGCTTCAATGCAAATCATCTGAAAATTATTGATGTAGTAATTTGCTGTTTTATGGAGGAAATCTATGCGCATATTGGCTACCTTACGGTGCGTTCGGGCTAATTCTTTAACAGCTTTCCGTCTACGGTTAGAGCCTTTTTTGCGGCGGCTCACCTTCCGCTGCTTGCGCCTCAGTTCTTCTTGGGCTTTACGGTAGTATTTCGGATTAGCTACATGCAAACCTTCTGTATCCGTAGCAAAATGACTGATACCCACGTCAATACCCACCACATTAGCTCTGGGTTCTGGATAGGTTTGCTCTGGCACGTCATTGCAAGAAAAAGCCACCCACCAATCTCCACAACTATCGCGGCGAACAGTGATAGTTTTTATTCTGCCTTCAATGGAGCGTGAAAGGTGGAGTTTAAGGCTTCCGATACCTTTGATCTTCAGGTGGCGACCGTCCAGTTTCCAGCCTGACGTTTTGAGTGTGAATGAATCATAGCGGTGATAGGATTTGAAGCGGGGGAAACCTGCTTTCTCACCGACCTTTTTGAGTCGAGAAAAGAAGCCTTGATAGGCTTTACCTAAACGCTCTACCGTATCTTGCAAGGTTTGTGAGTTTACCTGTTTGAACTCAGGAAAGGCTTTCTTGAGATCAGGCAGTTCATTGCTCTGAGAAAAGGTGCTAAGGCTAACGCCACAACGCTTGTACGCAGTTATGCGCTGCTCCAAGGAAAGATTATACAGCTTCTGACACAAACCAAGCCAAATGACAGCATTTTGTTCTGTTTTTTTACTCAGTTTAGCCTTGAATTTGTATGTCTTGCGCATACGCTAATTATACCATCTTTAGAGAGCTGCAAACAGCTCTACACCTTGCATACCCTCAAAGGGGCATTCATGACCTTTAGGTTACAAGTCTCCGCCCTAAACGACGGAGTTTTACGGTGTTTCTGATAAAATCACACCGATGGAGGAGCTCATCAAGGTCTGTTTCGATCTTTGCGAGGCGGTGGGCATCGGCTCTGTATAATTTGACGATGGTTTTCAACAGCTGAGGGACAACGGGCTTTAAGAGGCGATACTCCCCGGGAGATCCCTGACTTAATATTTCATGGAGCAGTTCAGGCGCTTCCTGTAAGTAAATATAGGCCCACACGCGGCTTTTAATGCCGAACCCTTTATCAAAAAGAGACTCCCAACTGCGAGTGGAGCGCTGCAAAGGACTGAGATACAACGGGCGCTTTTGCTGAGAAGCCTGATGGGCGAAGGTCATGATTTGATCTGACCCGTTCATCACGCCCTGGGGGGTTATCAGGGCGGGAACCGTTCGCATTGCACCTGCTTTGTGATTATGGTAAGCATGAAAAAAAGGAGCATGACCCGCTTCTGTATAAGGAATTCCACAATAATCCATTGCCCAACGGGCGCGCTCACAATAATGGCTATAGGGAATCGTCAGCAGGGTGTTCATAACGGTTTACCGTTTCTTTAAAGTAGTCGCTGTAGGTTTTCATGCGTCCTTGCCAACTGTGGTGGGGAGCATGAGCCTGGAGTCCTTTTAACATCGGGTACTCCGAACGCCATGTTTTGCCATCAAATACACCAAAGTATAAAATACGCACGTCAATGCACGCCTTTCCAGGGTTATTTGTCTAAAGACCAGACGCCCTGCCAATGCTCCGGTACCTGGCTTGTGGCTTGGAGTCGTTCTAAAAGGGCTGAGCATAAGGGGTCTTGCGCCTGTCCACGGGCTAAAATACCTTTTGCGGTATCCCAGTCTCCCTGGCGGTAAGCCGCTAGCGCCTGCTCGTAGGGTAAGCGGTGGTGTTTTTGCTTTTGTTTTGCGTAGGCTTTGTCCCAGGCATAGAGGGTCAGGGGCTGATCTCTTCCCATCACTTTGACCCGATCGACTTCTCGTAGGTAATCTTTGAAGCGGGTGTGCGTAAGAAAAGCGTCTGAGACCATCATCTGTGTCCCGTAATACTTATTGGCTGCCTCAATACGAGCGGCCGTATTCACGGTGTCCCCAAAGAGATCAAAGTGCGGGGTTTCAGAAAGGACAATATCACCGTAATGTAATCCCACGCGCAAAGATAAGGGTTCGTATTTGCGATCTTCGCTAAACATACGTACGGCTTTTTGTGCAAACTGTAGGGCTTTGTCAAAGGCCTGATAATCGGCTTCTTTGACGTGCCAGAGATCAAAGGCGCACATCAGACCATCTCCCAGTTGCTTGACCGGACACCCCCGCTGAATGAGTACCTGATCTTCGACGAGGCGCATCATGTGCCGGATGTGCTCAGAAAATGCTTTGCCATACTTTTCGGTCAGGCGGGTTGAGTTTGCCAAGTCCAGAAAGACAACAATACAGGCCGTATTGTATTTTTCTGGCGGGTGCTGACCTTCTGTGATTTCAAAGTATTGGTCGCCCATGGTAATGCGATCTCCAGGACGCAGTAGTGTCTGAGCCACCGGTTTATCGTTAACGGACACACCGTTTGTAGAGTGAAGGTCTCTGAGTAAGTAATGCTTTCCCTGACGATAAATCACCGCATGGTGCCGAGAAATCATGCGCGAAGGTAGAGAGAGTGTACAGCTGGCATCTCGTCCAATTACCATGGCTCCCAGCGGTAGACGGTAGGAGCTGTCGTGGCTTTTTAAAAACAACCCATCACTGCCAGGAAAAAGGTTTCCGGGCATAGAGGTAATAATCGTTTTATCAAAGTCTGCTTCATCGAAGAGCGGTGATTGGCTCACCATGGCAGGATCAAGAGGTTCGGTGCTCATGAACCCATTATCTCACAGATTTGTGGGATTTGATTTAAGGGTTAACATCCCGCAGTTCAATCTCAAATATCAATGTCGAGTTGGGTAAGATTTGCCCGCTCCATTGGGCGCCATAACCAAGATGCGGCGGCACAACCAAACGGCGCTTACCTCCCACCTGCATCCCTTGCAATCCCTGTTCCCAACCGGGAATAACACTGCCTGTGCCAAGGGTAAACGAAAAGGGAGCGCCTTGGCTGTAAGAGCTATCAAATTGACTGCCACCCTGAATCGTTCCCACATAGTCAACCACTAGCACGTCTCCATTGCCTGCTACAGCCCCGGTACCGATCACGAGATCTTCAATTTGTAGGGGCAGGAGTACGACATCAAACTCTCCTTCATAAGCTCCCTGATCAGGTGTGTTGACACGAATCGCGCCCAGAATGTCGGTGACGGGCATATCGGGGTTACTCCCAAAATTTTTAGACGGGCTTGTGGTGGTGATTCGGAGTCCATCGTCTCCGGTCATAAATACGCCGTCAGGGCCGGCCGGACTGGAGGGGTCTACAAAAAATGGGTCCAGGTTGATATTCGAGTAGCCAAATGAATTGACCCGGTCAATTTCTTTGACACTGGAGTTAATGACACGTATTTGGCGGTCGGTATCTTGAAACAGCGGATCGGCACTCTCTCCCCAGATAATACTGCTAATGATTTCTGGCTCGCAGAGGACTGTAGAGAATACCGCTGAGCCGCCGAGTGCGTTGGCAACGTTATTATAGAAAGTCAGGTGCAGCATTTTGGGGGATGATGCATTGTAATTATAAATGCCGCCACCCCCGCCGCCAGAGGCGATGTTATTGTGAAACACCCCGTTGATAATTTCTGGAGAAGCATAGCTTCTATTATAGATGGCTCCCCCCTGGGGGGCCGTGTTATCACTGAAAGCGACCCGCTCCATATGGGGAGAGGCGTGGCTGTAGTTATACATGGCTCCCCCCAGAAAATTGGCGATATTGCCTTTAAAGCGCACAAAATCTAAGTCAGGAGAGGCGTTGTCGTAGTTATACATGGCGCCGCCGTTATCGGCATCATTGTTTTCAAAGAGAACGTTCTTGAGCTGTAAGCGTGAATTGAGGTCCGTGGTGTAAACGGCGCCTCCGTTGCTAGAGCGATTGTTTTTAAAGGTTCCATTCTGTAGCAGGGGGCTGGCGCCGGAGCGGCTATAAAGTGCGCCCCCGCTATAAAGGGCTCCGTTATCATCAAAGGTAAACCCGTTCATGTTAATCCCGCTCCCGTCATTGACAACACCTCCGCCCTGCTTTGATGTGTTGCGTGTAAAACTAATGTTTTCGCCGGTGCCGGTCGCGCCAAAGGTACTATAAATTCCCCCGCCAAAAAAAGAGGCGTTATTGTTTTCAAAGTGAACATTTTTAAGGGTGAGCTGGTTATTGTTGCGCTGATAAATGCCCCCCCCGGCAAAGCCACTAATATTGTTCTCCAGACGCACGTTTTCGAGGGTGATGCTTCCTCCACTCAGTCTGAGCCCTCCGCCCTGTCGATCCTCTGCGTTTAAACCGTTGGCAAAACCTCCCCGAATGGTTACACCCTCAAGGTGAACATCGACTGCACCGACACCCACAAAAACATGAAAGACGTTATCGCTCAAATCATCAATACTGCTGTCAGTGTAATTGTCATTGCCGTTAAGATCGCCACTTAAAATAGTGACATTATTGACGGGATCTCTCTGGCTCAGCTGGGTTTCAGTGCCTGCAAACCCGCCATAGATTTTGACATTGCTGTTGGTTACAAAGCTTCTTCTGGCGTTTCCATCTGCGGTGGTGGGCCGATGGGTACCGGCTCTTACCCATACTTCATCTCCCGGTTGGGCTGTGCCCAGGGCGTAGCGAAGTGACATGGGGCTACTCCATGAGGAGCCGTTGCCCTGCCCTGCTGGGCTAACAAAAAGACGACGACTGCCGGTGATCACTTGCGGGGTGAAAATGGCTGTGGATTCGGCCTCTCCTGCGGAGTTAATCACTTTTACGGTGCCGGCTACCGGATTATTGCTCGTAGAATAAGCGGTAATTTGTGTATCACTATCGATGGTGAACTCAAAGGCCGGACGGCCTCCAAAGGTGACAGCGCTAACGGTTTCTAGACCTGTTCCGGTAATAATGACCTGGGTGGCCGGTGGGCCGGTGGTCACGCTGATATTGCTCACTGTGGGTGCCACGGCGATAACGGCTGGCGGTGTCGCTGTCGGAGCGGGGGTCGGCACTGGCACCGGGGTGACGATATCTCCGCCGGTGGCGTTGAGAGAACCTCCCTGAATATCAGCCGCCAATTGTGGGCAGCTGATCACTCTTGAAAGGTTTTCTGTGGCACTAAGATTGACATTGAGGGTGCTGCCGCCCTGACTGTCCACGGTAACGTCATAATCTACAAATCCAAAGTCTTCACTTTGACTGTCTTTGACAACGGTTTGCGCAATAGCAGCTCCCTGAGGAAGATCTGAAAAACTGTAGCTAATCTCTAAGGTGTCGGGGTCGATTTCAGCCAGGTTATTGTTGAAGGTGAGTGTGCTTTGACCATTTTGGTTGGTGACCGTTACACCCTGTTGCTCTAAAGCGCTCTGGGTGGCTGCTGATACTTCACCCGATAGGATTAATGTGGTTTCAATCTGGGTGAGATCCTGGGCACAATTGCTCAATTGTTGAATGCCGAATCCTTTGATGAGACGGCTATCGAGTTTGATTTTAAACGTTAGCTCTCCGGCCTTTCCGGAGTTGGTCTGAATCTTATTGTCGCCCTTTGGCTGAGCGGCTATATTGCTATCGCCTGAGTAGGTAACGCGCGGGGCAAAGCTCGCACCGGGGCGCGGAGCGGTTCCCTGGGTCTCTGTGGGCGTTTGACAACTGGCCAGCGAGAGCGAGGCACTCAGGCCAAGTGCAAGAAATCCTGTGTGTATATAAGCGCTAGAGCGAAGAAAAACCATAATGGACTCCATAGATCACCAGGCTTTTAAAATGAGAAGCCTTTTCAAAATTGTAGCAAACTCTTTGCCATACTTTGTATAAACTAACAAAATATGACAATTGAAAATGGGAATGGCGGTTTAAATGGAGGCGATACAGTTTTCTTTGTGAACTTTTCTTAAGTGTTTTTACATTCTTTAAGGAAATGAATAATACATTTCCATTAAAAATAACTATTTGCTTATGGTAGAATCTATGAATAAATAAATCCTCTATCATAACGGACTTGGCGGTCTGTCGAAGGTGAGAAAAGAGCTTATGTATATCCCTCCAAATAATTTGCGTATTCGGTGCTTTTCTATTTTTTTAGTTGCATGGATCGTGGGTTCTCTACGACCTGCTTATGCCGATAATCCTTTTGAGCCGGGTCTTTTAGAAAATGCTGAAATAGAAATAGAAAAACAGCCCCAGGAAAAAGATAAGGAGCTAACGCCCTATGTCTTTTATGGTTATAAAAAAGATAAGCTTTTTATTACAACCCGTGACGGCAACTACACCTTTGTGCCTACCGTTACCTTACAATTGCGCCATCAAAATGAAGTCAATGACGGGGAGCTGATAGAGAGCACCTTCCGTTTGCGCCGCGCGCGCTTACAATTAGACGGCACCTTTTTAAGCCCTGCGCTGCAATATGAAGCGGATGTGGAGCTCCGTACGTCTTCTGATGGAAGTGAACCCATGCGCTTACAGGACTTTTATATGGATTATGCCTGGGATCCGGGGGTGCGCTTACGGGCAGGACAGTTTAAGATTCCTTACTCCTATCAATTTATTTTATCGGGGACGCGCTTACAGTTTAACGAACGCTCGATCGCCAACGGGGCTTTTTCGCCAGGTCGTGACTTAGGGTTGATGTTACACGGGCGAAATGAATCAGACACCCTGAACTACGCCACCGGCCTTTTTAACGGTGAAGGTCAAAATCGCTGGGATCAAAACCAGCGCCCTGCTGCCCTTGCTCATGTGCGCTGGAACCCTCTGGGCCAATATCCCACTGAAGAATCTGACTTTCAGAAACTATCGGAGCCCCGCGTCCTTTTTTCGGCCCAGAGCTGGTGGGATACAGACGAAAAGCAGGGCTTAATGATCGATACCAGCGCTTTTGCAGGACTTAAGTATCAGGGACTTTCTTTACAGGGGCAGCTGTTTTTTCGTGAAAACGTGAACGACAGCGCCACTGATCTGCTGCAGAATGATGCCTGGGGCTATTACGCCCAAACCGGTTACTTTTTTCTGCCGGATTGGGAGGCCGCAATGAGACTCTCACAGGTGTCTACAGACTTCGGTCTCCAGCAGGAATACGGAGCAGCCCTGAATTACTACCTTCAGGGTCATCACCTCAAGTTCCAGCTGGATTATGCGGCCCTGGAAGACCCACGTGAAACGAATCCCTGGAGCCACCGTGTGATCGGTCAAATGCAACTGTCTTTTTAAGTCGGCTTAAACCGCTTTGCCGAGGGACTTTACCCCTTCTGCAATAACAAAAATAAGGGCGTTTGCGCCAAGAATAACGAGCAATAAGGGGAGACTCAGGGCGTCGGTATGAAAGTACGTTTGCAAAAAGGGCACGTAGATCACCGAAAGCTGCAGTAAAAACACGAGGCCGATCATGCCCATCAGGGTGGGATTAGAAAAGACCCCCACTTGCCACAGATGCTCTCGACTGGAGCGCATCCCCAGGGCCTGGAAGATTTGAGCGAAGGCCAGAGAGGTAAATAAGACCGATTGCCAGGGGGCTTTGGGGCCTTCGTAAAACCAGATCCATCCGCCCAGCACCATGGCAATCACGGTAATCAGGCTTCCCATCCAAAAAATCTGATAGCCCATGCCGTTGCCCAGAATACTTTCATCGGGGGGCGTGGGTGGCCGTTGCATAATTTGGCCTTCGGCTTTTTCTAAACCCAGTCCAAAGCCCAATAGGCCGTCGGTCAGCAGGTTAAGCCACAACATTTGAATGGGCGCCAGCGCCAGCGGCATGCCCAATAGCGGAGAAACCAACATAACGCCGATCTTTCCTAAGTTACCGGCCACCGAAAACTTGATGAATTTGCGCAGATTATCGTAGATAATACGCCCTTCTTCTACGGCGGCGACAATGGTGGCAAAATTATCGTCCTGTAAGATCATGTCGGCGGCTTGCTTTGAGACATCAGTACCGGTAATGCCCATGGCGACACCAATGTCAGCTTGCTTAAGAGCGGGGGCATCATTGACGCCGTCACCGGTCATGGCCACAATTTTATTTTGGCCCTGAAGGGCTTTTACAATACGCAGCTTGTGTTCTGGTGAAACCCGCGCAAAGACCTGGTAGGTTTTTAGCTTTTCTTGCAGTTCGCCTTCAGATAGAGGGTGCAGCTCTTTGCCGGTAAGCACCTGCTCACTCTGGGTGATGCCCAGTTGATGAGCAATATTAAGGGCCGTCAGTGGGTGATCGCCCGTAATCATGATGGGGCGAATACCTGCCGCCAAACAAGTAGCGACCGCTGCGGTGGCTTCTGGCCTCGGTGGATCAATCATGGACATTAAACCCAGCAACTCCAGCTGTTCCTCATTGAGCGACTCCGGCGGGCTTTTCCAGAGTCTGTGGGCAAAGCTCAGCACGCGCTCTCCTTCGGCGGCACGGGTGGTGTTTTGTTTTTGCCACTCTTTTTCAGCGGGGTTTTCGCTGCGGGCCAATAGGCTATCGATAGAACCCTTGGTAAACGCGATATAGTTTCCTACGACAAAATCGGGGTAAGTGGTCGTCAGTCTTTTAAGGTGTTCAGGAATTGCTTTGATTTCGTGCAGGGTGCTCATGCATTTGCGGTCAGAGTCAAAGGGAAGTTCGTTTACCCGTGGAAAATGCTGCTTTAAGGCTTCGAGTGACTCTCCTCGATTCGTTACCGCCTGCAATAGCGCAATTTCCGTGGGATCGCCGTGGTCTTCGGGGTTACTTTCTTCGGTGAGCTCAGCGTCGTTACACAAGGCTGCGCAGAGCAACATGAGCTGAAGAGAAGGTGGCAGCTCTTCTTCGGTATCAAGGGGCAGGCAGCTCTCTTTGGCAAGTAAGTGCGTAACGGT
The DNA here is from genome assembly GCA_963797915.1 of Candidatus Sericytochromatia bacterium. Lineage (GTDB taxonomy): Bacteria > Cyanobacteriota > Sericytochromatia > UBA7694 > UBA7694 > CAXRDE01. The sequence goes on from CAWCRG010000008.1 coordinate 61,693, forward strand.
CATTTTGTTCTGGGTCAGGGTGCCCGTTTTGTCAGAGCAAATCACGGAGACAGATCCCAGGGTTTCGATGCCCGTGAGCTTGCGCACGAGGGCGTGGCGCTTTAACATGCGCTGGGCCCCAAAAGCTAAAGTGACTGTGAGTACGGCGGGTAAGCCCTCGGGAACGGCGGCCACAGCTACCGAGATGGCGCTGAGCAGCATCACTTTGACGTCTTCGCCGCGCCACATGCCAATGGCAAAAATCAGGCCCGAAAAGGCCACGGCCACCCCGGCCAATACTTTCCCGACATGATCCAGTCGGTTTTGTAGCGGGGTTTTTCTATCGGCCACATTTTGAATCATATCGGCAATGTGTCCCAGCTCGGTGTTCATACCGGTTTCGGTGACGACGCCGATGCCTCTACCGTAGGTGATTTGCGTGCCCATATAGGCCATATTGAGGCGATCTGCCAAAGCGGCCTCATCATCTTCTAAAGGAGCGATCTGTTTTTCGACGGCGTGGGATTCACCGGTGAGGGCTGCTTCTTCTACCTTTAAGTGGTGGTTTTCAATCAGTCGGAGGTCTGCCGGGATCTGGTCGCCGGTTTCGAGAATGACAATATCGCCCGGCACCAACTGGGGAGCGGGGACTTTGCTTTGTTTTCCCTGACGACGCACTTTGACATCGGGTACCGACAAGTCTTTGAGGGCGGCGATGGCCTGCTCGGCCTGATACTCTTGAAATACGCCCAGAGAAACAAAAAACACAACGATGGCTAAAATTACGAAGGCGTCCTGATAGTCGCCTAACACGCCTGATAGAACGGCGGCGACTAACAAAATAATCACCATAATCGAGCTGATTTGCTCCCATAGAATCATCCATGCACTTTTTGCCCCCTTTTCGATCAGGGCATTTTCGCCATGCTGGGCTAATCGCTGTTGCGCTTCTGCTGCAGAAAGTCCTTCGAGAGTGCTGTTCAGTTGCTGTAATGTGTCTGTGTGTGAGGTGGTATGCCACGCCATAAGGGTGCTCCATAGAAAACGAAAGATGTGGGCCCATTCTAACACTCTCCTTTGTAAAAAAGGCGTATAAAAGCCTTCTTTATTCCTATGGCAATCAATGATAATGCTAAACTGCCAGGATGTTAAATCAGTGGTTGCAAAAGGGAATTGATTATTTTTTGCTCACCTTTGGAGCTATTTTAGTGGCCATCGGTTTAGAGCTTATTTTGGCGCCCAATAATCTTGTGGATGGTGGTGTGACCGCCATTGCCATTATGTGTAAAGCCCTGTGGTCTGTACCGATTTGGATGGTGCTTTTGGGATTTAACTTACCTATTGTGGCGCTGGTGGCCAGACAATTGGGCCGCCGCTTTGTGATTCGTACGCTGTACAGCAATATTGTGGCCACCCTGGCGCTTACCTATTTGGCTCCCAAGCCAGCGATCACCTCTTCAGAACTTTTGATTGTTCTCTATGGTGGGCTTGTGCTGGGATTGGGGGTGGGTATTGTGGTTAAAAATGGCGGGGCTATTGACGGCACCGAGATGATTGCTGTGTGGGTTAATAAACGCTTTCATGTGCCCATCAGCACCTTTTTACTGGGCATTAACGCGGTCATTCTTTCGGGCTCCGCTTTTGTTTTTGGTTTAGAGAAGGCCATGTTTTCTATCGCGGTCTTTTTTATTGTTTCTAAATCTATTGATATGGTGTTAGACGGCATTAACCGCGTGTTTGCAGTGATGATTATTTCAGATCAGCCAGAGTTGGTGGGGAGGGTTCTCATGGACGAAGGGTCGTACCGGATTACCTTTATTACCGCTGCGGGCGGATACTCTGGAAACGCCCGCCCGATGATTTATTGTATTACGGACCGCTTTGTTTACCCGCGCCTCAAAGAGATGGTTTTGCGAGTAGATCCCGCCGCTATTTTAGAGGCATCGTTGGTGACCGAAATCGAAGGTCTGCGTGCACAGGTCGCACCCAAACCTTCATCATGATTCCGGGCCTCCAGGCTTTACTGGGTCTGTTTCAGTAATTGGGCTTTGCGCGCCATTTCTACAAAGTTTCGGCGATAAGACTCCTGGTCTTTACCCTGGGCAGATCGGGCCTGGGTGATGACGTCTTCCATTTGCCACTGGCCCTTGTACTCAGAATCTCTGAGCTGCATTCCAAAGTTGGCGACCGCTGCAGCGAAACGAAAGTCCTGAGAAACACTTGTCCAGGGCTGGGCTTTGTCGGCGACAACGCTTGAAATGAGTTGGCTCTTGTCTTCTTTGGGGGCTTTGTAGCGCAGCTTAACGGTCAACAATTCGTTACCGTCTGCGCTTTGCGGCCTGGTTTGGGGGCTTTGGTACTTTAATGGAGTGGCCTGGGCACGCCCGTCTCCCGGCACGATTTCGTAAAGGGCGGTGACGGTTGTTCCTGCTCCCAATTCACCCGCATCTTTGGTGTCATCATCAAAGTCTTCGGTGCGTAACATGCGGTTTTCGTAACCGATCAGGCGATAAGAAGCCACCCGCGACGGATTAAACTCCAATTGCAGTTTCACATCTTTGGCCAGGGTGAATAAAGTGCCCCCCATTTCGGTCACGAGCACTTTGCGGGCTTCCATTAAATTATCGATATAGGCGTAGTTTCCATTGCCTTTGTCGGCGAGCTTCTCCATTTTATTGTCTTTGTAATTGCCCATGCCAAAACCCAGCACCGTCAGAAAAACACCGGCTTTTCTTTTTTCTTCGACCATGCGGGTGAGTTCACTATCACTGGAGGGCCCGACGTTGAAGTCGCCATCGGTGGCTAAAATAATGCGGTTGTTTCCATTGGCTTTAAAATGCTTTTGCGCCATCTGATAGGCCAGCGCAAGACCTGCGCCCCCGGCGGTGGATCCTCCAGACTCTAGTTTGTCTAAGGCAGCAATGATGGCGTCTTTTTGTTCGCCTGAAGTGGGCGGTAAAACCACACCGGCAGCTCCGGCATAGACCACAATTGAGGTGTGGTCCTGAGGGCGCATGCGATCCACGAGCAGTTTGAGGGAGCGTTTGAGCAGGGGTAATTTATTGGGATTGCCCATGGAGCCTGAAACATCGAGCAAAAACACCAGGTTGTTGGCGGGCAGGTTTTCGGTGCTGACCGGCTTGCCTTTAATGCCAATGCGCAATAGTTTGTGCTTTGGTTCCCAGGGGCATACGCTGACATCGGTGTGGACAGCAAAAGGCTTATTGTCTTTGGGAGCAGCGTAGTCATAGGGGAAGTAATTCACCAGTTCTTCAATGCGAACAGCATCTGCCGGAGGAAGTTGATTGCTTTCAATATAACGGCGGGTATTGCTGTAAGAAGCGGTGTCCACGTCAATGGAAAATGTCGACAGCGGATTGCTCATGCTGTTGAGAAACGGATTTTCATAAATGCGATCGTAGTCTTCGGTATTGCCCGGCTCACTTTGCGGCTGGGTATCAGAGTCGTTAACCATGCGGCGGTCCCGCTCTTCTTTTTCAAGCTCCATTCGGGGTGCCCCGCTGACTGTGCCCAGGGCATTGTTCCCATATTTGTCGCCCCCGGCCAATTTCTGTCTCGTTACCGGGGCCGGAATGTTTTTAGGTGACGATGGCTTCGCCTTCATGGGTGAATTGCTGACGCTATCGGCTACGCTACTGTCTTTTTTAAGCTCTTCTCGTGAACTTTGTACATTGGCCTCGCCTTCTTCAGGGGTTTTCTCAGCACTGGCGCAGGCAAACATTCCCAGGGTTAAGGTGAGACTTAGACCCAGATGGGTGATATAACGGAGAGAACGAGATGAAAACATAAAAAACTCCTCTTGTGTGGATGTGATGGTCGTTAGGATAAATGATCCAACGATGCAGGTAAGACTCAGGGGGGTAAAAAAGTGTTCAAAGCAAAAGAAAACTTTTTCTGAATATTCCGGTGGAGTTTAAGGCAAGTTTGTGGTTAACCTAAGGGATAAGAGTATTATGTATCAATGTGGAACGTTCTTATAATGCCTCAACTTTATACCCTGCGCACCCTGAGTGCGTTGCTTCTGCTAAGCTTTAGCGCCTGTCAAGCCCGTTCCTTATCGGGAGGGCAGCCTTATACACAGCAGCTCCCGACTAATATCTATACGCGTTTTAATGCACCCGTAGCGTACGGAGATATTGCGGTTAAGTTTAACAACGCCTACCACGAGCTTTATGCGCGCAATGAGCAAGCGGGTCGTCAAGATCCTCAAAACCCTGACAAAATTTTTGTGGAGTTGGTACAGCGGGCCCAAAAAAGCCTGGACTTAGCTGTCTATGACATTACTGAACCCAGCATTATTGCAGCCCTCGTACGCGCTCATCAACGCGGGGTGCGTGTGCGCGTTTTAACCGATAGCGATAGCCTCAACCCCGGTCGCCACACGGCTGTTAATATTCAGGCGATGATGGACGCCGGCATACCGGTTCGCGGCGATGACCGCACGGCGTTGATGCACCATAAATTTATGATCATGGACGGCAATGAGCTGTTAACGGGCTCTTTAAACCTGACCTACAATTCTTTGTACCGTGACAATAACAACACGCTTAAAATTTCATCATCGCAACTGGCGGCCAATTACCAGGCCGAATTTAACCGCATGTTTGAGCAGGGTCTAATGGGTCCTAACGATCACGTTATTCCCTATCCCGTCGTCAAAGTAGACGGTGGATCGATTCGCACTTACTTCTCTCCCAAAGGCGGGACCAAGCAGGCCATTTTAGAGACCATTGGCCGTGCACAAAAGAGCATTCGTTTTGCTGCTTTTTCGGTAACAGATCAAGACATTCAGAAAATGCTCATTCGCAAGGCCCGTGAAGGGGTGATTGTGGAGGGGATCTTTGATGGCTGCATGATCAGCCAGTACTCGGTTTATCAGGATTTACTCACCAAGAATATTCCGGTCATGATCGATGGCAATCAGGCACTAATGCATAGCAAGACCTTTATTATAGACCGCCAGGTCGTCATTACGGGCTCTTATAACTTCTCGAAAAGTGGAGAAGAGCGCAATAATGAAAATACGCTCATTATTACCTCCGCCAAGGTGGCGGGCTTTTATGAGCAAGAGCACCAGCGCCTCAAAAAAGCCTCGCAAAATAATAATCCCCCGCCTTATGACAACCGAGAGTGCAGCAGCCAGGTAGATGACGACGATATCAACCCAGGATAGAAGCACGCTCTAAAACTTTACGTCGCCGTCAAAGCAGCGTCGCTTTAGACTTCAACCTCAGCCCCAATAAAGCGCGCATGAATAATCTCTAGCGCTTTTTTTGCCTGGTTCTTATCGACCACGCAAGAGACCTTAATCTCAGAAGTGGAAATCATTTGAATATTAATATTGGCTTCGGCCAGGGCTTCAAACATGCCCGCAGCAATGCCCGGTGTACCAATCATGCCGACGCCCACAATGGAGACCTTGGCGATGTTTTCGTCAAATAAGACTTCGCCTGCGCCCATTTTTTCTTGCATCTCTTCGGCGATGGCCACTGCTTTGGTGAGGTCGTCCTGGGTCACCGTAAAGGCGATGTCATTGCTCATGTCATCTTGTACGGATTGAATAATCATGTCCACAGAAATATGGGCATCTGCTAAAGCACCAAAGAGTTGGGCCGCAATGCCTGGCTGATCCGGTACGTTGCGAATGGCCACCTTGGCCTGATTAGAGTCGGCAGTAATGCCTGTGACCGGGCGTTGTATTTCAAGATCTTTCATCGCTTTTACCAGTGTTCCTTTTTCTGTATTAAAACTGGAACGCACGTGGAGCGCTGTTCCATATTTTTTAGCGCACTCGACAGAGCGGGGGTGCAAAACCTTGGCGCCTAAATGTGCCAGCTCCAGCATTTCTTCGTAAGAAATTTCGGTCAGTTTCTGGGCCGCGGGAACCACGTTGGGGTCGGTGGTGAATACGCCCTCTACATCGGTGTAGATTTCGCAAATAGGGGCTTCTAAGGCGCCAGCCAATGCGACGGCGGTGGTGTCTGATCCGCCGCGGCCCAGAGTGGTAATTTGCTGATCGGCGGTCACGCCTTGAAAACCAGCGACGACCACGATATGATCATCGGCCAGGTGTTTGTGCAGGACGTCGGTGTTAATGTGGAGAATTTTGGCTTTACTGTGTAATCCTTCGGTGACAATGCCCGCTTGCCCACCGGTCAATGAAACCGCTTTATAGCCGAGCTCTTGTAAGGCCATACAGAGCAGTGCAATCGAAATTTGCTCCCCGGTAGACAATAACATGTCCATTTCGCGCGCGCTGGGCTGGCTGCTGAGCTCTTTCGCCATGCCCACGAGGTGGTCAGTGGTTTTTCCCATGGCCGAAACGACGACCACGACACCTTCTGGATGATCTGCTTTGGTGGCTGCAACACGAGCGGCCACACGACGGATACGCTCGGTGTCGGCCACTGACGTACCCCCGAACTTTTGTACAACGATGCTCATAGTCAGTTTTACTTCAATTTAATATTTTTTACTTTTATTTAATAAAAGTCCGTTATCAGTCTAGACAGACTACCCCTTGTGGGTCAATAAGACAGGTCACAAAGTCTGCTGTGATTTCGTGTTTTTTCCAGTTTTCGCACATTTTTTTTGCAATAGAGGCCAAAGGACCGTCGCTTATGACCAGTAAGCTGGGGCCTGCTCCGCTCAAAACACATCCCAAAGCGCCCTCCGCTCGGGCGGTCTCCATGACACTTTGCATGCCTGGCACCAGTGACTGGCGGTAGGGCTGGTGTAACCGGTCCTGTAAGCCCTGAGCAATCAGCTGAGTATCCTGAGTGTAAAAGCCCGCCAGGAGTGATCCCAGGTAGCTGAGATTCGCGATGGCGTCTGCCAGGGGAACCCTTTCTGGGATCACCGCCCGGGCGGCATGGGTTTTGAGCTCAAAATGGGGAATGCAGACGCCCCACTGTAAGTTGTGCGGGAGATCGATTTTTATAAACGATTTTTTTTCACCGGGAAAATTCAGCACCGCGCCCCCCAGGAGGGCCGGTGCAACATTGTCGGGGTGTCCTTCGATCTCGCTGGCAAAGCTGAGTAGCTCTTCTCGGCTAAAGGGCGACTCTAACCAGAGGTTAGCGGCGTAAAGACCGCGCCACAATGGCGCTAGAGCTGCTGCCCAGTCCCCGGGCAGGCGGGATGTTTACGGTTTGCTCCACGGCAAAGCAGGGCATGGCCCGCCCCATTTCGGCGTAAACCCTTGCTACGCCCTGCCATAATAAACTGGTGGCGTCTAATTTAAAATTGGACTCGGCATAGGGGCCTTGTAAGGTCATGCTGTAGTGGTCGCTGGGCTTAAAGCGCAGGGTGTTATAAAGGTTTAAGGCCACACCCAGAAGGTCATACCCCGATCCCAGGTTGGCGGTGGTGGCGGGCACTCTTAAGTGCAGTTCACGAAAGTGAGCAGATGACATGGCAAAACTCCTTTTAAGGATTCGGTGGTTTCTCAAGCAGATGATTGAGCAAGTATTCTAACCTGAGTTCTTGTTTGGGTAAACAGTTCAGGGCTTCTAACCCAGGTGTGTAGCGTTCATTTCGCCCCGGGTATAATAGCGCTCCACCGACAAAGAGACGGTGATGGGGCCGGTGAACATAAACGGCGTCGCGATAAGCGTGTAGACGATCTAAATCCACCTTGCGCGGACGGCCATAGGCATCCTGACGAAATTTGATTTCAAATACCAGGCCTCGTTTCGCCTGTTGTTGTTTCCAGTGTGTGCTGCTTTCAAAATACAATAACGAAAGATCAGGCTGTTGGCCCCGGCTAATACTATAGAGAGACGCTTGGGGTAAAGCGTTGCGGTTGGGCGCGTAGCGGCGTTCGGTCTCCAGTACCAGTCGCGCACCGTTGGGCGACTGCCAGTGCATTTGCGGCTTTTGTGTGGGCAGAGGGGATTGTGGTAATGCCACCCAGCCCGCTGATTGTAAGTGCTCATGAAGTGCCTGATGCAGGTGTTGGGTGCACCAGTATTGGTAAACATAACCAAAACCGATATACCCGGTCAACAACGGGGGAGCTGTCAGAAGTCCAGGCTCCAGGGGCGTCTGTAAAAGACGGGCGCAGCTGACCCAGGGCTTGAGCTGCCGATGTGGGTGGCAAGCGTTGCTTAAGTGCTTAAAACTGTCTGAGTCCCAGTGTGGGTTGCTTTTTTGATACGGGTGGTTTTGCCATTGACGCCATAAAAGCGCTCTGTGTTGAGCGAGCTGTTGAAGGGTTTGTGGGAGGTGGGTGGTTTCTTTGCTCAGTTGCGGCACCATATAGTTTAACCACTGATAGCGCTGATCAAGGGCAAGCATTAAAAAGTGAATCATACCCGCTATCGGCTGGGGTATCTGCCATTGTCTTTGTCTTACCGGTGTGTGAAGTGGTAGTGCCTTAATATTTTGGTAGAGTAAAGCGGGATCTGTTTTGCGGGTGCGGTATAAAGGCTGGACTTGCCAGGTGTGCTCGTTTGTTAAAAGCGCCAGGCTTTCAGAGAGCTTTCCTGCGGGAGACAGCAGCCATTGTAAGCGGGCCAGTTCTATCATCGGGTCCATGGGCTCCGTGGGAATCGTCGTGACCCTTTTGGGAGCCTGAACACTTTGTAATGCAATGGGGGCTCTGGATTGAAAGCGCAAATGAGCCTGTTGGTAAGTCGCCCTGAGCATTTCTAGCCAGAGGGCCTGGGTCAGCGGTGGGGCCTCAATAAAAAAAGAGTTTTGCCACAGGGGCTGGGCATGAGAGATCGTAACATCATGAATCCGCAGATGATGAAACCCCGGCTCTGCTGCGGGCCAGTCTGCATGTAAGACCAATTCCCTGGCTGTTTTTCGTTTTAAATAAAGCGGGGTGGGTATTTGTGCGTAGATACCCGTGTAAAGCCGCAGATTTTGCCAGGCAAAGTGGAGCGGAAGCCCTCCAATTTCTAATTGGGCACTCTGCCAGGGGTGAGGTTGGGTCATGGGCAGGGAACGTTCGTTAAACCAGCGCAAGCGAAAAGCCGTGTGCTTCACAGTCCCGGTGAACCCGTTAATCCTGTTAATCCGATGAAAAGCCTGTGTGATAAAGATGTTGTGCTAAAACCTGTTGAGAGAGGGTAAAGCTTGTGGGAAGGGCTTCCTGTAATGCGTGGATGGCTTCCATTGAGGCCTCTTCGGGGGGGCGGTGCAATACCTTTTGGGCCAGGGCTTCATCTAAGGCTTCGAGTACAGGAATCTGGTAAACGGCGGCCTGATTTAAGTAGGTTTGTACATCTTCAAGGGTGCGGTAACTGACATAAAAACACCGCTGGAGTGCCGGCCAAAATAAGCCCATGGCCTCTTTTGCTTTGTCAGTAAAAAAGTGTTCGAGTGGCGGCAGGGGGGGAGACAGTGAGATCACAAAAGCGCGATCGGCAAGGCGCTCTGAAAAGGCGGAGTGAAGATGCTCCTGATTGGCTGTGCCAATGCAGTAGAGGTTGGGCGGAATTTCAAGATCTTTGGCGCCGAGCCGCTGATAAAAAGCCGGTTCTTTGCGGCGGCGCACTTCGAGTAGAGACAGCAAAGGGGCAAAATACTGTTCGGTAGGGGCCAGGTTCATTTCGTCCAGGACCAGGTGGTAAGCCTGGGCCGTGGTTTTTTCTGCCTGAGCGCTGTGCCATGCTTTGGCTGCGGTCTCGATAAAGTCAGTCACCACGGTGGGCATAAAACGCTCGCTGACGGCATTATAATAGCCCAGCAAGTCTTCTGGCCCCATCCAGTGAGGAGAGACCGGTATCAGTAAGTAAGCGGCTTGTTTTGCTTTGGCGTAGGCGTGGGTCAGCCAGCTTTTGCCCGTCCCGCTGCGGCCGGTTAAAATGACCAGGCCGTGGCTTTCAAGGGCCAGGTGATATTGCCTCAGACTACGCTCTGGAAGCTGTAACCCCTGCTTTTGAATATGCAAGGCAATCTCTGGCCACAGCAGAGCTGAGGGCGTTATTAAAGCGGTTAAAAAGGGCAAGGCCTCGGCTTGAAGTCGCGCTATCATGGTGGTGGGGACTTTGAAGAGATCGCCCTGGGGACGCTTAAAAAAGGGAAGTTCCTGAAGACGGTCTGAAAAAAAGCTACGCGGCAGGCCTTGGGTGAGTTTGTGGGTGATGCGATACCCGATTTTCCACTCGAAATCAGGATTTTCTTCTGAGCGATAGGCCGTGCTGGTGCAGATTCCTGTGGCCAATAGCCCGCTGCCCGATTGCCAAAACCAGATCAGATCTCCGTTTTTAATTGCTTCGCGATAGCGCGAAATGGGCCATTCACCTTCTGCCTGGCGTTGTCCCTGCTCGATTTGTTGCAGCCAGAGCGCCAGAGAAAGGGTTTGGGGGCTAATTTGTAGAATCCAAAGACTTTGCATACTGCTATTCTGCCATTTTTTTTCGTGAACTTGCTATAATCAGAAGCAATGAACAGTTTTTCACTTCGCCCTCGCCTGCTGATTTTAGTGCATAAAGGTCGCCAACTGCTTTCCGCTTTAAGGCAACAGTCCTGTGTAGAACCTCTACTTTATCGTGCAAATACGCCGCTGCGTTTGCCAGAGCAGAAGCAGACCGTGCGCTCTCAAGAGCCTTTCGCTCTGCCGAAGCAGTCCGGGGCCTGCGCGCGCGTTACCATACCTCTTGACCACTGGCAGATCGAACCTGAGACCCGCTATCTCTTACCCGATATAGCGTTCCAGTTTACGCCTTTAGACACTCGTTGAACCCATTGCGCTGGAGCTGTCCGCTGGAGTCTTTAAAACCTTTGCTCAGGGCAACTCCTCTAAGCAATTACTCGAATACTGGGCTGCGCTTTTGCACTGCGAATTGGCGCCCCTGGGTTGGCGTGCGTATCGGCAGGGAACATCCCTTTGCATTGAGGCCTCTCCTGAGCGGGCCGGATGGAATCTTCAAGGGAGCTTTCATTTGGATCCGTTGGGTTTAAAAGACGCAAATACCTTACCGCTTCTGGTGCCCTTTGATTCCCGTGAGCAACAAGCGGGCCAGGCTTTGGTGCTCCGTTGGGGGCCTTACCGCTTAGGCGGTGTGCGCTATGCGTGCCGCCTGACTTATGATCCCACCTGGCGTTTGGCGGATCTTCAGCAGGCTTTTCAGGCGGCTTTGCACATGCAGGGGTTTTCTTATGAAATCCAGTGGCCGGAGGGGTTTTTACAATTGGGATTTCCGGCCCATTTGACCCTGCAAAAAGAGGCTGATTTAAATGCGAGCGAAAGAGAGCACGCTTTTCTTTCGCTTGATTTAACCCCGATACAGCAGCGGCAGACTTCTATTTCTTTTGTGTGTAACCGCCAATGGTGCCAATTACAGGGCGCTTTAAATAATGTTCCCGATGTTTTAAAGGCACTACAAGCGCAACTGTCAGTTGCTGCTTTAGCCGTTGACTTAGATGAGACGGGCCATTTGCGTTTTCAGGCCAAAGACAAGCAGACACCTTTAATGCTGACTGAGGTTTCTGAGTCAGCGCGCCTGTATCTGGGGTTGTCTGAGGTGAATGAGTCAGCACCCGATCTGGAGTATAATGACCGGGTGAGTGAATGGCAAGCATGGCTGGATTTGGCTCATCAGTATGCACCGCTTTTACATTCGGAAATGGACTTACAAAGGGGAATAGAGCCCTTTTTGAACGCTTTTGGAGCAAACAATTTTAACGATCTTTACGATGCAGCGTGGCAAAGTGCCTTTCAGCGGGTTTTAGATGAGTTAGATGCCTGGCTGTTAGCCAGTGAAGCAAGCGCATCTTCACCGCTATGGGAGGCTGGATTGGTGAATCAATCGCAGACATCGACCCAGGGCAAGCTTTCTCGGACCCTCGAGCCCCGTCCAGATAAAAATGCGGCGGCCTCAAACTTTGACCACAAAATATAAAAGGATGTAGTGCATGGGAACCCTTGGACAGCTTGGCGTAACGGGATTACTTGCGGTCAACTCTTGGATGAGTACGATTAGCGCCAATATTAACGGCGCCTCTCGCACGGCCTATAAGCCCACGCGCGTTTCTATTCTGGACGGCTCCGTCAATCTTCAGGGGAGTTTGCAAATTCCTCAAGCCAGTTTGCGCGTTCAGGCGACGACCCTGGAATGGGCCCAGGGCTCCATTCGAAACTCTGATTCCAATACTCATTTTGCACTCAATGGTCAGGGTTTTTTTGTATTGGCTGACGATGCGGGGCGTTACTATTTAACCCGTGATGGCGAATTTCACTGGGATGGTTTAGGCTATTTACGTAATAGCAACGGGCTACGGGTACTGTCTAATGGTCAGGATTTTGTACGCATGGGGCGTGACGATCGATCGGACATTTTTGATGTGGATGGAGAGTCTGCAGAGCTGGCGCGCTACGGTGACAAAAGCTTGCTGATTGTGGACGTTGCCAACCGTGACGGGCTCAAGTTCTCTCGCTATGGCTCCACCGTTTTTGAGGTAGATGGTGAACTGCCCTTACGCATTGAAAATAATTTTGATACCAGTACCGACGGTTTGAGCTTTATTTATAGTGATTCCAAACAATTGCCCTATGTGGGCAATTACGAAAACCCTGTTTTCATACCCTTTGATCTGGCCAACCCGACAGCTTCAGATTTTTCGATTCGCTTAGGCAATAACGGGGTTTTTAATTTTGAAACCCAAACGGGAAACCCATTTGATCCTGATAATAACTCCATTCAAGACGTCTTAGATGCGATTAATCAGTACGGCATTGATAATGATGCTGATATTTTTGCACGTTTTGATGTGGCGACCGACCGTATTGAGATCCGTAATATTGCAGAGCCTAAAGTAGCTGACCCTGGCTTTCGCGTGGGTAATTTTGCGATTGATTTTGGAGACAACGGCTTCTTTACCTACCGTGACTTTGATCCTGCCCGCACGACCATTGCTCAAATCGTTACTGAAATCAATAATTATGCCCTTGTCAACGGGTTTAACATTGTCGCTTTTTTTGATACGACTGCCCGTGAATTACAAATCGACAATACGGTTGGCCCCGGCAACGACAACAGTATTCGCTTTGACGGAGCCAATGGCGCTGCCGTTGCCGACTTTTTTAATGTCAACGGTGCTACCCCCAGTACTGGCGGTGGCCTCCAGAATATTACGAGTGCCGGCAATATTGACAATAGACCACCCTCTGCCAATCTTTTTGCCGAGATTAGCCCAGCGGACGCCGCAAATATGCCCATTGGTGAAATGGTTCAGCCCAAGACAAATATACGCTTTGGAGGGGGGAACGGGGGGCCGTTGGAAGAGTTTTTTCAACTTACAAACGCAGTCCAGCAAACCGATGCTTTCAATGGTTTTTCGGGAACGCGTATTCAGAGTCGCCAGGATATTGATAACTCGCGCATTTTAAATTCTGCTGTCGCTGCTGAACACAGTTTAGATATTGAACAGATCGATTTAACAAATAAGTTTTTTAGTGATTATTTGAATACCACAGACAGTACAGCGGGCTCATTTCCGGTCAATGATCCTTCAGGGCCTCCGGCGCAGTACCTACACGATAAAAACAATAATATTGTGATTTCAGACGGCACAGCTAACAGTGGCCGAGGCCTTATTGGTATTTCTCACGCGCAGACCACCGGACAGTTTGATCTGGTGATGGACTTTAAGACAACAGACCAGCCTTTGGAACTGCATTTTGGCCAGCAGCGATCAGAGCAAATTGATTCTGGTGGATACACACTAAAATACGATCCGTCCAACGGTGAGATACAGCTATTTCAACGGGAGAAAAACCCCAATAAAGCCCCTGTTTTGATCCAGGGTTTTCCGCCAGGAACCCTGCCCGCTGTGGCTGGTCTGGGCGGTAGCCCTCACCGTCTTGCCGTGCGCTTAGACAAGAATGGGCTTTTAGAGTTGTCGGTTGATGGTGTCACGGCAAGCTTTAATGTCGTTTCTGATGTGAAAGACCGTACCGGACACATCACTCTGGGGCATTATCCCGGGGGTTACTTAGAACTGTATAATATGTACGCAGATTTTAAGGCGCAATACAGTCATGACGCTACAGGAAGCATGATCTCTACCAGTACGAAAGCCTACGCCCGCCGTGAAGTGAACCCAGCGATTAGAAATCAAAACGGAACGCGCGTGCAGCAGTCTGCTCTGGAAAGTTCGACGGCTTCTTTAACGGAGTATATTCCCATGTTGGGCCTGGCGCAAAAAATGTTCAGTTCTCTTTCTAAAATTATTAGTGTTAACAACGCGCTCCAGGATGACATTAACAGTCTGCTGCGTTAGTTTTGTTAATTATTCATTAAATATTGTGGTTTTGCTTGTTTTTTTGTTAAGGAAACGTTGTCTCCGCGCGAAATGCCCGGTGTAAAATTGCTATGATGAAAGAAGTGTTAAAATGATAAAAGTATTTTTCACATACGGAAGGTTAAAACATGTCACTCGATAGAGTCGGGGTTAACTCCCTTATCGCCGTTAACCAGTGGATTGGCGTTATTAACGGTAACTTACAAAGCGCAAACCGTACGGGTTATAAGACAACCCGCGCAAACTTCACTGATGGGTTGGGGTCGAATTCGGTTTCAGGAAACCTTGATATTCCTTCTTCGACGCTTACCGTTCAGTCTACCAAAGTAGAGTGGGGCCAGGGTTCTGTTGTTAACTCCGACGCTGCCACACACTTTGCTCTTAATGGTGACGGTTTTTTCGTTCTGCACAACGAAAGTTCAAATAAGTACTTTGTTACCCGTGATGGTGAGTTTCACTGGAGTAATGAAGGCTATTTAGTCAATAGCTCGGGTTTGAAGGTTGTTTCTGCAGGACGAGACTATATTCGTTTTGATCCTTACGATAAGAGTGATATTTTCAGTAAAGATGGCTACTCCGCCGAACTCGATAAATATGGGAATAAAGAGTTCTTGTTTCTTGATTTTGCCAACCGTGATAATTTGCGCATGTCTCAATATGGGTCTACCGTATTTGAGCTAGATGGCAACTTGACCACCCGCGTGAAAAACAGCTTTGATCAAACGACTGACGGGGTAACGTTTGTCTACGACGATCCACTGATTCTTCCTATTGTTGACAATCCTGGTTTTGTGTTTAATATTGCCCTGCCTACAATACCCGATACAGATGCCACGATTAGTTTTGGCACTGCCGGATCAATCACGACTTACTATTGATAGCTCGACAACGATTCAAGATATTGTTGACGACATTAATGCTTTGAATCCGCCGGACCTTTTTGCCTATTTTGATCCCGATACTGATCGTATTTCTATTGAAAACACGGTGCCCGCTGGAGGGGATACCTCTATTCGGTTCTCCGGTACAAATGGCGGAGCGCTGGCTAGATTCTTTGATTTAGAGACTCCTTTTGTACAGACTTACTCTGACGGTGTTAACGACACTCGTTTTATTCGCAGTAGAGATGATATTGATAACAGTAGCTCTGAATGCCTCGAAAGATATTGTTCCGGGATGGTTGCTGGCTTACTATTCAGACTCTCGTGACCACTTGCCCACGTACGCCCACAATAAAACGGCTGGATATGTTGAGTCGGATGCACCACACCGCGCGCTGGGTCGAGCATGATTCTTTCTCAGTCTTCAGCCGCGAATCAATTTTGACATTGTTGCTAATGTTAAAATTACGGGTAACGTTCTGCTACTCGGCAGGCTCTGGACTGATGACCTTTGGTTTTGGACAAAGCGATCCACAATCTTTTAATACGGGTGGTTATGAATTGCTCTATAACCCTACTGCAAACCTCGATTACGTTACGAATGGAGGGGGACTGTCTCTTAGCGCCTCTGGTCGGTGGTTCTGCGTCAGCGTCCCGATGGTTATGGACCCAATGACCGTCCTATTGTTGTCGGTGCTCCTGTAGTTCTGGGCCCAGCTATAGGTGTAGGAACCCCTCTGCCGATCTTGATGCCGCAGCCTCTCATCGTATTGCGATTCGCTTAGATAGAGAACGGAACCTTCTCTTTTGGTATCGACGGAGGTACGGTTGCCAACTTTAATGTGGGTTCTGGCGGCGAGTCTATTTCTGGGTTTTTGACCTTACGCAATAGTGGAAATGTATTGCGTGTTGAGGACGTCTACATGGATTATAAGTCGACCACCAATACGCAAACCACTGGAGAAATGGTTTCTGTAGGCTTCTCTGATATTGCCAACGTAGAGACGGGAACAACCGTCTTTGGTAAACGTCCTCGCGTCTTTGTGACCCAGAACGCGTTGGAGTCTTCAGAGGCTTCTTTAACCGAGTATATTCCGATGCTCAGTATCGCCCAAAAGGTCTTTTCATCGATCTCTAAGATCATTAGTACGCACAATTTGATCACCGATGACTTGAATAGCTTAATCCGTTAAGTGGTCGCGTTAAGGCCCGTTAAAGAAATAAGTAAAATAACCCCGTAAAAACGGGGTTATTTGCGTTTCAGGTCTTTAAAAGCCCTCAAGCTGCTGACGTTTAGTGTTATAATTTACCATCCACTTTATGTGATATGGAGAAGACACGTGGTTTCTTTTGATGCAACAATAGTAATACAACTTATTAATTTTCTCTTCTTTCTATTTATTCTTAACAAGATTTTCTTTCAGCCGATCATCAAGATCCAAAAAGAACGCCAGTCAGGTCTAAATCAGGCTCTCCAGCAAACGGAAGCCAAGCACGCAGAGCTTAAAAAACTGCGCGCTGATCACCAACGTCAGTTGGATGAAGCCCGTCAAAACGCTTTCGATATGGTGTCGGCCCAGATGGAAAAGGCAACCGAGGAGTGCAATGCGCAAATCTCAGCGGTGCAAGCAGAATTAGATATTAAGATGAATGAAACGCGCGAGCAACTTGCCCTGCAAGAAATAGAGCTCCGCAAAACGCTGAACGCGCAAATCGCGCCTTTGGCGAACCAAATCGTGGCCAAGCTCAACCCAGCGAAAACCACACAGGAAGCAGGTGCCTAATTTATGAGCGCTCTTCTTTTAATGGTTATTTCTAACCTGCTTAACTTCGGTATTTTGGCCTTTTTACTCTGGAAATTCCTGGTGCCTCGTATTTCTGAAGGCATGGACAATAAACAGAAAACCATTGTCCAAACGATTGAGGAAACAGAAAAAAACCTTGCGGATATGTCTGCGGAACTTGAGTCTGTACGTGCACAGATGCGCGATGCAGAACCTCAAATCCAGGCGATTCGTGATGAAGCAGATGCCCGCGGCAAAGCTGCTGCTGAAAAAATAATGGCAGAGACGGCCACCGAAATTGCCTCCCTTAGACACCGCATCGATCGTCAGATTGAACAAGAAGTCAACAATCTTCGTTTGAACCTGCGTCAAGAGCTGGTGGAACAAGTTATGGCGAACGCACAGAACTTGCTCCAGCAAGACCTGAATAAAATCGGCCATGCGGACCTGGTAGAGCACTTTGCTCACAACCTCAAAGGCTTTAAGGAGTACACCTCATGAAGAATCAAGTGGTTGCAGAGCGTTACGCTCAGGCTCTTTTTCAACTGGCGCAAGACCAGCGTCAAGAAGCCAAGTTTGGCGGTATTCTGGAAGACATCTTGACGATGATGAAGGAACACCCCGATTTCGAACGGCTTTTAAATCACCCCGTGGTGAAACAAGAAGACAAAAAGCAAATGATTACCCAATTGTTTGCCGGTAAAATCCCCGATCAGCTGCTGCACTTTTTGTGCCTTTTGGTGGATAAAAACCGTGAAGATCATCTTGATGTCATTGCTGTAGAGTATACAAACCTACTCAATGCCAGCAATAAAACCGTGATCACGGACGTGGTCACAGCCGTTCCCATGTTTAAAAAAACAGAAGCGATTCTCAAGCAACAGCTTGAGGAATATCTTGGACAACAAGTGGTCATGAATTGTCACACCGACCCCGATCTGCTCGGTGGCGTGACCATTAAAATTGGCGACCGCATGATAGATGGCTCGCTCAAAACACAACTGAATAACCTCGCCCAGGCTCTGGTGTAGGGTGATATTTAATCAAAGAAAGGCATTTCTAGTATGTTGAGCATTCAACCCGACGAAATTACCACTATTTTAAAGCAACAAATTGCAAATTATGAACAACAACTCAATGATTCTTCTACCGGTACTGTTCTTAGCGTAGGTGACGGTATTGCCCGTATTCACGGTCTAGAAAAAGCCATGGCTGGCGAACTTTTAGACTTTGGCAACGGCACCGTAGGCATGGTGTTTAACCTGGAAGAAGACAGCGTAGGCTCCGTTATTTTTGGAAGTGGCCGCGATATTAAAGAAGGCCACGTTGTAAAAACCACCGGTCGCGTGGTGGAAGTTCCCGTAGGCGAAGCCCTTCTCGGACGCGTTGTGGACTGTCTGGGTAACCCCTTAGACGGTAAAGGCCCTATTGAAACCACTGAGTACCGTAAAGTAGAGTCTCCTGCGCCAGGTATTATTGCCCGTAAATCGGTGCATGAACCGCTGCAAACCGGTATTACCGCCATTGACTCCATGATCCCCATTGGCCGAGGTCAACGGGAGCTGATTATTGGTGACCGTCAAACCGGTAAAACATCAGTCGCCATCGACGCGATTTTGAACCAAAAAGGTCAGGGTTGTGTCTGCGTTTACGTCGCGATTGGACAGCGTGCTTCTAACGTGGCAAACGTTGTGAAAACCCTTGAAGATGCCGGCGCGATGGAGTACACCATCGTTGTGGCGGCAAACGCCAACGATGCGCCTGCCCTGCAGTTTTTATCGCCTTACGCGGGGTGTGCCATGGGTGAGTACTTCATGTACAAAGGTGGCCACGTGCTGTGCGTTTATGATGACTTGTCTAAGCAAGCTACGGCTTACCGTGAAATGTCTCTTCTCATGCGTCGTCCTCCCGGTCGTGAAGCCTATCCTGGAGACGTTTTCTACCTGCACTCTCGCTTACTTGAGCGCGCAGCTAAGCTGAGCGACAAAGAGGGCGCTGGCTCTCTAACGGCACTGCCGATTGTAGAAACCCAGGCCAACGATGTAACCGCCTTTATTCCCACCAACGTTATTTCGATTACCGATGGTCAGATCTTCTTAGAAACCGACTTGTTCAACTCCGGTATTCGCCCCGCGATTAACTCTGGTATTTCGGTGTCACGGGTTGGAGGGGCTGCACAAACCAAGTCTATGAAAAAGATTTCTGGACCGATGCGTTTGGAATTGGCGCAATACCGTGAATTGGCCGCTTTTGCACAGTTCGCTTCGGACTTAGATAAAGCCACTCAGGCCCAACTGGCACGGGGAGAGCGTTTAACCGAGATTCTGAAGCAGCCTGTGAATGCGCCTTATTCTTTAGGTAAAATGGTTATTCAGATTTATGCGGTAACGCAGGGTCATACCGATGACGTTCCACCTAAGCAAATTGACACTTTCCGTAAGCAATTCTTTGCCTATCTTGATACCAACCATCCAGATATCGAAGCAAAAATCACGGAAACCGGTTTGCTTCATGGCGAAGAAACTGAAGATAAACTCAAACAAGCCTTAAAAGCGTTTAAAGAAAGCGTTTACAAGGGGTAAATTATGCCAAGTACACGGGAGATCCGCACGCGGATCAAAAGCCTGAAGGGAACACAGCAGATTACCAAAGCCATGAAAATGGTGGCGGCTGCTAAAGTTCGTCGCGCTCAGGAAAGCGTGATGTCCACCCGTCCTTATGCTAACAAGCTGAAAGAAATGTTTCAGTATGTGGCGTATCGTCTGGCAGAAGAAGATATTAACGAGCCTTTGCTTGAACAAAGAGACGTTCAAAATATTGGCTTTGTAATTATCACCTCGGATAAAGGCCTATGTGGTGCGTATAATTCAAACGTGCTTAAGTTTGCCAACCGTCAAATGGAAGAAGCGTTGTCCGCCGGACAAACGCCCAAAGCCTGGTTGGTGGGCAATAAAGCCATCAATTTTTACCGCAAGGGCGAAGTTGAGATTCTGGGTCGTTACGCGGCGCTTCCAGCGGTGCCTACCTATGCTGAAGCAGAAATGCTAACAGAAGCCGTAAGCAACGCCTTTTTAGAGGGCAAAGTAGACAAGGTCGTTCTTGTATATACGGACTTTGTTTCTATGCTGCAGTATACGCCCAGTGAGTTACAGCTCCTGCCGGTGGCTCCTCCAGAAGGAGATGAAGCCCCCAAAGCAGAGTATTTGTACGAGCCTGACCCGATAACGCTATTGCAAAATATTTTACCCCGCTATATTGGGCGTCAGATTTTACGCTCCCTGTTAGAAAGTGCCACCAGCGAGCTGGCGGCACGCATGACGGCCATGGATGCGGCAACCAAAAACGCTGATGATCTGTTAGATGAGTTAAGCACACTCTATAACAAAGTTCGTCAAGCTTATATTACGAAAGAAATTCTGGAAGTCGTGGGCGGCGCAGAAGCCCTGAATCAATAGAAGAAGGAAACAAACACATGACAGAAAGTGCAGTTCAAACCCAACGCGTTGGCAAAATTACCCAGGTACTGGGTCCTGTTGTTGACGTTTTATTTGAGGGCGATAGCCTGCCTGATATTTATAACGCTCTGAACATTGATCGGGGCAATAACGAAAACCTGGTGGTTGAAGTTCAACAACACCTCGGCGGCAACGCCGTGCGTACGGTATCTATGTCTTCTACCGACGGACTTGTCCGTGGTATGCAGGTTTTAGACACCGGCTCTCCCATTATGGTTCCCGTCGGCGAGGGTACCCTTGGCCGGATTATGAACGTCACCGGTGATCCTGTAGATGAAGTGGGCCCTATCGAAGCGGTTCAACATATGCCGATTCACCGTGATGCTCCTAAAATGGTTGACCTCGTTGTCGAACCCGAAGTCTTCGAAACCGGTATTAAGGTTATTGACCTTTTGGCCCCTTATCCCAAAGGCGGTAAGATTGGTCTTTTTGGTGGAGCGGGCGTGGGCAAAACCGTACTCATTCAGGAGCTGATTCACAATATTGCGAAACAGCACGGTGGGGTATCGGTATTTACTGGGGTAGGCGAGCGTACCCGTGAAGGGAACGATCTTTACCACGAATTTATCGAGTCTAACGTTATTGATAAAGTCGCCCTGATTTACGGTCAAATGAACGAGCCGCCCGGAGCGCGTATGCGTGTCGGTCTCACCGGCTTGACCGTTGCTGAGTATTTCCGTGACGTTAAAAACCAGGACGTATTGTTGTTTATCGACAACGTCTTCCGCTTTACCCAGGCGGGCTCAGAAGTATCTGCGCTGTTGGGCCGTATGCCATCAGCGGTAGGTTATCAACCCACCCTGGCCACCGAAATGGGCATGATGCAAGAGCGGATTACCTCGACCAAAGCGGGATCGATCACCTCGATTCAAGCGGTTTACGTACCTGCCGATGACTTAACTGACCCAGCACCCGCGACCACCTTTGCTCACCTGGGTGCCACCACCGTACTCTCCCGTAAAATTTCAGAAAAGGGAATTTATCCTGCCGTAGATCCTCTGAACTCTACATCGCAAATTCTCAAGCCTGAAGTGGTCGGTAGAGAGCACTATGATACTGCCCGTGCGGTACAGCAGGTGCTTCAGCGCTACAATGAATTGCAAGATATTATTGCCATTCTGGGTATGGAAGAGCTTTCTGATGAAGATAAGCAGTCGGTGGCCCGTGCCCGTCGTCTTGAGCGTTTCTTAAGTCAGCCGTTTCACGTTGCCGAGATCTTTACGGGTTCTCCAGGAACCTATGTTAAGCTCGAGGAAACCGTCAGCAGCTTTAAAGAAATTCTTGAAGGCAAATATGACGATCTTCCAGAGCAAGCGTTCTTACTCGTAGGAACCATTGATGAAGCCATCGAAAAAGCGAAAAAATTACAAGGATAATAGGTGACATGAGTCGAAGCATTCAGTTAGACGTGGTCACCCCCACCGGTGCCTTAATTAGTGAAACGATAGACTTCCTTTCTGTAATGGGGCCTAGCGGCTCGTTGGGAATTCTACCGGGTCACGTGCCGGTGTTTATGCTGGTGGACGTGGGATACCTTGAGTATCAAAAAAACGGCCAGCGTGATTTTATCACCACCATGGGTGGCATTTTAGAGTTTCATAATAACCATGCAACGGTACTGACAGAGAGTGCTGAGCAATCAGGCGATCTTGATGCGTTGCGTGCCAAGCAAGCGTTCGAGCGAGCTGAAGTTCGTTTGACCGAGTCTGCGGGTACGGAAGCCGTTGATCGTGCGCGATCGATGGCCTCTCTACAAAGAGCGCGCATGCGTTTGCGCGTTGTAGAACTCTTAAAGCATCGCAAAACGCGCTCCACAATTTAAGCATTTCTATTTATGCAAAAAAAATCAAAAGTTAGTTTCTTATGCTGGCTTTTGATTTTTTTCTTTGGGCCGTTGTTTGCGGTGCAGGCCCAGCTGGGGCAACCCTATGCGCTACAAACGCTGCTGCCCTATTTAAAACAGGGGTTTGTGACCCGCGCGATGTGGCAAGGGCAAGGGCTGCGTATTGCGGACCCTCACCTCTATTATTATGACCCGATTCAACAAACAGAGTGGGGCGTATTGGAATGGAAAGTGCGGGGCGGGCGTGTCGAGAGCTTCTTACTGAAATGGGAAAAAACAGCGCCAGGCTATCTACGGCAACAGATTTTATTGACGGTGCTGAAAGAACAGGCCAATAAAAAACTGTCGATGGCACAATTGCAGCGTTTAATGACAAATGATTGCCAGGGTGAGTGGCGGCTTGATTCACACCTTTTCTTTACTTTTGTGGCCACTGAGCAGGACTATTTTCTGAAATTTTCCCGCTATTCAGAAAATAGCGCTGTTTCAAATCCGACTAAACCCTGTTCTCTGCCCTAATGAATCATTTATATTAATAATTGTTACGAAAGTAATTGACACGCTGCGTTGATTACGGTCCCAAATATGGTACAATTCCCTTAGCTTAACTAGTTCTTAACCACAAGTTTGACTCTTTACAAGCTTAAAAATACTTTTGTATTCTTGTGGTTATAGTCACTGAGAATCACCCGAATATTTAGCATGATAGATAATACAGCAGCTGAATAGAAACTGAATGGAATATAAAGTAAAATGAGTCTTGAGCGTTTACTCGTACAGGGTGGAAACACCCTAAAGGGAAAAGTCACCATTAATGGAGCCAAAAATTCTGCCCTTGTGCTAATGGCAGCATCCTTATTAGGAACCCAGGACATTATTGTTCTGGATAACGTCCCCCGATTGGCAGATATTGAAATTATGGCGGAGGTGTTGCAGAGCCTTGGCGCCAAAGCCACCTTTACCAGTCATCACACCCTCGAAGTAGACTCTCGCGGCTTGAACGCGAGCAAAGCACCTTATGATCTGGTCACTCAGATGCGCGCGTCTTTCTTTGTTCTGGGTCCTCTCGTCGCCCGTATGGGTCGTGCCGAAGTTGCCCTCCCTGGCGGCTGTGCCATTGGCTCACGCCCTGTTGATATTCACCTTAAAGGTTTAGAGTGCATGGGTGCCCACATTGAGATTGAGCACGGTAACGTGATTGTTGAAACCAACGGCCCTTTAAAAGGCGCTGATATTCATCTTTCCTTTCCCAGCGTAGGCGCTACCGAAAACCTGATGATGGCCGCCTGTTTGGCAGAAGGCAATACCCACCTGCGTAACGTCGCTCGTGAGCCTGAAATCGAAGATTTAGCCAATTTCTTGAACACCATGGGTGCTAAAATCTCCGGTGCCGGTACCGACACCATCTTCATTGAAGGCGTCAAAGCCTTGAAGCAACCCATTCGTTATTCCGTCATGCCTGATCGCATTGAAGCAGGCACCTTCATGGTTGCCGCCGCCATTACCGAAGGTGACGTTATTGTCGAAAAAGCGCCCGTGGCCGCCATGGATTCTTTAATCTCAACCCTGAGAGAAACCAACGTCACCATCGATATTATCGATGATGCCACCTTACGCGTTCGTGGCAATAAGCCTCTCCGTCCCGTCCATATTCGCACCATGCCTCACCCTGGCTTCCCCACCGATATGCAGGCACAAATGGCTGTTTTGTTGGCAGTAGCTGCAGGCACCAGTTCCATTACCGAAACCGTCTTCGAAAACCGCTTTATGTATGTCGACGAAATGTTGCGTATGGGCTCTCATATGCGTGTTGATGGCCGTACCGTTACCATTATGGGTGACTCAGAGCTTTCCGGTGCGCCTGTACAGGGAACCGACTTAAGAGCAGCTGCGGCACTCGTACTTGCGGGTCTGATTGCCGATGGTGAAACCTCGGTTTCTAACCTTCACTACCTGGATCGTGGCTATGAGAGCTTCGAACAAAAACTGGCCGCTCTGGGTGCTAATATTTGTCGGGTGACCGTACAAGCGGAAAAGCCTGAAGAGAGCAATACGCTCGTACTCTGTTAACTGCGTTAATCCGAAGGGATTAAACCACTAAATATAAAAAAGCCCATTTTAACTGATTTAGAATGGGCTTTTTTGTTGGAAAGGTTCAGATCATGCAAGAGCAAACGATAGTGTTGGGGGGCTGCCTCTGTGGAAAGCTGCGTTATCAAGTCAGTGACTTACCCTTTGCGGCGGACTATTGTCATTGCGTTCACTGTCAAAAGATCTCCGGGGCTCCGGTAATGGCCTGGATGGATTTTAAAAATGATCAGGTGACGTGGCTGGAAGGACAGTTGACGGAGTATGCTTCTTCGGCAGAAGTCAGGCGGGGATTTTGTGGAGGCTGTGGCTCGACGTTGAGCTTTCGGCATCTTGCGCATCCGGGCTATATCACCTTAGCCATTGTTTCTTTAGATGAACCCGATCGCATTGCGCCCACCTACCATATCTATACCGATCATCAACGGCGCTGGTGCCATATTCAGGACCACTTGCCGCGTTTTGAACGAGAGCAAGTGTGACTTGTTCAAAAAAAGATATACAAAAAGCCCGCTGGCTTTAAAAGACAGCGGGCTTTTACTTTTGAAACGTTTTGCTTTTAGAGCAGGTTGAGGGCTGACTGTGGCGTAATATTGGCCTGGGTCAGTACCGCGGTGCCGGCCTGGACCAAGATCTGCGCGCGGGTCAGGTTGGCGGTTTCTGCAGCAATATCTGCATCGCGAATGCGAGACTCAGAAGCGGTGAGGTTTTCTCTGGCCACTTGTAAGGTGTTGAGGCGATACTCAATGCGGTTCTGATAAGCACCGATACGAGAACGGGTGGCGTTTACGTAATCAAGAGCCTGATCCACCACACCAATGGCGTTCTGGGCGCGAAGGCGACTTTCGTCATCATCAGCACCCACGAGATCAAGTCCCTCGAGACGCAGCGCTGCAGCACCCATATCCTGTATGCCAACTCTGATGTACTGGCCTTCATTAGCGCCTACCTGAAAAGTGAGGGCGTTATCATCTGCTATCGCAGCTCGCTCTGCGGTAATCTGGACCACTGCAGTTTTGCCCACGTCTTCTGCGGACAGTGCGATACCGCCAGTATTAAAGACGATTTCAGCATCGGTGCCGGTGCCAGAATAGGTAACGCTATTGCCACCAAAATCTGTGTCGAATTCTACGGTTTGTGCACTTCCACCTGTAGCGCCGAGATCCACTGAGTAGACAGCGTTTCCTAAACTGGAACGAACTTCCAGCACAAAGTCACCGGCGTCTACCACGCCAGCTCCACCTGCGAAGTTTTGTACAGCCGTCACCCTGTAGAATCGTGAACTGGTATGCAGCATCTTGTTCCACGTCGCCATCTATAGTGAGCCCAGAAAGCATATCCGCAAAAGCGGTGTCTCCAATACGTGCATTGCTTTCAATAGCACCCACAGAATCTTCTCTGGCAGCACCTTCTTGCAGAGAACCGTCAAGTAAGTTTCGGGTATTAAACTGAGTGGTGGTGGCAATACTATCGAGTTCTTCGATGAGCTCGTTAATTTCCACCTGAATTTTATCCCGGTCACTGTTAACGAGGGTGTCAGAAGCAGACTTGAATAGACAGCTCGCGAATACGTTGAAGAATCTGTGTGGTTTGGTCAAGACCGGACTCAGCGGTGGCAATCAAGTTGCCGGCATCCTGGGCGTTGGCAATAGCCTGTGTGAAGCCTCTCACCTGGGTGTTGAGCTTTTCGGCGATGGCGAGACCGGCAGCATCATCGGCAGCGCGGTTAATGCGTAAACCAGAAGACAGGCGCTCCAGGGTCTTGCTGAGCATTTGATTGGTGTTACCGAGATTGCGTTGCGCGTTGAGAGACGCAACGTTGGTATTAATACGAATAGGCATAGGGTGTTTCCTCCATGAAACATTTCAAATATTTGTGCACATCATGTGCATTTTTAGCATAGCATTTTGCGAGGGGCAGATCAATCGCTTAAAGCTTAAAGAAAGCTTAGAAAAAGCTCAGAAAGCGCCTTTACGGAGCAGAGATTGGATGTGTGCGTCGTTTGGCTTGTTTTTTAATCGTGCGAGTCGTGCAGGGCTTTTTCGATGGCGCTCAAAAAAACCTGTTGATGAAAGTTGTTTTTGGTGATAAAACTGCTGACACCGGCTTTTTCTGCTTTGGCTTGAACATCTTGATTGGCCATGGATACAATCATAATAACGGGTGTCTCTGGGTTCTTGCTCTCGTTTTTTATCCAGTGGGTGAGCTCAAAACCGTCCATATTCGGCATTTCTGCATCGGTGACAACAATATCTATCGCGGTGGTTTCCAGGAGTGCTTTCCCTTCTCTACCATCTTTTGCCAGGTGAACTTCGTACGCGGCCGATTCCAGTATTTTTTTCATTAAGGTGCGGGTGGTGATCGAGTCATCAACGATCAGTACTTTTGTATCCTCAGGCGCTTTCTGGACCTTGTCATACCGGCGTGTTTGTTCTTTGATCTGTTGCATGTCTTCCCGCAGTTTTTGGTTTTCGGTAGACACGTTTAAATATTTTTCTTGCGTTTCTGTGAGCTCATGCTCTAAGGTCTGGATTTTTTCGTCTTTTTTATCGGCGGTTTGTGTTGACGGCTCGTTCTCTGTGCCTTGAGCTTGTGATTGCTGTTTCAGTGTTGCAAGTTCGGCTTCGAGACTAACAATACGCGCTTTATACCCTTGAATTTCTACGATGCTTTTTTGCTCTTGTGTGCGCAATGCTTTATAGGCTTGCTTTGCTTTTTGCATACGCTCCTCAACGGCAACATATTTTTGCATTTCTCTGGCATGACGAATTTGGGTTTTACCGAGGGTTTCTCGGGTTTGCGTTAGCTCTTTATTGAGCGCTTTCAGGGTGTCATTCAACTGCTGTTTCTCAGTTTTCAGGCTCTGAACTTGTTTTTCGAGGGTTCTATTTTCCGAAAGGGCTGTAAAGATTTTAAACATGTAGGGTATATTTCCTGAAACGTAGTTTGGCAATCGTAATGAAAAATAATTAAAATACCTGTGAGAATCCTATCAATCTTAGCATAATACCCACGGTTTAAAGAAAAAACTGCGGTCTATATGAGCTTATTCATTGGCCTATAGATGGGCTATAGCAAACTTGAATCGATTGTATTTAGAAAGAAAAATATCATGCAGATCCGTTTTCAGAAATTACACCCCGAAGCTGTTTTGCCGCGTCTGGCCTACGCCGGAGACTTGGGGATTGACGTACACACCCTAAAAGGCTTTGTCTTAGAACCTCATTCTCAAACCCTTGTGGGTACAGGGCTTCAGCTGGAAATCCCTGTGCTGCCAGAACCCTGGCAAGAACACTTTCAATTGGGTTGTTTTGTGTGGTCCAAGTCAGGGCTTTCGGTAAAAAGCAATATTGAGAAGGGAGCCGGGGTTATCGATCCCAATTACACTGGCGAGTTAAAAATAAAGCTCTATAATCACGGCGATACGCTCCACACCTTTGCTGCCGGAGATAAAGTGGCGCAACTGGTCTTTCAGGTGTGTGCCCGCATTACAAGCGCGGTGGAGGCTGATTTGTCTCACCATCACCAGGATTCCCAAAACCCCAGAGGGCATAAGGGATTTGGGAGTTCTGGTAAACTAAGCCTAAAAACGCTGTGCAATTTAAAGTTCGAGATTGGGGCGAAGCCACTGGCGGGCGACGTTAGCCGTCCAGTTTTTGCGCTGGGCGTATTCGCTGAGCTGATCATTGCGTATTTTACCTAAGCTAAAATAACGACTTTCGGGGTGCGAAAAGTACCATCCGCTGACAGAGGCTGCCGGGTACATGGCACAGTGCTCGGTGAGTGTTACCCCTATTTGATCTGCGTCTAAGAGGCGAAAGAGGGTGCGCTTTTCGGTGTGATCGGGGCAGGCGGGGTATCCCGGTGCCGGGCGGATGCCCTGATAACGCTCTTTGACCAGATCCTGCAGGCTGAGATCTTGCTCATCACCCAACTGCCAGTCCTTACGGGCTTGTTGGTGCATTTTTTCGGCCAGTGCTTCTGCCAGTCGATCGGCCAGGGCTTGCAGCATAATGGCGCTGAAGTCATCTTGTTGGGCTTTAAATTGACTGAGGTGCGCTTCAATGCCGTCGCCGGTGGTGACAATAAAGGCGCCAAGATGATCTGTATGAGCGTGACCTTCAGGTGCTATAAAGTCTGCCAATGCGTAATTGGGACCTTTGCGAGCGTGCTGTTGGCGCAGGCTATGTATGACGGTGGTTTCGTCTTCGCTATTGAGCACCATATCATCACCGGCGGCGTGGGCTTCAAAAAAAGCATAGGCCGCGTGGGCTTTAATCCAGCGTTCAGCGACCATTTGTTTGAGCATGTCCTGCGCTTGCTCAAACAGATCCCTTTGCGGCTGAGCCCACCACAGGATCTTCTAAAATACGGGGGTAAGTGCCGTGTAATTCCCAGGTCGTGAAAAAGGGCGTCCAATCAATAAAGGGAACAATCTCCGCTAAGGGAATATCGTGCAGATACCGCACGCCCGTGAAAGCGGGTGTGGGCGGCGTGTAGTTTTCCCAGACAATCTCGGGCGCATTGGCGCGGGCCTCAGAAAGACTGCGGTAGCTACTGGTTTTTTGACTGGCCAAAAAGCGTTCCCGTAAATGGGCCTGATCTTTTTGCAGGCTTTCTAAAAAGGGGATGCGAAACTCAGGCGTCAATAGATTCCGTAACGTGCCCACGGAGCGTGAAGCGTCGTTAACGTGAACCACTTCGGTGTTATACATGGGGGCAATTTTTACGGCGGTATGTTTTTTGCTGGTGGTGGCGCCGCCAATCAATAACGGAACCTTAAAGTTTTGACGCTCCATTTCCTGGGCTACGTGCACCATTTCGTCTAAAGAAGGGGTGATCAGCCCGCTTAAGCCAATCACGTCCACATCATGGGTAATGGCGGCAGCGAGAATCTTTTCGGCGGGTACCATGACGCCAATATCAATGACCTCATAGTGGTTACAGGCCATGACCACCCCCACAATATTTTTACCAATATCGTGAACGTCGCCTTTGACCGTGGCCATTAAAATCTTGCCTTTGGTGTGTTTCTTTTGCTCATTTTTTTGCATGAGAGGCTCTAAAAAGGCCACGGCCTGTTTCATGACCCGTGCGCTTTTAACCACCTGGGGCAAAAACATTTTTCCGGCCCCAAAGAGATCGCCGACTTCGTTCATGCCGTCCATCATGGGGCCTTCAATGATGCCCAGGGGCGTCATTTCTTGCGCCAGGGCTTCTTCCAGATCTCCAATTAAAAACTCAGTAATGCCGTGACGTAAAGCATGAGATAAGCGCTTGGCCAATGCTTCTTTTCGCCATTCGGGGCTGAGCTGTTGCTGTTTGTTGGCGCTGTTTTGATATTGCTCAGAAAGCTCCAATAGCTTTTCGGTAGCCTCAGGATGGCGATTGAAATAAACGTCTTCTATAGCGTCTCGTAAAACGCCCGGAATATCCTCGTAGACCTGAAGTTGACCGGCATTTACAATGCCCATATCCAGGCCTTTTTGAATGGCGTGATATAAAAAGACCGCATGCATGGCTTCTCTCACAAAGTCGTTGCCGCGAAAAGAAAAAGAGACGTTGCTTACGCCGCCGCTGGTGAGGGCACCGGGGCAACTGGTTTTGATGGCTTCAAGGGCCTCAAAGAAAGCCAGCGCGTAGCCGTTGTGTTCTTCAATACCGGTGGCTACGGTAAGAATATTGGGGTCAAAAATAATGTTCTGGGGAGCAAATCCAATGCCCATCAGCAAATCGTAAGCCCGTTTACAAATTCTCACTTTATCGGCGGCGGTGGTGGCTTGCCCTTCTTCATCAAAGGCCATGACCACCGCTGCGGCACCATAACGCTGTATTTTACGCGCCCGCTCTAAAAAGAGGTCCTCTCCGTCTTTTAAAGAGATGGAGTTGACAATACATTTGCCCTGTAAACATTGCAATCCAGCCTCAAGCACTTCCCAGCGAGAGGAATCGATCATTACCGGAATACGTGTGATCTCAGGCTCTGTGGCAATTAGGTTTAAAAAGGTCTGCATGGCCGCCACGGAGTCAATCAGGCCTTCATCCATGTTGACGTCCAAAATATTGGCGCCGTTTTCGACTTGCTGGCGCGCCACCTGTACCGCTTCCT
The DNA here is from genome assembly GCA_963797915.1 of Candidatus Sericytochromatia bacterium. Lineage (GTDB taxonomy): Bacteria > Cyanobacteriota > Sericytochromatia > UBA7694 > UBA7694 > CAXRDE01. The sequence continues at coordinate 92,170 of CAWCRG010000008.1, forward strand.
CAAATAAGCCCTCTCGAATTAAGCGGGCAAATTTGCGGGAGCCTGTAATATTGGTGCGCTCTCCCACGAGTAAGAAGTTGCTTTCAGGGCGCACCTCTAAGCGTTCAAGGCCACTAAACCGGCTCCGCTTATTGGGTGCTTTGGGTTGACGGGGGGCAATGCCGGCAACGGCTTCGGCAATGTGCCGAATGTGCTCGGGTCGGGTGCCGCAGCATCCGCCAACAATATTCAGCCAGCCCGACTCAGCGTATTCCTTTAAAAGGTCAGCCATGCGTTCGGGACTGTCATCATAACCGCCAAAAGCGTTGGGGAGGCCTGCATTCGGGAAACAGGCCGTATAAATCGAAGCCTCCTGTGCCAGCTCCTGCAGATAGGGGCGAATTTCATCAGCACCCAGGGCGCAATTGAGAGAAACCCCCAATAGGTCCTGGTGGTCAATTGAGGTTAAGAATGCCGTTAAGGTTTGACCTGACAGGGTGCGTCCACTGGCGTCGGTAATGGTGACTGAAGCAATCACCGGAACCCGCTGCTGTCTTTCTTCGAAGACCTTTTCAATGGCAAACAGGGCGGCCTTCAGATTGAGGGTATCAAAGGTGGTTTCCGGCAGTAAAATATCGACACCGCCATCGAGCAGCCCGCGTGTTTGTTCTGCGTAGGCATCCATTAGCATGGCAAAGCTGACGTTGCGCAAGGCGGGGTCGTTGACGTCAGGAGAGAGCGATGCCGTGCGGTTGGTGGGACCGATGGAGCCAGCTACCCAACGGGGCTTACCGTCTTGTTGACTGACGGCTTGTGCCGCTTGTACGGCCAGTTCGGCACTGCGTTTATTCATGATATAGACTTCAGAAACCAAATCGTAGTCGAGCATGCTGATGGCGTTCGCGTTAAAGGTGTTGGTTTCAATAATATCTGCACCGGCTTCTAAAAAGCGGGTATGAATGTCTAAGATGATATCGGGCCGCGTTAAAGACAGTAGATCATTACAGCCTTTGAGAGCGTCGGGGTGATCGGCATAAGCTTCTCCACGAAAATCTTGTTCTTCAAGATCGTAGGTTTGAATCATGGTACCCATGGCACCGTCTAGAATGAGAATGCGATGGTGTAAGGCTTCGGTGATCGACGTCGGCATAGAGGGTGTTGTCCTGTTCAGTAGTGCTTCTATGATACTGTTTTCTCAAGGCGTGGGGCAAGCTTTCAGTCATAAAGAGGTCGGCCAGGTAGACCTTTAAAACGGGTGTCAGATATTAAAAAGTGAACAAAATCTAAGCGTTTGCGTCTTGATCTGTATTGCAGGTGGTTTTTCGATGTATGCAATTATGCTAAGCTATCGATGCAATTTATATATGATTACGGAGCAAATTAAAGCTTATGACATTCAAAAATTTTAAGGTGGCCTCTCTTGGCCTCGCTATTTTAGCTGGTGCTGTACTGACCAGTTGTGATCCAGGATCTTTACCCGGAGGAACCACCGGTCTTCCTCCAGGAGCCGGTGCTGAAGATGCCAGCATTTCAGGTTCTGTGGTCAAAGCAGACGGTTCAGCCGCTGAAAATGCCACCATGGTGCTGATTCGCCGTGCCAACGGGAGTGACTCTGATACACAAATCGTGCGTACTGATAATGCCGGTACTTACCGTTTCTCAGGTATTTCTGCCGGTCAATACCGTATCGCTTTTGTTTTACAAAGTGAAGCCGAACGCAAAGATAAAACCACCAAGTACTATGACCCTGCTAACGATGCGCAAACTGGTCGCTACTTCTCTTTTATCACCACCAACGCGTTTGAGTATATGGGTGATACGGCCTCTAGCTATCAGGTTCCTCAAATTGATGTGGGTTGGGTGTCTAGCCTGTCTCCCAACAAAGAAGCCGTTAACGTCAGCTCTCCTATTTCCTTTTCATGGGGCAGTGTAGATGGCGTTACCTCTTACTCTCTCGACGTGCGTGATGCACAAAACAATCCTTTTTACAAATCAGGACCCATCAACAACACCCGTTTTTCGTGGGATGACCTGACCGGTAACCAGGGTGCAAATAGCGGCAAGCGTTTAGTGCCTGGCCAAAAGTATTTTTACCTGGTGAACGCGAGCTTAAAGCGTGACCAAAATGTAGACGCCGGACAACCCACCGTTGTTTCTGGTGGTACTGCTCTGGCTGAGTTTACCGCTCGCTAGTTTTGCGATGAACTCCAGGCTGGCCTGGGGTTCATTAATGCAAGAGCCGCAGTGTACAATCACTGCGGCTCTTGTTGTATTTACTTGTTGAGTCAGTCTACGCCGTTAAACGCCGGTTTCGGCTGATTTACGGTTGCTGTTGATGCGCTCTTGCTCAACGACCTCTCGGCTTTTTTGCATATCTGCATTAAAGCGCTTCTCGTTTTGCAGACTTTCAAAGTAGCTTTGCTCATTGCGGGCCTGGGCCTGGGCCTTCTCTTCTGCTTTTTGTGTTAGCTGCTGGTTGTGGCGATCTAACCAGACGGGGTTCAGCGGAGCTGTTGCTGACTTGGTTTCACTAGCCAGGGGATTATAACCTACGGAGCGCCGAACCTCAGCGGGTGTTACTCCTGGGGCTGGGGGCTTCTCTTCTGCGGGTTTAGCTGTGTTCGCTGGGGGCGAATTGAGCATATTGCCAAGCTGTGTGAGTGCGCCTTCAGCACTTTCAAGGCTGACCTGCCAACGCTGTTGATCTTTGGCCAGAATAGCCAATTCTTCGTTGGCTTTGTCCAGGGTTTGTTGCGCATGCTTTTCAGCTGCATCCATAATGATCTGGGTTTCAGCTCGATGAATCAGGGCTGCGGTCGTCACCCGTTGAATCATGGGATTAAGCACTTTGTCTAGCTGCTCTAACTCATCGGGAGGCAGTTGGGTACGGGCCTTGTCACGAATCTCCTGATAAGCCTGTAAATCTTTTTTAAACTGATTTTCAGCGGTTTGAAGTTGGGTTTCAACATCGGCAAGCTCGATTTGTTGCTGACGAATGCGATCTTGTCCTGAGCGTACTTCTTCACTGGTGCGGGCCACTTTCACTTGCTGGTTTTTCAGGGCGTTTGCCGTGTTGCCGAGCTCCTGATTGACCTGGTTTAAAGCCTGACTCACATAGGTTTTGACGTCTTCACGGGACAGTTGGCGACCGTTCAAGAAGAAGGTATTGCCCTGAGCGCTTTCTTTGACTTCAATACCAATATTGCGAAAAACTTGAACTTCATTAGGGTTTAAGCGGCCGGTGTCAGGCGTGTCTGGAGCCGTGGGGGCGACCATTCCGGGCATCGTCATGGCACCAAAGCCAGGAGCTGGCGACATCAATGTGCCCAGAGGGCCTCCGCCGCTAAGGTTTGCCGTATCAATGGCACCCACCACAGCACTGGCATCCACCAGTTTTTTGGCTTGATCCTGGGTAGTGACTAACTTTGCCTCTAAAATATTGGCTTCTTGTCGCTGTTGGCTGAGCAGGGCCGTGTTGTCAGACACCTGATCGCTTTCCTCTACAAGTCTGAGAGCCATGGTTCTGGCTTGCTCAGATAGCGCCATATATTGGTCAGAGGATTCCAGCAGCAGAATGCTTTGCCCAATGACCTGATTGTACATATCTGTATTGGTACTGCTTTTAACAGTGCTCAGCATTTGTTCCAACTGGGCAATAGACTGTGCCGGCATGGGGCTCTCTGCGTTCATGCTTTGCAATTGGCTCTCTTTGTTAACAAACAGACCATACTCTCCCAGTAACAGCGTTTCATCGCGATTAAGACGCTCGCTTTGCTTCACCTTTTGGAGAATATTCGCCACACCATCCAGTTTGGCCGGTGCTTTTTGCGCGTTGACAAAAACCTGACCCACGGTAAAGTCCATGGGGGTGGTAATCTGAAAGTTTTTACTGTTAATTTCTCCTACCGCCAGGTCGTTCACCACAATGGCTTTGTCGGCCAGGAGGCTGCTAATGCCACCAGCAGACAGACCGTCCACCAGTTTGGCGACCTGGTTGAGGTCTTCAGAGTTGCGAATCACGCTCATGGCTTGTTCGCGTAAATTCAGCCCGGATAAAAAGCTGTTGAGAGAGTTTTTTGCCTGTTGAAAACTGTTTGAGGTGTTGTTACCGCTACTTTCGGGAAGGATCACCTGATAGAGTTTACCCAACAGGTTTTCGCTATTGTCTGGAGTAATGCCCACATTGCGTAAAATACTTTGTTGATTGGCGGTGAGTTCTGAAAAACTCTGGGTTCCCGACAGGTTTAGCTTTTGCAGAGCGCTGACGGCCTGAGAGAAGTTGATGGGGCTTTGCCGACGCAGATCGCCCAGCTTGGCCGAGAGATCGAGCAGTAAAGTCGCTTCGGTGTCGGTCAGACCCATGCCGCCGGAGGAGGCCATGCCAGGCGCGCTAATGGGGGCACTCAGGGGCTTCATCTCGATGGGTTTTAAGGCGTCTCGAACGTTTCCGCTCTGCGCCGGTACTTTTCCGCTGGTGGACGGAGGCTGCGAAAAGGCATCCCCCAATAGTCCGGGGTTGAGCAAGGTGGCTGGCGCGTTCAAAGGCTGCGTCTTGGCCACGCTGTTTCCGTTTTCTAATCGGAGTAAAATACTGGGGTCGAGGGGCTGTGTGCCCAGGCGATTATTTAACATTAGCGGATAAGTCCATCAATTTGATTTAAACGGTTCACAAAACTTTCGTATACCACGTGCACAGCCTGCATTTGAATGCTAATCGACTGTTGTTCGGTGGGTGTCATCTGAGCGTAGGCCTGTTGCATGCTGGTGTGCACACTGCTATAGCTCTGGTCAACATTGGCTTTGAGGTTTTCTAGTTCCTGGTGTAAAAAGCTGGCATGGGGCAGTAGGTGTTGTTGCAGCTGAGGAGCGGTGACCGACTGTCCATTTACAAAATAGCCGGTAATTTGACCCTGGGGATCTTTGGCCAATTGCACGCCATACTTACCCAGTAGACTGTCATCGCCTGAGCGAAACAGCTGGGTGAGCTGATTGAGCTGACTGACCGAGCCTGCCGCTGGAGAGGTCTGCGTGGTGAAGGGGATTTGAGGAGTAGAGGTGCCCTGAGGCGGTAGTGAAGGCAAGGTGTCGGTCGGCGGCACATAGGTGGGCACGGTGGTCTGGGGAGATGCCGGGGGGATATAGCCCGGCAGCTGTGTTGGGATGGCCGGTGTAGTGCCCTTGGGAGCGCCAGGACCAGGAATGATACCCGGTAGCTGGGTGGGAGCCGTTGGCATGGGTTTATTCCATAGTTGTTGTGGTGATAGCAGTGGTCCGCTGGTGTTGACTCCGTTGTTTCCCATGAATCCCAATCCTTGTTTTGTGATGCTGTTTTTATTATCGACAACGCGCGGGGGAACTTGCGTCAGCCTCTCTAAAAAGGTGCATCACGCACTGCGTCAAAAAAAAAGGCAAACGTGATAAAATACCAAAACTATGATGACAAAGACTTTAACTGAAACAGAAACACAACAAACGTGGGACCTCAAAGATCTTTATGGTTCATTAACGGACCCTGCGATTGCTAACGATAGCGAGCAACTCAAGGCGGATATTGCCGCTTTCTCGACAGACTACGCCACTGAAGACGCATGGCAAACCACACCGTCAGCGCTTATAAAAGCGCTTCAACGCTATACGCAGCTGATAGAAAAACTGCATAATCTGGGTACGTATGTCAATTTAGAGTGGAGTGTTGCCACGCAAGACACTGGCGTGAATCAGCTCCGGGATCGTATTCAGCGGGAACTGGCGCAAGCGGGCGCTGATTTAGAGTTTTTTCGCCAGATCCTCTCTCATTTTGCACCGGAACGCATCCAGGCGTTGACACAAGAGCCCGCGCTTGCGCCTTATGCACATTTTTTGACCAAAGTGAGTGCCTTTCAGCCCTTTTTACTCTCCACACCTGAAGAGCGTATGCTGCAACTCACGCAGCCTTACAGCCGTCAGCGTTGGCTTGATTTTTACACCCAGACGACATCGACCTGGACGTTTACAGCGGGCACACAGACGGAGCTTACCGAAGATCAGGTGGCCGATCTTATGCGCCAGTCAGACCCTGCGCTGCGCTTACAGGCGTATCAGTCTTTGTACGGCACCTACCAGAAAAATGTAGGGTTTACCAGCTATATTTACAATACGCTTCTTCAGGAGTATGCCCAGGAAGCACGCCTGCGGAATTTTGGAGACACCCTGAGTCAGCAAGTCTTTGAGCAGGAGCTACGTCCTGCACAGGTCAAGCAATTGCTCAGCGAAGTGGAGCAGCGTTTTGGTCTTTACCAACGGTATTACCGAGCGCTGGCAGCGGGTTTGGGCGTAGATAAAATACGTTCTTGCGACCTGAGCGCTCCCCTTTCTGATCCGGCGCAAAACACGTCTACGGCCTGGGATTTGAGCTGGCAAGCGGGTAAGCAGACATTGCTCGCGGCGCTGGCTCCTCTGGGGCCTGAGCTTCTCTCCAAGACCGAGGCGTTTTTTGAGCACCGTTGGATTCACGCTCAGCCCGCGAAAGGCAAGTCTTCGGGTGCTTTTTGTGCCCCCACGGCCCATACGCACCCTTATATTCTCATGAATTGGAATGATAGCCTCAATGCCTTAACCACGCTGGCGCATGAGCTGGGCCACGGCATTCATTTTTATGAAACCGCCGCCAGCGAAAATATTTTGCACATGATGCCCCCGCTGTTTCTGGCTGAAACCGCATCGACTTTTAACGAGTACTTGCTGGCATTGCATCTATTAGAGCAGCATCCTGAGCCTGAGACCCAACGCTATTTAATCAGCGATTTATTGCAGCGTTTTATGAACGGCACCTACCGTCAATCGCAAATTACCGCTTTTGAAGTGTTTGCCCATGAAGAAGGCGCCCATCAGCAATTGAGCGCTGAACGCCTCAATGCCTATTGGCTAGAACTGGCCAAAGCCCGTGCCGGAGACGCCATTGAGATTTTGCCTGAAGAAGCCAGCGGATGGAGCCGTATTCCCCATCTGTTTATGTATCCTTTTTATTGTTATAACTACACCCTGAGCGGGCTGATTGTGTTGGCGTTGGTGCACCAGTATCAACACCAAACCGAGGCTTTTTTGGTGCGTTATCAGCGTTTTCTTAAGGCCGGTGGAAGCCGTTCTGCGCAGGACCTGTTGCGCTTGCTAGAATTGGATTTAGAAGATCCTGGCTTTTATCAGTCAGCATTTGCGGTCTTAGAAGATTGGGTAAGTCAACTCGAACAGCTTAATCTTCAGCGATAAAAAGCTGTTATTAAAAAAGAAAATTAAAATACAAGACGAAGAATCTAAATAAAAAATGAGAACTACAGAAAGAGGCCTGACATGAAAGAAGTCGTTATTGTCGCAGGTTTGCGTACCCCCTTTGTAAAAGCAAATGATGCGTTTAAATCCTTTCCTGCTTATGATCTGGCTGCGCGCGTGATTCGTGAACTGATGATTCAGACGGATTTTCCCGCAGATAAAATTGACGAAGTCATTATTGGGAATGTGATTCAGGATGTGGAAGGGGCCAATATGGCGCGCATCGCCACCATTATGGGAGGATTGCCTAACCACGTACCGGCCATGACCGTTAACCGCAACTGTGCTTCTGGCATGGAAGCCATTGCACAGGGATTTGATAAAATTCGATTTGGCCAGGCCCAGGTGATTCTGGCCGGTGGGGCCGAGTCGATGAGCAGTATTCCTATTTTTGGCTACAGTGATGAGCTCACCGCTATTTTAATGAAAGCGGCCAAAGCCAAAACCCCGGCTCAGCGTATTCAGGCCCTTTCTCAGCTGCGTCCGAATGATCTCAAGCCCAATGTAATCAACCAAAACGATCCCCTGATCGACATGACCATGGGACACACCGCTGAAATTTTAGCCAAAGAATACAGTATTTCACGGGCCGCCCAGGACGAGTTTTCTTACACCAGTCATCAACGGGCCATTGCCGCGAAAGACAAGCTGGCGGAAGAAATCATGCCCGTACTGATTCCTGATTATAAAAAGAGTGGTATTGCGGTTACTGAAGATATTGGGCCTCGTCCCGATACCAGTATCGAAAAGCTCAGTAAACTGAAGCCCGTTTTTGATAAAGCCTTTGGCTCAGTCACTGCGGGTAACGCTTCTCAGGTGACTGACGGAGCGGCCATGGTGCTGATGATGGATGCCGATCTGGCCAAGTCAATGGGTCTTGAACCCCTGGGTTATATTCGCTCTTATGCCACTGCTGCTCTTGAAGCACAGCGCATGGGATTAGGACCTGCTTATGCCACTCCCAAAGCGTTGGCTGAGGCCAATGTCGCCTTTAAAGACATTGATCTACTTGAGATGAATGAAGCCTTTGCCGCACAGGTTCTGGCCAATGTGGCGTGTTTTCGCTCGCAGGAATTTGCGAAGAAAATCGGCTTGTCTGCTCCCATTGGAGAAATTGACCCCGATAAACTCAACGTGAACGGCGGTGCTGTATCGCTGGGTCACCCATTGGGTGCCACCGGAGCGCGTCTGGTGCTCACTGTCTTAAAAGAAATGCAGCGCCGAGACGTAAACCTGGGCATGACTTCACTGTGTATCGGTGGAGGCCAGGGTGCTGCTTTTGTATTAGAACGTAAGTAGGGAGGAATAAAAAATGTCAGACGAAAAGAAAAAAGTTGTTGTTAAAAAAGCGAAAAAAGCCAATGCAGAAGCTGTCACTCAGGAGCCTGTACTGGACTTAGACGACGCGGTATTGGAAATGGAAAGTACCGCAGCCTCAGAAGAAATTTCTGAAGCGGTAGAGACGGCTGAAAACACCCTTGAGGTCGCTGAGCAAGCGACGCCTGAGTTTGCACCTGCAGCGGTAGCTGAACTCAAAGTCGAGGTGCCTCAGGTGCCCCACAGTCTTGTAGAGGCCGAGGAAAAAGCGGCGAACACCGAAGCGAAGATTGCAGCTAAAGCGGCTGCACTCGATGCCCCCTGGATTCACCTGGAGCTAGATGGAGAAATTGCCACCGCCTGGATCGACCAGCCCGGAAAAAGCGTGAACCTGCTTTCTCACACCATGCTGGATGAAATTGAGCGCATTGTTCACGAAGTGGAAAGTAATGCCGAGATTAAAGCCCTGGTGTTTGCCAGTCGCAAAAAAGGCAATTTCATTGCCGGTGCAGACTTGACCAGTATGACGCAGGGCGGCTTTGACTATGAAGCTGCCGCTGCCTACGGCGATCGCGGTCGTGCCATTTTTCAACGGGTGGCCGAATTAAACGTCACCACCATTGCCTGTATTAACGGCACGTGTTTAGGTGGCGGTACAGAACTAACCCTGGCCTGTGATTATCGGGTGGCCAGCAACGATGACAAAACCAAAATTGGTTTGCCTGAAGTGCAGTTGGGTATTTTACCTGCCTGGGGTGGTGTTTCTCGCTTGCCACGCATGATTAACCTGACTGATGCGCTCGATATGATGCTCACCGGTAAAAATCTTAAGCCTAAAAAAGCGCAAAAAGTTGGCCTTCTGCATTTGATTCCTCCACCTGAGTTGCTGATGAAAACCACTTATCAATTGGCCAAAGACGCCCTGGCCGGTAAAGTGGGCTATCTCAAAGCCACCGAACCCAAGTCAAGTCTCATGGACAAAGCCCTGAATAATTTTTCTGCCGGGAACAAAATTGTGTTTCAGCAAGCCCGTAAAACGGTAATGAAGCAAAGCAAAGGGTTTTACCCAGCGCCGCTCAAAATTTTAGAGACGGTGCAAAACAGTTTGCATTTGCCTTTAACTGAAGCCTTCAAACTCGAGGGGGAAGCGTTTAAGCATTTGTTACAGCGCAGCGAAACCGCAAGCTTAATGAATTTGTTCTTTATTAACCAGGAATTGGGCCGCGTGCCTGAGACCGAGGGCGTTAAAGGTCGCAAAGTTAAGCAAATGGGTGTTTTAGGTGCTGGATATATGGGCGCAGGCATTGCCCAGGTTTCTAATTCTCGCGGCATTGACATTCGCTTAAAAGACGTGACCTATCCGGCTTTATTAAGCGGTCTTAAAAACATTAATGGCGCTTATAAAAAACTGGTGAAACGTCGCCGTCTAACGGCCAAAGCAGTGACAGACAATATGCGTCGAATTACCACCACCACTGATTATAGTGGCTTTAAGCACGCTGATCTGGTGATTGAAGCCGTTGTAGAGCGTATGGACGTCAAAAAATCGGTGTTTAATGAGCTGGAAAGCCACATTAATGAAAACACGATTCTGGCCAGCAATACTTCTGCACTTTCGATTAATGAAATGGCCGCGGCCACCCAAAGACCCGATCGCTTTATTGGTCTGCACTTTTTTGGCCCCGTGCAAAAAATGCCTTTGGTAGAAGTGATTCTGGGAGAAAAAACCAGCCCAGAAACCCTGACCACAGCTCTTGACTATGTACGCAAAATTGGCAAAACCCCGGTAGTCATTCGCAAAGACAAGCCTGGCTTTGTGGTGAACCGCATTCTGTCGATCTACGGTAACGAAGCGGGTCTGCTCTTAGAAGAAGGCGCCGATATTACCACGGTGGATCGTTTAATGACCGACTTCGGCATGCCCATGGGTATTTTTGAAGTCATTGATTTAGCGGGTGTCGATGTGGCTCATCACACCGCCAACTCAGTGGTGGAGATTTTTGAAAGCCGTGAAGGCTTTAAGCGCAGCCAGGTGGTGCAGCATCTTTATGATGATCAGCGCTTAGGCCAAAAAAGCGGACGCGGTTTCTACCTCTACGCTGGCAAAGACCCCATTCCCGATCACCGCTACATCGAAAATGTCGTCACTAAAATTGGGGGTGACCGCCGTGAGATTTCTAACGAAGAAATTCGCGATCGTCTCGTGCTCAGCATTTTGAATGAATCAGCGCTGGGCCTGCAGGAAGGCCTTGTGGCCAACGCCGGTGAAATCGATATGTCCATGATTATGGGCACCGGCTTCCCACCCTTTAGAGGCGGCCCGCTGCGTCTGATCGATCAACAGGGTGTGCAGTTTATTGTGAACCAGCTGGAGTATTATGCAGAAACCCGTGGCGCTCGTTTTGCGCCTTGCGATCTGCTAAAAGAAATGGCTGCCAATAATAAGAAGTTTTACCCTTTGTTTTAAGGTGTAAAACCGACAGCTTACGCAAGCTTATCTAAACAATACCTGGCCCCCGAGTTGAGCAAATAATGCCTTCACTCGGGGGCTTTTGGGTGAAAAATTGGAGGCGCTAAAAAAAGCAAGTGACAGCAGCCTGGGGCGCATTTTATAATCCAGGTATGCAAGAAACTTACGCCCCTTCTAAAGAACTCCTTTTTGTTTACGCCTCTGATGACTTTTTGCCGCTGGCTCGCCACTTTTTAGCTCAGGATAAACATTTGGAAGCCATGACCTTATTGGCCACGCCAGAAAATAACACCCTCTGGAAAGAGGTGGAGTACCCTCACCCTGATCCACTGGATGGATTACCCACCCTGACCAGCGCTTTTTTTTATTATCCAGAGGGTTTAATTTATGTGGAGGCGGATGCCCAGCAAAAAACGCTGAGCGTCAGTTTGCCTTTTTTTGCACACGAACACACGGACTATACCCGCAAGGGGTTTGAGCTATGGGAGGACCTGTGTGCTAAAGCCCTGTTTTAAAATCACCGGATCCTGGAACTGTTGAAGTATTGGGAGCCTCTTCTGTTGACTCGTCTGTGGGCTTAGATGCTTCAGTGGGAGATGCACTCGTTTGTGCGCTGGGGGTGGGCGCTGGTGTCGGCGTGAGTACTATCGGTCCTTCTTCAATCGGCTCTTGAGCCACCGGGGTTTCGTAGATTTCTAGTACGGGCTCGTTTTCTTCGTCGATATAAGAAATGACCAGGCGATTGGTGGACAGTTCGAGCATTTGTGCTTCGTAAGGGTTTTCGCCATCGGTGCTGATCAAAAGACTGGGCCGATCGGTAAGCTGCCAAAAGCCCGTTTGTTTTGCGTCATTGGTGCCACAGCGAATGGGGCCAATTTCAAAATCAATACGTCTTGAAGCGTAAATCACCAGCCCGTCGTCCTGGTTACAGGGCTGCATCGACTCAACGCCTTTGCGTTGGCGCTTTTTTAGCTGCCATCCTTTGGTACTATCGTTACTCAGTAAAAGCATTTGCAGCAGGGGATCGGCGGGCACGTCTACGCTGACCTTGGGGCGCGCAACGGCCTGCGTTGGGCCGGACACACCGTTATTTTTGTTGGTGTTGGTATCTGTGGTGGCCGTGCTGCTAAAGTCGATAATGGGTTCACAGGCAGTGGTTGCTGAGAGGCCGCTCACCAACGCCATGATGAGTAGCGAATATTGAACGCGGGAATAAAGCTGAACCATGAGAGTACCTACCTACGGGGCATTTTTGTCTATTTTAACAGGGAACCCGCGGTAAAATCACCGATAAAATGATTTGAATGCCTCGCCTTTGAGGGGGACTTTTATTTTTCCTCTCTGCTTATACCAGTGAATCTCGTCTGTTAAGGTCTCCCGAAGGGAGCGAAAAGTAATGCCTAATTCCTGTTTTGCTTTTGTGGAGTTGAGGCGGTGTTTTTCGAGCATTATGCTGATGCCTTCGCGCGTCATGACGGTGGGGGTTCCTGATATTTTTGCCCAGGTTTCACTGAGGCTCGCGATGAGCAGTATTATCCCGTTTGGGATTTTGCGCGTGGCACCTTTTACACCGCTAAGCTGCGCAATGTTTTCGTTGAGTGCTTTCAGGGAGAGATAATTTCCCCCGATAATATATCGTTCGCCCCTCTGTCCTTTTTCTGCGATGGCGATCATCGCATTGGCCACGTCTCTGGCATCGACGGTGGACGTACCGCCATCAAAATAACCTGGAATTTTGCCATGAATAATATCTAAAATAAGTTGTCCACTGGCGGTGGGGGCACTGTCATAAGGCCCCATCATCCAACCGGGCAGAACCATCATGACGTCCATCGCTGGTCCTTGAGAAAGAAACTTTTTTACCTCTTCTTCGGCCAGGACTTTGCTTTTAAAGTAAAGGTTTTTTTCGGCGTAAGGGTTAGGACTACTGCTTTCATCCTGGACTGTGGGATCAATGGTGCCACTACTGCTGGTGTGTATAAAGCGTTTAATACCCTGGTTTTCAGCGGCTTCTAGCATCTCACGGGTGGCGCTAACGTTAATGCGTTCTAAAATAGGCCAGTGATCGCCGGGTTGGTAATACTCTCTAAAATAGGCTGCCGTATGAAATACCGTATCGCAATGGGCCAGGGTGCTGCCAAATCAGAGACATGATCTAAGTCGCCCACCACCAGCTCAAGTCCCTGGGGCAACTGCTCTCCAAAAATAGCCTTTGCTTTTGCCATACTTCGAACCAAAGCATACACAGAGTGACCCTTGTTCAGTAAGTCAAAAACCAAATTACTTCCCAATAAGCCTGTGCTTCCTGTAACAAATGCGCGCATAAAAAGAACCTCTAATTAATTTTATTTATTATAGTATAAAAAATGACTAGCGGTCATTTTTAGGGGTTTATTTTAGAATAAAGTCTTTTGGGTGGGTTTTTTGTCTACCTAAAAAAGGAACTTATGCCGCCAGCATACGGAGACTTAAAGTGAAATTTTCTGCGATCACCGTTTCAAGGTCAAGTCCCAATTTATCTTGAAAAAAAGCGCCTTTGACTTCCAGGATCTGCATCAGGCCGTTGATTTGTCCCCAGAGAACCATCGCGGTGGCGCCCACATTGAGCTGGGAGGCAATACTGCCGTCTTGTTGACCTCTGTGTAAGGCCTGTACCAGTAATTCAAAGGCTTTTTCGCCATGGTAATGGGCTTCTTCGGCGTATTGATCGTGCTCTAGTTGGGTGCTTTCTAAGACAAAGCAGCGCAGGGTCATCTGATAATAATCAGGATATTGCTGGGCAAACGCAATATAAGCCCGTCCAAGACACAATACCTCGTTCAGACCGTTATCTGCGGAGGGTGCTTTCTTTAGGCTTTCCTCCATCAATTGACGGAGCAGTTTCTTGGCCCTGACGTTAATGGCCAGGAAGAGCGCTTCTTTATTGCGAAAATACAAATAAAGGGTCCCTTTGCTTAACTCCGTGGCCACCGCCAATTCATCCATGGTAATGGTGTCTGGCCCCGTTTTAAAAAAAAGACGCTCTGCCGTATCTAAAATATATTGACGGCGCTGCTCTTTTTCTCGCAGTTTTCGCTCCGCTGTACCCATTATTGTTCGACGGCTGCAAGCACAGCGGGAGCGAGTAATCGCATTTCTACTAGCTTTGCAGCGGCCTCGCGCGCATGAGTGGTCAGATTTACCTGGGCAAAACGGGGATCGGAAGGATCCTGTCCGTTGACGTTATTAATAAAAATGGCCTTGACTCGGCCCGGAAACTCCTGGGCGATCTGGGTGTAAATTTCGGTGTCGACTTCACTGCTGTCGCCAAAGAGCACAAAGGGTTTTTGCGGATAGAAATTGAAGAGCTCTCTCAGCTTACGGATTTTATAGTCCGACTGCTGAATGGGGTTATCGTCGTTTTCGGAAAAACCCCACTTTTTGAGGTTGACGGGGCCCATGGGGTACTTCTGATAATCCAGATACGCATGAATGCGATCTGCATAATTGAGGGGGCTGCCGCTTAGGTAAAACACATCACCATTTTTTTTACCATCGCGATCCTCTAGAGCTCTCATGAGGGCTGCGGTACCTGGTATGGGTTCAGAGTTATAGGCGTTATTTAAAAACAGGCGGCTGACCGCTTTGATTTTTTCGGAGACATCGCTGCGCACCAGAGTGTCGTCGATATCGGACACAATACCCAGACCTTGATCCGTGTGGGCATGGATGGTCATGGGAGTAGATACCCGAGGGGCATAATATTTTTGACCCACTGCGAGGGCTGCATAAAGCGTGTGCTGACCTAACGATAGCGGCGTGTTGGGCTGAATTTCGACCTTTAACATGCCCTCTGTATTCGAGGTGACCTCAAAGGTTTCGCCAGCTATAAAAAACCGGACCTTAACGCCAGGGACTTCATCTACTGAAATATTTTTAATATTGCGCCAAAAGTTTTTCCATTTCGAGTCGTTTTCGCTGGCCGAGACATCGTCTTCGCGCTCAATGACCCGCCCCCAGATGCGCAGATGTTCGGTGTCTCCATAACTGCGATAGAGCTTAATACTTAAAGGGGTTCCTACTTCGGGACCTCTGGGGAGTGCCGTGTCGAGGTCAAAGGTGGCGGTAGGCGGTTTTTGCGCTTTGCCTGTGGGAGCCGTGAGAGGGGATGTTGAGGGAAGCGGATCTGCTGCTGGAATCACCGTATTGGTATTGCGGGGCTTGACCTGCTCTTTAATCTGCTGAGCGAGTGCCGCATTGCGCACTTGTAGGGGCGTGAGCACGGCGGCGTTGGGATAAGGTGTGGCCATGCCCGCGCGATTACCGCAGCTGGTGATGAGGAGACAAAAGAGGGTGAGTAGGATAGTAGACGGCTTCATGGTCGAAGGATTCTTTTCTTCATGGAGTATATTATCGGGTGAATACGTTTTTTCATGCGTGGATCTGTAGGCCCGCACGGAACGTATTCATATGAGCGGTGACGACCGTATTGAGCTCAGGGCTATAACCCCCGCCCATCACCGTAACCACCGGCAGTTGCCGAGCGTTTAGGTGCTGATAAACCAAAACGTCTCGCTGTTCACAACCGCTGAGCGTCATCTGTAGTTTGCCCAGCTTGTCGCTGGCCAGCACGTCGACACCGGCCAGGTAAAAAACGAAGTCTGGGTTGAAATCGTCGAGAACGGCGGGTAAATGCTGTTGTAATTGCTGAAGGTAGGCGGCATCGTCGGTTTCAGGGGGGAGGGCTATATCCAGGTCGGATTGTTGCTTTTGCACCGGGTAGTTCTTGGCACCATGCATGCTGAAGGTAAACACCTCCGGGGTGTCTTTAAAAATTTCGGCGGTCCCGTTCCCCTGGTGCACATCCAGGTCCACAATCAAAATGCGTTGTGCTTTGTTTTCGTGACGCAAATTGGCCGCCGCAATGGCAATGTCGTTAAGTAGGCAAAATCCCTCACCGTGATCGCTAAAGGCATGGTGCGTGCCTCCGGCTATATTAAAGCTCCGGCCGGTGCTTAAGGCTTTGAGAGCGCACTGCCAGGTGGCTTCTGCCAGCATAAACTCTCGCTTAATGAGCGCCGATGAGAGCGGAAATCCGATCTTACGTACCTCTTGCCGGGTGAGTAACTGGTCTTTTAAACGCTGAACGTAATCAGCGGTGTGTACCCGTAATACGCGCTCTGCTTTCATCGCGGGGTTGCTAAAAAACCACTCCGGCTTGACCAGCCCTGACCCCAGCAGACGGCGGGGCAACTCGGCATACTTGGCCATGGGAAACCGATGCCCCGGAGGTAAAGGTAAAACAAAGCTTTCGCTATAGGCGACAGGAATAGGTGTCGAAAGGCTCACGCGGGCTTGCTTCCTTGAAGCGGCTGACCCTGAAGGGTTAAGATTAAGCGCCTGCCGCTGGCATGGTTGCGGTGTTCGCAGAGATAAACCCCTTGCCAGGTTCCTAACGCCAGCGCCCCTTTGCTAATGGGGATACTCACAGAGGCTCCCAGTAACGAGGCTTTGAGGTGAGCGGGCATATCGTCAGGGCCTTCGTCGGTATGTTGGTAATAGGCCGCATTTTCGGGAACCATGACGTTAAAGTGGCGTTCAAAGTCTCCCCGCACGGTGGGGTCCGCATTTTCGTTCAGGGTCAAACTGGCGGATGTATGCTGCATAAACACATGCAGCACACCCATTTCGAGGGTTTTGATTTGTGGAAGGGCTGCGGTGATGTGCGAGGTAACGAGGTGAAACCCTCGCCCGTAACGCGGTAGATGTAAGGTGTCCTGATACCACATTACTTAGGCCCGAATACTGTTCTGGCCGGTAATTAACCATTTGTAGGTGGTTAACCCTTCTAAGGCCATGGGACCACGGGCATGAAGTTTTTGTGTGCTGACGGCCACTTCGGCACCCAAACCAAATTGGGCCCCGTCGGTAAAGCGTGTCGAGGCGTTGACGTAGACTGCTGCTGAATCGACATCCTGCTGAAAACGCCGAGCGTGGTCTTCGTTTTGGGTCAAAATACCGTCGGAGTGGCCGCTGCTGTACTCCGCGATGTGGTCCAGTGCCGCCTCCAGATCGCTCACGGTATGAATCGCGAGGACCAGAGACAAAAACTCGGTGCCAAAATCGTCGGGCTGGGCAAGGCTTAAGTAAGGATATTGGAGATCTTTGAGGACTGCGTAAGCCGTTGCGTCTGCCCGCAACTCTACTTTGGACTGGGCAAGCACCGGGGCTAAGGCCTTACACAGCGCCTCTAGCGCTGTCGCGTTGACCAGTAAAGTGTCTAAGGCGTTACATACGGTGGGGCGCTGCACCTTGGCGTTTTCAATGACGGGAACCGCTTTGGCAATATTTGCCCCTTCGTCCACGTAGAGGTGACAGACCCCAATCCCCCCGGTAATCACCGGAATGGTGCTGTTTTCGAGGCAAAAACGATGTAAGCCAGCGCCGCCCCGGGGAATAATCATATCGACATAGGCATCTAACTTTAAAAGGGCGCTCACCCAGGTGCGATCAGGGTCTTCAATGAGCTGAATCGCGTGTAGGGGCAGTTCGCTGTCTTTGAGGGCCTGTTGTAGGGTGTGGATCATGGCCTGATTGGTGTAACGGGTTTCTTTGCCGCCGCGCAGAATGCTGGCATTGCCGCTTTTTAAGCAGAGCGCTGCGATATCAATCGTCACATTGGGGCGGGCCTCGTAAATGACGCCGACAACGCCAAGGGGAACGCGCTGACGCTGAATTTCAAGATCGGGAGGCACGGCTCGGCGTTCAAAGACTTTACCCACCGGATCCTCGAGTTCGCAAACGTTGCGTACGTCCTGAGCGATACCCGCCAGACGCTCCGGGGTGAGTAATAAGCGATCTAACATGGCCGGGTCGAGGTGCTCACGGGCAGTCTGCATATCCTGGGCGTTGGCTGCCAAAATGGCTTCTGCATCTGTGTCGAGACGTTGGGCCAAGCAGGTTAAAAAGCGATTTTTATGTTCAGTACTGATGTGGCGAAGCTTACGGGCGGCCTGTCGCGCATTTTTTCCCATGGTTTGCATCTGCGTTGCGATATCCATAAAACACCTCCGTTTGGCATCAGATTACCACAATTAATCACTCATTTTACTCGCCCATTTTACTGCCCGATCTTTTGGCCTAAGCGCTGTGCCGTGTACTGATCCAGTAATTCGTTGAGCTCGGTAAAAATAACCCGCACGTCTTTGGGGCACGCGTGGGTGCTGGTACACCGTCGCATCGGGTCATTATTACGCACGGCCTGCGTGACCGCATAAATTTCTTCAAGGGGATCGATCAGGTTTTTGCGCAAGCTGCGTACAAAAAGCATGCCCACAAAAAAGAGCAGGGCGGCCATAAAAACCACACCCCAGGCGCCGGCATTTCCGAGCTGTCGGGCACGGTAGTCGGCTACTTCCATCGCCTCTCGGTTGATCTTGCTCAGGCGGGCTAAAGCTTGAATGGTTTCGGATCGCGCCTGCATGTCTCCCGCAAAGGCTTCGGCATGATAGCGGTTCACTACCGCCAGAACCTCGGGCTCCTGGCCTTCGGTGATGTTGCTTTGGGAGCGCTTGAGGGCGGCTTTAAAGGTGTTGATTAAGGCCTTGTTTTCCTCGATCTCAGCGTTAGAGGTACTCATTGCAAGGGCCGCCAGCATTTCTTCGCTGGCCAAAATACTTTGCTGGTTTTGTTCGAGTATGACTTTAATCGCGGGGGTCATACGCATAAATACCCACAGCGTACCCAAAGCCATCAGCAGGTTTAACCCCAATAAAATGCGTGCGCCGAGCCGAATACTTTGTCCTGGTTTCATGCTAAACTCCTTTGATCAATTGGGGAATAGCACCCTCGCTAGAGACAATAATCATATTGTCGCCCTTTTCTAAAGGCTCTCCAGGGGTGGGTTGTGCGATCTTGCCTTTGGCCCCTTTGCGAATGCCCACTACCATGACCCCAAAGCGCCGGGGAAGGGCCAGCTCTACAAGGGTTTTTCCTACCATGGAAGGCTGTATTGAAATTTCGGTTAAATGCAGGTCTTCACCGAGATTTGTGTCCACAATAACGTTTTTATAGAGCAAGCGGTTGGCAAACTTTTTGCCGTATTCTTGCTCTGGGTTGATAATCTGGTGGGCACCCACCAATTGTAAAATGCGTTGGTGAACTTTGTCATTGGCGCGCGCAATAATCATCGGGGCTCCCATTTGCCGGAGCAAGGCGGTGCACATAATAGAAGACTCTCGAGAATCGTCTCCAATGGCACAGACCACAGAGTCACGCTTGCCGGGCTCTAAGCCGGCAAGGGCGGCTTCATCGGAAGCGTCCAGCACCAGCGCCTCGGTCACAAAAGCAGCCGCTTCTTCCACCAGGTTTTGTCGGGTATCCACGGCCAATACTTCGGCACCTTTTTCCGACAGGGTGCGCGCCAGCGACATTCCGAATTGGCCCAGTCCAATAATTAAAATTTGTTGTGGCATTCTCTAGATTTCCTCATTTAAGTTAACGAAATTTTCGCTTCGGGATATTTTTTGACGGTGTGGGGCGCGTCATTATCAAGCAGAATAAATAAAGTCATGGGGCCAATACGACCGGCAAACATGCTCATAATAATAATCAATTTGCCCATTTCATCGAGCTTGCCGGTGGCTCCAATAGACAAGCCAGCAGTCCCCACCGCAGAAGCCGCTTCAAAAATAAGCTCTCGGGCGGAGACCTGCTGGGTCAGCTCCAGCATCATCATACTTAAAAACAAAATGATCAGGCCGGACATTATAATGGTTACCGCCTGATAGATAATCGCTGGCGGCACGCGCCGATGACTCACGATGACGTCATCTCGGCGGCGAATATGGCTCCAGAAGGTGAGCGATAAGATGCCTAAAGCGGTGGTCTTGACGCCGCCAGCGGTCCCCCCGGGGCTGCCGCCGATAAACATAAAAAACACCATAATCAAAAAGGTGGGGCCCGCAATAGAGGTTAAGTCCACAGAGTTAAAGCCCGCGGTGCGTAGCGTCACCGACTGAAACCAGGCGTTTTGAATTTTGTCGAAGGCAGTTAATCCTTCTAAAATACCGTTCCATTCAAAGGCGGCAATCATGACTGTGCCCGAGAGAAGCAAAGCGAGGGTGGTTATTAGAGCCACGTTTGCAGAAGCGGGCAAGGCCTTGCGTCGAAACCAATGGGGAAGCATCAGCGCCACTGCTGGAGCCAGACCTCCAAAGATGATCAAAGCGGAGATGACATGCAAAATCAGGGGGTGATTTTGGTAGGGAATAAGACTGTCACTTTGCAGGGCAAACCCGGCATTACAAAAAGCAGAAATAGCCGTGAAAAAACCGCGCCAGAGCGCCATAGGTAAAGCGTCACCCAGCCGATAAAACAGCCCACTCAGACTCAGGGCTCCCAATAATTCAGTAAAAAACGTGAATTTAAGAATTGTGGTCAGGGCGTTCACCAGATCTTTGTGATCCGTTTGGGTCATGGAGGTGAGTAAGCGTTCTTGCCTTAGGCTAAGGCGGTGGCCCAGGGTATGAAGGGCCACGGTCGTTAGACTCATAATGCCCAATCCCCCCAATTGAATGAGCAGTAAAATAAAGCTTTGCCCGGCGAGGGTGAAGTCTTTGGGGGTATCCATAACGATTAAGCCGGTGACGCATACCGCACTCACTGCTGTAAAAGCAGCATCAATCACGCTGATACCCATCTGGGTTGAGACCGGCAGCATTAAGAGCAGAGTGCCCCCTGCACAGAGCAAGAAAAAGGTGGTAATCAAAATGCGGGCCGGGTGATTGAGTAAGAGATCCCAGCCGGTATTGCTTTGTTCAATAAAAAAGTGGTTACGCGGGAGCGCGAGTAGACTGATAAAGCTGCTGAATAGGGTAAGCCCCCATACATAGGCAATCGAGCTCAGGTAGGAGCTGGCCTCGGCAATGAATAGTCCTAAAATGGTGAAAGCGCCCAGGGTGACCAGCACAGGGAGTGCGAGGTGAACCCGGTTTTTTTGTTGTGCCGCCCAGCGGCTAAAGAACACCTGAGCGATACCCAGGCACAAGAGCATAATATAAGCGGAAAGGGCGGTGTTGGCCACGCCGGGTACCAGGCTTATGAGCAAAGCAAGCGGGAGACTAAAGGCTGACCACCAGGCCTGTTGGCGTTTTTTTTCACTGTCTTCTGCATTGTAATAGTCTTTAGAAATTTTAAAGTCCAGAAGCACAAACCCAAAGCTGATGACAAAAATAGCGCCAAATAGTGCTGCAAAGGGATTTTCTGTGAGATACGGAAAGGTGGTGGCCGTGCTGGCAATGGCTGCGATGCCCCCGGCAAGCTTTGCACCGGGTCCTGCTTTAAACAAGCGTAGGCCAAAAAGAACACCAAAAAAAGCGCCGAGAGCGGCCACAATAAATCGCCACTGTTCGATTTCAGCCAGCGCCCCCAGGGTGGTCAAACCGGTGACTTCAGTACCGGTAAAGGCCAGCAATAGCAAAAGTGGAGCCAGGGTGATAATCGCCCCATCAATACCAATTTGCGAGACGGGAGAACCCGTTTTCATGCTTTTACTCCTGTAACTTATGCGTCAACTTTTGCATGCACATGTTGAAATATCCTAGCATACCCATTTCCTATCAGGGCAAAGTAAGCAGGAATAAAGATGCTGTAAAAATGAAGGGCTTCAGGGTTTTCTTCTTCAAAAAAAGCCCTTATGATGATAGGGATTAAAAAATTAAAACTTGTTAATGTGTGGAAAATATAAAGGAGAACAAACAATGCAACTTAAAAAAATGACGGGTTTATTTGCCGGTGCTTTACTTTTTATGGGAGGCGTAAGTTTTCAAGCTCCTCAAGCTGCTGAAGCAGCGATGACCAAACAAATGTGCTCGTCCGTTACGGTATCGAGTGCTTTTGCTTATCTTAAAACAGGCCCCTCACTCAATTATCGAACCGCCCGCAACGCGATGCGTGGTGAAAAGCTAACCCCTACGGGCAAAACTGCTCGCAATG
Organism: Candidatus Sericytochromatia bacterium; assembly: GCA_963797915.1. Classification (GTDB taxonomy): domain Bacteria; phylum Cyanobacteriota; class Sericytochromatia; order UBA7694; family UBA7694; genus CAXRDE01. Next base: position 114,215 of record CAWCRG010000008.1, read on the forward strand.
GCTGGGTGAATGTGCGCACCAGCAGTGGGGATATGTACTGGGTTCACCGGTCGGTCGTGAGCTGTGAGTCTGATTCTTATGATGGAAAATGCTCTATGGTTTCGGTTACGAATCCAGGAGGTGCCTATATGAAAGCTTACCCAAGCCTTGCGTCTCGCACTTACCGCATTGCCCCTCGCGGCGAAAAGCTCAATTTAGAAAGCTCAGGCAACCCTTATGAATATAATGGTTGGTACCTTCTTCGCTCAGGAACCGGCATGCGCTACTGGGGACACAGTAGCGTGATTGACTGTGTAAACTAAAGCCTTTAAAGGTTAATTTCTCATTCATAAAAAACCGTCCTTTTTGGAGGACGGTTTTTTAGTTGCTTAGTCTTTCAAGCGAAATGCGCCAGTGGGCATGCGACCATTGTAGCGGTCTACGGGGACTTCAATCACCTGTCGTTTGCTGCTGGAGTTATGCACCATTAAAGCGGTGCCGTCTTCACGAATCCGAGACACAATGCCAATATGTCCATAACCGCTCTTGCGCGGTCTGTTAAAGACCACGACATCTCCGGGTTTAAGGTCTGTGCCGCGCGCAATGGAGCGGCCCTTATTGCCTGCGTCACCCGCAACTTGTTCAAAGTTACCCTTGCTCAGCATTTGATTCACCAGCGCATTGACTTCAGCACTGTCTACTTTGTCGAGCTCAGGAATATTGTCAAACACCCGTGAAACGGTGTAGGCACAGGCGAGTGTTCCGCCACCCAGCCATTTGGCGCGGTATTTACTTCCCACATCTTCTAAAGCTTCTTCAGCCAGCGCCTGGGCCTTACTTTCGCCAAAAATGAGATCTTTAACAGAGTCCACCACGCTGTCATACTTTTGCTCCACCGTATGCATCGCTGAGTCCCACTCGGCCTTAAGTAAGCCGGTGAGGTTGCCCTCGCCTTGCGCTTGTGCTGCGGCGATGGTTTCTCCATTTTCGATCAGGTAGCGCACAATATACGTTATGTTTTTGTCTTTGGTTTCCTGATCAGGAAAAGCTTCATTGACTTCTAGTGCCTGGTTGTACTTGCCTTTGTCCATGAGATCGTTAATCAGGGAGCCGTGTAAGCTTTTTTGTAGATCCGGCAGATCGGTAAACACATGAAGCAATTGCTGGGCCTGCTCCACTTCACCATCTTCTACCAATTCGTTAAAGTAGTTGCCCACAGCGTCGGAACGATCGCCTTCAGAGCCGGCATGATTGATCTTAATTAAAGTCACGCGCTGCTCAAAACTTAAAACTTCTTCGTCACTTTCTTTGCCAAGAAACGAAAAGTCTGCGCGTGCGTTGGTCAATATTGTCTGGCGTAGGGTATTGGGGGCCACCTGATTTTTTTCAGTGAATAGTGCGGCTCCTTCTTCTTCGGGGCCCACAAAAGGAGTGGGTAAAGGGCCTTTGGGCGCTTCCCGTAAGGGGCCTGTAGCGGGGATGTTTGGGGGTAATTGAGGGCCGACCACACTGGGGAGCTGAGGCGTGGTTTGGCGAGGAATAGAGGTATTTCCCATGAAAAGAATCGTCCTTTATATGCGTTATGCAGGCCGTCGGCCGTTTTTAGGTCATGCTTACCCGGTAAGTCTGATGCTTTATATATACCCCATTTTACCTAAAACTTGCGCCGCTTTGGGTTCTTTAGGCTTTCTCTTCGGGGCTGTTGGCTTAAACCTCTGCCCGTGGCCCATGGGAACTTGCTATTATGAAGGATATTCAATAATCGATTAACACATCAGAAAGAGACTTCACCGTGAAAGCTCAGGACGAAATTCAACGCCGCCGCACTGTGGCCATCATCTCCCACCCCGATGCGGGTAAGACCACCCTCACCGAAAAATTCTTGTTGTATGGGGGTGCTGTGCAAGAAGCGGGTGCTGTACGTGCGCGCAAAAACCAGCGGGCCGCCACCTCTGACTGGATGGAGCTCGAGCAACAACGGGGAATTTCTATTACTTCTACGGTCCTGCAGTTCGATTTTGAAGGCTTTCGTATGAATCTGCTGGATACCCCCGGTCACCAGGATTTCTCTGAGGACACCTACCGCATTTTAACCGCCGTGGATTCGGTCATCATGGTCATTGATGGTGCCAAAGGGATTGAAACCCAGACCCTAAAGCTCTTTGAGGTATGTCGCAAGCGCGGAATCCCTATTTTTACCTTTGTTAACAAAATGGACCGCCCTACCCGTGAGCCGCTCGACCTGTTGGATGAGCTGGAAAAGGTCTTACATATCGGAGCCTACCCGGTGAATTGGCCACTGGGTACTGGATTCGATTTTAAAGGGGTTTATGATCGCTTAGACAAAAAAGTGCACTTGTTTGAGCGGACCACCGGAGGCGCTTTTAAGGCCCCTGAATCCGTTGCAGATATTGGTGATCAGATCGTTAAAGATACCCTTGCTCCAGCGGTCTACGAACAAGTGGCCGAAGAAATTGAAATGCTGGATATCGCCGGTGAGGACTTTAATCATGCCGAAGTGCTTTCCGGTAAGATTACCCCCGTATTTTTTGGCTCTGCCATGAACAACTTTGGCGTAGAGCTTTTGTTAGACGCTATTTTTAAATATGCGCCCATTCCTGGCAGTTACCCCGCCATGGGCGAAAAAGTGGTCAAGCCTGAAGACGCTCCTTTTTCGGGTTTTGTGTTTAAAATTCAGGCCAATATGGATCCCCGTCACCGGGATCGCATTGCCTTCTTGCGCATTTGCAGCGGTAAATTCGAAAAGAATATGCAGGTGCATCACCCCAAAAGTGGTAAAAAGGTTCGCCTTTCGAGTGCGCACACCGTCTTTGGTCAGGAGCGCGAAAGTGTGGAAGAAGCCTGGCCCGGTGATGTCATTGGGTTAATTAGCAACGATAAATTTGGCATTGGCGATACCCTCACCGCTGACAATAAGATTATTTATCAGGGGATTCCGTATTTTGCACCGGAACACTTTATTTATCTTAATAACCCCAACCCTTCAAACTACAAACGCTTTCGCGATGGCTTAGAGCAATTATTGCAAGAAGGTGTGGTGCAGGGCTTTGATCTCAACACCCACTCGCAAAACAACTTTGTGATCGGCGCCGTTGGCCCCCTGCAGTTTGACGTGGTGAAGCACCGCATGCAGAGTGAGTACAGCGCCGAAACCGAAAGTCTGACCGCCAACTGGTCGGTATTGCGCTGGGTACACCCGGACATAGATCCCGCCACACTGACCCGAGAGGTTTTACCGGTGGGTGCTATGACCGCCACCGACCGGCTTAAAAACACCGTCATTTTATTCTCGAACACCTGGTCAATGGGACTCTTTAAAGACAAACATCCCGAAATGGAACTCTCCGATACGCCCTTTCGTAAAGAACTCATGGCACAGGCATAACCCATGACTGACCCCAAGCACGCCCGCTACTACGGCGAAGACAAAGCGTCGAGTCCGGTGGGTGACGAGTTAGACTACCGTGAACCGGCTCAAAAGGATCGGGATCGCTTGCTGTTTTGCTCTGCTTTTCGGCGTTTGGCCGGCGTGACCCAGGTCGTCTCGGTACAAGAGGGCCATACCTTTCATAACCGCTTAACCCACAGCTTAAAAGTAGCTCAAATCGCCAAATCGTTGGCGTATAAGCTGCAAAAGACCGAGGGCGATTTGGTCGCGGCCGTGGGCGGTATCGACCCCGATATCGCTGAAACCGCCGCCCTGGCCCATGATATGGGGCACCCACCCTTTGGGCATATTGCCGAGCGCAAGCTCCATGAGTTGGCCCAGGGCATTGGCTTAGAAGATGGCTTTGAGGGCAATGCCCAGACCTTTCGCATTGTCACTAAATTGGCCATTCGCAAAGCGGAGTTTACCGGGCTCAATTTGACCCGTGGCAGCCTTAACGCCATTTTAAAATACCCCTGGGTTTATGGTGAAAACGGGCAACGCTCCACCAAAAAATGGAACGCTTATTACACCGAGCGCGAAGACTTTGCCTTTGCCCGCGAAGGCACGCCCCACCAGCGCAAATGTGTCGAAGCGGAACTCATGGACTGGGCCGATGATATCGCTTACTCTATTCATGATGTCGAGGATTTTTATCGCGCCAATCTGATCCCGCTGGATCGCCTGGTCAATAGCCTGCGGCAAAAGACCAACGGAGACTGGGAAGTATTGCCCGGTTCTGAAACGGATCGCTTTTTAACGGCGGTGTTTAAACGCTGGGAACATAAAAATATCCAATCAGAGTTCCGCAGTCCCGAGCGGCAGGCAGAATTGGTGCAGTCCTTCTTACGTATTATTGGCAAACTCAGCGACTTGCAAACCCCTTATGACGGTTCTCATGATCTCAAAGCTTACCTGCGGCGTTTTACTTCTATTCATGTGAGTCGCTATATTAATGCCGTGCGCCTGTGCGACCCGGCGCAAAACGAAGGCTGCTTAATTCGCATTGACGCCCAGGCCGCTCAAGAAGTCAAAATGCTCAAAGAGCTAACGTGGCATTATGTTATGCGTAGCCCGGCTCTGACGGCCCAAAAACGCGGCTACGTGCGCATTATCGAAGAACTGTTCACCACCTTTCATGAAGCGTCTCAGCATCAAAAAGACTGGGACATCTTCCCGTTTGGCTACCGTGAGCGTCTGGAGTCTACCCACGATTCGCAGGAACGCTCTCGTATCGTGATCGATCTGATTGCCAGTATGACTGAAACCCAGGCCGTCCAGATGTATCAGCGTTTACAGGGCACTTCAGAAAGCTCTATTCTTTTACAAATCGTCTATTAGTGGACTTTTTTCGTTGCTTAAGGCGTTTTCAGCACTTTGGAGTAGCCATTGCCCGTAGCTGTTCATCAGTGTTGTAACCTGCTCCACGCCGGTTGATTGACGATTGACCACTGCCAGTGCTGACTCAATAAACCCTTGCTGTGCTGGATCATAGCGCAACACGGTCTCGGCACAGTCCTTAATGTTTTGATGCCAACTGTTATCTTGTGCTGCAACGCGCCCATAGGCGGTGCGAATCAGCTTTTTGGCGATGGAGCGTCCCTTGAGAGAGGCATTCTCAGGCTTTAAGGTGGCGTGAGTATCCTCCAGTTGCTTTTGCAAGTCTTTGGCAAACTCTGCTGCAATGGCTGGATGGAGTTTTTGCCGGGGGAAGCGGAGGCCCAGATTCTTGCCCCAAATACAGCAGCAACAGTGCCGCAACCAAAAATGCCAGCGGTAATGCTCTGTGTCTTGCAAGACTTCTGTGAGCCCACCAGGATCAAAATCCACCTTGGTAATCACAGGGTGGTCTTGCGCCAATTTTTGAGCTAGTGTTTCAAGGGGGCGGGTATGGGCCTTAGAGACAGGGTTCTCAAAAATGACGCTAATATCGAGATCCGATTGGTAAGGGATTGCCTCGCCCCGGGCAATGCTGCCGTAGAGGTAAACACTGTGCAAATCTTCAAAGTGCTCCTTTAGCTGGGTGACAGTGTCTTGCAGAAGGGGGTTAAAATCCGGTGAGATTAACTTCACCTGGCAGGGGTTGATAATATATCCGTCGGGGTCGATCGTCCGTGGTCTCATGGCTTGCTTCCCTGTGATGTTTGCTCTGGGTTTAGACATTGATAGCTGTGTAGGCCATCGGGTAAATATCCCTGAAATATAAAACCACACTTTAGCAAGACGGCGATAGAAGCCGGGTTCTCTGCCTGGGTAATGGCCCACAAACCGGGTTGCTTAAGTTGCGTAAAGGCATGGTGCTGTAAAGTTTTGACGATCTCTGTGGCGTAGCCTTTGCCCCACTGGTGCTGAGGAAGCATATAGCCGATTTCTAAAAAGGGCTGTTGGGTGTCTTTAAGCATACTCCAGCCGATGAAATCATCGTTATTTAGTGAGAAGGCCCCCCAGACACCCAGGTGGTCGCTTTTACCGTCTTTTTTTGTATGCCTTGCGATGGTCTTGTATAATCGCTGTTCAATTTCTTGGGGCGTTAAGGCACGGCGAAAAGAGGTATGTTGCATGACCTCAGAATCGGATTCCATGGCGTTAATATCACTGATATCACTTGCTTTTAAGCGCCGGAGATAAAGGCGTTTGTGCTTAAGTCTCATTTTTAAGTGCTCCCAAAGTGGTGATATGATATGTCTATGAAAATTTCTCAATTATGGGCGTGGCACCAGTCCATTTCCCGCTTGCATTATCTCATCTGGGGTTTACTGCTCCTGGGTTTAAAAAATACTACCGATCGCCTCATTGCCATCTTGTTTTTAAGGCCTGACGGGCCGTCTCTGATTCCTTACTACTATTATTACCATATTCCGCCAGACTTCTCTGAGTCCCTTCCCTATTACTTTACGTTGCTGCTCGCGTCGATTCCGTTTATTTTTGCTGGAGTGGGGCTGACCCTCCAACGCTTGCGCTCCGCCGACTTACCGAGAGGACTTGTGGCTTTGTTTTTTGTGCCTGGTGTCAATCTGATGCTTTTTCTTATGCTCTGTTTTTGGCCTGAGCGAGAGCAGCTCTCAGCGCGAGAGCAGCCTGCAGGACCGGTGTGGATTCCCAGGACAAAACTGGGCTCCGCTCTGATGAGTATGGGGATTTCGGTCGGGCTTGCTTTGTTTGTGATTGTGGTGTCGGTGATGGGATTCGGGGAGTACGGCGTTTCTTTATTTATCGGGCTTCCCTTTGTCACGGGCTTATTGACGACGCTATTTTTTGCCGGCCGTCAAGAGCGCACCTACAAAGAGTGCTTGGCCATTAGCTCATTGGGCCTGGTATTTTTGGGTGTTGCCATTGTGCTGGTGGCTATCGAAGGCTTAATTTGTGTGCTCATGGCCTTGCCTTTAGCACTGGTGTTGAACATGATGGGGGCCTGGGCCGGCTGGATTATTCAGTCTAAACGGCGACCTTTACCCGGTCAGGGCGTGATGCTGATGCTGGTGCTGCCGGGCCTGATGGGTTTAGAAAAAGCCGCGCATATTGAGCCGCCTCGGGTGGCGGTGGTCAGCACGGTCGAAATCCAGGCGCCGCCTGAAGTGGTTTGGGATCACGTGGTGTCTTTTTCTGAGTTACCGCCTCCCAATAGCTGGATTTTAAAAACCGGCGTGGCATACCCCATTAAAGCCGAGATCAAAGGCCACGGTGTAGGGGCGGTACGTCATTGTATTTTCTCGACGGGACCTTTTGTGGAGCCCATTGAGGTGTGGGACGAACCCCGTTTGCTAAAGTTTTCGGTGCAATCCCAGCCCCACCCTATGAAAGAGCTCACCCCTTACGCCATTTCTCCGCCTCATTTGGACCATTTTTTACGTTCTCGCGCGGGGCAGTTTTTATTGGTACCGCTCGCTAACGGTGGTACGCGTCTTGAAGGAACCACCTGGTATACCCATGAGATCTGGCCCGCTCAGTACTGGCAATTATGGTCAGACTATGTGATTCACCATATTCACCACAGTGTACTGGATCATATTAAAAATCTTTCTGAAGCGGATATGCGTGAGCTTCTTCTATAAACCAGCCCGTTAGAGAAAAACTTAAAGGCTTCATTCTTTTGAAGGGATGCATTTCAAAATATAAGCCTTCAATAAACAGGTCCTTCATGATCTTTAAACTGAGAAATCACGTTTTTCCAGCTGACTTCACCCACGGTCTCTTTAGACCAGTGACCTGTAATGGAGCCGCCACGGCTTATCTCAGACACTTTGCTGATGGCATTTAAATGTGCATCTCCGATGACAAATGTCATCATGTCGGCCTCATTCTTCCATACTGTTAAGGTCCGTATTTCGTTACACTTTTCTGAAGCCATAAAAGAAACGCTCATCAAACCTTCTGCAGGGGCCATCAAAACTTGATTAATAGGTTGCACAACGCTGTCAAAGACTTCACGTGCTTCAGTTCCTGGCTGGAAACGCAGGTATGTTGAAGCGACAATCGCATCGGGTGGAAATGCTTGCCAGTTTTTGGGGTTACCCTGCTCTCCCAGCATGGTGTCTAGTGCCGCATCTTCAGCCAGCATTTCAGCTACACAAGGATCTTTTGGGTCTGAAATGGATTCTGGTTGAGCAGAAGGAGAGGATGTTTTTACCGCCGATGTTGGTGGCATTTGGCAAGCGCTAGCCGTTATGAGAGCGAAGAGCATCAACACTTGTTTAAGATTATTCATGGGAGTGTACTTCCTTTTTTTGAACAGGTAAATTTTGAGGAGCATTAATGCTCGTGAAAAACAGGGGTGAAAAGTTGCGATCTAGAGAAGAAGAATGAAAATGTGCGAGCTTGGCGTAACTTTTAAACTCAAGCCTGTGTCCTTTTTGAGGGGATTGAGAGGTGGTGACATGCCATTGCTGGTTTTCTAGTTGGAAATAGGTATAGCGTCCGGCTTTGAGAACCTGTTTTACGCTTCCATGGCCCGAAAGAGAAATTGATTCGGCACCCCAGAGGGGAGAAACCTTCGCTTTTGAAGTATTAAACACCCCGTAAGCGATCACGGCTGCTACCACAGATAATGCTAATATCCATTTTTGCATTGTTCGATCCTTGTTGTCTTGATACGTTTTAGTGTATATCTTTGTTCTAGGGGATAGAACTCCCAAAAAATAATAATGGATATACATAAATGAATAACCTTAACTGGGAGTGGTTACAAAGCTTTACTGCTGTTGTGGCAAAGGGTAGCTTATCCCAGGCTGCCCGACATCTGGGCTTGTCACAGCCCACCCTTAGTCGTCATATTCAGCAATTGGAAAAGCAATTGGAACTACAGCTGTTTCAGCGCACCTCGAAAGGACTCACCTTGACTTCAGACGGACAAAAATTAATGGCTTCAACGCAAGTGATGGAGCAGGCAGCAACAGAGTTGAGTCGTCAAGCAAAGGGTTTGTCTGAGTCTTTGTCGGGGATATTACGGGTCTCAGCCAGTGAGGTGATTGGAACCTATGATTTACCCCAGGCATTGGTTGTTTTTCATAAAGAGAACCCAAAGGTTCAGTTTGAAATTGTTATTTCTAATCAGGAGAGCAATTTGTTTACAAGAGAAGCAGATGTTGCTGTGAGAATGTTTCAACCCACGCAAATGGATCTTGTGGCACAACGTTTACCCAGCATCGAACTGGGTTTTTTTGCCCACGAAAAGTATTTAGAAGAACATGGTGAGCCTCAGTCGAGTGATCCTGATCCCTTCGGGAATAATATATGGATTGGTTATGACAAAAGCGATTTGTTAATTAAAGAAGCCAGTCTGATGGGATTTAGTCCTCAACATAAGCAGTTCTCTTTTCGTTCAGATCATATGTTGACGCAAATTGCCCTGGCCCGTGCGGGAGGAGGCATTATTGTTACGCATGCTCACATAGCCCAGGATTGGCCAGGGATGGTGCAAATTATGAAAGACGTTGAGTTGCGGCCCCTTCCTTTTTATCTGGTGTGCCATCAAGATACGCAACATAATCGATTAATTCGAAAGTTTACAGCGTTTCTCAAAACCTGGTTTAAGACTTAGTTTCCCACAAAGTTTAAAACCAGAGACTGTTATAATTAAACGCATCATGATCTGAAGGGTTTAATTATTGCTATGCTGAGTCTCCGTGTTCGTCGTTTTTCTCAATTTTTAGGATTTTGTGCCGTGTTAAGTCTGGCAGGGGGAGGCCTGACGGGCTGTGCAGCGTGGTTTCAGGGGGAGTCTGCCGAGGCACAGATTCGTATTGGAGATGATTCTGATGTGATTGAAGAAGTGACTCAAGCAAGGGATCGTAAAACGCCTGTTGGGGCGTTGGGGGATCTTACCGCATTTATTAACAGCAGCAACGCGGCAGAGATGCTGAACACAGAGCCTTTGCGCACCCGCGTGGCGACTTTGGTTGAAAACAATCAGGATGGGTTTAACGCCTCACGCGAAGTGCTATTGCCGGTGACGCAAATTATGCAGGGCTATATTTTGTCCGAGGGCCATAATCGCGCACAGGATAAGCGATCACTCATTCTCATTGATACGGACCGCGATGCGCTGATGGTGGTGCTGGTAGATGTCGCTGCCAATACCTATAAAACCCTTGAAAAAGTCTCTAATCAACGCGACCCACAGGCGGCAGCTGAAATGCAAGAATACGCCGACAATTGGGGACTGGGTCAACTGGGTATGGCCGAGTAGCTTCTTCAGACTTACTCAGCTTCTACCACAAAGTACCAATCTAAAAAGTTGAGTTTCAAAAAAGAAATCATGCCTTTTTTACCTTTACCGGGTTTCTCAATCAGCCCCATCGGTTCCCCTTTTTTTATCGCGGCTTGTAGAGCTGCATTGTCAAAATCGCTCAGGGTATAGCCCGTATTGATTTTGTCTTGTTTTACGATTTTGGCGTTTTTGTCGCTGCCTTTGACTACAATTTGCCCTTCGGCATTCACCAGGTAGCTGTCTTTGACACCAAGGTTTTGCGGCAGGCTTAAGAATTTGCGGGCGAGATACTTAAATTGCATGTCCAGCGTAACGGCACCTAAAAAGCGCTCTTTGTGTCATAGAGCGCCATGCTACAGGGTAAGAGCGAGCCAGTTAGGCGATCCAGAAACGGGTTTCCACAGCGCACGCCCCACTGATTTAACGCCAGCTTATAAAAAGGACGGTTGCGGGGATCGTACTGTGGCGTGCCGTAGTAAATGGCGGGGTAGGTTTGTAAGACCCCTTCAGAAGTGGCCACATTCAAAAACATCATGGGTGCGCCTTCGCTTCCTACCAATGCCCTCCAGTTCTCGGCATCAGGATCCGTCAGGGTTTGTCGAAACAATTGTGTAAAGACCTCACGGTAGTTTTGCAATTGCTCAATGTGGGGTTTGAGATCGGCGGCGTTGCGTTGATAAGCAATGGAGTAGCTCGGTGCTCTAAACTCAGCTGATTTTGATAATACTGAGAATAAAAATGCCGTGGCAGCCGGGCATAATAGGCCTCTCTTTCTTCGCGGTTCTCCACGGGTAGGGGCTAGATCGGGTGGCCTTTAGCAGGGCCTGGGTGACGTGTCCTCCCAGGGTAAACAGTTTGTGTTGCGTCTGCATCAGCTGGTGATCCAGCTGCTGCCCGTATTCGCTGGCAAGGCCTAAAAAGGCTATGCGTTCAGCCTCTCGCTCTTGCGCGAGCACCAGTGCCTGTTGCCGCTGCCACAATTGAAAGAGGCTAAAAACCGCACTGCCTAGAACCACTACACAAAGACAACTCAGTAGGGCGGTACGGTGTTGTTTTAACAGCCGCTGGGCTTTTTCAAAGAGGGTTTCAGGAGCTGCCAGGACGGCTTCGCCGCTGAGGTATCGGCGAAGGTCTGCCGCTAGCGCTTGCACGTTTTCGTATCGCTCGGCCCGTTTGAGGGCGGTTGCGCGCTGGACAATGGCCTGCAGGGGTTTGGGTATCTTTTGGCCGTGCAGCCCGTCAAAGCCCTCCCGTTGGCCCAGGCGGACTTTGGCCAATAGCGCCGCTAAATTTGTTGCCCGATAAGGGGAGCGCAGCGTCAGCAGCTCCAATAAAATAAGGCCCAGTGTAAAGAGATCGCTGCGAGGGTCTAAGCGATCGTTGGCGCCCCGCGCCTGCTCAGGAGACATATATCTGGGGGTGCCCAGGCATTGTCCCTTCTCTTCCGCTTCAAAGCGGTAATTGTTTGCCGCCTCGCCAAAGGGACGGGCAATGCCCCAGTCCATTAAATACACCTCTCCCCAGTCACCCAGCATAATATTGGCGGGTTTAAGATCGCGGTGTAAAATGCCTTTAGAATGGGCGTAAGCCATAGCGTCACACACTTTTAAAAAGCTTTCCAGTAAGGCTGGCCATTGCTCTGTGTATTGTTGCAAACCCTGTGCCGGGGATTTCAGGTCTTCGATCGCGTCTTTAAGGGTTTTTCCCACCACCCGCTTCATGGTGTAGGCCGGTCCCTGGGGCGTAATTTCTAAACAATAAATGGGCACAATATACGGGTGCTCTAACTGGGCGGTGATTTTGACCTCGTTGAGAAAGCGATCGCGGGCTTCGGTATTGGCCTGGGATGTATCTTGTAATAATAATTGCTTATAGGCAATATCGCGCTGGAGCAGCGGATCGTTGACCAGATGCACTTCTCCCATGGCACCGGCCCCAAGCAAAGACAGCTTTTGATAAACATGTTCACCCTGTATCGTTTCGAGGGCTGTCGTGGCGTCTGTTTCGAGACGGGCAGTGGCTCTATGAAAGAGGGTGTCGTCAAAGGAGAGATCCAGGGTGGTGGCATCTTCAGGAATCAAGGACATGGGAGGCCGCCTTCCATAAGGTGTTGCGATCCACTCGAAACACCAGATGCCAGGGCAGGGTGCTGAGCTGTTGATATGCAAAAATCTCGTCTTTTATTTCAAAGTAACCGCTCTTTTTTTGTTCCAGCAGGGCGAGCAAGGCGGGGGGAGGTGCCTGGATTGTGTCGTTTAAGCTCAGTATTTGTCGTCGATCGCTGCTATTCATGAGCCACACTTGCTTTAATCCTGAAAGCTTGGAACCGGCCAAAAGGCCCGTCATGGACTGACGATCTAATAAAAACCCGCTCCAACCGAGGGGCTGGCCCGAAGCGGTGTGCAGCTCCTGATAAAGGGGCATGTATTGGGCATCAAGGTTTCCCCACCGGGGCGTAGAGCGAAGGGTTTGTTGGGGCGGTGGAAAGCGCTTTTGCAATTCAGCAAAGCGCGCTGTGGCGGCTTTTTTTTGGTTTAAGGAGGCTTGCACCGGATAAAGCAACGGAGCTGTGGGTCTAAACTGTAGGCTGCTCCAGCGAATGGGAGAGCGGCTGAGGCGGCCTGATGTTATGACAGATTGCGGGGCTTTATTGGGCTCTAGCGCCATGGCTTGCACACTCATAAAAGCGGCTTCTAAAGGTTGTGTACGCTCTGGGAGCGGGCCCGTCCCTCTTAAAAAAGCCTCAACACCCTGGGCTGAGAACAGTTTAAGCAAGGCTTCAAGATGCCCCAGTTCTTTATCGAGAGCGCTGGCTTTGATCGCAGTGGCAATAAACAGTTGATTAACGGCCTGTCGCCGGATGCGGGTGTCTTGCACCGCTTGCTGGCTCCACCACAGGCTCAGCGCAATACCCACAGCCGATAAAAGCAGAATTACCGTGGCAATGCCGAGGGTTTGCTGGGGATGATGCCGTGTCCAGCGCGTCAGTTGACGCACGGGGGTATCGGGCAGTGCCTGCGTCGGCTGATCGTTCAACCAGGCGCGAAGATCCTGACTCATCTCAGCCACGGAGGCATAGCGCTGACTGATGGTGCGCCGGGTGGCTTTGTGAATAATGGCGGCTATCTCAGCCGGTGCTTTGACCTGGTTAAAGGCAGAAATCTCAGGGGCTTGCTGATTGCGTCTCACATTGGTTAATAGGGTGTGCATGTCCGCTCCCTGAAAGGCCGGGTGCAAAAAGGTCAATTCGTAAAGTATAAGTCCCAGACTAAAGAGATCACTGGTGACTCTGAGGGCCTCAGGACGACCGTAGGCTTGTTCAGGAGACATATATTTAGGCGTACCGGTAATCTGCCCTGCGGGGAGTGCATCCATGGGCAGGCTGAGCCTGACGGCCTGCATCGTGCGTGTCTCAGCAGGGGCCGGGTTCTGTTGAGCGGCAATGCCCCAGTCCAAAACGTACACCTCGTTATAGCTGCCAATCATAATATTACTGGGTTTAAGATCGCGGTGCACAATGCCCTTGTTGTGGGCGTAGTCGAGGGTGTCACAGACCACCAAAAACAGCGCAATGAGACGGCGATAGGCCTGCTGCCACTGGCTTGAAGGCATGCCGTTATCGAGTTTGTTTTTGAGCTGAGCGATTTCTTCTTTGAGCGTGTTTCCGTTGACGAGTTTCATGGTGTAGGCCAGGCTATCGTCTTCGTGGTGTTCCATGGTGTAAATAGGAATGACACCGGGGTGTTCTAATTGCGCGGTAATCTGGGCCTCTGCCAGAAAGCCGTTGAGAATGTGAGGCTGTCCGCGCAGTTCGGCACGAATTTCTTTAAAAGCTACACGCCGTGACAGAAAACGGTCCTGGGCCAATAAAATGCAGCCCATGGCGCCCTGCGCCAGTAAGTCGTGGGTGTGGTAACGGCTCGGAGCTGCTGCTGGAGTTATCGCTTCGTGATAATGGATAGCGGGCGTTTTTTCTGAAACAGAAGCCCCGATGAACCCCCCGGTTATCAGGGTGGCATCATCATCTAGATCCGCGTCAAAGAAGCCGTCTTGTTCGCTCACGATATACTCCCTCAAAATCTTCAGAGAAGTTTAGCATGCCGAGTTGGTAGACGCTTGCCCCAACTCAAGAGATAATGCCTAAAGGTTACGTTAACCTTTTAGGAGTAATATAATGAAAATCTTTGTGGGCAATGTGTCCCCTGATGTGAGTGATGACGATCTAAAGCAAGCTGCAGAGGCGCTGGGGGCTGTAACTGCCGTGAGCATCAGTCGTGATGATGCCGGAGAATCGAAAGGCTTTGGCTTTATTGAAGCCGCTGACAAACCGGCGGGAGAAGCTATTATTGCGGGCCTTAATGAAAAAGACCTCAACGGCAAAGCGCTGCGCGTGAACGAAGCACGACCTGAAAAACCGGTGCGGGGTGGCCAGGGACCCCGTGCGTGGAATGGTCTAGGGGGCAAGCAGCCCATTGGCGACAATGCGGGCAAGCGCCTTAAAAAAGGTGGCGGAAAAGCCGGCTATAACGGCGGGCGTGTCGGCAGCGGAGAGGGCTAGTCTTCGTTCACGAGACCTTGAGAATCTCTTCTCCAGAGCGAACGCGCACCTGCTTGATCAGGTGGCGCTCCGCTTGATCAAGGGCTAACTGGTTTAAAAACCGCTGGTCTTCACGATCGGCTTGCAGATTGGCCCAGACCTGTTCCGCCGAGAGGTGAAGCGGGGCACCCAGGTGACTGAGGGTTTGTTCAATCCGGGCTTCGCTCAATGCGAGTTTATGCTCCCGTATCACCGCCCATAACAGCAGTTGGTGGGCCAGATCTTGCTTTACTTCTTGTTTTAAGTGGGCTTGCTTTTGCCAGCTACTGAAACCGTTTTCAAAAATGGCGGTGTGCTCCTGGGGCGGGAGTTGAAGCTGAGTCGCAATGGCGTTCAATAACTTACCGTCGGTGGCTTTCCAGAGGGTTTCAAAGCTTTCTTCGGTCCATGCCGAGGGCACCTTAACCGGGCTTGTTTTTAAAAGTGCTCCGAGTATGCGCTTGCGTAAGCGTTTCTGCCACTGGGCCTGATGCATTTCCCGCAGCTCTTCGTGGAGCGCCGCAAACAGGCTTTCTTCGTCATGCACATTGGGCAAATCACTGAGCACGGGTAGGTCACTGGCAATGGGGACTTGTAGAGACTGAACTTCGTGGAGATACACCGCATAATTAGCGTTAGCACCTTGCCATGGCTCATAGGGGAAGTCCTCGGCCAGGGTATAATCGATGCGTTTTTGCTCACCGGCGTTGGAGCCCACGAGCCCGGCTGCCAGTGCGCCATTTTTCTCTTGCAGGCTTAACCAAAAGCTGTGTTTTACACTGTGGGGAATGAGTTCACCCTGGCAAATACCCACTGCGTCAATGCGTACCATATCTCCCCATTGGGCAGCTCGGCTGACGGTTTTGGTTTTGCCGAAGCGAATTTGTAAGGCTTCTATGCGACTCATGATTTCTTCGGGTTGTGGGGTTTGCATGGGGGGCGCTTCGACTATTAAGGCAAGATCGGCCGGCAGGTGAATAGAGGGGAAGACATCGATGAGGCACTCTATTGTGAGATGGCTTCCTGTACGGCGGGTGACCTGAATGACGGGCTCTCGGCAGGCTTCCCACTTCTGGGTGTCGATGGCGTTTTTACACAGCTGTTGAAAAAACGGCAGCTCTCCTTCGGGAGGGATATCAGCCACAGGAATATTCAATTGTAAAGTGATGCGCTGCTCCGTTTGGTGCACGCGCTGTGGATACGCTTTTATCATGCAGCAGAGCTGCCTTTCCACCAGTTAGAGACACTGGTATACGCTGAGCCAGCATTGTCAATACCATAATTAATGGCCGAAGCCATCAGTGGGCCAATGACCGGTGCTACCGTAGCGCCCGCCACAGATCCTAGCGCGGTGACTGAGCTCTTGCATAACTCTGTACCCGTCGCTTTACCTTGCCACCAGTCGTAGCCGGTTTTTGCGGCCATGCCGGTATCCACTGCCGCTGCGCCAAAGCTGAGTAGCGGTGCGGCTGTTCCCATGACGCCACTGACGCCGGATCCCGAAGCCCATGACAGGGCACTGCGCTGGGTCGTGGCCACCAGGCTATCGTCGGTGCTGAATTTAGCCAGCGCACTCATGACTTCTTTACCGCTGTCGAGATCGCATTTCTCGCAAAAAGCGGAGACTTTACCGTGCAGCTCCACCGTGGAGTCTCCACCCAGCGTGGCATAGCTCACTTTGGCGAGCTCCTGGGCTTTTCCACTAAACTCGGGTGTTCCGTAGCTTTGATAAGCGCCGTTTAAGCATTGCGCCGTTTTGGCCACTTGTAAGGCCTTTTTACCGGTGTCTACCATGGCTTTCAGGCTGCCGAGGCTGTCAGGAGAGACGCCTGTGAGTGTTTCAAAAGCTCTGGCTTCAGCGGTGGTAATTTCGGTCTCGCCCGCTTTAAATTTTTCGGTGATCGATTCAACGACATTGCCGAGGGGCTCTGCAATACCCGCGGTATCCAGGGCTTTGCCAAACGTTTCGACACCATCATGAAGCTTTGCACCCGTACTGACGGCGGACTGGGTCGCACTGACCACGCCCTGGGTCAGAGGACTGTCTTTAATGACACTGGCATAGTGTAGGGCGTTCTCTTGTAAGGTGCCTGAAGGCGTGGCTTCAATGGCCTGAGACACCGCTTGAGCGGTTTCTGGACTGGCCAGTTGTTGAGTGGTTTGCGCGCGGCTGGCCTGAACCTGTCGCTGGGCGCGTTGGGATGGGCCTGTGGGTGTGGTGCTGGGAGTGCTTGATGTCGATGTTGCGGGCCTTGTCGAACCGGAGCGTTGCGGAGCTGCTGTTTTCGGGAGGCTTGTAAAAGAAGCAGAGCGTTGAATACCCATTGAACTCATATTAAAATACCCATTTCTCTTTGCGGCTTAAGTCTTTCTTGAAGCCTAAGTCTTCATTTTATAAGATCCAAAAATAAAAGTCTAGAGACCGATCTCAGGCACTTCAATATGGCCGATTTCGGTATAGGTCACCGCATAGCCTTTTTCGTCGACGGGGCCGATGGCTTCTAAAAGCGCAATGGCGTTTTCTGCGGTGTCAATATTGATGGCATTGGGCTCGGGTAGCCCTTCTTCGAAGGTTATTGCCCGCTGAAAGCAGGATTCGGCAATGGTGTACTTGCCCTGTTCTGCCAGTAGTTTCCCCCAGGCCACAAGAGCGGTGCCCATTTCGTGCTGCAAGCCCTCCTGGGTGGTGAGCTTGAGCGCTCCCTGAAAACCTTCATCTGCGCCTTCAAGATCTTCGAGGTATTGTAAACAGACGGCCAGTTGTAAGCGCAGGTGAAACTCCACCACGAGATTTTGTAATTGTTGCGCCATGGTGAGCGCATTTTTGAGGTAGTCGCGAGCGTCTTCGAGCAGTTCCAGTTGAAAAGCCTCTAGCCCCAAAAGGGTAATCAGCTGCATAAAGCGCTCGTTTTGCCCTTCGGGTAAGGCTTGCAGCTCTTCGGCATGTTGGGCATAGCGGGTTTGTAGGGTGTGTCCGGGGCAATGACGGGTCTCAGGAAGGGTTTCATAGTCAGGGGTGTTCTTTCACACTTAATGGTCGGGCCATTGGTCGGCTTCAAAACCTTTTGAGTAGAATGTCTTTCGCTCTCTAAAATAGGGCGTTTAATGGCTGATGGGATGCGCCTGTAGCAGAGCCATTTGCTCGTCTGTACTGGCATTTTCATAGCTCGTCTTTGAGCTTGCGGTAGGTGGTGCCTTTTTTGTTGACGGGCAGTTCACCAAAGCCGGCTTGCCAACGCTGAAGGGTGACCGTGTCAGGCGCTTGCTTTTTATAATCCACAAAGGTGTAGGCAATGTCTTTATCGCGCAGGTAATCAAAGGCTTTTTTCATGGTGTTGCAGTTTTTAATGCCGTAAACGGTGTACATGATTTTACTCTTTTAAAAGGGATAATCCATTGTACCTGAAGACGGGATTCTGCGTTGACGTTTGTAAGTAAGGCTTGTAAACTCAAGCTTGAGAAAAAGTTGTCGCTACTCAAAAATGGGGGTAAAAAGCCATGTATTTTTGGAAAACCCACGCATTGGTCGAAGATTTAAAGCACGATCGGGTGTCTCAAACGCAGTTTAAAAATTATTATCTCTTGGCCGGAGCAGTTGGTTCCTTGCTTTTGGTTCCAATGGAAAATATAGGCGATCGGCCTCCGGGTCTCATTCTGCTAGATGTTAGTATCAGCTTGTTGATTACGCTGATGGGCATTCAATTTACCTTTAAAGCGAATGGTGGAGAGGAGGGCAACGCTTTCATTGCGCGTTCTTTGGCTTTGTCATTGCCCATTGTTGTACGATGTCTATCGGTAAGCCTTTTTTTACTGTTCGCCACTTTTCTGGGTTTCGAGTTAATGGGTTTTGCTGATATATCTGACAACCCATGGATCTCAATGCTTTTCGGATGGACAATACAGGTGGTTTTGTTTGAACGGCTTTACACCTATCTAGGCCAAATCCGCGCCAGCGAGATCTCTCGCTCAATGGGATCCGCCAGAGATCAGCTTCCCCCAACAATCTTATAACTGCGTTTTAGAACTTCGCCAACATTTGCGCAATGGCTTGAGAAACAGGGGCTGCTACCTGTTGCGGAGAGACAATGTTCAACGCGATACCCTGATGAATAGCCTGATAGAGCGCTTCACGATCTTTTTGTTTTTCGGGCTCAGGCAGTTGGGCGTAGGGCTTATCAAGCTCTCCACCCTTTGCCCAGCTATTGCGCTCTAGCCAGTTGATATGAATAATCGTACTGCCCTGCTCAATAAAGGCGGGGGTGAGCAATTGGTTTTTGTTTACCAGGATTTGTTGTACTGCAATCTCAGCAGATGCACGGTTTTCAGCTTGCCAGTCGCCGGGTAAGGCCGCGTAAGCGGTATTCGCAATATCTACCTGATTGCTTTTATTGGCCTGAATCCAGGCTGAATCTTTGGTTTCTTTAATGCGCGGTTCATAGGTGCCATCGGCTTTGCGGCCGACCGGCGCGCCAGGCTTCGTGAAAGGCAGAGGCGACTTGGGTAATAAAGCGTGAAGTATCGGTTTGTGTGGCGGATTGAGAGAAGCTTCGGGCCATCATGGGGCGATTGAAAGCAGCTCCTGACAGGGGTTGTGATGGTGATTGGCAGGCTGAGAAAAAGGCAATAGACATGAGACCGAAGGCGGCAAGTTTAGTCAAGATCATCAGGGGAAAAGCTCCTACGCTATAAATCGTATTGTACTTTATTATCGCAACACCGCGATTTGCGTTCAAGAGCCGTAGTTTAAGCATGGTGTAATTTTGCCTTAAGTTATCTGTCCTGGCTCTTTCCAGGTCAAAGTAGCCGGTCTAACGGTTTAAATGATCCACGGCCTTTTTAATCCCGTTAAGACTCAGCTCTTCCATCGTAAATAACTCTCGCAGACGCTGGAGGGTCCAGGGGCTGTAGGGGTGATCCCACTGATTCTGGGGAATGGGGTTCAGCCACACGGTATGTCTAAAGCGGGCCACTAATTTTTCGAGCCAATCAATGCTGGGAGTGGCCTCTTCGTCTTCAAAGTAGAGACTGCCCGATGGGTATACCAATTCTTCGGGCGCCATGCTGGCATCGCCCAGAATAATCACGCGGGTTTGCGGTGACTGTTGTAGCAATTTTGCTGTGGAGAGCGTGTGCTGGTGGCGTGCGTCGGTATATACCTGGCCATAGATGGTGTTGTGAAAATAATAAGTGTTGAGGCTTTTAAAGCGGTCTTTGAGCTTTTCAAACAAGAGGCGGGTGGTTTCTACATAGGGCAACATGGAACGTCCACCGTTGTCGATTAGCAGCACGACCGCGATTTTGTCTTTGAGTTCTCCGGAAACACCAGTTCGATTTCTCCACCGTTGCGGGCCGTTTCCCGCAGGGTTTCGCCCAGATCCAGTTCTGTATGCGCGCCCGAGGGCTTCAGATGTTTTAGCGCACTCAGTGCCTGACGAATATTGGTGCCTTTTAGACCGTTATCTCCAGCATAATCAATATAGTGGCGTTGACCAATGGCTTTGATGGCGGCCTGGTTTTTTCCCGGACCGTGGACGCGCACACCGGGTTGCGCGTGACCGGAATGCCCAAAGGGAGAACTCCCGCCTGTGCCGATCCACTTGCTTCCCCCATCATGGCGCTCCATTTGTTCTTTTAGTGTGTCCCAAAAACGCTTCATGAGTTCTTCTCTGCCCAATTGCCAAAAAGCCTGGGGCAGTTCTTTTTTTTCGATGGCGTTGGCCAACCACTTTTGAAACTGCGAGGTGTCAAACAGGGCCGGGTCGCCCTCGGCCACATTAGGAATATCGATGTCAAAAAAGTAAAAGGCAAAGGCGCGCTCAAAGGCGTCCATATGCTCGACTTTTTTAACGGTGTTCAGACGCAAGAACACAAACAGCTCATCGACGTTACGCACCAGCCCTTTTTCTAAGCCCGCATAGGTATCGAGCAGATACTGCATGCTCAGGGGAACTCCGTACTCTGCAAGCAATGCAAAAAAGTCCATCAGTAGTGGAGACTGCGCTTTTACCATGTGCGTTTGGGCTTCTGGGGGTTGCGATAATTCAAAATGTCTTCGGTGCGTTTGAGTAAGGCGCCAATAAAAGGCAGCCGATCGGGGCTACTTAACGATGCCCCCGTACTTTGGACGGCCTTTAACCAGTCCAGTAGCTCGCTGGTGGCGGGCGCTTTTTCAAAGCCCCTTGCTCGCAGTTCATAGAAAAGGCCCAGGGCCGTCTCTTGCAGGTTTTTGTCCAGATCCTGAAAGTGGAGTCCAATGATGGCTTCCATCTCTTCGCGGTCGGGAAAGGCGAGATGGTGGCAAAAACAGCGCCTCAAAAAGGGGTCGGAAAGCTCCCGTTTGGCATTGGAGGTGATGATAATAAAGGGGGGATGCTTGGCGCGCACCACTTCATTGACTTCGCGAATCGTGAACTGGTTTTCGTCGAGCACATCCAGTAGGTTGTCTTGCACATCCGACTCGGTTTTATCGATTTCGTCGAGCAATAAAACCACCGGCTCGTCACTGCGAAAAGCCCGGCCAATGGGGCCCCAGATGACATAATCAAAAAAATTGTTCACGTTGCGGCCGGTATCCTGGGTGCCAAAGCGGGCGTCATTGAGGCGTAAAACGGTGTCTTGCACATAGCAGGTTTCTTCGCCTTTGATGGTGGACTTTGCCCGTAAGATCTCTAAGGGCATGTTTAAAGAGCGGCTGATCTCAAAGGCCAGTTGCGTTTTGCCGGTGCCCGGCTCGCCGGTGAGCAGCAGCGGTTTATTCATTTGCATCGCCATATTGACAATCAATTTGAGTTCGGGGTTCAGGTAGTATTTATCGGTGCCTTCAAATGACATTATCGGTCTCTTTTCTTACAAGCATTTCATATACTTCATCATGCTTTCGTCATCGGTTTGATGAAGTATACAAAATAATCAACCGTTATCGTTTGTTTAAGTATCAGCCCAACTGCCCTGTGATAGCATGATTTAAATTAAGTTCTACCGGAGTTTTTATGCGTACTTTACCCCTTCTCAAACTGAGTCTCTTTTTTACCCTTACTTTTGCAGGGGCAAGCTATGCCGCGGCCGAGGTGAGTACGCAGGAGCAAGTTTTCATTCGCAATACCCAGGATGCCCTTCAAATCAGTCACGATCAAAGTCCCAGGATCTGGGCCGGTTTTGATTTGACGACATATCCCCTGATTCTTTACACGCCTCATAAAACGGGTGATCGCGGTTTATTATTCAACTACCCTAATGCCCAGGTGCCTGACGGATTTCATCCTGTTTTGGGTTTTGCTAAGGTTTACGATGCCCTGTCTGCTCAGGCTTACCCGACCCCTTTTGATGTAGGTTATACGATTGGAGAATATGAAGGGGTTGTGATAGATCGGGATTTTTCTTTATTGACGGTGATTCACGAAACCTTTCACTTTTATCAAAACAGCAAGGCTTTCTTTAGCGAAAACACGAACCATAACACCTATTATGAGGCTGAAGATGTTGTCCTGGCCGAGTTGGAGCAGCAAGCCCTCGCAAACGCCTTACAAGCGCGTGAACCCGAGGAGCGAAAGCAAAACATTCACCGTTTTTTAAGCCTTCGGCACATGCGAAATGCCTTACACCCAGAAGAGGTTACGCTGAACGAGAACAGCTTAGAAGCGGTAGAAGGCACAGCAGCCTATGTCGAGCATCGTTTTTCTCAACTGGCTTTTGAAGCAAAGGTGCCTCCTACCACACGAGAGATTTATCAATCCGGCGCTGTGATTAAAAAGCAGACACTGGAGGCCCTGAAAAGTCCGCTTGATAAAGAAGCCATGGAGCGTGGGCGTTACTATTTCACTGGGTTTGCCATGGCTCAATTACTCGCAGACACTGAGGACGATTGGCAGAAGCACGCCGAGTCAGGTCAGTCTTTGGTCGATTTATTGCAACGGGCATCGCTTTACGGCGGTGCAAAGGCCAGCTTTAGTGATGAGATCTACCAACAGCCTGCGTTTTTGAAACGCAAAGCAGCCCAGCAGGCATATATTGAAACCTTAAATCAGGCAAAAGAGCGGGCCGTTCGAGACTTTGAAGCCTCCAAAGGGACCCGTGTAACGGTGCGTATGCCTTTGACTTTTGGGGGTATTTCGACATCCACCCGGGAGTCCTTTGAAATTTCTGAACACGGTTCGATTGTTGATCAGTATGCTTCGGTGTCTAAAGAGGATCCTGACCTGAGTCTCTTGATAAAAGGCTCCATGTTGCAAGATTTAGAGGCTGACACAGGGCATTATCTGTTTGTTTTTTACGCAAATCCCATCGATGTATTCAAGGTAGAGGGACAAAGCCTCATCTCTAAAACCGGTGAGTTCCAGGGCGCGCTTGAGTTGCGGGTTGGAGAGACGCGTATTCAAGCGAAAAAAGCCCATGTGGTGCTTGATTCCAAGGGTGTTCAGATTAATCTTTTGAAGTGAACAACGGTGCTGAAGCAGACTTAAAGCTATTTTGTGGGCGGGTGTTTTGAGTAGGGTGAGCAATACACCGCTCAAAATACCCGCTGCCGATAACGCCAGTCGAGCGGTCGAAATCCTACGAGCGGCAAAAGCTGTGAGTGCGAGGGCTGTTAAGAGAGCTGTCGTGGAAGTTTATTAAAAAATGTGGATATCAGCTTGATCAGGAGGCTGGTGAGGCTGCTTATCGATCACAATTATGTTATTGGGCATGCCTTCGTTGGCACGGGCTGCATAAGCCGACAAAAAGGTGTCAGCGGAGATTTACGGTTAATCCGTTGCCTCGGCTGCCGGGATCGGCAAGATCAGCTGTTATCGGCGGTGATGCTCTGAATGACCACATAGTGACCATTGGTACGTTCCGCAGAGCGGTTACTGTATTGCATGGATCCCAGTTTTTGGTGAGCAGAACCACCTGCTTACCTGCGGCAAGCTCTTCGCGCATTTTGTTTAAAAAGCCCTGGGGGTCGTTTTTATAGATCACTATTGCCCGTAATAATTTCTGTACGTAACTCTCCGTTACTGCCCTCGCGGATGCCTTTGGCCACTTCTTCAGAGGTGGTGGCTCCAGTATGAGAAACATCCATCAGATCTTCGCGTACATCGCCAGAGTTCATGTCTTTATAACCCTGAGATTCGAGTACCATGGCTGCACTGGCAGGGCCACAGTCTGAGTCACGGGCAGCGGCAATATTGCTGTCGTACTGCGGATGAAAAGAAGCCTGGTCAATTTGAATCTTGGACTCGTACAGCCTGACCATCGGTGTTAGCGGGTTGACCAAAATTTTGCACCGGGGCAAAATCTGCCCGGGGGCGAGGATTCACGCCCTGGATATTGTCGGGTCTGGGCTGAGGGCGGGTTTGTGGTTCGCTCAGGGTCCTGGCAAGGGAAGTCAGTCCGGCATCTGAAAACTGTTTATCAAAAAAGTCGTTCAGCGCATTTTGACTGCGGGGACCGAATTGGCCATCAACGGGTTCGTCTGAGGCGCGTGCGGTTAATGCTACACCGCGGAACTTGCACTAAAAAGCGTTGGAGGGCTTTGACGTCATCGCTATTGGGGGCGTTATTTGCAAGGCGCTCAATGGCCTGAGAAAAACCCTGGCCTTCAGGGAGGTTTTGTAAACGCGCGCTGAGTTCAGGACTTTGTTGCAGCTTTTGCTGCAGATCGAGCATGAAGCTTTGCATGCGGGTCCGCTGAGCGGTGGAAGCTGGCGGTGACTGCGGGAGAGGAGATACCGAGTTGAGTTGCATAGAGTAAACCTTCTTTTTTCTTTATTCTAAGGGAATATCAGGGGCGTTGTAAACGGAAGCCAAGGATTTGGGGGCTAAGGTTTGGATTGAAAATGGCTGGCCAAATGCATCATATAATCGCGTTTGCCAATATTCACGCCCTGCATGCGCAAAATATTATAGGCCGTTACCAGGTGAAAATAAAAGTTGGGCATGAGCCAGTCGTGTACATATTGCACGCCGCTCAGCGAAAGATTCATATTATTGGGTAGGGCAATATCTTTATGGTCTTTGAGCACAAGATCAGGTGTCGTGTCGAGTTCGGCCAGCATTGACAGACTGTGATCAATGGTTGCTAAGGCTGCTTCTACATTTTCGGGGGATTCGAGCATGAGAATGTCTTTGTTGAGACACCACTGGGCAAAGTGGTTGGATTGATTGCAGGCAAAGGCCACCTGGGTTGTCAGCGGATGCATGTCTTCAATGATGCGCGAAGCCATAAGCTCAGGCATAGCGGCATCTTTTTGCTTTTGAGCGCTCAACAGAAGTTGACGCAGCGTTTGCAAACGGGTTTTAAAAATAGGTGTGATGTCTTGAATGGTGGTCATGGGTAAATGTCCTGTGCTTTGTGTCGAGATATGCTTTGATTATACGACTAAATCTATTAGCTTTTCGTAACTATCAATCATGTCATAAACGATATTAGAGCCATTTTTCTCGTTGAGGGTATAAAAAAACTTTTTAGCACATTGAATTTTTCTGCTCTCAATTTCTCTTAATTCAAGAGTGGCCATTGTTCCCTTCGTTTCGGCTATGAAATAAACATGTTTAACACTGTCCTCTTGAAAAGTAATTGCCCAATCAGGGTTATAGTTGCCGACGGGTATTGGGATAGCAAAACCTTTAGGTAGCTTGGCGTAAACGATGACTTCTCGACTGGTTTCTAATTTTTCAGCGAATCTACGTTCCGTTTGTGAATCAGTGATGACATAATCATAAATATGTTTATAAAGACGATCACCTGCATTTTTGATGTTTTGATTGGCCTGAGCCGAAGTAAAAATATCTATATCATGGTGTTCAGCCAGAGTGTCATAGCTTAAGTGCTCAATAACACAGCTTGCTTTCTGCTCATTGATCAACCGAATGAATTCAGAGATAAAGCTCTCTGGATTTGTTTTAAACTGGGAAAAAACAAGTTTCTCTATGTTGCTTAAGATTTGACTTACTGTTTTGCGGGTGAGCTGTGTTGACTCGGTGACTTTGCCAATGAGATCGTATTTAATAGCTGAATGCCTAAAGGCATGGTTCTTTTCGGTGACTGTCTCTGTTACTTTAAATCCGTCGGTTGAATTCATTTGCTCATAGTCCAAACGAGATTTTTGCTCTCCTATTTGAATGGTGTATTGCAGAGGCTTCACCCTGAGTTTTTCGTTAATATGATCGACACATTTTGAAATGAGTTCAGTGCTGTCAAAGCGAACACTGTAGACGGCTTTTTGATTAATGCGTTTCCACAGTTCTTGGAACTCCTTCTTTTTAAAATTGTCGTTTAAGTAATTGTGTTTAATGGCTCTATCATTTTCGATGCTTAGAAGCTTAATATCACTAAAAACCCCTTCAATTAAATGCAAAATTTGAGCTTGATAGGGTTTTATGTCGTCAGGCAACGGACATATATTCTGTTCTGTAATTGCTTGATGAAACGTATCTGTGATTTGGTATGTATGATCGACATACTGATTTTGTATCAAATAAAAAGTAATGGCTCTGGCTTGGAGTTCATCCAGCTCGACTGGACCTTGATCGGTTTCAATGACTTTTCCTATAAAGTACTGCTCATTGGCTTTAGTTGGTCTTTCTGATAGAGAATCTTTGATGTCTTTTTGTAGTGCGGAGACAAAATCCTTGTAACTCTCGTTAGCGACTATTGTTAAGACATTGGTATTATGAACGCTTACAGGGTTGTCCTGGCGCTCACCAAATTGATCGACCGAAATTCTTAACCCCCGCCCGACTTCTTGACGTCGTGAGATGTTGTTATCGCTATGCTTTAAAGTGCAAATGACAAAAATATTTGGATTGTCCCAACCTTCGCGTAAAGCAGAATGAGAAAATATAAAACGTATAGGCTCTTGAAATGAAAGCAAGCGTTCTTTGTCTTTTAATATGAGATCATAAGCATCAACATCATCGGTTTCGCCAGATCGGCTTACTTTTGGATCTACCCATTGGCGGGATTTTTTATCGATAGAGAAATATCCGTTATGGGTTGTGTCGGGAGCAATCTGGTTTAAGTATTCTTGATAATCGGGTTGCATTAATAATCCCAGTTCATTGATGCACTTACTGTATTCTTCTTCAAAAATATTCGCATATTCGCCTTTTCCTTCACTGGCGCTATAATCACGGTATTTGGCAACTTCATCAATGAAAAATAAGCTTAAAACTTTAATGCCTTTAGAAAATAGTGCCTGTTCTTTTTGTAAATGGGCACGAATGGTTTCACGAATTTGGATGCGTCGTAACGCCATTTCATGGACATCGCCATGGGCTTCTCCAGCTGTTATTTCGAGGCCGTTGGTGAACGAAACGGTATCTGTTACTGCGTTGATTTCAGAAACAATAAATCCTTCTTTATATTGCTCCAAACCTCCGGATAATGTGTAAAGGTTATCGCTTGTGCTGAGCTTACGCAATATACGTTTAATACCGTTATTTTGTTTAATTTCTATTTCAATGCGGGCAACGGGACTTTTTTTAGAGATTTCGATCGCGTCTAGATAGAGGTAAGCACTTGCTCCTTGAAGCCCTCTCACCGTAATACCTCGCACAGCTATTTTTTTGACCAGTTTTTGATTGTAGGCATCTAAAGCATCTAAACGATGAATTTTGTTGTGGGTGGTTTTATGGGTTGCAGAATATCTCAGTATCATCAAGGCATTAAAAGCCTTGAGTGATTTTAGGGTTTTCTTGCCTTCCATTTTTTGTGGCTCATCCAAAATGAGTATCGGACGATTGGCTTTGATGACATCGATCGGGCGACGGCTTTGAAAATCATCTAGCTCTTCATAAATACGGCGGTTGTCTTTGCCTGTGGCGTTAAAGGCTTGGACATTAATGATCATAACGTTAATGCCAGCATCAGAAGAAAAGCTTTCTAAATGGTGCAATTGTTTGGAGTTATAGATAAAAAATTTGGCGCGCTGTTGATAAGATTCTAAAAAATGGTCGGCTGTGATTTGAAGTGATTTGTAAATGCCTTCACGAATAGCAATGCTGGGCACGACAATAATAAACTTGCTCCAACCATAGCGTTTATTGAGTTCAAAAATGCTTTTAATATAGCAATAGGTTTTACCTGTGCCTGTTTCCATTTCAATATCAAAGTTAACAGGAGAAATCTCTGAGCTGACAAGCTGTGTCGATAAGGGAAGATTTTGACGCTTTTGTACATCACGAACATTGTTTAAGAGCTGTGCTTCATTCAGTCTGAGTTCAGCATTGCCAAATCCTGCTGTATTGACATTAACTGTATAGGTACGTTGTGACTTCACTTGCCCCGGATCGATGCTGTATTCGAAGCTTTTCAAAAGAGGTTGGCCCATAAAGCAGTCCACCACAGCGTCTACTGCTTTGGTTTGGTAATCTTGAATTTTGAACTTGAGTTTCATGGTTTTTATGTGCTACCTGATTTGTTCTACATTTTGACTTTTTATTTTATAAGTCATGGGTTTCTTCATGCATTAGAGGCTATCTATCATTTGCCTCAAAATGTTGCTATCACAGGGTTTTTTCGATGATTCTTTCTGCATTTCTTTCTGCAAATAAAAATTTTCTTTCTGCATCTCTCTTTATTTATTTAAAGTCCACCGAGAGGCTGTGCGAGAACCCTTGTTTACAATATGTTTTGACCTTCTTAAATTGGTGAGTAAATTTGCTATTTTATTAGATTTTTGCTCGTGATTTAACGTTGGACTCAGCTTTTCTACTAAAAGTGTGTCAATTTCTTTGCGAGAAGCTTCTCCAAATTGCTTTAGATAGTCCAGTATCAGTTGTTTATAAAAGGTATCATCCTGACGCCGCGTTTTGATATAGTCTGCTTTGTTTTCTGTTGCCTGAGCAACATGCGAGGAAATATGATAATTGGGTTTACGGCCTTCAATTAATCCGGCTTTGCGTAATTGATGGGCAGTGTCAGCAGGGATTTCTAAATTTTTTTGTACACGATCTAAAGCCAGAATATGTGAAAACGAAAGCTCTGTGTTTTGCATGAGTAAACGGCTATAAGCTGGATCGACAACGTTACCATAAACCGTTAAGCAGACACGTTTCGGTTCACTTAAATCATAATCAGGCAGGGGTAAAAACCGTGCGGCCTGGGCCTGGTGAATCTGGTAGATACCGTAGCCCATGGTGTCTATCATGTTAAGCTCAACCATGGCTTGCACCAAAAAAGGATTACGGTAACGTCGCGGTGTTTTGTCGCCTTTTAAGTAGTCGGTAGGTTGCCCTTCAAAAAATTCACCTTCACTATCAAATTGTAAGCGATTTGAGTATTCACTCACCACAATACGGGCATTGCGTTGATAATCCTGATGAGCAATACAGTTATGCAAAGCTTCTAAGATCATTTTTTGATCGTATTTGGGTACTTCAATGGGTAAGAGCGCGTTATGGGGTAAGAGGCGCATTTGAAAATTACGGATCTTGCGATAAAGCGCGGTGGTATTGAGTAAGAAAGGGGGACCAAAATGCTCGTAAGCTTTTACCTCGTCTAATAAACGCCACGTCATTTCAACGGGGTGGGGAGAGAGTAAATACGCGGACTCGCGCTTGCCCAATAAAAGAAGTGCTGCGCGCGTGATTTGACCTGCCTGTGTAAGGCGTGAGCGATCTAGGAAAGTCTCTACTGACCATTTCCATACATCTTCTTCTTTAAATCGATTGGCATACTTTTGAATAAATGCTTTTTTGGCGGTGGCGATAGCCTGGTCGTCTAAATCGCTAAGCTGAGCGTTATGCACAACCTGGGCGGACCAGTCTAAGACCTGCGTTTGTTGACGAATAGTATCCAGTTTATTAAGGCTCAGCGGAGCAATACTTTCTCCTGCACGTGCATAATAATGACCTTTCCAGGCAATAGGAATACCTCTTGGCGCAGCCGGGATCTCGAAGAGAACCACGCGTCCGTCAGGGCTATGGTGTTCATGAATCTGACGAAAGGTTGTATTGGGCTGGGTGTCGTTTGAGATCTGATGTTTGGTACTTTGTAAGCGTTCGGCATGGTTAGAACGATAACTGGTACCCACAACCTGTCGGGTTTTATTATCTACCCCAAAAACTAACCAGGCGCAGGCTTGTTCCCGTAAATTGGCTTCATTGGCTAACGCAGAAAAATAACGTCCTATTTTATCGGTATCGTAGTCTTTACCAGCCTCTTTAAATTCAATGACTTCATTTTCCCAGGTGTGAATCAGTTGCTCTAGCAGCGCGTTTACATCTAAGGCTGAAGACATGTCTGACTCCTTAAATACATTTGACTTCAGTATGCGGAGACATTAGTTTAAAGATTTGCTCTACATTGATTTTGACATCATCTGAAGCAAATCCTGCATCACGAAAAACAACCCGTAAAGGGGATTTTTGAGCCAGTGCTTTAACAAAGTCTTGAGTGATTTTACCTTCGGATTCAAAACATGCCGCAAGGGCTTTGCCATCGACAAAAAACACCTCGTTGCCCACTATCTTTTCACATACGATAGGCAAGGTCAAATCAATGCCCCAATCGAGCAATACCTGAAAGAGCAAATCTTCACACGTACGCTCTTGTTTGATATTGTCCTCTAAGCCTGTCAGTAGATTTTGCTCATAAGCGTCAGGATGATAGTACACCTCTTTGAAGTTGGAGCTATCGACCTTTAAGACCCTAAAGCCAATGTCCAGGTCGTCGATAGCAGCTTTGTCAGCGTGTTCTGCTTTGATTTTGATCCCCGCATTTTTACAGCGTTCTTTGGCAATATCTGCAATCGTTTGGAGAGTATCTTGAGGTGATGCTTTTAATAAAGGCTCTGGATACTGCACCAGAATACACTGGCGTTTGCCACCATCTTCTGCATTTTGTTGAAACACGGCATCTAGCAGGGTTCCCGTGCCTGCAAAAAAGTCGAGTACAATACACTTTTCATCTGCTTTTGTGCCGACTTTTAGGATCTGTTTCATGAGTCGAGTGGGCTTGGGCGTGTCAAAAACCACCCCTGAGCTCGAAAAAGAGACTTTGGATAAGAGTTCTTTTTTTGCTTCCTGGGTATGCCCAACATCTTTATAAAACCAAAGGGTTTGTGGTACCCGGCCACTTTTTACTTCGGAGAGAAATCTTTTGAGACGAGGCATATTATCACCATTATCACCCCACCAAATGCGCTTATCTTTATGAAGTTTAATAAAGTTTGACTTTGAAACTCGCCAATATGTTCCTGAGGGTGGGCCCTTAATTACCCTACCAGAAGGACAAGTGACGGAGTAAGTCCCTTCACCATAATAGTTGCGCGCACACAAGTCTCCTGATGTCCATGATCCTCTTAGATCATCATCTGGATTCTTGTATCTTGCTTCCATTTCTTTTGTTCTGGGTAAAAGTGTTGGCATCCACGTTAATGCGTTCTTGGCGTAAACAATGATATAGTCATGATCTTCAGAAAAGTGTCGCGCTGAGTTTTTTGGAGAGAAGACTTTCTGCCAAATGATCGAAGCCACAAAATTACTGGCCCCAAAGACCTCATCCATGACGGCTCTTAGATTATGCACTTCATGATCAGCAATACTTACAAAAATAGCGCCGTCATCTTTTAATAAGTTTCGTGCTAATTTTAAGCGGGCATACATCATGCTCAACCAATCTGAATGAAAGCGACCGTTAGCGTTTGTATTGGTAATTAAGTGATTCCCTTCGCTGTCTACTTGATTCGACTTTTTGAGGAACTCATGGGTGCTTGAAGCAAAGTCATCTTCATAAATAAAATCATTTCCGGTGTTGTAAGGCGGGTCAATATAAATAAGCTTTACTTTTTCTAAATAGGTCTCTTGCAAAAGCTTTAACGCATCTAAATTATCCCCTTCAACTAAAATATTTTTAGTGCTGTCAAAATCTAGACTCTCTTCTTTACACGGGCGCAATGTTTTGGCAATGGGCGCATTGGCGGTCAAAAGTGCTTCGCGCTTACCCGGCCAGTTGAGCTGATACCGTTCTTGTGGGCCTTGCACAATATGTTCAGAAAGCTCTTGTTTGAGTTGGTCAAAATCAATAGCTTTCTGAAGCTGGCCCCTGGAATTTTGAGTTTCGATTACACAATTTGGAAAAAGCGCACTCAGCTTTTGTATGTTTTGCTGAGTTAAGTCTGCACTGTGCATTTTTAGTTTTTGCATTGGTTTACCTCAGCTTCTTTAGGCCTGCGCTGCGGCGTCTTTTTTCTTGAGTTGCGATTTACTAGCAAAGCTGCGAAAACTGCGCCACATCTCTTCAGGCAGCGAGCCAATACAGATCAAGAGCAGATTAAAGAGCACAAAACCCACCATGCTAACAAAGCCCGAGTCGGTAAAGCCGTAAGAGTGTAGCCCCACACCCAGCATATTGACCCCAAACCAGGACCAGGTGGTAATAATATTGCCCCCAATGGCCATTAGCGCAATGCCCTGGCGTTTGGCTAAACCGCCCCAGCGGGCGTGCAAAATAATGGCGTTCCAGAGCACGATCATGACCGCACCGTTTTCTTTGGGATCCCAGCCCCAAAAGCGACCCCAGCTCTGGTCAGCCCAGATGCCGCCAAGCACGGTGCCCACAAAGCTAAACAGGGTGGCAAAGGCCACCGTGCCGTAAATCATGGCCGAAATTTTGCCATAGAGATCTTTGTCGAGTTTGCGGGTAAATACGCCCATGACCACGAGCACAATGGCCATAAAACCCGCCAGGTAACTGGCAGAGTAGCCCATGGTCACGGTGGTGACGTGGGTGGCCAGCCAAAAGTTGGTGTCCAGCACGGCCCGCATCATTTCCATGGTGTCGCCGTCACCGGCGAGGTTTTGTGCCACCAACAGAGCAGAGAATCCCGTAATAGAGGTCATCACGGTACCAAAACCATTTTTTACAAACCACTCAATGCCCAGCCCCATGAGTACGGCGATCCAGCCTACAAAAATAGCTGAGGAATACAAGTTGGTGACGGGAGGGCGGCCCTGTAAATACATCCGCACGCCCAGAGAGAGGGTAAACAGAACACTGGTAAAGAGCACCACATAAAAGGCGGATTTGTTCAGGCTTTCGGCCCAGAACATCCAGCTAAACACGCAGAGCAAAAAGCTCAGCACAAAAAAGATCATGGCCTGATAAAAGGGCTGTGTAATATTAAAGCGTTGCTCCATGGGTATTTTAGGGAATAGCTCGGGCTGTTGCTTTTTAAGATAGTTTAAATAGGTTTTGGCGTTGGCGTTAAATTGCGCGACATTGCCATTTTGATAGGTTTTTAAAGCGGTATACCAGGCATTGGCCGAGGTGGTCAAGTTCAGATCTTGCTTTTCAGAACCCAGGGGTAGCCAGTTGTCGGAACCGTTTTCGGCAGACGGAATGACCAACGGGGCTTCAAAGGAGGCAATACGGCGATAGACTTCAATCTGGTTATACAGCTCCAGTACTTTGGTGTCCACCAGGTCCCGGGCAGTGTCGGGCTTTTGAGAAGCGGCCTGGGCCTGTTGAATCAGGGCCGGGTATTGCGGGCGCAATTCTTCAAGGGAGTAACGAAAACCAGAGCGGGACTCCAGCTTCATTAAGGTTAAGACGTCATCGTGTTCAATGCGAAACACCTTGTGCTGGCGAGAAGCCTCGTTGCCGGAAGCCACATCCATAAACCAGCGAATGGCCGGTTGCTTTTTGCCGGCTTCGTCTCTAAATATTTGTTTGTCGCTAATGATTTTGAGGTTATTGCGCGCAAAGGAATCCAGGGGCTTTACACGCCCCTGATGCAAAACGGGAATCTGGCTAAAGGTATTGAGATCCATGAGCTGATCTTTATATGGGTTGCCGATCAGATCTTTGGCAAACATCAGCACACAAAGGGTTAAGAAAATCCAGGGTAAAGCTTTTTTAAAGGTGTTCATGCGGCCGTGGCCATCCTTTTTTTACGACGTTTTAAGGAGCGACTGAGGGAGAACCCAAACTGTAGCAGCAGGCCAAGGGTCACCAAAATACAGGAGAGGTAGGGGATCAGCCAGCCGGGATTTTGTACCACCTGCAGGACGGTTCCGCTTTCATCGGGCTTATAAGAGGCCTGATAATACGTTTCGCCCTGATAACGTAAGGGGTGGTTCATCCAGATTTTGACTTCGCGGTCTACACGGTTTTGGGGATCCATAATCTCGACCGTACTGGCAAAGTTTTTGGGGATCTCTGTGCCGGGGTAACGATCAAAGGTGAAGTCTTTCAGAAAAAGAGAAAAGGGTTTATAGCTGCGGGCAAAGCGTAGCGACATGTCATAGGCTGATTTTTCGCCAGCAGCGGTAACGCTGTGGGCAGACTTGAGCCATACCGAGGTGGTAAAGCTGCCCACTTCTTGAGAGGTTCCTTTTTTATAAAGGGTAACCAGGGCAGAGGGCATATCGATTTGGCCACCGCTGGCGGAAGCACCACTGACCTCAGGCGCATCTTTGGCGATAAAGCCGTTACCGTCGGGGCTGCGCTCCATTACGGAGTTTTTAAAAAAGCGATCAATTTTTACATCAAAGGGCAGACGTTCATCTTGAATAAGCCCCTGCTTGCGTAACGGACCTTCAGGAATGACGGTTACGGTATCGCTTTGGGGGTCGCTGCTATCTACAAAAGCCAGCTCCGGGTGGCGAATATCTTCACTGTAATTGCTGCTGCCCCCTTCATCAATAGACATCATGCTCTCTTCGGCCATTAAGGCGGTTACGCCTTCGCCCAGCAGCAATAAAATGAGCCCCCCGTGAATAAGGAAAAGGCCAATCTTTTGCTTGGAGAGATTAAAGCGTTGAAAGTGGGCGATGACTAAATTGGTTAAAATCAGGTTGCCGAGCAGCCAACCGCCAGGGAACGGAAACGAGCCAGGGACTTTGTTGGTGCGAGGAAAAAACATTTGAAAGTCGATCCAGACAAACCAGGATCTAAAATAATCGTGAACGACGGTCCAGACGCCCTGATCGATTTGGGCTAAAGTGCCAAAGAAGATCAGAAAAATACTCAAGACGAGCAACGTGACCGTCAGGTTTAAAGATCCAAAAAAATCGATCAGGGGTTTGAGTTGGCCGGTGGCTTTACGGCGATTGGGATCTGCGGGAGTACTCATGAAGCAGCTCCTTTAAATTGGATAGAAGATAGAAAGTCCTGGAAGGGCTGCTCCTGGGACTGAATGAGCTTGGCGGGCCCCATCATTTTGATAAACCAGGTTAAGCCGTCGCGCTCAATGAGGGACACCAGCATGCCTGAGCCATCCATATTGGTGTAGAGCGCCATGTAATAGCCTTTGTTGCCGTCTACCGTAATGTCTTTGACGGTGTTTTTGATGCCGTCCTGGTTGGTGGGTGCCATTTCGAGCTGTTGACGCCAGCGGTTGGTGTTTTCTAAGAGTCCACCGCCGTCACCGGCAAGAGTGACCACTGAAACGTCGCCCGTAAGCCCCTGATCCTTGACATCAAAAGAAGCGACGCGTACAGAACCTTTGTCTTTTTCTGTCCATTGGGGCGGCAGTTTATAAGCGAGGCTGGCGGTGGGTTCTGCAAAAGGAAGACTTGAAGCTTGTGGGGGCTGGGCTCCTGTGCCGCTGTTGGTGTCTCCCATGCCATTGCCGGGCAATTGGGCGGCGGTGGTTTCTCCACTGGCAGACTTGACCTGAAAAGAACGGCTAAACTGAGCGAACTTTTCGCCCTGGGCTTTGACGATATCGGCAGCGCCGCTGAGCTTTAAGAACCAGCGTTGGCCATTTTTTTGCAGCAGAACCACGCGCATGGCTTTGTCTTCTTTGTCTTTAGGGGCGTAGAGCTCTAGCTCCACGGCGGGGGTGCCATCAATTTGAACCGGGCGCAAAGACTTAGAGATTTCAGCATCTGAATCCAGGGCGCTTAAGCCCACCTGGCCGCGCCAGCGGTTGACGTTGGACTTTAAATCACCCGACTGAGCGGGGAGGTTGACCACCGAAATATCGGCGCCCTCAGCGGTTTTAAAAGAGGCCAGCCGCATGGCCGAAGCGGGTTGAGGCTCCCATCCATCGGGGGTGACAAAGACGAAGCCGCGGTCGGCGTCTGCTTTGGGGGCCACCGCAACGGTCTTAAGGCTATCGGACTTGGGGACCTTGTATTGCTTGATCTCTTCGTTACGGCAGCTCATGCTCAGCGAGAGGCTGAGCAAAACAAAAGAGAGCGTGGAAATATTTTTAATCATGGTTTTTAAACTACTTAATGCCTTTGTGCCTTCATACTTTTTATCTTAGGCGGGAATAAAGGCGTCTGCGTATGATGCGGATCAATCTTTTCGATTTTACATTAAGCAAAACTTAATGTTTTCTTAGTTACGCGTTCTATCTTACCATGGGAAGAACTGCGTCATACATGCGATATGCTATGATGAGATACAAAATTTGCGATAATTTTAAACATTTATTATTGCGGAAACACCAGGTAAAATAAAGATGTTTGATAATCTCTCTGAACGCTTTCAGAATGTATTCCATAAAATCTGGGGCCAGGGTAAAATCACCGAAGAAAATATTACCGACGCCCTGCGCGAAGTGCGCCGAGCGCTGTTAGAAGCCGATGTTAACCTGCAGGTTATTAAGGGCTTAATGAAGCGCATCAAAGAAAAAGCCCTGGGGCTAGAAGTCCTGAAAAGCCTGTCTCCGGGGCAGCAGTTTATTAAAATTGTGAATGATGAACTGGTGGCTTTGCTGGGTGGCGAAAACGCCCCCTTAAACTATAACGGTTCGCCTGGTGTGATGATGCTCTGTGGCTTACAGGGTGCCGGTAAAACCACCACCTGTGGCAAGCTCGGCCTCTTTTTGCGCAAGCAAGGACGTCGCCCCCTGCTGGTGGCTGCAGATATCTATCGTCCGGCGGCGATTCAGCAATTGATTGTTCTGGGCAAGCAGCTCAGTATTCCCGTGTTTCACTTAGAGGGCGCTCAACCTTTAGAGATCGTGCAAGAAGCCATGAAGCACGCCAAAGCCAACGGCAACGATACCGTGATTTTAGATACTGCCGGTCGTTTGCACATTGATGAAGCCCTGATGGATGAACTCAAGCACATCAAAGCGGCCACCAATCCGCACGAAATTTTATTGGTGGTGGATGCCATGGTGGGCCAGGACGCTGTGAACATGGCGCGCTCTTTTGATGAGTTGATTGGCATTACCGGGGTCATCATGACCAAAATGGACGGAGATACCCGTGGTGGTGCCGCGCTTTCGGTGAAGGAAGTCACCGGCAAGCCCATCAAAATGATCGCTTCGGGCGAAAAAATGGATGCCCTTGAGAAGTTTCACCCCGATCGGGTTGCTGGCCGTATTTTAGGCATGGGCGATGTGGTCTCTCTGGTGGAGCGGGCCCACGAAGTGGTGGACGAAGACGAAGCCCGCGCCATGGAAGAAAAACTCCGCAAGGCCAACTTCACTTTAGAAGACTTTTTGAAGCAAATGCGTCAGGTCAAAAAAATTGGCTCCTTAGAGCAGATTATTGGCATGATTCCCGGCCTCGGCGGAAAAATCGACAAAGAAGCGCTGGCCCAGGGTGAAGGACAGCTCAAAATGATCGAAACGATTATTCAATCGATGACCATTGAAGAGCGCCAAAAGCCGGAAGTCATTAACGCCAGCCGCCGCCGCCGCATTGCCAAGGGCAGCGGTCGTTCGGTACAAGATGTGGCGCAGATGCTCAAGCAGTTTCGTGAAATGCAGAAAATGATCAAGAAGCTATCGGGTGCGGGTCTTTTTGGCGGTAAACCCAAAAAGAACATGATGCGTGGAGGACAGATGAAAGCCATGCAGGCCGCCATGCGCAACTTCCCACGGGGGCCGATGAGATAAGTTTTTTCAAAACCAGAGTCAACTTTCCTTAATAAAAATTAAGGAAAAGTAACGTATTTTTTACAAAACCTCAGGTGTTTATGCTTGAGGTTTTGTTTTTACTGTTATATTATGAAGGGATTATGACAAAAACAGATATAGAGCGCCTCCCCGAGCGCTTTAGTTTACAGAAAAACAATTACCGGCGTATTCTACGGCGCCAAATTCCTGGTCAACAGGCCTTTGGTATTTATCGCGGCGTTCCCACGTTTAAAGCAGGACAGGTGATCGAAAATCTGCTGCTGATTAGCGAAGATCAACGGTTCATTTCTACCGGCGCATGCTGGAAAGCCCTTTTACGGGAGATGGAAAAAGAACAGGGTCGCCTGCGCTTTTTACGAAACAAGGTCACTTTAGATCCCACCTCTGAGGCTGTAAAAAACTACGTAGATCCTCTGGCCAAGGTGCGCTCTGCGCGCTAGTTCGCCTGAATTTTTGCACCCGTATCTGATTTGATCACCTCAATGCGCGCTTCAAAACGTTCCGCCAGTTCAGGAATATGGGTAATAATGCCCACGCACTTACCACTGAGCTGTAGTTTTTCCACCACCGAAGCCGCCATCTCCAGAGACTCTGCATCAAGGGTGCCAAAGCCCTCGTCAATAAAGAGACTGTCCAATTGAATACCCTGAGACAGGTACTGGTTTAAGGCCAGGGCTAATGCTAAGCTGGCCAAAAAGCTTTCCCCCCCACTGAGGGTTTTGACAGAGCGGGGCTCCTGGGCATTCCAGGCGTCTAACACCACCAATTCCTCATTATCGTCTAGCTCAAAGCAATAGCGCCCGTTAGACAATTGCTCTAATTCCTGGGAACCTTCGGCCATTACCCGCTCTAAAATACGTTTGGCTAAAAAATCGGGCAGGTGGCGCGAGCTAAGATCGTGGTAAATGCGTTCGTATAAGAGATGCTGGGTGGTGAGCAAGTCCAGCTCTTGTTGGAGCACTTCACTTCGCTGCTGTTGTTGCTGGCCCTGCTGAATGCGCGCTCTTAACAGCGCTGCTTCGGTTCGCCGCTGGGAAATATCCTCTTGTAATTGTTGATAAAGCGTACGCTGTTGGGTTAGTGTCTCCTCGGTGAGCTGACGCCCTGCAATCAGGGTTTCGAGCCGTTGCAAAGACTGTGTCAAAGCCATGCCCTTGGCGTTGTGTTCCTGAATGTATGCTTTCCATTCCTGTAGCTGTTGCAGATCCGGCATATCCTGCCTTAGCGCGGCCAAAGAATCATATCCCAGGCGTTCTCGCTCTACGTCTAACTCTGCGCGAAGCTGCGCGATATCTGTGTTCAGGCTGTCTTGCTGTTGTTGATTTTCGGTACGCCGCACTTCGCTGACGCTGTGTTGTTTTTGCCAGGAGGCTTCTCGGTCTCTCAGGTTTTCGTGCTGGTCTTGATAGTGTTTTAAGCGTTTTTGATAGTGACTTAAACGGCTTTTACACAGGGTGGCGTAATCACTGTCAACGTCAGGTTCGCCCAGTACTTTTGCCAGGGGAATGATTAT
This sequence comes from Candidatus Sericytochromatia bacterium, assembly GCA_963797915.1. Lineage (GTDB taxonomy): Bacteria > Cyanobacteriota > Sericytochromatia > UBA7694 > UBA7694 > CAXRDE01. Next base: position 153,242 of record CAWCRG010000008.1, read on the forward strand.
GTCTTGATGCTGAATCTTCCATTGTTCCTGTTGGGTTTGTAAGGTCTCAAGGGCCAGCGTTTTCTCTTCGAGAATGGACTGCGCCCGTGTCGACTGTAAAGCCGCTTTCTGCTCGGCGTGTTCTGCCAGGCGCAGCTGTTGGAGTAGATCCTCTTTTTGCAGGGCTTGTTTTTTAAGCTTTTGGTACTCCGCGCGCACGCTGTCGATGCTGGGCAGGGTTTCTGTACCCAGCTGTTGCCGCAATTGAAGGGTTAAGCTGCGTGTATTATTATAGGCTGTCTTGCGTTGCTCTCGAATGGCCTCTTCTTGAGCGCTGTGGCTCTGCGCACGGGACTGGGCCTGAGAGTAGCTGCGGAAAGCGTTCTGCTCCATCTGTTCGGCTTGTTTGAGAGCGTGTTCCGCTTGCTGAAGCTCTGCTTTTAAAGGGGGCAGTGCGGGAGGATGCGTCAGACTCGACGTTTGGCTCGGCGTTTGGCTCAGGGTCTGCTCACACACCGGGCAGGGCTGACCAACCTGTAGATGACTGCGGAGTTCGTGGGCAAGGGTTTGTTGACGCAACTGTTCTAAGCGTTCTTTGACAGTCTCTAAAGCTTCCTGGGCCTGGTGTCGCTCGCGTTGCAGGCCTTGATAGCGGGTTTCCCAGGTCTGCTGCTGCATTGTCGTACTCCGTTTTTTGTGCTTTCCACTGGGTAAAGTTTGCCTTGGCTTGTTCTAGCGCGGGATGCAAATGCGTTTGCAAGTGTTTGAGTTGGTGCCCCAGTTCGGTCAGGTGTTCGAGCTGATCTGCAGAAACCGTTAGCACATCGGCCTGCTGTTGCAGTTGCTGACGCGCCTGGTGGTGCGTGTGTTGATCCTGAATGGCCTGATCATACTGTTCTTTGGCCGCTTGCAACGCCTGTTTCTGCTGGGCTTGCTGTTTTTGGATCTGCTGTTTTTGGCCTTGTAAATCCTCATACCGTGCAATCGTGGGCAATAGCTGTTGGTGTGCTTCTAAAGCCGCCTCCCATTCGGGAACCTGAGCGCGAAGGGCTTCTAGTTCTTGCTGTGTCGCTCTCAGGGCCTGCTCCTGCTGAGCCAGGATCTCTTGTTCCTGGGCTAAGCTCTGCTGAATTTGCGTCAGGTTTTTGGCCTTTTGCAGATTTTTTTCGAGGTAATTCAGGGGAGAGCGCAAACCCATGAGTTGTTCGCCCCTGTTGACCTGCGCCTGCAATGGCGTGACTTCAGCGCCCGCCATGCGATGCTTCTCTTGCGCGATGCGTAACTCGGCTTCTTCGCTAAGGGCTTCCCACAATTGTTCTGAGGCTTTGCGTTGGGTCTCTTGTTGTTGAAAGCTTTCCTGGTCCAAACGGCTTTGCGCTTCGACGTTGTCAAGCTGCTCTTGCAAGTCGTGTAGGTCCTGCAGGCTGATGGCTCCAATACCGCTCAATTCCCCCTTGATATGCTCCAGGCGGGTGGCGCTTTCTTTGCGGTGGCCATCGGCAGCCTGCTGAATTTTGTCATAGATGCCCAGCTGGGCCAGGTTCATGAGCAGGGCCCTGCGCTCACTGGCGCTATCCTGTTTTAAAAAGTGGTCAAATCCGCCCTGGGGCAGCACCAACACCCGCCGAAAGGCGTCAAAGTTTAAGCCCAGCAATTGGGGAATTCGTTTTTTGATTTCGCTGACGCTGCCGCTTACAAAGGGGAACCACTCGGCCTCAGGGTTTTCGCGGGTGTCTAGCTCTACCCGGTGGCTTTGTAAGGTCAGTTCACGGGTGATGCGATAATCCTGGCCCTGGTGACGAAAGGCAAACACCACGTGGGCTTTTTGTGCGGGGTTTTCCACATCCTGATAAATGAGCTTTTTGAGATCCCGAGACCCCATGCGCGGGGTTTCACCGTACAGTGCAAAACTCATGGCGTCTAAAATACTGCTTTTACCCGAGCCGGTAGGACCGGTTAAAACAAAAATATCTTGCGCGCTAAAATCGAGGGTTTGCGCGTCTCGAAAGGCCATAAAACCTTCCAGTGTTAAAAAAAGAGGTCGCATAAGGTCTTATTGCACACTTTCCCAGAGTTCATAAAAGGTTTGCTCTAAAGCAGCGGGCAATTCTAAATTATGGGCTTCGCAATAGGAGCGATAGACATCAATGGGGGCGTCCAGCTCCAGTTTTTCGTAACGGGAGAGGGTTTCGTTTTTGGGGGGTAACTTGAGCTCTACATGCAAAAGATTATTCCCCAATTGCTCCCGCAGGTCATCCACCAGACCCTTACGCGGTGCTTTGACGTGAATCCGCAGTTTCAGATAATGGTGGGTGTCTTTCCATTCGGTGATAATGTCCTCAAGCTGTGCTTCCTGGCAGGTGATCATGGCCAACGGGTGCAAAAGTTCAAGGGGCTCAAAGTGCACCACCGGACTTTTATTGGCTTCAAAATCCACCAGATGAACGCCTTTTTCGGCCCCGGCTTCACCAAAATCAATCTGGTAAGGGGTGCCGCAATACCAGGTGGGCACCGGGGCTTGTTTGACCTGTTGGCGCTTGTGAATATGCCCAGTGCAATATAGTCGTAGCTGTCGGGCAAGCTCTGGGGTTGTATGGCAAAGGTGTCGGCAATGGAAAGGGCCCGCTCAGAGTGTCCCGGTTCTGCGCCACTGAGCATGAGGTGGGCACATAGCATATGATAATCCGCATCCGGGCGGCTGGCGGTGAGCAGTCGCATGACGCCCGCCACTTTGTCGGCATAGTGTTGCCGCTGGCTGGCCAGGGTTTCATGAGTGTCAGAAAGCCTGACGAGTTGGCGTTCAGAGGGGTAGGGCAGACCGGTAATGCACAGCCGTTCTCCTTTGATGTCGAGCACATGGTGAGCGTCCCGCTGCAGTCGGTCAAACACATGCACCGAGGCCAGCTGCAGAATGTCGCGCATGCTTTTCCAGAGTCTTGTGCTGTCATGGTTGCCCGAGATCATCACCACAGGAATCTGGCGGTGGTGCAAGGCCAAAAAAAACTGATTCAGCACCTCAATGGCCGGGCTTGGTGGGTGAAAGGTGTCGTAGAGATCCCCGGCAATCACCATCACATCGACGGCTTTGTGATCAATCAGGGCTTCCATTTGTTCTAAGGCATACGAGAGATCGGGCAAACGATCGTGTTTAAACAGGGTTTTGCCCGCGTGCCAGTCGGAGGTGTGTAAAACGCGTAGCATAAGCGAGATTTACCTTACCAGTCTAGATTTCGGGTGAGATCGTCCACCAGGGCCTGATCACCGGGGGTGTGGTCCACTTCAGCGGCGCGGGTGGCCCAGGCAGGCCAGGGCACGTTGACCATGAGCGGACTCGGGAGTTCGGGCTGTTGCACAATCATGCTGCCGGGTCGGAGCATGAGGGCGCGCTGTTTAAAGCTGCCCCGTAAATAGTCATATTCTTTGGCCGATGCTTCTGCACCGTCTAAGCGTCCGGTCACCCGTATGGCGGCGTTGCTGACCACGCGTTTTTCGACCTCAGAAGCGGTCTGCTGCGCCCCCAGTAAAATCAGGCCCATACTGCGTCCCCGTTCTGCAATGTCCAATAGCGCGTCGCGAATGGGGCTATACCCGCTGCGGGGTGCGTAACGGTTGAGCTCGTCTAAGACAATAAACACCGGCTGTTTATCGCCGCTCAGCGATTTGTGCTCAAAAATCTCTGCCAAAAGGGAGCCCACCACAAACATCTGGGCTTTGGCGTGCAGTTTATGAATATCGACGACGGTGAGCTGCTGGTTTTGCCACTGAACGGCCTGTTGGGTGCGCATATCTGAACGGACAAGGGTACTCACATGCTGAATCGTGTAGTCTAAGCGCCGCAAGAAGGCTTTAATGGTGCCGGTGGCGTTCGAGCCAAACCAGTGCTTTTTGGCTCGGTTTGCGTCGTAGGCTTCCTGGCCATCAAGATCCTCGTCTTCGAGCTCCTCGATAATATGCTGCAGATGTTCGCTGAGATCACCCAGGGACTTGAGCGGCTTGGCGTAAGGGTCTAACGTCGTTAACACCTGTTGGGTGCTGTTTAGACTCATTTCATACAGGCGATCACTGACGCGATCCAGCACAAAAAAGAGGTTGGTGCCCATGTCTTCGCCAAACAAAAAACGCAGTTGGCGGTGTTGTGCCACCTGCTTAAGGCTCCAGCCGTACACCTGAACACCGGCTTGTTTTACCGTGCCGGGCACCATCACTCCGGTGGCGCTTTTCGCCGGGGCGTAAAAGGCCACATCCTGAAAAGGCGTGGCGGGCAATCCCAGTTTTTCGTATTTGGCCCGGTGGGCATCGGTGAGTTTTTTATTGGGCTGATCCAGATAAAACAGATCTTCTTCTTTGACATTGAAAATGATGGCGCGGGCATGGCGGCGCTGCGCGACCGGAATCGAGGCACTATTAAAAATACCGTGCAATAAAAAGAGCGTAAAGGAGGTTTTGGTGGCCACCCCCGAAATCCCAGAAATCGACACATGGCCGCCGCGGGTGCCTTCAATAAAATCATAATTGAGCCAGGCGGGCTGCCCGTTTTGTAAAAGCCCTGCGGGTAGGCGCCGTTCCATCTGATTAAAGTAAAGGGCTTGATCAAAATGCTCGGCCTCGGCGCGGTACACTGCGTCACCGGGACGAGGGGGGGTGTAAATCTCTGGCTCGATGCGGGTAATATTGACCCGTGCGGCATAACATAAACTAAAGGGCAAGAGGCCATCGTGCACCCGCTGAGAGTCGCTGTGAAACTCCAGACCTTCGAGGGACTTTTCGACCTGATCCACCAGACCGTAATACTGAATCGGTGTGCCGGTAGCGGGATCCTCAGAGGCCACGCGCACCACATCATCGAGCTGCACACAGGCCGATTCGTGCACGCTTACCCAAAAGCTCAGGGGGGTGGTTTCTTTGCTGCCCATAATAATACCAATGGCTGGAGAAGATGATGTCATGAAAATTCCTGCTGTTGAAAGTAATCTTGAATACAGCGCTGAATCAGGCGCTGATGGCCCATGCGCATTTTAAGCTGTTTTTCGAGGGTGTGAATGGGTAATAAATTCTGAGGCGATCGCGGATCTTCGTGGCGGGACAAGGTCAGGGCGGGCAAAATACGCGCCAGACGATCGGCCAGTGCCTGTACCGGGGCTATACTGGCCTGTACCTGATGGCTTGATACCTCAAGGCGCACAAGGCCTGCCAGTGGCGTATCCATGGGTTCAGGGTTTGCCAGGCTCATATACCAGGAGATTTGCTTCGCACCAATGCGAAATAGCGGACTGCGTTGGCCTGCTTTGAGGGCGTAGAGCACCTGATGTTGCTCCGGCGGTAAATAGCGGGTGTGTAGCGTTTTGATATAGCCCACCACCGTGGATGTGGTGGGTTTTTCAGCCTTGTCGTGTACATGGGGTGTTTGGGTGGTATGAGAATTGGAGTAGCGCGGCAAGGGGCCGTCCACCAGAAAGATCGCACGGGTTTTGCTCTGCTCGGTTTCGCGGAGACATTGTTCGAGATACGCTTTTTCTGCATCACGCATGGCCTGTTGTAAGGCTTGTTCAGGGCCTTTTTCTGAGACTTCAGAGACCCCAGAATCATTTGGAGATTCTGCATAAGCATAATGAACAAAGGGATGGGGTAGACCGGGCATGAGCGTTTCAGCGCTGGAGAGGTGATAGGTATTGCTGAGCAATAAGCACCGTTGGATCATTGGGGGCAAGAGCGCTTCTTGCATGGACAGGGCGGTACCCGGTCTCAGGCGCAACCCGCCCACAGCAATGGAGCCGAGCCCGCTATAGCTGTAGCGATCCCCTTGCTCCAATAATAAGCGGGTATGCACTGCGCTGGACACCGTCTAAGACGATCAGATCTTCACCGGTTTCAGCCAATACCTGCTGAATCTCTATCGCACCGGGTTTACGGTGACATGCTTCTCCGATGGGCTCCCAGACCAGCGGCGCGCGCTCTAAATTGACTTCTACGGTTTCACGGCTGGTGCTCTCTCCCCATTGCACGCTGGAGCCGTACTCCGGTGCCCAACTGTCTCTGCGTAGACCCCCTGCCCGGATCAAATCGGCTAAGTTTGTATAGCTTTGCGTCAAGGACTCACCTGTTTAAGCTGCTCTTGTAAGTGCTTCAGATGTTCTGTGCTTTGGCTTAACAACGCGGAGTAGCTTGTGATGTGATAATTTTGCCGCTGCTGGTACAGATCAAGGGCCTTTTTCTGTTCGCCGTCAGCGCCAATATCCCCTAAAAAAACATGGACGCTGAGTTGCGCCGGAGATAGTGCTATAGCCTGCAGTTCGTAACTGAGCTCTCCCAGTGCCGTATTTAAAGCCGCAGTGGGAACCCAGGCTGAACACGCATTGTTTAGCTCAAACAAGGGCTCCTGGGCCTTATAATCGGCCAGATAAAAAAGGGTGTATTGCTCGCTGAGAGGGGCTTTAAAACATAATGTATGCGGAGGCAGCGTACCGGTGTAAGCGGTGTGCGAGTTTTGAAAAAGCAGTTCCGGGTGGGTGCTAAAAAAATCCAGTAATTGGGCTGCGGATTGCTGAGACTGTTTGAGTAGGTGGTGTAAGCCTTTGACCGCCCGGCGATACTGGGCCACTTCAAGCAGTAAACGCGCTTGCTTAAGCTCTGCTGAGGGACTCTGGAGCAGGGTCGTCATACGTTGCTTAAGAGAGCCTGAAGAGAGGAGAGTGAGGGCCTGATCCACCGTCTCAGAAACGGCCTTTGGCGAGGTTGGTGTTTGGGGCTCAGTGAGGTGACCGCGACATCGTGCCACAAAGTCAATCGCACGGGTGAGTTCACCGTCATGGTTTTCAGAAAGACTAATGGAGGCTTTTTCGTCGAGAGACCAATCGGTTTTTGCGGTTTTACGGTATGTTTTTAAAGCGATGCTGTCATGGTGAAAGGCACCGGTTTTGTGGTTGTGAACCCGCACATACTGAATTTCGCGCTGTACGCGCTTGCCCGTGTACAGCACTTCGCGTTGAACACCCTGCACGTTTTTATGACTGTTTTCTGTGTGTTCCTGTGTCATGCCATCATTGTACAGGAAAACCCCGCAGCCTTGTCCTGAGGCCACGGGGTTTACTTAAAGTTTAGTCGGATTTAGCGGCGTTTAGTAACGGGGGGGACGCGCTTCACGAGGGCGTGCTTCGTTGACGGTGAGGCTACGATTCATAAACTCTTGTCCATTCAGTTGACTAATGGCTTCCTGAGCTGCCTCTGGTGAGCTCATTTCTACAAAGCCAAAACCGCGAGAGCGGCCGGTTTCACGATCGGTAATAACGCGAGCGCTGATCACTTCTCCGAATTGTGCAAAGTGATCACCTAAGTCCTGGTGATTGGTTTCGTAGGATAGGTTTCCAACGTAGATATTCATCTGGTAATGTCCTTTTACAATTTACAAGTTTGTTTGGGAATTAAGAAGTGTCTGAAGCTGAATACCATGAAGGCGGCTGACAGGGACGAAACAAACTTGTAAGTCGCGGAACGGGCCAAATCACGAGATGCCTGCAGAACTCAAAATTCCACACCATCATTATAAAGGGTTCTTTGGGTTGTGTCCAGCTTTTTTTTGAAAAAGCTGCAAAAATGTGTGTTTTTTATGGGGTTTTAGTGGCTTTTTAATGTCAAGCCTTCTACATTTAGATAAAAAGAAGAAGGAAGTTTTATTTTATGAAATCCTTAATTGCGATTGCCTATCCCTCTATGCTAGAAGCTGAAACCATGCGCGCTAAGCTGGCTCACCTGCAGCATGAGTACCTTTTAGAGTTAGAAGACATTGTCATTGCCGAAAAACGCGCTGACGATAAAGTGAAGCTGCACCAGGCCGTCGATTTGACCACCACGGGTGCTGTGCAGGGCAGCTTTTTGGGGCTGCTGGTGGGCACCCTGTTTCTCAACCCCTTGCTGGGTGTTGTTGTGGGTGCTGCTTCCGGAGCGATTACCGGCGCCCTTGCAGATATAGGGATCGATGACCCCATGATGAAAAAAATGGGTGAGACGCTTCAGGAAGGCAGTACCATTTTATTTATCCTGATTAAAGAAATGAACTTTGAGCGTTTTGTCAAAGCGGTTGAGGGCACGGGTGGGTTGTTGATTAAAACGTCCTTAAAGCACGATGATTCAGCGATATTACAGCGGGCTCTGGATACCCATAAAACGGGTGATCAGGCACCGGTTTCTGCTGACAACGCACTGCCTGAGGAAGTGGTTATTCACCCCTAGCAGCCCATGCTCTCCTAATAAGCGCGATGGCTTACATAGTCCTTTAGCAAGACCATAAAAGAGCGCAGAATAATGTGGATGTCGAGGGTTAGGGACCAGTGTTGAATATAGTAAAGGTCGTGCTCCACCCGGTGCTTGAGGGATGTGTTTCCCCGTAATCCGTGAATTTGCGCCCAGCCAGTAAGTCCTGCTTTGACGGCATGACGTTCCTGGTAATGGGGGATTTCATGGCTAAACTGTTCTACAAAAAAAGGGCGTTCTGGACGCGGGCCTACAAAACTCATTTCCCCTTTAAAGACATTCCACAATTGGGGAAGCTCGTCAACGCTGCTGCGACGGAGCCATCGGCCTACCGTGGTGGTTCGTTCGTCGCTTTCGCTGGCCCAAACGGGTCCGCTCTGACGCTCAGCACTGGCCACCATCGTGCGGAATTTGTACATTAAAAAAATGGCTCCGTGTTGACTCACTCGGGTTTGGGTGTAAAAAATAGAGCCCTCTTGCTGACGCAGATATTTCTCTACAAAGATGGCCAGTGCAATAGCGCCAAACAGCGGGCTCATAAGTAGGAGCGCTGAGCTGGCGATAGCGATGTCTGTAATACGCTTTAACGCTTGATTACGCCGATAGTAAAGCGGCGTATCTTTAACAGCAGAAAAAGGGGGATTATTTGATGTACAATACATATCACAATGCATTATAGCGGCAAAAAGGAAAAGCGCCACAGGGAATGATGGAAGAAATTACAGAAGAAAATATTGAAGCCCTTGTTAGTGAGGCTCTTCGTCAGAGTAAACCTGAGCATGAAGAGTTACTCAAAGACTGTATGGCTTTTGCGGTGCGCTTCCAACGCGATGATCTGGTGGCGATGATTCTCGATAAATCCATTCGCCAAAATCGCCTGATTGAAAAACTGCAGGACTATGGTCTAAAAACCCAGACTTCTATTCCTTTTCTTTTTAGCGATGAGCAAGACTTCGACGAACCACCGGAGCCAGATTTTAATGCTGGCCCCACTGTGCGATTCCCCTAAGCGAATGTCCTTATTGGAAGCTGAAGACTTAAAGCTGCTTCAAAAAGCGATTGCCCGGGGTGTGTTAAAGCAAGCTGACGTGGTCGATCTTCTTCAAGCTCACAAACACCGTTACGAAAAAGCCCAGCAGCACCACATCGGCTATGTACACCAGATCAGCGGTCAGGGCAAAGCTGTATTTCAGCAACAGCAGCTGTCCTTTCAGGTTCCTCCCATGCTTTACCGCGAAAGAGACTGGCAAAGCTGGGCCACTCACCATCTCCTGCTCGATGAATCAGGCAACGCGTTACAAGTCATTGCCTACCCCCCCAGTGAACGCAAAACGCTCTTACAGTGGGTGCATCAAAAAACAGAAACAGAGCATGGAAGCCCAGAACCGCTACTGCCGGCCTTTGTTTTTGATCCCGATTTCGCAAACGCCCTGTGGCAAGGCCCTCAGGCTCATTTTTGGTTCCCTGAAAGCAGTCAATACCCTGTTTCTGCTGGGCCTACCGATGTTCTGGTGACGTCTACACCCTATCTTTTTGGCCGATCGCGGCAAGGGTGAAGTTCAGGTTTTTGATGGTGTTGAGCAAAAAATAATTGATGTGATAGCGGTGCGTAAAGCCCCCTCTTCGCTCAGTATTGCCATGGTCTTTGATGGTCAAACGCTTTATCTTAACGGCCAGGAAAACGGGACGCTGTTGAGTTATAACCCACGATCACAGCAGAGTGAAAAATGGGAGCTGGGCCTGGGGCAATTGGGCAATATGCGTTGTGATGGCTCACGCTTGATGATTATTGTGCGCAAGCCTCACCCCGCACTGGCCTGCTTAAACTTAGACAATGACGACTTAGAAGACCCCTTGCCCTTACCGGGTGAGTTACTCTCCTGCCGCGGGCATGCTCCCATTGATCTGATGGCGTTTCATGCGGAGCGCAAACAACTGGTGCTTTTACATGCCGCGCCCGATTCTGCGGGGAATGTCTCCACGGCCTTGCTTCACTTTGATGCCGTCACAGGACGCCATCATGCTTCTCCCTTAACCCTCACTCAGGCTCCGGGGAGCCTCTCTTTTGCGCAGTCTAATCCCACCCTGGCCTTGACCAAAACGTCACTCTGGGATTTATTAATCGCGGAGGGCCAATTGTCAAAGGCCGCTTATGAGACATTATTGCTCGAAACGGAGCCCTTATCGCCACCCCCTGTTGCTCCCGTCGCTTATTCTACTCCACCTCCGCTTCCCGCAAGCCGTCCTGAAGCTACAGAGCCTCCTGTACCAGAGCACTCTTCTGGGCCACCCCCGGACCATTGCCCCTTGTGTAATCAGCGCTTAATGGGGCTGTGGGACTGCCCGGTCTGCGGCTATGAAGTGCCTAGCCCTGTAAGGCAGGCCCGTCAGCAGGTGGCTTCCCTGAGCGAGGATCACGGCTTACCCCCTGGGTGCTTTCCTGTGCCGGACCCGCACGGTCGCCGATTATTGATCTTAGACTTTCATCACCAGGTGAAACGAGAAATTGCCTGTGCCCAGCTGGCAGAGCCCCAGCGGGCCATCAGTTTGGGACAAGAACAGTTTTTAATGTTAGATCCCGTGCGCTCTGTGTTGTGGCGCATGGACATTCACGGCAAAACCCAGTGGCAATGGGATGAAACGCTTTCTGAAGCGCATCGTCTTGATCGCCCGGCGGCGATAGCTGCTCTCGTTGAGCATCAGCGCTGGCATTATCTGATTGCTGATACGTATCACCGCCGCGTGCTGTACGTCAACGAATCTCAAGAAATTAAGGGGGCTATTGACCTTGACGAAGCTCCTTTAGACGTGCAGTATACCCATCACAAAACCTATTTGATAACCCACCAAAAAGGAGTGATCGAGCAAGATGCTGCCGGTAACGTGGTGGGCCATTATTCCGCTGAAGACTATGGCTGGCATACGCTGCGTTTTGCCCGCCGCACCCCCAATGACGAAACCTGGATTCTGGACGAGGGTAGCCAGGAAGTGATAATCCTGGATGCCGATGGCTTAATTGCCCGCCGCTTTTTTTATAACCGTTCTCATTTTCCTGAGTTGATGCAGCTGCCATCGCCCCATTACTTTCACCGCTTGTCTACCGGCGATTTGCTTCTTAGTAACGGTCAGCGGGCCATTCAAGTGATGCCGCTACAAAAAAAATTGAGCTGGCACGGTGAGTTACGGGAGTTAAAAATGCAAGAAGAGAAGCCTGCGGTAACGACTACAGCAGCTCCGCCTCGTCCTTCGCCGCCTGTGATCGCTGCTCGGCAAACGGCCCTTCCCCCGAAGGCCAGCGCATCGCTTCCCAAAGCGGGTTTTCAGGTGCCGCGCAAACGGGTGGTTGAAAACCCGCTGGATGCCTTACTCAAAAAGAGTGTGACCCCGGTTAAAGAAAGTTACTCCCCTTCGATTGTGTATACCGACGCCCAGACGGTTTTAGAAAAACGGGCGTTTTATATGCTGGATCATAAAAACAATAGTATCGTCAAAGTGAATCGCAAGGGTAAAATTACGTGGCACTATGGCTTTGACATGGGGCAATCGCTGGCCAAGCCCGCTTATTGCATGAGCCAAAAGCAACAGCGCCAAAGTGTGTGGATTGCCGATACCCATCACAATCGCATACTTGAAGTGGGACTTGCCGATAAGACCTTATACCGCACGTTAACAGGCCCCGACCATGACGGCTTCTCCTGGCCGCGCTCGATTCAGATCAAAGACGACACCTTTTTAATTGCAGACCAGCGCAATCGCCGTCTGGTAGAGTGTGTTTTGACACCGGATGGGGAGCAACGCATTCAGTGGCAGTTTAACGATCCCAAATGGGTTTCGACCCCACATTATGCTGAGTACCTTGAAAACGGTAATCTTTTGTTCGTGGACGCGTTTCTGAACCATGTGGTGGAAGTGACGCGGGATAAAAAAGTGGTGTGGTGTTATAAGCAGGGCCTATTTTCGCCCATGTTCGCCACCCGTTTACCCAATCAAAACACCCTGATTGCCGACACCCATCACCATCGGGTGTTAGAAGTCAATGCTGAAAAGCAGGTCGTCTGGGAATATATTGGCCACGCCAAGAGCAACCGCTTAAACCCCACCCACGTAGAGCGCTTAAGCAATGGCAATACGGTCATTACCTATTTCAATCACAGCAAGCTGGTGGAGTTAACGCCTGAAAAAAAATGCGTCTGGTCGTATACGCTGGGCAAAGATCTTTTTCAGGCCCCCGTGATAGGTGATGAAGAAATTCACGTGCGCCAGGAGGGCAAGCCCCTGGTTCCCTTTTACAACCCCATCGAAAAGCGGCAGTTGGCCCAGGCGGTGGAGCAGGGTTTTGATGTGCTCGAAGTGCATATTCGCTGTTTGGATCATATTCAAATGAAGTCGGTGCGCGCTCAGCTGATTTTATTGCGCTTGGAGGCCTTTGGTCTGGTGTTTAAGACCTTTCCCTCGCCGGAAGACTTGCTGGCTGGCCAATGGGGCCGCTCGCTCATTTTTACCTGTAAAATCGCAGCCCATACTTCCCGTGAGCAATTGCAGCAGACGCTTTTGTCGATTGCTGAAGTGGTGGACGTCAATTTAAAGCCCCTTTTGCTCTAATCTGCGTAAAGTACTGCGCCCTTAGTCGGTTAAACAGGCGGGATCAAAGGCGTAATGCTCAGCTAAAAAGTCGGCCGACTTCCTGGGCGTGGGGACTTCGGTATATGTTTGCCAACTCAGTATATTTGGCCTGTAAGGTCTTTTTTTGAGACTCCCCCATGTCGTCCAGGCCCTGATCTTGCAGGAGTGGAAGATCTTGAAGCAGGGCCTCTGCCACGGCGGGAGGACAATGGCGCTCTACACTCAAGCGGAGTGCGCTGGTGGCATCGTAATCTTTCTGGCCATAATTTTGTGGCAGTGTCCACAGCGGAATTTGAGACAGGTGGGGCTGGTTCATGGGGTTCACGGCATGGCCCGCAAGCTGCTGAGACAGCAGGGGGGCGTCGTGGTTAAAGCTGCGTAAATGTAAAAAACGCGAAATTTTCTTGCCATCGTTCACCGGGTAATTGTCCCAGAGAAAGGGTTTTCGGCGCAGACGCTCTTCGACTTCTTGTAAATGAGCTTTGGGGTACGTGCGAGAACACACCTCAGGGCCGGTCCAAAAAACGTCGACAACGGGATCTAAGCGCGTGCCGAGGGTGTCGAGATAAGCGGGAGGGCGTTGACCAAACACGTCGTCTAATAGCGGATCAAAACTATAATAGGTGGGGCAGAGAATAAGCTGGGTATCGGGCAGCATTTCAGCACAGAGGTGGGCTAAATCCACCTGCTTTTGGGCCAGATCGGGCAAATCGCCGCGCATGTCATCAAATAAAAGTCCCAGCATGTCGGGGGCAAAGGGCTTGAGCTCAAGCAGCTTCTGACGAAGGGCGCTGCGGGCGACGGTCCAGGGTTCCCGATACAGTTCAAAAGGGCTCAGGCCAAAACCAAAACGCACGCCATGATCGGCGTAGTGATTGCGGAGTTGATCCATCTTGTGGCGTTCTTTTGTGGGCCAGGGGGTTTGCCATTGGCGGCGTAAATGGGGATCTTTTTTGGGGGCATACAGATAGAAGTCATAATGTGCTTCGGCCAAAAATGAGGCATAGGCTTTTCGATCTTCAAAGCTCCAGGGGAGTCCGAAAAAGCCTTCAATGACGCCACAGAGTGGTTTGGGTTGTGTCATGGTCGATGATCCTTTTTTATGCGCGGGTGGTGTTTCGGGTGGTGTTTAAAGTGCAATGCGCTCTAGAAGCGCCACGTGTTCAGGAAGCAGGCGCAGGCCCATGGCGGCCTGGTCTTCTTGCAGATGCTTGATCTGGGTACTGCCAATCAGGGGCAGCATATTCAAATGCCTGGCAAAGGCAAAGATCAATTGTGAACCGGTGCAGCCGGTGTTGATGGTCAGGGTTAAAAAATCGGGGTGAGACAGAATTTGACGATTGGCGGTCAATAGCGAAAAACCCTGGTAACGAATCTTTGCTTGCTGACAAATGGCCCGCACTTCATGATCCCAGCCGGTGCTGGCATAACAGCGGTTTTGTACAAAAGTGGGCGGAATACGTGCTGTCTCTAGCAGTGTTTTGAGCTGTTCAGCGGTCACGTTTGAAACCCCTAAGAAGCGGGTTTTCTGTGCCTGCTTCAGGTCTTCCATGGCTTGCCAAACCTGCTGATCCTCAGGGCCAAATACCCCCTGATGTAGGGGGCCATGAAGTACATAGCTATCGAGATAATCGGTGTTGAGGTGAATCAGAGATTGGGCAAAAGATTGCTCCACCTGGGTGGGAAAATCAGCGGCAGGATCGTAGGGCAAGCGATGATCCTGGCCCGCCTGATAGGTGTATTTACTTTGTAAAAAAAGATCTTCTCGCTGACAGATGCCGGCTCCGATAGACGCTTGAATGGCCTCTCCCACGCCGGCCTCATAATAGTGCTTGCGTTGATTGGCGGTGTCTATGGCACGAAAACCACAGCGAATGGCCTGTTGCGTGTAGGCTGCTGTGTCTTCTTCTTTCCAGGCGGTGCCGTACATCAGGGTGATGCTTTGGGGGATCGAGCTGTGCATGAGACATGATAAAAAGCTCCTTTAAATTAGTCAGCGTATTTGGCAAAAATCAGTGAGGCATTGTGCCCACCAAAACCCATGCTATTACTCATTCCGACTTCGAAACTCCAGTCAATGGCCTGATGGGGAATATAGTCTAAGTCGCAGTCCGGGTCAGGGTAGTGCAGGTTTCGGGTGGGATGCAGGTGTTGGGTGTAAAGTCCCCATCACGGTGGCAATGGCTTCAATGCCTCCCGCGGCACCCAGCAGGTGACCGGTCATGGATTTGGTAGAAGAGATTTTTAAAGCGTAGGCATGATCGCCAAAGAGCTGTTTGATGGCACGGGTTTCGGTGACGTCATTTAAAGGGGTAGATGTGCCATGGGCGTTAATATATCCCACGGCGGTTTCAGGGTATTCAGCATCAATCAAAGCCTGAGACATGGCTTTGATCAAGCCCTTGCCCTCAGGGTCGGGCGCCGTGATATGGTGGGCATCATTGCTCATGCCGTAGCCTTTAACTTCCGCGTAAATGGTGGCTCCCCGGGCCAGGGCAGACGCCAGGGTTTCGAGAACCAAAACCCCTGCGCCTTCTCCCATTACAAAACCGTCTCTTTCGCGGTCAAAAGGTCTAGAGGCTGCTTCGGGGTCGTCATTGCGTTTGGACAAGGTCTTTGCAGAAATAAAGCCGGCAATACTCAGGGGTGAAATCGCTGCTTCTGTTCCTCCGGTAATCATAAAGTCGGCTTCGCCACGCTGTAAAACCCGAAAAGCGTCGCCAATGGCGTGGGCTGCTGAAGCGCAAGCGGTCACGGGACAGGTGCTGGGGCCTTTTGCATTCAGGTGAATGGCCACCTGGCCGGCCGCCATATTGGGAATAAACATGGGAATAAATAAAGGCGATACCCTGCGGGGACCTTTCTCTTGTAGGCGTGCGTGCTGCTCTTCGACCACGTCAATGCCACCAATGCCGCAGCCGAGAGTGACCCCAAGGCGAAAGGGGTCTTCAAGCGCATGGGGATCAATGCCTGCATGGGCCATCGCGGATGCTGCCGCTGTGACGGCAAATTGGGTAAAGCGAGCCATACGTCGCGCATCTCGGGGGTTAATGGACGCCGTTAAAGTAAAGTCATGAACCTGCCCGGCAATAGTGGTCATGTAGTCTGCGGTATCCCAACCCACAATGGGTGAAATACCACTTTGACCGGCGCTGAGGTTGTGCCAAAAGGTCTCGACGCTATGGCCTAAAGAAGAGACGACGCCCATGCCCGTAACCACAACGCGGTGAAGGTTGGCGCTGCGCTTATGGGTCGCTTCAGCTTTAGCCATCTAAATGATCTTCAATATAAACGAGGGTTTCTCCCACGGTGCGCAGTTTTTCTGCTTCTTCGTCTGGAATATCAAGGTCAAAGGCTTCTTCGATCGACATAAATAGCTCAACACTACCGAGGGAGTCGGCACCTAAATCATTGATATAGTGGGCGCTGGGAACGACTTTGTCTTCGGAGACACCCAGCTGTTCTGATACCAGGGCTTTGACTTTTGCTAAAATTTCTTCTTTGGTCATGGTTTAATTCCTTTACATCATTACCATTCCGCCATCCACGTTAAGGGTTTGCCCTGTAACGTAGCGACAACGATCAGATGATAAAAATAATACCACTTCTGCGACCTCTTCACATTGCCCAAAACGTCCCTGGGGAA
The DNA here is from genome assembly GCA_963797915.1 of Candidatus Sericytochromatia bacterium. Lineage (GTDB taxonomy): Bacteria > Cyanobacteriota > Sericytochromatia > UBA7694 > UBA7694 > CAXRDE01. The sequence continues at coordinate 169,737 of CAWCRG010000008.1, forward strand.
TTTTTTGCAATAACTTTTCTCTTTGATTTTCGTTAAAGTGCCGGGTCATATCCGAGTCAATAAACCCTGGAGCGACTGCGTTGACGGCAATCTGGCGAGAGGCCAGCTCCTGTGCCAGGCTTTGGGTAAAGGCAATAACGCCTGCTTTGCTGGCGGCATAGTTACTTTGCCCGGCGTTGCCTGTGCGGCCGACCACTGAGGCAATATTGACGATGCGGCCCGATTTCTGTTTGAGCATAATGCGACTGGCCTGTTTGCAGCATAAAAACAGGCTCTTTAAATTCACATCAATGACTTCTTGAAAGTGCTCCAGGGACATGCGCAGCAGCAGATGGTCGCGATGAATTCCCGCGTTGTTCACCAGTACGTCTAAGCGCCCCCAGCGCTCCATGACGGTGTCAAAAAGCTGCTTGACCTGTGCCTCGTCCGTGACGTCGGCCAGGACCCGCATTGACTGTTCCGGAAAGCGCTCTTGAAGTTGTTGGAGTAGGCTATCCGCTTCTTCGGGATGGTGTAAGGCATTAATCACGACGCGGGCACCGGCTTCGGCAAAGCGCTCAATACATGCCCGTCCAATGCCTCGGGAGGAGCCGGTTACCAGTACCACTTGATTGTTAAACGCGTTTGACATGTTAAAAATCTCTTTGCTTTTTGGGGTTGTTTGAATTGTACGGGAAATTCCTCTTGCTGTGTGTTGGTCAGCGCTTCCAAAAAATTGTTATACTGAGCCCCACCCTTTGAAACTTGTGAGTCACACCATGAAACATCGCAAAGAATTTTTGCTCGGCCTGTTTATTTTAAGCGCAGCGGGCCTGCTTGCTTATATGTCCATTACCATTGGGAAGGTTCAATTTGGCGATAGCCTGGAAGTTTCCGCCCACTTTGATAGCGCCATTGGCGTCGTTAAAGATGCGCCTGTTATGATGGCGGGTATTGAAATTGGCCATGTGCAAAAGCTAGATGTAGACAACGGTCGCGCGCTTTTGTCGTTAACCCTTCACCCTGATGTGGTTATTCACAAAGATGCCAGAGCAGTGATTCGTGCCAAAAGCCTGTTGGGTGAAAAATACATTGCCATTAATAAAGGCTCCGAGTCTCTGCCTCCTATGCAAGACGGTGACGAGATTATGGACACCCACACCCCTGTGGATCTTGATGAGGTGCTGGATCATTTATCGCCGGTGCTCACGCAATTGGATCCTGAAGACCTTAATACGCTGATTCATACCATTGCTGTGGGTCTTAAAGGGCGCGGCGAAGATCTCGGTAAGCTTATCAGTGGTACGTCTGTGCTTGATGTCCACGCTTTCCGATAAAAAAGACAGTGTGGTGCGCATTGTCGATAATTTAGACGGTTTTTCAGGCCGTGCTAATCAATTGTTGGTGAGCAATGGTCCTACCCTTAACCGTTTGATTCACAATCTTGACGCCACCGCCCTGACCTTAAAAAGCGATGTGCCAGAACTCACCCGCAACTTTAATAGTCTGACCTACGATGTGCAAAAAATCACTGGCCCTTTCCGCGATAACGCCAGCAAACTGGCTTCGGATATTGACCGTATTTCGGGAAATGCTGCGCGCTTTACCGATACGCTCAACCAAAACCCGGATCTGGTACCCAACCTCAACGCCACCCTGCGGGACCTGCCACCACTCTTACAAAAAGCCCCCAAAACCCTCGACCGTTTACCGATCATCTTAGATCAGTTAAGTCCTGTTTTAGAGGGCGCTCAAAAGACATTGAAGCAGCTGGATCCCGTGCTTAAAAAAGCGGATCATTTGCTCGAAGAAAATACCATTAAAGAGCTCTTGCAAGAAGACGGCGTCAAAGTCCACGTGGAAAGAGGAATTCAGGTGCGTCTTTGGTAATGCAGATCATCGGTCTGACTGGCGGAATTGCCAGTGGCAAAAGCACCGTAGGGCGCCTCTTAGAAGCGCAACATGCGGTCGTCATTGACGCTGATGCACTGGCCCATGCGTGCCTCCGCCAGGACGGTTCTGCCTATGCCGACGTGCTCGCTTATTTTGGCCCTGATATTTTAGACGCCCACGGAGCGATTGACCGGCAAAAGTTGGGTTCGCGCGTTTTTTCTGATTCAGCGCAGCTGGCGAAACTCAATCAATCGGTTCACCCTCACGTTCGATTGGCCATGAAAGCGCGACTGAATGCCCTTGAACAGGCAGGAAATACACAACCCGTGTTTTTAATGGTGCCTTTGTTGTATGAATCAGATCTTGTACACTGGGTAGATGAAGTCTGGGTGGTTTATTGCCGTCCAGAACAACAGCTAGAGCGTCTGGTGTCAAGAAACAATCTCTCTGTATTGGAAGCCACTGAGCGACTCAATGCCCAGTGGCCCATCGATAAAAAACGCGAACGCGCAGATGTGGTGATCGACAATACCGGAACTGCCGACGCCCTTGATGAACAAATTACGCAGGCCCTTCAAAGGAGAATCTTATGAAACGAACTTTTTTGCTGAGTGTCATTATAACTTCAGGCTTACTCTTGCTCCCCGTGCAAGCCCAAACAATGAACCCAGACACGAGTGTCCACACCCCCAGCGAGCATTTGGTGGATCTTAGCCGGTCCCATTGGTGCTATGACTGCACCGTGGAAGTTGTCGATAAATATAAGGTGATGAGTGGGTTTTCAGACCACACCTTCCGTGGAGATCGTCCCATGACCCGCTATGAGCTGGCGAGTACGCTTTTAAAAGCACAAAAAGCACTGTTTCGTCAGCAGGGAATCTCCCTGGCCTTTCCCGATGAGGCATTCCCTCCGGTCATGCTGCGAGAAAGCCACTGGGCGCGCAAAGACGTGACTGAGCTGGTGAGCTACAGAGGCCTTGTCTCTGATTGGGCCGGTGATTTTCGTGGCAACGTTATCGCCAACCGTGAAGATCTGGCCTATGCTCTGAGTGAGTTGATGCGCGCTTACACCCAGAAAAAAGGGAGCTTAGCACCGCCCGCTGAGCGGATTAGTGCCCTCAGCGTCGATCTTCCGCAGCGCGCTCCTCACCATGCACAGATTCAGCAAGTGCTCAATCAAGAGCTCATGACGCTCTACGCTGACCACACCTTTCGTCCCGAGCTGCCCATCACGCGGTATGCCCTTGCGGCAAGCCTGTGCCGCTTGTTTGATCAGGTACGTTAACCATTATGGCGCGCAAAGCAAGAGTCTTAGTGGTGGACGACGATCGCGATCTCGGAGAGATGCTGAAACGCATGCTTGCCCAGGATGGGATTGACACGGTGTTTTCTGACAATCCCTTAAAGGCTTCTCGCCTCTTGCGTCAGGAGCATTACGATATTTTGCTCACGGATATGAATATGCCCTTTATTTCGGGGATTGAGCTGATTATGTGGGCCAAAAAATATGCGCCGCGCACCCAAAGTATTATGATGACGGCCATGCCTGTGGAAGCCATTAAGCCCATGGCGGACCAGGCGGGGGTCATGGAGGTTTTTCGTAAGCCCCTCAATCTGATCGATGTGCGTCAGCAGCTGTCAGAACGTATTAAAACTGGCTTATCGGGCAAAGTGCGCCAGGTCGATCTCGGGCATCTCCTGCAGGTCATGCTCATGGATAAAGTCAATCGCAAAGTCCTGATTCAGGACAAAACCACGGGCAGTACCGGCGTCTTGCTCTTATTTAACGGCGAGCTTGTGCACGCTTCGATCACAGAAAAGGGAGCCGATACGCCATTACTTAACGGGGACGCGGCTTTTTATGCGCTATTAAAAATTAAAAATGGTGCCTTTACCGAGCAGACCTATGACGCCTTATTGCCCCACAATATTGAGACGCCTTTTCAAAGTTTGATCATGGAGTCGGCCAAGCAGAGTGACGAAAATAGTGAGCAAGAGTTGCAGGTGGACAATCCCTACTTAAAAAATATCGATAAAATTCGCCGCATTATGGTGGTCGATGACGATATGATTATTCGGATTTTACTGAATAAAAGCCTGACGCAACAAGGTTACGAAGTCATTGAGATGGCTTCTGCTGTGGATGCCGTGGCTTATCTTGAGAACCATAAAAACACCGACGAGCCCTTGCCACTGGATCTGATTATTACCGATGTCAGCATGCCCGGCATGAGCGGGGTGGAGTTCTTGTTCTGGTTAAAAGAGCATCGCATTCCGTTACCGGTGATTATGATGACCGCTTTTCACTCAAAAGAAATTGAACAAACAGCCCGCCAAAATAAAGTACTGCGCTATCTCACCAAGCCCATTAAGCTAAAGCAAGTTGAAATTTTACTGGGAGAAATTGGAAATACGGGCCTTGAGGGCTATGTCGACAATATTAATGTTTTTGACTTTATTCAGCTCTCGCTCATGTCCGGCGAGCGGAACCGTATACAGGTCAAAGATCAAGAAAATGGTCAATCCGGCTTTTTGTATTTGAGTCATGGTGATATCTTACACGCAGAGTACCAAAACCAAACCGGTGAAGAAGCATTCTACGCACTGATTTCTATTGGTAAGGGGATGTTTTTTGAGCGGGAATGGCAAACGCCTCCGGCTCAGTCTTTAAAAGATACGCCGGTACATAAGTTACTCATTGGAGCCACACGGCTTTTGGATCAGCAAAATGCATTTTGGCCCGGCTCAGAATCTATGCTGGAAGCCATCGAGCAGAAGGTCGATACGGGCGTTTCTCAACTTCCCGAATAGACCTTCTGTAGTGCGGTAAGGGTTCAGCGCTTCTTAAGCGCCGGTTTCCACCGCGCTGTCAGCTTCCGCTGCTTTGGCTGCCTTTGCTGCTACTGCATCTTCCCCGACGGGAATAACGCGATGACTGCTATAGTGAATGCCGCCATCTTTGAGTTTTCCAAACATTTGAATCAGATCGCCAGTGTCTGCAATCATGCTGCCCATGATGGTGACGAGATACTTTTTCTTTTGCGATTTTGAAAAAATGCTTAAGACAAAGAGTTGCTCTTCTACCATCATCACTTCACCAATAATCTCAACAAAATTTGGATCGGGGAGCGTGCGCCGCAAATTGGCTATTTTGATGGTGGGAGACTCGTCAATTTTGCGATACTGGGCCGCTTTTTGTGAGTAGGTGGGCCAGAACGCAAACTGAATTTCGCGGTCTAAAAACTTCTCAATGGGATATTTGCGTTGATAGTCGCGCTTGCGCTCATCTTCAAATTTGTAAGCATGACCGTCAATTTCAATGGTGCCTCGCTTTTTTCGGGCATCGACTTCGCTAATTGTTCCTTTTGCCATGCCAATGGCCCGCTGAAATTCCTGGTTCAGATCATGATCGGGCAGCAAAAACTGAGAGTCTTCGATGAAAATTGCTTTGGGCCGAGGGCGGGGGCTATAGCTTTCTTGTCGTTGCTCACCTCGTGCACCTCGCTCACCGCGATCATCACGCTGATATCCACTGCGTTGGTTTCCTCCGCTGGGGCGATATCCGCCTCCGCCGCCGGGTCGATATCCGCCTCGTTGGTCGTCTCTGTTGTAATCTCTGTCTCGGTTATATCCGCCCCCGCCGCCAGGTCGATATCCGCCCCGCTGGTCGTCTCGGTTGTAATCTCTGTCTCGGTTATATCCGCCCCCGCCGCCAGGTCGATATCCGCCCCGTTGGTCATCTCGGTTGTAATCTCTGTCTCGGTTATATCCGCCCCCGCCGCCAGGTCGATATCCGCCCCGTTGGTCATCTCGGCTATAATCTCTGTCTCGGTTATATCCGCCTCCGCCGCCGGGTCGATATCCGCCCCGCTGATCGTCTCGGTTGTAATCTCTGTCTCGGTTATAGCCGCCCCCGCCGCCGGGTCGATATCCGCCCCGCTGATCGTCTCGGTTGTAATCTCTGTCTCGGTTATATCCGCCCCCGCCGCCGGGTCGATATCCGCCCCGTTGGTCATCTCGGTTGTAATTTCTGTCTCGGTTATATTCACCCCCGCTGCCGGGTCTGTATCCGTCCCGTGGGTCATCTCGGTTGTAATCTCTGTCTCTGCCAGGGTTGTATTCTCCTGAGCGACCGCCACTATGGTAAGGGCGCTTGTAATATGGTGAATGGTTTGAACGTTCTGAGTAGCGTTCATTCTCATTATTATCCTCAGATGACTGATGATCTTCGCGGTGCATAATCCTAAATCTCCCTTGATTCCGTCCCCAAAATTGCCGAACAGCTCACATTTATATTTACATTTACATTCTGATATAACGACGTCTTTAAACACATTTTGTGTATTCTTATCTTAACATGCTCCCCCTGCTTTGGGTTAAGATCTAGAGGGCCTGTGCACAAGCAAAAGCCGAAGCCCACGCCCATTGAAAGTTATAGCCGCCAAGCCACCCTGTGACGTCCATCAGCTCCCCTATGCAATAAAGATCTTTCACGTTTTTTGACGCCATGGTTTGCGAAGAGAAGAGGTTGGTGTCAGCGCCTCCTGCCGTGACTTCGGCTTTTGCATAGCCAGAGGTTCCTGATGGCGTAAACTCCCATGTGGTCAGCGCTTGCTGTAGATCGGTATAGTGCTCCTTCCAGTGCTGTGCAAAACGTTTAGGAAAAACGTGTTTTAAGCGTTGGTAAAGGGTGCTCTCTTCGTTAACTTTGGGGTTGAACACTTGCTCATACTGGCTCGTTTCTGGCAAAAAGTTCACCGCAATGGCGCTGCCTTCCTGCCAGTAAGAAGAAATTTGTAAAATGGCTGGACCACTGAGTCCAAAGTGGGTGAATAAGAGGTTTTCGCGAAAGCTGTGGTTTCCGCAGCGGATTTCGCTATCTATCGCAATCCCCCGCAGCGCGAGCAAGGCTTTGTCCTCTGTACCGGCGGTAAAGGGCACCAGCGCGGGGCGGGTTTGTACCAGTGGATGGCCAAACTTTTTTAGAATACGGTATCCAAAGCTGGTGGCTCCTATTTTGGGAATCGACAAACCGCCGCTTGCAAGTACGAGTTTTTTCCCGTGAAAAATCTGTCCGGGGGTGTGGACGTTGAAGCCCGACTCATCGTGGCTAACGTCTTCGGCTTTGATGCCGGTAATGATTTTAACACCGGATTGTTGGCATTCTTGCAAGAGCAGATCGACAATGTCCTGGGCGCTGCGATCGCAGAAGAGCTGCCCCAGTTTTTTCTCGTGGTAGGGAATATTATACTGTAAGACCAGGTCGATAAAGTCCCAGGGCGTGTATCGAGCTAACGCAGATTTACAAAAGTGGGGGTTTTCTGAAATGTAATTTTCAGGAGCTGCGTACATGTTTGTAAAATTACAGCGTCCTCCGCCTGAGATGAGGATCTTTTTTCCCGGTTGAGGCATATGCTCTAAAAGCAGCACTTTTTTGCCTCGTTGCCCTGCCTGAGCGGCACAAAAAAGCCCTGCTGCCCCTGCGCCAATAATAATAGCATCCCATGTTTTTTGCATATGGCTCATTGTGAAGGGTTTTGCATGGGGGTGTCCAGAGGGTAAGAGCGAACTTTCTGTTAGACTAAAAGGTATGTTACATAACCGTTATACCGATGGTCGTTATATGCAAGATAACCCCTCCTGGCACGTCGAAGATTCGCCGTGGAAAGCAGACCATATTCTGAAGATGCTGAAGAAAAACCAGCTTCAACCGACCTCCTTTTGTGAGGTGGGATGTGGAGCGGGTGAGGTGCTTGGACAATTGCAAAAAGTGTATCCTGAGGCAACTTTAAAGGGGTGGGATATTTCGCCTCAGGCGATAGCTCTTGCGCAAACGCGCGCCAATGCCACGCTCTCTTTTGAACAGGGTGATTTTTTGACCGATTCTGCTTCAAGGGGTGTGGACGGTTTAGCGCACGGGCTCTATGACATACTTTTGGCTCTGGATGTTTTTGAACATGTTGAAGACTATTTTGCTTTTTTGCGGGGGCTTCACCATCGTTCTCATTATGTGATTTTTCATATTCCGCTGGACTTATCGGCCCAGGCGGTATGGCGGGGACTGCCACTCAGGTGGCGTCAGGAAGTGGGACATCTTCACTATTTCACTCGCGATCTCGCCTTAACCGCCCTGCAAGAAACGGGATATCGTGTGCTCGACGCGCAGTATACAGCGTATGCGATTGATCGCCCGGCACCGACCTTAAAAGCCCGTCTGGCGCGATTGCCCAGGCGCTTGGCGTACGCTCTCAACCCCGATCAAGCGGCATTGTTATTGGGGGGCTTTTGCTTGATGGTGCTGGCGGTTTCAGATACCGAATGAGGTTTTGCTAAGGCGCTTGTAGTCTCGGCTTGACGGCGCTTTCCGAATCTCGGTATGATAGTAAAAAAGTCAGCGGAGCACACCTTATGAACGCTATCGGTCCTCAGAGCAACCCTTCTGCCGTTAATCCCAATTATTTTCAGGAACGTCATGGCAAGGCCAACCCCACGGACCCAGCATCATCTTTACCTCTCAATACAGCGACCACAGACTCCACAGCCACTCCTGGTGAGGCAGCAGATATAGGCCTTGAAAGCCTGGGTAACTGGAGTCTTGAAGATTTAAAGCCTTCGCTGGATTTGAAATTTCCGCTGACAGGCCCTGAAAAAGCTGACTTTGAAAGCAATACGGTCCGTTTTGAGCCGGCTCCTAAGGGCCCTGATAAATTAAGTGCTTCTGAGACCCTTGACAATATTATCGAAGATATTGGTCTGGATCCCAGGGCCACCAAGAAGGTTTTAGGCGTTGTCGGCAGTATTGTTAAAGGCGAAGTTAAAATCGAGAAAAGCTGGAAGTTTTAAGGCTGCGTCTCGCGCCCGGGTCACTGCACTTTTCTCTTTTCCTCGCCTACATCCTATTGAGTATTAAATGTATTTTGCTGTATAATATAGGCTTGCCTGTATCATTTTGTGATCGATGTCTTGGACAGGAGATCTTCCTGTAAGCTAAACTGGGCTTAACCTTGTAAGTTCCAACGATAAAGACCCAATGATTTTGTGTTTGTTTAATTTTGATAATTTGCGGTAGATATGCATTACAGTGAAATTTGTGAGTTGTTTCAGACTTCTGAAACGATTCGCCTTTTCAGAAGTGACCACGCCCCTTTAATTTTGGCGTTTTTTAGCGGTTTATCTCGCGAAGACAACGTTCTGGTCCTTTCTGAGTCTGATCTCATCGAGCGTCTGGCCAACTTCTTAGAAGACATTGATTTTCTAGAGGTGAGCGATAGCGATGAAAACACGCAGCTTTCTTATTTTGAGGCCAAAGCCAAGCAATTGATTAAGCGCTGGACGGATCATGGCTATTTGCGTAACGATCTTGATCTTGAAGGCACTGTGCTTTATGAGCTGACCCCCGAAAGTGAAAAGGCTTTACAGTGGCTCGACACCCTTAAAAAGCGGGAGTTTGTGGGCACTGAGTCTCGCATGAAGGATATTATTAACCGCTTGCGAGACCTGGTGGAAAACACCAACGCCAACCCCGATACACGCTTACATGAACTGGCCCTTAAAAAAGCAAAAATCGAACAAGAAATGGCGCGGATTCAGCAGAATCAAGAGGTGCGTACCTTTGATGATTATCAGATTAAATCTCGCTTTCAAGAGGTGAATCGCCTCGCCCAACAATTGCTGTCTGATTTTAGAGAAGTCGAGGGCAATTTTAGAGAGCTCACGCGGGATATTTATCATCGCCATATGGAGCTCAGAGGCGGCAAGGGGCAGATTTTGCGCTATGCCTTTGACGCTCTTAGATGCCTTAAAGTCTACCGATCAGGGTAAAAGTTTTTATGCTTTCTGGGATTTTCTACTGGTGACCTCGGGCCAGGAAGAGTTGCAGCAGTTGACCGAAAAGGTCTTTGGTTTGCTGGATGACCGATCCATTGATCATCAGGATGCGTTTCTGAAACACCTGCGTACGTACCTTCACCAGGCGGCCCAAAAAGTACTGGAAAGCAACGACCGTATGGCGGAGCGTTTAAGCCGCATCATTATAGACAAAGACCCCCACGAGTCCCGCAAAATGAAAGAAACCTTTTCGCGGATTAAAGAGTTGGCGGTGCGCCTTGCAGACCGAGAGTTTAGTGACGAAACCTTTTTTGAAATCGATTTGCGTCCCCACATCTTTCTGCCCATGGAGCGCCGTTTGTCCCTTGAGCCGCAAGAATTTATAGACCTTGAACAGCCCGAGTTAGAGCCTGATGATTACGAAGAGTCTCCTGAGGTGTTGGACTATTTGTTTAACGCCTTCTATGTCGACAAAGATCAGCTGCGGGAGCGTGTGGAGCGCATGCTGGACGAAAATCCGGGGGTAAGCCTGACGGAGCTGGTGCGCAATCATCCTGTACAACAGGGGTTACCCGAAGTTTTTGCTTATCTGCACATGTCCGCGAGACGCGAGGGCGTTAACGAAAAAAACACCATGCTCATTCCTTTTGACTACGAGAATAAGCGGGCGCTACGTATGCCCGAAGTGAGGTTCCATAAACCATGAACGAAATGTTAGCCATGAACAACTATTCGAATCGGTCAGAGACTTCTGACGCCAATGCAGAGCCCCCCAACAATATTGTACCGCTCTGGAAAAACGCGCCTCCTCCAGAAGAGATTGCCGATCATGTGTATGAGCAATCCTTTGAAGAAACCCAGGCGCCGGAGCTATCTCCTCAGGAACAGTCGGTAGAGCCTTATGCCACGGTGATTGTACGCCTGCTTAGCTCGGAGATTTACGAAAATGAAAAAATCTGGGAGAGCCTGCTGGAACATCGCATTCCTGTCATGGATTATTTTGCCCGCATTGGTTTAGAAGTGATTATTGATCAGCGTGAAGGTTTTGCCTTCTTAAAGCAAATTGAACTGGACGACACCGGGCGCACCGTGGGTCTGGTGAAGCGTACCAGCCTCTCTTACGAGGTCACGCTCTTGTTGGTACTCTTGCGAGAGGTGCTGGAAGACTATGAACTGCAAGACACCACGTCGCCGGCCTGCTTTGTGAGTCACCAAAAAATTCGTGATGAGCTGGGGCTGTTTTTTCGAGAAAGCGCCAATAAGGTGAAGCTACTCAAGCAATTGGATCGTTATATTCGTCAGGTGATGGATCTTGGCTTTTTAAAATTGATCAACGATGTTCCTCAGCCCGAAGACCGCCTGTACGAAATTCGCCGCATTTTAAAAGCCAAAGTGGGTGGCGATGTTTTAGAAGATATTCGGAGGACTTTAGAGCGCCATGTCGAGCACTGAGTTAGAAATTAAACCTGAAGCCGCTTCTCTAGACCTCTCAGAAGAATTACCGATCCCGCCGGGGTATCGTCTGCAATATATGGAGCTCTTTAACTGGGGCACTTTTGATGGTCAAATTTACACCATTAAGCCCGAAGGTCGCTCTTCGCTACTCACCGGGGCCAATGGTTCGGGTAAAACCACGCTCATTGATGCCATGCTGACCCTGTTGGTGCCCGAAAGCAAGTACCGCTTTTATAACCAATCCTCGGGTGCCGAAAAAAAGACCGAGCGCTCCGAAGAGTCTTATGTGATGGGACATTACGGTAATATTCAAGAAGCCGGACGCACCTACGCCACCGCCCAAAAGCTGCGCAAAGACAAAAATAATACCTATTCTGTACTCCTGGCCTGTTTTGGTAATTCCAAAGGTCAGCATGTCACCCTGGCCCAGTGCCGTTGGTTTGGTAACCAGGATCTCAAGCGCTCCTGGGTCATCGCCTATGAACCTTTGACCATTAGCGAAGACTTCACGCCTTTTGATCCCCGGGGGCAGTGGAAGCGCGACCTGAAGCAAAAGTATCCGCCCAAAGAAATAAAGGACACCATTGAGTTCTTTGATGCCGCCAGTAAGTATTCACGGCGCATGATGCGCGTGTTTGGCATGCGCTCCCCCAAGGCATTGACGCTCTTTAACCAAACGGTGGGTATTAAGGTCCTGGGTGACTTAAACGTGTTTATTCGTGACAATATGCTAGAAGCCGGTGATACCAAGGATATTTTTGCCAATCTTAAGGGCACTTATAAACTGCTCCTGGGTGCAAAAAATGCCATGGACAAAGCCGAAAAACAGCTGGAAATGCTGCAGCCGGTCAAAGAACTGGCGGAGACGGTGTCTGTGCTTGAGGTGTCTTTGATTAACTGGCGCAGAGATCGCCAAATTGCCGATCTGTACTTTGCCACCCGCCGCAGCCAGGAGTTGCAGCAGCACATCGACAAGTCTCGGGTGGCTGTGGAAGCCGTGCGTCAGCAAACCGACCAGCTGAACGAAAAAATTGAGCATCTGCGCGATGATAAAGAGAGCTTTTCTCGGGCCATGCAGAGCAATGAAACCGGACAGGAGCTGGTGTTGCTCACCCGTCAAATTGAGCAATTAGAAACCCAGAAAAAGCAGCGCCAGGAAGCCTTAAACCGTTATAACGTCTTAGCCAGAGCTCTTGATCTTAAAGAAAGCCCTGACGAAAGCATCTTTCAAAAAAACCTGCGCCGTGGCCAGGAGCGCAATAGCGATATTCAAAACCTGCGCCGAGAACTCGCCCAAAAAGGCTTTCAGAGCCAGCGCGACATGGAAGCGCATATTGGTAATATCAAGTTGCGCCAAAACGAAATTCAGCAGCTCAGTCAACAAAAGAACAATATTACTGGCCGCGTGGCGGAAGTGCGCGAAGAAATTGCCCGTCACCTGGGTATTGGCCCTGCGCAGCTGCCCTTTATTGCCGAGCTGATTCAGGTGAAGTCTGAAGCCCATGAGTGGGAGTCTGTCATTGAAAAGCTAATGAGAGGCTTTGCTCTGCGTTTGATTGTTCCCGAAAGCTATTATTCTGAAGTCAATAGCTATGTGAACCGTGTGAATCTGGGTACTCGTCTGGTGTACCATAAGGTCCCCGATAATTATCTCTCCGAGGGTCGGGTCTTTGCGCCCCCCAAATCGCTAGTGAACAAACTGATGTTTCACCCGGAGTCTCAGTACAGTGCCTGGGTCAAAGATCAGGTGTTGAGCACCTACGACTTTTTGTGTGCCGATACCCTGGGCGAGTTTGGAACCTACCGCAAGGCGATTACCCGCGAAGGCCTGATTAAGGCCGCTTCTCGTCATGAAAAAGATGATAGTGGCAAGGGCCATGGTCGCAGCCAGTATGTCTTAGGCTGGAGCAATACCGGCAAAGTCGATCATATTGTGGCCGATATTCACCGCGAGCAAGCCCTCGTAGAAACCTGCCTGAAAGCGCAAAAAGAGCTGCAAGAACAACAGGACCAGCAAGACTGGCATTTGCGCAATATTGCTAAGTTTGAAGAAGTTACCCAGTACGAAGTGATTGACTGGGAAAGCATTGCGGATCGTTTAGAGTCGCTTTACCAGCAGCAATTGAACCTTGAAAGCAATGGGGGCGATTTGCAGCATTTGCAAACCCAGGTGGACAGCTTCAGTGAGCAAATTCAAACCCTGGATCAGGAGCGCATGGGTTATGTGCGTCGTGAGCAGGAGTTACTCACGGGTATTGAAGACTATCGCAGTCAGCTCGAAGAAGCGCAACAATTACTTAAACACGCTCGCCTAGAGGGTGAAGACCTCAGCACAGAACAGATCGAAAGCCTGCAGCAGGATTTTGAAAAGCGCTTTGCTGAGAATTTGCAGGCCCTGCGTTTAGACAATGTGGCCTTGCTTTCTCGCGCCCTCAAAGAGGAGATCGATCGCCGTATTCAGGGCTTTAACCAGCGCTTAGAAGCCAGTCGTCGCCAGCTAGAGCGGGCCATGATGACCTTTAAGCGCCCCGATAAGGAATTGTTAACCCGCTTTCCTGATTGGGCCTCTGAAACTTATAAGCTCCCTGAAGATATTGCCTATATTGAGGACTACCTCAACTTTTACAAGCAACTCAAAGAAGATGACCTTCCTTCGTACACCCGCGAGTTTGAACGCTATTTGACTACCCACATGATTCAAAAAATGGCGGACTTTAGAGAGAGCTTTTATCAGCGGGAACAAAAAATGCTTAAGACCATCGAAGAACTCAATGCGTCTTTGCATAAAATCAACTTCCGCAACCTACCGCTCACCTATATTCAGCTGCAGTCGATCAAATCGACTTCGCCCTCGATTTTAACCTTTAAAGAGATGCTTGATGCCTGGGTTCCCGTTTCAGAAAATGAAGGCATTTATGATATCGAAAATCTCAAGTCCAGCTTTGAGGCTATTCGCAGCCTGATCGAAAAACTCGATAACGAAGAGCACTGGAAGAAACAAGTCACGGATGTACGCCGCTGGAATGAATACTATGCTGAAGAGTTTTTCCGAGAGTCTCAAAAACCCATGAAGGTTTACCGCAGCATGGGTGAGCTTTCTGGCGGCGAAAAAGCCCAGCTAACCTATACGATTCTGGGCTCTGCCATTGCCTACCAATTTGGAATTGCTGAGTCAGAGCAGCGGGTCGACCCCACCCAGTCCTTCCGCTTTATTGCCGTTGATGAATCCTTTTCAAATCAGGATGACGAAAAAGCCACGTACCTGATGGATTTGTGTAAACAATTGCATCTGCAATTACTGGTGGTAACCCCCAACGATAAAACCCACATTGTAGAGCCGTATATTTCGTCGGTGCACTTTGTCTATCGCCGCAGTAATCAAAGCTCTCATCTATTGGATATGCCGATTGTGGAGTTTCAAAACCGCCGCAGTGAATGGCAAACCATTGCTCATGTGATGAGCTAACCGGCGATCAGCGTGTGTTTTTGACTGCGTTATTGAAAAATAGCGCGCTCTGCCTTAAAGCGAGCGGTAACACCGTCCCAGGCATCGGGGGAGCTTTTAAACAGTGAAGAGATGCGCGATAATTTGTCATTGGAAAGCGCCACCCCAATTTCTTTGGCGCTAAACGATCGCCCTGCTTTTTTTTGGAGAGCAGCGAGACGGTCTGCCATGCCTTCAGCGAGGCTGTCAAATTGATTGCTGGTACCGAGCACCAAATCAAACAGCTCCGGGTTCTTGCGCGCGCTAGAAGAAATATTGGCCCGATCGAAAAAAGCGGCAGCGGTGTCTTTTTTATCTATTTCTAAAAACTGTTGTTGGGCGTTACCAAAGGCTTTGTTTTGGGTTTTTGCTAACTGCTTCCAGGCGGTGTCAAAAGCAGAAGAAGCGACGCCTTTACTGCGGGCAATCGCCAGGAGTTCAGGGCCAAAGGGGTTTTTATCGGATTTTAAAAAGCGCATCAGGGTACTGTTCTCTACAAAGTTTTCGGAACGCTTGTTACCGTTGCTATAGACAAAACTTTCAAATTGATAAGTACCGTAGGTTTTTCCGCCGAGATCGTCAGATTTACTGGGGTTCGTAATGGCTCCTACAGCATAAGGATCCTCAGCGGTACGGTATATGCCTGACTCGTGATAAGCGGTAATAGAGTAGCTTGGCACAAAAGCCTGGGGGTCGTGGTGAGAAGAGCGTTCGTAAATTTTTGCTGGTGGGGTTGTAGAAGGTGCGTTAAAGGATAATTGAGGAAGGGCTTTGCCTGTGGGCGTTATTTGGTAAGATCTACCGGTCATCTGCTCATAGATCTGAGATACAGAGCCCTTAAGAGGTGTTGGAGCGATGGGCTGCGCCGTCGCTTGAACTCTCTGATTCGCTTGCAGAAGTTCCTGAGGAGAGCGTAATCGACCGGATACATCCATAATGTTTTAAACACCTCTGTTATTAAAATTTTTTCTGCTATACGATCTTATAGGGGCTTTTGTCATTATTCTGACGAACGAAAGCGTGAATCATGTACGAAAAATACTTTGAATACCAATATTGGGTTTTTTGATTAATTAGTGGTTAATATAAGATTAATTTTAGGGTGTATTAAGCAGAGTTTAATAAAAAGCTTTATATAATAACCTTAAGTTAATGCTTTTTATTTTGATATCCCTTCAGGAGTTTGTTATGCCTAGCGTAAGTGCCCTTCGTCCCAGTCCTCTTTTATCTTCCTCTTTAGCGCCTCAATCTACTCCCGTGGCTAAACAGCCAGGCGCCGATAAAAGTTCACTGTCTTTGGGCGATACGGTTCGCATTGGCGCCCAGACGCAGAAAAGCCGTTTACAAAATATGGGCACCGGCGCGATGGTTGGTGCGGGCACCGGCGTGGTCGCTGGGGCTCTTTTTGGCAAGCTTTTACCAACAGTGAACCCCACCAACGGGCTTGTGATTGGTGCTGCTGCAGGAGCTGGAGCCGGCGTTTTAGCCGGTGCCAGCGCAGGCTTTGTGGTCGATAAATTCCTGGATGGAAAAACCAGTTCTACGGCCGCCGGCGCAGGCCTGGGTGCTGTGGCCGGTGCAGTGACAGGGGTTGTGATGGCGAAGCTCATGGGCGGACATACGATTTCAAATATGGCCTTTATGGCAATACCCGGTGCCGTGGCTGGTGCCGTCAGTGGTTTCGCCACTGCTGCCACAAAATAGGATTCTTCTCGCAATATTTCTCATTATGACAGCCCCCAAAAACTCTCCATTACTGGTCAGGACGGCTTTTATCTCGCCGAACTTTTCTTAGAAAAAAGCGATGAAGTACATGGCTTGATTCGTGGGTTCTGCTACGGGTCAAAATGATCAAGCGTGGAATAAACAGTGACATGCCCTTCTTGAACCTTAGTCAGAGGGTTCATTGCATCAATGATCAATGGCCAGGCGTTTGTTTTGTCCTGGTATTGGGTATAAGATAATAGCAATGCATTGAGGTCAATTGAGGTCATATATGATTTATTCCGGTTTACACCTTCCTGTCACTGACAAGGCTAAATTGCGCGTGGTGGCTCAAGATCCTCGCAACCTCGATATAGCCTTGCGTCAACCTCTCTCGATAGCTCCTCCTGACTGGCAGAGCGCTCGGGTCGCTCAGGCGCGCCAGCTTCATGAAAACGGAAACGCTTCAGCTGCATTGACATTATTAGAAAAACAAGTCCCCTGGAACTCTCATGGGAACACCCATCCCGGACTGAGCGTGGTGACACTTTATGCCGAGGTATACACCGCTTTAGAGCGCTATGCAGATGCACTGACGGCCTATCGTTATCTACTGGAGCACAGCGAAGATTTCTATGAAATTCAACCCATCGACCGCTTGCGGATGCAGGGTCTGACCTATATGAACATGGCCTGGATCGAGCAACAGCAAGCGCACAGTAACGAAGCCCTGGCCTATTACTCAGAGTCTATTGAGTGCCTGGGTACTTTACGTACCCTAAAAACGCCGTCGCTCTTAAATGCGCTCATGGTGGCTTATCAGCAGAGAGGACAGGTGCACCGCCGCCTGGGCAAAGCCAATGAAGCGCTACAGGACATGCATTTTTCGATGAAGTATCAGCAGCAGTTGCTGGAACAGGATATCAAAGAAAACCTGGTCAAAGACTGGTTAGAACTGGGGCAAACCCAGCTTGAACAGGGGGATTTAGACTCAGCTCACCGGAGTCTGCAGTCAGCACGTGCTGACTGGCAGTATTTGCAGATCAACGAAGCCGAAGCGCTTTTAAGACCCCTACAAAATTTTGAAGCCCGGTTGGCAACGGCGCGTGGGCAATTCGCCGAAGCCGGAAAACAATATGAAAAAATGGCTGAAAAAACGCAATTGTTGCAAGCGCGTCTGTATGCGCTTTTGATGGCTGCAGACGCCTATTCTCACGAAGACAGCGCGCAGGGGATTGCGCTCTGCAAAGCGCTGGTACCTCAAGTGCTCGAAGCAGAGCAGACCTATCTATCTGAGGCGACAGAAACGCCCCTTGCAGGGGCTTCCACCACACTGATCTTACCGCTATTGGGAGCTGCAGAACTCTGTGAAAATCATCAGCAGTGGGAGCTGGCTCTCACGTATTATCAATTTGCACTGCGGCTGGCTTCGCAACAGCAAAGTGAATACTGGCTACAAGCGGCGGCGGGTCGGGCGCGAATGCTTGAGCAGCAAGAAGACCTGCCCCGCCTTGCTCAGACTTACCGAGATATCTTGCGCCACTTGCCCGATGACGATTCAGAATCGCAGGCGGAGTTCTCACTCAAATTAGCCTTGTGTTACCAGGCGTTAAAGAAACTGACGCAGGCAGCATCGTCTTTTGACGATGCCCTGGCGCACGCACAGGCTTTACTGAACTTGCCGCAGGGTGAAAGCACACTTCATGTGGATCATGTGTGGGTGCGTACGCTGTATTTTAGAGCCTTTTTCTTTGTGTTGAATCAACACAATAAGGCGGCTGCAGTGGCTGATTTTCAGCGTATTGAAGCCCATTTTCCTGGTTATGTAGCCTATGACCTGGCCTGTTTGGCAGCACAATCGGGAGATATTGATGCCGCCTTTACTTTGCTGAAAACCCACCGCGCATCGGTCTATGCTTTACCTCTAGAAACCCTGGCCAACGATGAAGATCTTGCGGTGCTTCAGTCAGACTCCCGCTGGTTAGCGCTTTAATCCCTTAAGCTATCTTCTGGAATGGGCAGACCTTCCATGGCCATAATGCGTAAGGCATTGGTGGTGGGGCAAGGACCTTCTCTTAAGCGGTAATCAAAGACCATCTTGCCGTTTTCAATAAACTCTCGAAAATGGTAGTTTTTCCACTGTGCATGTTCGTCGGCTAAACTCACCAGCTCCAGATCATGGGTGCTGACGCCCCCCAGCGCAGTGGTGTTCACCAGGGCTTTTAAATAAGCTTGAGAGCCGAGCAAGCGTTCTCGATTATTGGTGCCTTTAAAAATTTCATCCACCAGATAAAACACGGGCAAATCGCTGGGGGCGTTGAGCGCCTCTAAAATGGCTTTGAGACGGCGCACTTCGGCGTAGAAGTAAGAGAATCCATCGCTGACAGAGTCAGACACCCGAATACACGTCATCAGGCGTACCGGAGCGAAGGCCATTGCATGCGCATCCACCACAGAACCGGCCTGTGCCAGAACAATGTTTAAACCGATACTTTTCAAAAACGTGCTTTTACCGGCCATATTAGAGCCGGTAATCAAAAAACCTTCCCCGGTATGATGGAGGTTAAAGTCATTGCGCACCTTTACTGCGAGCAAGGGGTGGCCCAGCCCTTCTCCCCGAAACCCATCGGTAACAAATTCAGGAAATACCGCGCTGGAGTGTCCCCAGGCATAATGGGCCAGGGCACAAAGGGCTTCCAGTTCCCAGAGGGACTCAAGGCATAAGGGGAGCTGATGGCGAAGCCTGGGCTTGAGTGCATTAAATCGCCACGCAAAAAACAGATCCCAGGGCATGATTAAATTCATGCCCCCCCACAGCAGGGGGTTGCCCTGGAGGCTGGCGGCAGAGACAATCCGCCCCAGCTGGCGCAGCAGATGCGAGGGAGCGTTTTCTCCCTGTACCGTCGCAAAGAGGGGTTGCAGCACTGCGTGGTTTTGGATGGGGAATGTCTCCATATGAGAAAAAACAGCCGCCAGTCGGTGAAGATCAAATTGTAGATTTTGACTGTCGGAAAACAGCCCGCCAATCGGGTGGCGATGAAACCAGTAAACAACCGCATAAATGCCCAGGCTGATTTGCCAGTACAGGCTCGGTAAATTGATCCACTGGTGGAGTCCGTAAAGCAAAGCCGTCAGGGCTGCGTTTGCCGCTAAAAAGATCAGGGGCTTGCGTGAGTCATGATCCGGAATGCTGTCTAGTTGATGCAGGATGTATGCACTCTCCCAGCTTTTCTGGGGAGCATGGGCCTGACGATCGCTACTGGCCGCTTCTTGCAGGTTTAAATGCAGGCGGTCGCGCCAGGCGATCAACGGACGCAATACAGCGATTTGCTCCTGGCGCTTATGAAGGCTTGCGATGCTTGCCTTTTGATGGAGTAGCCAATCTTTAAGGCGCTCCCCGCCTTCGCGCGTTAAGCAGGTGTGCAAGAGACGAAACAGCGAGTGAACGCCGGTGATATCAAGGTCGCTCTCGTAGGGGTGATCGGGGGTGCTGAGAGATAAAGGGATTTCAGGAATGGCTGACCAGTCCACTGCCAGTCGCGCCCGATGGGCCGCTTTGAGAGCCTGGGCCCGATCGCTTTGCCGCTGCAGTTTGCGTACGCCCTGGTGTTGACGCACCAAAAGACCAAAGAGCACCAGCCCCACAACGGCGACGCCTCCGCTGGCAAGTCCCGACACCCATTCTAAAGCCGCAGCGCTCACAAGCAGCGTTAGCCCAAAGCAAGCCACGCGCCACCGCGTCAGCCGCGCACTGGTCGCCTTTAAGCGGGACTGTAAGCGCGTGATGCGTCGCTGAGAAACGTCCAGGTAGTGTTCTGAAGGGGTGTGTGATCTTTGGGAGTGGATGGGTTGTATACAGACATACTTTCTATTTTAACGCGTAAATTCGGTTAGAATAGGAGTTATGAAAAAAAGCATGACCGATCAACCCTTCTTTTTTACCCTGCTCTTGCTCATCGGGTTCTTATTCACCTTCTATATACTTTACGGTATTTTTGCTCCTTTTCTGAGTTCATTACTGGCGGCAGGCATGATTGCGTTGGTGTTTTATCCTTTGTATGAACGCATTCTCAAAGAAACGGGACAGCGGCAAAACATAGCCGCTTTGCTGATGTGCTTCTTTTTGACCTTTTTCGTGCTTTTGCCCGTCGTCATTTTGTCGATGCTGGTGTTTCAGCAGGTTTTAAATAGTGCCGAAACCATTAACAGTACGGTAGAAAGCATTAGCTTTGAAAGCGTGGTCAATCACCCCCGTGTCACTGCTGCGTTGGCTTATGTCGAGCGTTTTGTTAACCTGGAAACCCTCAGTTTAAAAGAGCAGCTCATGAAGGCTGCAGAGCAGGTTAGTCAGTTCATGCTGGCGATTTCCACCGGATTTTTCTTGCTGTTTTCGAATTTTCTGATTACTGCATTGCTCGTGGAGATTAATCTGTTTTTTCTCTTTCGGGATGGAAAACGCTTCGTTAACTATATTCAGACCCTGCTGCCCCTTTCGGGTAATACGCAAGACATGCTCGGACGGCGCATTTACGAGATTGTGCAAACCTCAGTGATCGGCTCTTTTGCCACTGCAGCCACCAATGGGTTGATGGGCGGCCTTATTTTTGCCGTCATGGGGCTTTCTGCGCCCATTCTCTGGGGAGTGATTATGGCGATTATGTCTTTCCTTCCGCTGGTGGGCCCTTTACTCATCTGGGCACCAACAGCGCTATATCTCATGTTTACGGGATACTGGATTTCAGGCCTCGTCATGATTGCCTGGTGTAGCATTACCATGTTGGGGTTCGCCGACTATATGGTGCGCCCTTTGCTGATGAACCGTATTTCTTCTGAAGAGACCCAATTGCATCCGCTGGTGTTGTTTTTGTCTGTTTTTGGAGGGATTCAGGTCTATGGCGTACTGGGGCTGGTGATGGGCCCCCTGATTGTGGTGGTGGCGCTAACGTCTCTGGAGATTTATCGCCAGTACTTTCATATCCCGGTGCCCGCTCCCCTGCGGATTCCGAAACGCCAAAAAGCGGCGGAGGCTGTTTCGCAGGGCACAGAATCGTCTGAAAGTGTTACACTGCCCTCAGAATTCATCTGAAAGACCTTGTGTGTATGCCCGTAAAAACCCTTCCCCTCTTTTCTGCTGCCTTAACCTGTTCTCTGAGTTTGTCCGTTACCCTCTTTCCTTTACCGGCCAACGCTCAGACAGCCTCGGCACTGACAGAGCCCTCGCTTATTCGCTTTCAGCATGATGACCCCCTTGAGCCCAGCCTGATTAAGATTCGTCAAATTACCGTCGTGGGCACCGCGTATGTGGATGCGGTTAAACTCAGCTTGCGTACCCGTGTCGGAGATGAAGTCACCCCAGAGGCGATCAAAGCAGAACAGCAGCGCATTGTGGATTTGGGCTATTTCTCTGATGTTACGCCCCGCTTAATTGCCCAGCCCGGCGGTTACGAGCTGGTGATCTATGTGCGTGAAAATCCGATGATTGAAAGCGTTGTGCTCACCCGTACAGAGGGCGGGACGCCCCCTTTCCTAAGCCGGGCCAGTATCTTAAAAGAGCTGAGCATTCTGAATGCCCAGCGCCTCAATTTTTCTCATTTACAAGACGTGAAAAAGGCAATTGAAGATCAATACCACAAGGCCGATTACGCATTGGCCCACGTGTCGTTTCAAGACTTTAACGGCAAGTGGCTTGATGATCAGGGGCAGCTACATGTCGCAGTGCATGAAGGGGTGATCGAGTCGATTGTGATTGAGGGTAACGCCCGCACAGAGCGTGACGTGATTTTACGGGAACTGCGTCTGCAGCCGGGCGCCATTTTTAAACAAAACATCTTTCAAGAAGACCTACAGCGGTTGCGCCGTCTGGATTTCTTTGAAACCATTGATATCGTACCCACACCGGGTAAAATAAACCCCCATCATTTTGAACTGCGTTTGGTGGTTTCCGAGAAAAAAACCGCTGACGTTGGCCTGAATTTTTCGCTGAATAACCGCGATGGCCTGCTGGGTGGTGTGCACTTTACCGATCCCAATTTTTTGGGTCAGGGAAAATATCTGAACACGACATTCCAGGCGGGTTTAGACCTGCTTAACCTGTTTGACGGAAACCGCCAGCAATCCCAGCGTAGCTTCTTTGGTCGCGTGGACTTTGTCGAGCCTTTTTTACTGCCCGATCGCACCTCCTTTGGCGGGAGCCTGTTTTCTGATCGCACACCGCTGTTTTTTAATCAGGCGATATTACCAGAGGGTTTAAATACCGGAGACGGTCTGTTTCAGACCCGCACGGGAGTTTCTTTGAAAGTGGGCCGCCCTTTGTTTGGCGACCTCTATTCTCCCTGGCACGGCGATCTTTCGTTTACTGCAGAACAGGTCACCCTCCAGGACTTTGCCCAAAAGGCACGGCCTGAACTGACCTTTAGCCAGCGCAGAGACGCCAGCGACACTTTCTTTAATTTCGCCGGAGCACTTTCTTTTGACGATCGAGACGGTACCATATCACCCCATCGGGGCACCTATGGTTCCCTGCGGGCCCAGCCGGTATGGGGCGACGGCAGCTATCTCAAATTAGCGGGCAATATTGCCACCTTTGTGCCCATTCTTGATCCGGGACTAACATTGGCAATGGGCTTACAGGGTGGTGCTTTGCTGGGTAGACACCCCATCTACGAACAGTTTTTTGGCACGGGCCCTAGCGCCATTCGGGGCTGGCAAGAGAATGGTTCGCTGGCCGGCTCTCAGTATTTGGTGGGCTCTCTAGAAGCCCGCTTCCCGGTATATCAGCCGGTGTCGGGCGTCATTTTTACCGATATGGGCAACTTTTTTGGGAGCCCGCTCTCACGGATGAACGAATTACTTAACTTTAAATATGGCGTGGGGGCCGGCGTGCGGATCAATACCCCGTTGGGTCTTTTGCGCCTCGATTATGGAGTGCGTGACTTTTCTCGCCTCCACTGGAACTCATGGCTCGATGCGGGCCAACTTCACTTTAGTATAGGACACAAATTTTAATGCCGTTGTACACGTATTCTACGACCCATCAAAGCGATCAGCAGGACAACTTTCACGGAACAATCGTGGCTGACCCTTACCGCTGGCTTGAAGATCCGGCCACTGAGCAGAGCCGCGCATGGACCCAGTCGCAAAATCAGCGAACCCGTGCTTATTTAGACAATCCCGAACGGGCGGGTATTTTAGAGCGTCTGAAGTCGGTGTGCAATTATACCCGTTGGTCGACCCCCACCAAGCGAGGCAACCGCTATTTTAGTTGGAAGCACGAAGCCCTGGACAATCAGCCGGTACTTTACTGGCAGCAACGTTTTAGCGAGGAGCCGAAACTGCTGCTAAACCCCAATGTGCTGAGTAAAAAAGGCATTGTTTCGATTATGAATGTTGAGCCCAGCCGCAATGGTGAATGGTTGGCCTATAGCATGGCGCGCAGTGGATCGGACTGGCAAGAGATTCGGGTGCGTCACGTCGACACCAAAGAAGACAGTGCTGAAACCCTTGAACACACCAAGTTTGCAGGCATTGCCTGGCACCCCAAAAACAACGGCTTCTTTTATAACCGCTACCCTGATGCGGCCACGGTGGCCGAAAACGAAACCTCTTTTTATAACGCGGTGTACTGGCATGCCCTGGGCACCGATCAATCCGAAGATATGCTCATTTATGAACGCCCTGATCACAAGGATTTTGACTTTTTTCCGCAGGTGAGTCATGATGGCAAATATCTGGTGCTCACGGTTTACCTGGGCACCGATCGTCGCAATCGCATTTACTATGCGCCGCTGGCAGAGCATGCCCCTCATTTTCGTGAGGACAATCCTGATTTTCAATCGGAGTTTGTGGAGCTTCTAAACGACGCCGATGCCCATTACCGCTTTCTGGGCAACGACGGCGAACACTTCTTATTTTTTACCGATAAAGATGCCCCCCGTGGCTCTGTGGTGCAGATTCATTGTAAAACCGGCGAACGCAAGGTGATCATTGCAGAACAAGAAGACACCCTGGAGTCGGTGAGCATTGCCGGTGTCCACTTTGTGTGCGCTTACTTGCACCATGCCCACCATCGCGTGTTTTTATACGAGCGGGATGGCACATTTTCTAACGAAATTGCTTTGCCCACCCTGGGTTCTGTGAGTGGTCTGCACGGTAAGCCGCAAGACGATGAGATTTTTCTTAGCTTTGCGTCTTTTTTGTTTCCTACCAGTCCTTATCTTTATCAAGAGAAAACGCAAACCCTGAGTCCTTTACACCCCGTTAAAATTGACTTTGATGCCAGTGCTTATGAGACCACTCAGCATTTTTGTGAATCCAAAGATGGCACCCGTGTACCCTTTTTTCGGGTGCGTCGTAAAGACGTGGCGCCCACGGCTGAAACCCCCACACTGATGTATGGTTATGGCGGCTTTCGTCATGCGATGCCCCCCAGCTTTAGCGCCCTCTTATTGCCCTGGCTGGAACAGGGCAACACCTATTGTCTGGTGAATTTGCGCGGGGGCTATGAGTACGGCACCACCTGGTACGAGGCCGGAACGCTCGCACAAAAGCAGAATGTTTTTGATGACTTTCAGGCCGCCGGTGAGCATTTAGTGGCCCAGGGCTGGACGTCGCCCGCCAAATTGGCGATTCGCGGGGGCAGCAACGGTGGCCTACTCGTAGGAGCCTGTATGCTACAGCGTCCTGACCTCTTTGGTGCGGTGGTCTGTCAGGTGCCTGTACTCGATATGCTGCGCTATCATCGCTTTACCATTGGCCGGTATTGGGTGAGTGATTATGGCAATGCCGAAACCAACCCTGAGCACTTTAAATTTATGTATGCCTATTCGCCGCTGCACAATGTGAAAGCGGGTGTGAAGTACCCTGATGTGCTGATTACGAGTGCTGATCATGACGATCGCGTCGTGCCTGCTCACGCCAAAAAGTTTACGGCCACTTTACAGGAGAAGTCTGCTGGTGAGAACCTCGTGCTGTTGCGGGTAGATACCGAAGCCGGTCATGGTGCGGGTAAGCCCATGAGTAAGGTCTTAGAAGAACAGGCCGACATTTATACGTTTTTGAGTAAGACCCTGGGTTTTAGCTGGCAAGTCTGATGTGAAAGCGGTAGATGGCCTGTTAGCTGCACCTGCTGTTCAGGTCATCTCGTTGAACTGAGGGGCGACGGCATTCAAAGCAGCTCAGCTCTTTCTATACATTCAGCAGTGCAGCAGCTGCCCACTGTCGGTTGTTGTGAAGTTTGAGACTGAACGTAAATCGATGCGCCTTGATTAATCAGCGCTTCATATTTTTCCCTTGTACTCAGATCGTTTAGCACGGCCAATAAACCTAAGTCATCAGTATCTGCTTCCAGGGAGTGATCAACGATTTTAAATAAGCTTTTAAATAAGGGGGAGGCACTTTCTATATCTGAGCGATTATTTAAAACTTCCCCAGCTAAAATCAAGTCCACTAATCTTATGATTTCTTTTGCGTATTTATCGACATTGATAACTTTCAGCTTTGCAAATACGTTGTAAATGTTTAAGAGATCGGGATCGGTCTCCAAAAGCTTGAGGTTCTCCTTGCGACTGTTATAGGCCGATCCGCTTTCATCGCAGGCTCTGACGGGTACACGCCCATAAGGCTGACACGAAAAGAGAAGCACCAGTATAAGTATGGTGAGGCTTACATGTCTACGTTGTATACGCATTTTAGGGTAACTCCGTCTTTCTCACTGAGAGACTCAATGACGCCTGTTAGCTTACCTTCAGCGCCCTTGCCAGACCATTTGAAGTCTTTATTCGTTTGAAGGGTTAATGGAGCCCACGTAAAATCGTTGACTTCACTGTTCTTTTTATACACTATTGTGTATTCAACGAACTCGCAATGGGTCACATTGGCGATAAATATCTCGTCTGCGAAAAGGCCCAATTCTTACCGAAGTAAACACCCTGGTGGTGCATCTTCTCCGTTCAGTTGTCCTCTGTGGCGCTCTTGATTTCCTGCGTGTGCCGAATATGACTATAATTGAGCACAGCCACAAAGACACTGCCACCGATTAAATTGCCTAACATTGACAGGCAGATGAACTGTATACCCTCAAGCCACGAGAACTGATCACTAATGAGAAGTCCGGTAAACATTTCTGCGGCGCCGGCAATCGAGTGGTGCAAGCCCCCAAGACCGATCAAAAACGTGACGATATATATACAGACGATTTGAGAAATATTGGGCGGCGTCGCCATGATGAGCCAGCCTCCGGTCGCCATGAGCCAACCCGCAAGCACACCACTAATGAGCAGCGCGCTAGCGCTAAAGTGCACCAGGTGGTTTGCTACAGCGATATACCCCACCTTCGCTTGAATCACTTCATCAGCCAGGGTCAGCAACGTTGCACCACAGAGAGCGCCCAACATATTGCCGCAGATAACAACAACCCACACACGCAACATGGTGAAAATGCTGGCACGCCTCCCCAGAATCGGGTAAACGGCGGTAGCGGTGTGTTCAGTAAATAATTGCGTACCGCTCATTAAGCAAATAATGAAACCGAGAGGGTAAACCAGCGCCATACCTATTCGTTTAATGAGGTCTGGTTTTACGCCATCCAACAGCGTTGCCATCACGGCTACCGCCATCACGGTAAACCCCAGAATCAGCCCAGCAGCCACTGCTGAAATGAAAAGAGAGATGACCGGGCGCTTTAATTACTCTTCTCCCTCTAAAATGGCGGCTTCCAGTACGTCATCGGGGTGTCGAGTAAACTGATCGCTCCGTTTAATAATGACCGGAACGTAGCGCTCGTCTTCTCTGTCGCGCTCAATACTGCGTTCTGTTTGAATATTTTGCTCAGACTCAGTGCTGTCCTCAGTGATTGAAGACTGCGCTTCAGAATCCTTATGCGTCATGACTTGACTCTCGTAAGTGCTCGATGATAGCAGGCCAACAGGGTGT
The DNA here is from genome assembly GCA_963797915.1 of Candidatus Sericytochromatia bacterium. Lineage (GTDB taxonomy): Bacteria > Cyanobacteriota > Sericytochromatia > UBA7694 > UBA7694 > CAXRDE01. Next base: position 197,008 of record CAWCRG010000008.1, read on the forward strand.
GAGTTTCTTCAAAAAAGGGATTCTGAGTAAAGCGCTGAGCAGATTCAGTCTCAGGATAGTCGTAGGTAAGCATGGGTTTAAATTCTTATCTTTTTATCCATCATACAAGCAAACCGGCTTCTCAAAAGTGTTACTGATTGCTTTTTAACATCCTAAAACAACCGCTTCAGCGTTTTGTGCAGTACCAGTTGAGAGGCGTGACTGCTCCAAAACATGCGGGCTAAATCAGGCCAGTAGAGACGGGGCGAACCACACAGGTACACGGGCCGCCAAAAGGGCTTAAACTTGTTTTTGAAATGGCGCAGGCCACTGGCACGGTAAGCAAATTCAATGTGTTGGCCGGTGTAGACAATCGCCTTGGCTTTTAGCTCCTGGGGGGTGCTGTGGGGTAGAAGGGCACTTCGCCCAGGCTCCAATAGTGCTGTTGTTCATCGGCCAGGGTGTTGAAAATTTCGTAAATCAGGGCTTCCATGATTCCCACCGGGGCCTCAGGGGAACGCATGAGTACTTCAGTATGCCAGCTGTTGTCACCGTTCTGAATCACAGAGACGGCCCCCAGTAAAGCCTGTTGAGCTTGTGAAGTGGAGGTTGGAGGCTCTGGGCTTTTGCTGTCCCGATGATCCACAAAAAACCAGAGTCTGTCGCTCTGCTTCAGACTGCGGCGATACATATGGGCCAAAGGCACATCATATCGCTGGGTCACTTTGTGTTTAAGCGCATGATACGCCGTGACAAAAGGCTCCTGTAGGCTTTCCTGGCGTAAATCCACGTGATGAATGCGCCCGTGACGCCGCCCCCGGCGTGCCAGCTCTCGGATGCCAGCCCGGTGGACATGATCGCGATGGTGCAAAGACAGTAACGCCTCTCTGCCCGTGAGTAAGAAATCCACCGGCTGATCGTTTGTCGTGATGGCGTCAAAGAAGCGCGGGTGAGCGCCGCGAATCACCCAGTGCTGTAGATTCTGTTGGTGTAGATAGGTTTTAAAGTAAAGCTGAAGCGCTTGCATATTGGCCATGGGGGGAAGATCTGCAAAGGTAATCCAGTGGGTTTGTGGAGGGCCAAGGACCTGAGGTAATGGGTATAATCGGGGGAGCGCTAAGGCGTCAAAGTGAGGAGCTGTAAAGCGCTCACCCTGCCGCCAGCTCAGGGGTAAAAAGGGTTGATAAAACCCTTGTGTTACACGCATTGGGAGGGGATCTTCATGCTATGATTCCTCTCTAATGTTGTCATTAGTCTTTTATATACTATATCAGGGAGGTACTCATGAGCCGATTGGTAATGCCCAGGCCTGCTTTTTTTATGCATATGCCCGATGCTTTTTTTCATTATCATGCGGTACTCGAACTCCTGCCACCGGACGCTTTTGATGTGATTATTCCTGATGATGCGCCCCAGGCTCTGATCGATTTGGTAGAAAACAGCGGCTATCGTTTAAGTTATGTTGGCGAATTATTGAGTTCTCGTACCATGTATAAATACCTGATTAGCGATCATATCTTTCTGTCTGATTATCATTTGCTCAGTGAGCTGGGAACCCGTCAGGTGCGCTTCTTTTGTGAGTTGGGCTATGACGGCCTGATGTTGAGTAACGATAACCGTTTCTACGATCTGTTTTTATGTATGGGCAAATACCAGCGCAGCAAACTCCGCTTTTGTGCCCCGGAGCATTTTCATTTTGTGGGCTGGCCCCAGTATGACCGCTGGTATGCCGGTATTGATATCGATATTGAGCTGCTGCAAAATACCTTCAATTGCGATCGCTATCGTCCGGTTGTACTTTGGCAGCCTACTTTTGGTGAGCTGAGCAGTATTGAACTCTATGCGCCGCTTATTGAGAAGCTCAGCAGTCGCTATAATATTGTGATTAAGCCCCATGACTACACCCTTTATGAAGAGCCTGAGCGCATGGCACAATTGATGAGCTTGCGCGGGGTGCAGGCCGTACTCACAGAGCCTTTTGATGCCGTTTACCTTATGGTTTTGGCCGATTACGTGCTTGCGGATTATGGCAATACGCCTTTTGGAGCGGTTTATACCGATCAGCAACTTCTGCTGCTGAATGTGCCCAGTGCTTACGAGCACCCGTTTACGGGGATGGGCTCCGTCGATATTAATCTCAGAAACTATTATCCTTCTTTGGATCCCACTGACGGCGTAGAAGATGTGGTGCGTATTCTGGAAATGGAATCGCCGTGGAGTCATAACGGGGTGCGCTTACAGCGGCTAAGAGAACGCTTGTTCTTGAATTTTACCGGGCGGGCAGCCATGGACAGTGCGCGTTTTATTGCACAATTGCCGCAGTATCTTTAGGGCTTCACCGGCACCTTTAACGCTTCTTCGATACTGTCGATCAGCCAGCGGGGATTTTCATGCACTGTTTGTGTCCATCCCGGCGTAACGCGATCAAGCAATAGGCCCAGGTGTAAGCCGAGGGCATAATAGTATTTTCCTCCCTGGGGAATCGTACGGCTCCACATGCCTTCATATCCTTGACCTACGGACTGAGAAAACCCGTTAAAGCGCTGATCGTGTGCCAGCAGCTCAATGGGGGCCTGAAGCGCGGGGTTAACCGTGAAGATGTTTTCTACATAGCGCGCAACGCCTTCAATGTATAAATAAGTCGTGTCAACCGTTTCAAGGGCTTCGGGGCTGCGTTGCTCTGAGGGGAGTGAGGCTGAGTAGACAGCGCTAAAGCGTTCAATGCGTTGCTGGCGTAGCGCGAGCCAGTGCTTGAGTGCGGCCTGTGCCTGATATGCATCGGGGTCTTGTTCTACTGCTTTGACTGCTTTAACCAGATAGGCGTACTCTTGATCTATCGCCGCGCGATACTCTGGATTCTCAAGATAAAACGCGTCTAAACGACCGTTGTTGATCGCTCCTGAAAGCATGCGTCCCCAGGCTGACTGGGCATTGGGGTGGAGTAATTGACGGGTGTGAAAAAACTCATGAATAAAAATCGATAACCAGGCCTCAGTGGTGGCTTTTTCGTCAAAAGCGGGGTGGTTTTGCGTGAGCGCTTCTAAGCTACTCACAAAAATCCAGGGCTTTTGTTTGGCAAAACCAGTGGTTTTAGGGTGTTGCGGCTGATAAACCACGACGGTACCCACCAATTGTTGCGTAAAGACGTTATAAGGAGCGCTCTGCGTGTCCAACACCGCCGCTTCACTGCTATTGATGTAGATGGGGCGTCCGCGAAAGCGCCAGGGGGTTTTGTCATAAGGACTATCGGGTGGCGCTTCGCAATTTAGCAGGTACTGGGCATGGCTATCCGTGAGCACAATACAGGTTTCATCGGGAGCCAGCCAGGGCCAGTCTGTTTTGAGCCGTGTAATGCTTTGCAGGGCATATTCAATGCGCGACAATTGCAGTGGTAAGCCCCTGGCGGGAGCATCTAAAGCCTTAAGCGGTTTTCCAAAGGCTGGCAGAACGGGTATGATAAAACAAAAGATAAAGCAGCATTGAAGAGATAAGCGTTGCATAGATAAGCGCATCTCTTCAGTATAATCCATTTTTTATCTTTGCCAAAGGAGCTTTTATGCTTAAACGTACCCTTCCACTTGTGATGACCTTGTTTTTCAGTCTGGCTTTGGGGAGTCCCTCTCTTGCCGAGTCTTCTCCTCCGGGCACGCTAAAATGGGAGTTTCAGACCCAGCGTACCGTCTTTTCTTCTGCAGCACAGGGTAAAGACGGGAGCATTTACTTTGGCAGCAATGACGGCTTTTTATACGCGGTCAGCCCCACGGGCCAGTTGCGCTGGAAAGTTAACGTGGGGCGTTTTATTCATGCCGCGCCTACGGTGGCGCCCAATGGTACGATTTATGTGGGCACCTACGGAGACGAAGTGCTGGCTTTAAGTCCCAATAAAGGCCAGGTTTTATGGCGCTTTAAAACCCAGGGGTTTGTGTCAGCCAGCCCGGCCCTCGGCAAAGACGGGTCGCTGTATGTGGGCAGCTGGGATGGCCGGGTTTATGCCCTGAGCAAGCGCGGAAAATTATTGTGGAGCTATGAGACCGGGGCTGCGGTGTCCGCCTCGGTCGCCATTGGCAAAGACGGGACGGTCTATGTCCCCAGCCAGGATACCCATCTGTATGCCTTAACGCCCCAGGGCCAGCGCAAATGGCGCTTTGCCACGGCCGGTAAGGTGAGCAGCAGCCCTGCGATTGACAGCAACGGCAATCTTTACTTTGGTTCTGAAGACGGTAATCTTTATGCCGTCGATCCTGCCGGACAGCGGATCTGGTTCTTTAATCTGGGTTTTCCGATCTGGGGATCTCCGGTGATTGGACAAGACAATATGGTGTACTGTGGCAATGGAGAAGGCCTGTTTTATGCCCTGAAATCGGGTACGGTGCAGTGGACCTATAAAACCCGAGGGGCCATTGGCGGCACCCCTACCCTGGGCGCCGACGGCACGGTTTATGTGCCCAGCTATGATGGTAATCTCTACGCCCTGGCCCCTGACGGGCGCAATCTTTGGTTCTACCCCACCGGTGAAGCCATTATTGCCAGCCCGCTGCTGCTTAATGACGGCACCCTCATTTTTGGTGGCGGACGCAATAAGGTCTACGCCCTGAGCAGTGACAGTAAAGGCCTGCTCTCTAGCGCCTGGCCGACCTTTGGTCGCAATCCCCAGCATACCCAGAATGTACAAGCCGTAGAAAATACCCGTTGAAAGGTTGAATTCATGGACTTACTGCAAACCCACGATATTACCTGCCCCTATTGTTGGCAAGAAATTACGCTGATGGTGGACTGTTCGGTGTCTCAGCAACGTTATGTGGAAGACTGCCATGTGTGTTGCCGGCCCATTTTGGTGGCCATGCATCTGGATGAAGACGGCGAAGCCTGGCTCGACGCCCAGCCAGAAAACTACTGAGCAGTGTCTTCTCATGTGGAATTAGCACTATTTTAATACCCAAAGACTTTACGTTAGTCATTTACAAAACTTAATATACCTATAGGATCATTCAGAGTCCAGAGAGGTAACCCATGATGACAAGTGACTTTCTTATTCAGCCTTTTTCTCAGGAGGCCAGTGCTTTTTTGGCCTGTCTCAATCAGGATATGCAGCGCCAGGAAGCCATTGAGCAGGGAAAGCCCTTTTCTCATCATGCGTGTTCCTTAGACATCCAAATTCGCGTTCACCACATGACGCCAGATCAACGGCTATCGCTGATCGATGAACTCAAAGCGGTCTTTTACCGCTATATTCAACAGCCCGATAAATCTCTGGCCCATGTGGCCTTGAATTACTTGTATTTACTGGCCTACGGCAGCTTAAAGGCCACGGCTCACGATCGCTGTTTGGCTCCGGCATTGGTACAAGAGCTGCAACACATATCTCAAGGGCGGGTCATGGACGAAGAGAGCGCTTAAGGTGTTAAAGCCTGGCGGGCCAGTTGGGCTGTCAGTGTAAATAAGCCTCTGTCTGCTGGGAGACCATGACTGGGAATGACCTGTTGGGCGTGAGGAAAGCGCTTTGCCACCGCCATCACTGCGGCTTCCCAATGTTTTAGATCTGCGTCTGCGGTGTTGCCCAGGTGGGTTGCGTCCGCTGGTCGAATGAGGCAGCCTCCAAACACAATGCCCTGTTCAGGTAAGCCCACCACAATATTATCTGAAGTATGTCCGGGGCCGGGATCAAAAATAACCAGTGGCTTGAGCATGTCGTTGCTATGTTGATCATCAAAAACCAGACCGTATTCAGCGGGTTTTAATCCTTTGTTCGGTGCCAGTTGGTTGGAGTCATCAGCGGCGTACGTTGCAATCCTCTGAGAACGCAGGGCTGTCACACCCCCCATTTTGTCTTCGTGCGCGTGGGTAAACACAGCCCAGCGGATTGGTTTTTTGAGAGTGGTGCTTGCCCATTGGATAATCTCTGCGGTCTGCTCATCGCTCCAGGCCGTATCTACCAAAATGCTAAAGTCTCCCTTTTCCACAATTAATCCATTACTGGGTACGTTTCCCCATGTTTCCATCTGCTTGATGCTGGTGTGCATCCATACCCCCTGTGTTAAGGGAGTGAACGTAACCGGCGATGGTTTTTTTTGTTCCATCGCCTGTGTTTTATAGCCGGGAAATCCCCACAGTCCAATAATCGCCAGGAGTATGACGATGACGGTGTTTTGTCTTGCGTGCTGAGAATGGGTTAAGGGGATTAAATCAATCATACTAAATGCTCCTGGACTAATTATATCGGCTTTTTTGAGTCTATTGATGAGAAATGGATTTAAAGCGCAAAAGAAGTGTTTTTAGTGTTTTTGCATCGTAACAGTCTGTTTACTGTGTTTTGCTGTTAAAATGAAGGGTAAATCCGGTTTTTAAGGCAATAATACGTCAAAAGTGGTGATATGATGCTTAAGGGAGTGATCTTATGAATACCGATTTTTCTGCTGCTGCTTTACAGACCTTGCGGACCCTGGATACCAACAAAAATGGGGTATCTCCCCAGGAGTTAAAGGCGATTGACACCAATGGGGATCAAAACGTTTCTGCTGCTGAAGCTGAAGTCCATGGACTGAACCCTCAGGATGTACAGCTTATCAATAAGGCGCTAGAAAAAGGCTCCTCGGCTCCAACGCTCCCTATTTTGATGGACACCGCCCAGGTCTTTGGTTGGGAAGAGATTAGTTCTGAGCTCATCAATGACGCTGCCATTGGCTTTAGCGCCTCCACCCAATTTAATCCCCATTACTTTCCCCGTCACCTTGATGCAGAAGGCAAAGTTTCTCTGCTAAAAGAACGCCTTGGGGAACAGGCGACTCAGGTGGAGCCGCTGATTGACTTTTTAGCGAGCAATGATTTATTGCACCACAGTCAGATGGAATCTTTAGTGAAGCGCCTGGGGGCAGATCAAGCCGCCAAGATTGGCAAGCAAATCCAGGGTTATTGGCAAGCGCCCACATCACGACTGGACGCTAACGAGCGCAAAGCCCTCGTCAAAGATTTAATTAAAGAGTTGGGCTCGCCGGTGACCGTCACCCAGGGGGGCAAGGGTACCTGTGCTGCTTGTGCTGTGCAAATGAAGTTGCTGATCGAAAATCCCCGGGCCTATACGCAAATGGCCTTAAAGCTGGTAGAAGGTCAGTCGGTTAAATCCCCCGGTGGTGACATGATTGAACCCAATGAGACCTGGCGATTACCGGGGGTCAAATACGGTGAAAACCAAAACCGTACCGCAGGCGACCACCGCAGTCTGAGCTCAAAGGCCTTACAAAACGCCTTTATGAACGAAGCTTTAAGCTGGTCCTCTTATGAGAGCAACGCCGATTACGATAATAATGAAGATGCGCCCAATATTGGTCAACAGGCCAAGCTGCTGACGAAGGTGTTTGGAGAGCAAAGCTTTGATGCCGACTATTGGGGTAGCGGTAGCAGTAAATTATCTGCCTTAGAAGACGACCTGGCCCGAGGTCGTTCTGCGGTCGCCAATTTTAAGGGTCACGCCATTTTGGTGGTGGGGCTAGACAAAAGTGGCGATAAAGACAAGGTCTTATTCTGGTCTGACGATGCTCAGTATCAAATGGATGCCAGGCAATTTGCAAAAGACGTGGTGTCTATTGTCACCGTGGACGACAGCGGGCGCGACAATCGTAAGCTGTCTAAGGGACAACGCCACACGGTAAGCACTGATGTGCACCAGCAAGCGCAATATCTTAAACAGACCATGCAGGCCATACGAGATAGCCGCCGTTGAGTTTTTTAGATTAAATTTAGCCACAGGGGTTTTAATTTTGATTAAAAAAGGTTATGCTTATATTAAGCTATAATTAAATAACAAATTAAATCAAAACTTAAATCGACTCTGAGGTGACTTATGTTAACGACCGCACTGCAACGACTCTCCAATTTATCTGCTCCGACCACCCTTCGCAGCCGCCCAAATGTGACTCAGGTTTCTTCATCGGTCTCAGAAATGCCCATTAAAGATCGTTTACAGGTTCAAACCTTGGCCGGACATGTGCCCGGCCTGGCCGCTTCCATTAGCTTTGCCTCAACCCCCGCCTTAGACCATAGCTTACAGCAGCTTAAAAATGCCCCCGATGAGCGCACCGCTAAAGCAGCGCAAGCGAACTTCCGCGTGGCCATTCGCTCGCTCGATGTTCCTGCACTGCAAGCTTTGCTGCAAGATGTTCAGGGCGAAATTGCGAATACCTCTGATTTTCGTACCCAGCGCTTTCTCGATAGCATTACTGTAGACGTGCGTATGGCTCTCTGGGAAAAAGGCGCTAAGTCGCCTGAGCAGCCCGTGCAAATGCCAGCGGTACCCGGTAACACCCCTGAGGGTATCGTGGCCGGTAGCCTCAAACAATTACAGCAGCATCTTTCGGAAGCGAACTTCCGCGAGTCTCGCGCCGGCTTTAGAGTGGCCATTCGCCAATTGAGCCCTGAGCAGCTGAACCAAACCCGTTCCTTGCTTCACTCTGCCACATCCACCAGCAGTGACTACCGCACCCAGCTATTATTAGATGCTATGAACAGCGCCATCACCGAAGAGCAAATTGCCCGGGGCCTAAAAACACCGGCTCCCGCTTTAAAAATGCCGCCCGTGCTCAGCACCCATCCCCAGGCTTTCGTTCAGGGCGCATTAGACCTTCTCCACAAAGGGGCTGACGAAGCCCAGTTTAGAACGGCTTTGGCCTCTGTTCGTGTCAGCTCACGAGAACTCAGCGCTGACAGTCGTCAGGTGCTACAAAATTTATTCCTGGCTGAAATGAAAAACCCCAGCCATGATTATCGCACCCAGGTCTTTTTAGACCAGGCCCTCAGAGAAATGGCACTTGCCGTTTCTTAACACAACGGACGAAAAGCACGGACTAATCCGACTGGCAGCGGGGACAGTAGTAAATACGACGACCTCCGGCCTCGGTTTTTAGAATCGGCGTTTGACACACCTCGCAGGGTTTGCCCGCTTTGGCAAACACGTAAAAGCGGTACTGGTGACGTCGAGCGCCTTTTGCTTTTAAAGCGTTGGCGCGCTCCATGGCCAACGTAATTCCCCCGCTTTCATAAGACTGGCGGGGTACGCTCAAAGAGGCTTCGGCTAGCTTTTGCAATTGCTCCGCTGAGCAGTCTGCGGGTCGGTAGTGAATCGGCACACCGGCCACGAATAAAATCTCGCTCCGCAGATAGTTTCCCAATCCCGCTAAAAACCCCTGATCGAGAAGCAAAGTACTCAGGCGACGTCTGCGAAAGCGGGAGTCCTGATACTGGGCCAGTACCCGTTTTAGATCTGTTTGTGGGTGCAGCACGTCGGGGCCCAGCTTTAATAAATAAGGGTGTTGGGCCAGCTCATCGGGGTCTAATAGCGCGATGTCGGTGGCGCTATACAGCCAGGCGGTTTTTTGCGGTCCGGTAATGCTCAGCCGCAAGGCCCGGTTGGTTTTGGGTGCGGCTCCATTTTTACGCACATACCAAACGCCGTAGAGTTGGTTGTGACTGTACAGGGTCATCTGATTGCTCCAGTGGAGGAGCATGCCCTTGCTTCGGGCTTCCACTTTAATAATCTGGTGCTGAGACAGCTCTTTTTCCCAACTTTTGAGTGCAGGCCAGACAAACTCCACCGCTTTCAGGGGCTTACCTTCTAAGGCGGCCGCAATTTTATCGGCGCTTTGTTTAATCTCTGGACCTTCGGGCATAACGCTTACCATTTTCTACAAGATAGCTTTCGCTAGAGGTGTGGTCTAGCGTATCCTGAAGACAAGCTTTTTCACAAGGAAATCATTTATTTGTCTGAATCTTCAGCCCCAACAAAACTTTCCCTCCGTTTTAATAACACCTTTGCCGCGCAGCTGCCCGCAGACCCTGAACTCGACAATACGCCGCGCCCGGTGCGTGACGCGCTTTACTCGCCCGTGCGTCCCGAGCCCTTCTCTGACCCCACCTTACTGATTTACTCAGAGGCGATGGCCGCTACCCTGGGGCTAAGTCCTGAAGACGTCAAGTCCTCGACTTTTTTAGCCGCTTTTTCGGGGCAACAGCCTTTGCCAGAGATGTTCACCTACGCCACCCGTTACGGAGGCCATCAATTTGGCCATTGGGCAGGGCAATTGGGCGATGGCCGAGCGATTAATCTGGGCCAGGTGGAGCACGACGGCGTGGCCTGGCATTTACAGCTCAAAGGCGCTGGTCCAACGCCTTACTCTCGCCGTGGCGATGGTTTTGCGGTGTTGCGTTCTTCGGTGAGAGAGTTCTTATGCAGTGAGGCCATGCATTATTTGGGCGTACCCACCACCCGTGCCCTGAGTTTAATGCTCACGGGCGAAAAAGTGTGGCGAGACATGTTCTATAACGGAAACCCGCAACAGGAACCGGGGGCGGTGGTGTGCCGTGTGTCTCCTTCGTTTACCCGCTTTGGTCATTTTGAAATGCTTGCGCTCACCGATGAAACTGAGCTGCTCCAGCAATTGCTGGAGTACACCCTGCGCTACGAAGATACGGCCTGGTTAAAGGCCCAGGGCAAAGACCCTGAACAAGCGGAGCCCTTCGACAAGTCTCTCTACGGTGCCTGGTTTAAAACGGTCTGTGAACGCACGGCCCACCTTATTTTGCACTGGATGCGCGTGGGTTTTGTGCACGGGGTGATGAACACCGACAATATGTCGGTGCTGGGATTGACCATTGATTACGGCCCCTATGGTTGGCTCGAGGACTTTGATCCCCTCTGGACGCCCAACACCACCGATGCCCAGGGCCGCCGTTACGCCTATGGCAAGCAGCCCCCTATTGCGCAGTGGAACCTGATGAAATTTGCTCAGAGTCTCTTTGACCTAATCGATGAAGACGTTTTGCGAGAGGGTCTAAATCACTACGCCACGGTGTATGAGCAGGGCTGGCAAGCCATGATGCGGCAAAAGCTGGGTCTCATACGCGGAGACGACACCGAAGCGAAAGTCATCGAAGTCCTTTTTGATGATCTCATGGCGCTTCTGCAGCGTACCGAAACCGATATGACGCTCTTTTTTAGAGGGCTTGCAGAGGTGCCCCTGGGGGGCTTGTGTGATGCCACTGATATAACCAACGGCCAGGCATTGCCCATTGCATCGCTTCCCCCTGCTTTAGAAGGTGCCTACTACCAGGAGGTGCCTCCCAAAGTGATTCAAGACACGCTGGCGTGGCTGTCCCGTTACCAGCAGCTCTTGCAAGACCTAAACATTACCGATGCCGAACGCAAAACAGCGATGCATCAGGTCAACCCCAAATATGTTCTGCGTAATTATCTGGCCCAGGAAGCGATTGATTTGGCCGAACAGGGAGATTATGCGCGTTTACATACCTTACTTGAAGTTTTAAAGCGCCCTTATGATGAGCAGCCTGAGCACGCGCGCTTTGCTGAGAAACGACCGGAGTGGGCTCGAAATCGTGCCGGATGCTCGACGCTATCTTGTAGTTCCTAAAGCGCTTTCTATTTTTGCCACCCGCAAAAGGCAGCCCTGCTTGCCATACCCGGCGCCTGAAAAGCTGACTTTAACAGGAATACCCTTCCAGTGCTGTTGAGATACGAAAAAATAATCCTCAAAACGAACCTGAGTATGGATGGTTAGTAAAGGGTTTGCTTTGGGCTGCTGTTTGAGGTCGTACTCCCATTGGGTGAGCAAAACAGGGTGAATCCACTTCAGTTGTCGGCGTGGGTAAGCATGATCTAAAGTCATCTCGTAGGCTTTTTCGTTAGAAGATATAAGTGTTGCGACAAATCGCTGACTTGTACGCGCCACGGCTTCTTCTAGAATACACAAGTTATTGAGCTTCCATCGCAAACGAAACCAGGGGGCTGAGCTTAGCCACTGGGAGTGACTGCTCCAGTGGCTTTGTACCAGATACTGAGGCGTTTGAAAATAAACCACCGCATCGCCATCTTTTGAGACGCCCCTCTTGTAATGGCTGATCTCAATGGGTTGAGCGGAGTCTGCGCTACCCAGCAGTTGTGTGTAGTGTTCTTGCAAACGGTTTTCTGGAAAGCGTTTTGCCAAATGATCACTTAAAAAGTCCTGGAGTTGGAATGGGGAAACCTTTTCGCTAGGGTCTTTTTGTGTTAAACGCTTCCAAAAGAGAGGGGCTGCTGTCTCTACAGATCCCAGCGGCTTTTGGGTTTCAAAGGCGTAAAGGCCCAACAACAGGATCAAGGTCATGGCGATCAGGACCAGGGAGGCCATGAACCAACCGGGCACTACAACTTCGGTAACGAGCCCTTCATCAGGTTTTGGTGTTTTTAGGCGCATGGCTCCAGTATAACAAGCACATTCCTGGGCGCAAATTAAGGCTTGCCCTATGCTGGCCTCAGGCCGGATTAAACAACTTTAAAAAAGCCACAATCAGCACGCCGGTCACGGAGACATATAACCAGATGGGGAAGGTAATCCGGGCAATTTTTTTGTGCAGTTCAAAACGCCCGGTGAACGAGAAATAGAAGGTGGTAAAGATAAGGGGTAAAGCCACCACCGACAAGCCAATGTGAGAAATGAGCATTGTGAAATAGACGGGGCGAATCAGTCCTTCCGCCAGAAACTTGGTGTCTCCATGAAAGCTGTGATAGACAATATATGACACCAAAAAACAGGCGGAGGCCACAAAGGCCGAAAGCATCCAGCGTTTGTGTTTCATGCGCTCACCTTTTTTAATGGCTACGAGGCCGTTGATTAAGCAGAACGCGGAAATACTGTTAAAGGCGGCGTTGAGGTAGGGAAGCTGAGAAACCCAGGGGGCATCAATGGCCAGGCCCTCTTGAAAATAAATGAGCCAGACCAAAAATAAGATGGCGACCAGAGAGACACCGCCGATGGTGGGGAGGGCGACTTTTTTATCAAAGCTGCTATCGATGCTGTTCATAAAGGCTTATCAGAGCTTCCTGCATTTTTATGCTTATAGCTTAGCAGAGACCTTAGCTTTAGCGCCTTGATATGCGTCATTTTTTTTAGTCCCACCAGAGCGACAGGGTTTGGTCCGTGCGCAAGGATCGAGCCAGCAAAGTCATGCCGTAGTTTTTGTCCTTAAAGTTAATACCCACGATGAGCTTTTGGGTCTTCTCGTCCATTTCCAGATCGTGTTCTTTCATCATTTCGAGCATATCTTTCATACATCCAAACCCCTGATCAATCACATCAGGACAAAACCGATAGATTTCTTTACACAACAAATCCATGCCCTCATCTGACTCCGGTAGTTTCATAAAATGTACCCATAACCCGTCGTTTTTTACTTCACCGAGCGCAATGCCATAGCGCTCATCCCAGTCCATGAGCTTGCGCACCACATCCTCGGTTTCTAGCTCGACATTGATACCGTTGGTTTCTAGCTCAAAAAGCGCTGAATATTTGGCCGGGAATTCGCTGGCTGAAGGTGTGTGGTGAGACATGGGTAAGGGATCCATTTCTGTAGTGGGTAGAGGTTGAAACCTCTGTGCAGTAGTACAGTATATAGAATATATCAAACGGTCGGCAGAAGACGCTTGTGAAGACGCCAGGGTATGTTAGGGGATGTGAATTTCTCGAAGACGGTGGTTGGAGCGATCGGTGACCAGCAAACGCTGATTTTTTATGTCGCAAGCTAAGCCGGTGGGGTGATTGAATTGGCCCACGGCGGCGTTACCGTCTTGAAAACCAGCGATCCCTGTGCCCACCAGGGTGGTCACTGTGGTGTTTGACAGGTCAACGGAACGAATGCGGTGGTTGTCGGTATCGCTCACATACAATGTATTGGCCATCATGCACAGTCCCTGTGGGGCCCGCCAGCGGCTTTGAATCCCGGTGGCATCTGCAAAACCACTTTCGCCGTTACCGGTCAGTGTATTGACCTGAGCGCTTCCCGCCGCTAAGCGCCCCGTTCGCTGATAGTCAGGAAGCGTTAGCGTGCGTAGAGCATGATTGTGGGTATCCGCGATAAAGAGGGTATTGTGGTTATGGTATAGGCCCAGGGTGAGGGCGGTGGGAAAGCGAAAACGAGCCTGGGTGAGACGACCGTCTGCAAAGCCAGCCCCCTGACCACCGGCCAGCGTAGAAACCTCACCATGAGGAGATACCTTACGAATGGCATGATTGTCTGTATCGGCGACGTAGAGTGTACCGTCAGGGTCCAAAGCCAGTCCCTGAGGTCGCCGAAACTCTGCTACCGCTGCATTGCCGTCGGCGTAGCCCGCCTGGCCTGTGCCCACAAAGGTGATCACCTGACCATCGGGCAATACCTTGCGAATGCGGTGATTGTCGGTGTCGGCCACATACACAATGCCCTGCGCGCTTACCGCGAGCGCTGAGGGGGCATGAAAGCGCGCTGTTTTGGCGTCGCCATCAGCAAAGGCATTAAACACTTCACCCAGGAGTAAGTTCCAGCGCCCACCACTATAAGGCTGTAAAATATCGCCCTGCAGTTGACGCAAAACCTGGTTTTTTGTATCTGCAATGATCCACGCTCTATTGGGGAGCTGAGCAATGGCGTTAGGCTCCTGGAGTTGGCTTTGTAAACGCTGGCCGTCACGATATCCTCCCCATCCGTTGCCGGCAAAGGTTTGTGTGAAATAGCCGGTGCGGGCACTGCTTTTTTGCTGTGTTTTAGCCGTTATTCCAGCAAGGCTAGGCTCAGGAGCGCTGTGTGGCGGCACCCTTTTTTGACCGGGTAAAAGCTGTTGGGCGATCGCCTGGGTACTGGTGGACAAAACCGTTTGCAGTTCGCAGGCACAATCGGCAAAGACTTCTTTGACAATGGTTCCCTTGTCAAGGTCCACCAGGCGGGCGCTGAGCACGTAGAGGGGGCCGATATGGCTGACCCCACCCATGACCAGTGCGTCGGCGTTAAGCAGTTTGCCGATACGATCCGCGCAGTCTTCTTCACACTGGGTGTAGAGACTTTGTTGAAATCCCTGTTCTCTAAGCAGAGATTGTACTTCTTGCCGCTCCAAAATTTCGTATTCACCACTTTGACTGAGATAAGCCCGCACCCGCTGACTAATAATGCTGGCTTCTTCAGCCGAGACACCGCCTTTGTTTTGAAAATCGAGGATGGCAATACGTTGCTTTTTTTTAGCGCTAGTCTGTGTTGATACCTGGGCCTCTGCCCGGTGTGGAGAAAGAAAAAAGCCGCCGGTAGCCAATACCATGAGTAGGCATAAAGACAGGGGAGTGTTTAGATAGTACATAAATCCAGAGGACGTAGGCGGGCTAAGAGAAGTTCCCCCCGGCATCAATGCCTTGTTGCAGCATAATGATTTCGGCCCTTGAACGGGCCATGACGGAGCTTTTTTCTCCGATGAAACACAACGCTTACAGGGTTATTTCGAAGCCTTTCAAACGCGTTTAGAACAATTGCCTTCTGCTCTGCCGGTGTGCGGGTGCGTATTGACGGTTTAACCGTACTATATTACCTTTACATTAGGCCCACGATGGCCCTCAATTTTCACGTTTAAGGATGTGCCATGAGTCAAGTCCAAATGCCCGAGACCCAGCAAGCTGTTTATAACTTTGTCGGGGGAGCCTGGCAAAAGCCTCAGGGACCCACGCTGCCCGTCATGAGCCCCTACTTTGGTAAGCCCGTGGGCACTGTGTTCTGTTCGACTGCTGAAGACGTCGATCTCGCCGTTCAGGCCGCCAAAGCTGCTTTCCCCGCCTGGGCAGCCCTTCCCCTCAAAAACCGCACCCAGATTATGTTTAACTTCCGCGATGTTTTACTGCGCGATCTCGACACCATCGCCCATGCGGTCTCCCTTGAAAACGGAAAAACCATCGGCGAATCCCGCGCGGGAATCATGAAAGGCATCGAAGTCTTAGAATTTGCGCTGAGCCTGCAAAACACCGATTCCGGCGGCCGCATGGAAGTCAGCCGGGGCGTGTATTGTGAATACCGCAGAGAGCCTTTGGGCGTGGTGGCCAGCATTACGCCTTTTAACTTCCCCGCCATGGTTCCCATGTGGACCCTACCCATTGCCATCACCCTGGGTAATGCCTTTGTGTGGAAGCCTTCAGAAAAAACCCCCATGACCTCGCTATATATTGCCAACGCCCTCAAAGAAGCAGGATTGCCGGACGGAATTCTCACCGTGGTTCAGGGTGATCGCGTGGCCGTTGAAGCCATTACTGATCACCCCGATATTAAAGCCATTAGCTTTGTGGGTTCCACAAAAATTGCTGAAACGGTCTACAAACGCAGCACCCATAACAGCAAGCGCTGCCTGGCCTTAGGAGGTGCTAAAAACCACATTATTTTATTGCCCGATGCCGATCCGCAAATGAGTGGACTGGGCATCTCCGACTCGTTTACCGGCTGTGCCGGACAGCGCTGTATGGCCGCTTCGGTCTTATTGGCCGTGGGCGATGTCGATCCGATTATTGATCAGATTGTGTCCCAGGCCGCTTCTCAAGAAGTGGGGAATACGATGGGCGCCATTATTACCGCTGAGCAGGTGAAGTTCTTGCACGAAGCAATCGCCCAGGCCGAAGCCGACGGCGCCACCGTGCGTTTAGACGGGCGTCAAGCCACCGTGGCCGAGCCTTACGGCGAAGGCTTTTGGATTGGGCCTACGGTATTAGACCATGTGAAGCCCGGCACCCAGGCCGCCACGATGGAGCTGTTTGGACCGATTATTAGCATTGTACGCTGCCAAAATATTAGCGAAGCCATGGCCATTGAAAACAGTTCGAGCTACGGCAACGCCGCTTCGGTATTTACCAGCAGCGGTGCGATGGCTGACTATGTGGCCCGAAATGCTTCTGCGGGCATGGTGGGGGTCAATATTGGGGTTCCCGTTCCCCGTGAACCCTTTAGCTTTGGGGGAATCAACGCTTCTAAGTTTGGCCACGGTGACATCACCGGCGCGCAAAGCCTGGACTTTTGGACCAACACCAAAAAAGTGACCAGCAAATGGGCCATGCAAAACGACCATAACTGGATGAGTTAATGCGATGGGACGCGTAATGCCGCGTTCCGGTGATGAGTGCTACCTGATTTAAATAACAAGAGGTCAAACCATGGAAACCTTTAAAAGTCCGTCTCATGTGGTCTTAACATCCCACGCCAATCAAATTTACAAAGATGCACCCAAAATTAAGTGGGGAGCGAACACGCCTGAGGAGCGCGGTCCTATCGTGGCCACCAATACCGAGCGTGAAAACCGCAACGCGATTGGCACTCACTCCGGTTCTTACACCGTTTATCGTGCCCTTTCGATTGCGGCTGGCAGCTATCCCAAAGACCACCGTCCTGATCTGCACAATACCGAAGGCACTTACAAAATAAAGGTTAACCCCAGTTGGCAAGACCCCGAAAAAATGGTGTCGATTGATCCCTGGGGCGCCGACATTAACCTGCACTTCAAAGACCATTTAGACAAAGGCTTTAACGTCAAGCCCACCATCGCCATTACCCAGTCCCATTTGCACATTCCTGAGATTGCTCAGGCCATTGCCGCTGGGCGCCTTCACATTGATGGCAAAGTGATCAAAGAAGATGGTTCAATTAAGTGTAATAAAGCCGCCATTGAGCCCGTGTGGTACCTCCCAGGTATTGCCCAGCGCTTTAATGTCGAAGAAGGCGAGTTGCGCAAGATTCTCTTTCAAGAAACCGGCGGCATGTTTCCAGAGTTGGTCACCCGTCCTGATCTGAAGATTTTACTGCCGCCCATTGGCAGCACCACCGCCTATATCTTTGGCGACCCCGATGATCTGTCGAATCCAGAAGTGGAGCTGACCTGTCGGGTACATGATGAATGCAACGGCTCTGATGTGTTTGGCTCCGATATCTGCACCTGTCGCCCCTATCTCACCTGGGGCATTGAAGACGCTGCGCGCACGGCGCAACGGGGCGGTGTGGGCCTGATTGTTTACTTCCGTAAAGAAGGCCGTGCCCTGGGCGAAGTGACCAAGTTTTTAGTGTATAACGCCCGCAAACGCCAAGTCGGGGGAGATTCTGCCGCCAATTACTTTTTGCGTACCGAATGCGTAGCCGGTGTCCAGGATGCCCGTTTTCAAGAGTTTATGCCCGATGTTCTTCACTATTTTGGGGTCAAAAAAATTCATAATCTCCACTCCATGAGCAATATGAAGTATGACGCCATTACTAAGTCAGGCATTGAAGTGGTCAATCGCCTATCCATTCCCAAAGCGCTCATTCCCGCTGACGCCACCGTCGAAATCGAGGCCAAAAAGGCCGCCGGTTATTATGTGGGCGTTGAAGACGAGATTTTGAACCAGGAAGGCCTACAACAGGTTCAGGGGAGAAAAATTGATGAGTAAATTAACGCCTAACGCCAGCGAAACTTACAACCACACCGCTGCAGATATTGACTATCTTTTGTCCCCCCAGGCCATTCGCGATCGCACCGCTGAAGTCTTTGCTCTGGCCGAAGCGGGCAAAACCCACTTTTCGGTGCATTTAGACCAGCTGCCCGCCACTTGTGATTTTGTGATGGAAGTCATTCGCGAGAATTACCCTGACTTAGCGATTCCTTTTCACTCGCGCTGGGGGCATTTTAAAGTCGGGGGCATTGACCGTCTGGCTGACTTTAAAGCCAAAATTGCTGATCAAGATCCGCTAGAACAAGCCCGCGCCAAACTGGATCTGGTGATTACCTCCGTGTTACTCGATGCCGGTGCTGGCACCGCCTGGCGCTATACTGAAACCCACAACGGTAAAACTGCCGAGTTTAACCGCTCTGAAGGTCTTGCGGTGGCCAGCTACCATATGTTTCTAGCCGGGGCCTTTTCGAGCAATCCTGAGCACCCGCTTCAGGCCGATGCAAACGGCTTACAACAGCTGAGCGAAGCAGATATTGAGCAAGGCTTTCAAGTCAGCGATGACAACCCGCTGATCGGCGTGGCGGGCCGCACCCGCTTATTACAGGCCCTCGGTGAGGCCGTAGCCCAAAACCCTACCTATTTCCCCAAAGGGCGTGTGGGCTCGATTGTCGACTATCTGATCGCCACCCACGGCAAGGCCTTTGAGGTCAAAGACATCTTACGGGCTGTGCTCGATGCGCTGGGCTCCATTTGGCCCGGACGGGTGCAAATCGACGGCGTAAATCTGGGGGATGTGTGGCCTTACGCGCCTGAAAACAGTGATCTTAAGACCCTGGTGCCCTTTCATAAGTTGAGCCAGTGGCTAACCTACTCCATGGTCGAACCCATGTGGGATGCCGACCTGGCCGTGACGGGTGCTGAAAAACTCACCGGTCTGGCAGAGTACCGCAACGGCGGCCTGTTTTTAGATATGGGCGTGATTGCCCTGCGCAACCCTGAACTGACACAGCAAAAGCATTTGCCTGGCAGCCCGCTGATTATTGAGTGGCGGGCACTGACCCTGCAATTGCTCGATCGCATCGGGGCCATGGTGCAAGAGCGCTTACACAAGACGCCGGCGGAGTTTCCTTTGGCCAAAGTGCTCGAAGGCGGTACCTGGTGGGCCGGGCGGCGTATTGCCAAACAGCTGCGCGAAGATGGATCCACGCCTCTGAGCCTGGACAGTGACGGTACCGTATTTTGAACCCAGTCCTAACCTATATTACCCTGGAGCAGCACCCCTCATGAACAATGTGTTTGAACTGAAGCATCCCGTCCTTTCCCACAAATTGGGCTTCTTACGCGATGAAAACACCAATAGCCACGAGTTTCGCAGTATTCTCTCAGAGATTAGCTACTATCTGGCCGCTGAGGCCACCCGCGATTTAAAAGTCGGTCTAGAAGATATTACCACCCCCATGGGGAAAACACAGGTCGAGCGCATTGTCGACCCTCCGGTGATTGTGTCGATCATGCGTTCCGGTAATGGCATGTTGGATGCCTGTCTGCGCTATTTGCCCTTTTGTTCTGCGGGCTATATCGGCATTTACCGCGACAAATTTATTAATAACACGGTGGAGTACTATTTTAAGCTGCCCTCTGATGTGGAAGGCCGAGAAATTCTGCTGCTGGATCCGCTATTGGCCACCGGCGATACGATTATCTCTTCGCTCGATCGTCTCAAGCAGTACGAGGTGGGCAAAATTAAGATTTTAACCGTGCTTTCGAATCAATACGGAATCAAACGGGTGCATCATTTTCACCCCGATGTCGATATTTATACCCTCAGCGCCCACGAAGAACTCAACGACAAGGGCTACCTTGTTCCCGGTCTCGGCGATGTGGGAGATCGGTTGTTTAAAACCAAATGAAGCCCTTTATTATTGGAGTGTCCGGCGGCAGCGGCTCAGGAAAAACCACTTTGGCCAATCGCTTGCAGGCAGAGCTAGGCCCCGATCGCGCCGCCATTTTGTATCAGGATAGCTACTATATTGATCAAAGCCATCGCTTCGACAAAGACGGCGGGGCGGTCAACTTTGACCACCCCGACGCGCTGGAGTTTTCGGCTCTGTTTCGACATATTCAAGAGCTTAAAGCAGAAAAAACCATTGAAGTGCCGGTGTATGAATTTGCCACCCATAAACGCTTAGATCGCACCACCACGTTTCCGCCAAGACCGGTGGTGATTGTGGAAGGCATACTGATCTACTCGTCTCCAGAATTTCTGCAACACTTTGATTTATCGGTGTTTGTAGACGCCCCCGAAGATATTCGCTATGCTCGCCGATTGCGCCGAGATACCGAAGAGCGCGGGCGCACCGAAGAGGGCGTGTACCAGCAGTTTTATAATCAGGTAGCGCCCATGCATAATCTGTTTGTAGAGTCGAGCAAAAGCAACGCCCATATTCTCTGTGATGGCACGACACCTTTTGAGTGTGATATCACAGAGATCTTATCACGTATTCAGTGATGTTTTAACGCTCCCCCAAACCCCTAAAATACCGACAGGGAGTAAGAGGATCCATTGCGGAAGTTGAAATACACTGACGTGATCTGGGTGAAGTAGGGTAATGAGCAAGAAAGTTAAACCAAAGGTAATCCAAAGTAACGAGATAAATATAACCAGGTAATGAGATTGCCTGGTGTGTTGCTTTAAGCTACCTAAAAATAACCCCACTGCTGAAAACATCAAACACACAGAAGTCATATGCCACACTGCATACAGCGTATATTTAGGGATATCTGCGAGAGTGCTTTGCTGTAGGGGTGCTACGGTGTCTGCACCGCCCATAAAAATATGGATCAACGCAGTCAATAAAGCAATACAAGAAGCGGCCAAAAGGTATTTATTCACAAAAAAAGCTCGCTTTATTATGACTAGAGCCGTCCAGAAAATAAATTTCAAGGCCCTAAAACTTAGTCCACACAAGAATTTGAAAGAGAACGTTGTGAAAAACTTTTTCTCGACGGCTCTAGTCTGATTTTATCATGTTTTGGCGTGTCAACAGACGGGTGTGCTAATAACTTTGATACCAATAATCGTTGTTGGGATCAAAGCTAAAACTTGATGAGGCAGGGAACTTGAATTCAAAAACAGTCTGGTTTTCCAGTGGGACTGAGTTCTTGTAAGCGTGTATAGCCGGGCTGTTCAGTGGTGTTTTCTTCCCATATGCGTATGGGTTGGCCTTTTTCAGCAGGCGCGAGTCGTCTGTTACTTGTTGCATAAGAAATAATTCATATAATCGAGGCTTTTTTGTCTTCAACGGTAAGTAGGAAAACCTTGACTTCTTGAACTTTAAAGCCCATCATAAAGGCTTTGTTGAATAAGACTTTCGTTTCCTGAGTTTCTACATTGAGCGACAATAGATTGCGGCGCTCGGCATCAAGGTAAACGATTTCATTATTGTTGAGCCATGAGATTTCGCCTAGGCGTATGCCGGAATAATCCTGTGAGGGGGGTAGCTATTTAGAAAACTATCTAATTATTAATTTTTTAGGCAAGTTTTTGTGCAAATGTTTGTATATAAAATAAGACGTTAATACATCGAAGGACTATTTAAGTAATATGAATATTCGCTCCGCTCAGCATCTAAAACAACCCCCAGTACAGATACCTTCTACTGTTACAAAGCTACAAAGCCATAGTCCAGCTCCTGTTTCGACTCAAAATGGCGCTAAAGATGAAAAAGCTATTTTTACCCAGAAGGGGAGCGCCGTTTCCAGTCTAAACTTACAGAACGACCCCCCTTTCTCTCAAAGTGAGTTAGCCTGGTTCCATAAAAATGCTCAGGCTTTTGAAACAGGAGTGACTCAGGTATCAGTTAAAGTAACATCCCAGGAAGAAAAACAGTATACAGAGATTGTAAAACAGCTGCAGCAAAAGCAGCCTGTTTCTCAAAAAGACATCGACTGGGCGCTGAAATTAGAAAAAAAGATTACAAAAGGCACCGAGCAAACTTTTAAGCCTACACCAGAAGAAAAAAAACAGTACGATACAATCAAAAACTACCTACAAGAAAACAATCTTCAGGTGTCTCCACGCGCTTTTAATGGTCCTCAGGTTTACTATTCGCTAACGTCCACATTAAAATAATCCGTAGCATTAAGTCGTAATTTTGAAGAGGCAGGGTTATCAAAAACTCTGCCTCTTTTCTAACTAAGTTTTAAACTGGTAATTGCCTGACTTGGCGAGTACCAGTTGAATATTGCCAATATACTGTTCTCTAAAACCGCCCTCGCAATAGGTGAGATAAAACTCCCAGAGACGAATAAAAGCGTCGTTGAAGCCTAAAGCTTTGACTGCATCCACCTGATCAAAAAAGCGTTCGCGCCAGATGCGCAAGGTGTCAGCATAGTGCAGGGCGATGTCTTCAAGATGTACCACCCGCAGGTCAGTTTTGTTTTTGAGCACTTTGAGCACATGGGCCTGAGAAATAAGACAGCCCCCGGGGAACACATACTTCTTAATAAAGTCGATGGTATTTAGGTAGGTATCGTAGTGCTGATCGTTGAGCGTAATGCCCTGTAAGGCCATGATGCCATCGGGTTTGAGTAGGCGACTACAGTGTTGAAAATAGGTGGGAATATATTGATAGCCCACGGCCTCAATCATTTCTACCGACACCAGTTTATCGTAATGGCCCGTCAGCTCCCGATAGTCTTTTTTGAGTAAGGTCACCCGGTCGCTTACACCCGCTGCTGCGACGCGTTCTTTGGCCAGATCGTACTGGGCCTCTGAAATGGTCGTTGTGGTGACCCGACAGCCATAATTTTTCGCCGCATGAATCGCCATTGAACCCCAGCCGGTACCAATTTCTAAGAGATGATCGTCGGGCTTAAGCTGCAGCTTGCGACAGAGACGATCGAGTTTTTCGTGTTGGGCCTCGGCGAGCGTGGCTTCGGGGTGAGCAAAAATACCTGAAGAATAGGTCATGCTCTCATCTAAAAACAAACGGTAAAATTCATTGCTCAGATCGTAATGGGCCAAAATATTTTTCTTGCTGCCCTTGAGCGTGTTCGATTTCATGGCGTAATGAATTTTTTGCACCGGGCGCATCAGTCGCGCCATGCCTTTTTCAAGACCCACAAGGGTATCCAGATTGCGCAGCAGCACCCGAAAAACCACCACGAGGTCATCGGTGGTCCAGTAACCGCGGATATAGCTTTCAGCAGCGCCTAAGCTACCCCGCAAAGCCAGTAAAGGGTAAAACTGACGGTTGTGCACCTGAATCTCGGTTTTGAGATCGCTGTGCAGATCTCCTAAAATATACTGATTGCTGCGATCTTTAATCACCACACAACCCGTCTCAATGGACTTCATTTTGTTAATCAACGCATCGCGAAACACACCGGTGAGCATGTCAGGATACTTTTTATGTTCTAACCAGGCAATTTCATGGGCGATGGAGGGAATTAGGGTTGACATGGTGAGGGCCTCTTTCTTTTTTGTAGTCTAAGGGGTGAGCATGATAGCCCACGTTTTTAATCAAAAGTTTGGTGGCTTCCCAATGAATGCCCGCCCAAACCTGAGCGGTCATGCAGGGAAATTTAGCCAAGGTTTTTAACAGATTCCCCGTGGTGAGAGGCTGGCGCTCTAACGTTAGCGTTGCGTCAAACACCTGCTCTCCCTGGCGAGTATTGCGAATATACAAGGAAAGGTATTTTTCGGGCGTCGTTAAATACCAGTCATAATGGTGATCCAGTTCAAAGAAAGGGGACACGTGAAAGACTTTTTCGGCCCGGTAGTGATGCCGCCTGGGGGTGCCCAGATTTTCGGTCAGGACATAGGCATAGCGTTCTTTCCAGGGCGTATTGGTAACTTCGACCACCACGCAATCTAAAGTCACACCATCGGGGTGAAAGCAATAGAACACCGTGGCCGGGTTAAAGCAATAACCAAAATAGCTAAGGTGGGTCAATATGCGAATAGGCCCCCGGGGACGATAACCGCTGCGCTGCTTCACCAGTAAACGTACCGCTTCTGAAAGATTACGCTCTGCCGATGGCAGATAGTTATGACGCCAATACGAAACCACCGCCGGCGCTTGCTGTTTCCAGAGCCAGCCTTCGGGCATAACGCGAGCAAGGGGACCTTGCTGGTGTTTGGCTGCCTCGAGTTCCTCAAGATCCAGATACACCATAAACAAGGGGTAACGGAATTTATGATCGGCTTTTAGGGTGCGGCGATGCTGTACCGTGCCCGTATAGAGTCCTGACTGTAAAATAGGCGGCGGAGCGCTCATACCTTGTGACCCACGGTGGACCGCTGGCGTAAACTGTTGACCGCGTTGATCGCTGACCAGGCACCATCTTCATGAAAGCCGTAGCGCCAGTAGGCCCCACAGTAGACAATGCGCCCCTCGCGATTGAGGTGATTTTGTTCTTGCTGGGCCGCCACCCCTTCGGTGGTAAACACGGGATGGTGGTACACCAGTCGCTTAATCACGTGGGCTTCGGGGATGGGTTCAGGATAATTGAGGGTCACACAAAAGGTCACGGGGGCCTCAATGCTCTGTAAAATATTCATATTATACGTCAGGCAGGCGGTGTCGGGCATATGCGATGCGGTGGCGCTGTCAGGCTTATGGGGCGGAATATGGTAATTCCAACTGGCCCAGGCCGAGCGTTTGCGAGGCAGGATTTTGTCCCAGGTGTGCAGTACCACGTCGTTGCGCTGATACGGAAACGCGCTGAGGAGACGCACTTCATCAGCAGAGGGGTTTTGGCGCATGCCCAGCGCCTGATCAGCGTGGCAGGCCATCACGACGGCATCATAGACGGCTTCATCCTGTTCGGTGAACACCCGCACCTGCTCGCCCTCTTGCTCGACCGCGCGCACCGGGCTATTGTAGCGAATGCGGTCCTGAAAAGGCTGAATGAGCCGTTCGGCATAACGCGAAGATCCACCGGGCACCACCAGCCACTGCGGGTGCTCGTTAACGGTGAGCAAGCCATGATTTTTAAAAAAGCGAATAAAGAACTTGGCCGGAAACTGAAACATTTGCTCATAGGAGCTGGACCAGAGCGCTGAGCCCATGGGCACAATAAATTTATCGATAAAGATCTCAGAGAATTTTTCGGCTTTGAGATATTCACCAAAGGGAATTTCGCCTTTGCCGTCATCAAGATGGCTTGCGGCGGTGCGCTGAAAACGCAGCAGGTCTTTAATCATGCGCCAGAAGCGCGGGTTGACAATATTGCGTTTTTGCGCGAACAGCTGGGGAATAC
Organism: Candidatus Sericytochromatia bacterium; assembly: GCA_963797915.1. Taxonomy (GTDB): domain Bacteria; phylum Cyanobacteriota; class Sericytochromatia; order UBA7694; family UBA7694; genus CAXRDE01. Next base: position 222,489 of record CAWCRG010000008.1, read on the forward strand.
TTTCACTATTGTATTCCAGTCCCGTTTGTTCACACTTGACTGAAAAACCCATGATTGTTTTTTGGCCAATGACTCCTATTTCATTCATCATGCGGCAGAAATTGGGATAGGTTTGGGTATTATAAATAATAAACCCGGTGTCGACGTTATAGGTGGCCTCGGGTCGCTCCACGGTGACGGTATGGGTGTGGCCGCCAATGCGTTCGCGGGCTTCATAAAGGGTAATTTCGTGCTCTGCGTAGAGTTCACGAGCGGCAGTAAGACCAGAGATACCGCTGCCAATAATTGCAATTTTCAAGAGAGTAACCTGCTTCAAAGGATTTGCTGTGATTATATTATACAAGTTGACTACAGTAAAAAATCAAGTTTACTGTAGTCAATAAAGACGTTAAAACGTCTTTTTTAATTTATTTTTTATACGGAGCAGGCTTTACCATAGCGGTCATAGCTTGGCAAACCCAGTCACTGCAAAAAAATCAAAATTAGGGCTTATCGACCCAGCCCAAAGTGACTTTGAGGTTTCGATCCTTGATGGCCACTTTTTTAAGGGTCTGACGCGCCATCTTTTGACCGGTGCTATTCTGGGGCTTGAGGGTATACACCGGTACGCGGGTGAGGTACTGTTGCACCACCGGGAGTAAATAACGGGTCACGCCCGTGGAAACTTGCAAAGGCACACCGCTCATATTCATGTCTTCAACGCGGGGCTCCACCAGGTAAAAGGTGCCCGTATCGGCGGCATAATCCAGACCAAAAGACAAACGAATTTGTCCCGGCCACACCGAACCTGCGGTGGTCACTTTACTTTGCAATACGAGTTCGGCCCGCTCAGAACCGTCCTTGAGTATCAGGTCAGGCTGTTGTAGATCGAGCTGCAATTGACCCAACAGAGCCTCTTTATGTAAAGGAAAATACCCCTCCATTTTACTTTCAATTTGCTTTTCGCTGACGTTAATACTGAGGCCTTCATCTTCGCAGGCGCTCAGTCCGATGGGGCTGAACATCATGGCTACCACTGCAATGCGGGCAAGGTTACGTTTTATCATCGGGATTCTCCTGTGCTTGGGTCGATTGCTGATATTTTAGC
>CAWCRG010000009.1:0-9099 GCA_963797915.1 Candidatus Sericytochromatia bacterium
GTCACTGGGCTAACCCCGAAGATCAGGCCTTGTTTTCTGATGGCACCTCCCCCCGATCGAACCGGCTGCAGCACTTGATGAAGAACAAAGCAAGGCCCTTGAAGACCTGGAAAAAGCCCTCGATATCACAAATGAAAGCGCCAACTTTGAAGGCGCTAAAGAAGATGCCCAGTGGCAAGATCTCGCGTTTTTAGAAGACAAACCCGTCACACAAACACAAGCAAAAAGCGAGACTGAACCCTCCTCTACCCCTCCCTGGGGAGATCTCTCCTTTTTAAAAGAGACACCCGACGAGGACTTCGATAAAACGCTGGTGATACAAAAATCGGCGTCCGAAGCATCAGAGCCAGTCGTCAACGACACATCGGAAGCAGCCAACCCCTGGGGAGATCTTGCGTTCTTAGATGAAGAAGCAAATACCGCACCAGAACCTGAGCAAAAAGAGCCCTTAGCACCTCCAGAAGCATCCTCCGAAGAAGAGCCCTTAGCACCTCCAGAAGCATCCTCCGAAGAAGAGCCCTTAGCACCTCCAGAAGCATCCTCCGAAGAAGCGTCCTCTGAACCCCCAAAAAAGGCAATCGTCGCTGAAGCCCCCCCTCAACTTTCCCCGGAGTCCAATCCCTGGGGAGACCTTGCGTTCTTAGATGAAGAAGCAAATACCGCACCAGAACCTGAGCAAAAAGAGCCCTCAGCACCCCCAAAAGAGGCCATCGCCGCTGAAGAGAACCCTCAGCCTTCTCCAGCATCCAATCCCTGGGAAGATCTGGCCTTCTTAGATGAAGCCCCCTGAAGACCCATCCCCTGCTGATGCGCATAATTGCGCAAGATCATGCCGGAGACCTCACTAAAGCCCTGCTTCTGGTAATAGTCAGAAAGCGCAGCGTCGCAACACAAGTCAATGGCATAAAAAGAGGCCAGGAGTGCTTTCATACGGCGAATCAACGCTTCTCCAATGCCCTGTTTTTGATAATCTGGCAATACCTCCAGCAGAGGAATATAAGCGTAAAAAACCTTGTCTGTAATGGCATTCACGAGTCCAATAACCTGTTCCGCTTCATTGACCGCCAGCACAAAAAAATCGCTGTGCTCCAAAATAAGCAGCAGGGTATCAGGATCAGGGGACGTGGGCCATTCTTGAAAAAAGCCCACAAGATGTTTCGGTGTAATGCCTTCGAGAGTTGTTTGATATTTCATGGCGCAATTGAACCGTTTTATTTCCCCGCTGGGGAAGCTGACGGCTCAGGCTTTTTGACTTCACAGGAGATGCGTCGCGCGGCGCGACAGGCCTTCACGTTTCCCAGCTCACAAGACTTATCAAATAGTTTAACGGCGGCATCACATTTGCCCTGCTGATACAGCACCTGGGCTTTATTGCCATAGGCAAGGGCATGGTTGGGGTTTTTACGCAAAATGGCGTCAAAGTCCTGCAAGGCTTTAACATACTCTTTTTGTAGAAGATACAAGTAGCCACGATTGTTACGGACATCCAGATCACGAGGATTTAGTTTTAATGACTGGTTATAATCAAGAAGCGCACTGTCGTATTTTTTTAGCTCACTATAGCTAATACCACGGTTATTATAGGCGGCCGTATAGTTTGCATTCAGAGCAATCGCCTGGGTATAGGCGGCGATCGCCTGAGGCAATTTTTTTTGGAGACGGTAGGCATAGCCCAGATTAAAATGAGGCAAGGCATTCTTAGGCAATTGCTGCGTACAGGCTTTAAAATCAGCAACGGCACTATCCAAGCGCTTTAAATTCAGATAAGCAACCCCACGAGCGTTAAGAATATAGGGTTGTTGAGGATAAATACTTAACGATGCACTAAAAGCCTCCACCGCTTTTTCCCAGTTTTTGTCTTGAAACGCCTTCCGCCCTTCACTGGCTAGCGCGCGAGCATCAGTGGCTGGATTACTCTGCTGAGTAACCCGAAAAGACGCTAACGCTTGCGCAGGCAGTGCGGTAGCTCCCAAACATAATCCTATCGTGAATAGAAGAAGGCCCAGGACACTGCCCAGACTTTTGCGATAAGGCACTCGCATATTTTTACCTCTTCAACTTTCTTTAAGATGACCCGCTAAACCAAACAGCCCCTCACTTAGTGTAAGGGGCTGAAAGATCAATCAACGATTTACTCTGTTTGATTGAGTAAATGCTTAAAGCGCGATTTATCTGTCGCTTTGAGGTAAGCTTCTTCACCGGTAATTAAACCTGCTTTTAGCTTTTCCTCAATGGCCTGATCCATGGTCACCATACCGTCTTTGCGGCTGGTTTGCATAATCGAAGGAATTTGGAAGGTTTTGCCTTCTCGCAGAAGGTTTCCTACCGCCGGGGTTCCGATCAGGATTTCCTGAACACCCACACGGCCACCGCCTTTTTTCTTGAGGAGCTGCTGTGCGACAACGCCTTTGAGCGAGTCACCCAACATGGCGCGAATCTGTTCCTGGGCATCGGTGGGGAAAGCATCAATCAGGCGATCAATGGTTTTAGGCGCTGAAGAAGCGTGCAGGGTACCAAACACCAGGTGACCGGTTTCTGCGGCGGTAATCGCCAACTCAATGGTTTCCAGATCACGCATTTCACCAACGAGAATCACGTCAGGATCTTCCCGTAAGGCAGCTTTTAGCGCGTTAGCAAAAGAATTGGTGTTCTTGCCCACTTCGCGCTGGTTGACCAGGCCTTTTTTACTGCCGTGCACAAATTCAATCGGATCCTCTACGGTGAGAATATGATCCGAGCGATTGATGTTGATATAGTCAATCATGGCCGCCAGCGTGGTGGACTTACCACTACCGGTGGCTCCGGTCACCAGCACCAGGCCTTTGTGTAGGTGACAAAAGTATTCTGTCAAAACGGGGGGCAGCCCCAGTTCTTCGGCGGTTAAAATTTTGGTGGGAATGAGACGAAAAACACCACCAATGCCTTTGCGCTCATAAAAAATATTGGCACGAAAGCGCGAGCCTAGCTCGTCAACGCTATAAGCAAAGTCGAGATCTTTGTTTTTTTCAAAATAGACCCGCTCCTCATCGCTCATGATTTCATACATCAGCGTCTGGTTTTGCTCATGGGTAAACGGCTGTTGCGTAATCGGCTGAAGTGCCCCACTGACACGAATCATCGGGGGATTATTGGGGGAAATGTGTAAATCGGACGCACCCCGCTCTACCATCACCTTAAAAAGCTGGTCAATCTTGGCCATCGTTGCTCTCCTTGAATTAAAAATCCGAGGGTATTATATCCTGTTGTGGGATCAAACACAAAAGAGCGTTCCCTCTTGACGCAAGAAAGCCCTAAAATGCTATGCTTTGCCCCTACGATTACGCCAGTGCCAATGCGTAAAAAAAACCGTGAAAGGTACGCCCACATCCATGCATATCTCAGAGAACCAATCGCACCAGCATTTTCATAAAATCAACCTCAGTGAGCAGGTGTTGCAGGATCTGGTGTTTTATGAATGTCATTTTCAAGACTGCGTACTACGCAATACCACCTTTTGGGATTGTAGCTTTGAAAAATGTACCTTTGAAAGTTGCGATCTGTCCAATGCGACTATTGACGGTAGTTCTTTTTCGAACGTCAATTTTTCTCAGAGTAAAGTCATCGGGATACAGTGGCAAAAGTCAGGGATTTCTTTTCGTGTGAACTATAGTCATTGTGTGCTCAACTACGGTTCTTTTTTTCAAAAGAACCTCAAGCAAATTAAAATACACGATTGCCAGGCAAAAGAAGTTGATTTTGCCGAATGTAACTTGTACAAAGCAGACTTTACCGGAACCGACTTAGAGATGAGCCGTTTTTTACAGAGTGATTTACGAGAAGCAGATTTTTCTGGCGCTCAGAACTACAGCATTGATCTGCAGCAAAACAAGGTTAAAAAAGCAATTTTTGCCTTGCCTGAAGCCCTTTCTCTCTTTCAAAACTTTGAGATCAAGATTAAAGGATAACAGTGCTTTTCGATCCCCATTCTTAGTTTTAGTCTTTAATGAGAGCTAGCAAGAGCCAGAAGCATCTGATTAAAGTCTAAATCTTTTTGGCGCGCCGGAGACTGATGCGAAGCAGATAATTTGGCCACCGCTTTACCCAGGCTGTTTTCATCAATAGAGAATACCTGGCCTTGCAGGACGTTCACCTGGGTGAGCAAAGTTCCTGAACGGGTAATACTTGAGAGGCTAAAACGCTCCTGCTGGCCACTGGCTGAGGTCAAGAGAATGAAACCAGAGCCTTCGCCGCGTCCCTGAAGATCAGTGAGGCGAGATTCAAAAACCTCAATCGTGCCTCCCTGATCTATCTGCGTCAAACTACGGGTCACCGTTCGCCAGGTAGAGGCTGAAAGATAGGACTGGGTACGCGAGGCTTCTCGCACAAAACCAGGACCTGTTTCTCTCAATTGAAAGGCCGACACTGAGTCTGTATTTTGAGAAGACGAACCTGCACTTAAAACTTCTCGTTTAAGCCCAGAAGGGCCTTGCAGATAAAGTCCAAAAAGGGGTGCAGCCGTTGTTGACCGGGTGTCTACAAAACCGGCTCGAATTTGGCCCTGTCGGGCTTTTAAACGATTGAGATCTGTTTGAGGTACCGAAATCAGTTGATCTAACCACTGTAAAAGCGACAAATCGGTAAGTTGGTCTAAGAGACTCAGGTTTTGGGTCACCCGAGCGATAGGCTCAAGGGTTTCACTGAGAACTGTCGAGGAACTATTCAGGACGGTATTGACTACCCCACTTACCCCAGAAGAGGAGGATGGTGTTGTATTTTCAGCATCTGAGGGGGTATTTTGATCCTCCTCTTCAGACAAAGCAGTATCCACAGTATCAACCACATCATCAACGAGGTGGGTTACGCCTCCCAGTAGCTGAGTATGAAAGGTCCCCGCTTGCTGTGCTTGATTCTGGGAGAGCTGTTCCGTATCATAAAAGCTGGCATCTATATCATGGTAATTGGCCAGAGCGACTTGTAAGCGAGAAAGCGATGGATCAACCCAGTCGGCAAAACCCTGCGGTGGCGCAGTAATGCCTTGGGGTGGAGCCGTAATTCCTTGAGGAGGGGCAATAATCCCCTGCGGAGGGGCAGTGATGCCTTCGGGTGGAGCCGTAATTCCTTGAGGAGGGGCAGTAATCCCCTGCGGTGGGACCGTGATTTTTGCTTGAAAGTCTGTAGAGTCAGTGAGAGCCAGCTGATTTCGACTTGCTGCTCCCACCCGGTTATCTATCGCGTTGTCTACCTGAGTAGGTTGCGCAGGTGGGTTACAGGCCGTTAATAAATATAGACTGAAGCAACTACACAATACTATTCCTGAGTTTTCGTAAGACATTCACACGACGCATTCCTCTTTTTTCGTTTTTCACTGTTTTCACATTGTTTACTTATCATGAGCGACTTTGCGTACGTTTTACAAGATAAATAAACGATAAGTAAGCTTTAAGAAAAGTGAAAACCCTTATTACAAAAGGAATAGAGGCACTTATAAAAAATTCAAAAAGATGACGTTTTTGTTAAAAAATTAAAAATTATATATCAAATTAACGACTTATTAATAGACAGTTTGTTTTCGAAGTAAGATCCTGTGGGGCGGATTAAACGTCCCAGCTCCTGTTGTTCCTTTGCATGGGCGCACCACCCAAGCACGCGCCCTAAAGCAAAGACGGCAGTAAAGCTTTCTCTGGAAAAATCCAGAGACTCTAATAATAAGGCGGTATAGTATTCCACGTTGGTTTCTAATACCCGATCGGGCTTATGGGCTCTCAAAACAGCCAAAGCCACTTGCTCTAAGTGTTCTGCTTGCTGTAAACGCTGACTTTCAAACCCGGCGCCTTGAAGCCTTTTCAAAGCCAACTTGAGCACATCAGCCCGCGGATTTCTCACCCGATAAATGCGGTGCCCAAATCCCATCAAACGTTGCCCCTGATCCAACTGAGTCTGTACCCACTGTGACGCTGACTCTGCTGCAGAGACGGCATCCAGCATATCGAGCAGGTCCCGGCGCCCCACCATGCAACGGGCCTTGTAAGGCACCCAAAGCACCTTGAACACAGGCCTTCAGATCACTACCGGTAGATGCAATGACACGCGCGGTGTAGGTAGAGGCATTAAAACCGTGATTTGAAACCGTCATCAAATAGCTTTTGCAAAGCCAGGGTTTTTTCTGCGGTGAATTCAGCAACACCCGTGGGCTGTAAAGCCGTTAAAAAGCGCTCCAGTGGATCAGCAGTCGATGAGTAAACAGCTTCAGGATTAAGGTGAAGCAAAAGGCTCGTCATCAGCGTCATGGCGATGGCCGTGGGGGTCTCCGCTGTAATACTCAGGCCCAGTCTAAGGGCTGAAATGGCGGAACGTTGGGAAAGGGCATGACGCAAAGGCTGGAGGCCCTCATACGCCACGTCCTGGGCCCGACAAAATGCGCTGTTCAAGGCTTCAAGAGCATACAACGCCTGTGCTTCTGAAGGAGAATAGACGCTCCACAACAGCGTAGCCCATTGGGTGTACGTATACTGCTGAGTGAGTTCATCCAGAGGCATGCCCAGAAGTGTCAGAACGCCGCGTTCGCCCTCGACGTGACTTAAACAGGTACGCAGTAGATCTTTATTTTCAGAGGGCATATTCAGGGGAGGGTGGGTCAAATTTTGCATAAAATAGAAACTCCGTGAGTAGATGATACTTCTATTCTGATAAGATTGATTTATATTGTCAATCTTGATTTTAAAATCAATGAAAGCCACAATAGAAAATATTAAAAAAGGTCTGATTCGTTGATGAAGAAATCGCTTTACTTTAGCGCCGAAGAAGCCGCCACTGCCCTGGAAATTCGAAAAGACACACTGTATGCCTATGTCAGTCGCGGACGTTTACGCAGTGTTGAGGTCCCCCATCAAAAAGCGCGCGGCTATTTGCGAGAAGATGTTGAGCAATTGCAACAGCGCAAACGCTTGCGACAACATCCCGCCCAGGAAATACAGCAGGCCTTGCACTGGGGTATACCGCTGGTGCGTAGCAATGTTTCTCATCTCAGCGAAGGTCAATTGTTTTACCGACATCAGCCCCTGCCCACCGTTGTAAAAGACTTTACCCTGGAACAGCTGATCGCCTTGCTGTGGCAGACACCCGAAGTGGACTCGGCGCTATACTGGCAATCCCTGCAAAAGGAGTTATCGCTCAGCGAGCCTCATGCCAGAGCCGTAACGCCCACCGTTCAAGTTCTGAGCCATTTACCTGAAGGTATTTCCTGGTTTCACCAAATGCAAATCAGCCTTTCGGTATGGACGGCCCAGGATCGCCAGCCTGAGCACTGCCACGATAAGCCCGGCCACTTCTGCAAAGCTACTCCACGTATTTGGAGATCGGTGCATGGCTATATATTTAAGGGTTCAGTTCCCTCTATACCCTCTTCAAAAAGCCCACTACAGGATCTTTTCCGTTTCCGTTTTGCCCGATCCTTTACAACAGGATCTCGCAATCAAGTTAATGATTTTAGCGGCCGAACATGAACTTGATCTCAGTAGTTTTACCGCCCGATGCGTGGCTTCAGGAAAGGGTAACCTCTACCAAAGTCTGATGGCCGCCTTTGCCGCCCTGGGCACACCGCGTCACGGTGGACAGGTGCTTCAAGTTCAGCATTTACTCAAGCACACCCAGGGAAAAAACGCCCATCAAGCCCTGCAAGAAACCCTGCAGTCCGGTACAAGTCCCATCCCCGGTCACCCGCTCTACCCAGAGGGAGATCCCCGCTGGCACTGTTTTGTGGATTATTTAGAAACCCACTGGAGTCATCATCCCGGTGCGCGTCATGGACTAGAACTGGCTGCTTTGGCTTCAGAAAGTCAGGGAGAATTTCCCACCCTGGACTGGGTGCTGGCGATTGGCGCAGAGCTACTCTGCCCCGACCACCTCAATGCCTTGGATTGGTTTGCGCTGGCGCGTACCGTGGGATGGTTGGCTCATATTCTGGAACAGGCCAGTCAGGCCGAAATGATCCGTCCACGAGGGCATCAAGAGCCCTAGTTGCAAAGGCGGTACGAAGCTTTACTGATAGCCTTTGGCCTGAAGATTAAACAGACGGGCGTAGGTGTCATCATGGGCCATGAGTTCCTCGTGAGAACCCTGTTCCAAAATACGGCCCGCTTCCAGTACCACAATATGGTCAGCCATACGCACCGTCGAAAAACGGTGAGAGATGACAATCGCCATCTGATCCTGGGTGACCTCACGAAAACGCTCAAAAATAAGCGCTTCCGCTTCAGGGATCCATGGCTGAAGTGGGCTCATCCAGGATTACAATATCAGAGGTTTCTCGCATAAATGCACGGGCTAAAGCCACCCGTTGCCACTGCCCACCAGAAAGTTCCTGACCATCTTTAAACCATCGGCCCAACTGGGTTTGATAGCCCTGCGGTAAGCGGTCTAAAAACGAGGTCACCATCCCTTTCTCACCGGCGATTTTCCAGCGTGCTTCATCGTCAAATTGGGCCTGATCACCCGCTCCAATATTTTCACCCACCTGCATTTGGTAGCGCACAAAATCCTGAAAAATAACGCCCACGCGATTTCTAAGGTTTGAATATCCCATTCTTCTAAGGGCGTACCGTCGAGAATAATCTGCCCTTCAGAAGGCTCATATAAACGGGTCAGCAGTTTAATCAGCGTGGTTTTACCTGAACCGTTTTCGCCCACCAACGCCAGCTTGTGGCCAGGCTTTAAATGCAGGCTTACCTTGTCTAAGGCTCGGTGTTCGAGGCCCGGATCATAAAACTTACCGACTCAAAACGAATGCCATCGCCAGGGGTTTGACCCTGGGTGGCTGAGCCGGTGTAGGCTTTCACTGTCTGAAAAAGTCATAGAGGGTAGAAAGATATAAATTGTCTTCATACATGCCGCCCATGCTGTTTAGTAAGGCTGCAAAAGCGCTTTGCCCCTGACGAAACACGGCTAAATACATGGTCATTTGACCCAGGGTTAACTGGCGTGCCAGCGTCGACATCACCGTCCAGAAGTAAGCACCATAGAGGGCCAGATTACTTAAAATACCCAACGAAAAGCCCAGGCATTGCGGCGGCGGGTAAGGGCCTGATCTTCCCGAAAGACGGTTTTAAAAATATCGCGGTAACG
>CAWCRG010000010.1:0-405662 GCA_963797915.1 Candidatus Sericytochromatia bacterium
CGAACCTTTGCCCAATTTTTCACAGCATCGCTCATTTTAATGAACGATGCTGTTGTCTTTTTAACATGTTAAAATTATAGAAAGGAGCTTAGCTATGTACAACTCATCCCGCATCAAATATGCTATTGAGGCACTCAAAGAATTAAGTGGAGAACGCTCTGAATTGGGAAAACAATTAAGTAGTCTCAAAATGCGATGCGAATTCAGAGAAAGTGCTATCGACGCCTTATATGATTACTATGATGTCGTTTCTGGAGACTATTATGCCGTTGTGGACGGCATGGTTAAATATGCAGAATCTATAGAGGTTGTGCGAGACTATATGGCTGAGCACTATAGTATTCTTGACGGTCAACTACAAACACTTAGAAAAATTCTAGACGAGCCTGTTAAAACCCATGATAAAGCAGAAAAATTAGAAAAAATGACAAACTTTGTGTTTTACATGCGACCCAAGACTCCCCAGGAGAAAGGTTAATCATGGCAGAACAACCAAAGCCACAACTTCTCTCAGCAGCAGAGATCATCGCCCGCAATCAAGCGAATTTATTGACAGATGATGACTACACCACTGAGTTACGCATTCAGGTTGCTCATCTGGGAGAAAATCTGCTTGATCGCACCAAATATGAGGTGGATATTTTAGAAAGAGAATTCATCGCGCTATCACAAGTTTTCAATGAGTTTTTAGGCGAAGTAAAAACCCTGGATCAGAAAATTGGTGATTTATCAACCAGCATTAACCAGGGTAAGCTACAGGCAGCAAAAGAGCTGGATCAGACCATTAAGCAAGAAGTGCAAACCATCGTAGAGCAATTGCGTGTACTGCCCAAAGCTGACCTTGATGGCGTAGAAACCCTTTATCAGAACCTTGACGCATTACAGGATAACTACACGGTCTTGCAGCTTCAACTGGACACCCTCAATGAAATTGGTATTAAGACCGACTACTTAAAACAAAACCTACCTGCGCTCAAAAGTGGATTACAAAACTTTGGCTCAGCCATTGAAGAACGCCAAATGAAACTCTTGGTGGGCGAGAGCGAAGTCGAAAAAATTGATTATGAAGGCCTTCGTAATGAACTAACGGGTATGATTCAGGCGCAACACAGGGCAATGATTAAACATCTTCATCACGCACAGACTATCGTAGATCCTAACGAGGTCAAACTGCTTAAACGCAACCAGAAGGGATTCGAAAAAACCCTTGAAAAAATTAAAAACCAGCTACAGTCTATTGCAGAGGCAGGTATAGAAACCCAGGTACAAGAGTCTCAATTACAACCACTGGAAAGCGGTCTCAAACAATTTACGCGTGCATTAGGGTCTAATCAATTTCTTAAAGTCACCGAGCGTATTCACGCCGAAATTAAGATTACGCAAGAACAAATTGAAGAAGCACAGGAGTGTAGCGATCTCGGTGATCTTGAAATTCTGACAGAAAATATCGAAGTTCTTTACGAAAATTGTGATGCGTTTGCAGACGAAATAGAAACACTCGAAACACAGGGATTAGAGATTAGCGGACTGATTGAGCACTACGACGTATTGCGTGTGACCATTGAGCAATTTGAGAGAATAACCCAGGACGCAGCCAATAGAATTGGATTAACCCAGGCCTCATCTATGACCGATCAATGAGCTGGAACGGCATTCTGTTGAAAGAGGTAGACTCCACACAGGCTTTTATAAAGAGAAGTTGGAAAACCCTCGCTCATCGTACATACGTCTGTGCCGAACACCAAACAGCAGGGCAAGGTAGAGAAAACCGTTCGTGGTTTTCGCCTCCCGGTGGGCTTTATGTTTCTCTGCTTATTAAACCTGAACAAATTATTACCCCCATCAACTTACAGGTTTTACTCATCGTTTTGCGGATACTCGAAAAAAAAGCAAAGCAAAGCCTTATCTTAAAAGCGCCCAATGATATTTTATACAAAGATAAGAAAGTATCTGGAATCCTCATTGATGGTGCCATTCAAGGCACTTCCGTTCAGTACTATATCGTGGGTATCGGTATCAATATAAAAAAAATCACGGTCTTAAAAAATCATAATAGTTCTATGCTTGAAGAGATTTGCCAGCAAACCGTAGATAAATCCGTGATCCTTGAAGAAATTCTTCAAGGCATGGATAAATGTTTGTCTATGCCCCCTGAGCAATGGCTGGATCAGACTTGGAAAATTGAAAACAATCGAACAATACAAATTGGTTATCAAAACCCTTCTTGGGTCAATCTAAAGGAATATTGGAATGGGCATCAATAAAGAAGACTTACCTGAACTTTTAGTTCAGCCGATGGAAGAAGCAGAGTTAAATCAATATATTAGTGCGTTAAACTCTCCAGAAGGACAGATGTTGATAAGGCAGTACCATAAAAGTACGCTATTGACAGGAGCGCAAGAGCTGGGGTTAAAAATACTTACCGAACAGGGTATCTTTGTCCGTGAGTTACAGCAAGCTTGCACGCATATGTTGTTAAAGAGCTTAGAACAACTCAACGAATCCTTTGACACAGCCTTTGCTTCACGCTGGAAAGCAATGCCAGATCTCTTATGTCGTGTCTTATTGAATCGTGCGATTGAGTTTCTTGAAAAAGAAGAAGAAAAAAAAGATCTCGATGAAGCGACACCCGAAATTGAGTCATTGGCCAGGGAATGGACAGAGCAAGTTCCCCACACCGAAGATAAAAGTCCTCGACCAACACATCAAAAAGCCTGTTTAGATATTTTAGAAAACTATCTAAATCAGGTACAAAACATAGTAAATTTCAAAGCAGAACCTTATGACTATATGGAGGTTTGGATGCACTTACTCCTCCAAGTTTATACTCTAGGCGTTCTTCGTGGAGAGGAAATGTACGCTTTTATTGCTGGAAATTGGGATAGTTTCAGCGAGCATATACCCTACTTATTAGAAACCCTCGTGCTATTAAAGGGATATGAAGAGCTACTCTTACCCGAAAATAAAGATGAGCTTGAAGCACTGATGCTTACCCATAAAAATGAATTAGAGTCAAACATCAGTTAGATAATTGGTGAACCTTCCAGCATCCACAGTTTTGACTTCAAGCCCTCTGCAGTAAAAGAAGCCAAAGACACCCACTCTCCTGAAGGCGCATACACCCGAAAGACAGCATCTGATGCTGTCTGTAAAGGGGCCGCTAGCGCGATGCACTTACCCTGAAACAAATGCAGCAACTCGGTGTTTGTGGAAAGGGTCAGCATAGGAATATGAGACAGTAAATCCGCGGCAGAAAAACCGGGTTGGGGGTTTTGCTCAAGAGATACCAGCTGGTCTAAATGTGTGCATTGAGAAAGCGCAACGCCGTTGGCCATGGTGCGTTCCATGCGTTCTAAAATAGCACCACAACCGAGCGCTTCGCCCAGGTCATGGGCCAGTGCACGAATATATGTTCCCGAAGAGCAGGTCACTTCAAGTTCTAATAGCGGGGTTTGCCACTGGCACAATGTGAGTTCGTGTATCTCAACCTGTCGAACAGGGCGTTCGGGTAATTCAATCCCTCGGCGCGCCAGCTTATATAGCCGCTGGCCGTTGACAGACACCGCTGAAACCATCGGGGCTTGTTGTGAAATAGGACCACGAAAGGCATCCAGAGCCTGATCTAGCTCACGTTGGCTGAGAACAGGCACCGGCCGCTCTTGCAGCACGTTGCCGGAGCGGTCATGACTGTCGGTGGTCAGGCCTAAGCGAATCCAGGCATGGTAGGTCTTTGTTCCCGGCAAATACTGGATCAGACGGGTGGCCTTGCCCAGAGCCAGCACAACGACCCCGGTGACATCTGGATCAAGAGTTCCTGTATGGCCTATTTTACGAAAATGAAGCGCGCGCCGGGCCAGCGCCACAACATCATGGGAGGTGTGGGCAGCAGGTTTGTGAATCGGTAGCCAACGGGCAAAAGAAACGTTTAACATAACAAAACAAGACGTTATAGCACCAAAGCGTCTTAGAACTTTCCTTCCGCTTTTAACTGATCGATATAGGCGAGCATTTTAGATCCTTCTTCAATACCCACATCCAGTTTAAAATGCAGCTCAGGAACGGTACGCAAGCGAGCGTTTTGACCCAGCGTTTTTCGAATAAATCCCTTTGCTGACTCAATGCCTTCCATAAAATCGATCTTTTCTTCATCAGAACCATAGACGGATATTTTAATCGTGGCATGCCGCAAGTCGCCAGTCACATCAACGGTCAAAATAGAGCCAAAGTGTTCCGTGACCCGCGCGTCGCGAACTTCTTCTCGCAAAATCTGAGATAATAGCTTTAGAATTTCAGCACTTACTTTTTCAGCACGTATTGATTTCCCCATGGTTTTTTCCTTTGTTTTTTTGTTTCTACTGTGTTTTAAGCCATCTTAGCGCAGGTCAATGAAGACGAACTTGTTATAATAAGAAAGAGTATTTTTAAATAAAGGCAGGTCTTTGTGACGCACCAACGCCCGGTTCCTCGTACACTATCAGATATTTTAAAGCGTCTAAAAAAACCGGGACCTTTGGGAGATCCGGCTAACACCTTGATGTCTCCTGAAGCCCTGTCTCAAACCAAAGCGCCCATCACAGATCCCAAAGCCTTATTCAAAGGCGTCAATGCGCGCCCCCTGAGCAAAAAGGAACAGCAGGCGCGGGCCATTTATGAGGAGATTAAAGCCGCAGGCATGAGAGAGCCTGAGGCCATTTTTGGTCAACGCGCCATGGCTAAAAAAGGGCAAAAGCTCGCCGCTCCTCACGCCCTGGACTTAGAGCCGACCCAACCCATCGCCCCCATTGTGCTCACCGCCTTAGCCGATGTCATGCCGCCGGACCCGCCACTGGTGCCTTTTGTGGACGAACCCACTGACCCAGAGGAACCCTCTGCTTGAAAGCGCCCTTTCTCTTTTACTCCCGTGACTTTTTAGATCACTTAACCGCTGGCCACCCCGAGTCTCCTGAACGTCTACAGCGTATTTTGCAACAGCTAGATGAATACCACCTGCTCTCAAAGCTTCGGCAGGTAGAGCCTCAAAAGCTTACAGACGCAACCCTTTACCGCATTCACAGCCCCCATTATATAAAGCGCTTTGCCCAATTTAGCAGCCAGGCCGGTCAAGGACAGCGTATTGACGAAGACACCGTGGTTTCTACGGGCTCTTATCCAGCGGCTCAAAAAGCCGCCGGGGCGGTGGTGGATATGGTGAACGCCTTGCTCAGCGATCGGTGCGATACTGCTTTTGCACTGGTGCGCCCTCCGGGCCACCATGCGATGCCTCACTATTTAATGGGGTTCTGTTTTTTTAATAATATTGCGCTGGCTGCATTACATGCTTTAGAACAACACCAACTGACACGGGTGGCCATTATCGACTGGGACGCCCACCACGGGAATGGAGCTGAAGCCATTTTTTATCACGATCCCCGTGTCTTCACCATCTCCTGGCATCAGTACCCCAACTGGCCGGGTACAGGAGACATTAAGGAAACCGGCGCAGGCCCCGGAAAAGGATTCAACTTAAACATTCCCCTGCCCAAAGGATCAGGCCGTCAGGGGTTTTTAGAAACTTTTCAGTCCCTGGTGGTTCCTGCTTTAAAAGATTATGCGCCACAACTCATTCTTGTCGCTGCCGGTTATGACGCGCATCATGCCGACTCCCTCACCGAGATGGGTATGAATGCCAGCAGCTTTGCTGAATTAACGTCAGAAATGTTGGCACTGGCCCATGAAATAGGCTGTAAAACCGGGTTTTCACTGGAGGGAGGGTATCACCTCGAAGCGCTGAGCAATAGCGTCACCGCGACGTTAATGACCTTGATTCACCAGGAGGCCAGGCCTTTTAAAGAATCCTTTTCAAGCCCCGGTGAGCCCTTAGAACCCGCTGTAAACTCTCTTATTGCAGAGATCAAAGCACAACACCCCTCCTTTCAGAAGCTGATACAATGAAGCACTACCAAACAATAAGGGTATCCTCGTGAAAAAAATACTTGTACTCACCAGTGGAGGCGACGCACCGGGCATGAATGCCGCACTGCGAGGCATCATTCGTGAAGCCGGCTTTAATGACACCCACGTATATGCAGCCTATGACGGATTCAAAGGTCTTGTAGAAGGCCAAATTTTGCCCTTGAATAATCACGATATTGGGGGACATTTACAGCACGGGGGTACCATTTTAGGCACCGCCCGCTATCCGCTTTTTCAAGAGACTCCTTATGTCATGAAGGCTTATCAAAACCTCAAGAACAGAGATATTGAAGGCGTCATTGTCATTGGGGGCAACGGCTCCTTAACGGGCGCCCATCTGCTGTTTAAAGAAACAGGGATTCCCGTGATTGGAATTCCCGCTTCGATTGATAACGATCTGCACGGCACCGATATGGCCATTGGGGTCGACACAGCCCTGAACACCATTACCTATAATGTAGACAAAATTCGTGATACAGCCTCTTCTCACAGCCGTATTTTTGTCATTGAAGTGATGGGTAGACACTGTGGCTATTTGGCACTGAATAGTGCTATTTCTTGTGGTGCACTGGCCGTACTGATGCCTGAACTCGAAGATCAGTTTGAACCAGAAGTCTTTTGTAATTTGATTTACAAAGCTTTTCGCCGCTCTAAAAAACACGCCATTATTATTAAGGCCGAAGGCTTTACCCTACATTCTGACGAAGAAATTAAAGGCATGCTCAGCGGTTATATGGGGGAGCGCGGCGTTGAGAAAATCAGTATGCGCTTTACAAACCTTGGACATATTCAGCGGGGGGGGTCTCCCACGTCGTTTGATCGCATTTTGGCCAGTAAAATGGGGCTTCATGCCGTACGCCAACTCCTGGCCGGTGAAAGCAATGTGATGATGGGATTGGTACAAAACCGCATCGTGACGTCACCCCTGGAAGACTGCACTCTCGGCAAAGAAGAGCGGGTCATGGCGCTGTATGAAGAGTATATGCGTCAAGAATTTCTAATGTCGAAAAAGTTGACCCCACCGGCATAGAGCATGCGTCCTAAACCCGGTGATGTAACCGCTGAAGCCGTTAAAAGCCAATACGAGCGCTACCCTTTTCCACCGCTGGCCATGGGCGCGCTGGCAGAGCTTAAGCCCTGTCAGGCAGACTATGCATTTGCGTATCATTATCAGCGGCCTGACACCGGTTCATTACTCAAGGCACCCCGGATTTTGGATGCGGGGTGTGGCACCGGTTTTTCTACTTTAAAACTGGCAGAGTTAAATCCCTGCGCTGAAATTACCGCCGTCGAGTTAAGCCAAAATGCGCTGCGTATTGCCCAACAACGCCTCAAAGCGGCGGGCCTTGCACACCAGGTTCGCTTTGTTCAGGGCGATCTGCAAAATGCTGAAGTGGTTCAGCAGCTTACCCAGGGACAGCATTATCTTTATGATTATCTGCATTGTTCTGGCGTCATCCACCATATTCCACGGGCTGCTGTCGCACTGAAACACCTGCGCCACTGCCTAAAGCCCTCGGCTTTGGCTTATTTTATGGTGTACGGTGAGCAAGCCCGCCACGAAATCAGGCAAATTCAAGAGATGGTTGATTTACTTTGGCAAAACCGTGAAGACTGGCAAGAAGGCCTACAGCGCTGCCGGGCTTTTCTAGCAGAGCTGCCGGTGACGCATCCTTTAAAGCAGTTTCATCTTAAAGCCCTTAATCGTGTGACTTATTTATTGGGAGAAGAAGTCGTTCACAGTGACGCCTTTTGGGTAGATACCTACTTGCAACGCTGTGAACATCTCTGGGATGTCAAAACATGGCGGAATCTGTTAACTCAGACCGGGTTTAAGCCTGGCCGCTGGTTAGACGAGTCCACCTGGGAGCTGTCTCACTACACCCCGCAATGTGCCCACAACTTTCGTTTGGCCGCAGAAGATGTGCTCAAATTGGTAGAAAGACTGCGCCCCGCCCATCACTTCGCGCACTTCGCCACCCCGATACAAGCATCAGGGATGTCAGAGCAAAAAAAAACGTCTCCGCAAGCGGTATTTCAAGCCGATCAAGAAGTGCTTTATCCCCTGTCATGTATTACGCCCCGGCAGAGCGGAAAACAGTGGAGTATCGAGAATCAGGTAGGACAACAAATTTTACTGGACGCCCCTGAATGGAGCCTTTGGCAACGCATAAATGGCAAAGACACCTGTGAACAAATTCTCAACCGCCACCTCCAGGACTTTCCTGATACCCAGAGAAGTGATCTCAGAGAAAGTCTGGAGCGATGGGTGAAGCATTATTGTGTGGGCTGGTTACTTCGCCGTCCAGCCCCCGTCAATGGGTAGCATGGCTCCCGTTAAATTTTTTGCCGCATCTGAACATAAAAACAGTACAAATGCACCCAACTCTTCTACTTCGGTAAAAGCCTTCGTAGGCTGAGCCGCCAGTAAAACATCTCGCTTCACTTCTTCTTCAGTCAAACCACGCGCTGCTGCTGTATCAGCAATTTGGTTTTCTACAAGGGGGGTTTTGACATAGCCGGGGCAAATCGCATTACAGGTAATGCCTGCTTCCGCTAGCTCTAAGGCAACGGTTTTGGTGATCCCTGCCAGGCCGTGTTTGGCTGCCACATAAGCCACCTTATAAGGTGAAGCCACCAGGGCATGGGCAGAAGCCAGATTAATAATGCGCCCCCAGCCACGGTCTTTCATGCCCGGAACGGCCGCCCGAATGGTATGAAAAGCAGAGCTCAGGTTAATGGCCAAAATCTGATCCCATTTGGCCACGGGAAACTCTTCTACCGGCGAGACATGCTGAACTCCCGCATTATTGACGAGCACATCCACGCTGCCCCAAGCCTTTTCGGTGTGGGCGATCAGATCGGCAATTTGCTCAGGCTGGGTCATGTCGGCCCCGTGATAAAGCACTTCCATACCCGACGCTTCAGCCAGCGCATTGCGGTCCTTTTCAATGGTCTCTGCGTCGCCAAAACCATTCAACATGACACGGTACCCACCATGAGCCAGCGCGCGCGCAATCCCCTGTCCAATACCGCTGGTCGAACCGGTAATCACCGCATTTTTTATCTTTAAATCTGACATAAAAGCACTCCTTTTATTTTGTGCCAGTGTAGCAGTTTCTACTTACATTTGATTAACAGAAAAGCAAAGCTTGTCAGGCAGCAAAAGCAGTGCTAAGCTGAAAAAAAATCGGAAACACTCCTCATGTTTGGCACTCTTGGTATTTTGGTTTCTCTGGGCCTGCTCATCTTTTTGGCCTACCGCGGAATCACCGTTTTAGTCCTTGCGCCTCTATTGGCAATTGTGGCCGTCCTGTTTAATGGCGGCGTTCCTGTACTGGCTTCTTATACTGAGATCTTTATGACTTCTTTTGCCGGTTATGCCAAGGCCTACTTTCCGCTGTTTTTATTGGGCGCTATTTTTGGCAAGGTCATGGACGACTCTGGCAGTGCGCGCTCTATTGCGGCCGCGATTGTCAAACGTCTGGGAAAAGACAAGGCCATTCTGGCCATTGTGCTTTCCTGTGCTTTACTCACCTATGGCGGTGTCTCTTTGTTTGTGGTGGCCTTCGCTGTTTACCCCATTGCGGCGGCTCTCTTTCGCGAAGCTGAGATTCCCAAACGTCTGATTCCAGGGTCTATTGCGCTGGGATCCTTTACCTTCACCATGACTGCTTTGCCCGGCTCGCCCCAAATCCAAAACGCGATTCCAATGCCTTATTTTGGTACCGATACCTATGCAGCGCCCATTATTGGGATTGTGGGCGCCTTGATTATGTTTGGTGGGGGAGTGACCTGGCTTAATTACCGCGCAAAACGTGCCCAGAGTCAGGGAAAAGGGTATACCGATGGTTTAAAAGCATCGGCGGCCGCAACACATATCGAAACAAGCGAAGAAAATACCGAAGTCTCAACTGAAGTCCCGGCTGAAGTCTCAACTGAAGTCCCGGCTGACAAAGGCCCCGGTTTTTTTACCGCGATGTTGCCGGTGATCATGGTGCTGGGCTTTAACTTTGCGCTCTCCAAAATGATCTTTCCGCAAATGGACTTAAGCTATCTGGAGGCTGCTCCTTATAACACCACCGCCGATAAAGTAATCGGGCAGTGGAGTCTCATTTTGGCCGTAAGCTTAGGTATTATTGGCACCCTGGCGCTACACTGGCGCCGCTTTAAACAGCCCACAAACTCTATCAATCAGGGTGCGCTGGGCTCATTACTGGCGATTATTAACACCTGTTCAGAAGTGGGCTATGGCAACGTTATCTCCAAGCTTCCCGCCTTTGATTTAATCAAGAACGGCATGCTGGGGATTTCTAAAAACCCGCTCATTTCAGAGTCCATCTCTATTTCGGTACTGGCAGGGATAACCGGCTCCGCATCGGGAGGGATGAGCATTGCCCTTGAGATCTTAGGAGACACCTATCTGGACATGGCCCAGGCGGTTCAACTGAACCCAGAAGTCTTACACCGGGTGGCCACCATTGCCTGCGGCAGTTTAGACGCACTTCCTCACAATGGAGCAGTCATTACTCTACTGGCCATCTGTGGCCTGAGCCATAAACAGTCTTATGCTGATATCGGAATGGTTGCGGTAGTGATTCCTGTGGGTGCTACGATTGCGGCCGTCGTGCTGGGGTCCTTTGGGGTGGTTTAAGCTTAAACGGCGGGGGTAAGCAAAAACGCTTCGACCACAGCACCTGCGGCATAGTCCTCATACACAGGGAGCAAGGCGTTTGCCTGGGCGGCAGTCCAGAGGTTCGAACTGCCCTGACCCACCAGAGGAGAAATGGCTTGCTCCACGGCGTCATAATGGGCGCGCATAAAATGCAGGCGACCCGGTGAAGCCTTTACGTCATGTAAAAGCTGCCCCTGAACCTTTGGACGATAGACCTGAGTGTGGCCTAGCATTTGGCGTAAAGCAGGGCGAACCAACAATTCAAAAACCACCAGCGCTGATGCCGGATTGCCGGGAATACCAAAACAAAGCTTGTCTTTTAGGGTGCCAAATAAGACGGGCTTACCGGGCTTAATGGCGACTTTCCAGAATTTTTTTTCCAGACCCAGCTTCAATAGGGTGTCCTGTACATAATCAAAATCCCCCACTGAAACGCCACCAGAGCTCAAAACCATATCACAGCTTTGAAACGCTTTTTCAAAGGCCGCTTCAATCGCCAGCGGATTGTCAGGTAGGACCCCAAATTTGACCGGAATGGCTCCAGCTTCGCGTACACAGGCCGCTAAGGTGTCAGAATTACTGTCTCTTAACTTACCGGGAGCAAGCGGGGCGCCCACCGGGAGCAACTCAGATCCCGTGGCCAAAATAGCCACACGCGGCACATGAAAGGCAGGAACATTGACATAGCCAAGACTCGCGAGCAGGCCAATAGCCGCCGGAGATAATAAGGTTCCGGCGGGTAATAAAAGATCGCCGAGTCCAAACTCTTCCCCTTGAAAACGAATATGTTGTCCCGAACGAAAAGGCCCAGAGAAGGTTACCTCTATCGGGCCTGATTCAGAGTCCAGTTCTGAGCCCGCTTTGGGGTCCGCTAAGACTACTGTCGCTTCTTCGATGGGGACAACGATATTAGCCCCTTCGGGCACAGGAGCCCCGGTCATTATTTTGACACAGGTGTCCGGCGTGATCGTTGCCGTTGAAACGGTTCCAGCACCCACTACTTCGATCCGTTGACGGGTAATACTCAGGGCATTGGCCTCTTCTGGATGCAAGGCCAGGGCGTAACCATCCATCGCTGAGTTATTAAAAGCAGGGGAGGATTGCGGACTGATAATATCGTCAGAAAGGACTTTTCCCAGGCTATCCTCGAGGGAGACCGTGGCCACATGGGGAGTGGCCACGGAAAGTACCTGAGTTTGGGCTTCATGCAAAAGCTGCATCAAGATTCCTTATGATGGGATTTCCAGGTTTCTTTGAGGACGTCAAAGAAACCTCCCTTTTTTTCTGACTTTTCTTCGGTATCCATGCCGCCCTCTTCAGTATATGAAAAGGAAGTTCCGGTACCGGTTTCTAAAGCATAAAGACTTTCTAAAAGCTCCCGCTGCTCACCGTTGACGCGAGTGGGAACCGCTACATTCACTTTAAAATAAAGATCTCCGCGCGTGGCTGAAGAATTCAGCAGCGGTACTCCCTTACCTTTTAGCTTAAATGTAGAGCCGGGTTGGGTTCCTGCAGGGAGATCAAAACGGGTGTTACCTTCTAAAGTTGGCACCTCAATTTTATCGCCAAGGGTCGCCTGGGCATAGCCCACAGACACCTCAGTGTAAATATTTTGGTCGCGGCGCTCAAAAATGCCGTCGGCATCTTCTTTTACCCGCAAGACCAAATAAAGATCACCGGCAGGCCCGCCCTGTAAGCCGGCATCCCCTTCACCATTAAGGCAAAGACGAACACCAGAGTCTACACCGGGAGGAATCGGCACTTTAAGCTTTTTCTTTTTCTTTTTGCGTCCCTGGCCATTACAGCTTTTGCAGGGGTGTTCGGCAAACTTACCCTGCCCCTGACATTTGGGACACGCCGCCACATGGGCAAAAGTTCCAAAGGCGGTGCGCTGATGCTGCTGAATTTGACCACTGCCTCTACAAGTAGAACAGGTCGTCATTTCAGTGCCGGGTGCCTTGCCTTCACCTTCACAGGTATCACAGGCTTCTAAGTGCTCAATTTCGATTTGGTGTTCCACACCGAAAATGGCGTCACGAAAAGAAACCATAATATCCATGCGTAGGTCAGAACCGCGCTCGGCACGACTTCCGGCCCCACCCTGGCCCCCACGTTGCCCTTGAAAAGGGTCGCGTGAGCCGCCGAAAAAGGCCTCAAAAATATCGCCAAGTCCACCAAAGCCCGAGAAATCTTGATAGCTTCCGCCACCAAAACCACCGCCGCCGCCACCGAGCCCCTCATGACCAAAACGATCATAAGCGGCACGGCGTTGGCTATCGCTGAGCACATCATAGGCTTCCGAAATTTGCTTAAATGTATCTTCTGCCCCGTCGTCTTTATTGACGTCCGGGTGAAACTTGCGGGCCAGGTTGCGATAGGCCCGCTTCATTTCACTGTCGGAAGCGTTTTTTTCGACGCCGAGGACTTCATAATAATCGCGTTTTGACACGATTGAGCCTCGTTACTTAACCTCTTCGTAGTCAGCGTCAACAACATTGTCGTCTTCTTCAGAAGAGGAAGATTCGCTACTACTACTGGATTGTGTGTTATTACCATCGTCATCTTTGTACATTTTGGATGTGGCAGAGTACATGGTGTCTTTCAACGTATTAATTTTTGCGTTGACGACATCCAGTTCATCGCTATCCAGTACGCCACGCAGATCTGCAAGGGCATCTTCTACGCGCTGCTTTTCATCTCCGGGAAGCTTGCCTTCAAGATCTTTGAGGCTCTTCTCGGTAGAGTAGATCAGCGTATCGGCCTGATTGCGCACTTCTGCTTTTTCGCGGCGGTGCTTATCATCAGAGGCAAACTGCTCTGCATCACGCTTCATGCGTTCAATCTCATCATTGTTGAGACCGCCGGCATTGGCGATGGAGATTTTTTGCTCGGTGCCGGTGCCTTTGTCTTTGGCCTTAACAGAGACGATACCATTGGCATCGATGTCAAAGGTTACTTCGATTTGAGGCACACCCCGGGGAGCGGGAGGAATATTCTCGAGGTTGAAACGACCGAGGGTTTTATTGTCCGCAGCCATCTCGCGCTCACCCTGTAGAACATGAATTTCTACACTGGTTTGCCCGTCAGCAGCCGTAGAGAAAATCTGGCTTTTGCTGGTGGGAACCGTGGTATTGCGATCGATGATGCGGGTGAATACGCCACCCAGGGTTTCAATACCCAGAGAAAGTGGCGTGACGTCCAGTAAGAGAACATCTTTGACTTCACCGCCGAGAACACCAGCCTGAATGGCCGCGCCCATAGCAACAGCTTCATCAGGGTTAATTCCTTTATCGGCTTCTTTGCCCAGGAATTTTTTAATCGCTTCTTGTACAGCGGGAATACGGGTAGAACCGCCCACCAACAAAACGCGCTCAATTTCACTGTGCTGCATGCCTGCGTCGGTAATCGCTTGACGCATTGGGGTGATTGTAGACTCCACAAGATCTGCGGTCATTTCATCAAACTTAGCACGGGTTAGGTTTACGTTTAAGTGCTTAGGACCCGTTTGGTCAGCCGTAATAAAGGGCAGGTTAATTTCGGTTTGCGTGACGCTAGAAAGCTCAATTTTCGCTTTTTCAGCCGCTTCTTTCAAACGTTGCAGCGCCATTTTATCTTTAGATAAGTCCACGCCCTGATCTTTTTTGAACTCATCAATGAGCCAATCAATAATGCGCTCATCGAAGTCATCACCGCCGAGGTGGTTGTTACCACTGGTGGCTTTCACTTCAAATACGCCATCACCAAGTTCTAGCAAAGAGACGTCAAAGGTACCGCCGCCAAGGTCAAAGATAAGCATGGTTTGTTCACCATCTTTATCCATACCGTAGGCCAAAGAACTGGCGGTGGGCTCATTGATAATCCGCAGCACTTCTAATCCGGCAATCGTACCGGCATCTTTGGTGGCCTGACGTTGGGCATCGTTAAAGTAAGCAGGTACGGTAATCACCGCCTGGGTTACTTTTTCACCCAGGTAAGCTTCAGCGTCTTGCTTTAGCTTGCCAAGAATCATGGCTGAAATTTCCTGGGTGGTGTAATTTTTACCCAGAGACTTCACTTCTACCATATTGTCTTTGCCACTCTCGGTTTCGTATGGGTAACGATCCCGTTCCTGTTGGGTGTCTTCCCAACGGCGGCCAATAAAACGCTTAATGGAATAAACGGTGTTTTCAGGGTTGGTAATGGCCTGACGTTTTGCAATTTGGCCTACCAGACGCTCACCCGACTTGGTGAAAGCGACCACTGAAGGGGTTAAGCGGCTACCCTCTGCGTTAGGAATAACGACAGGTTTTCCGCCCTCAAGAACTGCAACCACAGAGTTGGTGGTGCCTAAATCGATTCCGACTACTTTACTCATATATTAATTCCTCCTGGAACAAACGCTAAGATTAAGATACTTTTGATACTTTTACAATGGCAGGACGTATCAGGCGACCATGCATGATATATCCTTTTTGAAACTGTTCTAAAACGGTTTCATCTTCAACTTCATCACTCACTTCTGAAGCAATCGCTTCATGGAACTCCGGATTAAAAGGTTGTCCTACGGCTTCGACGATTGAGACATTGGCTTTAGAAAGCACTTCGGCCAGCTGCTTTTGAATCATGCGCACGCCTTCGATAAAGCTCGCGGGATCCTGAGCATGGGTTTGTGCTTGTAAGGCGCGCTCAAAATTGTCCAACACCGGCAAAAGGTTTGCGACCACTTGCTGGCCGGCATATTTTGCCATTTCTTCTCTTTCACGCTCTTGACGGCGCTTATAGTTCTCGAAGTCCGCAGCGACGCGCATTAACTGATCATTACGAGACTTCAGCGTTTCCAGCTGAACTTCGAGATCGCGCAATTGGTCAGCACTGACACCCATTGCGGAGTCATCGGATGCTGGCACTGCGTAGTCTCAGTCTCAGTCTCAGTCTCCGTACTTTCGTTAACTTCGTCCACAGATAGATCGATATTAAGATCGTCAAACTGCTCTTCTGTATGCTCCATTTTTCCTCCGATTGCTGGTGTTCCTTGTTTTTTCATGGTTTTAACCAAACAGCTCACTTAATGATTGTGTCACGTTGCCCGCAACACTCTGTAATAAAGCCATCACCTTCGCATAGTACATACGCGTAGGTCCTAAAACAGCAATCATGCCACTGGCTTTATTATCAATATAATAGGGGGTGGCGATAAAACTACATTTATGTAGTTCCTGATAGCTGTTTTCATAACCGATTAAGCAGTATACATTATGTGATTTCTGAAGGTTATTATTTTGGCATGAGCGCAGTAATTCGTGAATCACGCGTTCTTCCTCTAAAAAGCTCAAAATAGGAAAAGCTTCTTCCATACTTTGAAATTCAGGCTCTTGCAATAAATAAGAAGTGCCTGAGAGAAAAACTTTTTCGTCACGCTGAACTTGCGCATAAATTTCAGAAATAGTATCCAACAGCAATTGCTGGTAGGGCATAACTTCTCGCTCAAGGGGACGCGTTACCATGCGATGAAAAAGGACATCGATCGAAACAAAGCGTTGAAGCTGTGCGTTGAGATACTCTGTCATCAGCGTTAGCACTTCTATTGTTGCCGCATGGGGTAACTGAAGTACCGAATGGCGCCGCAATCCGTTTTTATACAGTAAGTTTAAAACCACAGAAGCCTGGTCGATTAAAATCAACTCAATGCGAGACACCGAATACGTTTGAGAACGAGGTGTTTCAGCAATAACGATACTCTGAGTGGCTTCTGACAGAATCCGAATGGCCTGCGCCAAAACCGCTTCCACCGCCCGAGACGTTTGCTGTAAACGCCGCACAAACTGCTGTTCTTCAAGGGTTGGAACATAGGCCTGCATTAAATGATCGACAAAAAAGCGATACCCCTTTTGAGAGGGAATACGCCCGGCTGAAGTATGGGGTTGTGATAACAATCCCGCTTCTTTAAGGTCTGCCATATCGTTCCGAATGGTCGCAGGGCTAAAAGTAAACCCGTGGCGCTGCATGACCGTACGAGACCCCAGAGGCTCACCGTGCAAGATATAGTCACGCACAATGGCATCTAAGATCGCTTCTTTACGCTGAGATAAACGATACTCTATCTGCATATCAGACCTTTTGTTTGCCTAAACTTTTTAGTAAATTGGACCGAACACTCATCATATTAGCACTCTATCAAATATAGTGCTAGTCTATCAATGCTTTTGTGATCGAGATCGTATCTTCTTGCGCTTTTTTTAGATTTGGATCTAAGCTGTATATACCAAAGGTTAAATTTCGGAATAAAAAAGAATAAAAAAGGACTAAATCGACTATGTCAGTCCCCAAAAGCATATTAATCTGGGCCGTTACCGGCCTCGTACTCGGCACCGCCGCAGCCCCCTCTACCCCTACCCCTTACCCCACTGTTTTTGGCTACCAGTTAACAGAACGCCAGGCCATGCTCACAGAAGACGGTATTCCCCGCCTGGCGACAGCTCAAATCAAAGGCTCTCCCGATGCTTTAAAGCATCAAATGCAATACCTATCTCGCACTTTGAACGATCTCCGCCAACGCAAAGCCCTTCACGCAGAAGCTATTTTACCCCTGATTACCAGACAGAAAAAAGAACTGCAATATGAAATTTGGCACCAGGACACGTTTTTAGTGCGTATAGAGTCTGACTGGCAAAAACCGAATGAAAGTCGTTTAAAAGCGCTCGTCCGTCTGACCAACATCCTACGCAAGGACACCGGTGGAAGCCCCGTCAGCGTTGCTCAGGTGCGCAGTAAAACGCATAATCAACAGGGTAAAGCGTCATGGTACGGCGGCGCTTTTCACGGACGTCTTACCGCCAACGGTGAGCGCTATGATGTCGCTAAATTAACGGCCGCGCACAAAAAGCTGCCGTTCGGAACACGGGTACTCGTCACCAATACCCAAACGCAAAAATCTGTAGTGGTAAAAATTAACGACCGCGGCCCCTTTGTCAGTGAACGCATTATTGATTTATCTCCCGCTGCTTTTAAACAGATCGGCAGTTTGGGCAAAGGCGTTATGTCCGTTAAACTTACGGTGCTTTCAGAGAACGCTTAGCCGACACCTCAAGAAGAGAGTAAAGCCTGACGTTTCTCCATTCGAAACCGTCGATTAATCGCTTCAGCCGCAATCACCGCTTCTTCCCATGCGGTATAAATTTGCATTTTAGTGCCAGCGACAAGATCGCCAATGGCAAAAATACCGGGAACAGAGGTTTCATACTCAGCGTTGGTCACCACACGTCCGCCTTCATCGAGCACAGCCCCCGGTAGGTCTTTAAATAAGTCGTTGTAAATAATACTGCCGAGCGCAATAAACGATTTATTGGTGGCAACCACCTCTCCATTGGCCAATTTAAAGCCCTCAAGGGCAATTTTAGGGTCACCGAGTATTTCAACAATCTCAGAGGTAAACACCTGCATATGATAAGCATCAGCCAGCTTTTGTATGTCTGGAGAGAAATTAGGCGCAGCCCCGTGGGTTAAAATTTTTACCGTGGGGTGGTTATAACGCTCCTGAAGCAGAGCCGCAATATGCACCGCTTTATCACCGCTACTAATAATAGAAAGCGTGTCGCCAACGGTCTGGTGACCGTCACACCGCAAACAATAAAGCACGTGTCCCACATTGGCGTAAGGAAAAATAGGTTCAATGGAGCCACCAATGACGGGTTGAATATCCATAATGCCCGTCGCCAGGACAACGGCCTTGACGCACATGCTGCGCTCCTGTTTTTTTTCGGTATAAAACAGGCGAAACCCCTGGTTTTCTCCGAGGGGTTCGATGCGGTCGACCTTTCCTTTAATGATCGTGCTGTAAGCACTCAACGTGGCGTGATTCTTTACCCAATTCAGGGTGGATTTCGAGGTTGCCAGAATCGGCTTTTTCATATCATGCATGCCGGGGACATTATCCACTTCATGTACCCAGGTTGCTCGCCCCCGACGCTTGGTGTCGGCGTCTCCTTGAAACAAGACCGTATCGTCACAATTCAAAACGGCTCGCAAATAGGCCATAATGCCCGCTGCGCCGCCGCCAATGACGGCAATCTCTTTATCGTATTGAAATTCTGTTTGATTCATTTTAAAGGTTACCCATTTTTATTCGATTTGATTTCTTTAATTATGCACACGGAGATACACTTCTTTGACATACTCCCCTACCTATACCCTAAAGGGCACCACGAAGGAAGGGGATTCTCAAACTACGCATAACCTATTGGTTTACGTTAGCGCTTGAAGGAGCTGCCCGCTCCCAGTGGCTGCGATGTTTCTCGCAGCGTTGACATCTCGATCTAAGCTCAGATCACAGTACGGGCAATCATGCACCCGTGTAGCAAGAGGTTTCGGCACCTTCTTACCGCAACCTGAACAGTTTTGGCTGGTGTTCTTCGGATTTACTTTGATTAGCTCTCGCCCAGCTTCTGCCGCTTTGTAAGAGAGCATTTCAAAAAAAGTTGACCAGCCAGCGTCTGCAATGCTTTTACTCAGGTGACGGTTCTTAACCATGTTCTTTACCTTGAGAGCTTCAATGCAAATCATCTGAAAATTGTTTATGTAGTAGTTCGCTGTTTTATGAAGGAAGTCGTTGCGTAGATTTGCTACCTTGCGGTGCGTTCTAGCTAATTCGTTAACAGCTTTTTTTCTGCGGTTGGAATTCTTTTTACGACGCGCTACTTTCCGTTGTTTACGCCTGAGTTCTTCCTGAGCTTTGCGGTAGTATTTCGGGTTAGCTATGTGCAATCCTTCGGTGTCTGTGGAAAAGTGAGCAATACCCACATCAATACCCACCACGTCAGCGCGGGGTTCTGGAAAGCTACGCTCTGGAACATCATCACAGGAAAATGCCACCCACCAATCTCCACAGCTATCACGGCGCACAGTAACCGTTTTGATTCGACCTTCAATTTCACGGGAGAGAAACAGCTTGAAAATACCAATGCCCTTGATCTTCAAGTGGCGACCGTCCAGCTTCCAGCCTGTTTGCTTGAGGGTGAATGAGTCATAGCGGTGGTAGGACTTGAACCGAGGAAATCCAGCCTTTTCACCCACTTTTTTGAGGCGTGAGAAAAAGCCGCTAAATGCCTTGCCCAAACGGTCTAATGTTTCTTGGAGCACTTGAGAGTTGATCTGCTTGAACTTTGGAAATGTCTTTTTCAACTCGGGAAGCTCTTTGTGTTGATCGTAGGTGGTAAGGCTAACGCTGAAGCATCTGTATGCAGTAACGCGCTGCTCAAGGGCAAGGTTATACAATTTTTGACAAAGACCAAGCCAAACGATAGCATTTTGCTCTGTCGTTTTACTTAGTTTTGCTTTAAATTTGTAGGTCTTGCGTATTCCCATGTATTTATTATACTATTGGTCTATGATTAATTCAAGCGACATTAGGCACGGTAGACACTGTGTTTTTAACATGCACATTCATTTGGTATTTGTAACTAAGTATAGAAAAAAACTGTTCACGAAAAATGCTCTTGACTCCCTGCAAATGGTGTTTAGCGAAGTTTGCAAGGACTTTGAAGCTGAACTTAAAGAGTTTAATGGCGAAAATGACCACGTTCATTTATTAGTGGAGTACCCACCAAAGGTAACTGTTTCAAAAATGGTTAATAGCTTAAAAGGAGTTTCAAGCCGTCTGCTGAAAAAGAAACATCCTGAGCTATCTGAAATATATTACAAAGGAAAACTTTGGTCACCTAGTTATTTTGCTGCATCATGCGGAGGAGCACCATTGAGCATTATTCGTCAGTACATTGAAAACCAGAAGCCCCCTGAGTAGACACCTCCAGTGTCTGTATCTTATATCCCCGCCCTAAACGACGGGGCTTTACGATACTGTTGGTAAAAAGAATAAAAAGAGGTTTCACAGTCTATATGCCCAGGCAAACGCTCCGTCTGAAAAGTTGTCTTCTAGCAGCTGTCACAGGTCTGTTACTCCAGATCTCGACCTCAGCCCGAAAAATTAAATGCAGAGCCCTTATTTAACGTGCTCTCCGCTTTTACCCGAGGAGCCATGGGGATGAGCCCCCCACCAAAGCATATACCGATACGATTAAACTGCAGGTCAGCATCAATGATAAAGCGCTTGGCAATTGGCATATCGCTTTAACATTGATGCTTATTTTTTAAGGAAGGGCGACGCAAGCAGCGCTTTGTGCAGGACTAGACCTGTACAAAGCCGCCATCTACAGCCAGCTCCACTCCATTAATGTATGAGGCATCATCGGAAACCAGAAATAAGGCGGCTTTCGCAATTTCTTGTCCGGTGCCAAAACGCCCCAATGGCACCTGAGACGCCATTCCTTGTCCCATCGCTTGAACGACTTCCTGAGGAAGATTCATTTTGTCATAGATCGGTGTATCAATCGGGCCCGGGCTAATGACATTCACGCGAATCTGACGCTCTTTAAGATCACTTACAAAACTGCGGGCAAAGGAACGTACAGCAGCTTTTGAAGCCGCGTAAACACCAAAATTAGGCATCCCTTTTTGTTGCACCACTGAAGAATTTAAGAGAATGTTTCCTCCGTCTTTGAGCAGAGGCAAGGCTTTTTGCACCGTAAAAAACAAACCCTTCACATTAATATCCATCATGTGATCAAAGTATGCTTCGTCGACTTCACTGACATGACGCAGACTCGCGACACCCGCATTGGCAAATAAAATATCAATGTGACCGAATTTTTGTTTAACTTCTGCATACAGCATATCCAGAGCGTCCAGACTGGAGACATCAGCCACGATTCCCGTCGCGCCTTGACCAAGCTCTGCCACTACCGATTGAACAGCTTCTGCATTCCGCCCGTTAATAATCACCTGAGCCCCCGCCGCTAAAAAAGCCTTTGCCGTTTCTTTGCCCATTCCGCTATTGGCTCCCGTAATTAAAGCCACTTTACCTATTAATTTTTGTGTCATTGTTTATTTTTCTTTCTCATTTATTTTGATTGCATTTATTTTGTACTGATTAGTACATAATTAATTTATACTGATCAGTACAAAAAGTCAAGCTTTGCTTTGCAAAAAAATTTAAAGTACAGTAGAATACAAGTAGGAGTAAGGCATGAAAAAAATCGGTGAAAACGTCACTGAGCAAAGAACTAACAGGGGTCGACCCAGGCGTTTTAATCAGCAAAAAGCACTCCAAAGTGCGCTGGATGTTTTTATGAAAAAGGGCTATGAAGGAGCTTCTTTAGAAGACCTTACAACGGCGATGCAAATCAATCGTCCAAGCTTGTATGCAGCCTTCGGAAATAAAGAGCAGCTTTTTTTAAAAACACTGGAAGTTTACGCAGATCCTGCTTACGAGCATTTAAAAACTTTACTCTTTTCTCAACAAAAAACGGTACAAGAGGCCTTTGAGGATGCTTTTTTCTGGTTTACAAGCAATCATACAGCTCAACATCGCATGCAGGGCTGTTTAATGGTAAACAGCACCGTCTTATGTGGTGAAAATACCCCTACAGCCCTGCAATTAAATTCACTCAACCAACGAAATGAGCAGCTTTTTAAACTGCGTTTGCAGAAAGGCTTAGACGATAAGCAATTGTCTAAAGGCACCAATATAGAAGAACTATCTCAGTATTTTAGCGGGTTAATGCAAGGCATTGCTGTCATGGCAAGGCAAAGAAACGATCGATCTCTGCTAGAAAACATTACAAAAACAGGTCTCAAAATCTTTAGAGATCCCGATCTTCAACCCCGGTGAAAAAGAAAAATTCGACATTTTTATTTCGTAAGCAGACAGAGCCACTCAACCCTTATGTCACAAGACAGTTAGAGATTTATGGCGGCGGTAAATCCCGTCCTTTTTTTTACCGTTTACTCACGGCTTGTCGGCATTATTTCAGAACTAAAATCAAACAACCCGTGATTGCGCTGCTGGGTTTAGCCGTTGGCTTTACATTCGTTTATTGGGGCATTAATCTGCAAAGCGATGGCCCGATCCGGCAACAGACAATGGCCGTTGTTAAGCAGTACTCACTGGACGGGCCGGTAAAACAAATCGAACGACTGGGGCGTATGGTGCAGCAGAATGCTGAGTATACGGTATTGGTGGACGCCATGGAGCGAACGCGGGTGATGCTAGAGGCATACCCTGTAGAAGGCGGAGCTTACCCTCTCGGTGTAGACGCACTTTATGAACGGGCCAAAATAGAAGGATACTGGGCGCTAACCAAAAACCCGTTTACAAAATCTCGAAGCCGAGAAGGCATTATCCGGGATTTTTGGGATTATAGCACCAGCAATGAGCAAACTGAGTTTGCAGGCATGATTCTCTACGAGCCTATGGGTAAGTATAATTATCGCATTTATGGTTGTGACGAAAAGGGACATCTTATCCAGAAGAACAACAAACCGATCTTTTTATCTCGTCCTTAATAAAAGCCTGGCGAACAGAGCGTTAAAAGTACGAGCTGATCCCGGTAAATCAGCGACACATTTTTTGTTTCCGGGATCAGTTAAGGACTTCCTGGGGCAGCGTCGCGACGACTTTGCCCTGAATCTGAAAATCATCAGTTAAAACAATGGGCTGGTGAACGGGGTTCGTAGATCGCGGTTTTAAAACAATCATATTTCTAGACTTGCGAAACTCTTTAACCGTCGCTTCTGTGTCAATCAGCGCCACCACGAGATCTCCATCTTCGGCGGTGGTCTGTTGACGAATAAGGACGAGATCCTGGTCATGAATATCGCATTCATTCATTGAGTCACCCTTCGCGCGAAGCAGAAAATACCGATGCGGTTGACGGGCAAGTCGTGTGGAAACCGGAATCATCGCCTCTACATTTTCTTCGGCCATAATTGGCTCTCCGCAAGTGACGACACCCACCAGGGGAATATTCACAGTTTGAGCGTGCGTTGAGTCACTATCAGTACCCGCAAGTAGCTGCAAACCACCATCGGGGCGTCGCTTGATAAAAGATTTCTCTATCAGGCGGTCAATCAATATAGAGGCAGAGCGGGGAGAGCGGTAACCCATCTCGTTCATCACCTGACGAACAGAAGGGGAGCGTCCCACATGCAATATATGATTGCGTATAATCCTGAGAGCTTCAAGCTCTCGTTTGTTTATTTGTTGTTCCATATCTCTATGGTATACAACCTGTATACTATTTTGTCAAGGCTTCAAAGGCAATAAGCATCGTTTTTTCAGGGTTTTTTCATAAAAAATAGGCCCCTAAAGAAATTTAAGCGCCCGGTTAAAAGATACACTCGAGAGAAGGGTTGACAATCAATAATACATGATGTATTATTTTGTATAAGCAAAATTAATACAGCTCAAGTATATGGTTTTTGCTTCCGCTTACTATTCAATTCAGTTTATGGATTCCTTGCTCAGGGAATCCATTTTTTTTTGCATGACAACATCCCCTAAGCAAGCGTAAAAGGCCGAGCTTATTAGCTATTGCGGGGTTGATTTTGCACTTCTTCAATCGTGTCTTTAAGGGTTTGGTTTTGTTGCTGCTGAAGGTTCAACACTTCGTCGAGATCTTCCTGGCGAATCAGTCCTTGCTCCAATAAAACCTGTCCCAAATGCTTTTCTGGGGCATGGCTCTGGGCTTCAATAGCGGTCACCAGTTGAGAGAGCTTAATGGCCTGACGCTTGACCAGCAACTCACCTAAACGCTCGTGTTGAGAAATCCGCTCCCACTTCTCTTCTTCGGTCATCAAGCCGAGTTCCCGCAAACTTTCGTCTACCACCTGGCTTTCGCGAATCTGGCGAATTAAATACTCCACCAGCTCGTCCTGACTGATCAAACCCTTGTCCACAGCAAGTTCGCCAATACGCTTGCCGGTTTCTTCTTGCTCTTGCATAAGAGCTGTGAGTTGAGAAAGTTTTAAAACCTGTAAGCGTACCAACATCTCACCCAAACGCTCAATACGGGTGAGTTTATCTAAGTTATCTAAATCTTGCTGTGTCATTCTGTGATCCTCCACAATTCTCAAGCATCATAGCATAAGCGTCGGGCTGGTAAAATACCTCTTATGCAGCAAAAATCCAAACCCCTTCTTTCTAGAGTATACAGGTATGGTAAATGGCTGATAGGGGCATGGATCATTGCTTTTATTGCCGTTACCTTTTACCTTTATTATCATAGCATTCCCCCCTCAGAAACGGAGCTCTCGGGAGCCCCCAACACAGAGGCTGCTCAGGTACAGGAGATCTTAACCCAGGACTTTAATCTGAAACTCGGAGGCACAGCAGCCATCGTCTTGCCAGCCCGGGAAAGCGTTCAGGGCTTGGCTTCATTTTTAAGCGACGCCCTGCCCGAAATTCAAAAGCTAGAGCCGGTCAATACCGACAAAGCTCACGCGTTGCAATTGCTTAAAGTCACCTTTAAAACAGAGTATCCCCTGGGTCATCTCCATCAAAAAACCGCTGATATTCGCCGTTTACTTAAACAATGGCGGCCAAATACAAAGGCCTTAGTCACAGGCAGTACGGCTTTTCAATACGATACCCGTGTAGAAAGTACCAAAGACTCTCGCCGCAGCGAATCACTTGCCCTGTTTGTCTCACTGGGTGTTCTCATTTTGACCTTTGGCGCGCTCAGCACAGCCATTCTTCCTTTAATCATGGGAGCGTCTGCACTGCTCTTTTTTCATGGTTTAATGGCCTATACAGGAAGCTCCTTAAGCCCCGTATCCCGTATTTTAACGTCGCTCGTGGGTCTTGCCTTAAACATTGATTACGCGCTTTTTGTCGTGAGCCGCTTTCGCGAAGAGCGCAGAGCGGGAGGATCTTTATTTACGGCCTGGTCCACCACGATAGACCAAACGGGAAGAACCGTCTTATTTTCAGGCCTGATTATGTTGGTCAGTCTCAGTGTTCTGCTGATTCCCGATGTATCGTTAAGTCGCCACTTAATGCTACATCTGATACTGATCATTTTATTGACCCTGAGTCACGCCTTGATCCTCTTACCCCTGTGCCTTGTGTATGGCGATCGTTACTGGCATTGGCCAGCCTTTTTAAGCCGCTGGATTGATCAACAGACCGAAAACAGCCGCCGGTTTTGGCACACTTTTTCAGCCCATGTAGTGAATCATGCGCTGCCCTACTTTTGCCTATCTCTGCTCTGTATTCTGGCCCTGGTGTGGCCTTTGCAAGATTTCAAAATCTGGTCCCCCGTCAACGCCATTGCGCCCCGACAGGCCGAGTCTACCCGTGCATACACCGCCTTAAGAGAGGACAGCTGGGGAGGAGAGCTTCTTCCCATTATTGTGGTCTACAAACATACA
This sequence comes from Candidatus Sericytochromatia bacterium, assembly GCA_963797915.1. Lineage (GTDB taxonomy): Bacteria > Cyanobacteriota > Sericytochromatia > UBA7694 > UBA7694 > CAXRDE01. Next base: position 25,868 of record CAWCRG010000010.1, read on the forward strand.
AACGTTATAAGTGACGAGGCTTTATCGGTCCTGTACGGCATTCATCAACGCCTGGTAGAGAACCCCGATGTATACCGTGTTCAAAGCTTGGTGGGAAAAGAGCCCCTGGCTGTATACCAAACCCTGTATAACGGATTGCAAACCCTCGGTTTTTTTGGAGCACCCGAGAGTCTGAGACAGCTTATCATCCCCGAAAATCCTCAGCAAACGCTGCTGTATGTATTCCCTCGTAATACCGAAGACCCGGCAATTCATGAACGTATTATGCAACAGCTCGCACAAGAGCAACAGCGCTTGCAAACCGGTACGCTCTTGAGGGGTGGCGTGGTCGCCCGCGTCAATGACTTCACCCGTGAGCTCTACCGAGAGCTCTCCTCTCATGCTGACACTCATTATTGGCGGTGTTTTCATCTTGCTCAGCTGGCATTTTAAATCGGTCATCTTACCCATCAAAGCAGCGCTGATCAATTTTGTACCCATTCTGGGCTCCTTTGGCGTACTGGTGCTGATCTTTGAGTATGGATGGGGCCAAAACCTGCTCCACACTGCTGTCAACGGAGCGATTACCAATACCGTTCCCCTGATTCTCTTCTGCCTGGTCTTTGGACTGAGCATGGATTACGAGGTGCTGATGTTAGGGCGTATGCACGAGTACTACCTTGAACATCGACAAGTGAAGCCAGCCATTATTGAAGGCCTGGCGCAGAGCGGAGGCCTGATTACCAGTGCAGTACTCATTTTACTGGGGGTTTTCTTACCCGGATGCTTTTCTACATCGTCACAAACCCAGGAGATTTGTCTGGGTATTGTGGCTGCGATGGCCATTGACGCAACCCTCGTTCGGCTGTTTTTGGTACCCAGTTTTATGACCTTGATGGGCCATTGGAACTGGTGGCCTCAGCACCGCTAGCTGTAGAGGCCCTGACAAAGCGTTGCCCAACGGGTGCTTAAGGCTTGCCGGTGTATTGCCTCGGGCTGCTGTAAAAGCGCAAAGCAAACGCCGCCAAGCCCGGCGCCGGATAATTTAGCGCCCGCCACAACGTCCTGAGATACCATCTCACGGGCTTCAAAAACCAGGTGGTCCAAAGCATGAGAGCTAATACCCAAAGCTTGCAGGCATGTATGATTTTCAAAGAGTAGCGCACCTAGCGTCTTCATATCTCCCGCCACCAGTGCGCGTTCAGCGACACCAACAAGCTCTCCAATCCTTCGAATCACCCGCGGAATCTGGGGGTCTTTACGATAAGCTTCAGCCACAAGCGCAACGGCTTCCGCAGTAGGGCGGGCAGGCCCCGTGTCTGCGATAAGGAGTGGCAATGAAGGAGACGCTAAGAAAGTAATCTGTGCCTCACCATTAGAGGCATTCATATTCCGCTGAAAACGCAAAGGGCGCTCGTGGGCAATCACCGCCGCATCAATACCACTGGGCTGCCCATGGTAAATCTGGTCCATCTCCTGGGCAAAACGCTGAATTTCACTAAGGCTCACTGCCTGTTGATAATAAGCGGCAAAGGCCTTGAACACCGCACAAGAAATAGCCGTACCACTCCCCATTCCCCGTTTAACGGGAATATCGCTCTGAATATGATACCTTACTGCGGGCAAGGCTTCAGGGCCTTGATCGCGAGATGAGAAATAAGCCCCCGCGCGCTGAAGGGTTAACACAAGGGGGTGCGCGCTAGAGGCCATGGCCTCTGCATTTAAAAACAAGGAGAGATCGGGAGCGTCCAGTTGTGGTGCATCGGCCTTATAAAAAGAGACCCACGCCCTGAGGTTTGGGAGCGGAAACACCAACCCCGGCTCACCATAAACCACAGCGTGCTCTCCCATCAAGATGAGCTTACCGGAGGCGCTGGTACGCAGCAACCGCTCCATCGCTTCGGCTTACCGATTCAACAATTGCTGGGCACGAGACAGCGTAATTTCACCCGTGGCAATCAGCGCTGCAGTGAGCGCATCCACCTGATCAATCGGTGCTCCGGCCGTCATGACCACCGTGCGTGCGTGCAGGGCCATATGCCCCTTTTGAATGCCGTCGGTTGCCAGTGCACGGATCGCCGAAAGGTTTTGCGCCAGGCCGACACAGACAATAATCTCCGCCAGCTCTCGGGCGCTTTTCGCCCGGGAAAACTTCAGCGCAATTTTCGCCATGGGATGCAGAGAAACAGCTGCACCTACAGTACCCACCGCCATCGGAAGCTCCAGTTCCCCCACCAAATGGCCTTTTTCGTTTTTATACCACTCTGTCATGGCACGATACTGACCGCTGCGGGCAGCATAAGCGTGTGCTGCAGACTCCACTGAGCGCCAGTCGTTTCCACAGGCCATCACCACGGCATCCACCCCATTCATCACGCCCTTATTATGGGTCACGGCACGATAAGGATCTAGCACGGCAAAGTTTTGAGCCTGGACAATACCCTCGATGACTTCCTCACCCGTGTGGGTCTTCGTCTTCAAAAACTCCGGTGGAATCTCACAGCGGGCACGGGCCAAACGGCGATCGGCCAAATTAGAGAGAATACGCAGATAAACGCGCCCCCCCGTCAAACGTGCAATATCTGGAGCCAAACCTTCTACGGTGGTATTAATTAAATTGGCTCCCATGGCGTCACAGGTATTGATCAGCACGTGAACAATTAGCATTTGGCCGTAAGCGTGATCGGGAGCCCCCAACAAGCGCACCTCGATGTCTTCAACGCCACCGCCGCGCTGCACCAAATTGGGAACAAACAGCTTATTGGCTTTGTCAATGAGCTCAGCTTTAGCTGCCAGAACGGTATCTGAGGCGGCCTGCCAATCGGCACAATCCACCACCTGAATTTGACCAATCATTAAAGGCTCAGTACTGGAGGTGGTAAACCCACCGGCATCGCGCACGATTTTGGCGCCAAAACTTGCGGCGGCGACCACAGAAGGCTCTTCAATGGCCATCGGCACCAGGTATTCTTTGTCATTGATTAAAAAGTTAGCACCAATACCAATGGGCAAACTAAAGATGCCCACGGCATTTTCAATCATTTTATCGGCCTGATCTAAAGATAACGCGCCATGAGAGCTCATCGCACGTACTTCGTTCACGTCTAAGTCATAAATTTCAGCCAGTTTCGCGATGCGTTCACTGACACTGAGTTGATAAAAGCCGGGAAGGCGAGATGTTTTTAACATATGCTTAAATTACCACGATTAACGGGTTCTCAGGTTAACTTAAGTCCCCCTTAGCGTACTTTTTCAACGCGACCTTCAAGAGACTCCAGATGCTGAGTCATGGCTTTGACGGCTTCTTTAATTTCTTCTTCGTCACCAGCGAGGTGTAAACGACCAAAGGCACCGCTGGCGCGGATCTCTAAAACCTTAATGCGCGCCGCTTTTTCAGCTTCATTCGCAGCCAAAAGAGCATAGCCGGCAGGATAGGTTTCAAAAACAAAGAGGGTTTCTCCGGCGGTAATCATGTCGCCATGACGCATGCGGTTAATGAGCATAGAGTGATGGGGAGAAATACCCGTCAGGGTGTGACTCGAAATAATTTGCGGCTTAATACGATCTGTGATCGATAGGTTCATCTCGGCTAAAATCGCGTCTCCGGCCGCTTGTACTTCACCCTGAGAATCATGGTGAACCTCTAATACCCCATACTCTCGCTCTACAATTTGCATGCCCGGCTTGACCCGCGTATTTTTAAGCACCACGTCGGTTAAACCGTTGATGGCGATACCCGGTGTAATTTCAATATACAGAGAAGACTGGCCCTCTACAGGAAGAAAGCCCTGAGAAACGGTGGCCTGGAAAGCGGCGACCTGGGGCTGTAAAGTATCAAGATAAGTGAATGTTCTGAGTTGCATAGATTATCCTTTATTGGCCAGCAGCGCACGGCCATGCATATACACGTCTGAAATTTCACGGGCGTATTGCTTAGCAAAGCCCGCTGAGGTTAAGAGATAGAAAATTTGCTCTTCATCCATGCGCACCTGAAAGGCGTGGGTCAGACGAATGAAACGATAATAACGTTCCCAATCTCTGCCTCCAAGCACATCTTTGTGGGCGTGCTGCGCAAAATCCTCAAACGCCTGACGAATTTTAGGGGTTAATTGGGGTTCGAGTTTATCAAGAGATTTAATATTGAGGCGCAGGCGGGTTTTATGCCGACGATTATAGTCTTTTAAGAGTTTTTCGGTAACGGTCTGGGCCAACGCAGTGTAGACCTCATACTCCGGAATATCCCGCTTCCACTCTGGGCGGTTTAAGCGCAGATGCACATGTTTTACATCGGTGCGCTTGGCGCTCACAATACGTGTTTCAAGGGCCTCATCGGCGTAGCCTGGAGCCTGAAGATGAAGAATTAAGGTGTCGTCATCTTCGGACTCCAATTGTCCTGCATAGCCCTCAAGTTCATTGGCCACTTCCGCCAGACGCTCAATAAAAACATGGGGACTGGTATTGGGTTTAATCTTGATGGGAGGATACTGCTGCATTAAAGGATTCCTTGGGTTTTTTCTTTGAGGAGCAAAAGCACCGCATCATGATCTTCAGGGGTTAATACCGGCTTTAATAACTCGCCAATATCTAAGCTAATGCCCTGAGACTTTGTGGGTCGTTTAAGATCGTAATGATACCAAAAGGGTTCAAAACCCATTCCCCAGATACGCAATTTGCCTTTGAATAAGGTTAAGTGCTTTTCAGACACCTTACGGACATCTGCGTAAGGAATGCGCTTGCTACCCTGCGGAAAAAAATAATCATTAATGGTAACGGCCACGTCATCACAGATAATATAGCGATCTTCATAAAGTATGCTCATGCTTTACCTCTTTGGACTGAATTATACCTTATCAATAAAAGCGCTGTAAAAATGCCGCTAATTCCTTGTACAAGAGCTGTCTAAACACGAGTAGAAAAGGTGGGCACACTTTAAGATAGAGGAATAGGAGTTAAATTTATGCAAGTGCTTTTACGCCAATTAGAACAACACTACCATCATCCGGAAAGGTGTGCACAGGATCAAAACCTGGTGTATTTTGTCGAAGACATGCCCGGATTCAGGCGTAAGCACTGGGGGCGAGGCTTTCGTTATTTTGACCCTTCCGGTAGCCCAGTCAAAACCCGTACCGTCAAAGAACGCCTCTCTAAGATCCCCGCTCCTCCGGCCTGGAGAAATGTATGGCTAGCGCCTGAGGATAACTTTCACGTACTGGCTATTGGCGAAGACGAAGCGGGCCGTAAACAATACACGTATCACCCCCGCTGGTCAGAATATCGCAATCGCCTGAAATACTATCACCTGCTCACCTTTGGTGATGTCATCGCCCCCCTGAGAAAGAAAGCCTATCAAAAGCTTGAAGTCTTCGAATCAACTCAGGATATTCAGCTTGAAAATTTATTGGCTCTCATGATGTTGCTTTTAGATAAAGGCGCTCTGCGCATCGGTAGTGAGCACTATTACGAGCAGCGAGAAACGGTGGGATTGACGACCCTTGGGTCTGAACATGTTGACATCAAAGATTCTCTCATTGCATTATGCTATCCCGCAAAGTCAGGTAAACAACGTCGTATTCAAATACACAACAAGCGACTCAGTCAGGTTTTGCTTTCTTTACAAGCCCACAGCATCAGCAAGACACGATTATTTAGTTATTTAAAAGAAGGTGAACCCTCTTCTGTTTCAGGAGAGCAGCTTAATCATTATTTAAACCGTTTGAACGCACCAGATATTTCAGCAAAGGATTTTCGCACCTGGAAAGGGACTTTAGAGGCCTTTAAGCGAATGAAAAAAGCGTATCAAACAAAAGAAGAGATTACACTTACAAATATATTAGACCACGTTGCACAAAAGCTAGGAAACACACCAGCAATTGCCCGACAATCTTATATTCATAGTGATCTTATTGCATTGTGGCAGAGTGGACAATTTGAAAATTATTTGCTCAAGGGGAGTTCGCTCAAAAGAAAAGCTTATTTTTCTAAAGATGAGGCCGAGCTTTACCATCTCCTCAGCACACTTTTTAAAGAGAAGATGGGGCATTTATTTGAGGCTACTCTTTAAAGTAAACCCGGTCGCCTTTGTTTAGTTCTTTGTAAACGTCTTTAACGGCTTCGTTCAGCATACGCACACAGCCAGAAGAAGCGTCATCGCCAATACTGTTTTCATTATTGGTCCCGTGAATTTCATAGGGAGCATCTTTAACGTGGCCGGTGCTCGGATTATATTCGCCAAGCCCCACCAGTTTAGGACCAAAGATGTCTGGTTTTTGATATATTTGTTCGCCCAGCCAGGAAGGATTACCCACCATGGAGTCCACTTGCTTATAGCCTACAGCAGTCACTGATTTACCCGTGGCTTCATTTGTTTTACCCACCGCCACAGAAAAAACCTGTTTCACATCGTTATTTTTATCATAGAGAAACAGCCGGTTTTCGGAAAGGTCCACCACGACTTTGGCCCGTTCTCCGTTGGGTAGCAAATTGCTCGGAACAACAGTAGCGTCTTTGATCGCATAAGATGGGGACCAGAGGGTCTCTCCTTTGGCCGGAGCCACACGTTCCAGAGCAGCAAAGGTTTTCTGATCGATCACACCCGTTTGAGGCAGCCCCTGGTTGTCCTGAAAGTTTTTAACGGCGGTTTCCATTTTGCGCCCAAAATCGCCATCGGGCGCTCCAAACACACCGTTTGCTTTTTTATCGGTGGTGCCTCCGGTCCAAAATCCCATCGATAAAAAAGCATCTTGCAGTTCAGCCACGGCAGCACCTTTAGCGCCTTTGTGTAAAGAGGCTTCGCCCATGCGTAAACTCTCAAAATCCGTGGAGCTAAAGCGAGAGGTTACTGTCGTGCTGGGAGGACTGAGGGCTTTGGCGGGTTTTGAGGTTTTGCAACAACAGGAAGCTCAATGTTTTTAATCAATTGTGCAATGGGATCAGGGCCTACTGTTTTATTAATCTGCATAACTTTACCTCAAATGGTGCTTTACGTTTTAGTCTATCACTCCTATCGCCCTGAAAAGAGAAAATCTTGCGTTATCTGGCAAAGTATTCTGGACTTTATCGTGTGCCAGGGTACGTTTATTTAGGCAGCACCACAAGGGCTGTGGAGACGGGTCTTTCGGCACCGTCTGAAGGCCTGTTTTTCACCTGATTGCGCAACACGAAGGTGCTCGATCCGCCGCCATCAAAATTCAGGGCCTCCACAGCCCCTTGCTCCCGCATCAATTGCGCTAATTCATGAAGCGTAAGGCCCGTGCTGAGTTTTTGACGACCGTCGACCACCAACAGAATCTTATCTCCTTGAGGGGTAAAGCCAAAAGCGGTACGGGGAGCTCTTCCCTGGGCAATATCCGCCTGAAAGCGCTCCTGTTTTGAAGTGACGCGAATGAGGCCATCTCCCAGTAAACGGGGCCCTCCGCTGAGTACTTCGGTGACCCCGCCGAGTTCTTGCCACACCTTCGAAAAAATCTCGACTTTCATGCCCACGTAAGCATTGTCTTGAAACCACTTTGCGCCGGCTCCCTGAGCAGAAATAACGTAGCCTTGTGCCGGGATTTCTAGATTATGGGTTCCGATAGCCATTAAAGTCCCATCGAGGGCCACCTGCATTTCCATCGCGTTTTCTGTCGCCTGGCTCCCGGTTCGAGGCCCGTAAATCGGCGTATACAGCACCCGCTGTTCCTTCTGACGCGGGAGATTAACGCTATTAAAGGCCAGCGCCTGACGCTGAGCGGGCATAAAGCAAGATAAAGAAGCCCCACTTTCTTGAATGCGGTAATTGCCCTGATAATCTTTTAATAAAGCCGTTCGTGCATAAATCGGTGAACTGATAAACGCTGAATCCTGCATCAACAAACCCAAGGGCATGCCTTCTCGGCTAAAATAGCCGGCATTAATGGCTGCAAGGGCTCCCATTTGTCGCGCCAGGGCGCTGGTGGGTGACTTGGTAAATCCCTGGGCATTGTGAGAAAGGGCCGAACCGATTTTATAATTGGCGTTCGCTGCGATATGCAACACATGGTAGGTAATCGGCCCGAAGGGTTTTCCCTGATAGCTTTTGGTATAACGCACTCCTGGAGCCAGGGTCTGCTGCTCATCATCTTGAAAAATCTTAACCAGATCTAAGGTTAAACGATAAGGGTCTTTGAGGAGATAGACCTTATGGGGGGTGGGATACTTTTTTTGCACCCGAATACGGGCGGTATAGGTTCCCGTTTTTTCAACGGTTATTTTAGACAGAAGACTGTCGGTAAAGCGTGTATTTAGGCCTTCAAAAGCTTCTGTGTCAATGCCCTTCAGATCAAGGGTAATTTGCTCAGAGTTTTCACTCATCGTATATTGAGGCTGGGTCTTAAACTGAAAAACCACCCGGCTGTAAACATCGGTAGGAAAATGCTGTATGTCTTGCAAAGTGTTGAGGTCGGTGCGGATTTGAATATCCTGATTCTGAACATTCTGCGCTAAAAACACCCCCAGATGCGCTAAAAACTCGCGAGGGATATAAAGTGCCCCTTCCTGCCACAATGGCGCATGCGCCATTCTCAAGCCTGTTCGCTGCCACGAGATAACCGGGCTATTGGCTTCTAAAACAAAAAAGCGTCCGGCGCTCATGACACGCGCCCGCTGTTTAATGGGATCCACAATCACTTTAAAACCAAGGTGATCTAGCGCTTCTAAAGGCACATAGAGAATATTGCGTTGCACGAAAGCATTGTGCTGCAATTTGAGCACCTGCCCATTCACCAGAACCTGAGGCCCACCACGGCCCTGAGCAAAGACAGGAGCAGACAGCGCTGCCGAAAAAAGAGATAAGGAAAGAAGAAGAGGTAGCAAACGCATGCTGCGTGGTATCCTTTGCGTGAGGTTTCAGGTTATTCTAGCACTATGCACACACTCCATGCGCCGTTTAAACTGCTTACTTTTGACCACGAATGGGCCGCTTTACCCTTAATTGAGGTCTTAGAAGAAAGACGCATCCCGTTTTTTCTTAAGCGTTTCGAAGATCGCGCCTACGGCAGCCTCTGGCAAATCCAAAAAGGGTGGGGAACCCTCTGGGTCGAGTCACGAGATGCCGAAGGCGTCATGCTTATTTACCGCCAAATCCTGTCTTCAGAACCTATTTACCCAGGACATGACGCAGCCCCTGCTTCAGATCTGGATACTGAAAAACAAACCCCGAACTCACCAGACGATTCGGCAACGCACGGGTGCTACTGAGCAGCATCTCGTCAGCCATTTCACCCATGAGCAATTGCAAAGCAAAACCAGGAACATGAAACAATGCTGGACGATGTAAAACACTTGCCAGCACCTGGGTTAGTCGCTTGTTTTTCACCGGCTCCGGTGCGGTAAAGTTCACCGGACCCGAGAGTTCTTCGGTATATAGACAATGATAAAAGGCCCGTAAAATATCATCTAAACTAATCCAGCTCATGTATTGCTGGCCCGAGCCAAGCGTTCCACCCACTCCCATCTGAAAAGGCAGCAGCATCTGGCCTAGTGCGCCCCCGCTACCGCTCAACACAACGCCTGTACGCGCAAGAACCACCCGCGTTATTTCCGCTGCTTTGACCGCTTCTGACTCCCATGCCGCGCAGACATCTGCTAAAAAGCCGCTGCCTACAGCGTCGGACTCAGAAAGCGGTAATTCGCCACGATCGCCGTAATAGCCCACGGCAGAAGAGCAAACAAATACGCGCGGTGGAGCAGCCAATTGCTTAAAGGTGTTCACCAGCAAGCGGGTGCTTTGAATCCGACTTTCAAGAATATTTGTCTTTTTCTCTTCGGTCCAACGGCCCATGATGCTTTCCCCAGCCAGATGAATCACAGCGTCAAAACCTTCGAGCAATTGCGGATCCAGCACCTGGTTTTTGATATCCCACTGCACTTCGTTTGCATGATGAGGTCGGTGACGCACCAGCGTACTCACCTGGTGTCCGCCGGTGGTTAAAAATGGAACCAGGGCCGAGCCTATAAGACCACTGGCGCCAGAAACTAATATTTTCATAGGAGAGGCGTTCTCTTTCTGGTAATGAAGATGGGTCAAAATGTCCTGAGTCGTCACCCGATGTCGGTAAGCGAACATACGCTCTAACTTCTGGTGCACAAAAGAACCGGCCACCCGCGAAAAAGGGGCCAGAGGTAAGCGATATTCAATGGCATCGAGCAATTCACTGCGCTGGTCATCGAGGGCTCGAAAATGATGCTGGTGTTGCCAATAGGCAAAGGGACCCTGGGCTTGAATATCCACAAACAAGCGGTTATCGAGCGCCACACGGTGACGCGCCAACCAATGTAAGGGGGTTTTTCCCATGCGCATTTTGAGCCATTTATGGGCATCTACGCCTTCACCCTGAGCATCCACAAGGGCCATGGCTTCCCAGGGCGGGGTCAAGCGCTCAAAGGCACCCGGAAGGGTATGCCAATGGTAGAGTTTTTCGACGGGCACATCAAGTTGAAGCCGCTTTTTAAAATGAGTCATGGTGGCAGCTTAGAAGAGAACAGAGGCTGAGCACAAGCACTCCAACAGGCAATGCTGTTTGGAATATATTTAAAAGTCATTAAGCTTCCATCAAAGCACACCAGAAACAGGGGTTTCAAAGCATAAGGAATATGGTGTAAAATAAAGTAAACAAGCTAAAAGGAGCACGTTATGTCATTAGGTGGTGTCAATCGCGTATCCCCCCAAACCCCGCAGGTGCAAACTCCGCAAACCGTAGCTAAGCCAGCTCCGGGGAAAGCTGCTCAGGCGGCCCCACGGGTTGATGGCAAACAGTTTTCCCAACTGCAAGGCCAGGTTAAATTGCCGTCTACAAACGTAAACGCCCTAACCCAGCTGCCGTCACAGGATCAACAGCAAATTTTAAAACTGGCCCAGGATAATCAGATGAACCGTTTTGTTCAAAACATGTCTGATGCCCATAAGCAGATCCAGTCCGACGTGCCGCCGCGCTCTTTGCTGGGTGCAGGTCAAAATATTCCGCCGGCTCCTATGCGGGCTGCTGCCGCTGCCATGGGCAAAGTATTTTCTGGCCGTGACTTTGAAATTGAAGCCGATCGTGAAGAAGCCTACATGTCTTTCAAAATTGGAGGCAAGTCTTTCAACATCACCCTAAGCACGCCCCTCAAGAAGGGTGTGAAGTACAACCCTGAGGACGAATACGATGAAGAAGACGATATCGAAGAATCGCTTTAGAACACAATCCCCTCATAAAGTCCCACGCCTGAATACATCACTCTAGAGGATTAACATGCAGAACCCTAACTTGCCCCCTGGCGCTCAACCTGTTTCAAGCAATCAGCCGCCCCAAAAGCTCACCCGTGAGCAAAAACGGGCCCTGGCAGAACAAAAAAAGCGCATGGAACAGCAGCGCATGCGCAACATGGAGCTGCAAAAACTTTATAATAACTTTCAAACAGAGCTCGCCACTTCCGTTATTGATCCACCCATGATGTACAAACTGGCAGACAATCGTCTCAAGCTCATGCTGAAAGCAGATCACGTAGTCACGGCCATGTACGAAACTTACGAGGGCATTGGTGAAGTGTGTATTGTTCGCCAACAGAGTAATTTGCCTCCAAAGCCCGTAGATAAAAACGAAGCCAACAAACCCAAAATCAAGCGGGTTATTGTGAATGGTGAAGTGATTGAAACCGTTGCTAAGCCCGATGAAAAAGGCAAAGACGATGATGAGGTGAGCAGCATCCCCATTCCGCGCCAACCGCCCAAAGAGCCTCCCAAGGGCGGTCAGCTACCGGATATGGACGGCGTTTTCATTAATACCCTAAGCATCGCTGCTCAGGTACGCCAAAGCAAGCAACCGCTCATGATTGCCGACGCCAGCAAGTTTTCCGATCAGCAAGTGGTACAATTTGCACAACAATGGGGGATTAAATCCATCCTGGTGATTCCCTCTATGGTTAACGGCGAAGTGGAGGCTCTGGTGCTAGCGTTTACCGTCCAAAACCCCCAGGGCTATTCTGTCAGCGAAGTACAGTTTGTACAACGACTCATGGACACCCTGGCGCGCTCTATCGAAACCGCTCCTCCTGTATTGCCAGAAAAGCTCAAAGAGCGCGTTATTAAGCCCATGACGAGTGGTCAAAGTGTTGAAAAACAAATTGAGTATTACAGCGATTATTTTGACGATATCTTCAACTTCATGCTGGGTGAACTACAGGACGAAGAGGATGAAGCAGAAGCAGATGCTCTACTCCTTCTTCAAGAAGAACAAGAGAAGTCTAGCAACCCCTTGCGCAAGGTCTGGTATCAACTGGGCAAATTTTTAGAGTTTAAAGAAAAGCCCAAACTGGCCTACCTGTTCAACATCGCCATGAACGAACTGGCGGAACAAGCCATTGAGTACGCGGATGACAAAAAACTGAATAAGCCCCGAGGACTAGTCCCCTTTAAAGAATTTATGGACCGCCGCATTAAAGCACCCAATTTACTCGATAGCTTTGTGGAGGCCCAGAAAGACGAAAAACTGCAAACCCACATGGTTGTCGGTTCTGAAGTCGTTTCCATGGACACTGAAGTAGGCGAAGCCTCTGAGGTGTATGAAGAAATCATTCAGGACGTCAACAAAGAAATCACCAAAGCGGTTCGGGGCATGCTTTTGTTTAAAGACGGCCGCCGCGCCACACTGATCAACGACATTGAACAGTCAGAAATGCTGGTAAACTTTGTTTCTGTTACTGCGGCACAGAACTTTAAGCAGCACATTGCTTCTGCCATGCCTGAATTGCACGAAGACATTGATAAAGAAGCGCTCTTGTTTGAGCTGTCCCACCAGGGAATGCGGGATATTTCCATGGCTGTCGCTCAAAGCATGGCAGAAAAATACCTTTACGAAATCGAGAGTTTTTTGGAGCTTCCCGAAGAAGAGCAGCGCACCAAGATGGAGGCACTCAAGACCTATATCCATTACCGGATTATGGCCAACTTGGTCCCCACCCTGCGCTCAGAGTTTCCCACGCTCTGGGGAAGCTTAATTGAAGAACGCATCAAGAAAAAAGCCAGTAAAGCAGCCAAGCAACGCGCCGTTCTGGTGGGCCGCATGGTGCGCAACACGGATAGTACCGACAGCGCAGAAGAAGATTGGGACGACGAAGAAGGCGATGAGGAAGACCATTAAATGCTATACCATCAGATGATTGATATCGGGGCTTACATTATGTCCCTGGATGAAAAGCCGATTGAGCCCAAGTCTGCCAAAATTGTTCTCACCGGCACCGAAGACCGCATTGTTAACGTGGGGGTTTCCATCGAGTTTCGTCTTCGAGACTTGATGCCTCACCTGAGCAGCATGCTCAAACGGACTTCTGAAGTGTCAGAAGAAATGGTGGAATGGTTTATTCAAAAGCTTCCCCTGAATCGTGTGGTAGAAATATCCATGAACCTCAAAAAAGAGATCATGGAGCGTGTTGAAGACGCTTATTATAAATGTGACACGATTGACCAGTTTCTCAAAATTAAACTCAACCCACGAGATATGTACCCGACACTGCTTAACTTAGATTTTTACGAACTTTCTGGCATGAACGTTGCTGGCGAAAAATTCGTAGACGAAGAGGTAGAGCGGGAGTCGGTTTATGCCACTGACGCAGATGATCCTGACGGCTATATCTCATGGAGTAATTACATGGGCGTGCTGACGCGCTTGATATTTATTCAGTTTGGCTCTTCGGTGCGCAAGTCTGTGGTGGATCTCTTTAGCGCTTCCCGTAAGTAAACCCAACCATGACACATTGCCTGTACTTACCCCTTGACGGGCGTCCTTGTAACGCCCGTTTCCCTGTTGAGTTAGCTCGGCTTGCTGGTGTTAACGTGCGTACGCCAGACACCCATCTACTAGGAAATGCCAAAACGCCGGCCACTTTAAAAGCGCTCGATCGCTGGCTGGCTGCGGCCTGTGAAGCGAGCCCGTCGGATACAGGGGTGACCTTGTTAATCAGCCTGGAAACCTGGCTCTACGGTAACCTGGTCGCCTCTCGAAAATCAACCCAAAGCTTGACAGCGGTATTGGAACGCTTACACGCGCTTGAAGCATTAAAAGCGCAATATCCGCACCTCAAGATATTTATGATGGGGACACTGCTGAGACTTTCTAATAGCAATGACGACACCGAAGAACGCCCGTACTGGAAAACCCACGGTATGGAACTCTATCGCTATTCCTGGTTGGATCACTACCTGAGCACCCACGAACATACCGAAACAGATCCCCTTTTTCAGGAGTTTACGGCCCTCAAGACAGCTATTCCTGAGAACATTCGTACAGACTATAAAAACTTGAGGCAGCGTAACTTTACCGTCCTTGAAGCCGTGGCAAAAGGCTTGCAATCGGGTTGGATCGAACTGTGCCTGCTCGGGTGCGACGATGGCGGCACTTACGGCTGGAACGTTCAGGAGCGCGAAGCGCTTTTACAGCGACAAAAAGACCTTGCCTTAGAAAAACGATGGCTCATTTATCCTGGCGCAGATGAGCTAGGCAGTGTGCTAATGGCACGGGCCTTGATCCCCGAGCAGCACACGCTGCAATTACAATGGACCCATCCAGAAGCGCAACATCAGGTCACCCGTTACGAAGGCACCCCCTTGATTAACACCTTACAAGCTCAGGCCCACGCAGCAGGAATAAGTCTTCAGGAACTCCCGTTAAGCCCCTCCTCAACACCAGAGGGGATCCTGTGGCTCCATAACCCTCCCCTGGCAGAGGACGCCAATGATCCCCATAGCCAAATCGATCAGTTTTTAGATCGTGAGACCCGTGTTGATATTGAGCAAAGCACTTATCAACGGCTCAGCACCGCACTGCAAAACTCCCATGATTTACCCATTATGGTGGCTGATGTACTCTATGCTAACGGAGGTGACGCTGCGTTACTGAAGCACTTAGAGAGCACACAAACCCTTTTTCAACTCAAAGGCTACGCGGCGTGGAACACCACCGGCAATACCCTCGGTTATCTACTGGCCTGGTTTAAGTTTTACCTTCAATATGCACAGCATCCCGAAGCACAAACCGCTCACTTCAAAATACTGATGGAGCGTCTGGCCGACGATGGTCTTTATCAGGGCGCGTGGCGACAACAGTGGTGTAATCATTACACCGATCCCGTCACTTTAGACACCTGTGTGCAGGGCATCTATGCCTTTAATCAGCGTTTTCGCCAATGGCACGACACCTACCCCAGGGTTACAGCCGGCGGAGCGCCTCAAGTGAAGCAATTGAGTTTTCCCTGGCGACGTTTTTTTGAGGTGGATCTACAAATTTGCTGGCCAGAAACCTGTACCTCCGAGTCGCCCTCCTAAATCCAATAGCCCCAATAGCCCCCCAAACGATCCGCTTTCCTTCTGCCTCAGGATCAAACCATTTATCTTCAGTACTTAGCCGACCTCAGCGATAACTATACGTTATAATACGCTCATGAGCACAATGTCTGCGTCTCAGAGTCAATGGATACAACTCTGCGAGCGCTCCCTTCGGGTCGAACAAAAGCACCAGTACTGCAACCTCAAAGGCAAAGAGAGCTTCTTTGCTGACTTTATGCTTAAACAGGTCGAAGCAACCTGGCTCAACCAACTCCATGCACCCATTAGCAATCGGCTGAAAAACATCTATACCCTTTACCCCTTAGCGAACGTGGCCGAGCGCAAAGCCTTTATTCAAGAAAGCTGGCAGCATTTAGAACACCTGCGAGAGCTGCTGCGTCCCCGCAAAGTCTATACGGGCGATCAGGTGATTAAAAAAGCGGTCTTTGATCAGCAGGCCACCATGGAAAAATCCGGTGTGTCTGACTGGCGAGATGTGCCCATTCAATTTGTAAAATCCGTGGGCCCCAAACTCGGAGAAACCTTCTCCAAAGTCGGAGTAAGCACGGTGGGCGATCTGGTGACCTATTACCCCCGTAAGCATTTGGACTACTCTCAATGCACCCGTATTTCTGCTTTAAGAATCGATGATATGGCCACTGTCTGGGGCTCGCTATATCGGGTTTCTAGCTATAGTCCGCCGGGAAAGCCCCAGTTATCGATTCTCAAACTGATCATTCGCGATGGTAGCGGTCGCATCACGCTGAGCCTGTTTCAGCGAGGCAACGCCTTTATGCGGCGTCAAATGCAGAATCGTTTTCCTGAAGGCGCAGGCATTTTGGTTTCAGGAAAAGTCAAATGGGATAAGTTCAGCAAAGGGCTCACGCTCGAAAACCCGGAGTACGAAATTCTCGATAATGTAGAAGAAACGCTCTCAGAATCGAACCCCAGCGATAACCTAAACCTCGGGCGCATTGTCCCCATTTACCCGCTAACAGAAGGTCTAAACATCAAATGGGTGCGGCGCGCGATCTATAACGCTTTACAAGCCTATCAACATAAAATTCAGGATCCCTTTTCTGAAGCCTGGCGTAAGCGTTTAAATCTCATGCCCTGGGGAGAAGCTCTGGCCACCTATCATTACCCAGATAACTTAGAGCAATTAGAGCTTGCGCGACAACGCCTGGTATTTCAAGAGCTGTTTTTCACCCAGCTGGGGCTGCAGTATCGCCGAAAACAGCGAGAAATTCACGCGCCCGGACAGGTGCTCCACAGCCAGGGCACACTGGCAAAAACGTTTTTAGAGGGGTTGCCCTTTACCTTAACCGGCGCCCAGAAACGGGTTTATCAGGAGATCTTAGACGACTTGCGTCGTCCTGAGGCTATGAACCGCCTGGTACAGGGGGACGTGGGTTCTGGTAAAACCGTGGTGGCCGTGTTGGCCTTGCTAGAAGCCATTGAGTCCGGTTATCAGGGCGCTTTAATGGCCCCTACCGAAATTCTGGCAGAGCAGCATTTTCAAAAGCTCTTTCAATGGCTGCTGCCCCTTAATATTCAGGTGGAATTATTAAAAGGAGCTCAGAGTGCTAAAGTCCGCCGTGAAGTACTGGCACGCATTGCCAGTGGTGAGGCCCGTGTGGTGGTAGGCACCCATGCGTTGATTCAAGACAAGGTGCACTTTGCCAATTTAGGCCTGGCGGTGATTGACGAGCAGCATCGGTTTGGGGTAAAACAGCGGGCCACCTTGCGAGACAAAGGGCTTAATGGTGTCAACAAACAGCAACCCGAAATCCTCAACATGACCGCCACGCCAATTCCGCGTACGCTCGCTCTGACCCAGCACGGAGATCTTGAGGTCTCAAGTATTGATGAGCTACCTCCCGGCCGTAAGCCCATCGAAACCCAGCTGATTCGCCCAGCGCAACGGGATCAGCTCTGGGCGTTTATGCGTCAACAACTCGAAGCAGGCCGTCAGTGCTATGTGGTGTTTCCCCTGGTGGAAGAATCAGAAAAAATGGATCTCAAAGCGGCCACCGTAGAGTTTGAGCATTATCGCGACACCCTTTTTACTGATTATGGGGTGGGCCTGCTCCACGGCAAAATGAAGCCCGCCGAAAAAGAAGCCATCATGGCGGCTTTTGTAAAACACGAGCTGCATATTTTAGTGGCGACGACGGTCATTGAGGTGGGAGTAGACGTTCCTAATGCAAGCGTCATGGTCATCGAGCACGCCAATCGTTTTGGCCTGGCGCAACTGCACCAATTGCGCGGGCGGGTGGGTCGGGGAGCGGACAAAGCCTATTGCTATCTGGTGGCCGATAAATCGTCTGAGGTGGCCAAAGAGCGACTCAAAATATTTACCACCACGCAGGACGGCTTTGTGATCGCAGAGCAAGATTTAAGGCTGAGAGGTCCCGGAGAATTTATGGGAACCCGCCAGAGCGGTCTCCCCGATATGCTGCTCACCAACCTGATTGAAGACGCCCACTACTTAGAATTAGCAAGAGAAGAAGCCAAAGCGCTCATTGAAAAAGACCCCGAGCTCACCCAAAAAGAACATCTTTTTTTTAAAAGTGAACTCTTTCGTTTTTTTAGAAATCATTTACAATTGCTCAACGCCTAAACCATTAAAATACGCATGTTTTTGAGTTTTTGTTGCGATAAAGGTATCAGTTGCTTCTTTTCTGTCGGTTATACCGTACTGGAATGGCAAAAACTTCAACACAAAGGTTTAATCTCATTATGTCTATTAACCCCAATCGTCCCGTTCAACCCAGTGCCGACTTTAAACAGTCTATTACAGATATGAATAAGGTCAGCAAAACAGCTGCTGAAGCCGTCACTGACCTCTTTCATGATGCCGACGGGGACAAAACAGGATTTAAAGAGGTAAAAGAGGCTTTTCAGGAGCTATCTACCCAGGAAAAAATAGCCTTTGGTGCAGGAGGCGCCCTGGTAGGTGCTGCCATTGCCAGTATTTCTTTGGTGGGAGAAAAAGCCAGCGAAATCGGTCAAGAAGCCGGTAAAGCGATTGAAAGCCAAATGGATAAAAAGTATAAAAATCCACCCGAGTCAAAAATGGTAGAGTCTCTCAAAAATGTCTTTGAAGACATTGTCGATGGTGCCGAAGAATTTATTGATGACGTTAAAGATGGCCGCATTGCCCGCGATGTCACTAAAAACGTCAAGCGCTTTCATCGCGACCACCTGACCGAGCAAGGCCCTATCGATAAAATAAAAAATAAAATCGGAGACGCAGCTGAGGACGCGGTTCATGCAGCAGCAGACCTCGCTGATGACATCGCCGATGGACGCACCGGACATCAAATAGAAAAAAAAGTAAAGCGGGCTTTTGACTGATCTAACCCGACCAAAAGAAACCCAAGGGTTGTCGGCTTTTTTTTAAAAGCGTATAATGGGTGAAAACACACAAAGAGCCTCTTATATGCGTGATCTGAATGACTGATCTTTTTATTGGCCGACAACCTATTTTTGATCGCCATCTTAATGTGGTGGGTTACGAGCTACTCTATCGCAGTGGAAACAAATCCGCGGCAGATTTTTTAGACGGTGATCACGCCACCGCTTCCGTGCTTTCCAATACATTTATGGCCTTTGGATTAGATAATTTAGTCGAAGACAAACTGGCCTTTGTTAACCTCACCGCTCCTTTTCTTACGGGCCAATACCCTTTGCCCGGTCACCACAATCGCCTGGTGCTTGAGATTCTCGAAGACACCTTGCTAGATCCTGCAATGGTTGAGTCTATTCGAAAACTCTCAGACCAGGGCTATGTGCTCGCCCTTGATGACGTTGTCGATCACCGTGAAGTCGAAGCCCTGCTCGACATTGTCGATCTTGTTAAAGTAGATTTTATGCTGGTAGATCGTGAAAAACTACCCGAACAGGTCGCTTATTATAGAGCGCGGGGCCTTGAGCTTTTGGCCGAAAAAATTGAGACCCAAGAAGAACTCAGCTACTGCCAGGAGCTCGGGTTTGACTATTTCCAGGGCTATTTTTTAAGTAAGCCCGTGGTCATGCAGCACAAAAAAATATCTACCTCTCGCATGATTATTTTACAATTGCTCGACAAACTCGAACAAAAAGACATCGCCTTCAAAGACATTGAGGCCATTATTACCCACGATGTGGGACTCAGTTTTAAGCTACTCCGGTTGATTAACTCCGCTTACTTCGGCACCCAATCAGAGGTCTCCTCCATTCATCAGGCCCTTTCTTTACTGGGACTTGAACAGATTCGCAATTGGATTAGCCTACTGCTGCTTTCTGAAGTAGACCAAAAGCCTGCAGAGCTGATTCGTGCGGCCATGATCCGCGCACGCATGAGTGAGATCCTGGCCCGCTTTTTAAAATTAGACAAACCGCAAACAGCCTTTACGGTGGGGCTTTTTTCTGTTCTTGATGCCCTACTGGATATGTCTTTAGAAGACATTTTTTCGCAAATACCACTGGCCCAGGAAGTGAAGCTGGCCCTCGTCAGTCAAGAGGGCATATTGGGAGAGATTCTGAGTTCCGTGATTGCCTATGAAGCCGGAGACTGGGATCAGGTGAGCTGTGCATCTCTCAGTACAGAGCATTTTCAAAAAAGTTATCTGGAAGCCGTACAATGGTCTCAGGGATTGAGCCAAAGCTTAAGCGCAGCCTAAGCAACCTGCTTCACATTTGGCTTTTACTCTGTGGCGCTGTGGTGCTCGTCTTCTTTTTATATTTTAATCGACTCAGTACCCACACCTCTCTGCAGTACACCGATCATACATATCGCTTATATGACCGTTATTGTGTCGAAATCATAGGCTTCCGCCAGCCTCAGACCAACGCTTCTTTTTATTACCCTCTCTGGCTCTATGGACAAAAGCTTTTGAATCGTTTGCATCAGCGTTCTGTCGCTTCGTGCCATCACCAGTCACCGCAAAAAAAGACACAAAAAACACCAAGTTCCCCCGATATGGGGGAACCTGGCTCTCTACGCTAAAAAATCGGGAACTCTCTTCAATCGGGGACTTTTTTTATCTCTCATCGGCATCGACTTAACAAACTCAACAATTGTGCAACGAAACATCACACAACTTAAAGGGACTTTTAACGGGACTTTTGAACCATGCCAGAAAATTGAATCAAACCCAACCAGCTAGAACGGGTTTCTTTCCACATAGAATCCACCTGAGAATAGGAGGGTCTAAAACTATCGCCAACTTCTAAGCCCATAGAGAAAGCACCATGCTTCTCATAACCATAGTCATCGGTGGTTCCTGAAGTGGGGTACAGCAGCTCAAGACTGGTGCCACCAGTGTAACCCAACTTTTTAAAGGTGTTTTCCCACATATTACGGTATTGAGCCGCTTCAGGAATAGGTGCTTTCTGGAAACCCAAAGGCCAGAAGAACATTTCACCGTAAGCGTGAATATCCATAGCCATGGTGATGTTTTTACGACGATACATATCTTGCACGGTCTGGGTCTCAGGCTCAGAGGCAGGTGCGGTACCGCTATAGGTTTGGCTGGTGGGACTGGTTAGCCCACGAAGCCAGCTAGAAGGCACATCCAGACCCGCATAGTTCCAATGGGTGTCAAAGTTACGGTTTAAATCGACACCGTCACCACGGGTGGTATTCAGGTTTTTGCGCTGCCAGGTATCCCCTTGCTCGACTTCAACCCGACCATCGACGTTGACCATGGGCAGTAAAACCACTTCACGGTCGTCCATCAGGCGCGTGATTTCGGGATCTTTACCATACTGGGTGGTCAACTCTTCTGCCAGCCTCATCACCAGCTCCACGGGAGCCAACTCACGGGCATGCATGCCGGCGGTCAACATTAAAGTAGGTTTAGCACCTAACTTCTTTTTATTGGTAATGCTAATGGCCCAGATATCGTTATTGGGGGCTTTGCCGGTTTTTTTGAGGTAGGTGTCGCCCACATCTTCAAGGGTAACCAGGTGAGGAAAGGACTTTTGTAGAGCCTGAAGCTTTTGCGTCATTTCAGCATAGGTCATATAGCCTGAAGGTAAGCCACTGGCTTCCATATTGGCTTCAATCGTAGGCTGGACTTGTAAACCGAAGCTGTTGAGTAAATTGATTTGCTCAGCCGTTACACGAGCCTTGGCCGTACGTCTCGCAGGGTCAGCACCAAACAAGTCAATACCCGAAGTGGCGGCTTGAATAATTTGATCTTTGTTCTGCCATTGTAGCTCTACAACCTGTTGCCCGCCGCCTGCATTAAAGGTGTTGATACGCTGAGAAGAAACAGGGGCACGAAAGGCTGTTGTGCGACTTTGACAAGCAGCTAACGTTAACAGGGCTGTAGCCCCAAGAGCGGCGTAGAGACGATTTGACTTCATATAGACCTCAAAGAGTTTGGTATAACTTTCTTATAGACAACTAAAGCTTAAACTTACGTTATTTCTTGCTTTAACCAATTTTAATTTGAATGCGCTGACGAGAGGGCGCTATAGCGTATCCATGAAAACGCGGAGCAGAGACAAGGGCATCAGAAGAGACCTTGTGGCAGGCGTCTTTTACCTTATTGAGCAGCTCTTCACGGCTGGAGCGTTGATTGAGTTGCTGAGCCACCTTTTGGTTGAGCAATTTGTTGGTGGCAGGGCGAGCGATCTGTTTTTGGTAGCTTGCGGTATTGGTGCGGTTTTTAATCAGCTCGCTGGCATCTAAAAGAGCAGTTGCTTGTATTTTGCTGTTGCGATAACGGGGAGCTGGCTGAGCATCTTGAAACAGAACGTGGGTGCGCTGACGGCGGGCCTGCTTTTGACAAAGCTCTTCTTGTAAGTACACGAGGTTTTTACCGTGACCCTGGTCTCTGCCCACGGCTGAGAGCTGGGAAGAAGAAACACAGGCCTCTGTACGACCAACGGTGTTGGGTGTAGAAAAGGGAATGACATTGTTGTCAACAGGAGCGTCGTCGACAAAACTAAAGTTGAGGACACGCAGTTGACTATCGCAGGCAGGGACAGGAGCGGCGGTTGCTGAAGGCGCGCTGGAACGGCGTTGAAAGTATTGAAGTACCTGCTGCATCATGACCCTTTTCTATTATCTTTTGATTAAGTTATTATCGTTATATTAAGTATAGCCCCCATTATTTAAAACTTGCTTAACCTAACCATAATTTTTTAATCTTTTTTTTAACAAACATCAACGAAGAAAATCAGACGCTGAAATCGGTCGCTGAAATCAGCCATAAAAAAAGACCCCTTTTCAGGAGTCTTTACAAATGGAGTCTGCCGACAATACGTTAAAGCAGCGTATTAATTAATTTTTTGGCCCAGTTGTTCAATGGCTCGAGTATCGCTGGTGCGGGTTGCGCCGTAGATGGCGGTACCACCAACACCCACTACTGCAGCCGTTCCGGCTACAATGGCAGTCCACTTAGCGGTTTTACCAAAGCCTTTCATGGCGTCACCGGTTAGGCCCTTCGCAGGACCAAAGACAAAGTCACCGGCTTTACTCATAAAGGTTTGGCCACCGGTACTGGCTCCCGCTTCGGCTATTTTCTGAGCGGCAATTTTACCAAAGGCTTTAGAAGCTTCTTCGCCGCCTTCTTTAGCAATGGCAGATCCGAAGGTTGCTGCAGCAGACTTCAGCGCTTCCTGGGTGGCTGCCTGTCCCATTTTGGCTCCGCCGAGTTTGGCCATCATGCCAAGGGTCATACCTGCAGTGACAATACCCCAACCATTTTCTACGGTCATGCCCACCGCTTTTTGGCCGAGGGTTTTAATCATGCCAAGGGCTTCAGTAGCGCCATCAGAAGCTGAGTTTAGTTCATCATCAAACAAAAGTTGCGTGCCGGTTTTTTCATCCATGAACGGAATAATTTCCATTTGTTTACCGTTCATGAGTACGGAGACCTGTTGTCCGGGCTGGTAGCCGTCAAGTCCACCAAAGTTCATGTCCTGGCCATAGGCCATAAAATACTCGCCGCTGGTGGGGTCGTGAACCATCACTTCATCGGTATTGTTGTCAGCCGCGGCGGCAATCACCTGACTTTGGCTGACGGCGGCGTCCAGTTTGACCATATTACTGGCTTGTACATTGACGCCATTGATTAAAATATTGGGTTTGCTACCGATATTAGCCATGGGTTAAAAGTCTCCATTTAAGATTCGTTATAGTTCTTATAGACCGTTCACAAAAAAAGCTTCTTAATCAGCTCTTATATTTTGATTAAATTTTAAAAGTACAGTAAAAAGCCTAGTATTATTGTATTTGATCCTGCTCAAAAAATCAAAGATTAATTTAAAAATATTTAAAGGTTAAGAAAAAGTTAAAACCTTAATTTGGAGTTTGCTGATGATGTCACCCTATAAGATCTTAAAATCACTGGGGACCCTGGGTTGCCTATACATCGTAGGCATTACGCCGCCCATCTGGGCACAGCGTTCAGACATCCCACCTGCTTTTACCCTGAGCCAGCCGCCTGAGGCGTCAGGTGTTAAACGTATGGTTCTGCGCTCTGGGGCATCTGATGAGGTCTTACTTTCTTTTAAAACAATGCCCACACAGCCGTTTTTACGTTTTGCAAAAACGGCCCGTAAGATGAACGAGTTGCGCGGCTCCTTTACGCTGGGCAAGGTGGAGTACCCTTGTGCCGGAGAACTTCCGGTGATGTCTCAGACACTTAACCTGAGCGAAGCAGGCCCCGTAACCCTTACGGGTAAAATAACAGGCCCGGGTTGTGGGGGGCACTATACACTTACTTTAAGTGTTTTACCGGCCACAGCGCAGCGAGCCGAAAAACTGTCGCTCACGGTGACGGCCCCCGAAACCTACCCGCAAACTGAGTTGAGTCTTGAAAGCAGCTCGGGCCCCTATTATGGTCTGGGCATGCAGTTCGATCCCGCTGCCTTAGCAGGCACGTACCCCATGGTGGTACAAGAAGGCGGTATTGGTCAGAGGATTACAGCCCTTGAGCTGGCTAATGAACATGGTATCACCGGGATCTTCAGGCCAGAAAGGCAGCAGCTACTTTCCGCTACCGATCCTCTGGAATCTGCAGGGAAACGCTCTGCAACTCATAGGAACATTCCCCGCACAATTTATTGTTCCCAAAACGCCTGCAGAACCCCTGCGTATCGAGATGGATCATCACAGCCTCACCTTACAGGTATTTGAAGAGTCCTCTCCACTTCGCTTGCTGACCGCACTCACCGCAGAAATCGGCCGTCAGCCCCAGCTCCCAGACTGGATTCATCGGGGCGCCATTGTCGGTATACAAGGCGGCGATACAAAAGTGTTAGGCATCGCCCAGGAGCTACAAAAGCGGGGCACCCCCGTCGCTGGCTATTGGTTACAAGACTGGGTGGGAAAGCGACAAACAGCCATTGGCTCTCAATTGTGGTGGAATTGGAGCGTCAATACGCGGCACTATCCCGATTGGCAAAGCCTCAAGCAACAGCTCCCTTTGCTGGGGTATATCAACCCCTTTTTGGTGGACGTGCCCAGCGAATTTGGCCACAACTATTATCAGGAGGCCCTGAGCAAGGGCTATTTTGTCAAAGACCATACGGGCCAGGTCTACCCAGTTAAAAACACCGATTTCTCAGCGGGACTTCTGGATCTCAGCCACCCCGAAGTGGGGCCATGGATCAAGAATATTATTAAAAAAGAGCTCATCACCAACGCTGGCTTTAAGGGCTGGATGGCTGACTATGCTGAAGCCTTGCCCCTGGATGCGGTGATTCACACCGGAACAGCTCACCGTTTTCATAATGCTTACCCCGCCGTATGGGCACGACTTAACGCCGAGGCGATTGCTGAGTCTGGCTGTACCGACTGTGTGTTTTTTATGCGCTCGGGTTATGCCGGCAGCTTGCAACACACTCCCTTGTTTTGGGAGGGCGATCAGCTGGTAAGCTGGGACGCCCAGGACGGTTTAGCCTCTGCTTTAAATGGCTTACTCAGCGGAGGACTGAGCGGCATTGCGGTCAACCACAGTGACGCCGGAGGCTATACCTCAGTGGCCCACCCCATATGGGGAGGTTACGCGCGCTCTTCAGAGTTATTGTATCGCTGGCTCGAAATGAACGCATTTACCGCCATCTTACGCACCCATGAAGGCAACCAGCCGGAACGCAACGCCCAATTTTACAGTAGCCCAGAACACCTCGACTTTTTTGATCGCTCGGCCAAAATATACGCCGCGCTGTTTGATTATCGCAAAACCCTCTTTGCAGAGGCCCACACCAAAGGCTGGCCCGTGGTGCGCCATATGGTCTTACACTACCCTAACGATCCCGTGGCCCAAACCCTGCAAACCCAATTCATGTTGGGCTCAGAGCTACTGGTGGCACCCGTTCTAAATCCAGGGGAGCAAACAAAAAAAGTCTACCTACCCGCCGGCAGCTGGACCCACCTGTGGAGCAATCGAACTTACGCAAGCCAAAGCGGTCACTGGATAACAGTGCCAGCACCACTGGGCTCACCCGCCGTGTTTCACCCGACAGACTCTAACGTCGGCAATAATCTACGTAAAACCTTGATCCAGCATCTGGGAGCGGTAAATTTTAATTAAATTTAGCCTTTTATTAGATTTTTGTTAGTATGTTTCAAGCAAAATACCCGTTATACTAAATAGTAATAGAATCCGCAATTACAGAAGTAACAGAAGTAGGTATAATTTCATGGGCAGCTTAAAAATCACCACAACCACAACAATTGAGCCGTTAAAAGCACCTCCTACTACGCCACAGCCTCAGAAATCGGAAGCCCCTCTGGCAGCTCCCCAGCAGGCAGCTTCTTTAAGTGAAGACGTACTCAAAACCTCTCAAATTACTTCTGGCATTGGCGTGATTAAAAAGGTTGCGGGCGGGCTATTAATTGGTGGAACCGTCTCAGGCATTACCGCTGGCGTTGCCAAAACCATGGCTACCAACGTTTTAAGTAAACCAGGCGTTGCCAGCATGGGTCTAGGTGCGGCACTGGGAGCAGGAATGGGACTGGCCAGTATTGAAACGGGAAGCAAGGCCCTCAACACAGCCAAAAACACGGTAGCCGGTGCACTCATTGGGGGTAGCGCATCAGGAATCGTTCAATCTGTCGCTGGCACCATGGCAACGAACTACCTGCATGGACCTTCTACCGGCGGCATCTTAATGGGAGCTGCTGTAGGCGGAGGCATTCAGCTTCTCAATAATGACACTGGCGATAAGAATCTGAATAACGTCAAAAATGTTGCCGCTGGTGCCCTGATTGGCGGTGGAGCTTTGGGTATTATCAGTGCAACGGCGGCCACCATGGCCACCAATAGACTGAGTAGCCTTTCTCCTGTAGCTGCTGGACTCGGCGCCGCCCTGGGTGCAGGCATTGCCATCATGAATCTGGAAGAGTAAACCGAATCATTCGACACTTCATTACCCTGACCCTGATCGTGGGTGCGACCTATTGGGGTTACACTCACTGGACAAGCTCCTCAGACTCTGGCACACGTTATACCACCATCAGCATGCCCCAGAGTATAAAACCACAACACGTCATGGTAGTTGCTGCCGTCAATTGCCCCAAAAAAGCCGCGCAGCATGCTGACTTTATTACCCGCAGTTTACAATCTCAAAACATTCCTGTACAACGGGTAAACAGCGTTTCCTTTAGCCCTACCTCCCGCGAAGACGCAGAACAGATTCAAAGCGTGATGCGTGAAGGCCCTCCCGTTGTTTTTTATCAGGGAAAAGCGCAGAGTAATCCCTCATGGGATGACGTTTTAGCGATGATAGCTAAAACATCCGAAACCCCTTAAATACGCACTACACGCCTCGGAAAAGCGCCTTACGCTTGATCTCCGGGCTCAGGAATCAAAATCGTCGCCAGCGTAATTCCCCGCCGTTCGGGCGTTGGTTCTTGCTTAAGATAAGAAGCTAAAACAGCACCCAGCTCCTTCGTTAGGCGCTCTAATTCAGCGGGGCTTAAATACAGTAGCGCTTGTCGAAACCCTACACCATCTTGCAAAGGCTGAGGTTCATTGCTGTTCAGGTAACGATCAAAGTCAGCGATTAAATGGGTGCTAAACCGTTGAAACAAGGCTTGCCAATCCGATAAACTGGCCTGTAACAGATCCCCTTCCAGAAGGCTGCCCTGTGTCAGCACATAGGTTTTTTCAGTGGTTCCCCGTTTGCTTTCTTCTCTTACGACCTCAATGAGGGCTGCCTTTTCCAGAAGCTTAAGGTGACGATATAAAGTAGCGGGGGCAACATCGGGTAAACGCTCCTGAATCATTCTGGGCGTTAGTTCATGGGCGCCCAGAACCCGCAGAATGCGCAAACGGAGTGGATGTAGAATCAGCTGACTCTGAGACAATTCGGTCAAGGACTTCCCTCACTTCGTAGAATGCATAGCATATATTTAGTTTAGTCTACTTTACTTTCTGCAGCAGGTTTACCGGTGCTCTCAATAAAGTCCACCAGCAGGGGAAGCAGGGAAGCATGCAAGGGCAGATCCGGTTGAGCATAGGTTTTTAAATTGCCGAGTTTCTCCATGGGTGCAGCTTTAAGCACATGATTCATGCCTTCTACCACTTGCTTTTGCGCGTGGGGCTGCGCCTCAAATAAAGCTTCAGCGTCCGAGACCTCCACCTGTAAGTCATGGTTGCCTTGTACAATGAGCACCGGCTGCTGAAGGTTTGCAATTTCTTCGCGGGGATCATATTTAAACCAGGAAATTAAGTAAGGCTGCACACTGGAGCGAAAAAGACTGTTTAAGGCCATTGGATACTTTTTAATCGTGTGACCCTGAACCAACTGGGCCAAAGGCTCTGCTGCTTTTTGGGCTAAGTCAGGAGACTGGGCCTGTAATTGCCTTTCAATAATTTGCGCTGCAGGCAGTCCTGCGCCGGCCATCGAAATAAACCCCTGGGTGTGTGCGTGCTGGGCTGCGATCATCCCGATTAAGCTGCCCTCGCTATGACCAAGAACCACCACCCGATTAAAACGGGGATCTGCCTGTAAATGCTTAATCCAGACTTCGGCATCTGACACCAAATGATCAAAGCGCATGTCTTGCTCTGAAGTCGCAGCAGCCTTGCTTTCTCCAATACCGCGCTTATCGTAACGCACACTGGCAATACCCTTTGCTTTAAGCCCCAGCGCTATATGTTTTAAGGCATTGTTTTTCATCATGACTTGATTACCGTCTCGGTCGGTGGGACCTGAACCCGCGATGAGAAGCACCACGGGCAGATCTTGTATGGACTCTGGTAGTTCAAGAGTTCCAGACAGTCTCCCGGTGGAAGTCTCCACATAGATATTGCTCTGGGTTTTGGGCATTTGTGAGGCAAAACTCGACGTTGAAAACGCCCCATAAGCCAAAACCAGGCCACTCAAGGCAACCAGCGTCAAACGTAAAAAAGATTTAGCAGAAGGTTTACGCATATCAATTCTCTCAGTATTTTTATTATTATCATTTTTGATAATAATCGAAACAAAGGCCTGTGTCAAGGTAAACATGCAGGCTCCTTTACAACAGATTCAGTAACGCCCATTAAAATTTAATAAACATCCTTCTCTCTCTTAAGCATTGAGCTGTAATTCAGGTTAGGCTAAAAAGAAAAAGGACAAACCCCATGAAAATAGGAATGATTGGTCTCGGCAAAATGGGCAGTAACATGGCCCGAAGGCTCTTAAAGCGAGATCATGAGGTGGTTGTATGGGACCGCTCTACCGAAGCGATTGCCGAGATGACCAACGCTGGAGCCGATGGCGTTGAAAGTTTAGAAGCTATGGTCGAAGCCCTACCCACGCCGCGACATATCTGGATGATGATTCCCGAAGGAGCCCCCGTCGAAGAAACCATCCAACAGCTCCAACCCCTACTCAGCCCCGGAGATACACTCATTGACGGCGGGAACTCTCACTGGAAAGACAGCGTGAGGCGCGGAAAAATGTTGAAAGCGGCAAAGCTGCACTGGATTGATTGTGGCACCAGTGGTGGGGTCTGGGGCCTCAGCGAAGGCTATTGCCTCATGTACGGCGGCGAAAAGTCCGCTTGCGAAGCCATGGAGCCCATTTTTGCGGCGTTAGCGCCTGAAAACGGTCATTTATATTGTGGTGAATCAGGGGCCGGACATTTTACCAAAATGGTGCATAATGGCATTGAGTACGGCATCATGCAGGCTTATGCCGAAGGGTTTGAGCTTCTGGATACGACACCTTTTGACATTGATCTCCCCGCTGTGGCGAAAGTATGGCAACACGGAAGCGTCATTCGCTCCTGGCTATTAGAACTCACCGGAAGAGCGCTCGCTGAAGACCCTGAGCTTTCTACCTTAGAAGCCTATGTGCCCGACAGTGGCGAGGGACGGTGGACCGTTGAAGCCGCCGTCGATCTTGCCGTGCCTGCACCGGTCATCACCCAGGCCTTGTTTGCGCGCTTTCAGTCCCGACGCCCCGAAGCCTTTGGGTTTAAGCTGCTCTCTGCTTTGCGCAATCAATTCGGCGGGCACGCCATGAAAAAGGTGGACAAGCCATGAGTGAGTCTCCTCAAGAAAGTAACCCTGTCGATACCTGCACCCTCGTCATTTTTGGAGCCTCTGGCGATCTCACCCAGCGCAAGCTCATCCCCGCATTATATGCACTTTATACCCAGCAGAGACTCCCCAAAGACTTTCGGGTGTTAGGGGTTTCTCGCACCAAATTGTCTGACGGAGATTTTCAAAAGCATGCCACTGAAATGCTGGAGACTCCCGAACAAGACTTTGTAGAACGACTTCACTACCAGGCGTTATCCACCACCGACAGCAGCGCTTACAGCGAGCTCAAAGACCGCTTAAAAAAGCTACACGATACCCCAAACCTTGAGGATCATAACCTCATGTTTTATCTGTCGGTACCCCCCAGTCTTTATCACACCATTACCGAAGGCCTACACAGCCAGGGCTTACATCAGGGAACAGAGAGTGCTTACCGCCGTTTGGTGGTAGAAAAGCCCTTTGGCTACGATATCGCATCAGCTCAAAAGCTAAATATACAGCTTAAACATGTTTTCGCAGAAAACGAAATTTACCGAATTGACCACTATCTGGGCAAAGAAACGGTGCAAAACATGCTGGTGTTGCGCTTTGGCAACGGCATTTTTGAACCCATCTGGAACCACCACTATATTTCTCATGTGGAGATCACTGCTGCAGAGTCGGTAGGCGTTGGAGATCGCGGCGGCTACTACGACGGTGCCGGCGCGCTAAGAGACATGGTGCAAAACCACCTGATGCAGGTGCTTGGCATGATCGCCATGGAGCCGCCCACCCGTTTAGGGGGTAATGCGCTGCGCAATGAAAGCCTCAAGGTTTTTCAGTCCCTGCGGCCACTTCCCAGCACTTCAGCAGCCTTAAGCAAAGTCCTGGTGAGAGGGCAATACGAAGGCTACCGTGAAGCAGAGAATGTAGATAAAGGCTCTAACACCGAAACCTATGTGGCCTTAAAAGCCCATATCGACAACTGGCGCTGGGGCGGAACCCCTTTCTTTATTCGCACAGGCAAAAAGCTTCCTCACCGTTTAACCGAGGTGATTGTACACTTTAAACCCACGCCTCATCGTCTGTTTCAACAAACCTGCTCACCGTTTGATAACAATAGTCTGGTGCTGCGTATTCAACCCGATGAAGGTGTGTTGCTCAACTTTGGTATGAAAGTACCCGGCGCGGGCTTTTGTGTACAGCCGGTAGACATGGACTTTCACTACAAAGACCTCAGCGATGAGCCTCTGCCAGAGGCTTACGAACGACTATTGCTAGATGCCATGGAAGGTGACAACGCCCTGTATATTCGCGATGACGCCAGCGAAGCCTGCTGGGAATATCTTGATCCTGCAATCAAAGCCTTTGCCAACGATGACTTTCCGCTACATACATATAAAAAAGAAACCTGGGGGCCTCAAGCCGCAGATACGCTGATCGCTTCGGCTCCCGATGGAAAATGGAGAAATATCTTATGAGTCAACCACCAGAAGCCACCATTCATGGCTACCCTACACCTGAAGCCAGCGCCAAAGCATTGGCAAGAGACTGCATCGAACACATCGCTGAGACCCTTGCCCATCGATCTGTTTTTCATCTGGGACTTTCCGGTGGGAGCACGCCCGTTCCTTTTTTCAAAGCCCTGGCAGAAGCCTTACCAGAACAGTCCTTTCCGCTAGAAGAACTGTGCCTGTGGTGGTGCGATGAACGCGCCGTTCACCGAGAACACCGAGAAAGCAATTATCGGCTAGTCCGAGAGCATCTTTTAGATCCGCTGAGATCTCACGTCATTCTAAAGGCCGAACGGCTACGCGGCGACGCAGACGTACTCGCGTCAGAGGCTCGCCGCTACAGCGATTTACTGACCGAAATCGGGGCTTTGGATTATGTGGTGCTGGGCATGGGCAACGACGGTCATACCGCCTCGTTATTTCCCGGGGAATCCGAGGCAGAAAGCCCTTGCTTTGTCAGTCAACACCCCGATGGTTCTGAGCGACTGACCCTGGGTAGTCACTACCTCAACCAGAGTGGACAACGGCGGCTATTGATCAGTGGTGAGCAAAAATGGCAGACCTGGCAAAGGGCCCAACAGAGTCAAAATACTTTACAATACCCGGTCCTTAGAATACAGGCTGCCGGTGATTTGAGGGTTTTTTGCGATCCGGCCCCCGCCCCTTAGTACACTCCCTGGAAGCGTTTCAATCGTTGGCGGGTACGTTATACTTAAAGGGAGTTTTAAATAAATGTGGAGCCACCCCCGTGAATTTACCCTTTGTTCTCACACAAGATAGTGCCCAGGCCATTCCGCTTGCAGAAGCTACGGTACCCCTCAACGATCGCAGCTTTTTATTTGGAGATTCCGTTTACGAAGTGATCACCACCCGCAAAGGCCGCCCTTTTTTTGTCGACGATCATCTGGATCGTCTGTACACTTCCGCAGCGGGCATTTATATGACAATCCCCTGGGACAAAAGCTGGTTTCACACCCAAATTAACCACGGTATACAATTGGCCCTGGAGGGTCTCGCCGGCAGCGAAAGTTCGAAAGAACTGTATATACGCGTGATCGTTTCTCGGGGCCTGAGCGATTTCAATATTGATACCCGGGCCACCGTCGCTCCTCCCCACGTGTATTTCATTTTTAAAACCTGCCCTGAATATACCGGCCATTATGTAGACAAGGGATTTTCTTTGGGTGTGGCAAGTACCCGCCGTAGTGCGCCTCAAGCCTTAAGCCCAGTCCTTAAAACCGGTAATTATTTAAATAACATCATGTGTCTGCACGAAGCCATCAGCAAAGGAGCTGACGACGCCCTGATTTTAGACTTACAGGGTTATGTGACCGAAGTGAGCACCTCTAATTTTTTTATTGTCAAAGATCAGGTCCTGATCACGGCACCTGTTGAGATAGGCATTCTGGCAGGTATTACCCGTAAACACCTGTTGGTCGTCGCCGATCAGCTCGGCTTGACCACTGAGATTCGCCCCTTTGCCCTTGATGAAGTCTGGAGCGCTGATGAATGCTTTGTCTCTAGCAGCATCAAAGGCGCCATGCCCGTTTATCGGATTGACGATCATCACTTTGCGCCGGGTTACGGCCCCGTCACTCAGGTCCTTAACACTGCCTATTGGGAACGTGTGGACGCCTTTTTCGGCACCGATCTACCTTCCCCGGACCAGGAGGTTTTCTCCGCATGACGACGCGTCAAAGAGACGTTCATCTCTACTTACACACCCACTGGGATCGCGAATGGTACCGAAGCTTTGAAGGCTATCGTTACCGATTAATTCGCAGCCTTAAAAATATTTTAGCGCATCTCGAAAGTCATCCTGAGCGCAAGTTTTTACTCGATGGCCAAACCGTTGTCTTAGAAGATTATTTAGCGCTTTACCCTGAAGACACCCAGACAATGACCACCCTCATTACCGAAGGACGCCTGGATATTGGGCCCTGGTACGTGCTTCCTGACGAGTTTTTGGTCAGCGGAGAAGCGTTAATTCGCAATCTGCAGCAGGGAATTTCTCAGGCCCGTTCCTTTGGCCAAAAACGCTTTTGCGCCTATTTGCCCGACATGTTTGGACATCCGGCGCAAATTCCACAGATTTTGCAGCAATCGGGGCTTGCTCCGGCAGTGATTTGGCGCGGCGTGATGCCTGATAGCGCTTATTTTAGCTGGAAAGGCCTTGCCGGGGAAGCCATCCCCACCCAGCATCTCACCAAAGGCTATTACCAGGATGCACTGCATATGGAGACACCGGACGAAGCCTTAATGCGTTCTTTTTTAGACGCCATCAAGGCAGCCACGCCGGAGCATTTACCCCTGTTGCTGCCCGTGGGTGCCGATCATATGGGCTTGCCTGAACATCTGGAAGAAAAACTCCAGTGGCTCACCGAAACCTTTCCAGAGTATCGCTTTACGCAGTCCACCTTGCTGGACTATCTCGACGCTTTGCCTCCCCTTGATCAAAGCAACGCTACCCCAAGCTATACCGGAGAGCTACGCCAACCCGATGGCGCGTATGTCCTCCCCGGTGTCTGGTCAAGCCGTTATCCGTTAAAGTGGGAAAACGCCCAATGCGAACACTTACTCGAACGAGAAATTGAGCCACTATTGGTGTTTCAACAGCTCGCAGGGGCAGCACAGCCCCTCTGGCCTGTACTCCATCAGGCCTGGAAGACACTTCTGCTCAACCACCCCCATGACAGCATCTGCGGCTGCAGCATTGATGAAGTGCACCAGGATATGTTCCCGCGCTTTCGCTGGGTGAAACAAATGGCAGCAGAGCTCCGGCAAGACGCTTATATTCACTGGGGAAAACACGTTCTCGGCCAGCACCCCGGCAATGTGTTAAATCTGGTAAATACCGGCCCACAACCTTACCAGGGCTATCAGGACATTGCTCTGGTGTTTGACGAAGCCCCCCCCTGCGTGCAATTGCGTCATCCCAATGGACACCTTTGCCCCTTATGGATTTTGCCTCCTGATACCCAGGAGCCGCACCCCCATGAAACCTTTATTGCAGAACCGGAAATTTTACCCCACTGGGAAGACGTACACCGCGTGCGCTGTCGCGTTTATGTGGAGTTACCCCCACTCAGCAGCACCGCTTATACGATCGAAACCCCCGAGGCAGAGATCCGGCAACCGATTCACCATCATGATGAGGTGCCTGTCAATGACCATTGGGAACTCTGCACTCTAAATAATGACAAAGTGCGCCTGCGCTTCGACCCCCATCAACGTCACCTTATTTTTGAGCGAAAAATAGGTCAGGTATGGATTCACCAGGTGAGTGGACACTGCTTTCTACACGAAGGAGATGCCGGAGACGAATACAATTTCTCTCCGCCGCAAGCTCCCGAAAAACCAGAGTTACACAGTTTTGGCTTTGATCAGGCCACGGTATTGCACGGACCCGGAGAACAAAGTCTGCTGCTGCGGGCAGAAGTCAATGTGCCCGTAGGCTTAAACGCTGAGCGCACGGCCCGTGCTCTGGAAACCGTGCCTCTGGTGATTGAAACCCGCATTCAGTTGTTTGAGGACAGTGAAACCTTTCGTTTTCACACCACGGTGCACAATAGGGCAAAAGATTATCGTTTAAAGCTGCTGTGGCAGCCCGCCCTTCCGCCCACAGCAACGCGCAGCTCCACCCTCCTGGGCGCGTTAAGTCAAACGGCTCCGACAGGGGCACCCTGGGATGCTCCCAAAGGCCATGAACGACCCGTCGATGAGTTCCCTTTTCAGGAATGGATTCATGTCAAACAGCCCGACCAAAATGGCTGGTGCTTTCAAAGTAAGGGACTTTATGAAGCCAGTTTAGCCCCCTGGGAAGACGAGCCCGCCCTTGCCATTACGCTTCTGCGCTGCACCGGATGGCTTTCACGCGATGATTTACGCACCCGTGGCGGCGGCGCAGGCCCACGCATGCCAACGCCTGAAGCCCAATGCTTAGGCACCCATGAATACCACTATGAGCTCCATTTGTGTGGAGCCGACGAAACCCTAACCCTTCAAACCGTAGGGAACTACCGTCACCCCGTGCTGCATTTTCAAGGCCAATCAACGAACCCACAAGCCCTCTTTGAGGCCGACTTTGATACGCTGCATCTATCGGCGCTCAAAATAGCCCGAGATAACCCCAATGCCGTGGTACTTCGCGTCGTAAACGAAAGCAGTCGTGATCAGGTTCTAGAACTTAACCCCAGCTTTGAGTGGCACAGCATTTATTTAAGTAACCCCCTTGAAGAAGCCGTTAAGCCGTTGGCTTTCTACGGTAAAAGCAAACTCGCGCCGCAGCAGCTTCAGACCGGTGAGATTGCAACCTATTTGATTTTACTGAAAGAAGCAGGTTAAGCTGATGTCTCAACTGCCTCAAAAGCCCGACAAAAACGGCGCGTTAAGAATATCGGCCCCCAAAGAAGCCCCGCCTCCCCAGCGTATGGATACCTACCGCAATGCCCATATCGAAACCGCCACACCAGAGCGTCTGCTGGTCATGCTCTATGATAGCGCCCTCAAATATCTCAATTTTGCCTTACAGGCCCTGGAAAAAAAAGAACGCGAAGGGATTCATCGCAATCTGCTCAAAGTTCAGGCTATCTTATTGGAACTCATGTCGGTCTTAGATTTAGAAGTGGGAGGCGAAATGGCCAATCAGCTATACTCACTTTACGACTATATGTATCGCCAGCTGATTACCGCCAATACACAGCAAGAAGAAGCCCCCATTAAAGAAGTGATTGAACTCTTAACCCCTTTGCGCAGTGCCTGGAAGGAAGCCGCTGATACCGTGGCTCACCTGAGGGCTGAAGGTAAATTTGAACATCAGCATAAAGGGTCGCGCGATTTTGCCGGATAAAGAGAAAACGCAAGCGCAAATGCTCGCCCTGAAAAAGGTCAGCGAAGCATTATTACACCAACTGAAGCAAGATGTGGAGTCTATTGACGCTGAGGCTGTGCAAACCGCTTTACACCAGCGGGAGCAGATTATCGCGGATCTGGCCCAGACGCCTGTTCAAGAACGGGAAGCGTTTCAAAAGGCACATCCCCAACTGGTGGCCGACACCCAACGGCTGGGTCAGGCGTGTATTTTAGCCCTGCAAAACCAGGGCCTTGCGCTGAGCGAAACCCAGCGTCAAATGACCCACGGACGCCATCTGCTTCAGACCTATCAGCCTGAAGCAGAACAGCCATCTCACTTTATTGAAGGCGATGCTTAATTGGTGGCAAAGCAGTAGAACAGGCCATCTCCGCCAGTGCTCTGTAAATTCTCTTGACTACATCCTCGAGAGCCATGAGACGTGTTCCATGATTTAGAAGCATCGTCGTCACTCAGTCCCATGCGATCGTGATGGCCCACCATGGCGGATCCATCTTCGCCATCAAGAGTCCAATCTCCACAGGTTTGATCTGCTGCAAGCAGTCCATCCATCGTGCTGCCCGTGAGAATATCGTGACGGTTGGGCGTATCCCCCCGGCCATTCACCACTTCCCCTTTTTCGTTGAGTCCGTTGACCTTGGTAATAAAATTGGTGTCGGCCTGGTGGAGGCTGGCAATATTTTCAGCAATCAATGTACCTTTGGCATTGTGCCAGGGGCCCTGACCAATGCGGTCCCGGGCATTTTCTGATGAAGAGCTCAGGTAGGCCTTCCAGGTTTTGTCACTGCCGGCAGCTTCTGCCAATTTTTGACAATGGGCATCAGCACCCACAAGACCCCCAAGGTTTGCTCCGTTACCAGAACCCTCGCTGGTGATAAAAAAGCGCATGGGTGTGGTTTCTGCTGATGGCTCCGCGCCTTGTTCAGGTGTTGCAGGTGTTGTGGTCGGTGCTTCAGTCGCTGGTGAAGATGCTGGCGAAGATCCAGGAGCGGCGGTGCCTGGAACGCAGCCTGTAAGTACAGCAAGACAGCCAAGGATTAAGAGCTGTTTTTTCATGAGTAAATGCCTCTTTTGTGGATTTATGGTTTGAATATTCCCCTAGATTAGCCTTTGACCAACCTTATATAGCCAGCCACGTTGCCAGGAATAGACAAAGCGAATATTTAAAACAAATCATTGCGATACCCCACCAGCCCCCGGCGGCTTTGGGCACAAAAGTCCATCAGGTGGCGCAGAGATTCGTCAGGGTGTTCCTGGTGCAGGGCAGACAGGGCATCAAGGGCTTCTTGAAGGGTTAACTGTTGCCGGTACAATAATTGAAAGGCCTGCTTTAAGTGTTGTCGCAAGGTCCTGGAAAAACCCGACCGGCGAAGCCCCACCTGATTCAGGCCATAAATTTTAGGGGGTGCTCCTGATACCAGCATATAGGGCGGCACGTCGTTACAGACCCGCGACATGGCGCCTACCATGACCTGCTCCCCGATTCTTACAAACTGGTGAATACCGCTCATGGCACCAATCACGCTGTCAGAGGCAAGGTTTACATGGCCACCGAGAGTGGCCCCATTGGCCAGTACATTGCGATCGCCCAATTGGCAGTCATGGGCCACATGGGCATAGGCCATCAGCAAATTATGATCGCCAATCAGGGTGGTGTCTCCGGCAGCAGTCGCACGGTTCAGCGTGGCAAATTCCCGAATGCGATTGCCCTTGCCCACCCGCAAGTAACTGACAGCCCCCGGTTGGTGTTTAAGATCCTGAGAAGGTCCACCCACCACCGCATGGGCATAAACATGCGTCCCTTCGCCCAAAAACGTATAGTCTCCGATCACACTATGGGCATCAACCCGCACGTCTTTAGCCAGCTCAGCATGGTCTCCCACCACGGCATAAGCGCCGATCACCACTCCCTCAGATAAAACAGCCCGGGGACTGACCACGGCAGTGGGGTGAACCTGTATCACAGACAAAGACATGGCTGATTTACGAACCCTCGATTGCATCATTGAGCGGCATTAAACAAAACAGAAGCTCACCTTCGGACACCAGTAGACCATCCGGGGCATCAAGATGGGCGCGCGTGGCAATACGTCCCATTTTACCCCGCTGCTTTTGTAAGGTGGCCTGAAGGTAAAGTTGGTGACCGGGTTGTACCTGTTGACGAAAACGCACCTTGTCAATGCCGGTAAGCAAGGGCAGTTGGCTTCCCGAAGGAGCTCCCTCAAGCAGCAAAACGCCTCCCAGCTGCGCCATGGCCTCGACAATTAAGACCCCCGGCATCACAGGATACTCAGGAAAATGCCCTTGAAAAAAAGGTTCCGAAATCGTCACGTTTTTAAGAGCCAGAGCGTGGTGAGGCGGCGTAATCTCAAGAATACGATCCAAAAGTAAAAAGGGATATCGATGGGGAAGGATTTTTTGAATGGCTTGAATGTTTAGCGCGACGTCCATAGATTCACCACCAACTTAAAATTACAGCAAGCTTTGCAGTTGCTGCACCAGTTTAACATGAGATGTGTGCCCC
Source organism: Candidatus Sericytochromatia bacterium (assembly GCA_963797915.1). GTDB lineage: Bacteria > Cyanobacteriota > Sericytochromatia > UBA7694 > UBA7694 > CAXRDE01. Next base: position 64,530 of record CAWCRG010000010.1, read on the forward strand.
CCCCGAAACACCTCAATAGAAGCCTCAATATTCGTCCCCAACAAGGCCAGATCACCCATTAAATCCAGGAGTTTATGTCGCAACGCTTCATTGTCAAAGCGCGATGGATTGATGGGTTGAGCGAAGTCATCGAGTACCAGGGCATTGTCTAAACTCCCGCCCAGGGCCTGGCCTGCGGCGCGCAACGCCACGACTTCTCTTTCAAAAACAAAAGTGCGGGCCGGGGCCAGCGCTGTGGCAAAACAATCAGAGGGACCATACCCCCCCGATAGCTCGTAACGCCCTTGCTGAGGCAACACATAGTCGAGAACGTAGTGCAAATGCAGCCCCCTGGCGGGACGCACCCGAATATGCCAGGTGTCGCCCTTCAGCTCAAAGGCCTCTGGCACGCGCAGCGTACGGCGCTGGGTCAGCAGCTGACGGGGAGGACACTGTTGTAAAGCCTGCACGACAGGGAAAGCACTGCCATCTAGAATAGGAAACTCGTCGCCTTCAATCACCAATTCAGCAGCAGTAATGCCCAGGCCATACAAAGCCGCTAAAACATGCTCAACCGTATGAATGCCGCCAACGCTGGTACACCGACGGGTCGAACTCACCTGGTCTACCGTCAAAGAAAAGCCCTCAGGTGCTTGATCAGTTCTGAGCCAAAAGCCAGGGGTCGCGCGGGGTAAAATACGCAAGCGATTATAACGCCCCCCGTGTAATCCTACCCCGAAGAAACAAAGGGCTCGACCCGGCGTTAAATCGAGGGTATTCATCTCGTCAGCGCCTCCCAACAGGCATGACGATAACGCACAAGATAGGTTTTAAACTGTTGCATTTGCACGCGACCTGGAGCCCCTCCTTTAATCGCCTTCACGTACTTCACCTGAGTATAACAAACCGAAACGGGCTCTCCGCTTTCAAATGCCTGCCTTTGCGGTGAGTAGTAAGCCGCCAGATGTGCAGCTTCTTCAAGCAGCTGTGGTGTTAACTGAGCCGTTTTAACGAGTACATGACTGCCACTGGTGTCCTGAACGTGTAGCCAGTAATCAGACCCTTTGGCATAACGAAAGGTCAGTTGATGATTGTCTTTCGCCGACTTACCTACCCATATGACGGCCTGGGCTTCAAAACGTCGTGCATGAAGCGCAACGCCTTCGCGACTTCCCCGGCGGGCTTGTTTCGCTATATTAACGCTCGAAATGCGATTTGTTTTTGCCTCGGGTTGCGCCAGCAACGCTATCCAACTGAGCAGGAGAGCCCAGGCTTCAGGGTTCAAAAGCTGTTCCTGCGATAGCTGCTGCTCCCATTGTTCAAGGGCTTGCCGGTGTTGCTCCCATTGCGCTTGTTGATCCATAAGTGCGGGCAAATGCTCCAGCGCGTAGGCCGCTCCCCGCTCTGCTTTACGGGCCCGCTGATAATAGCGAGCAATATTTTGTTGCAGTCCCAGAGCCGAGTTTAGGGGGATCTCTACCAGCGGCTGTCCCGGCACATAATAATCCGGTACCTGAACGGTCGTCGCTCCCGGCAGGGGCGGGTTCGCAAAGGCTGCCTGCAGCAATTCTCCATAACGTTGATACACGGCTTGTTGTGCGATGTCTTCGAGGGCCTGCTCCAGACGAGAGATTTCAGTGGTTAAGCGCGCCTGTAATTGCGTCAGCTGTTGCCGATACTGCCTGAGCTTGTGAGCCTGTAGAAAAAGATGACGCTGCCGAAGTACAAAAGTAGCAAAAATGTGTTGGCGCTCAGACCTGTCATGCGCGCTTAAGTGAAGGGGGTCCGGTCGTTGGAACACGACTTTTGGAGGGGGCAGAGGGATATACCTTGTGCCTCCCTGTAAGTTCCGTTGAGAACTATCGCTGAACCATTGCGCAAGAATGAGGATTTCAGAGTTATACAAAAAAGCATTGCTATGGCGACCACTCAACTCCAAAACAAGGCTCAGATCCTGCGCAAACGCCAGGCGTACCCAACGATCACCAGAGCGGTGTTCCATTGAGAGCAGGCGGTGTCCCACCAGGTATTTACGCAAGGCCTGTGCAAATCCCTGTACCGGCATCCGAGGTAAGTCCCATGGTGAGGCATCGCCAAGATTAGGCAAGGTTAGCACGACGCTTTGAGAACGAGAGAAATCCAGCAAAACGCGCTTTTCTCCCCCGCTCAACCCACCACCATAAAACACCAGGGTCAGCGTGTGTTTATCGTGCTGGCGCACTTTTTGTAAGCGCGCGCCCACCCACTCGGCTTGCCAATCGCTAAAAAGCGTTTCAATCTGAAGATAATGCATAGGTCTATTTTAGCGAAAATGACGCCCAAAGAAATAGAAATGACCTGTTATACTAAGATAAAGATATTCTGGCATAAAGAAACACAATTCATGAAAAACCATCCACTTTTTTATCTTCGTCCTGTTTTTGACACTTCTGTAGATAATATTAAAGCCCTACTGAGCAGCCGCTTCGACTTTCAACCCTTTCACAGGGATACTTTAGAAGATCTGTTGAGTCATGCCGAAGCGCCCTGGCTGGTGTTGGCCGACGCCGATACTTATCGCTGGCTACTCACCCACTATAGTGCGGCTCCTTTTCATTGCTTTCTGTATCTTGAAGCCGACGAAAAACCGGATTCCCAATGGCTAAACAATCCCAGTCTGCTGGATTTTAGTTACGGCATTCCCAATACCGAAAGACTGCTTTTTGCCTTAAATCGCATTTATAGTCAATTGGTGCAGCACAGAGAAATGTCCACGCTCACCCATGAAGTCAACGTGCAAAAGGACCGCCTCAACGAGCTGAATAAAATTGGTGTGGCCCTTTCCACCGAGCGCGACCTGGACCGTTTACTCGATAAAATCCTCACCAGCAGTATGGAAATCACCCAGTCCGACTCGGGGAGTCTCTACCTGATAGAAGAAGCCGACAACACCCAAAATAACGATCGGCATCTGCGCTTTAAGTGGGCACGCAATCAAAGTCTGGACATTGACTTCAGCGAATTTACCATTCCTTTGAACGAGCAAAGTATTGCCGGTACTGTGGCCCTGCGGGGCAACGCCTTAAATATTCAGGACGTACATCATCTGGACACGGATGTGCCCTATGGGTTCAATAAATCTTTTGACGAAAACACGCATTATCGCTCCAAATCAATGCTCACAGTGCCCATGAAAAACCCCAAAGGGGAGGTCATTGGCATTTTGCAAATGATCAACAAAAAGCGCAGCTACGAAGAGGCTTTGCACCTGGGTGATGAGAAGGCTCTCGAACAACAAATTCTTTTTTACACCTCTGAAAACGAAGAGCTCTTGTCGTCATTGGCCAGCCAGGCCGCTGTAGCCATCGAAAACACGCGACTTTACGAATCCATTCAAGCCCTGTTCGAAGGCTTTATTAAAGCCTCCGTTAAAGCGATTGAGTCTCGTGATCCAACCACTTCAGGACACTCTGAGCGCGTCGCCGTTTTAACCGTCGGCTTAGCGAAATCCGTAGACAGGGCAAACAACGATCGTTACCAGGGCGTACATTTTTCGCGCAGCGAGCTCCGTGAAATTAAATATGCGTCGTTGCTTCATGATTTCGGAAAAATCGGGGTCAGAGAAAATGTATTGGTCAAAGCCGACAAACTTTACCCCCACGAGCTGGCGAGTATTAAACACCGTTTTCAACTGATTCGCAAGCATTTAGAGAGCCAGTTTTATCTCAAGCAAATGGAACTCTACGCCCAACAAGCAAGTGAAAGCGAACGCTCTCAAATCAAGGCCCAATACCACCTGCAGCTGCAAGAACTTGAAGTCGATTTACAGGCCATATTGGAAGCAAATCGCCCCAGTATTTTGGCCAGTGAAGTCTCAGAGCGACTGACAATGATCCAGGAAAAAGCCTACGCTGTAGACGAAGAACAAGTGATACTTCTCAATCCCTACGAGTTTGGACAGCTCTCCATTATGAAGGGCACCCTCTCAACGGAAGAGCGCAAGGAAATTGAGTCCCACGTCACGCATACGTATCATTTCCTTCAGCAAATCCCTTGGACCAAGTCGCTGCGGCAGGTTCCCAATATTGCTTACGCTCACCATGAAAAGTTAAATGGCCGAGGGTACCCCCGTAACTTACCCGCTGAAGAGATTCCCATTCAAGCGCGCATGATGAGCATTGCCGATATTTACGATGCGCTGACCGCTAGCGACCGCCCATATAAAAAGGCCCTGCCAGTACAGCGGGCCTTAGATATTTTGGGATACGAAGTCAAAGACGGCATGTTAGACGCTGATTTGTATCAGGTGTTTTTAGATACCCGAGTTTATGAAAGAATTAGCGAAAGTGCTGCACACTAGCCCATAACAAAAAAATGAGCCAATGCTTTAGACTTGTGTTTTTTCATAAGAGCCAGTGCTAGACTTGGTATCTAGCAAACGCAGTCCAAAGGCCACCACCAGAATAGCAATAAAAAGCAGAACGGCTTTTAGTGGACCTTTCCAAACCGTTTTCCAATGGTTTAGCACAATAACAGGCGGGCTTTTTTCAGGATTGTATAGAATATTTACTGACGTTCCTATGTCTGGCAGTTCCGGGGCTTCATCTGGTACAAGCTCATCATAATCCGCTTCAAAATCACTGACCATTTTTAAGCTTAAAGACTTCCCATCGGCTTGAGTAAATCGAACATGGGCGATATAAACGTAGTCAGCAGATTCACTATTGACATGAATGGGATCCCATTTTTCTATAGTACCTACCACTGGGGTTGATTGTTGAATAAAAGTGTAGGTATCACGTACTTGAACAAACAAATAGAGCAGTGCAATCACAATAAATGGACCGATGATAAATCCAACGGCACCTTTGCTTTTTTTTTGACTGGGCTGATGCTTACGCTCTGAGTTATTCAAATAGACGACCTTTTATATACCCTAATTACTTATTATGAAGCTAGCGCTAGCATAGCAGACTCTATTAATAGATAAACATGATTCAAGGCTTCGCGCAGAAGCTGATTTGATAGGGGTCAAAAAGCCATCATCGGATTATGACTCTAAATTAAGAGCCATCGAGATGTTCAGTTACGTATAAACATATCAATTCAGCCAGTACGTGAATTTCTATGATTGGATTTAACCAAAGGTTAACAGCTGGTTCACTCTGCCTGCTGCGCTACGGTTGCCCATAATCTCCTGGAGTTTACCACCTGAAATGACGCGATCTTCGCCGTTTTGACTGCCGGGATCATCTACCGTGAGCGACTTAATATTGCCGCGGGCATCAAATTCAACCCCTTTGACCATCATATAATGGCCTTTGGATCCGCCCATGCCTCCGGTAAGAATAATCACGTTTTTGCCTGCGTTGAGGCGTTCGGCAATTTGTTTTCCCGCCGTATTTGCACTCACGGGCAAGTCAGAAACAACGCCTGACTTACCGGTGTTGGCTTCAACCGCTTTAATCACTTGCCCGGTACTCATAGCAAAAGCGCCGCTACCATTGCCCCTGCGCGCCCCCGCGTCGGCGCGAATTTCGCTCATGGGAGGCGGAGGATTCACACCAAAAGAGCTAATCATCATGGCTGCACACGCAGCACCGCAATTGGCCTGCTTTTCGGAAGCTGTTCCTTCAGAATACTGAGGCACAAAGGCATTATCGCCATCTACACTGGCGGTCTGGCCAGGAACACCCGCCGGACCAGAGGGTCCACTAACGCCATCATTGAAACCCAGACTCTGATAGTTTGTACCACTGCCCTGAACACTGTTCTCAGAAAAATTCATACTGTTCGCTTCAGAAATCGCGCTGCGATAAGATTGAACATCTTCTGAAGAAGCGTTGGATGTAGCGCTTGTGGCTTTACCGACGTCGGCTAAACCCTCAAAAAGCGCTTTAAAAAAGGCCGCAATAGGATTCTCTGATTTGCCATGGGTTTTATTAAACTCAGACATCATGTCTTTTACCAGAGAAGAGTCTTTCATTTTTTCAGCCTGACCGACAATGTCTTGCATTTCAGCAGGAGAAACGTCTTCGGAGCGGAAAAAACCCTGACTTGTTGCGCGCTGGATGGTCTGAGCAAGCTGCATAAAATCTTTTTTTTCTGAGGCAGAGGCACTGGTGTTGTTCACCGCTGTAGAAATTTGTCGCAGCTCTGCACGGTCAACCCGCCCGTCTTGAAGAGAGCCTGAAATCGTTCCTTGGAACGCGTTGGGGGAAGAAGAGATATTCATGAAGCAGTGCCTAAAAGACCTTTCACAACAGTGTTTTGTTCTTATTAAAAGTATACCCGTTTTTCAGCTTTTCATAACATGGCAAACAAAAAACACGCACAAAGCCGTTTAAAAAGCATTGTATTGGGGTAAGGTAAAAGAAGTCCCATAGAAATCCAAGGAGCTTTTGAATGTCTACTGTCAATCCAAACACCGCCAATCAACAAATCAGCACTTCTTTCGCCAATGCAGCCAGCGATGGTCAAATTACCCGCAAAGAAGCCCGTGAACTCAGCGCGTTTATTGACAGGACCTCTTTACCCGAGCAAGACAAATCAGCCGCCAAAAGTATGATCTCTCAGCTCAAAAAAGCCACCACCGGAAGTTTTTTATTTTTTAGCTGGAAAAGTAAAGTGACGCCTTCAGAAATGCAGGGGCTTCAAAATTTAGCACAAACCAATAGCATGGCTAAAAACTTATTAGAAAGCTTTTCAGAAGCCAACCCCACACCAGCTCCAGCGCGTGCGCGCGACAGTTCGCAAGTACGTGGGCGGCGCCCGGCAGCCGATTTCAATCCTGGCGGGGGTATTTTCGGCAATTCTCGCACACCCAACGCAGGAGCAACACGACGCTCTGGTAGCGTTCAACCGCTTTCCACGCCTGGTAGAACCCCCTCGTGGATCGTGAGTCAAAACGGTACAGGGCTTGCCTCTGCCGGTGGAGACTGCGGCCCGGCGTCTGCCGCGATGATTGCCCGTCGTTTTGGATTTAATACCAATATGGATAGCCGAGGCGCCGTTCAGGCGGCGCGTAACGCATCAGGTCTAACCTCTGCACGAGCGGACGGCTCGTGGGCCATCACTGAAGATCAAGTAACCAAGTCAATTCAAACCATGACCGGTGGAACGGTACGAGAAACCGCTGATACTGGATTACTCCGCTCCGGCGCAGGAAATCGAGATAAGATCGTGAATGCCCTGCGTCAAAGCCTTGCGAACGGAGACATGCCCATTTTGCTCACCGGCTCACCCAGCACCAGCTCACGGCACTATATGGTGGTCACCGATGTCAAAGACGACGGCACACTGGTCATGGCCGACCCCGCTGGTGCCCGCATGTGGGAAATGACTCCAAACCACCTGGATCAACTCATGCGTAAAGCCGACAGCAGGGGCGGGTCCCGTGTGATGGCTTATAACCAGTAGGTGGATTCGCCTGGATAGGGGTGGAACGGTGTTAAGGGGCGAGAGCGCCTAAAATCACCAGACCAACGCAACAGAGTAGCCCCACGCCGTAGCACAGACTGCGTAAAGTTCCTTTATTACTCAGGTAGGCAAGCAAGTGTCCAAAACGGGCTATGATAAAAATCAGCGATAAAATACCTGAAGGCACCAAAGCTCCCTGCGCTAAATGGTTAATGGTTACTGCCACTGTAAACATCGCCAGAGACTCCCAGGCATTGGCCTGAGCAGCATAAGCCCTTGCTCCCATACCCTCCAACAGCAATGCTTGTTGACGGGGGTTTTCATTGTCCATGCCTCCGGGTAATGCAAGGCGGGCCTTGGCCCCTACACCCGCAGCAAGCATGGGCATTAAGCTAACGACGAAAAGACACCATAAAGGGATTGTCATAAATATTGTTCTAACTCCTGCAGAAAGTTTAACACGTCTGACTGGCGCTCAATGGCATGACTTGCGGCACCGCTTTTTGCACCCACCTTAATCCCTAAGCCCCCCTCAGGTAAAGCTCGCATCATATCTTCATCAGTGGTGTCATCTCCCAGCGCAATAAAGGAGCTTTCTTCAAGCGATAAATTCGGGTGCGTTGTTAAAAAGTTGCGTACAAAATAGCCCTTATTGGCTTCTACAGCGCGGGCTTCAATCACTTTATTGCCCGCAATCACCGTTGCAGGCAAGTGGGTCAGTCCCGACTCCAGGTCTTCTTTGAGCTTATGGGCCTGATAATTCGAAAAAGTGCGGGGCGATTGACGATAATGCCACGCAATCGCATACTCTTTGGGTTCCACATGACTGCGGGGCACCCGACGGGTGTAGTTTTCCATCACGGCTTTTGCACCGTCATACCATGTGTTGACATCACTCCAGAGCAAAGAGGTCCAGGCTTCGATGTCTGGGTCATAAAATTTTGCGCCGTGCTCTGCCGCTAACATGACGGAAAGTCCCTCAAATTGTGTCTGTAAAAAATCGCCGTCGCGACCGGAAACAATCACAACCGTCAGGTTTTCTTTGACCAGCAGTCTGGCCATTAAATCTCGCGTACTGGCAGGCAGTACGGCCTGCTCGGGACGCTCTTCAATGGGAACGAGGGTCCCATCATAATCTAAAAACAGGTAAACATGAGTTTTTAACGCCGATAATACGTCTTGCAGCGCGTGGGGAGCTGATTTCGAAAACAAATGTTGGCTGGCGGTGGTCTCATGCTGATGGCTTGCTTTGAGTAGGTCCCGCATAAAGTTCTCCGCCCAATCCGAAGCATTATAATGACTCAGAAAGCCCTGCATAATACCATTTCGCTCCTGACGTTCTGGCAGGGACATGCTCAGGGCTTCTGCCAAAGCATCTGCGCTGCCATGAATATCCCAGGGATTAATTAAAAGGGCTTCACTCAACATCGAAGCGGCTCCGGTAAACTCGCTTAAAACCACCACCCCAGGATCTTCGTCACCCTGAGAAATCACGTACTCTAAGGCCACCAGGTTCATGCCATCCCGGCGGCTGGTGACCAATAACGCAGTGGACTGACGATAGAGCGCCAACAGTTCATGAAGCGGGATAGAAGTGTACATATACTGCACCGGTGTATAACCAGGCGTGCTGTACTTGCCATTAATTTCACCCACCATGCGCTCCACTTCGCTGCGGAGCTTCTGGTACTCGTCTACGTCTTGTCGGGTGGGAATTGCCAACTGAAGCAGAGACACCTGGCCACGGTATTCTGGATGATTTTTGAGCAGATCAGCAAAAATCTGTAGTTTTAATACAAGCCCTTTGGTGTAGTCTAAACGATCGACGCCCAAAATCCACCGGCGGCCGGGCTGAGCCGCCTTCCACTGTTGAGCGTAAGCCAACGTTTCGGCAGAAGCAGCCTCTTGTTTAAAGTGCTCAGAGTCAATACTCACCGGATAAACGCCGATTTCTACGCGGCGCTGCTGCCACAAAAACCCCCGCAAGTCTGCGTGAATATTCATCACATTGTTGAGGGTATTGGCAAAATGTCGGGCATAAGAGTAGTCGTGAAAACCGATTAAGTCAGCCCCCATCAGGCCCTGCAGTAGCTCATGACGCACGGGCAATTGGCGAAACAGCTCTGAGCTGGGAAAGGGGATATGCAAAAAGAAGCCAATACGGCAGGTCACGCCCAATTCTTTCAACATTTGAGGCAAAAGAAACAGATGAAAATCGTGAATCCAGATGACATCATCATTGACGGCATGTTCGGCAATCACTTTGGCCATTTCATAATTGACCCGTTGATAAGCCTGCCAGTTGTCCAAAGAAAACTTAATCATGCTGCCTTCGTAATGAAACAAGGGCCAGAAAACATCGTTAGCAATGCCGTTATAATAAGCATCATAGGTTTTTTCGTCCACAAAAACGGGCTGATAGCTCTTCTGATAATCCAGGGACATTCCCTGCCAGGTGCTTTCATCAATGCCCTCAGGAGCGATGCCCACCCACAATTGTTCGGCTTCAGTCTGCACGCCAGAGAGCGCAGTGACCAGCCCCCCTGAGCTGCGGGTCAGTTCACCCGCTTGATTTTTTCAAACGGGAGTCGATTACTAACAATAATCCAGCGCATAGGTTGAAAGGTTTCCACTTAAGAGTTTAGCTGTTTGAATAATGCCCACATGGGTATAGGTTTGTGGGAAGTTACCGTACATTTTACCGGTCTCAGGTTGGGTGTCTTCAGAGAAGAGACCCAGATGGTTACCAGATTTAAGCATATTTTCAAAAATCTGCTGTGCCTCTTCTTTATCTCCGATTAAATACATGGCGTGAATCATCCAGAAGGTGCAAAAGTTAAAGGCACATTCGGGCAAACCAAAGTCATCTTCAGAAATATAGCGAAACACGTGACCGTTTTTCATCAGTCTTTTTTTATAGCTTTTGACCGTTGCCACAAAGCGCGCATCACAGGCATTGATTAATCCCAATACAGGCATCAGCAGCACACTGGCATCAGCGTCGTTGCCCCCGTAGGACATGGCAAACATTTGGTGTTTCTCGCTCCACGCTTTGTCTAAAATCTCCGCTTGCAGAGCGTCCGCTTCCTTCAGCCACTGCTCCGCCAGATTCGCTTCACCCATGACTTTGGCAATTTGCGCACCCCGATCCAGCGCCACCCAAATCATCAGCTTGCTAAAGGTATGATGGCGAAATTCATGGCGGAACTCCCAAATGCCACTATCGGTTTTATCTCTGACCTGAAGGGCTGCCGCCACAAGTTCTTTGACCAGCCTCCACTCCTCGTCTAAGCCATAGGTTTCGGCATAATTAAGACGGGAGTCAAAAAACAGCGGATACAAAGAAAGAATCATTTCGCCATAAATATCATATTGCTCGTGGGTGTACGCCTGATTACCCACTCGGAGGATGCCGGTATCGGCGGCTCCTTTGAGGTGAGTGAGCACATGTTCCGTCAAGTCGCTTTCTCCCTGAATACTGTAAACCGGCTGTAGCTTGTCGATGCCGTGGCGACAAATATGTTTGAGATAAAGAATGAACTTCTCCATTTCTTCAAAGTGGGCCATTCCACTGAGCGCGTCAATTAAAAAATAACTGTCTCGAATCCAGCAAAAGCGGTAATCCCAACAGCGCTCTGAACCGTGCACCTCAGGAATTGAAGTGGTGGTAGAGGCGATAGTGGCTCCGGTGTCTTCAAAGAGGTGTAGTTTCAGGGTTAAAGCGGATCGAATCACCTCTTTTTGATACACCGGGGGAATGGCACAATGTCGAACCCAGGTTTGCCAATAACGCAGGGTGCCGTCTAAGGCCCGACGAGAATAGGCTTTAAAGTCAGTGTGTAGCTGAAAATCATAAGTAAGAATAAGATACGCACTGCGCTGTAACATATGGGTGTGCTCATCCAGCAGGTTTTCAAGACTCAAATTGGTGTGTAGATAATAGGTTTCATTGCCGGTCTCCGCTTTAATCGCTCGCTCTGAACGCCCCATTTTCACCTCGGCTCGCGCATAGTCAGGACGCGGACGAAAACGCACCCGTATACTGGGGCAGCCTCTCACCGGTTCAATCTGACGGTGCACTTCAATGGGACGGGTTAAATGCCCCTGATCATGATAGCGGGGAATAAAATCCACCACCTTAAAGGCATAGTCAGGCGTCTCGTAGAGCGTTTCGAGTACATTGGTATTGGTTACATAGCGCTGGGTAATGGTGGCGGGGTGCTCGGCCTCGATGCTTAAAAAGCCGCCTTTTTCATCATCTAAAATTTTGGCAAATACGCTGGGCGCATCAAAACGAGGCATACAGAGCCAATCCAGAGATCCATCATAAGAGACGAGGGCTGAAATTTGGCAATTGCCAATCAGTCCATAATTAAGATGAAAATCGGCGGGTGGTGTGGGTTGAGAAGTTAAGATTGTTGCATTCATCATTTCACCTTAACACATGCAACAATCTTAATCTATTAAAAATTTGCTAAAACTAAGCAGCCATTGCTTCTTCGAGAATTTCGAGCAACGCATCTGCATCAAAGTCAGCATCATGCGCCAGGGCAAAGTTTATTTTACGCACCTCTTCTCGGCCAAAACCAAAGGCTCCAGAGCTTAACTCAATCTCGAGTTCGAACTCAGTTTCTTCTTCCCAGGGGAGCACCAGGACTTCTAACTCCTTGATGCGGCGGGCCATTTCGCCCTGGGCGCGATAATCAAAATTTTGCACATAAGGCACACCGGAAGGGTTTTCCATATCAATGCAGTCGCCACTATCGGTTTCGTGCACAAACCCCAGAGACTCAATGGCCTGTAAAAGCATCTCCGTAGCGGGTTCAGGGGCTACGGCCACGGGGTCACGATCTTTGGGATCCACAGCGCCCTTGACATCTAAGCCGGTGCGCAGATAGGTCAGCGGTTTACCCACGGTAATTGGCGTCACCAGCGGAACCTCTAAAGCAAAAGGAAAGGTCTTTAATTCACGGGGAAATAATTCAAAAGACTCGGCAATATCCATACGATGTAAAATAACGGAAGCCGTTCGCAATACGCCTTCTTCATCTTCATAAGCATAAGACGTTGTGAGTTCCAGATACACCTGTTCAACCTGTTGCTCTACCTTGCCGCCTTCGATCTGAATTTCTCCTTGTAAAACACCCCCGCGAACCACGGGCAGGTCTTTGAGAATCGTATCGACTTTGGCACCGCCCACGCCAACTTTAGAAAGCATTTTTTTAAACATGAATGATCCCCTTTAAAAAATCTGTGTAAGTTACACCCCGTTAGCATAACAAGTTTTTGAACAATAAAAAAGCCTGCACAGGGGGGTGCAGGCTGGTGAAAACAGGGGCAGGCATATAATGCCTGTGGTGTCACATAAAAGCATGTAACTCCTTTAGTATATCTCCTACCCTATAACCCTGGCTTAAAGAAAGCTGAATTTTAGCTTATTTTTTCTTCAGCTTTCTTTAAGCTTGTACAAACACAAAATCACACAGGGGTTATACTCACTTGTTTTTCCGACAAAAAATCGCCGTAGCGACCGGCTAAAATGGCCTGACGGGCGTCTCGCATCAGGTGCACTAAAAAGTGAATATTGTGAATGCTCAATAAGGTTCCCCCAAAGTGTTCACCCGCTTTAAAGAGATGGCGAATATACGCACGGGTGTAGTTTTTACAGGTATAGCATTCACAGTCCGCATACAAAGGACCATAATCACGGGTATTGGCGCTATTACGAATAATGACATCTTGATGAAGCCCCATGGCTTTGCCATGACGCCCGACCCGTGTGGGAATGACACAATCAAACATATCCACACCCGTGGCTACCGCTTTGAGTAAGTCCCGGGGCGTACCTACGCCCATTAAGTAACGGGGTTTATGATGGGGCAAATGGGGAATGGTCCACCCCAGCACTTCATGCATGGTATCCATGGACTCACCCACCGACAGTCCGCCGACGGCAATACCGGGAAAGTCCATGTCCATAATATGCTGCGCACTTTGCTCTCTAAGATCCTGAAACATGCCCCCCTGCACAATACCAAACAGCGCCTGATCAGAACGAGCGTGAGCCGTTTTACACCGATCGGCCCATTGGCGGGTGCGCTCAATGGAGGCCACGGTGCGATCATAATCCGCGTCAGCGGGCAAGCACTCGTCAAAAGCCATAATGATGTCGGCGCCAAGATCATTTTCAATCTGCATAGCTTTTTCTGGCGTAATAAAATGATAAGAACCATCACGGGGAGACTTAAACTCTACGCCTTTGTCACTGACCTTTAAAAAGGAGCTCAGGCTAAACACCTGAAAGCCGCCACTGTCGGTAAGCATAGGACGGGGCCAGTTCATAAATTGATGGAGTCCCCCTGCTTCTTTGACAATTTCAGTCCCCGGTTTAAGATATAAATGATAAGCATTAGACAAAATGATTTGGGTTTCCATGTCCAATAAAAAAGGACGATGGGGCACTGACTTCAAAGTGGCCTGGGTACCTACAGGCATAAAAACCGGGGTTTCTACCACACCGTGGGGGGTGTGAAAGCTACCCGCACGGGCGCCCGTTTGCGGGCAAACGGCATCAAGAGTGTATTCAAACATATCGATTTCCTGTTGTTAAGATGAATGGTCTAGTATACGGTAAAAGCAAGACTGCGGGTTTGCTGAAACTACAGGTTTGGGGTCGTCACGCTTTGTGACGCTGCGGCTTGTTTTCCCCGCTCCAGATAGCGATGCACATCTTCTTCAACCTCTGCCAAAGGCAAAGAGCCAGAAGCCAATAGCACTTCGTGAAAATCTTTTAGATTAAAGCGTTCTTGCCAGACCGCCTGCGCCTGCTCACGCCAGGCGACAATTTGCCGCTCACCCATTTTATAAGCCAGGGCCTGAGCCGGCAGTGCAATATAGCGATCGACCTCAGATTGAATATCGGTTTCGGACTGTAACGTATGGTCGCGTAAATACTGCACCGCGGCTTCACGAGACCAGTTCATGGCATGTAGACCTGTATCCACCACCAAACGGCTGGCCCGCCATAATTCAAAAGAGAGCGCGCCCAGGGTTTGCAGGTCGTCATATAAGTCCATTTCAAACCCCAGGGATTCGGCATAAAGCGCCCAACCCTCTACAAAAGCCGTCGCTTCAATATGATAGCGAAAGTCTGGTAAATCAGGAATTTCAAGGGCACGGGCCAGTTGCAGGTGATGACCAGGCACTGCTTCATGAAGGGTTAAAGCCATCATGGCGTATTTAGGCCGCTCGTGCAAGGCGTGGGTGTTAACATAATACACACCGGGACGCGATAAATCCTGAGGGGGAGTGTAATAATAAGCCTGGGGGGCCGCAGCAGCTCGCCAGGGCTCTAATTCCTTCAAAACACAAGCCGTTTGCGGCAGGCGAGAAAAAAAGGCGGGGAGGGCAGTCTCTGCGCGGGCGAGCATTTGGGCATACTCCGCCATCATGGCCGAAGCGTCTTTAAAGTAATAGTCAGGATTGTCGCGCAGGGTAACGCGCAGTTCAGACCAGTGAGCGGGTAATTTGAGGCGATCCAGGACGGGGCCTAACACCTGGTGAAGACGTTGAATCTCGGCTCGGCCCTGTGCATGAATTTCTGCAGGGGACACTCCAGACTTAACGTGACGGGCAATCCAATACGCATAAATAGCCTCCCCGTTGGGTAAGCTGCTTAACCCCACATCATGACTGGCCTGAGGACAATGGGGCAAATAGGACGCATAAACGAAGTCATAAAGACGCTGATAAGCCGGCTGCACCTCTTCGGTAATCAGACGCGCCGCCACCTGCTGAACCCGCTGAGCCAACTCCGAAGATAAATGATGAGAATGCCTTAAGATGGGCTGATATAAAGGCATAGACGTAAGCTCAGCATGGGCCAGATCATGCATTTGTAGTAAAGACTGTTCAATCACACATCTGGGGTGAAGTAAACCCCGCTGCAGCCCCAGAGATAGGTTTGCTAGCGTATCACTGATTTGCTTTTGAAAGCCCTTAAGACGGCTAAAGTAATGCTGATACTGCGCATACGTTTCTAAAGGGTGTACCTCGGCCCACTGGGGAAACCTTAAATGCATGCCTTCTTGCTGGTCAATACACAGCAAGTGCAGCCCCAACTCGTGAAACTGGATATCCTGAGACAAGACCCAGGCAAATAGACGGGCATTGCGCTGCATCTCAGGCGAGAGCCGCTTAAAGTCGAGGGTTTCTAGATGCCTTAAAAAAGCCCGGTACTTTTGACAGCGTTTTTGAGAGGCATCATCCGATAAGTCCGTTAGCCGATCATCATAACGATGATCCCCATCGTAACTCGACCATTCAGGATAGGCTTTACGCTTAAACTCATGGTGCTGACGAAAGAGCGTGTGTAGCTCGGTTTCAACAAAAATTTGCTGGCGGCGGTTATCAGAACGAGATGAGGGAAACATAAGCACAGTTTATCAGGAGTAAATCCCATAAAAACAGGGGTTGTGTTTTAAGGCACAACCCCCGTTTTTTAAATTTCGATACCGCGTTAGCGGACGTTAGCGATTAACGAATCACGTTTAACGTAGTTCTTTCACGCTCTTTATAACCACGAATTAAAGTGGCCAGTGATTGAATCACGTTAGACAGTTCGCTCGCTTTTTGTTGTGCCGTACTCAGAGCGGCTCCCTCAAGGGCCTTAAACTCCGCAATACCCACAATATTATTGGTGCCCTGAGGTCCAGTAAAAATCTCAGACCCGGCAGCAGCATCAAGGTTGACACCTGTGATACCCGCACTGTTATTTAAGTAGATCTCACCGGTTTGACGGTTGACTCTGTAACGGGGTGGCACGCCTGCAAACGCGACATTGTTTACGGTAGATTCAAAAGGGTCTCCGTCTTGACCCGGTGTATACAGGGGTTGGCCAGCGGGTCGATTAAAACCCGGCACACTACCGTCAGCATTAAAGACACCATAAGCCGTAATTTCACCGGTGAGAGGATCGCGACGTACCTTGATAATCAGAGGCTTAGCAGTAACGTCGTTGAAGTCTGTATCACCATCACCATCAACCCCATTAATATCGTTATCGGCCTGTTGAATGTTTGAAGGCCCCGCTAAAATAGCGGTAGAGGAAGGCAAAATAGGACCATCATCGGGATCATTGGGATCATAGCCTGCACCACCGGTAAAAGAGTTAAAGGAACCGTCGGTTAAGGTCTGAGCAGTGTCTCCCGCAAAAGAGGCAATGGGGACAAAGAGACGCGCAATTTGGGTTGCCCGTGACTCGTAAGCCGCGGCCATAATGGTAATCGATTGAATACCGCTGGGAATAAGCGATGCGGTAACGTAAGTGTTAAATGAGCCCATAAAGTCTCCTTGAAAGGGGTAAACAGAATATTAGATGTACTTCTTATGGTGAGCGGACTCGCTACACTTGCATCACTTAACATAAAAAAAATATTTGTTTAATAGAATGCCCAATGTTAAGATAAAGCATGATCAAATTTGCCAAAGCGAGCGTCCTGTAATCCATGCCAATTCCCACCTCCGTCGAAACGCTAATTGACGAGTTAAAAATACTTATTCGCGCCCGCTACCCCATTATTTCACTGGTTTCCTGGGAAGAAAAGCGCATCGAAAATTTATTGGTCGAGATTTCAACCGGCCGCAATAAAGGTATTTTTAGCTGGACCATTACCCAGGGGCTACAGAACCTGGAGTCGGGTACTGCGGCCAAACGCATGATGGACAACACCAAAGATCCCATCGCTGCGCTGGACTATATTGAGAATTTTCAAAAAGCCGCTATTTTTGTATTAAAAGATTTTCACCCCTTTATGAAAGACGCCCGCGTCGTGCGCCGTCTCAGAGATTTGACCATTGCCCTAAAGACCTCCTATAAAACCATTGTGCTGCTCTCTCCGGTACCCTGTATTCCCGAAGAGCTGGAAAAAGACATTTCTGTGCTGGATTTTCCGTTGCCTACGCTGGGCGATTTAGAGCAACAACTGGACCGCATGATTGTCTCTGTGCAAAACAATCGCAACGTGAGTATTAATTTACAGCCCGGAGACAAGGAGCGCATTTTACAGGCCGCCCAGGGGCTTACGCTTGTCGAAGCTGAAAATGTGTTTGCCAAAGCCATCGTGGCCAAAGGACGTATTGACGCTGAAGATATTCCGCTCATTTTGCTAGAGAAAAAGCAAATCATCAAAAAAAGTGGCCTCCTGGAATATTACGCCCCCCAAACGAATATGGACGATGTGGGGGGGCTGGATCAACTCAAAATCTGGATGCGCAAACGGGGCTCGGCTTTTTCAGAAAAAGCCCGCGATTATGGTTTGCCACACCCCAAAGGTATTTTGTTAATTGGGGTGTCGGGATCCGGTAAAAGTCTGGTGGCCAAAGCCGTTTCGTCATTATGGGGACACCCGCTATTGCGACTGGATATTGGTGCCGTATTTTCAGGGCTTGTGGGCTCTTCAGAGGCTAATATTCGCTCGGTGATCAAAACCGCTGAGTCGATTGCTCCCTGTTTACTCTGGCTAGACGAAATGGATAAAGGTCTTAGCGGCACCCAAAGCTCTAATTTCTCTGATGGAGGCACCACGGCACGGGTTTTATCAAGTTTTTTGACATGGATGCAAGAAAAAACCGCGCCGGTCTTTTTAATCGCCACCGCCAACGACATCTCCGCATTGCCCCCAGAACTGCTCAGAAAGGGGCGCTTTGACGAAATCTTTTTTGTGGATCTGCCCAGCCATCGAGAGCGCGTAGATATTTTTAAAATTCACCTTATGAAACGCAAACGCAACCCCGAAAATTTTGATTTACAATTGCTCAGCGATCTCTCTCAGGGATTTTCGGGCTCAGAAATTGAGCAAGTGGTCATTTCAGCCCTTTATGACAGCTTTGACGAGCAACGGGAGTTAGAGACCAGAGACCTCACTCACGCCCTGCGACAGTCTGTTCCCCTGTCGCACACCATGAGGGAATCTATTGACGCCTTAAGACAATGGGCCCAGACCCGTGCCCGCGCAGCCTCTAGCGAACAGCAAAACATGAATATTTCTGATAACTAGAAACATTATGGCCACTGTTGGTCTAAAAATGCGCCGATCACCCGCCAATAATCCCCATGCATGGTGTGGGGATGCAGCAGGGTCACATGGAGCAGGGGTGCTTTCAGTAAGGCTGAATCGTTGGCGAGAGGGTAAGTCCGCAACGGGTTCATAGGCAATTGCCGTTCAGCATAGACCGAAGCATAAACCGACTGTGCCCTTTGCAGCGTGGTTAAAGACAGCCAATAACTGGCCCAGGGATCGAGATAGCCTTCGGTTGCCACAACAGGCCGGGGAGCAATCTGTTGAATCAAGACACTTTGATCACAACACAAGGCTTCGGGAGCCATCTCTCGTAAGTCCGGCGAAAACCAATGCGGGAACATTCCCGTAATTTGCCCGAGAGACTCCAGCGGATGATCCTGCACTGAGGCCATGCCCAATGTGCCGGTTTGATGAGGAACCACAAAATCCACTTCAGGGCATATGGCGGTGGCCAACAAAGCAGCCTTTCCCCGGCGGGAGTGGCCCAGCAAACCTATTTTTTGCTGTCTAAAGTCAGGGTGTGCCTTTAAAAAGTGCACCGCCAATTCTAATCCACTGGCCCACGTTGCAATGACACCCGGCAGCGCAAGCGTATCGCGAACAACCGATGCAGCAGGTAACGACTGACGATCGCGCCAGGCAAAAAAGGCCTGGGGATGATCAGGAGCAAGCGTGCTTTCATGCAGTGTCACCACTGAGAGCCCCTGCTCTAAAGCGACCTTAATATCCCAATAATCGGAGCGCCAGCCGGGCACACGCATGGCGGGCGAGCAAGCGTCCTGAGCGGTAAAGGGTACAAAATGAGCCGAAGGAATTTGCGCAATAACGGCAGCAGGCAGCACCGTCTGATTCCCACACTTATTCAAAAAAAGCACGGTTTTACCCGGTGACAGCTGACGGGACGAAAGGCCCTGGGGAAAGGATGACACAGCCATTAAGGAAAGCTTTCCGACCCGCGTCGGCAAGGTGTAAAACGATACCCGCGCCTTCATTTCGGGGACTTCATAAGACACCGAAGGATTGGCTGCCTGTGTTGCCCCTGTAAATGCCTCATATTGAAAATCCGGCGGACATCCATAGACCGTTTTCTGAAAGACGTTAAAGCGCTCTGCCCTTGCAAGCGACGGATGAAAAAGGGGTTCACAAGCGGATGTGTCAGCAGCGGCAGAAGAAACCGACGCAGAAGAGGCTGGCAAAGACCATAAGTTCAGGCCTAAGCAACCCAGAAAAATCAAAGTCATTCGCAAACAACACATCCATTTTTGAATCATGAGAGAGACGCTTCTGTGGTGGATGACACGAATGATGGCGCTGATGGAGATGAAGCGCCTTGCAATAGCGGAAAGGCGGCCTGACGCACCTGAGGATCCGAAAAACGAAAAACACCCCGATCATAGAGATAATGGACCCCCGCACTCCAAAAAGCCAGAAGCCCCAGAACGTAAAGCCAAAGATTGTCTTTCCATTGGGCCAAAAGGGCTGCATCCTGGAGCTGATGCACAAGGTACGTATCGGTTTCGAGTGAGGACATCAGCAACACAGAGCAGAGGATCAGAACACCCAAAGCCGCCAGCGGTATAGCGTTTACCCGTTGCCAAAAACCATACCAACGGCCCGAAGGCTGCGCCCGAGAACGGGAGGCCATGTGCTGCGTCAACCCCAGAGATACCAGCCAGTGCTGTACCTGCAACAACACAAAATACAAGAGCGGTGAAACATAAAACGAGAGCAAGGTCATGCCACAGAGACTTGAGGCATACAGTATACGCGCGATGGACTGGTGTCGCTGGCGGTAATAATAAAGCGTATAGCCCCAAAAGGCGACAACACCCACACTCAAAAGACGTTTAAAAAGACTCCCTTGTGCAGTCCACAGCCCGGTATTTTCGACGCCAATCCAGGCATGCCATAAACGCAGCGGTTCAAACGCTCCGTAGTGAAGATCCATTACCAGACTAAAAACACCCGAAACCCACAGACACAAAGCCCAGTCCCAGCGCAATAACCCCGGAGACAGCGAAGCGTCAATGCCTTGTTGACGAGAGCGATACACCGCCAGGACGCCATAGTGCTGACGGGCAAAGTGGTAAAGGGACCAAAAGTAGTCCACCGCCGCCAATAAGCCAAAGCGCCACAGTCTGGGCAACCCACCAAAAACAACGGGCGGCAATAATAAAAAAAAGCCCAGGCCCACCAATAAAAGCAGCGGCCAGCCCATAAAATACCTTTTGTTTTGCTGCACCACCGATCGATACTCCCCCACACACCAGGCCAGATAAGCACTGGATAAACGATGGGCAATCCAAAAAAACAGGGTGAGCGCCCAGATGATAGGCTCGCTCCATGCAAGGGGGAGAATCACCAGTATCGGTAACCAGAACCCCGATAAAAACCAAAAAGCATCCCAGGGCAGCGAAGCCACCCAGGGGGAAGAACGGGGGGCCACCGACGATAAGAAAGCGGTAGGTGAAACAGACATATCTATATTCTAACAATTTATCGTTATTTTACGTTTTAGGCAGATCAGAGCAGCTATAAACCGTGATAGCCTGAAGCCATGGAAAAAGCAGATAAGGAAGCCATCATTGCACTACCCGTCATTTTAGGCGTCGGTGGATTATTGGCCTGGGCCGGAAGCCAACACGGCATTACGCTGGCGGGCTGGCCCGTTTACGCCTGGTGTGTGGCCCTTGCTTTCGGCATACAATGGATTGCTTTTATACCCGCCTATCTCAAGCAAAGCGAAAAGTATTACGATCTGATCGGTAGCCTGACGTATCTCTCGGTATTGGGAACAGGGATTGGGCTAAGCGCCCACAAAGATGTGCGCTCTTTAATTCTGAGCGCACTCATCGCCTGTTGGGCATTGCGTCTGGGTTCTTTTTTGTTCTTGCGTATTCATGCCGTGGGAGAAGACAGCCGCTTTCGCGATATTAAACCTCACTTTTTTCGCTTTTTAATGGCCTGGACTTTGCAAGGATTATGGGTTTGCTTTTCATTGGCGGCGGCCCTGGCGGCGATTACCACCACCGAGCCGGTCGCTTTTGGCGCATGGGGCATGGTTGGCGTGGGCTTATGGCTTACAGGATTCGCCTTTGAAGCCATCGCAGATTACCAAAAGAGTCAATTTCGCAAAGATCCTAAAAACAAGGGAACCTTTATACACCAGGGTCTCTGGGCACGCTCCCGGCACCCCAACTATTTTGGCGAAATCGTCATCTGGATTGGCATTGCAGTGATTGCCTTCCCCGCTTTACAAGACTGGCAGTGGGCCACCTTAATTTCACCGAGTGTTCGTCACCTTGCTGCTGACCCGCATTAGCGGCGTGCCCATGCTCGAAGAAAAGGCCGATGACAAATGGGGCGGCCAGCCCGATTACGAAGCATATAAAGCAAATACACCCGTGCTGGTGCCATCGCTATTTAAGAAGCCTTAACTTAAATAGCCTTAAGCCAACAGAAAACTGAAATCCTTTATGGTATTTGTGCATGCGGGTATAATACAGATATGCACTATACACATCTTATAAAAACCTCAAGCCTTATGTTTTGTAGCCTTCTTTTACTCAGCGCCTGCGGCGGCAATGTCAAAGAATGGGATCAATCGGAGCAGTTTCCCGTTGGCAATATGCAAACCATCAACACCGAAATCAAAGCCGGCCAAATCACCCTGCACGGTAGTGACGACGACCAAATCAAAATCAATACGCACTTTAAACTCACCAGCAAACGCAAAAAAGAGCTGGCGGATAGCATCAAACTCGAAGCCATTCCCGCAGCCAACTCATTGGGTTTACGCCTGAGTTTACCCGCCCTGGAGCAAGACGAAAACCTCACCAGCAATGTCGAAATGTACGTCCCCGCGAATCTTCAGGTGAGCCTTAAAAACAGCGACGGCGACATTCTATTAGAAAACCTCAAAAGCGGCGTTAGCATAGAAGGCGTCAATGGAAACGTCAGCGACAGCAATCATACAGGAAACCTCACCGTCAGCGTTCAAAACGGCAATATTCTCTTAACCCAGGTGACCGGCAATGCCCACAAACTCAGCACGCAAAACGGAACCCTTGAACTCAATAAAGTCACCGGTGCGGTAGATGCGTATAGCGCTAACGGTAATATTGTCGCCAGTTTACAAGGCGTGGATCGCCCGGAGGACTATCGCTTTGCCACCGTCAACGGAAACATCACCCTTAAAGTTCCCAGTGATAGCTCGGCCCGGGTCCGCTACAAAAAAGGCGTAGGCAACATAAAAACCGACTTTACCCACCTTCCGGAGCAGTCTCGGATTGATCTCGGTGAAGGGGCTGCCCGCATTCAGATGGAAAGCACCAACGGTAATCTTGAAGTTCTCACCCAATAACACCATCAATATTCGCTCTCACTTTTTACCCGTTCCCCATAGCGAGCACCGACTGCACGTCAAGGCCTTTTTACCCTTAACGGGTGAACTACCCAGAGCCAGCGTGTTTTTATTGCATGGCGCCATCGAAGACGGCCGCATTTTTTATAGCCAAAGTGGCAAAGGATTCGCTCCCTTTTTAGCCCAGGCGGGCTATGCGGTGTACGTGCTGGATTTGCGCGGACGAGGCTTAAGCCACCCCGCCATTGATAAATTCAGTCAACACGGTCAAAAAGAAACGATCTTAGAAGATATTCCCCAAACCCTGCACTGGATAAAAAAAAGGCATCCCCGACTGCCCATGATATGGGGCGCTCATTCCTGGGGCGGGGTGTTGATTAGCTGCGTTTTGGCGCGCTTTCCTGAATGGTTAGAGCCTCTTAATGCGATGCTTTTTTTTGGCAGCAAGCGGCGGGTAGCCGCCCCCACCTGGCAACGCCGGGTGCACATTGGGCTGGTATGGAATCTGGTGAGTTTTGGCATCACCCGTTCGCTCGGTTATTTGCCCGGTGCCAAACTGGGCCTGGGCTCCGACAGCGAAACCCGGCAGTCTCATGCTGACAGCGTGCGCTGGGTCAAAAGCAAGTCATGGCAAGATCCCGACGGGTTTGACTACGCAAAAATGCTCCAAAGCCTGAGGCTCCCCCGACAGCTCCATCTGGCCGGGCCCTGGGATCATGCTTTAGGTCACCCGGATGACGTGCGACGTTTTCAAGCCGAGTTGGGCGGGGGAGACGAGAGTCAGTACCTGCTGCTTTCGCGGCAACACGGCTTTAAGAACAACTACGGGCATATCGACATGCTGACCCACCCACAAGCGCCTCAGGATCATTTTCCAGCCATTTTACGCTGGCTCGAACAGGGCATCTAGCATCAACATCTGATGAGACTTATTCTTCGCCCCTGCTTTTACGACGTTCGTAAATCTGTAAAACAGCCTGGGCAATATTCTGTCTGGGATCTTCGCCAAAAGCAGAAACCCAGGGTATATCAAAGCCTTTAATCTGTTTCGGTTGCGCCATCGGATAATACTGCACCGTGACTTTTTTCTCTTTCACCGCTTCGGTGGGCCACTGGGCTTTAAAGGTTTTACCATCGTAGTTAAAGTTGAGATACATCAGTGTGCCCAGATCACCCTGTAGCACCGAAGGCAAAGGAATGGGTGTGGGTGTGGGAGCACCAGGGGCGCATCAGGATCAAACTTAAGGTCACGGGTTTTGGACAAATCATCCAGGGATTTATTGCCAAAGAGGTTGCCGTCGTTATCAAAATCCCCGTTTAAGTTCGGGTTTTTAAGATCGTCAGCGTTTAAATTGGTATCAAAGCGCGGCTTTTTCGCACCCGGAATGCGGATACGGAAACCGCCGCCGGAACCATTTCCATCACCGGTTCCGTCGCCAGAACCATCACCATTTCCGTCACCGGTGCCATTGGCACCTGAAGACGCATTGGGATCAGGCGTATTGTTATTGTTTTCACTGGCGGGTCCACCATCAGAACCTTTGGTGGCGTTGGGCAACATGCCGAGGCGTTTGGCTTTTTCTTCATAACCATCCAGAGATTGCGCATATTCTTCCCAGTCTTTGAAACCAAAGGGAAGGTCTTCAGGCAGCTCAAGGTCTTGATCTTCCATATATTGCTTAATGACTTTAGCCGCCATTTTTTCGGTTTCAGGGAGTTTGGCAAATTGAGGGGGAAGGTCGGCAAAGCGAGTATCTGGAGTGGGAGTAGGACTTGGTGCTGCAGAAGCACTGGGCTGTGGTGCAGGAGTAGGTTCAGCCGTTACACCTGGACTGGGAGTAGGAGCCGGGGTTGGGCTAGATTGGGGGGAAGGGGTGTTCGCAACGGTGGGGGGTTGAGTGGGAAGAGGAGTGGGAGTGGGTTGAGCAGGAACAGGGGTGGCCATGGCAATGGCGTCGGGCTCAGGAATTTCTTCGCTGGGCGGCTGCTGAAAATCCGGAGGCACCTCTTCAGGAGGCGCATCCGGCGGGGTTTGGGGAGGAAGTGTTACCTGCTCAATTTGAATACTTTGCTCCATGGACTGCTGTTCGCTGGCGGATTCCTCCCCCGAGCTCACCTCAATATTAGCCGCAATCACGACCAATAAAACGCCCTGAAGCACAAAAGATAAAAACAAAAAGAGTACAAAAACAAGTCTTTCCCGCCGTCGATCTTGCTGCTGCTTTTGAAAGCGAGCAGGAAGTCGAGAGCGGGAAAACCGACGCTTGAGTGCTTTAAAAATGGCTCTCTAGCCTCTTTTTTGTTGTACTTCGCGAATACGTGCAGATTTACCACGACGCTGACGGAAGTAGTAAATGCGAGAACGGCGTACGCGACCACGACGTTTTACTTCAAATTTAGCAACGCGGGGAGAGTGAACCAAAAAGGTGCGCTCTACGCCAATGCCTTGAAAAATTTTACGTACGGTTACTGTTTTGCTAATACCGGCGTTTTGCACTTTAATGACAACACCTTCAAAAATCTGAATGCGTTCTTTGCCGCCTTCAACGATTTTCGCGTGTACAGCGACGGTATCGCCAGCTGTCATTACAGGCAGTTCGCTCTTGTATTGCGCTTGAGTAATTTCTTGAATTAATTGTTGACTCATGATGTGCCTTTCTTAGACAGACGGGTTAACGCTGATCTTGCGACCACGGCGTCCACGACGTTCAAATTCTACAACACCCTCAACGAGAGAGTAGATGGTATAGTCGCGTCCCATGCCTGTGTTGTTACCGGTATGAAAGTGAGAACCGCGTTGACGCACGATGATACCACCGGCTTTAACCGCTTGACCACCGCTGATTTTAACACCCAAATACTTGGGGTTGCTATCGCGACCGTTCTTACTACTACCTACACCTTTTTTATGTGCCATTTGACTTGTCTCCTTATCCCAGACGAATCTCTTCGATCATTACGCGGGTATACCGCTGGCGGTGGCCCAGTTTGCGCTGGTAGCCTTTTTTGCATCGATACTTAAAAGAAACCACTTTTTTGCCTTTGATTTCTTCTTTCAGGATTTTGCCTGAAACTGTGGCTTGTACAAGCGGGGTTCCGACGTGAACATTGTCGCCGTCTACCACCATTAGTACGGGAAATTCAACGGTGTTGCCTTCTTCTGAGTGCAAAAGTTCCAGATCTAACCAGCGGCCTTGTTCAGCTTGGTATTGTTTTCCACCGTTTTCAATAATTGCATACATGTTAGATCACCTAAATCTTATTCTAAAGGGAAATATTCAAGGCCTATGTTAACACAAACCTTGCTCTCATGAATAGAGTAATTTAAACCTTTTCATAAGCGGAGCTTAAACATAGGGAAGTTCATACAGAAGTTCACAGAATACTCCGCGGTCACATAGTATAACATTCTTCTTTTCAAAGTGGTTAGAGGATAGCTATTTTTTCGAAACGGTCCGGGAAAGTCCCTGTGGGGACCGGCCAGTCGTGAACCCCAGGCACAATCAATGTTTGCGGAATTTCAGGGTAGAGCACATGATAAAGATAGAGTCCCTGAGGCGGCGCCGTTAAATGCACATATTTTCGATCCTGGGTGGCCAACGCTTGCGCAATATCGCTCAGCGGGTAACGACCACGAGCCACGTCGACGGCACTTCCCACCAGCGAGCGCACCATATTATACAAAAAACTTTCGGCCAGGATCTCTAAAATAATATACTGTTCATGCCGCCAACAATGGGTCCAACGCACATTGATCACAAAATTTTTTCGATAAGATCCCGACTTGCAAAAGGCTTTAAAATTATGCTGCCCCCGCACGCTGTGCCAGGCTTCTGCCAACGCATCAAAGGGAACATCAAAGGGGATCTGCCACGCGCTATGACGCAGGGTGGGGGCCTGAGACAAAGGGGCCAGGAGATAACGGTAATGCCGGGCTTTGGCACTAAAGCGGGCAGAAAAGTCTGCGGCCACTTCAAAAACCTGTATTACCCTTACATCACCTGGCAAGATACGGTTTAAGGCATCCGCATAGCGCGCCAAAGGAATGGGGCTTTCGGTAAAAAAAGCCACCAGCTGGGCGTAGGCGTGTACGCCCGCATCGGTACGCCCCGCGCAAATGAGATCCGGCGCTGCGCCTAAAAAGCGAGCCAACGCCGCTTTCACTTCTGACTCCACGGTGCGCTGTTGGGGTTGTACCTGATAACCATGAAAGTGGGTGCCGTCATAGGCCAATTGCAGGGCCACCTGACGCCCCTTTGAATTCAGTGAAGGACGCTGAGATATATTCATCATAAAACTCCTGTCCCTTTACGAATACCGCAATATCCCGATGACAGGCAATGTTAAAACCCGCTAAGATGAAGAAAAACATGAGGCACTGTGAGATTTATGGTCAAACTTTTTATGGGTAAGCACACCCGCCGTTTCACCCCGCAACGCACTTTTCTCTTTTTGGCAGGTTTTCTGTGTATGAGCACGGTAAGTCTCACGTCCTGTGAAGCCCTGGATCTGCTCAACTCTGTGGGAACCGTTTTAGCCCCCACCAGCAGCGCCAGTCCTGATCCCAACGCGAGTCCGTCTCCCACCACCAGTCCCGCCAATGCCAGCCCGAACCCAACAGTGTCGGTTCCTGCGGCAACCCCGCTCGTCACCATCACAGGGGGCATTGACGTCATCAAAGCCAGCGACCCCGTTCCGGTATCCACCGACTGGAACCTCGCCCGCAAAACCGGAAACACGCTACAGGTCAGCAGCTTCAAAGATGCCGCTTTAGATAAAAGTAAGCTCACGGATGGCAGACTCGACACCTCATGGTTCGCTGCCGATAGCGACACCCCCGCTCAGGGAAAACTCCCTACCATTGAAGTGCAGTTTGGTACCGCTGCAGGTCTGTTGAGCCTCAACTTACGGGGCGACCGCCAACAAAGCAAAGGGCTTTTAATCGAAGAGCTCAATATTCTGGCCATTGGCGCCACCGGTGTTTTGGCCAATGAAACCCTTAAAATCACGCCTGCAGATCAGGATGTTAATCTGGTGTTCAAAAAGCCTTTAGATAACGTGAAAAGTCTGCGGATAACCATTACCCGCAGTACCGGAACACCAGGACTCGCAGAGCTAGAGGTCTTAGGACGTTAGTCAGCCCACAAGGAGTTATGCTTGATGAGTTTCAGGTGCTTGTATCAAAAGGCCCTTACTGCAGGCTTCATCGCTACCGTAAGTTTTCTCTATACCCAAACGGCACTGGCTCTCAGTCCTGAGGACACCCGTCATTTGTTAGAGAGAACAGCCTTTGGCGGAAGCACAGCACTTTATCAGCAGCTTCGTCCCCTTAACAGAGCACAGGCCGTTGAGCTTCTTCTCAACGCCTCATCTCCACGTTCTGACTTTCCCGTCTTTAGCGCGCTCCCTGAAACAGCTGCACTCACCCCCCAACAGCGTAAGCTAAAGCGAAAAGAGGGACAGCAGCTCAAACAATGGTGGATCAAAGAAATGTTTACCACCCGTGATCCATTGCAAGAGCGCATGGCCTTATTTTGGCACGGTCACTTCACCTCCAGCTTTCAAAAAGTGAAATCTCCTCAGCTCATGAGCCAACAAAACAAGCTGTTTTACGACCAGGGTTTGGGGCGCTTTGACGCGCTGCTAAGGGAAGTGGCCAAAGATCCCGCAATGCTCATTTACCTCGATGGTCGCGCCAATCGCAAGGGCAGTCCCAACGAAAACTTTGCCCGTGAGCTGCTGGAGCTGTTTGCCCTCGGAGAAGGTCATTACACTGAGGCCGACATTAAAGCTGCAGCCCGTGCTTTTACCGGTTGGAGTGTAGACAAAAACGGTACGTTTACCTTTCGTAAAAACCAACATGATCATGGAGCCAAAACCTTTTTGGGGCATACCGGAAACCTCACAGGAGAGGATATTCTGAACATTCTTCTCCAAGAGCCGCAGACAGCCCGCTGGATTGTCAAACGCCTGTGGCTGACCTTTATCTCCCCGGAGCCCGATGCAACACAGGTCAATCGCTGGGCCAGCGACTTGCAACGCAATTGGCAGCTTAAGCCCGTCCTGCGGAACCTGCTCACCAGCGAGGATTTTTGGAGTCCAAAGCACCGCTACACGCTGGTGAAATCCCCCATTGAACTCACGCTGAGCAGTTGGCATGATGTAGAAGGCAATGCCTTACCCCCCTGGCAAAACCTGTGGCGCTTACAAAAACGGTGGGGAGAAGATGTACTGATGCCCCCCAACGTCAAAGGTTGGCCGGGCGGACTCAGCTGGCTAGACACCGAACGGCTCACCCAAAGACAGACCTATGTGCAGCGTTTTTTCACCACACATACGCCACGACAGGACGCGTTTGCGCTGGGAGGATTTAAAAATGCAGCACAGTACCAACTCAAATAATCTATTCAAGTAAAGGAAGCTGCCTTATGGATCGCGCACATTTTTTAAAATTAATGGCCCTGGGCACGCTGGGCATTGGCCTGAGCACATCCTCTTTTTTAGAAGCGCTGGCGGCACCTGTCCTGGGCAACCCTGAGATGCAGGGGCACAAAGTGCGAAAACTGGTTCTGCTTGAGCTCCAGGGTGGAAACGACGGTCTCAACACACTGATTCCATTCGCCAGTAGCCATTACTACCGCTTGCGCCCCCAGCTGGCTCTACCCAGAGAAAAAGTGATTCAATTGAGTACCCAGCAAGGCCTGCATCCGGCCATGAAAGCCCTCTGGCCCCGGTGGCAAAAAAAGCAATGGGCCTGGATAAATAATATTGGCTATGCTCAGCCCAATCGCTCCCATTTTCGCTCTATTGAAATTTGGGAGAGCGGCTCTGACGCCCATGTGTATAAAAAAAACGGCTGGTTGGCAGAAACGCTTCTCACGCTTCCCCAGCGCAAGCTCCTGGCACTGGACGGAATTTTAGCAAAAGCCGATACCGCAGGCCCGCTGAGCGGTGAGGATATGCGCACCTTAAGTACAGCAGACGTTTTTCGCTTTGCCCGGCAGGCTCCCCAGAAATCTCGCGGCAGGTCGTCCGCTCAGAACATGAGCAACGCAACACTGGCGCATATTGCCAGTGTAAACGCTCAAAAAGAAAGCCTGAATGCGGTCTTGTATGAGCAACTTAACGGTATGCAGGCAAACTTTCAAAAGTGGCGAGCAGCGTTCCCCAAAAGCACACTCGGCAGAGAGCTGGCCGATGTCGCCTGTTGTATTCTCGCGGGCTTACCCACCCCCGTGTATAAAGTCAGTTTAAAAAGCTTTGACACCCATCGCGGTCAGGCACGCGCTCACGAGCGATTGTTAACAGAACTTAGCGAAGCGCTAGCTGTCTTTGCCGACGTGCTTGAAAGAGAAGGACAATGGGAGAACACAATCGTCATGAGCTATTCAGAATTTGGACGCCGGGCCGCTGAAAACGGCAGTGGCGGTACAGACCACGGGACTGCGGCCCCCCATTTTGTCTTAGGTGGAACGGTCAAAGGAGGGCTTTATGGGAGCCCACCGGATCTTAGCTCAATTCAAAGTGCCCGTGACGATCTCAAACATGATTACGATTATCGCCAACTTTATCGCACCGTGATTCAGAAATGGTGGCAAGCACCGGTGCCCCCTGACTATCGTAAATATGGCATACTGGATTTTCTCTAAATCAAACGCCAAACCCAATCAAGGAACACCCCATGAAAATCAAAGTATTGATGCTAAGCCTGCTCATTATGACTGTCGTAAGTTGCGGAGGTCGTGACGTTATGGATACAAAGCTTACCGCTAGCAATCGCGATGCCGTGATGCAAGAAGCGATGCCCAAAATGTCCACAGAAGAAAAAAGCCTTCTCCTGGCATATATTGCCTCACACATGCTTGAAAACATGCCTGAGATGTTAAGCGGCAAGACAGCCGAGGATAGTAAAGGTCAATGGGGAACGCTCCCTGAAGGAAAAAGCCTCAATGAAATTTTAGCGGAGCAAAAAAAAGAGTAGGGCTCTGAACCCTATGGATGAAAGGAGTTATGCCCTGCGGGTACTCTCTCCTAGCTTAACTGCTGCACCAATCAGATGGGCCAGGCGTAAAGCCTCTGGCACATGCCCCGTATCCGTCAGGCGCTCTAAAACCCGTGCTGTCACCTCAGGGTCTAGCCCCACTACCTGATACACAAAGGGTAAATGGGTATAAATCGGACCCGCTCTCTCCAGACGGCTCATTTTTTCCTGGGTATGGTTTACATGTTGCATTGCTCGCTTCATTTTAGGTAAATCTGGCGTTTTTCGCATCAGCGTTACACAGGGCAAGTCTAAGGCCACCGAAAGTTGCTCCAAATCCACAAGATTAAAACCCGCCAGAGCAACACCGTCTAAGAGCACCACATGCAATTGTGCGTAAAACTTACTTTTCAAGATTTGAGCAATGAGCACATCGGTGGCATTGTCACCGTCTTCGTCGACTTCCGTCCACAGCATGCCTTCGAAGCGGGTATTGGCACATACTACGCCAGCTACCGAAACAGGCTCACCACTTCGCTTAACAAAGGGCGTATCGTCAATACCCATCACTCGAATCTGCTTTTGAAGACGCAGTAAGCTGTTAAATTTGTCTTCGATTTGATTTCTCATTAAACTTGATTATAACCTGTTTTGAACCCTGTTTCGCAGGCATACATCAAGCCGCAATTCACTCAATATAATGAATAACCCACCAAATAATTTGATTTTAGAGCCATTTTAATCAAGCAATCGAAAAGAATCATACACTTAAAAGTTAAAGAGCCTTTGCTATAATTTTTAAGCATATGGGGTATAAATAAAGAAGACTCCATCAGTTAAAAAAGGAACAGTGACATTATGGGCGGAATGAGTGTAGGTAATCGCGTAGGTCAACTCAATCAGTGGAACGATGAAGATATTAATATTCGTTCTCGGCAAGGATCTTTCGCCACTGAAGAAGAAGCCAAAGCAAAAGCCGCTGAGGTGGCTGAATCACCAACACAAGATGCTATGGTTACCCGCGCAAACGGCACATACAATGTGTACGGCATCAGCGAAATTGGCACCCTTGATCCCAGCGCAAACGAGGTGGGGCGTTACGACATTCATGAGCTGGAAGGCGAAACGGTGGTCAGCTTTGACATCACCAAGCGCGACACCGATGGCGAACGCCTGGGCGGTCAAATCCACCAGGAAGTCAGCGGCGATCAAGCCGACGTACGCTTTTCAGCCAACCGTTCAGAGAATGGCATTGTTCAGGTGGGTCGCAATACCCGAAACTTCATGGATTATCTCAACCCCCTCGACTCCGGGGGAGATAATGTCAATATGTATATTGAGGGCGAAGCCGGTGTCAGCTGGGGCTGGGGCGGTGTTGAAGTCGAAGGGGGGGCGAATATTTCTGCTTCTCGGGGAGATGATGGTGCTTATTACCTGAGTGTAGGTGCCAATGTCGGGGCCAGTGGTAGCGTAGGTCGAAACACCCCCGCCGGTGGTGCCCAGGGCAGCTTAGGTGTGGGGGGGCAGGCGTCAGCCACCTATCGCTTTCGCAACGCACAAGAGGCCAACGACTTCCTGGTTTATCAGCTTCGTGAAAATATGCCCGGTGCCACACAGATGTTTCCCCAGTTAGACAACGCGCGAGATATGAGTCACGTCGGCCCCATTACCAGCATCGGCGTTTCGGGAACAGCATCTTTAGAAGGCTCTCTTAAGCTAGGCGCAGTCGACTTAGAGGGCAGCGCAGAGTTTACTGCAGCCTATAATCGCGTTACCTATCCCGACGGCTCTCAGAGCAACAACTGGTCAGCTCAGGCCACCGTAAACGTAGAGGTCAGTAGCGGCGATGTGGGCGTGGCACTGAATGCCTCCGTCAATCGTTACTCGGTAGAGCAACATCCTACCGCCCCTGAGAACGCGGGCGAATACATTGCTGCCAATGGTCAGCTCACCCTCACTTTGAGTGAGAGCCAGGTGCGTGGGTTTACCCAGGGCCAAAATAGCGCAGTCGTAGGTGCTATTCTGCAGGCGGGTACCAATTTGGGCCTCAGCGGCAGCGGCCTGGCCAGCTTTCAGGACGCCATGATCTCCCAGGTAGAAAACAGCATTGATAGTGGAACCTATGGCAGGTCTTCCGGTGGTTCCGTTTCTATCGGCCTGGCCGTACAGGCCCAGTGGGAAATCCAAAATACCGATAGCGCCGGTCTTCTGCCGGAGTCAGAACTCCAATATGTGCGGGTGGGCGTGAATACTTCTACCCAGAGCAGTGCGGGAGCCGACGCAGGATTTGCCAGTTTTGAAGTACGCGCCGGTGTGAGCCGCACTGATCTTACCGAAGTGGCCACGGGCACGGGGGATATTACTTACCTGCAGGGCTTATTCTTTGAGAATCGGGCCGAGTACAATCAGATCAAAGCCCAGGCAGGCGGTTCTGACCTGGTGGTTCAGGGACAAACCCTGGCCCAGTGGGAGCAGCAATGGAGCACCCGTTCAGGCTCGACTTACGATGCCCGCAGTAATTACTAATGACCGTTTATACAGATTTAGTCACCGGTAATAAATATCAAGAAGAGTTTGTCACCGCAGAGCACGGCTTTCAGTACCAGGGACACACCCTGAATTTTCAGGCCGCCCGCGTTAAGGTGGAATACGATCTGGCCCAACGCCAGTTGCTCAGTCTGGCTTTTTCAGCGCAGATTACCGAGACAGCCGAGGCCTTAAAGCTCCGCCAATTGCTCAAGCCCAGTGGTTATCCAGACATCCGCGAAGTTTCAGCCTTTCTGAACACGCCGCAAGTGGAGTTTTGGATACATTGGCTTGCCCCTGAGACATTGCGGGTACAGGCCCAAAACACGACTTTTTTCGACACACAGGACGTTAGAGATTTGTTTGTGGCTGAAGCAGGCGTTACTGTATTTAACCAGCTCAATCATTATGAACTCGAAAAAATTTCCGTTAACAGCAACTAAAGCACGCTTTCTGCGGCGACGCTATAAAGCGTTATATCAGGCCATTGAGAAAAATGCCTTTTCTGAGGTTGAATCGCTCCTGTACGGTATCGATATCAATCAGCCCCTTTTGCGGGCTCACACGCCGTTAATGGCCGCAGTGGTCCATAGACATGAACATCTTGTGGTGTACCTGCTTGAACAGGGGGCAGACATCAACTTTTACAACCGCTATCACGACACTGCCTTAAGTTTGGCCATCCTATTACAAGATAAAGTCTTAACAGCACTTTTGTATGACCGTGGAGCCGCTCTGGACACCTTTGAGCACATGGCATTGCGCAATGCCGTATCCACAGAAAACAACGCATTTATCGCTTTTGTGCTCACCCACGGCATTGATGCTGACAGCCGCTTTGAGGATGAACAAACCGCACTGATGACAGCAGCCCGTCGTGCCTGTGAAAGCGGCAACCTAAATACAATGCGCATGTTACTTGCTTATGGCGCTGATATAAACGCCGTCGACACAACAGGCCGGTCTGCGCTTCAATACGCGCTGTTGTACACCGACGACACTGACGCCTGTCACGTCTTCAGCGTGGTGGACTATTGTCTACAATGCGGCGCTGATCCCGATCAACGAGACTGCTACAGTTCAAGCGAAGATAGCATACTACATACCGCAGTATGCGAACAAAATCTTGCCTTAACCCAAATCCTATTACGACATGGCGCAAACCCGAACATCATCAATACCCAGGGAAGCAGCCCACTCCAGGCTTTACTTGAAGACATCAGTTTTGGACTAATAGATGTGCCACCTTTAACCCTTATTGAGACCTTGCTCAAATATGGGGCACACACGAACCGTTTCAATCACGACAATAACACTGCTCTGGAGCTTGCTCACGCTTGCGAAGACAACGCATTACTTGCCTTACTCCTCAGATACTCAAACCCGTAGGGCCTTGACTTAGTCGACTAATTCGACTAAGTCGCCATCATCAGCAAAAGCGGGTGTTCGTGCACAAAGCGAAAGACCTTTTGGTACGCCACGGGAATCGCGTGGGTGGTATTGTCTTGCGGATCAACCCAGACCCAACCCTCGGGCAAGGGCTGTTTAGCCGTCAGCAACTGGGCCGAATGCACCTCAAGGGTTAATTGACGGTGAGTCAGCGTATGTTCCACGGTGGTCAAGATGCCCTGTTCTTTAACTTGACAGGGACTATCGTCTGACTGCAAGCGCTCCCGATCGGGCAAACACCATAAGTCTTTAAAAATCCCTTTTTCGTTTTGTTGGTATACCAGGACCTGTCCAGTTTTGTTTTGCACCCAGACCACGGGCAAGGTGACGGCTTTGACCTTCGTTTTTTTGCCCTTAAAGGGGTAACGGGTGGGATCGCCTTCGGCCCGGGCCTGACAAAAAGAAGCCACCGGGCAGCCTTCGCAATCGGGGTTTTTGGGCCGACACACCAGCGCCCCCAACTCCATGAGCGCCTGATTGAAGTCACCGGCCTCGTCTGCGGGAATATGCTCCCGCACCAGGCGGTCTAAATCTCGTTTGGGCTGGGCTTTATCAAAAGCGTGTTTCAGCGCGTATAAGCGGCTAAAAACACGAATGACGTTTCCATCAATGGCCGGCTCGGGCACCCCATAAGCAATACTCAAAATAGCCCCTGCGGAATAGGGCCCAATGCCTGGAATTTCAAGAATTTGTGCTGCGGTACGGGGAAGTTCTCCGGCAAAGTGCGTCAAGACGTAATGCGCTCCCCGATGTAAATTGCGCGCGCGGCTATAATAGCCCAGGCCCTCCCAGAGCTTGAGAACATCATCAAGCGGAGCCTCTGCCAGCGCTTTCACCGTGGGGAAACGCGCAATAAAGCGTTCAAAATATGGCGTAACGGTGGCCACCTGGGTTTGTTGCAGCATAATTTCAGACACCCAAATAAAATAAGGGTTTCCCTGGGCCCGCCACGGCATAACCCGCGCTGCGACGGCGAACCAATCCAATAGCGCTATCGCGAAAGGTGTAGCGCTCAACGCTTGCTCTCAGCAATGAGTGCTTGCATATAGGCATTGACCTGAGCTTGCTCGACGTCAGAAATAATATTGGCTTGACGGTAGCGCCCCGTAAAGCGCTCAATGGGCTGGTTGGCATCAAAATAACGGGGAGCAATCAAAATATGGCAGCTGCCGCAATGATTGGCGTAAGCCGCTTTTAACTCATTAAGCTCCACCGTCCCCGGTAGCTCAGCCTCTGTGGTTTTGGGGGCAAAAAAGAAGTTTAGGAGACAGCCTTGAAGGCTAAGACAACACAAACACACCGCAAAGGCTTTAAATATCGCGAGAGAAAAAACACCCGGGAAGGAGAACGCGCCCCGAAGGGTATGGATTAATTTGTGCATAGGGCTTTCAGTTTAACAAAAACACAGTTGTGTTAAAATGGGGTTTAAATTTTAAAAGGTGGCGGCGCATGCGTAGTTCTTTTCAAAGGACCTTTTTTCGGTGGAGCTTAACTCTCGGTATCATAGGCGTTTTTACGGCACCAGTGCAAGCAGAAATCACAGAAATCACGGCAGCCTCCGTCATCCGGCGAGATGGCCGAAAAATTGATCTCGGTGCTCTGGCTTTTAAACACTATCAACAGGGCATAAAACAGCTGCAAAGTGGAAATATCGATGCCGCCATCGAAGCCTATAACGAGGCGATTCGCATCTATCCGGCTTATGCCCGGGCCTATTTCGAGCGCGGCAACGTTTACTTTAAAGCAGAGTCCGCAGATCGCGCTCTGGCTGACTTTTCAAAGGTTATTGAAATAAAGCCCGAAGAGCTGCTGCCCGACGCCTATCTTAACCGAGGGCTGGTCTATAACAAATTTCTTGACAAACACTTTGACGCCATCAAAGACTTCACCGAAGCGCTCCGCCTCAAGCCGGATTGGAATATGGCCTATTATAATCGTGCCGTCGCTTACGAAAACGTGAAGCGCTACCCACAGGCCGTCAAAGATTACGAAACGATCCTGAAAAACGATCCCAACTATGTAGACGCCTATAACAATCTGGGCATTATTCACCTGGATCAAAAAAAATATACTGAAGCCCTGAAGTATTTTCAAAAAGCAGTGGACATTAACCCCAAATTTGCCCTTGGCTACGCCAATATGGCCTTAACCCATGTACGCACAGAGAACTACGACAAAGCCTTACAAAACTACGATAAAGCCATTGCACTGAATCCTAAAGATCCGGTCTCTTACCACGACCGTGGGTTTATTTATAACGATATTCGTAAAGACTACGATAAAGCGCTGGCTGACTTTACCCGTGCATTGGCCCTCAAGCCGGATTACGGAAACGCTTATTATAACCGGGCGCTCACCTACTATAATATGAATAAATACGCAGAGGCCGTCGCCGACTTTAGTCAGGCGCTAAAAATGAATCCCAAAGATGCAGACGCCTACTATTTTCGGGGCGAAAGTCACCTCAGTCTCAACCAGTATGATGAGGCGATTGCCGACTTTAAAGCCGTGGCTGAACTTATTCCCGATGATGCATGGAGCCATTACCAACTTTCGGCTTTGTATGCCCTTAAAAAAGAGTTTCCCCTGGCCTTACAGGAACTCAAAACCGCCATTAAGTACAACCCTGAGTTCAAGCAAAAAGCACAGAAAGAACAGCTATTTGTTTTCATTCGTAACAACCCTGAATTTAAGAAGTTGGTGAAATAGTGCGATTCCACTATAATGGTAGCGCCGACACCTTAGAAATTTTCTTTCAGTCTGGCAGACAAACCCATAAGGCGCACCGCAGCCAGGAAGTCATGCCCCATTTGTCGATGGGATTTGATGCAAAGGGACGTCTATATAATATCGAAATGGCCATGATTTCACAGCAACAGCCCGGTTTAGATAAAATGGTAGAAGAAATGGTGCAGCACATCATTAACCAGTCTGCCCTGCTTTCTCAAGAGGCTTTACTGAGCATCGAAAAGACCATTCGCCTCGACGTAGATGGCACCGATACCGTCCCCCATTATCAGCCTCACTTTCACTTTGACGCCCCCGCCAACCTGCTGCGTATTGAGCTTTTACACAATGTGCCGGCAGACAAACGCTTGCCCAAGCAGCAAGTGCTCGAACATACCTTTGCCCATTTCAACGATCAGGGGCATCTGATGGGACTGGAGATCAGTGCTGCGCTCCAGCAGTTTCCGGCATTGCACACCTTTGTCAAACAAGGCCAGGAACTACAGGCCATGCAGCAGTTTTTTCAGTTCCCACCGCCGCAGGGAAAAGGCAAGTCACGCCGCTAATCGGAGCTTAATCATGCAGTCTCACATCAGTCTTTACGTTTCTAACCTGGACGTATCTCTCAGCTTTTACACCGCATTTCTGGGGCTTTCACCGAGTAAAGTGAAACCCAAATACGCTAAATTCAATCTCAAAGATCCCCTGTTGGTATTGTCTTTGGTGGAGAACCCGGAGCGGGCACAGGGAAGCTTTGGCCATCTGGGGATTGTGGTCGATGATACACAAGCCGTTGAAAGCTGGATGCATCAGGCACAGGCACGGGGCACAGAAATTGTGCTCGTAGAGCAAGGCACCCGCTGCTGCTACGCGAAACAAGATAAGTTTTGGGTCAAAGATCCCGACGGCGTACAGTGGGAGATCTACGCTTTTCATGAAGACAGTGAGTGGAACGATCCAGAATATTCTCACTCACTGTCCGAAGCATCAGAAGCTCCTTAAAATAAACGCGCAGGAAGCTCCGTTAAGCTGGGAATATCGATGGAAAAGATAAAGCCCAGGCGGAAAATGTCAGCCTGGGTTCCTTCTGGGGAGATCGTGCGGCCACTCAGCGATTGCTCTTGCGTGTTTCCGGCATAGAAGGTGAGCACGTGAGGCGTGTGAGGAATCTTCTTTTTGACACCGGCAGACCACAAAAGGGAGCGCTGGCTCAACACCTCGCCATCAAAAGGCACCACAAGGTCCCCAAACACGTGCCAGTCCTTCCAGACTCTGACCATGGTATTAAAACCCATAGCGGCCACCGGACGGTTAAAGCTATCTTCGCTGGCGTTGCTCAGCACGCGCACATCAGCCCCCACCTGCCAGAGGTCCTCAAGAATAAAGCGACTGGCGGTTAATTCACCCCCCACCATATTGCCACGGGTGTTAAACGAAACACGAGGCGTCAGCGAAAGCAGGTCTCCCTTGCGCTCGTCAAAGATCTGGTAGCTGACACCGCCTTCTAACTCAAAAGGGGAACGCAATGTGGTTAATACGTCGACCTGTAAATGCTCTAAGGGCGTGTATTTCGCCCAAAAAGCGGGATTGCTGCTGCGGGGCAATGTGCTCCAGAAAAAGTTGTGAGAGTACACCAGGTACAAATGATCCTGGGGAAGCGTCGAAGCAGAATAAACATTGGGGGAGCCTTCTTCAAAAGCCTGCTGGTGACGGCTCTCGTGCTCGTGCGCATCATGATCATCACAGTGGCATTCAATGGCTTTGGGCTTTTCATGAATCTCATCATGGTCGTGATTCTTATCATGCTCGTGGTGCTCGTGATTGTCAGCCCCTTCTTCGTGGGCAAACACCACCGCAGGAACAGCGGCCAGCGTATAGAGCGTCGCGCTCAACAAAACAGTCAAAACTTTCGACATGGAATTCTCCTCAGGGGCTTAAGATTCCGTTCAGTGTAACATCACGTGTTAAAATGAGCCTACTGTGCACAAAGGAGTCAAATTATGTGGAAGCGTTTATTACTCGGCAGTGGAGCCATCGTGGGAGCTGTAGCCGCTCGCGACATCTTGCAAAAACGGCACGCTATTTTACACAACTTTCCTGTGGTGGGCAACTTTCGCTACCTCTTAGAGAAGATTGGCCCTGAGCTACGGCAGTATATTGTTGCGAACGATAAAGAAGAAACCCCCTTTAATCGCTCAGAGCGCCGTTGGGTTTATGCCTCTTCCAAAGGCCAAAACAATTATTTTGGTTTCGGCAGCACCGAAGTTCCGCCCTATGAAGACGGCTATCCACTGATTAAACACGCGGCCTTCCCCTATTTAGAAACCAAAGCCGAAGTGCTCAAAGAAGACCCCACCGCAGTGCCCTGCTTAAAGGTTGTTGGCGAACGCCACGGCCGCAAGCGCCCTTTTCGCCCTTTTTCGGTCATTAACGTATCGGCCATGTCTTACGGCTCTCTGGGTTCTAAAGCCATTACCGCCATTAATAAAGGCTCTAAAATTGCCCGCTGTTACCACAACACCGGCGAAGGCGGCGTTAGCCCCTACCATCTTCAGGGTGCCGATATTGTCTGGCAACTGGGCACCGGTTACTTTGGTGCCCGCAACGAAGACGGTAGTTTTTCGTTAGAGCGGTTTGTGGCCCAGGTCGAAAAAGCGCCCCATATCCGCATGATCGAAATCAAACTGTCTCAGGGCGCAAAACCCGGTAAGGGTGGGGTCCTACCGTCAAAAAAAATCACCCCTGAAATCTCCGAAATCCGCGGTGTTCCCATGGGCAAAGACTGTTTGTCTCCCAATGGCCATACCGCGTTTTCAGATGTAGATGGCATGATTGACTTTATTGAAACGCTCTCTGAAGCCACAGGCTTACCCGTCGGAATTAAGTCTGCAGTCGGTGAGCTAGAGTTTTGGGAAACCCTGGCCCAGCGCATGAAACAAGACAAAAGAGGACCAGACTTTATCGCCATTGATGGCGGCGAGGGCGGCACGGGAGCGGCTCCGCTCGCCTTCAGTGATCACGTGGGTCTTCCCTTTAAAACCGGTTTTGCGCGGGTCTATAAAATTTTTCATACTGCGGGTATTGCCGAAGAAATCGTCTGGATCGGCAGCGCTAAGCTGGGCTACCCCGATCGCGCTTGTGTGGCTTTTGCCATGGGCTGTGACATTATTCAGGTGGCTCGCGAAGCCATGATGGCCATTGGCTGTATTCAGGCGCAACACTGTCATACGGACTTTTGTCCTGCGGGCATTGCCACCCAAAACCCGTGGTTACAAGCGGGCATCAATGTATCTGATAAGTCGCTGCGTTTTTCGCGCTACGTCCAGAGTTTTCGCAAAGAACTCATGAGTTTAGCCCATGCGGCGGGTTACGCCCACCCGGCGCTGATTCGTGCCAAAGATATCGATGTGAGTGTCGGCAATAACACCTTTGCTTCTTTAGAAGAAGTGATGGGTTATAAACGGCCGCCCGGAACCTTCACCGCCTTAAAAAACTACACGTATATACCGAATAGCTAAAGGATAAATAAATAATGACACAACGCTCTATCATCATTACTGGCGGCACCGGCGCCCTCGGGCGCGGTGTGGTCAAACGCTTTTTAGAAGCCGGTGACCACGTACACATTTTAGACCAGGCTCCCGACGGCGGTGCCTTTGTCCAGGAGCTTCCCACTGATCAAGTGACTTACCACGCTTTAAACGTGCTGGATGCCGACGCGGTAAAAGCCTGGGCAGAAACGCTCAAGCAAGCCGATGTACTGGTGAATATTGTGGGCGGCTTTAGCGCTGGCCCTTTTTCTGAAACCGATTTAAAAACCTTAGACCATATGTTGGACTTAAATCTGCGCTCAAACTTTATTATGACCCAGGCAATGCTGCCCCTACTTAAGCAAGCTCCCCAGGGGCGAATCATTAATATTGGCGCGCGCCAGGCCCTTCAGGGAGGCGCAGGGGTCAGCGCTTACGCCATGAGCAAGGCTGCCGTCGTCAATCTTACCCAATCGTTGGCCCAGGAACTGCAGGCCACAACCATCACCGTCAATGCGGTGGTTCCGAGCACCATTAACACCCCCGCCAATCGCGAAAGCATGCCCGATGCCGACGCCAACGCATGGGTAACCCCCGAAGATCTCGCCCACAGCATCTTTTTCTGGCCTCACCAGAGGCCAGAGCGATTTCGGGAGCTATTTTGCCGGTGTATCACCGAGCCTGAGGATTAAATTATTATGTCTGAATTTCGTTTAGTGGCCGCCTGCGCCTTTGGCCTTGAGGCCCTTGTTAAAGAAGAAGTCGAAGACCTGGGACTGGAAGTTCACAAGGTCACCGATGGACGCATTTACTTTTTTGGGGACGAAGAGGCCATTGTGCAAACCAACCTTTGGCTACGTACTGCCGATCGCATTGGCATTGAGCTCGATCGCTTTCATGCTGAGGATTTTGACGCGCTGTTTGACGCCACTTACGCCTACGACTGGGCAAGTCTTTTGCCCCGAGACGCTTTTATACATATCAGTGCTCGCTCTCAAAAATCAAAGCTGTTTAGCTTACGGGATTGCCAGAAAATCGTTAAAAAAGCCATTATTAAAAAATTACAAACCCATTATGATCAAGAAATATTTCCTGAAGACGGCCCCCGCTTTCCCATTGAAATCGCTATTTTACACGATGAAGCCAGCCTGATTTTAGACACCACCGGCCCCAGCTTACACAAGCGCGGCTACCGCAGCGACGCGGGAATCGCCCCGCTAAAAGAAACCCTTGCAGCAGCCCTTGTTAAGTTATCGCGTTGGGAATGGCCCAGAGTTCTCACCGACCCGTTCTGTGGCTCGGGCACGATTTTAATTGAAGCAGCATTAATTGCCGAAAACCGCGCCCCCGGACTCACGCGAACTTTTCAGGCCGAAAGCTGGCCATGGCTAGCAGGAGAACATTGGAGAAAAGGCCGCAAACAAGCCCGTGGTCTGGTACGCCCCATTGACGATCTGCGTTTATTGGGCTCCGATACTGACGGCTATTTGTTAAAAAAAGCCCGCGCCAATGCCCAGCAAGCAGGAGTCGGAGACAAAATCCACTTTCAAGAGGCCCAGGCCCAGGACTTTCGTTCCCGTAAAAAATACGGTTGCTGGATCGCCAACCCTCCTTACGGCCAGCGTTTAAGTGAGCAAAAAGAGCTGAACGTGATGTATGCTGAGCTGAAAAAAACCTGGCAAGAATTAGACAGTTGGTCATTTTTTATGCTGAGCCCCGATCCCGAACTGGCAAAGCGCCTGGGTCGACCCGCAGACAAGCGACGCAAGTTATTCAACGGTAAGATAGCATGTCAGTACTATCAGTTCTTTGGTCCTTTCCCACCACGTCAATATCCTGAATACATTCAGAAAAGTGATTAAACGAGTCAAAATAAGCGAATCAATATCGT
Organism: Candidatus Sericytochromatia bacterium; assembly: GCA_963797915.1. Classification (GTDB taxonomy): domain Bacteria; phylum Cyanobacteriota; class Sericytochromatia; order UBA7694; family UBA7694; genus CAXRDE01. The sequence continues at coordinate 107,455 of CAWCRG010000010.1, forward strand.
TAATTTTAAATACTTTACTTTCTTTACTTGATATTAAACCCTTAGAGTGATAGTATTTTTGTAAACTAAACGTTATACAAGAACGGTAATCGACACGTGCATACTTTTTTTGACGAACATCCCCAGGCTATGTTTCTTTTTGATGCCAAAACCTTCAATATTTTAAAGGCAAATAGAGCTGCTGAAGCTCTTTATGGTTATCCTGAGCGCATTCTTTTGGGCATGAAAACCATCGCGCTCACCCCCCATGTGACGGTCAATCACTGGAAGCAAGCCAAAGAAGTCTACGCCGAACACCTGCATCAGGACGGCAAATACTTCAATGTCAAAGTCACGCTAAAACCCATTCAGCACGAGGGCAGGCAGGTACAGTGGGCCTGTGTAGAACCCGTTCACGAATTCTCTCATCAATACCAACAGCTACAACAATTGTCCCATCAAATGCCGGGACTGCTGTATCATCTTCGGTACTGCCCCGAAACAGACTTTTTTCGCTGCCCTATGTTAGTCCTGGGGTTGAGAGCCTTTTAAACCATCGTGCAGAAGACGTAGCCCGTCAGCCCAGCCCGGTATTTGCGAGCATTCCTGACAGCTATCGTCAAGAACTTTATGCCGCCTTGCACGCGTCTCGGGTGGGTAAACATGACTTCTCTCATCGCTTCCCTATTCAAAAAGACGATGGGCAAATATGGGTGGACACCGAGGCCCGGCTAGAGTGCCGCGGTGATGGCAGCGCCCACTGGTATGGCTACCTCATCGATGTGACGCAAGCCCATACCGAATCACTGGAGGTCATCAGCTCCGAACGCAACACAACACAAAAAATCAGTGCTTTGGAGCAGGCCCACGCCGCCAAACAACGTTTTTTGGCAGAAATGTCCCATGAGATTAGAACGCCTTTGAGTAGTATTGTGGCGGTAAGCGCCCTACTGGCAGACACGCCCTTAAATCAGCAACAAAAACAGTATGCCGATATTATTCAGGACAGCAGCGCCAGCTTGATACATTTAATTGGGGATATTTTAGATCTCTCTAAAATCGAAGCCGGAAAACTGGAACTCGAGTCAAAAACCTTTAATCTAAAAACGTTTTTAAAGCACGTTTTTTCTCCCACAGAGCTGCGGGCAATGGGCAAAGGTTTAAAAACCGAACTCATTATCGACCCAGAAATTCCCCTCTGGATGATCGGAGACTCTCTTCGCTTGCAACAGGTCCTCGTGAATTTATTGAGCAACGCACTCAAGTTTACGGCCATCGGGCACATTATTTTAGACGTTGAGAAAAAAAGTGTTACCGAAAATCTGTACACGCTGCTCTTTTGCGTCAGAGATACAGGCATCGGTATCTCAGAAACGCAAGAAAAAAGCTTATTTGACCCTTTTGAACAAGGAGATAGCGAGATACAGCGTAATTATGGCGGCACGGGGCTAGGACTCAATATCTCAAAGGAGTTAGCAGGCCTGATGGGTGGCAGCCTCTATTATGAATGTGGCCCTGACGGAGAGACTCGTTTTTGTTTTCAAGTGCCCCTGCTGTCTGCCATCCCCACACTTCGAAACGCCTCTCCAAACCCTCGCGTTCTCACATCTGCAGAGCAGACAACGGATAACACCACTGATAACGCACTGCTACCTTTTTTATTGGTAGAAGACAACCCCATCAACCAATTGGTTATGTCACATACCTTAGAAAAACTGGGCTTTGATCATAAAGTCGCAGAAAACGGTATAGAGGCCTTAAATTTGCTTGAAACAGAATCTTTTTCATTGGTGCTTATGGATTGTGAAATGCCGATGCTGGACGGCTACAGCACCACCCAACGCATTCGCGAAGAAAAGGGCAGCACGATTCCGATTATCGCGATTACCGCCAATGCGCTATCCACAGACCGAGAAAGATGTTTGCAAGCGGGTATGAGCGATTATTTAAGCAAGCCCTTTACGCCCGAAGATCTCATGCTTCTGCTCAAGAAGTGGATCCCTGTTTAATAATCCTGGGCCGTTATTCGTTTATGGACGTGTAGTTCATAATCAGGACTTCATCTACAGTGCCCCGTTTGGTGGCCACTGCGTTAATGCGGCGCGTGGCAGAAACTTTCAGCACTTCAAAGTCTTTGTAGAGACTACAAATAAAGTCCGTGGACGAATTGCTGACCATGACACGGCACCCGCGACGGGTCAAATCGTGCACCAGACGCGCCAGACGTTTTTGTTCAACTCTCCCAAACCCATCTTGCTGATAACCGGTAAAAGAGGCCGTCGAAGACACCGGATCGTAGGGCGGATCGAAATAAACAAAATCTCCGGCTCTTGCTCCCTGAACGGCTTTCTCAAAGTCCTGGTTGAGAATGCGCACCGGCTTGTGGGTTAAGAAATGGTGCACCGCCAAAATACCTTTTTCATCGGCGATGGTGGGATTGCGATAACGACCAAAAGGCGAGTTAAATTGCCCCTTGCGATTGACCCGGTATAAGCCATTAAAACAGGTTTTGTTTAAGTAAATGGTACGGGCCGCCTGCTCTACACTACTCAGCTGAGCAAACAGCTCGGGCTGGCGATCTAAAGCCCGTAAAGCGTAGAAGTATTCCGGTGTGTTTTGATGACGTGCTAGCGCCTGTAGTAGCGCCTGTGGACTTTTTTGGATAACCTGATAACAGTTAATCAGCTCCGCGTTTAAATCGTTAATGACCAGTTGGCGGGGATGGGGAATATTAAGCACCAGCGCGCCAGCTCCCACAAAAGGCTCGTAATACGTTTGAATATTGCGCGGCAGATGCCGGCTAATGACGGGAATAAGTTGGCGCTTTCCGCCTACCCATTTTAAAAAGGGTCTGGGGGCAGGAACAGAGACGTGCTGCATAGAAGTCGGTCTTTCCGTAAGTTTCTATGCAGCATACACAGGGCCAGGATCGTGTGTCTGTGCGAAGGCGGTCTGTGTCTCAGACCACTTTTAAAGCGTAAACGAGCGAAACCCTCATGGGTTAAACCTTCGCTTCTTCGGACGGTCTTCAGGCGATGTTTCGTCGCTCTCTTGTTTCAAATCCAGTTCATCAGAAAAGCGATAACCAATACCCTGCTCCGTAACAATATACTGCGGGTTTGCGGTATCCGCTTCGATTTTCTTGCGCAGGCTGGCCATATAAACCCGAAGGTATTGTGGGTTTTCAACGCACTCAGGGCCCCAGACCTCGTTGAGCAGATAGCGCTGGGTTAGCACTTTACCCATATGACGAATCATCGTAGAGAGCAATTTATACTCAATAGCGGTGAGATGAATTTCTTCATTATCTTTAAAAATGCGACGGGCCGCTAAATCAATGCGCAATGCACCAATCTCGTATTCGGTTTGCTCAGGGGCATCATTTTTAATGCGACTTGCATGGCGCAAACAAACGCGAATACGTGCTAAAAGCTCATTGAGACCAAAAGGCTTGGTTAAATAGTCATCGGCCCCACGGTCCAGGGCTTCGACTTTATCACGCTCTTTCTCACGGGCAGAAAGAATAAGAATCGGAAGATCGGTCCATTCCCGCAGTCGAGAAACCACGTCCAGGCCGTCCATGTCGGGTAAACCCAGATCGGTGATGACCATATCGGGCACTTTTTGAGCGGCTCTAGATAGGCCCACTTCACCAGACTCTACACCCAGAACTCGGTATCCCTTGTTTAAGAGGGAAGATTTCAAAAAGTTTAAAATGGGGCGGTCATCTTCAATAATAAGAATATATGGGGAGTTCTCTTGCATAGATTGTTATTGCCTTTCAGAACTTGTTTTACTCACATCGTAATCTGGCCTTTATTTCGCACTTATTTTAAGTTTGCTAATGTTAGACTAATAGGTAGTGATAAGCACAAGATTTAAGTAGTTTATACCTTCCCATTATAATGAATCGATATAAAAAAAATGCAAAAATCCCATCAAAGAATCCATAAACTCATTGAGCTCATTGAAATTGAGCAAAATTATGAGCGGGATTTTTATCGCCAAAGACTCGTACAGCGGGCAATCCCAGAACGCATAGAGGCCGGCGTCAGTTTATATCCTTTGCAATTAAAAAGTATTGATTACGGCCTGGGAGGGCACGTTCTACTGGAACTGGAAATTGCCGCTGATCAAAACGCCTCGCGCTTTCAAAATGGTCGTACCCTGGAGCTGTTTGGCCTGGAGAAACAGAGCACCCATGAACACCGCGTGGGCGGATTGGTAAAGTCTCAAAAGAACCGCATTCTGCAGGTGGTTTTACACACCGAAGAACCCCCGGAATGGTTGGATAAAGGGCAGTTGGGCTTAGATCTCTACTATGACGAAACCACCTTTCGAGAAATGCTGAAGGCCTTACACACCCTCAGAGACTCCGAAGGCAGCCCGCTGGCCAGACTCCGAGACGTTTTGCTTGGTGAGCGAGCTCCCACTTACTTTCCTCCCCCCAAACACCAGAATTACCCCCAACTCAACGGACCTCAGAACAAAGCCATTGGTCATGTATTGTCTGCCGAAGACGTCGCTCTGATTCACGGACCACCCGGCACAGGTAAAACGACGACTTTAGTCGCGGCCATTTGTGAGGTACTCGAATACGAGTCACAGGTCATGGTCAGTGCCGCCAGCAACACGGCTGTAGATGTCATGGTGAGAAAGCTGGCCGAAGCCGGACGCAAAGTGATCCGCTTAGGCCACCCTGACCGCATGCACGAAGACATTGTGGAATACACCTTAGAAGCCCAGTTAGAAGCCCATCCCAACGCAAAGGTCATGCGAAATATGCGCCGTGAAATGGAGCAATTGCGCAAGCAAGCCACCAAATTCCACCGCAATTTTGGCCCCGAGCAACGTCAAGAACGCAAAGAGCTCTGGACGACCATTCGCGGGATGCGCAAAGAACTACGGAGCTTAGAACAGCAAATGTGTGCCACCCTTTTGGATCAGGCTGAGATCATTGCCTGCACATTTGTCGGGTCCACCCAGTCCATTTTACAAGCCCGCAAATTCGACACCGTTTTTATTGACGAAGCCGCTCAGGCTTTGGAGCCCGGCTGCTGGATTCCCTTATTAAGGGCCAAGAAAGTGGTCATGGCCGGAGACCATTGTCAGCTTCCGCCCACCATTAAAAGCCCCGATGCCAAAGCCCTGGGTGAGACGCTCTTTGAACATTGCATTGGCCGAGAGGGTTTTGAAAGCGTCATGCTGAAGATGCAGTACCGCATGAACAAAGTGATTATGGGCTTTTCCAACGACTGGTTTTACGGCGGTGAGCTCGAAGCTGCTCCCACCGTGGCAGAACATACCCTGGCCGATCATCGTCCAGATCTGGATACCGACGCCCTGGAGCGGGTGCCCCTGGTGTGGATTGATACCGCCGGCTGCAGCTACGACGAGTACCAGGATCCCAAAAGCAAGAGTTATGCCAACCCGCTAGAAGCCGAGCTTCTCGAACGGTGGCTTAAAAACTATACGGAGCACTGGCCCGAACATCGCTTGAGTATTGGCGTCATTGCCCCTTATCGCGGTCAGGTAGACGCCCTACAGAATCTCTGGACACCTTCTTTGTGGCCGGAGCATTTAGAGGTAGACATCAACACTATCGATAGTTACCAGGGACAAGAGCGCGACCTGATTGTTTTATCGTTGGTGCGCAGCAATGACGCGGGAGAAATAGGTTTTCTTAAGGATCTGAGACGTTTGAACGTGGCCATTACCCGTGGCCGCAAACAGGTCGTCATTATTGGGGACAGCGCCACCCTGGGTCACCATCGCTTTTATCAGGCGCTCTTGCCTTATGTCGAAACCCACGGCCGTTGGATCAGCGCGTGGGAATACATGGTGTAAATCAGCATCGTGCGTTTTTATCGCGCTTTTTTCTTGAGTCTGGGCACGGCTATCTTTGCGTTGGATCAATGGACAAAAAGTTTTTTTCGGCAGACCGAAGTATGGTCTGCCCCCGGCACCTACCAGGCTCCCCAAAGCATTGTGGTGAGCGATCATCTCTGGTTCACCTATGTACAAAACACCGGGGCTCTGGCCGGGATTTTTTCAGCCTTTACCCCGGCGCTGGGGCTCTTGTCTCTGGTCGTTTCTATCGGCATTGTCATTTATGGCTTACGTCTGCCCAAATCCACCCATGCGCTGAGCTACTGGGCCATGGGATTTTTGCTGGGCGGCGCTGCGGGCAATATGTGGGATCGCTTGCGTTACGGTTACGTGGTGGATTTTTTGGATTTTCGCTCTCAGGGTCAAAATATTTGGCCGGTGTTTAACCTCGCAGATGTCGCCATTGACGTGGCCATTGCACTTTTTGTGATCCGGGGAATCATGGAGCTTGTGGCCGATCGCACAGCGCGACAGCGCACAGACACAGCGCCAAAAGTCTGAGCGGCTTGACACTTTTGGGGTGCAGTGCGTTATAATGCCATGTCGGTATATTATTTATACTATTTTTATTTACGTTTTGGAGATCGATATGCGGAAAGCTTCTGACCAGAAAGCGCCCATAAAAATCGCTAAGAAAACTTTATTGGCCGTTCTTTCGACAGCGGTAGTGGTTGTATCGGGAGCCTACTCCCCCACAGCCCAGGCCACCTCAAGTTTCAGCATTTTTGGCAAAGAGGTGGTGCTCAGCGCACGCCAACATTTGGGACTCCCCTACATCTGGGGTGGCGAAGATCCCAACCGGGGTTTTGATTGCTCCGGGCTGATTAAATTCACCTTTCAAGAATTTGACGTCAACCTTCCCCACCGTGCAGACTTACAATTTAAGTACGGAGAACAGGTTGCGCGCACCAACTTAGAGCCCGGCGACGTGGTCTTTTTTGCCACCGGGGGTTACCCGATCGGCCATGTAGGTATTTACGTGGGCGAAGGCCAATTTATTCACGCCCCGCGTCGGGGTAAACCGGTACAGGTCGATACCATTACCAAAGGCTATTACAGCAGTCGCTTTGTCGGCGCGCGACGTATTCGCCCCAACTACTTCTAGTTCGTTTAGCCACACTCTCAACGCCCCAAACCCCTCTCAAAAACGCGGTCTAAAACATGGTATATTGATGGGCATTGTGGCAACGCTTAAGCAGCCCATTTAGTTAATAAGGAGCCCCCCATGATTTCATCAAATGACCTGCGCCCTGGTCTCAATATTGTTTTTGATAACGACCCCTGGCAGGTTGTGGAGTTTCAACACGTTAAGCCGGGCAAAGGCGCAGCCTTTGTACGCAGCAAACTCAAGAACCTCAGAACCGGCAACACCCGCGAAAATACCTTTCGCGCAGGTGAAAAAATCGAAAAAGCCGAAATCGAAAAAAGAAACATGCAGTATCTCTATCTTGATGGAGAGCAGTACGTGTTTATGGACAACGAAACCTTTGAGCAAACCATGGTTCATGGGGATGACTTAAGTGCACGGGTCGCCAAATACATGAAAGAAAGCCTCGAATACGAAGTCCTCTTTTATAACGGTGCCGTCATTGGTATTGAGCCGCCCAATTTCGTACTTCTCGAAGTAACCGAAACCGATCCCGGCCTGCGAGGAGACACTTCTTCTGGCGGAAGCAAGCCCGCGACCGTAGAAACCGGCGCCATTATCCAGGTGCCTCTATTCGTAGAGATAGGTGACGTATTACGCATCGATACCCGTACAGATAATTACCTCGAACGGGCATAATGCCTGACATTTTTTATGCTGGCGATCGGGGCAGTGGTAAAACCACTGCCCTCGTTTTGCGTTTTTGTGCCCTTTTAGACGCAGGCGTTGACCCGCAACGGATTCAAGTTCTCAGTGGCCAACAGTATAGGAGTGTGGATCGTTTCAAAAACCTTCTGTTCGCCCAGCGCCCCCAGGCCGTTTTGGGCTTGCGGGTGCATACCCACCGGCATTTGGCGAACCAGATTTTAGACGAAGCACAAGCCAGTGCACAGACGGGAATGCGTTTAAACACCAGTGATCTGATCCTGCTATTGCAACAGCATTACCAGACCCATGGAGAAGCGTTTTTTCCGGGACATCTCCCCACCCCCGGTTTTTTTGAGCATTTGCTACGCCGCCATCAGCGCTGCGCCCAGCAACTCTTGTGGGGCAAAGATCTTAAGCAACGCAGTGAGCTTCTGGAGCTCGAACCCCTCGCCTTACAGGCCAACCTATTTTTAGCCGACTTTAGTCAAACCTTACAGCAGTCTACGCCTCCGCTCATGGATCCCCTTGCCCAGGCGCAATATCTTCATGCTCAGGTCATGCGCCCTGAAATACAGGCGCATTTTGCGGCGGACTATTGGCTCGTTGACAACCTGGAGGACACACGGCCTTTAGACCAGCATATTTTTGAGCAATTGAGCTGTCATCACCAGCAACGCATCTGCACCTGGGATCCCCAGGGAGGGATTGTACTGGGTGCTTATCGCGGCTACGCGGCTCAGCAGGCGGCCCAAGCCATTGAGCAACACACCCTACATCGCCAGCGCCCCCTTCACCCCCTGGCCCATCACCTTTTTGTGCGTTTACAACACCTCCCGGAGCTAGAGGCGACGACAGACTCCATTCTCCCCGTGACCGTCCAGCGGGCCCAGCACGCGGCAGAGATGTACGCCGCCATGGCGAAACAGATTCAAACGCTCCTGGCCAGAGGCGTTGCAAGCCATGAAATTGCCTGTGTCACCTGGTATTTAGATCCCCTGAACACCCAACATCTAAAGTCTCATTTCGAAGAGCAGGGCGTTCCCACCGATCTTTTGCAGGGCCGAAAACCCTTGCAGCGATCTCCCTGGGTGAATGTTCTTTTGTCTCTTCTGCGACTGGTGTTTTGGCCCTATTTTCAACCCGATCCAGAGATTCCCCGCTTAACCGGCTTTGACATGGCACAGATTTTTCGCATTTGTGGGGGGTTAGACGCTTTCACCGTATCAGACTTGCGCTTTCGCTTCGGTGACAGCTTAGAAGCCTGGGGCACCTTTTTACAGCAGAGCGCACCGGACATGCCCCGTCTGGATCGCTTACAGACCTGTATTCAAGCCCTCCGAGAGCAGCACACCGCACCCACGGCCATCGAGTTTGACCATGCTTTACACACCCTCTGGCAAACCCAGATCTTACCTTATATCACCCTGGAAACCGATGGCGATCGAGCACACTTTTATGCCGTACAACAGCTTATGCAACGCCTGTATCGCCAGTGCGAACTCAATGCTGTCGTCACTGAGGCTGAGCATACGGGCAAAAACAGCACGGCTTTTTTTTGGCAGCAGGTGTTTGCTCAGCACTTGCAAATTTATAGCGCCACGCCTCCCCATCAGAACCACCACGTTAAAGTCATGACGGCCCATCGTCTGGCCGAAAGTGGACAAAGTTATCGGTATCAGCTCTGGTTTGATCTCAGCAGTTCCAGCTGGTTTCGTCCGCTGAATCACCCCATCGATAACGCATTGGTACTCACCCAGAATTGGCCTTTAGATCGCCCATGGACTCTGCAAGCCGAAGAGGACGCAATTGAAGAGCGACTGGCCACGTGCTGGCGAAAAGGGCTTTTATACTGCGATGAGCAGGCCTTTTTTTACGCCTGCCTCTACGATCAACAGGCCCGCATGCAGCGGGAAGAAAGCCTGATTTATGCCCTGGAAGATACCTCAGTTACCCTTAGGTAACGGCCCAACCCAGATGCAGTACCTCTTCTGCTGGATCAATTTCAAAATAGAGGGATTGGTGAGAAAAAATCATCACCAGGCTTTGATTGGGAAACAAGTGAAAACCCGCTAAGGGCTCTCGTAAAAACTCGTGCAGCACCTCATGCTCTAAATCAGAGAAACCCGAAAAAGGCAGCTGATACTCAATGGTCTCAGTGGTGAGCATTTGTGTGCTTAAGTTCAGGGCATAGGTTTTGTCTTCTGGCAGACCATAATATTTATAGTGCACCCCCAAAAACACCTCACTGCTGTGGTGCTCAAGATCTCTTAAACGCACGGTGAATTTATCGGAGAACAAGCGGGGATTGGGGCTTTTATCCCAACGAAAACCCGTGGCTATTTTGCCGGTAAAGGGTGCGAGCACCTGACGATGGAGCGCGGTCAGCTGATTGCGCTTTGACATAAACGAATGTATTTCCTGCTTTGCTAATGGGCCTCACGGCCCGACTTTTTAATGAGAGCAACCACAGTATAAAGGAAAGCAGATGCAGATGGCTGCAAAGCATCGCATTCAATATAGCTCACAGGCCCGTGCCTATGCTAATTTATAGACATGAAAACAAATGTTAAAGCAGTGCTCATTGCGGTGGGCACAGAAATCACCTCCGGTCAGATTATTAATCGCAACACGGCCTGGCTTGCCGCCCCCCTGTCAGAAGCAGGACTGGCTCCGCTCCTCCACTGGAGCGTACCCGACGAACGAGAACTCATTCTGGAGGCCATCGCCCAGGCTGCAGCCATCAGTCCACTGGTGTTTTTAACCGGAGGGCTCGGCCCCACCTCCGATGACTTTACCCGCATACTGGTGGCTGAATGGAGCCAACGGCCGCTGATTTTTTCGGAAGAATCCTGGCAACGGGTTGTCACCCGCATTCAAAAGAGCAAATTTGAGATTGCAGAATCCCAGAAGCAGCAATGCTGGTTTCCTGAGGGCGCCGATATTCTACCCAACCCCGTAGGAACCGCCGACGGGTTTTGGCTTTCTCATGAGGGCACAGAAGTGATTGTTTTGCCTGGCCCCCCGCGTGAAGTAGCGGCCTTGTGGGACAGCAGTTTAGCCCACAAGTTGATGCCGTTTTTTCCGGAGCAAGTGCCCCGTCAACTCTACACCTGGCAATGCATGGGCGTTCCCGAAGGCACACTGGCAGAAAAAGTGGATGCTGTGCTGCGTCCTTTTGATGTCGAGGTGGGTTACCGGGCACACTTTCCGTATATTGAAGTCAAAGTTTGGATCGCTGATGGTGAAGACGACACAGCGGTGAAAGCAGCAGTGGCTACCGTGATTGAGCCCTGGATGGTATTGGGCCATGGCGAAGAAGCCGCCACGCGCTTTTTACAACACCTGGGGAGTCAACCGCTCCAGATTATAGATACGGCGACCCATGGAGCGCTAAGCCAACGGCTCCTTCCCATTTTACAAAAAAATCCGTTTGCTCCCGGCATTTCTATTACCCATTACCTGGCATCTCCCATGGCCGATCCGCCCCAGGATCTTTATTCCTCACGAAAGCCCAAAAGACGCGCACCTGCATTTACATATCCAAAGCCTGGCAGGAGAGCGAGAGTACGGCATTCTGCTCACCGCCCCCCGGTGCGTTCCGCAACGCTTTAAGGTTCAGGTTCCCCTGCGCTACGATCCCCTGCTCGCGCAGCAATATCTGGCCGAGTGCGTGCTCTTAAATTTTCCTGAATGGCAAACCCGACTCCAACCCCTAAATCACGGTAAACTACCCTCATGAAAAATAGTGTACCCTCTTTTCTTTTGAGCGCTGTTCTCTACCTGAGCCTGTGGATAATGGTTACCTTGCCCGCAGTGGCGCGTGACGCCCTTACGCCTGCTGAGGCCCCTCAGATTTTTATGGAGTCAGTGTATAAGCTCAACTACAAAACAGCCTGGGAAGTGTTAAGCACCGAGAGCCAAAACCACTTCGTGGACACCGTGCTTAGCATGGAAAAAAACAATACTCTGAGCAAAGCCCAGATTCAAAACTACTTTGGCACTGCCGACCGGGCCTTACGCCGGGGGTTCTGGAATCAGTTTCGTCGCAGCATGGACGTGCTGGCCTGGTCCGAGCAGCGCTTTACCACCGCAGAGAGCGGTCCTGAGGGCATGGTGTGGGTGGATGTACAACCGGCAAATATTCGGCTTCTGGCCAAACAAGAAGGCAGCAACTGGAAATTTGCCTTTTACGAAAGCTTTATTAAACCCAAACAACCCAAGCCCCCCGTTCCCTCAGCTGCTTCCAATAAACCGAAAAAGTGAAGCTTCCTCTCATTCTGGCAGGGCCTCTGTTGAGACGGGTCGAAACCCACCGGGTAACCCTCTGGTTGGTGACCTGCGAGCCCGTGCAATTACAGCTTCGCTTAGTCACCGCCGACGGGCAAGACACCCGCACCCTCAGCACCGAGGAGCAACAGGTCTTAACCGTGGGCCAACGGGCCTTTGTGCAGGCCATCGTCTTTTCAACGCAGCTCTCACTGGCCGAGGGCTTTCGCTACAGCCTTTGCTACCGCCGAAAAAGCGACCCACAAGCGGTATGGCAATCCTTTGAAGCAGACCTGTCCCATCTGCTCTACCCCAACGAATCAGAGATTACCGTGCCTTTTTCGCCTCAGCTCAAAGAGATATGGCACGGCTCTTGCCGCAAACCCCATTACCCGTCAGAAGATGGGCTGGCCGCCGCCGATCAAGAGCTCGAGCGCAGACATGCTCAGCAATTGCCCCAACCCCAGGCACTCTTTATGACCGGGGATCAGGTCTATGTCGATGACCTCTGTGGACCCATGCTCCAGGCGGTGCACCAGGTCATTGACGCCCTGGGGCTACACGATGAAGCTTTCCCCGGTACGCCGGAGGCCACGCCACCCTTTGAAAATAGTCAAGCACTGTACACCCACAACGTGCTCTACGGAAGACGCGCTTACTTGCCCTCTACGCTCGCCAGTAACCGCTGGAGTCGTTTGCTTTACCGTAAAACAGCGCTCATCACCTCTCAATACTGTGACAACCACCTGATCACTTTTGCCGAGGTCTTTGCCCTCTATCTGCTGAGCTGGAGTCCCACCCTATGGGAAGTCGTTCAATGGCCCGAGCTAGCGTCTGTGCTAGAGTCGCTGTCTCCGCCGCAGCAACTGTTATATACGCAAGAAAAAAAAGCAATGGATGGCTTTATTGAGAGCTTACCGCGCGTACAGCGGCTGCTGGCCCATCTGCCCACCTACATGATTTTTGACGATCATGACGTCACTGACGATTGGAACCTGAGCGAAGCCTGGGAAAACGCAGTGTACGGTCACCCTTTTTCTAAGCGCATTATTGGTAACGCCTTGATGGCCTATTGGATTTGTCAGGGTTGGGGCAATAACCCCGACGGCTTTAAAGATCACTGGTCAGAAGCCCTGGCCTACGCCCAAAATCCCTCGCCCCACAACCACGAGGCGTGGATTGATGCGTTGCTGCGTTTTCAACGCTGGGACTATCAGTTAGATACGGAGCCCTTTGTACTGGTATTAGACACCCGCACCCGTCGCTGGCCCGCCTCTGACTATAACCATATGCCCTCAGGCCTGATGGATCGCGCCGCTTTACAGGACACCCTGTCTCAATTAAAACAACACCCCTCAGCGGTGGTTATTTCGGCGGCTCCCGTTTTTGGCTTAAAATGGATTGAGACCCTGCAGCACGTGGCCAGTCACTGGGGGTTTGCCCTGGCGGTAGACGCCGAAAACTGGATGGCTCATGGAGCAACAGCTCGCACTCTGCTTAGCTATTTAAGTGCTGGTCACCAACCCATCACCCTTTTATCGGGAGACGTGCACTATTCTTTTGTCTATGACGTGGTGCTACGCTTTCATGAGGGACCGCGCCTGTGGCAGATTACCGCCAGCGGCTTTAAAAACGCCTTTCCCAAAACACTTTTACGGCAGCTGGCCCAGAGCAACCACTGGCTTTACCACCCCCTGTCGCCCTTGAACCTGTTTACCAAACGGCGTAAACTATGGGTACAACCGCGCCAGGTTAAAGATGCTGAAGACCAATGGGTAGATGCCCTCAGCCATCCGGGAGTAGGTCAGGTGTGCTTTAACGCGCAGGGACGACCGGTGCATATTGCGGTCTTTGATGCACACCATGACTTCGTATTCGAGGAGCCTTAAATGAACACACCCGATAGCCTCAGTCCCCACGATAGCCTTAGCTTCGCTGAGCTACTGAGTCCCGTTCTCCCACAAGACTTCTGGCAAAACCATTTTGCCCAACACCCGCTCCATATTCCTGCCCAGCCCCCCCCTGCCCCAAACAATAAAACCCAGAAACTGCAAGCGTTAATGCCCTTTGATGCCCTCACCCAATTGCTTCACTTTCGCTCAGGTTATGCTTTTGAACTGATTCATCAATTACAAAAATATACCTTCACCCCTCCGTTGACCACCCGTGCCAGCCAGGAGCAGGTGCAGTATTTACTGCAACGGGGAGCCAGTTTGGTGTTAGAAAAAGTCGATCAACAATCAGAACAACTGGGCATATTGTGTGACCAACTCAGTGGCGAACTGGAATGCCGAACCGGCTTTAATTTATATTTATCTTACCCAAATGAAGGCGCTTTTCGCCTGCACTACGACACCCACGACCTCTTTGTCTTACAGCTACAGGGGGCTAAACTCTGGGAGCTGTACGGGGAGACGACGCCCTACCCCACAGAAAACGGACGCCATATTAACGAAGCAAAACCCAACGAGCAATTGGAAAGCATTTTATTACAAGCAGGAGATGTGTTGTATATTCCCAAAGGCCATTGGCACAAAGCCATGGCCCAGGCACACCCACACCCCAGCCTGCATTTAACTCTGGGGCTGTATGGCCCCACGGGGCTCGATCTTTTAGACTATTTGAAACAGACGCTTGAATCACAGGTCTCCTTTAGAGCCCCACTCTATCCGCTGCCCTGGCAACCCACAACCCAGACAACGCACCTTAACGCCCTGGCCGAACACCTCAACGATTTTCTAGCGGGTTCCTGGCAAGCAGACTTTGAAACTTACGTGCGGCATAAAAACAAGCGCCGCACAGGGTTTCAACTGCCCCAGGCGTATTGGCGCCACCCTGAAGAAATTCCCGATACGGCCCAATTTAGGCGTTATGTCACCGCATACACCCTCACCCACACCGCCGGACAGTTCGAACTGCGCTATGACGACAAACGCCTGATTTTTGCCCCTGCCGCTGAGTCATTATTGCGTTATCTTTTAGAAACGCCCCAGTTTAATAAAGCGGATCTCATGGCGGCTTTTCCAGACTATCCCTGGGCCACTATCAGGGCTGTTTTACTACCGCTTTTGCAAGACGGGGTGTGCGTCTTAAAGAACGAAACCGAAAAGCGAAACGGCGAGTGAGCTAAACCCTTTCACGCTGATCTAAACATGGTATACTGGCTGCACATGTGCCGGAGTGGCGAAATGGCAGACGCAGCTGATTCAAAATCAGCCGGGGTTAGGCTCCGTGTCGGTTCGAGTCCGACCTCCGGTACTTTTATCATTTTTAAATCTTCTTTTAAAATTCTTTTTCTTACTACCCTTTTTTTAAAAGGCAATCGCTTTAAGCGATTTTCGCTGCAACCCGTTAAAGCTGCAACCCGTTAAAAAGATGTGTATCGACTTTCCTTTTCTGCTTGGTCATATCGTAAAATAATACAATGACATACGAAAAAAAATACAGCCACGGCATCTGGTGGATTAAGCGTGACTTAAGACTTTTGGACAATCCCGCCCTTGATGAAGCCATGATCTGTTGTGAGCAGGTCTTACCCGTTTTTGTGGTGGAGCCGGAGTGGTTAAACGATGTTTACACCTCTGCTTTGCACACCCATGCCGTATTTCAGGCATTGGCCGATCTCAGAAAGCGGCTGCACAAAAGAGGAGCCCCACTACTGATCTTGCAAGGACGCTTACCCGATCTCTGGCAACACCTACAAGATCGCTGGCCCTTTGAAGCCCTGTTCAGTCACCAGGAAACGGGATCATCCTGGAGTTTTGCCCGTGATAAAGAAGTCAAGCGCTGGTGTCAACAGCAGAGCGTATACTGGCATGAACCCCTACAAACAGGCGTGTTTAGAGGCACCTCAAGCCGAAGATCTGCGCGATAAACAATGGCGAAAGTTCATGCAGCAGACTCCCCACACAATCCCTACACGCATTGCGGCCCCAGATAACTCAACCTTACACGCACAGGGAATCTTCAGCGCAAACGTGCTTTGGCCAGAAGCCTTAAACCCTGAAAGGTTTGAAGCCCATGAGGCGGTACAAATCGTCTCGGAACAAATGGCCCATCGTACCCTGGACAGTTTTTTTAACACGCGCAGCTACTTCTATAGTGGGGGTATCTCCTCACCCAATACCGCCTTTACAGCGGGCTCGCGCCTATCACCTCATCTGGCGTGGGGCACCCTGTCTCCTCGTATTGTCTATCAACAGCTAATTAACCAGATCAAAGCACCACGATCTACAGAGCACCCGCGACAATGGCAGCGCTCTCTGCGCAGCTTTAAAAGCCGCTTACACTGGCGAGATCATTTTATACAGCGCTTAGAAAGCGAGCCGGAAATGGAGTTTCGAGCGATACATCCGGCTTATCGTTCACTGTCTTATTCTGAGCAACACCGCGAAGTCTATCTCGAAGCTTGGAAGCAGGGACTGACCGGGTTTCCTTTAGTGGATGCCGTTATGCGCTGTTTACGCAGCACTGGGTTTGTGAATTTTCGCATGCGGGCCATGGTGGTCTCTTTTGCCTGTCATCTTTTACGCCTCGACTGGCGCTGGATTCAGCCTCATCTTGCGCAGGTCTTTCGGGATTACGAGCCGGGAATTCACTTTAGCCAGCTTCAAATGCAGGCAGGAGTCACAGGCATTAATACCCTGAGGGTATATAACCCTTTGCGGCAGTTAATGGTACACGATATAGAACTGAGGTTTGTGCATCGCTGGGTTCCGGAACTCAAAGAAGCCTCTATTTTAGACGTCACCACCCAACAACTTCAGTGCTATAACTATCCTCCAGCCCTCGTGGATTTTGAAGCCGCCTCTGCATCCACGCGTGAACAGCTCTATACCCTCCTGAGCCGTTACCGCCACAGCGAGCTCACCCAACAGGTGTTTAAAAAACACGGTTCTCGGCGCAAAAAACACAAAGGCCATGGGTAAACCAAGCATTAGAATCCTGTTAAAGTCGCTGACCATTTTCACCTTTGCTTACTTATCGCTGCTTATACTATTAGCATCTCGTACAACATCCCATATTCAGAAAGTGACGCACCATGCCCAGCATATCCCAGCACAAGCAAAAAGTAAGAGTGGCGGTTATTCAGATGACACCGGGGAGTGTGAAAGCCGCTAATCTTGAAAAAGCCAGCCACTTTATTGAAAAAGCAGTGGCCGACGGCGCACAGATTGTGAGTTTACCAGAAACTTTTTTTTATGCCGGTTCTCACAGCGCAAATGACATGAAGGTTATTGCTGAAGAGATTCCCGGTGAAACCAGTATATGGATGGCAAAGCTAGCGAAAAAACACGGAATTTACCTGGCGGGTGGAAGCATTTTTGAAAGCAATCCTGACCACAGCGGCCATGCCTTTAACACCAGTTTGGTATATGACCCCAAAGGAAAATTACTGGCAAAATACCGCAAAACCCATTTGTTTGGTTTTGAAGGGGAAACTGAGATGTCAGAACACAATTATCAGGTGCCCGGTGAAGCTAGCGATCTCTCAGTAGCCGTTACACCCTGGGGCGGTATGGGACTATCTATCTGCTATGATTTGCGCTTTCCCCTGATGTATCAGTACTATGCTCGCCAACAGAGGGCAACAATGCTCATGGTGCCCGCCAAATTTTTGCGCTTGACAGGTAGCCACCATTGGTTACTCCTCTTGCAAGCCAGAGCTATTGAAAACCAATGCTTTGTCATCGCGGCCAATGCTTATTCTGAAAGTGAGCCGGAGGATTACGGTCACAGTTTAATTATTGATCCCTGGGGAGAAATTCTGGCGCAACTTCCGTCAGGCGAAGGGGCCATTTGCGCGGACCTTAACTTTGAAAATTTGTGGAAAATCCGCAAGGAACTTCCTATTTTGAAAACAGAAACGGTGGTGAATGAAGTGCCTTCGTGAAGAGAAAAGCGTTTATGCCGACAGTTGAGAGGACAAAATAAAAATGAAAGTCCCCAGCACCCCCAGAAAAACAAAAAGCATGGCGACCACAAAAGTGTAAGCAATATGTCCCTTTTCAAAGCGCCGCCAAATCCGGCCAGAGCCCTTTTCGTAGAAGGTAATCTGACCGGTTTTTAGCGTCTTCCACAGCAAATAGCTCTGAAAACAAAAAATAAAAACACACCAGGCCAGAATAAAAAGGGTTCCCATAGTTCCGCTCATACACCCACTCCGTTCATTTGCCAGGCCTTAATCGCACCAAGCGGATAGGTCAGCATCAAAATATTGATCAATAAACTATCACGGATGGTCAAGATCATCACGACTTCAATTAGCACAAAGAGCAGAAGCCCATGGCGAAATTTGAGTTTGAGCGCGGCCCAAAAGCCCATTATGCACGCCAGAACATCGCCAAAAGAGTTAAGGATCGAGTCTCCATAATACTCCAACGAGGCCGTGTTTTCTCGGTATTGATCAATAATCATCGGCGAGTTTTCTAAGAGTTCCCAACCCGCCTCGATACCAACGGCCAGCACCAGTAAATAGCCCACCGAAAGCCGCTTGCTCAGCAGGGCGCTTAAGCCCCAAAAGAACAGCAGACCATGCTGAAAATGACTAAAGGCATAAGGGTCGAGCAGGTGTTGAGAGTTGTGCTTGCTCCACACATCAGTAGAAATCAAGCCGCCCGAAAAAAGCCACAGGGGCGTGTCCCAGCGGCACCACCAGAGCATGCCCCTGCTATCTAAAATAACGGCGCTGGCGATTAAAATCACGGCAATCATTAACCCCGGCGCCCAACGCGAGGAGCTTAAAAAAGATGTTTTCATTGGTTCAGCTAATTACGCTTTCGATCGGCCGACTGGCGTTCAATCATCCATCCCGGATACTCAGCAGGCAGCGCAGACACCGTGTTCAACTGCTCCAGTTCGTCAGTACTAAGCTCTACGTTTACCGCCGCTAAGTTCTGGCTGAGTTGGTCTTCGGTTTTGGCCCCGATAATAATGCTGGTCATGGCCGGTTGATGTAAGACCCAGGCCAGAGCCAGCTGAGCCACCGAAATATTTTTGCTCTGGGCAATGGTTTCAGCCACCTCAATACAGGCAAAGGCCCGATCACGGTCCACCGGAGGAAAGTCAAACTTGGCGCGCCGGGCGGACTCAGGGCCGCCTTCACGGGTGTATTTACCACTTAAAAGCCCACCCGCTAAGGGGCTCCAGGCCAGAATACCCAATTGCTGATCCTGCGCAAAAGGCACAATCTCGCGCTCTAAATCGCGGCCGGCTAAAGAGTAATAAGCCTGGATACTTTCAAAACGGGCCAGGCCTTTGCGCTCAGAAACACCCAGGGCCTTCATCATTTGCCAGGCGGAATGATTAGAGACACCCAGATAACGCACCTTGCCGATGCGCACCAGATCATCTAAAGCACTCAGAGTTTCTTCTAAGGGCGTGATGGGATCAAAGCCGTGAATCTGGTAAAGGTCAATAAAATCTGTTTGCAGACGCTTTAGGCTGTCATCCACCTGTTTAAAGATATGCTTGCGACTCAGGCCTGAGTCATTGGGACCCTCACCCATGCTGCCCCGTACCTTGGTGGCAATCACCAGATCATCTCGATTGACCTTTAGATCTTGCAGGGCTTGCCCCAGCAATTGCTCAGACTCTCCCAACGAATACACATTGGCCGTATCAATGAAGTTAACACCCGCCGAGAGGGCCATCTTAATATGCTGATTGACTTCTGACTGATCCATTTTGCCAATTAAGCCCCAAATACCGTTACTGCCGCCATAGGTCATGGTGCCCAGACAAATTTGTGAGACATAGAGACCAGTACGACCCAATACGTTATATTTCATGATGTTTGCTCCCTTTAAAAATCTTAGGGGTATTATAACGCTAACCGTGACGGCCCTTTCTGCTGGGCTGACTCATTGAGCAGCTGACTCATTCAGCAGCCTACTCACTCAGCAGCTTGAGTAAATCCGTTTGCGAAATTCTGAGTTCTTCGGGGGTGCCTTCACTTTCAATACTATCCGCCAGTCGCTGCTTTCTTGCTTGTAATTGCAAAATCTTTTCTTCAATGGTATCTTCTGCAATCAGTTTATACACAAAGACTTTTTTATCTTGTCCTAAGCGCCAACTGCGATCAGTGGCCTGTCTTTCTACCGCCGGGTTCCACCAGGGATCATAGTGGATCACGGTATCTGCTGCGGTTAAATTAATCCCCACGCCACCCGCCTTAAGCGAAATTAAAAACACCGGGCTCGTTCCCGTTTGAAAGCGCTCAATGACTTTATCCCGCTGGCGGGTGCTGCCGGTCAGCATTTCATAATCAACCCCCGCCTGACAGAGCGCTGCGGCAATCAAATCCAACATGCTTACAAATTGAGAAAAAATCAGCATGCGACGCCCTTCCTGGGCCAGGGTGTGCACCAACTCCAAGACATACTCCAGTTTGGCTGAAGGCAATTTTTCGGCAGCTTTTAGGGGCACCAGAGCCGGGGAGCAACACACCTGACGCAGTTTTAATAAAGCCTCTAGAATAAAAAACTGACTTTTTTTGAGTCCGCGATCCGCGATTTCGGCCTGTACTTCCTGATGCATAGCGGCCCGTAGGGTTTCGTAAAAGTCCCGCTGCTTCTTGCTTAAAGTAATCTTTTGAACAATCTCTGTCTTCGGGGGTAAATCCTGCTCCACCTGGGTTTTATGACGGCGCAATAAAAAAGGCTTCAAGCGCTCACGCAAAGCCTGTTGACGCAGCTGATCTTGATTTTTTTCGATGGGATCTTGAAAGCGCTCTTTAAACTGTTTGGCATTGCCTAGAAACCCCGGCATTAAGAAATGAAACAGGGACCATAATTCTCCCAGGTGGTTCTCCATGGGGGTACCCGTGAGGCACAGGCGGTGGTGGGCCGGTTGCTGATAGGCAATTTGCGCCCCTTTGGAACGGGGATTTTTAATATTTTGGGCTTCGTCCAGAATAAGCCAGGTGTAGACTTTTTGCCGGTGTCGTTCACTATCTCGCCGCCACAGGGCATAAGAGGTAATCACAAGATCACAGGATTTTAAAGCATCAAACTCTCGATTTGCGCCCGAAAAACAGATCACACGCAGCTCAGGGCAAAATCGCTCTGCTTCTCGCTGCCAATTGGTGACCACAGAAGTCGGGGCCACAATCAAGGCTTGCCCCAAACGCCCCGCTTGCTTCTCCACCAATAAGTGGCTCAGCGTCTGCAGGGTTTTACCCAGGCCCATATCATCGGCCAAAATGCCGTGGAATCCAAACTGACGCAAAAACTGCAACCAGTTTAAACCCACCTGCTGATAAGAACGTAGGGTGGCTTGCAGGCCCTTCGGCGGGGGCACGGCAAGTACCTGATCAAAATGTTTTAACTGATGTGTTAAGGTTTTCAGAGCCTCTGCACCCAGCCACGCTAAATCCTCAAGTCCCAGTAAAGCATCTAAACTGAGGGCGTCAAAAAAGCCCAGCTTTAAAGGCTGCTCTGTTCCCAGACTTTCCTGATCATAAATAGACAGTAGCGTTTTGAGCATCAGAGCCACCCGCTCACTGTCTAAAGCCAACCAATGCCCAGAAGCTCCGGGCAAGCGTAGCAATACCTCCTGGCGCTCGCTCAGCGCCCGTTGCCAACTGTCTCCGGGATAACGCTGCAGCAGCTGGATTAAAAAAGGACGAAGATCGTAATGGTTTCCCTCTACCTCAATGCCCAAATCCAATTGAAACCAATCAGAGCCGACATCCTGTCCCGTTTGCCGAATTTCGCCTTGCCACGCATCGGGGGCCAAGACTTTAAAATCAAAGGCTTCATCATAAATTTCCCAGTGGGTATTTTCCCGCAGAAAGTGAAGCCAATGCTCCGCCATCTCATGGGCATCTGCCGCTTCAGGGTGCCACAAACCCTGGCCGTCAGGCCTTAACCCGGCCTCCTGCAAGGCCGCTAAAGCCTCCTGCTCCTGAGCCAGATCCCGGTGCACCTGATACACAAATCCGTCTTGAACCACCACGGGTTGGGGTGCTTCATCGGCGGAAACCCAGACGCCTTCGTAATTAAAGCGCACCTTGCCGCGATGCTCGCCCAGAGCCTGGGTTTCTAAGAGGATTTCGGGCACAGGAGACACGTTCTCAATGACTTCAAGCTGCGTGTCTTTCAGGGTATCAGGCAAAGTCATGCCCGGCCATAATTGCTGGAGATAAGGGCCTGCTTTTAGCAAATGCTCAAGGCTCAAAACAGGCGCATGAGATAAGAGGGATTGTTGTGCTGGAGACAGGCGTTCCTCGACGCGCCCTATCAGCCCCTGGGCAAGATCTAAATACACGCTGCACCCTTCACTCAAAGTGAGCAATGGTCCGCGCCCCTGGGATAAGCCCAGGAGCAAGCGGTACTTTTGTTGAGGGGTTTCTTCCCAATAGGGGAGGACGGTGCGATCTTCGCCGAGGGCCATGGGTTGAGAGAGCGTTTGATACACGCAGCGCTCTGTTTTTAAAAGGCTTTGTAATACACCCCAGGCAATGCTTCCTTTAAAAAGAAAAGTCCGCTCCGATGACCAGCTCTGCTCTAAAAAAGGCACCCATTCTTTGGCCAACAAAAAAACGGCCTCATCAAGGGCTCCAATGGCTCGGCTCCCCGGCGAAAAGTCAAAGGGTTTAAAATAATAAGGCTTGCCATAATCTCCGTTTTTTAACAGCCGGTACTGAGCGATAGAAAGCGTTAATGTCTGTTCTGAATTAAGCGACAACTCAAAAAAAAGTTGGGGTTTTGCAGCCCCGTGGACGTCACTTTGAGCGGTAAGATCTGATGGCTCAATCGCAGTTTGCGTGAGAGCCTGCAAATGCTGCAGCCATTGATCAGGACTAATAGACCGATCGGGCCCATCATCTCGATCAGAGCGGGTCGCAGACTGTTCCAGCCAGGTCAGAGCCAACGCGACACTATGCTTACAATTAAAGCCCACTGGACAGCTACAGTTGCCATTCAAAAGATCGTCCCGTTGTCGATGGGAAAGGGTTACAAAGGTGGTATAGCTGCGCCCGCGACCATTGCTAACTTTTCCCTGTAAACGAATGGTGTCGCGCTCCTGTCCTTTGACCTCAAGCTGCTTAACGTGTCCGGCCTTAAAATACGCTTTGCCTCGATGAAACGTGCCGCTGTCAAAACATGCGGATAACTGCGCTTCTGTCATACGGATACGATCCATCAAAATAACAATCCTTTTATCGTTTAGGGCTCCGGTACAGTGTAGCAAGCAGAGCGACAAACAAGAGCAGCTGAGCGACTATTTACAAGATTGCAGCAATCCCCTACACTGAAAACAAGCAAAAAAGCCGCTAAGCAGCCCAAAAGGGGATTTATTCATGTACGATCTTAAAATTATTGGAGGCACACTGGTGGACGGCACCGGTCAGCCCCGCTATACCGGAGACATTGGCATTCAGAACGGTAAAATTGTCGCCATTGGCAACGTGCCAGAGCCCGCCGAAACCACGCTGGAAGCCCACGGCAAAATCATTACACCGGGCTTTGTGGATATTCACACCCACTACGACGGTCAGGCCAGTTGGGACAGTGACTTCGCCCCCTCTTCTCTACACGGGGTCACCACCGCTGTTTTAGGCTCTTGTGGGGTGGGGTTTGCCCCCTGTCGCCCTGAAGACCACGATCGGCTCATTGCCCTGATGGAAGGCGTCGAAGATATTCCGGGCTCTGCCCTGGCTGAAGGCCTTCCGTGGAACTGGGAGAGCTTCCCGGAGTACATGGACGCTTTAGATGCCCTGCCCCACAGTATCGACTTTTGCGTGCAAATGACCCACGATCCGCTACGGGTCTACGTCATGGGCGAGAGAGCCACCTACGATCAGCCCGCCACTGCTGAAGATATTACGCAAATGCAGGACCTTCTGCGAGAAGGCATGAAAGCAGGAGCCGTCGGATTTTCTACCGGTCGCAGCGACAATCACCGGTCAGCCACCGGGGCGCATACCCCCGCAGCGCAGGCCCAGGTTGCTGAGCTGACAGGCTTAGCGTCGGTCTTTAAAGACCTGGATCACGGGGTCATTCAGGCCGTCAGTGACTTTGACATGCCAGAAGGCGATCAGGCCTTCAGCCGCGAGTTTGAACTCATCGAAAAAATGGCCGAAGCCGCTCAGCGCCCCGTCTCGGTGTCTTTGATGCAGCGGGATCAGTCCCCGAATCAGTGGAAGTGGATTATGGAGCGGGCTGAAGCGGCTGACGCCAAAGGACTGCCCTTTCGTTTTCAGGTGGGGGCCCGCGCCATTGGCGTATTGCTGGGCTTTGAAACCACCTTTCAACCCTTTATGGGCTTCCCCAGTTATAAAGCGGTGAGCCACCTGCCTTTAGCCGAGCGGGTCGCCCACTTGCGCCAGCCCGAAGTCAAAGCCCAAATGCTCACCGAAAAAAGCGAGCCCATGGCGGGTGATGGTAGTTCTATTCCGCCCCTGGCGGATTTGTTGTTGTCTCAGATTGAACAGCTGGGCATGCGCATGTTTACCCTCGGTGAAACCCCCGATTACGAACCGCAGTTTAAAGACAGTATTGGGGCCAAAGCCAAAATGCAGGGAGAGAGCGTGTTAAGCGGCCTTTACGATGCTTTGTTAGAAGACGACGGTCACGCGCTGATTTACTTCCCGCTTTATAACTATATCGACGGCAACCTCGACAATCTCTACACCATGCTCAGCCACCCCTTAGCGCTGCCCGGTTTAGGCGACGGGGGTGCCCATGTGGGAACCATCTGTGACGCGAGCTTTCCCACCTTTATGTTGAGCCATTGGGCCAGAGATCGCGAAGGCGATAAGTTTAGCCTCGAACAGGTGGTCAAAATGCAAACCCACGACACCGCCCGGTATATTGGCTTGAACGATCGCGGCACTTTAGCGGTGGGTCAAAAAGCCGATCTTAATATTATTGATTTTGAGCAATTGCAATTGTTACCACCGGTGCTGGTACCTGATCTGCCCGCTGGCGGTAAACGCTTACTACAGGGCGCCAAAGGCTATGTGGCCACCCTGGTCAATGGCCAGATGATTGCCCAGAATGGTGAACTCACAGGGCAACACCCTGGTCGCCTGGTGCGCGTCAACGCAAGCGTTAATGCAAGCCTGAAGGTCTAGTGGGTGGATATTGATGCGGTTCGTTTAAACTTTAGCCCCGAAAGCCTCCAGGCCCTCAACTGGGTGATTGCCATTATTATGTTTGGTGTGGCTTTAGACATTCACTGGCGAGACTTTAAGGCCGTGTTTGCCACTCCCAAAGCGCCTTTAATTGGCCTCTGCTGCCAGTTCGTTTTGCTCCCGGCGATTGCCTGCGGGCTGACCCTGCTGCTGGATTTGTTTTTTCCAGTAGCTCCGGGTATTGCCCTGGGCGTCATCCTGGTGGCGGCCTGTCCCGGCGGCAATTTCTCGAATTTTTTGACCCACTTCTCCGGGGGTAATACGGCCCTTTCGGTAACCATGTCTTCGATTTCTACGCTGGCATCAATTGTCATGACTCCCTTTAATATTGGTTTCTGGGGGCAGCTTAATCCTCACACTGCACCCTTGCTCAAAAGCATCTCCATTGATCCCTGGCAGGTGCTAACGACCGTGTTTAGTATTTTAATTCTGCCACTGGCGGCGGGTATGGCCTTTCAGCACTACCGACCCGGCTTAAGTCAAAAGCTTAAAAAACCACTACAAAGCCTGTCGTTAATCTTTTTGGGCGTGGTGATTGTGCTCGCCCTAAAAAACAACTTTGGCTATTTTTTACAATATATTGGTCTTGCCGCAGGCGTGGTGTTTATTGTCAACGCCGTGGCTCTGACTCTGGGCTATAGCATGTCGCGGCTGACCCGCTTAAGTCAGGCCGATGCCCAGGCCGTGTCCTTTGAGGTGGGCATTCAAAATGCGGGCTTTGGCCTGATTCTGATCTTCAACTTTTTTGACGGTCTCGGCGGTATGGCCCTCATTACCGCCTGGTGGGGCGTATGGCACCTGATTTCGGGCCTGGCTTTAGCGCTGTGGTGGCGGCGCAGGCAAACCACCAGGGTATGAAACGCAAAGAAAGGCTTTAACTGACCCTCAGGAGGTAATGAGATGCGCTTTTCCCAAGTCTTTACAGGTCTGGGCTCAATCACTGTAGGTATTGCTTTTTACTGGATTTTTGGCCTATTTCTCCAATCCACAGATCCGCTGTTTGAAAATGAGCTGAGTTCAGCGGCGCAGGTCGCATCGGCACCGGCGGGCAGCCAGCTTCTGTTAGAGACTGTGCTTAGCGACCAGAACCCGAAACTAAAGGGCGAATATATCTTTGCCTGCCGCGAACGCGCCAGCCAGAGCAGCAATGGCCGAAGTTGGAGCCAAATGCAAGCTTTCAATCAGCCCCTTAACGCCTATGTCGATGATGTGCCTGTACTGCTGACCCTGAGTCAGGACTGTCCCATGGGCAAGAGCCGCGAATTGGAGGACGGTA
Source organism: Candidatus Sericytochromatia bacterium (assembly GCA_963797915.1). GTDB lineage: Bacteria > Cyanobacteriota > Sericytochromatia > UBA7694 > UBA7694 > CAXRDE01. The sequence goes on from CAWCRG010000010.1 coordinate 133,801, forward strand.
ACGCGTATCGCCTGCGCGGATACACAGCCTTTACCAAACTTACCGTCTACGGCAGTCTCGGAGTGATTCCGACAGAAGGGCCGCGAAAAATAAATGCGACACTGGCTTATCAGGGCAATTTCAAGCAGGTGCGTAAGGAAATCGGATTCTTCCGCAAGATCTTTCCACTGCTGTTTCTGGGCGTGCTTCTCATCATAGGGGCTATGCTCTTTTTTTTTAGCAAAAAGCGGCGCTAACGTGTTTAGATCGTCAATCCCATCACGCACACAACGCTTAAATTCATGCGGTGATTAAAAAGTTCCCACTATTTTTTCCTCTAACAGGTCGGCTTCTTCTAACAGCCCCACCTCTTCTGGCAAACGCGCTCTTAAAAAAGGCAAGAGCCCGATCAGGGTAAGTAAACCCATGAGAGCAGGTGCCATACGGCCGCCCGCGTGATCAAAGAGATAACCACTCAACCATGCCCCCACAGGCGCAGCACCCAATAAAACCATAGAGTGAATCGCCATCATCCGGCCCCGCAAGTGATCGGGCACCAGAGTTTGCAGCGACGCATCGACGTTGATCATAAGGGTCACCATCGAAAAGCCACAGCCCAGCCACACGGCAGCCACGCTGCCTAAATTGAGCGGCAACCCCAGTAATAAATGAAAACAGGCCAATGCCAGCGCTGCCCTCAATCCCCGACCCGGTCGCGCTGCCGGAGACACAATTTGCCAGACGGAGCCCGCCAGTGCGCCGAAGCCCAGGGCAGCCATTAAAAAACCGTATCCGGTGGCATCAAGGCCCAGCTCCAGGTTGGCATAAGCGGGGATCAGGGTGTCGAAATTCAAACCAAACAGCGACACCCACCCCAGCAAAAAAAACAATCGCCGCGCCACCGGATGGGTGCGGGCATAAGATAAACCTTCCCAGATTCCTGTAGAGCTGCTGTGTTTAGCGGGTGTAGACCCAGTAAACCCAGGCAATAATATTAAAGTCATCACAAACGGAACAAAGGTCAGCGCATTAATCAAAAAGGCCCAGGAGATGCCCCAGGCCGCAATACACAAACCGGCCACAGCAGGGCCCACCAAACGTGACAGATTAAAAGTTAAGGCATTCAAAGATACCGCTTCAGAATACTCTGGCTTACGGACGAGTTCGACCACGAGCGCCTCTCGGGCGGGTAAATCAAGCGCCCCTAAAATGCCCTGAACACAAGAGATGATGAGTAAATGTAGATACACCAGACGATCACTGGCCACCAGTGCTGCGGTCAAAAAAGCCAGGACCATCATCAGGCTCTGCATGAGCAAAACAATACGTCGGCGCGGATAGCGATCGGCCAGTACCCCGGCTGGCAAAGACAAAAAAAGCGAGGGCAAAAAGCGAACGCCCAGCACCCAACCCAGTGCTTCAGCAGACCCCGAAATTTGAAGCACCAGCCAGCCCATAGCAGCCGTTTGCATCCAGTTGCCCAGATTGCTCACCAGCAGCGCGCACCAATAGCGTAAATAATGGGGATTGTGAAACAGACGAATACGGGGCAGAAGCATTTGCATGGAAACAGTATGGCAGAGAAGTGACAGAGAGCTACAGTAGAATAGGCTCCATTTGCGCTTACTTTGCCCCCTGAATTTCGGTACAATACAATCAAGCTCACCCCCCAAAGAGGTCCCATGACAGCACCTGCTTTTGTCCATCTCAACGTACACACCGAATTTTCTCTACTCGACTCTACGAACCGTATTCCCCAGCTGATTGCCCGCGCTCAGGAGCTCAATATGCCCGCCCTGGCGATTACCGACAGTGGCGTCATGTACGGGGCCTTAGACTTTTATAAGCGCTGCAAAAAAGCAGGGATTAAACCGATTATTGGCTGTGAAGTTTTTGTGAACCCGCGCGGGCGAGAGCAGCGGGGCGGGCGACGCTCAGCAGAAGATGGTCAACGCTTAACCCTGCTTGCCAAAAACAATCAGGGCTACCAAAACCTGTTGAAACTGGTGAGTTTGTCTCACATTGAAGGCTTTTATTATATACCGCGTGTGGATCACGAAATTCTTGAGAAGTATGCCGACGGTCTGATTGCCATGTCGGCAGGCATGAGTGGCGAAATCCCGAATAAACTCATGAAGGGGGACATAGCGGGGGCACGCCAATTGGCCAGCTGGTACAAGGAGCGCTTTGACTTTTATTTAGAGTTACAAGACCACCGTATTCCACCGCAAAAGAAGATCAACCGGGAACTGCTGCAAATCTCTAAAGACTTAGATATTCCCGTGGTGGCCACCAACGATGTGCACTACCTGCACCGCGAAGATGCTCAGCTTCACGAGATTATCTTGTGTATCAAAGACGGTAAAACCCTCGACGATCCCGCCCGCTACCGTTATCCCGGTGGCCCTGACTATTACCTTAAGTCTTCCGAAGAGATGTACGAGCTGTTTAAAGACGTACCCGAAGCCCTGACCAATACCCTCGAAATTGCCGACAAATGCCATGTCATTATTGAGCTGGGCAACTACACCCTGCCCATTTACGATGTGCCTGCCGGTCATAACGAAGAAACCTATATGCGCGAGCTGACCTGGAAAGGCCTTACCTGGCGCTACGAAACCCTCACCGACGAAATTCGCGAACGGGCGGAGTTTGAAATGGGCGTTATTGAACGCATGGGCTTTTGCTCTTACTTTTTAATTGTCTGGGATTTTATGAATTATGCCCGTCAACAGGGCATTGCAGTCGGCCCTGGACGGGGCTCTGCTGCGGGCTCTATTGTCGCTTACGCGCTCGGCATTACCGACATTGACCCCTTGCGTTACCAGCTGCTGTTTGAGCGCTTTTTAAACCCAGACCGTATCAGTATGCCCGATGTGGATATTGACTTTTGTATTGAACGGCGTGAAGAAGTTATTCAGTATGTAACCCGTAAATATGGAGCCGAAAAAGTCGCCCAGATTCTCACCATCGGGACGCTGGGGGCCAAAATGGTGCTGCGAGATGTCGCCCGCACCCTGAGTTTTGCACCCAGTGAGGCCGATCGCCTGGCCAAAATGCTACCCACCAAACCCGGCACCAAACTCATTGATCATGTGGGCGATGGCTCTGAGCTTCACGGCGAAATGAAAAAGAACCCCGAAGTGCGTAAACTCATTGACTACGCCCTCAAGCTTGAAGGGGTGGCCCGTCAGGTGGGCGTGCACGCGGCCGGTGTTGTTATCGCCCGTGATCCCCTCGATCAGACGGTTCCCCTGCGCTCAGAAGATGGCAAGCTAATTACCCAGTACACCAAAGACGAAGTCGAAGAAGTGGGCTTGCTCAAAATGGACTTTTTGGGTCTGCGCAACCTCACCATGATTTCTAAAACCATCGACATTCTCAAAAGCTCACGGGGCATTGAGCTGGATATGAGTAAAATTCCGGTGGACGATAAAAAGTCTTATGAGTTGCTCTCATCAGGCTACACCGTGGGCGTGTTTCAGCTCGAGTCTTCGGGCATGCAAAAACTGGTGCGCCGCCTGATGCCCGATAATATTGAAGATATTATCGCGTTGGTGGCGCTCTACCGGCCCGGTCCGCTGGGCAGCGGCATGGACGTGGACTTTGTAGAGCGCAAATTTGGCCGCCAGGAAATTTCGTATTACCACGACAAGCTCACCGTACTGCTAGAGTCAATTCTCAAAGACACCTATGGTTTGATTCTTTACCAGGAACAAATCATGCAGATTTCGCGCGCAGTGGCCGGCTTTACACCAGGTGAAGCCGATACCCTGCGAAAAGCCATGGGTAAAAAACTGCTCGACGTCATGGCTAAAATGCGTGAAAAATTTATTGTGGGCGCCCGCGATAAAGAAATTCCCGATAAGGTCTCTGAAGAGCTCTTTAGCGTCATGGAAGAATTTGCAAAATACGGTTTTAACAAGAGTCACTCGGCAGCCTATGGTTACGTGGCCTATCAAACCGCTTATCTAAAAGCCAACTACCCGGTGGCTTATATGGCGGCCCTGATTTCTAGCGTCATGGGCACCCAGGACAAAGTGCCTATTTACGTCGCCGAAGCCCGCCGCATGAACATTAGCATTTTGGCACCCGACGTCAACGAAAGCCTCAATAGCTTTAGCGTAGATACCAAAAATATCCGCTTTGGCCTCGGAGCGATTAAAAACCTGGGATCAGGCGCCATTGATAACGTGCTTGAAGTGCGTGCCGAAGGCGGAGCGTTTAAGTCGCTCTATGATTTCTGCTCCCGCGTTGATTTGCGGGTGGTCAACAAGCGAGCCATCGAAAGCTTAATCAAGGCCGGCGCCTTTACCAGCGTGCACGACAACCGCCAGGAACTCATGGCCAATCTGGCCACCATGGTGGCGCTGTCGGCCCAGGCGCAAAAGCAAAAAAGCAATGGACAAACCAGTCTGTTTGATCTGGCCGAAGAAGATGAGGCCTTCAGCCAGGAGCCCGAAATGGAAAAGGCCGAAGAGTACCCCTGGGAAGAAAAATTGAATTTTGAAAAAGAAGCCATTGGACTTTATGTCAGCGGACACCCCTTAGATAAAGAGGCCGAAATGGTTGAGGCCTTTTCACGCCATAGCGCCATTGAACTACAGGATATTGAGTCGGGCCGAGAAACCGCCATTGCCGGTATTGTCATGGGTCGCCGTCCGGTGATTACCAAAAAAGGGGCGCATATGTTGATCATGAACTTCGAAGATCTCACTGGCCCCATTGAAGTGGTGGTGTTTCCACGCACTTACGAAAAATGCAAAGAAATTGTTTTGAGTGAAGATCGCCTCTTGATTAAAGGCAAAGTGGGAGAGCGCCGAGATGACAACGACAGCACCTCGCTGATTTTAGACGCCGCTTACCCCATGCGCGATCTTAGCATCTTAACCCTGACCTTCCCCCATTTTGATCTCAAAGAGTTGACGGCTGTGCGTTATGCGCTCCAGGAGTTTCAGGGAGAAACCCCCGTGATGCTCAAGGCGGCCAGCCATCCCGGAGAAATGGTAGCCGTGGGGGTAGACTTTTGGGTCAAGCCCGAACCTGCGCTTTTAGAGCGCTTGCGTAAGCACCTTGGCGATGAAAACGTGAACCTGTTTGTACCCGAGGGTCGCCCTTTAACAGCCGAGTCCGCGCTAAATGTAATGGATGTGGGCGAAGCGGTGCTGGTATAAATGACAAAAGGGGCTGTCTAAAAGCTTGGATCGCCTGGGCTTAGCCCATGTCTACCTAAATACACACACCGCGCAAGCCGTTCCCAAAGAGCAGCACTCATGGGCCCAACATATTTTTATGCCCTTTGTCACCCGCCACGGGCTTACCCTGGAATCCAGTACCAACGCTGTACCCTCGCATGCCCCCTCCGAAACATCACTCTGGATCATGGGTGCCGAGGCCCTTCGAGATTACGTCACAGCCTTTACTCCCGGATTTGAAGCCCGTGACTGCGATCTTGTCGTGGTGAATACGCAAAAAAAGCAGTGGCGCAGTCTCGCTTTTTAGCGACACCCACTGTATACTTTACTGTATGTTTTTACATGCTTAAATTATACAACAATGCGTAAAGGTGCTTTTTAATGATCAAACTTTATTACAACCCCCAGAGTCGGGCCAGTATCACCAAGTGGATGTTAGATGAATGTGGTGCAGAGTATGTGCTTGAATCTGTGGATTTTAAAGCAGGAGAGAATAAAACACCAGAATTTTTGGCGTTGAACCCTTCAGGTAAGCTTCCAGTCATTGTGGAGGGTGAGCAGACACTGTTTGAAAGCAGCGCTATTGGGCTTTATCTCGGCGATCGCTTCCCTGAAGCAGGATTGGCTCCCGCCATCGACAGTCCGCAGCGGGGCAAATATTTAACCCTGGTCGTGTATGCCACCAGTCAGCTCGAACCCGCCATGGGAGACACTTTTTTAAATCAGGAGGCCTCAGCATCCAGAGGGTGGACTTCCTTTGAGCAAGCCCAAAGCCTCGTGGCCGAAGCGATTGGCGAAGGGCCTTATCTTTTGGGCGAAAACTTTAGCATGGCGGATATTTTGATAGGCTCAGTGTTTATCTGGCGTCGATTATTTGGCCAGAGCGAAGAGCTTCCTGTCATTAAAGCCTATATCGATCGACTGTTGGCAAGGCCTCATGCAATCCCCATGCCAGAGACCGCCAGCGCCTAAGTCGCACATATAAGACCCGGTAAGACCCGGCCCAGCAGATCGCTAGAGGCAGACTCCCTTTGATTAAGGGAGCTGTTTAACCATTTCTGCAGCACTGATGGAAAAAGACTGACCGTTGATGTTTACCGACACCGAATCGTTGCCGTTAAGCATTTCGTTGGTGCGTGCACTGACGGCTACAAGCTTCATGGCCTGGGCTTGTGTTGGCGTAATAAAGACTGTTTGATCCTTGCCAAATTTAAGCGGCACTGTATAATCGTTGCTGGTGTCAAAGTTGATGCCTAAAATATTGGTTTCTAAGGGCTTCGGTGAAGCCTCAAAATTGCGAACGTCGCTACCACTGGGACCGACATTGCCTACACTCACATTTAAATTTGCCATTAATAAAATCCTCTGTGTTCTTCTCTTACCCATTTTAACGGTTTTTTTAACATGATTTCAGGTTTCAGCTTGCTCAGCAGTCCCCGTGATTTCACCAAATTGAAATTGATTGGCACTAAAAGCAGAACGCGCTATTTTTTGAACGAGCACTTCGTTGCGCTGTAAATCGGCCAATGCCTGCTGTTGTGAAGGCGTAAGTGCCACAGCAATAACATAGAGTTCGACGCTGTCTTCAGAGAGACTGTTTTCCTGAAAAATAACGGTTCGGTCTCCGAGGGTTTGCAGCACCTGTTTTTTCGCCGCCTGCAACAGTGTACGGGGTAACAAGTATTTAAAGATGCTGTCATGACAGAGCTTCTCAGGGCTGTGTTTCGGTACTTTAGACACTGAAGTGATCACCCCCTAAAACAGGTTTTTGAGGCGTTGATAGCCAATATTCAATTGATCTACACCCTGAATAAACAAGTTTTCAGTACGCCATAAAATACTTTTATTACTCAACTTTTGAGTCATTTGCGTATGCACCTGCTGTGCTTCTGGACTGGCTTTACCCGCCCGGACTTCTGGTCCACCACCTTTACCGTAGCCCGCCAGGGTTAAAGCGCCCCACTGTTTCAGAGCTTGCTCGGTATGCTTGCCGTCCCGCATCTGGCGAAACGCTTTGCCCATAGCCGTTCCCACATAAGACGCATTATGGTCTTCAGTACTCAGTCCGCCATCAGCGACGCCATCGCGCACTTCATGCACAATGCTTCCGGCGCGAATCAAAAGATCATCCTGGGTGACATAGCCCATCATTTCATAGAACATGGTATGAAAAATTTGATTTTTGGTTTTATCGTTAATTTCAGGGCGAAAGTCCTTGCCCGTATGGGTATCCAGATCGTTGCCCGCCCAGCCAACGGCTTCCCAGTTTTTATCGGCAGGAGGCACGCCCAACGCGCTCCAATCGCTCTGAAAGATGTCGACCATAGGATCGATTTTTCCGATTCGGGGAAGGCCTTCGTATTGCTCTAAATACTTCAGCGCGTCTTTGCCTACCGTGACCAGCGCAATATCCTGCATGACAAAGTCAGCCTGACGCTGCGGCGAAGCGTCTGTACTGGCGTAGCGAGCCACCGCTTCACTGCGAAGTGCTCCCCAGATCTCAACACCGGGCATGCCCTGATCGCGCAAACGATGGGCCAGACCTTGTAAAGCCTTAAGGTTTTGCTGACGGTCTTCAACGCTTACCGTGCCCCAGTCCGCAGGCGCAACGCCTTTGGTTTCCGCCGCAAAACTGACCGAGGCCAACGCGCGAGCGGTGCGGGTATTGTCGGCGAGCGCTTGCTGAAAGTGATCACTCACCGGACCCGAATGAGCGTCTGGTGACAAGACAACGGGCGATGGGGATGCAACACCAGGTGGAGTCACGGGAGGATTTTGAGGGGCGGAAGCGGGTCTTATTTTCATACGGCGATGGCATAACTTTCTTGGTGTTGAATATTGAGATTAAGTCCTGATCTCTTTATCGCTCAAGGCTGCTTCACACTTGCGTCTTCAGAGGCTTCTTTAGAAAAATTTAAGATGTTTTCCCACAGCCGACGATTGTCTTTTTCGTAAAACAACCCTTCGCTCCACAGCGAGCTATCGCCCACGGCAATGATCGTTCCCTGACCATAGGCGACAGTAGCCAGCACCGTGTGCTGCTCGCTAAGACCAGCAATACGGTAGTGTTCTGCACCGGCAAAGGCCAGCTCCCGAGCGGTTTTAGGATTATACACGCGAACACTTCCCGAGCGGGACAGCACAAGGGTTTGTACGCCGTCGGTGAGCCAGTGGCGATGAATATTCTCAATCGTTAGCGTGGACTCTGTTTGCGCCAGGCTGTCTTGAGAAACCATAACCCCCAGACGTCGTCCCAGGGCCTGAGTCGGCTGCCGTAGTACGCTCTGCATCCCCGCCCATTCTCCATTAATAACCAGCCGTCCGCCTTTAAAGACAAAGGCTTCAAGGGCCTCTACCGCGGCTGCAGTAAGTAAACCGGGATCTGCCTCAAAGTCACCACTAACCCACCACACCAGGTCCGATAACGGGCGCAAATCGCTCAGATTTAAAGGCAAGGTTTGCATCTCCTCAGCAGCCACAGCCAGCGCAGACTTAAAAGTAGGCGCCGCCCCCAAAAGATAGTGCAACCGCTGAGGTTTTAAGGGTTCGCTATTATGATGGGGCGAATCCTCTTGAAGGCGATCTTTGTGGAGCACCCACTGCCATGAATCAGCATCAGTCGTGTACGCATCAGCAGTCTCCGCATCAGCCATCAATGCACCGGTTAAGCTGGGAGCCCTGTACCACTGTTGAACCGTGCTGTCAGAGAATACCGTAGAAAAAAGATAGCGAACCCCGGGTAGCAAAGACGACACCAACAAACGCCCCTGGTTATCGGTAAGAGCGGATCCACCGAGCGCAGAATCTGGCTCGGCAAAAACCGGGCGCCATGAGACATTCAAGCCGGTCTGCGGGACGTCAGCAGCATCGGTAAGGTAGAGCGTTAAGCCGGGAGCAATAGACCCAGCCGTGACAGGATTTGTGGCACCTGATACCACCGAAGGCTTCTGACACGATAACAGGCTGATGGCGTATAGCAGCACCAGGAGAGTCCTCAGGAACATGCTAGACATACTAGATATGCGAGAGAATAGAGTGCCCGAAGCCCCGTTTGCCATGCTTATAAACGGGAGCCGTCGCCTCTGGCCACCAGGGCTTTTTCGGCATTCAAAAGGCCGTAACCAGAATCCGCATCAAACCCTACAGGACCAAAATCGGTGGCGGTGGCAATCAGGCGAGAACGCACCTGTTGGGGCGTCAACTCAGGCTCCTGGGCTAAAATTAAGGCCGCGACAGCAGACACGTGGGGGGTGGCCATCGAAGTACCTGAAATACCCGCATAGCTTAAAGTGGTGACACGATTGGTAAGAAACTCAAAAGCCGGGTAAGTGGGCCACGTGGACACCACCGGAAACCCGCTTCGCCCAAAACCACCGTTGCCACCCGGCGCCAAAATATCCAGAGTATCTCCTCCGTTAGAGTAATTGGCCAGGGTGCCATCTTCTAAAAAAGCCCCCACAGAAACAACCCCCGGATAAGCAGCCGGTAATGACACGTTAGCCACCGTATTGCTTGCGCGATCGCTCTCGTTGCCCGAGGCTGCCACGATGACAATACCCTGCTGACGTGCTGCATCTAAAGCCAATGAGAGTCCGCGCGAAATACCCTGATCAGCACCCACAGCACCAATACTCATATTGATCACCCGCGCTTTTTTATCAATGGCGCGCAGAATGGCCTCTACCAGTAAAGCAGCGCTGGTTTCACCCTGAAGATTGGTGACCTTAATGGGCAAAATTTTCACTTTCTGCCCGGCAATACCAGCCACCCCCTCGTTATTGTTAAGAATCGCCCCAATCACGCCGGCAACATGGGTGCCGTGGCCATTGCCGTCGCGCCCCGCAAAGTCAAAAATCTCTCGGGTGCGACGATTGAGCAAGCGATCGCTGCCAGAGAACTCGCCCCAGATATCTTCTAAGGGCAAAAGATTGCCTTGAAGGTCCGGGTGATCGGGGTCTACGCCAGAATCAATGACCGCCACCACAATATCTTGCGCGTCTTTGCGCAGATCCCAGGCTTTTTCCATACCGATGGCCCGCATATTCCACTGCAGGTCATAGGCCTCATCGTCGGGCACAAACTGCGCCTTAAAATGACGGTGACGACTCAGGCTGTCTAATTGTAATTGAGACAGCGGCTGCGCTTGTATAATGGGTGTTTTGTACTGTTTTTCTGCCTCGCAAAAGCGCACACCGGCATCGGCTTTGACACGGACCACAAAATCAGCGTCGGGCGGCTGAATAATGTACAAATGGTATTTTTCCATGACCTTGCGCACCACGTAGGGTTGAATCCAATCGGGGACTCCATCGTAAAAAGCCACCAGATAACGCGGTAGATCTTCGGTCTCTGATACTCCTGTATCGCGATCCACCACAAAGGTATCCTGAGAAACCTCAGGCCCTTCAACACCAGGGACACCACAGGCTCCCAGTAGAAATAAGCTACCGAGTAAAAACACACGCCATTGAAAAAACATAAACTTAGCATACGCAAAGCCCAGGATATTTTGCATCTATGTGTCGCGTTTTTAATCAATTTTTAATACATGAAAATTGACTCGCTGCGTCTAGAATGTGCCAGATCACGGTGGTATGATGAGTGCAAATTTACCAGTGACGAGGCCGACCGTTAAAATGAACGAAAACTCCCCTATTTTCCAGATGCAGGAAAACAAAGCCGATATCATTCGGGAAGTGAGTGAGCGCTCGGTCCAAAGGCTTTTAGAAGACCATAGCGCTGAGCAAATCTTAAACGAAGCCGCTTACAAAGAGCTCTTGCGCTTATACAAAAAACACCCCAAAGTGGACTATTGGCAGAATATTTACCGCAGTCTTAACAAAACGGCGCCCGAAAAACAACAGCAGTTGCTTTTAGAGCTGAGCACGGAATACGTCGAAGACATTATTGGCCGTTTTGACCCCAGGGTATACCGCTTTGCCACCAGCATGGTGCCCTATATTCTTGGGCTTTTACTCGATCCCCAACTCAGCCTTAAAAAGCGCAATACCTTTCAAGAAAAGGTCATGATCGAAGGCCATGTCGAAACCGCGCGCAAACTCTCTGACAAAGGCACCATTATCTTAGTGCCCACCCATAGCAGCAATATGGACTCCATGGTCGCCGGCTTTTCGGCCTTTTGCTCAGGGCTTCCGCCGGTCACTTACGGGGCGGGTAAAAACCTCTTCACCAACCCCGTGCTCAGCTTTTTCATGCATAATCTAGGCGCTTACCGCCTCGATCGCCGCTTAAAGCACGAGGCCTACAAGACCGCTTTAAAAACCTATTCGCTGGTGATTTTGGAGCGGGGCTTTCACAGCCTGTTTTTTCCTGGCGGCACCCGCAGTCGCTCCGGTCGTATTGAGCAAAAGCTCAAGCTCGGGCTAATGGGCACCGGCATAGAAGCTTATGTGAACAATTTAATCAACAACAAGCCCAAACCCAATATTTATCTGGTGCCCATGACCATTAACTATTACGTGACCTTAGAAGCCGAGACGCTCATTGACGACTACCTCAAAGAGCAGGGCCAATCCCGCTATATTATTGAAGACGATGAATCATCAAAGTTCACCAAAACCTTTACCTACCTCAAAAAAACCCTGGATCTTGATGGCAGCATGTTTATTCGCTACGGCCCACCCTTAGATATTTTTGGTAACCGCGTCGATGAAGAAGGCGTGTCTTACGACGATCAGGGCCGCGTGGTGGACCCCAGTCGCTACGTCAAAAATTGGCAAGGCGAAGTCACCCGCGATGAAAACCGCGATCGGGAATATACCCGTGAAGCCGGAGAACGCGTCGCGCAAAGCTATCTGCAAAACAACGTCATTTTATCGCCGCACATGGTGAGCTACGCTCTTTTTGGGCATTTGGTGCACAATAATCCCCAGCTGGATCTTTACCAGCTCATTCGCGTGGGGGGGCAAGACTCGCGTATTCAAAGACACCTGCTAGTAGAAACCCTCGCTCGCTTCAAAAAGTTTTTGACCGAAGAAGAGCAAAAAGGAACGCTGCGCCTGGCCACTGCCCTGCACAACAAACCCGCAGAGCAAATTCTCAAAGAGGCCCTACACTATCTGCAAATGTTCTACTCCAAAGAAGTCGTGGTGGCTGACGGCGACACCCTCAGAATTCAGGATGTGCGCCTTCTTTATTATTACCACAATCGTCTCTCCGGCTATGACTTTGAAAACCGCTTTATGAAAGAGATTCTCAAGCCGGTGCTGGGTGAGCAAAGCCTTATTCATCGCTAAGGGGCATTGGGCTTAGTTCTGATTTTCAACAGACGTGGATTGTTGCTCAGAAGGGTTATCAACATTGGCATCCGTAATATACTCGGTGGCCACACGCACCATGAGGTCATTGAGTTTTTCTACGGTGAAATCTCCCACGGTGGGCTCAATATGCCCGCCGCCAATGCCACTATCATCGGTTAAGAACACATAGCGGCCTCCGGTGGTAATCGAAAGGGCGCGCAACAAAAACTCGGTGTCTTTGTTGATACCACTCGAGGCCACCGGAATAATACGAATGCCTTTGGCGGCAGCGCGCTCCACACTGGTACGCAAGCGATTCAGCACATCGCTGCTCTGATGGGCCGGAGCATCGAGTACCAAAAATAACAAGCGGGCTTTGGCCGTATCGCTCCACTGGTGTTCATCAATAGCATCCACAAGCGCGTAATCCACCGCTTCAGGAAAATCACCGCCCCCGCCAGCAGACTGCTCAGATAGCTGGGTAGCCACCGTGTCACTATCGGTACTAAAGGGAAACGAGCGCACCACATACTCATCAGTGTTATCGCGATAAAAGTTGGTGGACAGGCGCAGGGTGAGATCCTGACGGCTGAGATCCCCAATACGACGGGAAACGTTTTTGAGCTCTTGTTTGAGGTACTCTAGCTCATCACCCATAGAGCCCGTGGTATCGACCACCAACATGAGATCGGCATTGATGGCAGGCTCCTGAGCCAGTTCCGATCGTAAGCTGACGCGAGTTTCATTGGCCGTTAAAGCGTGGGTTAAGCTTTCCTGTCCCTGATTCACCACAATTTCTAAACCGCTACTGGGGGCATCTGTTTGCTGGGTATTTTGCTGGGTATCAAATGAAGCCCCTGTTTGAGCCATCCAATTTTTAAAAACATAGGCCACGCCCTGATTATTGGTGCGGGCCTGAAATATAACCCGTTGATTCTGAGCGTCGCGTAAGATCACCGGCGTGTCGGCCAGCGGGCCATCAGGTCCCGTGAGTGTTATTTCCACCCGTTGTTGGGTATTCATGCCCCATAGGCCCATGCTCCGAGACCATTCCTGGTTCTGACCCAAATTCAGCCAAAAGTCCCAGTGAGCATTATCGTTCCACTCTCCAGCAGTGAGCAGCCCCGCTTCAGGGGGAATCTGCGGTTCAATGGGCATCGGCTCACCAGGAAAGGGGGCCGGGCGAGAGGTTTTTGCAGGTGCACCGGCAGCTCGGTCAGCGCTCGCTCCATCCGCGCTGCCCGTCTCAGCCATAGGCGCTGACATCACCGGCGCTCCTGCGCTAAAATCAGCGGCAGAACCGCCTCGAACACCGCCGGGACGACCTTCGGGAATAGCTCCCTGAGAAGGGAAGGTGGGAATAGCGGGGGGTTGCCCTTCGATGTTAGAAGTTGGCGAAGCTGAAGACAGAGCTGATGGACGAGCAGAAGGGCTGGGGGAGTTAGACGGATTGGGTTGCGTCACGTTCTGGCAGGCCGCCAGAAGACAAAAGCTCAGGCTCAAAGCAACGCGGAACACGCGACGAGAAGTAAAATCAAACATAAAAAAGACCCCACAGATATTTTGTTTACACTATGTCAACAAACAAATCATAGCATAAACTACTGTAAAGATCAAAGGAGCCTAGCTGGTGCTGCGATCAAACCCCGGAGACTTCCAGCGCTGTTCCCATTGCGCCAGCGTAGCTCCTTGTATCAAACGATTGCCTATTTTGCCTTTTAAGCGCTGATAATCCGAAGGTTGCTCAAAGAAGAGACCCTGAACATAGGTAATATCGTCGCGTCCCACCACCACATCGGCCAGGTTGGTCTGTTGGACTCCCGCTTCCATTTTTCCGTAAAGCACCTTGGCATCAAAGCCTGCTTTATACGATACAGAGGCGGTGCTGCCCATGCGAAAATATTGCAATCGATCGGGCTTGCTTTTATCGGGTTTTCCGGTGGCTTTTCCGTCCTGGGTTTGCACTTCCCACTGGGCCTGAGCCTTAATGCCCACGGTAATATTACCGGTACTGGCAAGACCCGTTAGTGAGGTGCGACGCCCGGCTTCAGCAACAGACTTTAATACCTGGCTTTTACCACTGGACACATAATCATTGAGCAGGTCTCCGGTCAAGCCAAGGGCTTCGCCTGAAGCCACCAGAGCAGCAGACAACTTAACCGTATCTCCTCCGGTAAACTTAGCGGCATCTGCCGCTGAAAAAGTGAGTTCAACATTTCCATCAATTTTCTTATAGCGCCCGTTGTTCTCTGTAATCGGATTATTGTTCACCACGTAGGTTTCATGGCTACCCGAAAACTTCACGCCAAATCCGGTCCCGTTTTTGAGATCCACTGAGCCTGACCAGGTACGGGACCAATCGTCGTTACTGTGGTTACCGTTGGGATAGTCCACAATTTTGCCTTGTAGTGTAAACTCACCTTTGCCTTCGAGACTCACATTACCTATTTTGGTTTTGCCTTCAATCTCTGCTTGAAACTCGCCTATTTTGGTACGCACCGTCTTGGCGTTGCTCATATTCGGGCCCGATCTCAGATTGGGCAGGAAGGTATCGGAACCGGGCATATTGCGGGCAATGTGCACCAGATAATCGTCAACTTTTTTAGGATCTTTACTGCGATAGGCAACGCTGTACTGCCCCGCCACACCCGCTTCTCCCTTGAGCGTACTCCCGGCACTGGCGGTACCAAAGACACCCAGACGTCCCGTGCGAGACACCGTGTACCAGCCATCATCGTCTTTGCTTACGGTCAGATCTAAGGCACCTTCAAACTCAACGCCCCCCACACCCCAACGTGCTCCGCCTTCTCCCTCAGCGTAAATACGCACACTGTCGCCCCCGGAGTTTAAGTTCGCGATGTTTTCACTAAAATCTTTGGTGCCCTCTCCGACGTGTACAATGCCATTTTCCTGGCGCGTGGCTTGAAAAGAAACGTTACTTTGCCCCTGACGCACCCCTTTTGTTAACGGTGCGCGCCCAAGGTCTTCACCAGAGTAGCCACGGGGGGTGACAGTAAAGCTCACCACTTTGGGGTCAATGTCATGAATGGGATAATTTCCCGTTTTATTCGCGCTGGGATCGAGCTTGCCCACTTCATTGGTGGAGTACACGTGGTACTTGCCATTTTCTCGGGTAACTACAGCATCTTCGGTTTTGGACTTGGCCACATTTTTGGCCTGTGCTTCGGCAGCTTCACGGGTAGTGTGAACCCCCTTATGCGCCTTAATCTTAACGTCTTCGTCAAAGCTTTGATCCACCTGCCCAATGACCGAGTTAGAACGAATAGAGCCCATATGTTTTATCCTTTTGATGCTAATAGATGAGTAAAGAAAAGCAATACTCTGGATTTATTCTTAATATACCCAATCAGAATAGCTTTTATGCGTTTTATATTTTAACCCCCTATCTCAAAAGGCTTGCACTTTATCTCAAAAGCGCATAGACTAAACGCTATCTCTTTTGTAAAAAAAGAAAATAAGGGTTTACTTCAGAAAGTATAAATATGTCTGTATCACAATGGCTACTCCCCCTTGCCTTCATGGGCCTCATCAGCTGTCAGGTAGGTGTAGGAACTCAGACCCCTCAAGCTTCCAGCACTCCGACTCCAGTACCCTCCCCCACAGCCACAGTATTCTCATCTGAACAAGATGCCTTAATCAAAAAATATAATGCAAAGGGAGTCAATCCTTTGCTATTAACGCTTTTTTTTAAAAGCGAATCTGGCTTAGCGCTAAAAAGAGACTAAAACACACCGCTTGTGGCAAGCTCAAGCCGCTACCCAGAGGATGCCTTAGCCCTTAAGAAGTATTTAGAGCCCTTGCCCTTAAGCCAGGTTAAGGCAGAAGAAACAACTGGAGGCCAGGTCTTTTTCAGGCTGTTTTTCTCAGAGGCCGTTGAGGTAGAAGCCCTAATGATCTGAACTGAAAAAGTTTCCCTTCGTTCAATCGGTTAATCTGAATGTAACATCACAATCCGATGGAATAGCCCTATTTAGACCAACCCTGCAGGGTAAGGTGTTTGACACCGACGGAAACCCTGTCGCTAACGCAACGGTTACCCTGCGCGCACAGCATGTTTTCACCAACAATAGCTTATTTGAACTGACAAGACTGACAGACAAAGAGGGAGAGTACCGCATTCCTTACCCTGGTGAGTTCCAGGCGTTGTGGGTGATTGCCAACAAGCCGGGGTACCTTACCGTAGAGCAAAAATTTACCCCCAATAAAAATCATCATGATGATCATTTGTAGATTTTGGCGTTGCTCAGGGCAACTCAGCCACGGCTTTAACAGCAGCCGACATCTCACTCAAACAAGAGGCTTTGCTCAAAACCTATGCCCAGCAACGGGTCAGCCCTTACCTCTTAAACCTCAGCCTACACAGTGAATCTGATTTCACCCTTCACAAAGACGAAGGCAGTGCTGTTTCGGTGCACTCATCCAACCAGCCCAAAGATGCGTCAACGCTTCAAACCTATTTAGAAGGCTTACCCTTAAAACGCATTCATACGATAAGCGAATCGCCAGAGCAACCGTTCATGAGCCTTGTTTTTTCAAAAGTGACTGATTTAGGTCAAGTGATGGATCAACTGAACGCATTTCCCTTTGTTCAATCGGTACATTTTAATTATGATGCGAGCAACGGACAATTTCAGCAACTCGAAGGCCAGGTGTTTGACACCACCGGGAACCCGCTACCTATGCCAGCCTTACTCTAAGTTCCCCGGCGATTGTTCCCGGTCTTAACCCTGATAGCCCGTTTACATATACGGTAAAAGCCGATAAAAACGGCAAGTACAATATGGTGTTTCCTGCAGACGTGAAAGAAGTGTCGGTCAGCGTGAGTAAACCCGGTATACCTGACCCTGGAACAAACCATAGCCACTCAGAGCTTCTCTACATTTTTTGACTTCGGGGGGCGTTATGGCAAACCCAACACGGGCTTAACACCGAGCGCCCTAATGCACGCATCATAGGCACTTACCCATCGAGACTTTCAAAATCAGGTAAATGCTCACCACGTACAATTTCTTCGTAGGTGTCGCGTTCACGAATCAGGGCATATTGATCGCCTTGCACCAACACCTCTGCCGGGCGGGCATAGGAATTGTAAAAAGAAGCCATGCTATAACCATAAGCGCCAGCACTCATCATCACCAGTAAGTCGCCCTGCTGAACCGGAGGCAGGGCTCGGTCTTTGGCCAGATAGTCGCCGCTCTCGCAAATCGGCCCCACCAGATCGGCCACCATGGGTTCACCTTCGCGGGGGTTTACGGCCTGTACCGCTTGATAGGCATGATAGAGCGTGGGGCGAATCAAATGGTGCATGCCCGTGTCCACGATGACAAAACGTTTTTCGCGGTTTTGCTTGAGGTATTGCACCTGGGTAAGTAACACCCCTGCATTGCCCGCGATCACTCGTCCTGGCTCAAAAATAAGGGTGCAGTCCAAATCGCGGGTGCGCTCGACAATGGCCTGAGTGTATTCCGAAGGAATCGGTGGCGTTTCCGTGTCGTAAGGAATGCCCAGACCGCCCCCCACATCCAGGTAACGGATATCAAAGCCCTGGGTCTGAAGATCTTGCACCAGTTTTTTGATGCGGGCTAAGGCATCGAGAAAGGGCTGCATCTGAGTAATTTGGGAGCCAATATGGCAGTCCACACCCACCACCTCAACATGAGAGAGCGACCTTGCGCGCTCAAAGAGGGCGGGCGCATCGCGAATATCGATACCAAATTTGCTTTCATAGAGCCCTGTGGAAATATACGGATGGGTCTGGGGATCAATATCGGGGTTGACGCGCAAGGCAATCGGAGCGATGCGCCCCATGTCTGAAGCCACCGCTTGAATGCGCTCTAACTCATCGGCAGACTCCACGTTAAACATTAAAATATTAGCGTTTAAGGCCGCCTGAATTTCGTGGGGTAAGCTTGCCCACGCCGGAGTAGACAATCTTGCGCGGATTGGCACCGGCCCGCAGCACACGAAACAGCTCGCCACCGGAGACAATATCAAAGCCGCTGCCCTGTTTAACAAGTAAATCCAGCACGCCGAGGGTGGAGTTGGCCTTCATGGCATAACAAATAATGTGATCGGCTTTGGCTTCGAGCAAAGGCTCTTGAAACACCTTAAAATGTCGGGCAAGGGTGGCTGAACTGTAAATATAGCAAGGCGTACCCACTGCCTTGGCAATGGTATTTAAGGGCACTTGCTCACAGTAGAGGGTGTTGTTTTGATAGTGAAAATGATGAATGGTTCGATTCCTCAACTTTAATTAGTGTCTTTTTGACATTTTTTGCTTTTTTTATGATTTTTTACGCAAGCTTGATTATTATGGTTACTATAAGAAGATTAAGTAAAGATTAAACTTACCTCAAGCCTACCCAAAGGGGATCGAAAATGCAAATTCAACTTACGCCTTATCACGCTCGCATGGTTGCCAACAATATTGATTATAACCGCAATGGCAAAATTGAGTCCCGCGAACTCAAATTTAGAAATAATAGCAAACGCATGGTGGACTATGACCGCAATGGCCGCGTCTCTACCGAAGAGCTTGCTTATTCTCTAATGCGTGGTGATATTTATATCGCTGAAGGCCGTAAAGCATACCCCACCTATAACTACGGTGGCTACCCTCGCCCTGGTTACGGACCGGTTACGGAAACCCCGGTTACGGAAACCCCGGCTATGGCACGCCCCCTTATCGCTATGGCCCTGATGCTCCCTTACCTCAGCAGCCCGGCTTCCCCTATGGTCAGGGGAATAGTTCAGGCGGCGGCATTGGTAAAATACTCGGCACTACCGTTGTCGGTGCGGGTGCGGGTGCAGCCATTGGTTATGCCATTAACCCCATCCAAAAATTTGTCGGCGGCGGAGCAGCCATCGGCGCGATTATTGGTGTTGCAGTGGGCGCACTGTTAAACAGAGATTAATCTTTTCAGGGGCATTTAAACGCCTCAAATCAAATATCCCCCCATATATACGGGTAAGTACTTTAGCGTACTTACCCGTTTTTTTCGTGCAATTTTTGCCCTTCTAAGCGGTAGACTTTATCGGCAAAGGCGGCCATGGCAGGATTGTGCGTGACCATCACTAAGGTCTGCTTTTCGGCTTTCACCAGCTCTAAGAGCAGTTCGGTAATCTGATCGCCGGTGCGGGTATCTAAGTTGCCGGTGGGTTCATCGGCCAGTACTAACATCGGCTGATGCAACATGGCACGGGCAATGGCCACGCGCTGCTGCTCGCCACCCGACAAACGATCCGGGTAGGCCTGATAACGATCGGCCAATCCCACGCGCTCTAGCCATTCCATCGCCACGGCTTTGGCGTTTTTAATTTTGTTGAGTTGCAAAGGCAGAATCACGTTTTCGAGCAGACTCAGGGTGGGTAAAAGGTTAAAAAACTGGAACACAAAACCAATATGCTCACGGCGAAACAGCGTGCGCTCCTGCTCACTCATGGCGGTCATATTCTGATTGGCAACCCAAACTTCTCCCTGTTCAGGCTGGTCGAGGCCGGCAATTAAGTTGAGCAGCGTACTTTTGCCAGAACCACTTTGGCCCAAAAGCACCGTAAATTTCCCCTGGGGAAAAGAGGCGTCCACCGCATTTAAAATGGTGCGCTGTTGAACACCCTCCTGGTATTGCATGGTCAGGTTTTTTAACTGGATAAGAGAAAGCGGGGTATCGTTTTTCATACCCCGCATCTTACGTCAGGATCTAAGTTGAAAGTTACGTCACCGCGCATCCTGTTGAAGCAATGTTTTTTGTCTATAGCAAAATGCAGGCCTGTCTTTTTATAAAAAACAAGCCTGCATAGAGACGCTAATAACGTAAGACGGCCGACACCCGGTGGGGTGAGTCAAGGGCCAGCACTTCTCCACCGTGGCGTAAAGTTTCAATCGCGGCCGTGTTTAAAGGATCACTCCCCTGCTGCGTCACCAGTTCAGTGACTTCAGGAATCGTCCCGAGTAAAAGTCTTTCTACACGGCTTTCGCGGGCAGCATCAACAATAGCACGGGTATTGTGCAAGACCCGTCCCGTATGCTCCATGGCCTTGATGCTCTCAATGGCGGCCTCTTTTTGCTGGGTAAAAACGGCCTCCACGTGGGCAAATGCTGTTTTGTGAAGGCTTGCAATATTGACATGCTCCGGGCTGCCCAAAATAGGTTTGTCTAAAAGCCCTGGGTAGTCGCAGTGAGATTTGAAGATCGCGAAAATGTAGTCTACAGCGGCAACCACCAGAGGCGTTTTAGAACCCTTGAGCATATCATTTAGACCTTTATTAATGGCCTGACTATACGCATGAATTTGCTCTTTTTTGGTATAGCCTTCTTCACCATGACCATGATAGGTGGGCGTGTTTCCGCCACCACTCTGGCTGTGAAACTGAAGCTGCTTTTCAAAAACATCGTATTTTAAAAGGTCCTGAAGGCTGTCAGGCATGTCCGCCACGGGAACTTCGCGCATCTCTGTGCGGTTGGCTTCATAAAGTTTGACTTCATTGAGACTGAGAGACAATACGTAAAACGTTTGTGTTTTGTCAAAAAAGGACAGTAATGGCGTAATTTGAAAATGACTATTTACCACCACCTGCGGCTGAAAAGCAATGGGCAGGCGATAAATACGCTGTATGCTGGGCGACAGAAAAATAGCCAGCCCCTGTCTTTGATACTGCCAGAAGATGGGATCTTCGAGCAGGTCATAAGCAGGCTTTAAAATCTGAGCACTGGCTCTGCCGTCAAGATCGTGTTCCTGCAAGAGCAACTCTGCCCTGGACAGAGCGTTTTTGAGGGCAATTTGATCCTGGCGATCTTGCGGAGGTGACACCTCCTGTGTAGGTAAGAATAAAGATACCGCAGGGGTTTCCGTACTCTCCATTAATGTCTGTAATTCCTGAACGTTAAACTGATTCATGCAATAAGTCTCCCTTTTTCCTTTGTTTTCGCAATCATTATAAGAAAAGGAATCACAAACTCCTGAAAAATAGCAGTTAAAAAAGTATTAAATTCCCGCAGCACGCTTTTCGATGCGCTTTATGCGTTTGCACAGAAACTGCTAAGCTGCAAAGACACAAAAGAAAAAGGAAAAGGAAAAACCAATGATCGCTTACACGCATTTAGTCGCCAGCTTTGCGCTGGTGAGCCTGATAGGATTGGGCAGTTGTTCGTGCTCTGAGCAACAAGCGAAGGAAATCAATAACGACCTACACGAAGCGGGCAATATGGCAGGAAAAGCCATTAAAAAGGCCGGCGACGCTGCTGAAAAAGCCACCGATCAGGCCGAAAAAAACATTAACGAAGCGGGTGTTGACCTAGCCGATACCGCCAAAGACATGGGTAATGAAGCCCTCAATGGAGCCGACCAGGCCATTGACTCTGCCCGTGACGCGCTCAATAGTGACAAAAAATAAAGACCTGAGTCTCCCTGAAAAAGCCGATGAATGCTTAACCCTCTGATAAGAATGGTTTATCCTGTAAAATGGTTAGACAGAGACCCTTAAGAAAGCGTAAAAGCATGTCAAAGACTGAAACCGAAATTCTTCAACAAAGCCTGGTGCAGAACCAGATCGCGCAGCAGCAGTTGCAAACCCTACTTAAAACCCTGCGGCCCTTGCTCGATCAAGCCAACTTTGCGGAGCAATTGGCCGAGGCAGAAAGCTATCTCTATGACGCTGTAGATGCGCTCTCGGACTTTGAAGACGACTGCCAGCAATGCCTTGCGGCATGGCAAGAGGCCCATTCATGAAGCGCCCTGACTTTTCTCGCATTCCCCTTTATCCCGCACCCGATAAAACTTTAGTTAAAGCTGCTGATACGGATTTACCAGGTACAGAGTCCGACTCAACGCCCGCAGCAAATAGCGAAACCCGTAGTGAAACCTACGAAGGCATCCCCATTAAAGGCCAATACGGCCCGGAAGACCTCCAGCACAATTTTGCCGACTACTTACCCGGACTTCCGCCTTATCTGCGCGGTCCCTACCCGACAATGTATACCCAACGGCCCTGGACCGTTCGCCAATACGCAGGCTTTTCTACCGCCACCGAAAGCAACGCTTTTTACAGGCGGAATCTAGCGGCGGGCCAAAAGGGCCTCTCGGTCGCCTTCGATCTGGCCACCCACCGGGGTTACGATTCTGACCATGAGCGGGTCATTGGCGATGTGGGAAAAGCCGGTGTCGCCATTGACTCCGTTGAAGACATGAAAATTCTCTTTGACGGGATTCCACTGGATCAGATGTCGGTGTCGATGACCATGAACGGTGCCGTTTTACCCATCATGGCCTTTTATATCGTAGCCGCCGAAGAGCAGGGCGTCGAGAGCAAAATGCTTTCGGGCACCATTCAAAACGACATTCTCAAAGAATACATGGTGCGCAACACGTATATTTACCCCCCGGCGCCTTCCATGCGGATTATCGGGGACATTTTTAACTATACCGCCTCCCACATGCCCCGCTTTAACAGCATTAGTATTTCGGGCTACCATCTCCAAGAAGCTGGAGCCACCGCCGACCTGGAGATGGCCTACACCCTGGCAGACGGCTTAGAATACGTGCGCACCGGCATCAAAGCAGGTCTCGACATTGACGCCTTTGCCCCCCGCTTGTCTTTTTTCTGGGCACAGGGCATGAATATGTTTATGGAAGTAGCCAAAATGCGAGCCGCTCGCCTGATCTGGGCGCAGCTATTGTCACCCTTTTCGCCCCAAAATCCCAAATCCAGTATGTTACGTACCCACTCTCAGACCTCCGGCTGGAGCCTGACCGAGCAGGACCCCTTTAATAACGTGGTGCGTACCACCCTTGAAGCCATGGCCGCCGTGTTTGGTCATACCCAGTCTCTGCACACCAATTCTTTAGACGAAGCCATTGCCCTGCCCACAGAGTTTTCTTCTCGCATTGCCCGTAACACCCAGCTGGTCTTACAAAACGAGACCGACATATGCAATGCCATTGACCCCTGGGGTGGGTCCTATTATGTAGAATCTCTCACAGAGCAATTGTTTGACAAAGCCTGGGCTCATATTCAAGAGGTGGAAAGCCACGGGGGAATGACCCAGGCCATTGAAGCCGGTATTCCCAAACAGCGGATTGAAGAGGCCGCCGCCCGCCGTCAGGCCGCCATCGACTCGGGCAAAGAAAAAATTGTGGGCGTCAACCTCTACCGCCTGGCCACAGAAGCAAAGATGGACATTTTAGAAGTGGACAATACCAGCGTGCGCGAGCAGCAGGTCAGGCGCCTAAAAGCCATTCGCGAATCCCGCGACACCGAGAAAGTCAACGCCTGCTTAACCGCCTTAAAATATGGGGCTGAAAACAACGAGAACTTGCTAGAGCTAGCGGTTGAAGCCGCCCGTGAGCGGGCAACCCTGGGTGAAATCTCCGACGCCCTGGAAGCTGTTTTTGGGCGTTTTCAAGCCCGAAGCCAGCTGATTACCGGCGTTTACAGCCAGAGCTACGCCGATACTGACGAAACCACCGTCAACGATGTGCGCGCACAAACCGACGCCTTTGCTCAGGAGCAGGGACGACGCCCGCGTATATTGGTGGCTAAAATGGGACAGGACGGTCACGATCGCGGCGCCAAAGTCATTGCCACCGCCTTTGCAGATCTGGGGTTTGACGTCGACGTCGGCCCGCTGTTTCAGACCCCGGCAGAAACCGCCCGTCAGGCCGCCGACAACGATGTGCACGTCATTGGCATGAGCAGCCTCGCTGGCGGGCATAAAACCCTCTTGCCAGAGCTGGTAAAAGCCCTTAACGCCGTGGGCCGCCCAGATATTCTGGTGGTGTGCGGTGGTGTCATTCCAGCGCAAGACTATGATACGTTATATTCACAAGGCGCTAGCGCTATCTTTGGCCCCGGAACCCGTATTCCGGTGGCCGCCAGCGCGTTGGTGACCAAAATAAAGGAACACTTTGCAGACGCTCTATGAAACCCACCCAACGCGACCAACTCCTTAAAGCCGCCGGTCACGGCCAAAAAACCCGTTATAACGAATTTAAAATGCTGCTCGAAAGCTTTGGTTTTCGCTTAGCCAGCATGAACCGGCTGCACAATATTTTTAGCCACCCCAAGGTGCCTGAACTCATTAATGTTCAGAATATTAACGGCGAAATTCGACCATTTCAGGTCAAGCAGGTGATTAACTTAATGTATAAGTACCAGTTACGCGCCAAAGATGAGCTCACTTCAGGAGAGCCTTCATGAATAATAAATATACCCTCGTGATTAGCTATAGCGAGGTGGATCACGGCTATTTAGCCGATGTGCCCGATTTGGCCTATTGCACCGCCTTTGGAAGCACCGCCCGCGAAGCCTTAGAAGAAGTAGAGCGTGCCATGGCCGCCTGGCTGCGCGCTGCCAAACACGAAAACAAAGCCATCCCAGAGCCCCGGCCAGGATTTAACCCAGGAGAAATGTAATTTTGATCATTCATAAAGGGAGCATTGTGGAATTCCAGCTCAAGAATAAACTGACGCTGGGTATTTGCTTACAAGAAGGCCCCAAACAAATTCGCCTCTTAACCGACGCAGGACGAGAAATTAATTTTAAAACCGCTAAAATTTTGCATGTGTTTGACACCGCCCTTAATGCCAGCCTGTCGCGTACAGAGCAGGTGGACACCCTCAAAAAATGGCAACAGCGCTTCGAGAATAGCCCCCTTGAAATAGATCTTGAAACCCTGTGGGAAGTACTCAAAGAAGAGCGCGAGCCCATGGACATTGCCACCATGGCCGAAATGTACTTTACGGACATCAGCGATGAGGCAGTGGGCCTGCTGCTACGCCGGGTCTTAGATGACGGCCTCTATTTTGAACAAAAAAGCGACCTGGGCTTTGTGGCCCGCAGTGAAGAAACCCTCCAGCAAATTCGCGGCCAGCGCCAAAAAGAAGAAGAGCGCCTGCGGGAGCGTCAGGACACCCTGCACTGGGTACAGCAATGCCTTAAACAAAACCTCAAAATTCCGCCCCCGGAGCGGGCCAAGCAAATGCTCACCATGCTGCAAGACGTAGCCATTCGTCAGGAAAAATCAAGTCAATACAGCACCGTGAGCCGGATGCTCCAGGACATGGGACTTAAAGGCAAGCCCGAAGAACTGTGTTTTGAACTGATGGTGCAATCGGGCGTCTGGGATGTGGATATTAACCTCCATCTGCTGGAGTATGACGTACCCCAGCACTTCTCTCAGGAATTGCTCAAGCAAATGGAAACCCTCGCCAACACCGTCTCTGAACTGGCGCATCGTCAGAACTTACAGCATCTATACAGCATTACCATTGACGATGACTCCACCACCGATATTGACGACGCCCTCAGTTGGGAAAGTCTCGATAACGGAAATACCCGCTTGTGGGTGCATATTGCTGACCCGGCAGAATATGTAATCCCCGAAAGCCTGCTCGATGTCGAAGCGGCCAAGCGCTTCACCTCTATTTACCTGTGCGAAAAAAAGATTGAAATGCTCCCGGCGCGCCTGTCTCAGGACGTCTGCAGCCTGGTGCAAGACGATCCCCGTCAGGCCATTAGTCTGGCGGTAGAAGTCACGCCCACCGGAGACATCGTGGATGCCACCCTGAGTGAGTCGGTGATCTGTGTCAAGCAGCGCTTAAGCTACGTGGCCGTCGATGCTTACTTTGAAGATCCCAGCCAGGCGCCTGTGGAGTTACAACGACTACCCGATATTTTAAAACTCACCGAAACCTTCAAAGCCAAACGCCTTGAGCGAGGAGCTGTCGAGTTTTTTCGCCCCGAACTGCGCATTCACGTCAGCCCCGAAAAAGAAATCACCCTCAAGACCGTCGAAAGAGATTCTGCCGCGCAACAATTGGTGTCAGAACTCATGATTTTGGCCAATAGCCAGGTGGCCAGGATGATGAATGCCGCCCATATTCCCTTGATCTATAAAGTACAGGCGGCCCCCAATGAAACCCACCCTGATGGCCGTCCCATGCTCAAGCGGGCCGAGATGAGTACCCGTGCTGATGTGCATTATGGCCTGGGCTTAGAAGGTTATACTCAGTTTACCTCGCCCATTCGCCGCTATAACGATCTGGTGTTACACCGCCAAATCAAGCATTGGCTACGCACCGGCGAAGCTTTTTATAGCGAAGAGCAATTACAACACATTATTGCCCTGGCGGATCAGGCCATTTTTAGCGCCAATTACATTCAGCGTGAAAACTTCAAGTACTGGCTGTACACCTACTTTTCTCGTTTAGAAAAGCCTCGCTTAACGGCCGGCGTGATCAAAAACATTAAAGACGATCGGGCCTGGGTGCATTTGCCTCAATATTGCGTAGACGTGCCCATGGCCGCCTCTGAAATAGAAGGCCATATGCCCGAAGAAGAGATTCAGGTGTTATTGGATCAAATTCAGCCCCGCAAAGGCCGTTTACTGGCCCGTAAGGCCCGCGCTGCCGCTTAATGATATTTATAGTCTCTAAAATACATGAGAAAAGTCAACCATGGGACTAGACGGTTGCCGATAAATTGTTTACAATAAAGTAAATAATTTATCGGGGTTCATCTCATGCCTTTTCTTCGTTCAAACCTTTTTTCTATCGCTCTATGCGCATCGCTCTCTTTTATGGCACCTGTTTCTGCAGAAACGGATTTGCCTATTTCGGAGTCTGATGTATCAGTCAAAACAGAGCAAAAGCCACTGACTGAAATCAAGCGTTGGTCTTTAGAGGCGGGCGTAAAAATGCTGCTCCTGGATTATCAAGTACGTGTTAATTATCGTCTGCCTATTCTAGAAGATCACTGGAGCATTTACGCCAGTTATGCACCACTGACGGCAGAGTATGATTTGTTTCCCGGACGTTTTCAGAATGCTTTATTGGGAGTTCGGTATTACCCCAACTCTCCAGGTTACTGGCCCATCTATTTTACAGGCGCTGCCGGCGCGTCCTTTAATCCCACGGGTGCGCAACACCCACTTCCACGCATAAACGAAGAAGCGTAATCCGATGCCCTTCTTTGGCTATGTCGCAATGGGTGCTGATTATATGTTCAACGAACACTGGGGAATTAACGGGCAATTGGGTGCACTCGTAACCCTCGGCGGTCCGTCACCGCAAGCTGAGCTAAATTTAAAGTACGCTTTTTGACCCTTTTTGAATGCCCCTATCTATTTCTATATTCTAAAAAATGAGGATCTTATAACCATTATGAAAAAAGTATCTGTTCTATTATTTTTACTCCTGACAGCCTGCCAAACACCCAGGCAGAATGCTTTTACAGCAACAGTATCGCCACAATTAAGCACTCAAAACAACAGAAGTGGCCTGTCTCAAAGTATGACTCGGAGCACACCTGAGTCTATTCAAAAGTTTAATCGTATTGATGCCAATAGTGACCACTTTTTATCGATTGAAGAGCTCGCTGTTGTTCAGGGCAGCAGCTCTACCCAAATAGTACAAAGTCTGGATTTTGACAGAGATAACAGAATGTCATTTTCAGAGTTTTATGTGAGCAGTTATGGTCCGGGCCCTGATAACAACGATATTCAAGCGCCTGTGTCTTTTATCAATGCCGATCAGAATAGCGATCAGTATTTAAGCCTGGACGAGATTGCTGTGGGAAGCATGTCGAAAGCAGAAGTCGCGCGTATTATTAAAGACATCGATCTCGACCGGGATCAAAAGCTGTCGCTGGGAGAATATTTAAATACCAGCTGGTCTCCAGGACCTCTTTACTACTTTCGACCCTAGACCTAAATCGAGTGCGGGTACAGCCACTCTATAAAAATAAAAACACCCCAAGATATTTTCCATGAACAAAGCTCAGAGAATATCCTGGGGTGAATTAAAGTTTAAATGGGGGATCAAGTCTTCTAAATTTGGCTTTGGCTTGCTTTGTTTTTAAAAACGTTATAAAAACTCAAAAGAATCGCGCTGCCTGAGACGATCGTCATGACCGTTCCGGGTACAAAATGCACGTAGTCGCCAAGATCCAGAAACAAAAAGTAGCCAAGATCCGCCAGTCCGCCCACCAGTGCAGCCAGAAAGATCGCGTTTTTGTTGTTACGCCAAATAAAGAAAGCGCAGATGAGCGTTACGGCTCCGATCCAAAAAAGATTAAAACCATGCTGCCCGAGCACGGCACCCACCGCGCGCGGATAATCGAGGCTAAAGGCAGCAGGCTCTACTTTATCAGCAATTCCCGTAAATCCCTTTGCAATATCGCCAGAGATGACGAAACCCATGGTCAAGCCCCCCGCCAACACATGCACAAGCCCCCAGATAATCCACAGAACAGCAGAAATTTTCAGGAGGAGAGTAGCGCCTTTTTTCTTCATTTTTTGGCTTCCTTCGATCATCTTATTTTTAAAACCAGGTATTTCATGGTGTCATTTGCTTGGCTAGCCTTAAGGTAACATGCTGCAAAAATGTTGTAAATTACCTAAAAAAACACATATACTGTGCATTTTTGTTAAGGTCAAGATAGATCATTGGAATGAAGTTAAGTTTTTGGCGAGCAGTATACAGACCCGTTCACATGTGTTCGGTGACAGAGTCAGGCAAGCAGACCCAGGAAAGCATGCGGTCTTCGTAAAAAGAAAAGGATGGCGAGGGCAGCAACTCATGATTTTCAAAAGCCCCTAATGGCGCGATAATCGCACCAGGCATGGCGTCAATCTCCCAATACAAATTTAAACCACAATTCGGGCAGAAGAAGAAATGAACAGGAGGTCCTGCGTCAGTGGGCCGGTCAAATTGCTTTGCGGTGCCTTGAATGGATACTTTCTCTTTCTTTAGCCCGACCTGAACGCCAAAGGCGCTCCCCGTTCTTTTTTTACAGGCCTGACAATGACAAATTGATGTTCGGGTAATCACATCGTTATAAGTCAACACCAGTTGACCACAGGAACAAGACGCTTTTTCAATACTCATAAGCATAATCCTTTATAAAAAATAGCTGCTCGTAAGACATCGTTATTACCTTACCAGAGCAGCCATGACAGTAGGGCTTATTGATTTTTATTTCTCATGGCCATCACCTGGGGGGTTTGTCCCAACGTCTCAATATCATGCTCTCCTTTTACGCGAATACGTTGTGAACAATGAGTCTCTACAACATGATTTAGAGCGCGTGCTTCCAGATTAACCCGGTCATTGTCTTAGGGCTAAACCGTGGGTACTGTGCCATCATCAATAACATATTCAGTACCCGTTATCGAACTGGCGCGGGGCGAGACGAGGAAAGCTATTAGATCTGCGACCTCTGCGGGTTTTGCCGGACGCCCCAGAGGAATACCGCCCAATGAATTCATAATGATCTGCTGACCCCCTTCATAATCTGTTCCCGCTTGTTGGGCGAGACGTTCTGCAAGGACAACTGAAGCTTTGGTCTCGACCCAGCCAGGGGAAACACGTACAACACGCACAGCAGTCGTTACAGGTGGAACGACTGCTGTGCGTCCCGTGAGTTCAAGATTAAAGCTCATGGGTAAATTTCCAGAGAGGCAATCTTGTTGCTTTCGAGGCCGAAGCAGAATTGTAGGTCAATGGGACTGCCAGGGAAGTTACCCGTCACGCGCGTGGTGACAGTATTCTTGCCGTCGTCTGCTTGATAAGCAATGGGCTCGTTGGTATACGTGTACTTTTTCGATGATGCTTGCTTCCAGTGTTGGATTTCGTTCAGGCCGGTGTAGGTATGGGCTTCATCCTTGACTACGGCATGGTCGGTGAAGCATTGGGAGATGGCCGAGTGGTCAGACCCGTCTGCAGCGAAATAAGCCGTGATAGCTTCAGGTAAATTGAGAGACATGAGGATTATCCTTAGAAATTGATATATTTATAGGATAGTCATAGACTTCTGAAAAAACAAGAACGCACAAAAAGGTAAGGTACTTACAAAAAAGTATGCAAAATACATGGACTCCCAGCACAGCAGCCACGGGTGTTGAGCAGGCACTCAAGATTATCGAGGGACGATGGAAATTGATCATCCTATTCCATCTATTCGAGGGCAAGCTGCTCAGGTTCTATGAACTCGAGCGCGCGATTCCGGGCATCTCACAAAAGATGTTGATTCAACAACTCCGTCAGTTAGAAAAAGACGGTGTGGTTCGGCGGATCGTCCATCACCAGGTGCCACCGAAGGTAGAATATGGGTTGACCGATTGGGGGCAGTCGCTCTGCCCGGCGCTTGATGCGCTGCTGAAGTGGAAAGTCTTGCAAGACAATTCTTTGCTTCATGAAACCCGCAACGTTTAAGCATCAAATCATGATAGATTACGCTATGCTAAATAAATGTTATCAGTGTTTCAGACCGGTTAAAACCTGTTATTGCAAAGACATTGACCCGATTGATCCCTGTATTAAGTTTGTGGTTTTAATGCATCCCAAAGAAGCGTACAAACAGAAAACAGGAACGGGAAGATTAACGCATCTTACGCTCATCGATTCAGAGATTATTATCGACACGACATTCGATAACAACTTAAGAACTCAGGAATTACTCAGAGATTTAGCCTATTACCCGATGGTGCTTTACCCAGGAAAAGAAGCCCATGACATAGACACGTTTAACTTTGATTCAGCCTTGCAAAAGCGAAAGCTATTGATCTTTTTAATTGATGCCACATGGAGCTTTGCTTATAAAATGATGTCGAAAAGCCCATCACTTCAACAACTACCCAAATTGTCATTCAGTAGAGAATACCGATCCATTTTTGAAATAAAAAAACAACCTGCCGACTTCTGCCTGTCCACGATTGAGTCATCCTATTATTTGATTAAAGAGCTACAGGTCGCCGGTGTCTGTGAAAAAAGTATTGAGCCGGAGCCGTTAATCACCGTATTTAAAAAAATGATCAAACGACAAAAAAGTTTTATTAAAAAAAATAGAGCCTAATTATTTCCAAGGTATATCTGGCGCCTCCGCAATTTTATCGATGTCATGGGAGGCAATCGTTTTCTCTATGCGAATTGTTTGTCTTCGGTTAACGCTGGGGGGAGTTTCGCTGAATTGAAATCCAGACGCACGAAAACTCCGATTCAGCTCAAAATTATTGTGTCCTTTAGGCTTCCTGAGGTTTTCATTTCTTGTTACCGAGGCTCTCCATTTCAGGAGCTCTAGGCACTTGGCGTTTTCACACCACGAGCGCTTATCTAACAAAAAACTACATGCTACGTAAACGCAGCCATCCCTCTTCAAGCTTCACCTGGGCGCTACAAGGTTTTCCCCTTTGCGGTGCTTTGGCTCGCTCCCTGCTTACGCAGTTCACTTGCCCTTGACCCGTTTGCTTTTTCTCAAAGCTTTCGGGCATTTCACCGCCGCAAAGTCCGTATTCTCTACACACAAGGTGTATGAACCGTTACCTTCCTGCACTTCTCGCCTACAGGGCGTTTCACTTACAAAATGTCGGCGTCTGTTACCAGCACCTGCCGCTCTTGCCTTTTGATTAAGGCTTCAACGGTTTGATCCATTTTCTGCGTGTGTCAGACATTCAATGCCGAAGCACCGTTTCTCTGACCTTGGCCCTCATGGGTGTTTTACCTCTCAGGGAGTTCTTCGCTTACCGATTTTTTTACCGCTTCCGGTAAACTACCCGCACTCTGTTTTTACAGCTTTCAGGCTTTATTCTCAGTAAGAGCTGGCGTTTGTCTTACGACTGCCGCCCCTCTCAGGCTTTCGGCCTGGATTTTCACCAGGTCCACTTGTGACACTTTTTTCGAGTTCAATCGAAGTCCGTGAATGTATAATAGCCCAGGTGAGGTTAAGCTGTCAACACTTAACTTAGTATTTTCTTAAATTAATTTTAATCACTAAAGAATAAAGCCGCGAACCTTAGCATCCTGGGGATCCACCATCAGTAAGATTTGGCCTTCCACAAAGCGCCGTCCTTTGGGATCTTTGGCCTGAGCTTCGGCACTTAAAGGCTGACGCACCTTAAACTTGATGTACGTGTAGGTATCAAAACGGTACTCCAATAGCTTGGCCCAGACCTTGGGCATGGTGCCCAATAACTCACCGGCCAACATACGATCCGTCGATAAAATATTGAAATCTTCGGTGGCAATGGTCTGAGACCTGAGCTGTTGCAAAACCACATCCCACTCCTCGGGGTAGGCTAAAATCGCCTGCTGGTTATAGTAGAAAGGCATGCCAACGGCATCTCGCAGCACGTCAGTTTCTTGACGAAACAGCGCTTCAACAAAACGGGTGGCGTTGGCCTCTTGCTCGACCATCGATGCCTGGCTCTGTATAATACGGGCTTCTTTTTCTTGCTGACTGGCTGCACAGGCTCCTAAAGTCGTCACCAGAAAAGCGGCGGTACACAGTCGTACAAGACTTTTTAAGCCTTGCTTTTGAGCCTGTCGCGTAAAAAAATGTCTTTTCATTGTGATTCCTCTAACCATTGTTGTTCCTGAGCTGACGGCGTGTATTCTGCCCAAATATCCGGGCGCCAGCGTTGGGTTTCTTTCATTTTCTGCACATGACGCCAGCGCTCAATATCGGCATGGTTGCCCCCCTGTAAAACGGCGGGCACCTCCATATCTCTAAAAGTCGCCGGGCGGGTATAGTGCGGACAATCCAGCAGCCCCTCCATAAAAGAATCCTGTTCGACAGAGGCCTGACGGCCCACCACGCCAGGAATCAGGCGCACGATGGCGTCTAGCATAACGAGCGAAGCCGGCTCACCACCGGTCAGCACATAGGATCCAATCGAGTACACATGAGAGCACAAACGCTCACGAATGCGTTCGTCCATGCCTTCATAATGACCACACAAAAACACCACGCGAGGCAGCTTACTGAGCGCAATGGCGTCTTGCTGGGTAAATAAAGGGGCCCGGGGAGAGGTTAAAATCACCGGCACGTCAGGGGCAAGATCCATGGCTTCTAAACAGGCAAACACCGGCTGAGCCTTGAGCACCATGCCCGGTCCGCCCCCAAAAGGGCGATCGTCAACGCGGCGGTGCTTATCGTCGGTGTAATCCCGCATGTCGTGCAGGGCATAATTGACATGACCATGGTGTTGGGCCCGATGCAAAATGCTGCTGTTAAGGGGCCCCGTAAAAAAGTCAGGGAAAAGGGTGCAGATATCGAATTGAGCGGGCCTGTTCGCAGACGTATTGGAAGACATATTAATGCTTCACCTAGCGGGAAGAACGAGAGGGCCGCAAATGACTTTGGTGGGTTTCGTACCAGCGGACCATCTCTTGCCCCAGGGCTTCATGGCGGGCATTGAGATAATGGTAGCCCAGCGCGGCAAAAATAGCGACCACCAAACCGCCGCCGGTGGCAAACAGGGCTTCTGAAATACCGCCCGAGAGCGAGACCAACGGATCTTTAACATCGCCCCGAGACACAACGGCAAAGATGCGAATCATACCGGCAACCGTGCCCACCAGTCCCAGCATGGGTGCAATGGCGGCCAGGGTACTCAGCCAGTGAATACGGCGTTCGAAATGGGAATACACCAGCTCCATATCGCGCTTTTGGGCCTGCATAGAAGCTTCGCGGTTCATGAGCAAAGAGCCAATCATGCGCGAAATCATATCCATGCCGCGCACCCGCTCCCAGGTAGTGGGCTCTAAGACCAGGCGTTTGAGGCGGCGGCCTGAGAGCAGGCTATACCACCACTGCTCTAAAAAAATACCCCCGGTAATAATCGCCGATAAAAACAGAGGCACAATAAAGCCACCGCCGGCGCGTACCAGTTCGAAAATATTGCTTAAGGCTGCAGAAAAATCCATAAGGGGTATTTTAGCACTCTTGCCCGTGATTGTTCAGAGAATAGGCACCACCTCGCGCTATTTTCTCTGCGCTGGCGGGCGAGAAGTGAGCGCTCCTTGATCAATCATCTGAAAGGTCATTTGCCACAGTTCGGCATAACGACCGGGTTCTGTGTTTTGCTGGTGACTGGCCATGGCGTGGGGCACCTTGTCCTCGGCTTGAAAGTGATACCAGCCGTTGCGTTCAGCCCCACCAGAGCGCTCAAAGAGTTTGCCCACAGCCCCCGTACCCGATAACTGATCGCCTTCGGTGGTAATAAACTGCACCGGCACGGTCACTTTATCGACATTGGAGCCCACATAAAGCATGGCGGTGGCGTTATCAAAGGTGCCCTGGGTGTGGGGCATATCGAAGTCGGGCGTGGTGCGGTTGTTGACGTTATAGTCTTTGAGCTGCAAAAGATGATTGGGGCGAAGCGGGCCAAAGCGGTCTAAAAACTGAAAGGCTTTGGCCAGGGGTTTTACCGCCTCATTGGGGCCAATATAGGGCGCCATCGCCACCACGCCTTTAATATCGGGGTGACGTTCGGCCATACGCAAAGCGAGATTACTGCCGCCAGAAAGCCCCACCAACTGCACCGGCCCGCCAAGGTCCTTGACTTGATCGTAGATTTCATCCACAAAACGGTCGTACTCCGAAATATTGTCCTGGCCAATCATTTTTTCGCCGGTGGGTGTGCCGTCAGGCTTCATAAATCCATGGCCTGGAATACGCGGCACCAATACGTTATAACCGGCTTCAAAAAAGTCCTGAGAAGAATCGTTATATTGCCAGGGGCCTGCGGTATAGCCGTGCAGCATGACCACGGTCCCCTTTTCGGTCGGCTCTGGCTGGGCCTTAAGATAAGGCTGGTAATTTTGGCGCAAATACAAAGGGCGCTTCACGCTCGTGTCCTGCAGCTCGAGATCGGCCTGAATGCCCTGTTCAATGCGGCCTACCGCTTTATGGTAATCCGGCAAACTGGGCAAAGCGCCCCAGGCCATCATGGCAGGCAGGCCCAGCGGCGAGTTCACGCGGGCTGTCGGGCGGTGGGCGTCGGTGCCAGCAGGCGCGAGCTGAGGATTGGCAATGGCGGGGGTATCGCCAAGGGTGGCGGGTGTCGTCCGCGCCTGAGATTTAAAGTCTAAACGAATGGCCGGAGGACGCTGCGGTCCCTGCGGGGATTGAAGAGATGGCATAGAAAACAACTCCTTTACACACAAATTGTCGGGTACAATGGCTACAAACTTGCGAATGAGGACAACTCCATGACCTTAAGAGACTGGATCATGCACATTGGACAGCAACAGACCCTGTTGTTCTGGATCTTTGGTGGCGTGCCAGCTCTGTCACTGTTGGGTTTTTTGCTCCCCAAGTCGGTGCGTTACCAAAAGGGTACACTGTGGCTTTACTCATTGATGGTGCATCTCAGCTGCATTCCCGGCATGTTTGCCTTAGCACTACTGGCGTACAGTTTGTTTTTTACCCGTGAAAATCTTTTAGATGTAAATGTCATGGTGTACTTTTTACCCCCACTCTCTATGGGCCTGACCCTGTTTTTGCTGCGACAGCAAATCACCTTTGATCTCGTGCCCGGCTTTGGCCGGCTGCTGGGGCTCATGGGCCTGATGGGCCTGAGCTTTTTAGGCTTGCTGCTGCTCAACAAGCTCTTTGTGGGTATTTTCTTTGGCGGCTCGATTGTGCAGCTGATCGCCATTGGCTTTGGCGTGTATTTGCTCGTGCGCTGGCTCTGGAGCAAAATGGTGGGCAAAAAATAAAAAGCTTCAGCCTGTGATACGTTGAGATCAAAACCACAAAGGAAATGTATACAGATGCTGAAAGCAGAATATAAGCAACGGGGGCCCGTGCCCCAGGACGTGATCGAAGCGGTACCTTTTGAGACACCTACTTTAAAAGAAGGCCAGGTGTTGCTGGAAATGTTAGCGGCCCCCATTAACCCTTCGGATGTGTTAACCCTGACGGGCCAATACGGCATTTTGCCACCACTGCCCGCCATTGGTGGCAACGAAGGCGTGGCTAAAGTGATTGAACACGGCCCCAACGTCAGCAGCCCCGCCATCGGCCAAACGGTGTTATTGCCGGTGGGTATCGGCAGCTGGGCGACCCATATGGTAGCTGAGGCCAAAGCCCTGATGCCCTTACCCAATGACGTGGATCCTGTGCAATTGTCGATGCTGACCATTAACCCGCCCACCGCCTTGCTGATGCTCGAAGAGTTTGTCGATCTCAAGCCCGGAGACTGGGTGATTCAAAACGCCGCCAACTCAGGCGTCGGTAGCTACCTGATTGCACTGGCCAAAACCAAAGGCTTAAAGACCGTCAACGTGGTACGCCGTGAGTCGTTGATAGAGCCCATGCTGGCCGCAGGCGCTGACGTGGTGCTGGTGGATGGTGAAGTGGAAGGCAAAAGTCTGACGGAACGGGTGGCCGCAGCCACTGACAACGCAGTGATAAAGCTGGGCATTGACGCCGTGGGCGGTGCTGCCACCACCCGACTGGGCGAAGCCCTGACTGAAAAAGCCACCCTGGTGAATTACGGGGCCATGAGTGGAGAGCCCTGCATTCTCCCTCCCCAATTGCTGATCTTTAAGGAACTCACCGTACGCGGGTTTTGGTTGGCAAAATGGTTCCGCAGCAGCACACCCGAACGCCAGCAGGCTGTGTTTAAAAGCCTCACCGAGCTGATGGTATCAGGCGAACTTTCAGCACCGGTGCATGGCACCTACGCCATTAAAGACATCAAAGAGGCCGTTGCGGTGGCCGCAAGTGGTAAACGGGATGGCAAAGTGGTGCTGGTGGGCGAGAATCTACAGCAGTAAGACGGGAAATGCAAGCACCAAAGTTCACGTCTCGTATCATCAGCGACCTACCGGGTTTGGACTGAGCAAGCCCGGTAGGTCGATTTTTCAATTACAATGGCTTGTCTGATTCAGAATGGCTAGAGCGAACCTCAAAGTTCTCTACTTCTTTTTGAACAAACCGCTTCAGTTCTTCTTCACTCGGCAAGGCTATTTTATATTTTGACACAAAGATTTGATTATCTAAACCTGCCGTTGCAAACTCAACATGGGCCT
This sequence comes from Candidatus Sericytochromatia bacterium, assembly GCA_963797915.1. Taxonomy (GTDB): domain Bacteria; phylum Cyanobacteriota; class Sericytochromatia; order UBA7694; family UBA7694; genus CAXRDE01. The sequence continues at coordinate 171,067 of CAWCRG010000010.1, forward strand.
CATCGCGTCCTGTACACAGTAAGATGCCAACAGGTGGATTATCTCCTGTAGTGAGCTCATGTTTACGATAATAATTTAAATAGAAATTGAGCTGGCCTGCATCTGTATGCTTAAAGCGTCTGTTTTTTAACTCAATCAGCACATGGCATTTGAGTAAGCGGTGATAAAAAACCAAATCAATATAATAATGCTCTTGATCTACAGTAATTCGTTTTTGGCGGGCTTCAAAACAAAACCCTCTCCCTAACTCCAACAAAAAAGCCTGTAAATGCTCAAGCAGCGAGAACTCAAGATCTGCCTCATGATAGACATCCCGGTCATTTAAGCCAAGAAATTCAAAGACATAGGGTTCACGCATGATATCCCGACTTGTTAGCGGCATGCTTTGCGCTTGAGTCAGCTGAAGCAACTTTTCTTTATCCCGCGACAATCCGGTTCTTTCGTACAGTAAGCTCCCAATTTGTCGCTTTAACTCGCGTACTCCCCACTCCCCTTTAAGACACTCTATTTCGTAAAACACCCGTTGATATGGGTCATCCAACTTGACCAACTCTGCCATATGCGTGAATGTTAAACCTTGAATCAATTGGGTGGGAGGAAGTGCGGGCACATTCTCTTTTGAGACAGGGCTTATGGTTTTGAGTTTTAAACCCTTAGGCAAAAAGTGTAACAAAGATTGGTCAGTCAGCGACTGACTAATTTGAGGATAGGTCAGGTAAAACTGACGGCATAACTTAAGATTTGTAGAGGACATGCCCTTAATCTGAAGATCTTTGAGTTTCTTAGCCATTAACGGAATTAAACGACTTCCATACTCCGAACGGTCTTCTCCATTTTGCTCATATTCCACAAGGTAATAGCCGAACAACCAGTTGCGCAGCGTCAGAGCTACATCCACACTTTTTGTTGCCCGCTGATACAAAGCCTGATGGGTCTGATTTAAAAGAGAAGTTAAGTGTTCAAAGTTCACAAATGGTCTACCTCCCGAACAAAATAATATAGAGCTATTGAGAAAACTGAACCTGAGGCGGCGCAAAAATTTCTAAAACACTCTGGGCGCGGCTTACTCCCGTGTATAAGAGAGTGTTTTGTTCCGCTGATTTGGCGTCTAAAACCAGTAACACACAGGGGCTTTCTAAGCCCTTAAAGCGTCGAATGGTGTCCAAAACAACGTGATTTATGTGACATTCAGAAGCATCACACAGAGCGTCATCCATTAATGACGTTAAAGATATCAGGTGGCTTTGCTCTCCCAGAGGAACCTGAAGGGAAGGAGGGAATACTGTCTTTTCAATATCGGTGACCATGTAAACACCACCGCGCACATGAACGACCTGACCGACTTCAGGAGGCTGAACCGTTAACGTCTGATTCATAACTTATCTCTTCTATCTAATCCTGTTTTCGATAAAAAGCCCAACCTCATTTGATATTGAGCTAAATTTTAGATTCTGAATAAAATATCTCTAACCAAGTGTTATACATATTAACATCTAATGTGTATGGAGCTAAACCGCACAATAAATCTGCTTGGCCAGTTCTCTGCTGGGTTCTAAAGCAAGCTCTAAATGTTGCGGTAAACTACCCACAAGCAGACGAAAGCATAAAACAACACGCAATACAGAGGCCTTATGACACTCACCGCCCTTAAACTAAAAACCCTTGAAAATAAATACGGCATGTATGCGAGCTGGGCCATCTGGAACTCTGATCCCAGCATCAAAATGGATACCTCAGATCATTACGGATCATGTAGCGCAATTGCATACCTCGGTGGTCATGGTGGGGCTCAATATATCTAACGCCTTACCGCAGGCCTGGTCTAACTTTCACTTTGGTCCCCATGACCGAAAATTAAATTATGCCTTCAATCAGAGTCCTTACCGAGGGGCATACATGACCGATATTATCAAAGGCGAGATTGACGCCAAATCCAGCAATATCAGAGCAAAAATAAAAAGCGGTGAAATCGATATTGCGAAGCATGTGAGCCTTTTTAAAACAGAAATGAAAGATGTCGGCGCTACGCAAAACACCCTCTTCATTTTGTTTGGCAACGAAGCCTACCAGCATTTCAAAAAACACCTGGGTTCAAGCTATCCCAATTTTGTCTTGAGCAAGCACTATTCCTACGCTTATGCCACAGATGCAAAAATCATTGACGAAATCTGGAGCGCTTTAGAACAGCACAGCCAGAAAACCCAGGAGGCGTTTGGAACATTACCCTTTTCTCGATCAGAAGCTATGAATCAGAGTCTCGAAACGTTAAGTCAATCAAAGTAAGTAAAGATATATCAACCACTGCGCGATAAAAATGAAGATTGTAACGTTAGAAAAACCGTCATAAGGTCGTTGATACAAACATGCTAAAATGATCCGAAACTGAACACAGGAGCACGCTATTGGACGCCCCACTTTTTAAGAGCCTAGTAGAAAGTAACCCCACCCTGGAACTCTTAAGGGCTCAGCATGCGGCGTTGATTCTTGATTTTTTATGGCACGCTTATCGCGACAGTGGTGAGGTGGTGCGCTCTCACAGTTGGCTAGAGCAACAGTTGACCGACCTGCTTGAAGCCAGCACCAGCCCAGACCAAAAAGAAGCCCCCGCCGCCAAAGCCCGTCGTTATCTCACCGAGTGGTGCGATCGCCAGTTCTTACGCAATTACATGGACGATCAGCAAAAAGAAACCCAATATGTGCTGACCTCTCATACCGAAAAAGCCTTTCAGATTATTGATTTACTGCAAGAGCGTCAGTTTGTGGGCACCGAGTCACGGTTTCAAGACATTCTCAGTAAACTGAACGAAATGGTGCGCTATGGGCAAATGGACACGCCCTCTCGCATTCAGGAATTAGAAGCCCAGCGCGCTGAACTCGACCAGCAAATTCAAACCCTCAAAACAGGCAACGAAGGCTTTCTGCTAGAGGATTACCAGATTAGCTCCCGTTACCGTGATGTTTTACGCTTAATAGGTGAGCTCACCGGCGATTTTAGCGAGGTCGAAGAGAACTTTCGGGCACTGAGTCCGGCAGATCTACCAGCAACATGCCCAGAGAGAGCACAGCAGTGGCAAAATTTTAAATCATGCGCTTGATGCCATTGAAGCCTTAAGAGAAAGCGATCAAGGCAGAAGCTTTTATGCCTTTTGGGGCTTTTTAAATGATACCCACTCCAACACCAATCTACGCCAACTCACAACACAGGTGCACGGTATTCTACAAGAACGGCAACTGAGCTTCTCGGAGAGTGCTTTGCACCACCTCAAGCGCACCCTTTACAGTGCGGGGCAGCGCGTGGTTCACTCCAATAATCAACTGGCACGCAAATTGGTGCAAATCGTTGCCGAGAAAAACCTCAAAGAACGCCAACGCAGCATTGCGTTAATGCACGCCATTCGTCAAACCGCCTTAAAGACTCATTGCACACGCCCCCGATACAGAAGTCACCTTAAGCATTGATCAGCCCTACAAATGGTGTTTGCCCTTAGAACGAAAGTTACGCGTTAAACCCTCTGAAAAAGCCTTCACAATGCCGGTGCCAGTCACAGCCCAGCAAGATTACAGCATTGAAGACATGCAGACCTTTCACAACCCCTGGCTGATTAAGCGCTCCCTCTTGAAGCAACGTTTGCAAGAACTGCTGGCCCAGTATGGCTCGATTACTTTACCTGAGATCCTCAACATTACCCGCTAGAAAAAGGTCTGCCCGAACTCTTAAGTTGGTTGTCGCTCATGCAGACCGAACCCCACCGGCTGACCCTGAGCAATCCGAGATAGCCATTCTCTACGGTATTGAGTTCGAGCGAAGCCTCCACATTCCCCAGATTACCTTCACCTCCAGGGCAAGAGAGACCTAAATGGAAACCACCCCCCCAACAGAACCTCCCCCTGGGCATTTGCTCTTGCGGCACTGCGCACCAAAGTCCTCACCGATGAAGACCGTCTCTGGGATGATCTCGTACGCTCACCAGGCCGAGATCCGCAACACCTTGCTCAAGAAGGGTTGGCGTTATTCATGGATCGCCAGGAGGGCTTTGCGTGTTTGCGTCAATTGGAGCTAGACGAAACGGGTAAAACCATCGGTTTAATGCGCCGTATCCCGTTGGCTTATGACCTTAGTATGGTGTGTATTTTATTGCGTGAGTGGCTTGAAGAGTTTGATATTAGCGCAAGCGAAAGCCGTCATTTGTATCTTACACAAGCCAAATTCAGGAACGTATTGAACTCTTTTTTCCAGAAAATCACAATCAGCTCAAACTCTTAAGAGAGCTAAATGCCCTCATCGAAAAAGTCGTTGATCTGGACTTTTTAAAACCCGTCAAAACCCAAACCGAAGAAAAAACCTATCAGGTAATGCGTGTTATTAAAGCCTGGATCACTCCCGATCATCTGGAACACTTTCACGTGCAACAGGAGGCCTATGCTCAGTCTATTCAGCACGAACCCCACTGAAGCGGGGTTTCGTCTTTACGCTGCAGAGGTTCTTAATTGGGGAACCTTCGATACGCACATTTACCGATTCAACCGCAGGGTGAAAATAGCCTACTGACGGGTGCCAATGGCTCAGGCAAAACCACCTATATCGACGCCTTATTGACACTGCTGGTGCCCGAAAAGCGCATGCGCTTTTACAATCAATCCGCAGGTACAGCCAACCGCAATGAACGCACCGAAGAAAGCTATGTACTCGGAGAATACGGAGAAACCGAACAGGATCAAGGCCGAGAAGTACAGCGGCTTCGCCCCGAAAGCAACCCGTTTTTTTCGGTGCTGTTGGCCAGCTTTTTTAACCAGGGCACACAGCAATGGCTGACCCTATTTCAGGTGCGTTGGTTTGGCAGTGGCTCAGAGCTCAAGCGCTGTTTTGGTCTGGCACACACCGAAATGCACATTGCCACACACTTCAATAACTTAGAGAGCGATGGCCATTGGAAGAAAGCCTTGCGCCAGCAAGTGTCTGAAGAGAGCAATCAAGACAAAGGGGTTCAATTTTTTGACCTGCCGGGAGAATACGGACGGGCCTTACGCGAGCAACTGGGCATGCGTTCCGAAAAATCACAAACGCTCTTTAGTCAAACCATTGGCTTAAAAGTACTCGGCGATCTGAATCTATTTATTCGCAGCCATATGCTTGAAAAAGCACCTGCAGAGGCTGAGTTTCAAAAGCTCCGCGAAAGTTATTACGAGCTACGCGGACCGCTTACAAAACCCTAAAAAAACTGCGCCACCAGCTCGACTTTTAGCAGCCCATCGAGCAATTTCATGATCAATGGCAATCCCAGGATGCTGCATTACGACAAGTGCAAGACATACTTGAAAAGCTGCCGGTGTATCAGGCCGATCAACGACTGAGCTTTATTGCCAAAGAGCTCACCCAAAAGCAGCAGGCCTTAAACGACCCAACAAAGCGTTTTACAACGCTTGCAGCACCGAACAAGAAGTGCTAGAAGAGAGCCTTCTTTCGCTAGAAACCAGTATTCGCAGTGACGAAACCGTGGACGCCGCTTAAAGGATCTGGAAAAAGCAATTCGGGAAACACCAAAGCGAGAAGAAAGTCGAGAAAAGCACTGACGCATTATCATCGACTGGTCACAAGTCTGGGGCTCCCTAAGATTAGCGACCACGAACGCTTTGAGGCCAACCAGCGCCAACTCATTACTTTCGAAGAAGCGCTCTCAGACCGTTACAAAGTAGCCAAAGATCAACACATTATCTACCGGGTAGAAGAAGAGCAACAGCAACCAATTGCTCATTGAGCAAGCCAGAACACTTCAAGCGTTGCGTCAGCGCAGAAACAATATTCACGGCGACGAAGCCCGTATTCGGGCAGAGCTAATTGCAGCACCTTGGGGTTTCTGAAGCAGACGTTCCTTTTGTGGGAGAGCTCTTGCAAGTCAAGTCTCAGAACAGCCATGGGAAATGGCCATTGAAAAAGTCTTACACAACTTCGCCCTGCATTTACTCGTGCCCGAGTCCTTAATTGTCCCAGTCAATGCATGGGTACATAGTACCCGCTTCAACGGACGCATACGTTATTTTAAAATCCCAGCGGAAGGCCCTGCGCACTTTCAGACCGAAAGGATGCCTCAGAAGCGGCTTTCTTCCCACCAAGCTTGAAATACATCCAGAAACCGCCTATAAAAATTGGCTATTAACGCGTTAACAGGAGCGCTTTGCTTATCTTTGCACCGATGATCTGAGGGTTGTTTCAACGGTCTACCTTTGCGCTGACACTCAGGGCTTGATTCGGGACCGTGAAAAACACCAAAAAGATGACCGCTCCCATACTTTTCAAGCGCCATAATTACGTTCTCGGCTGGGACAACACTACCAAGATATAAGCACTTAGAGACGTTTGTGCTCACCAGAGAAAACGAGCTGGCTACTTTATATCAGCAGGTAGCACAAGCCGAGCACCAAGAGAAACAATGGCAAGACAAATTGGACGACGTCAAACGTCTGCAAGAGGAAACTTTCACCTAGTTTGAAGACCTGGATCACCTGAGTTTAGCAGCGTCATTGCTCCAGGTCTTGACCCAAGAAAAAGCACAGCTTGAAAAAGCCAGTGACCGTATTCGTTTCCTTGAAAATCAGCTCAAGAACATCACACAACAAGCGAACAAAAACTCGACAGCCCACGGAGATCGACTCCTGCGCGAAGACGAACGCTTACGCGCCGATATCCGTAGTCTACAGGCGGAACACACCGAAAATCAGCTGGTGGTATAAGACCATGGGCCTGAAGCACCGGCAAACCGTGCGTTTATTATTCCATGAAACCCTACCCTTTACGCCGGCTCAAGAGCGTCTTGATTTTAAAAAACAAATGCAAACCTGGCAAGGCACTTTAAATACAGCCAAAACACCAAACTGAGAGAAGTGTTAATCAGATAGAGAACAAGTTAGCAATGGCCATGCTTAGCTACAAAACTCCTTCAGCAGAGGTTTTGCAACAGTTTGAAGATTGGTCAACCGACACCTATCAATTGGGGAACGGGATTGCATATATTGAGGATTACCTCACCCTTGCGCGCGAGATTCGTGCCAAAGAACTCATTGAACAAGAAAAACGCTTTAAGCAATATTTTAACCACAGTATTATTGAGCACATGACCTCTTTTGAGCAATTTATGGAACGGGAACGGGAGCACATTCAAGACAATATTAAAGCCCTAAATCAGGCCCTCAGAAGTATTGATTTTCGCAGTAACCCCCAAACCTATATTCAAATCAAAGCGAGCCCAGCGCGCACAGGAAACACCATGGACTTTCGTGAACAGCTCCGCTCCTGGAGGCCCATCGCCTCAGAAAGCCACACCACTGAAGCCTTAGAAAGCAGCTTTGAAAAGATTCAAGCACTCATTGATGAGCTCGAAGAACGCCCAGACCGGCGCAAAGAAGTCATTGACGTCAGAAATTGGATGACCTTCTCTGCCCAGGAATTTTACGGTGCAGATCAAGAAATTGCCCGAACCTACGAAACCACGGGCAAATTATCGGGGGGAGAAAAGGCCCAGCTCACCTACACGATTTTGGCTGCCGCCCTGGCTTACCAATTTAACATCAGCCAGGTGGGCAATGACGTCAAATCCTTCCGCTTTATCTGCGTCGATGAATCCTTTAGCAATCAAGACGATGAAAAAGCAGCCTACCTCATGAATCTCTGTAAACAATTGCATTTGCAATTATTAGTGGTCACACCCAATGACAAAACCCATGTGGTCGAACCTTACATTTCACGGGTGCATTTGGTCTTGCGCCGTAACAATAAAAACTCCGTACTCTACGATATGCCCATTACTGAGTATCAAGAACAACTTAACGAAGTGGCTTCCATTAACGCCTTATGATTCAACCCGAAGCCATTAAAACAAAAGCCGAACGTCAATTTGCAAACTATTTAAAAGCATGGATAGAAGCGCAAAGCTTTTTTCCATTGATCATTCCCGCAGACAAAAAAATCCACGAAGACTTCAAAATATTCAACAACGAGATTCAGCAGCTCTTACAGGGTTCAAAAGAACACAAAAAAAGGGCTATACCGTAGAGCTCACACGTACCCAACACCGGCGTCATGGCCTCCAAAATATTCCTGCATCTATTCGCTTTGACACCGAAGAAGACTTTCTCTATTTTATTGGAAAGCAACGCGAAGCCGAACAGTTTAAACACAGCGTCAAAAGCCTGCTTCACCACTTCCCCGCCTTAAAAAGCTGGGTGCTTAATACCCCGCTAAAAATGATTGAGTACGCTGAACAATGGCCCGACATTATTAAAGTGCTGCTGTATTACCAAGACAACCCACGTCCTCAAGTTTATCTCAGAGAATTGCCTTTGGCCATTTCCACCAAGTTTATTGAGACAAATACAGGCATCTTCGAGGCATTGTTCAAACATCTGTTTTCTGAAGCCATGGACTCTGAAGCCAAAGACTTTATTGGGCAATGGGGTTTTCAAAGTAAACCGGGGCCTTTTTTTCGCATTCGCGTTTTAGATCCCGATCTGCGTCCAGAGCTCTGCGGTTTTGAAGAGCTTTCATTATCTTTGCAGCAATTAGAAACCACCCAATTACCCGGTCAACGCCTACTGATTGTAGAAAATGAAATGACCTATCTAAGCCTTCCGCCCTTGCCCGCAACGCTGGCCATCTGGGGGCATGGAAATCAGGCCCAATCCTTACGGCACCTGAGTTGGCTAGGGCATTATCAAGTTTATTACTGGGGAGACCTGGATACACAAGGACTGCGGATTCTCGCGGGCTTACGTCAGTCTCACCCCAAAATCCAATCGTTTTTGATGGACTGGGAAACCCTCACAGCCTATGAAGACTGGGTTCAATCGGGTGCTAAAGACACTCAAGCTCCCCCTACTGAGCACTTAACAGGTCCCGAAAACCGGGTATTCAACCATTTACAAAATCACACCTTGCGTTTAGAACAAGAACATATTTCTCATCAAGATGTGCTCAAACAGCTGACTCAAGTGTTTAATCTTCATCATTCTCTAAAAACACAATGATCAAAGCCCTCATCGGCACCCTATTATTCATCTCAGCTGTGCCCATTCTGTTCACCCTAATCATTCCCATCAACGAGTGGCCAGGGTACATTGACTACAATACCCAGGGCGAAAGCGTATCCCTTTTTCTTAACGGGTGCGGGTTTTTACTGAATATTATTATTTTGGCTCTGCTTTTCGTCTTCAAGGCAAAATACAGTCATCGCCTTTCGATCACTCGGGTTGTGTTTGCTTTTTTACTGCTCATTAACCTCATGCAAATCGCAAGGCTCATTCACTATTTCAAATACTGGGCTTACTTTCCACCGGGATAGTCCGACACCCCTTGCCTGTCTAAGTCAAGAAGCCGCTGGCGATTACGCAGATTAAATAACGCATCGCATGGGGAACTCGCCCCTTTAGAGCCATTGACAAGCATAAGCTTTTCATTTATCTTAGTAACTAAGATAATTACTCACAAAGGAATATAATGGATAACCCTAAAGTCATTGAAATTAGAAAGCTGAGTCAACAGTACGCGTATGCATCGCTTCAGATGCATGAAACCATTGCCAGAAAGGCAGGCTTTTCGGGCACGGACCACAAATATTTAGGCTTTTTTCTACAAAAAGGAGATCTCAGTGCAGGCGAGCTTGCAGCGTTAACCGGTCTGACCACCGGTGCCGTGACCAGCTTAATCGACCGCTTTGAAAAAAAACAGCTGGTGCAAAGAGTGCTGGATAAAAGTGATCGCAGAAAAGTGATCATTCGCCCCAACACCCAAATGATAGCCGAGCTGCTAGCCCCCTTTTATCAGGCCTTTCAAAGCGAATCCGAAGCTTTAATCGCCTCTTTTTCAGGCGATGAACAAGACGTGATTAAAGCCTATCTTTTAAAGGCTTTGGCCTTATCCCGTGAAACCACCCATCAATTTAAATAAGGAATTTGCTCCATGAAAACCGTTCCCAATACTACCGTTCACACCGTCTTTGCCCAAACTTTTTTTCACGGTACAAAAAGTGATTTAGCCCTCGGAGATTTAATCGAAGTGGGGTTTCACTCCAACTTTGGCCAACAAAACAAAGCGAAGTATATTTATCTGACGGCCACCTTAGACACGGCGGTCTGGGGCGCTGAACTCGCCCTCGGCGAAGGGCGAGAACGCATCTATTTGGTGGAACCCACCGGCGATATTGAAGACGATCCCAATCTAACCGACAAAAAATTTCCGGGCAATCCCACAAAGTCTTACCGCTCGAAAGCCCCCTTTAAGGTCGTGGGCGAGGTCTCCCTGTGGCAAGGGCACCCCGCCGAACAAATCCAGGCCATGAAAGACGCACTGGAAAAACTGAAGGCCCAGGGCATTGAGGCCATCGAAGACTAAGGTTTATAGCGGGCGCATGACTTCAGCCGAGCAACGCATGAAGGCATCTTGCAATGGATGAACGTAGCTCTGATTATTCGATAGCCACTGGTTCATGCCCCGCCAATCATCTACATTGACAGATCCGATAGGCCTTCCACCAGCGCATCAAACACTGGCTTACAGCGTTCACTGGTTTTGAGATCTTCGTGCATGACAATCCACAGCTCCAGCTCCACGGATACGAGCGTGGGCAAAACCCGCACCAGAGACGGATCGCTTTGCCCCACGGCAACTTGACACAGGCCAATGCCGCAACCGGCCCGAATGGCCGCGAATTGTGCGATATCGCTATCGGTACGCAAGCTAAACTGCCCCCGTTCGAGGAACGGAAAACGCTGAAGCATCGCACGGAGAGCGGGAGTCTCGCGATCAAAGCCGATAATATCATGAGGGGCAAGGGCCTCCACAGTAGTCGGCTCTCCTTGCCGGTCGAGATAGTCACGATGGGCAAATAAGCCCAGCTCGACCGAGGGCAAGCGCCGTGCAATCAACATATCCTGTACCGGCTCAGTCATGCGCACGGCAATATCTGCTTTACGCAATAAGAGATCTTCTACCGCATTCGACAAGACCAGCTCAATCACAATTCCAGGATAACGCCGCCGGAGCCGGGCAAAAATGGGAGGCAGGTGCATAACGCTCACGATTTCACTGGCACTCACTCTGACGGTTCCCTGCGTTTCGCCTGTACGCTCGCTGGCCACACGCATCATCGCAGCCGCAGTAGCGGCCATTGCCTCGGCATGAGGTGCTAGCTTGAAGGCCCTATCGGTAGGGGTTAACCCCCGTTGCGTGCGCAAAAACAGCGCGCCGCCGGTGGCGGCTTCGAGGGCGTCAATATGCCGGGTTACGGTGGGCTGGGTGAGATCAAGCTGACGCGCAGCCTTTGACAGGGAGCCTTCCTGAAACACAGCCAAAAACGTGCGGTAGAGCCCCCAGTTGGGTTCTAAATCCATTAAAAAGCACCCCTGTTTATCTATTTTCGTGGAACAACTCTATTATTTTAGCTATTTTAGTTGAGAACAACAATCCCTTATGCTATGTCTATGCGGTGGGAATGGCCAAAGCTAAATCACCACTTAACCAAAGGAGTTTAGAATGATGAGCGGAATGACAGTTATTTTTGGAAACGGTACCATCGGAAGTTTAGTTACCCAGCGTTTAGTGGAAAGAGGAGATAAGGTACGGATCGCTCAACGCAGTCGGCCCGCTGAGCTTGCGGGTGGGGCTGAAGCGGCTGGGCCTGAATACATATCCTGCGACATTCTCGACCCCCAGGCCGTCCGTCGCGCCGTGGAAGGTGCCTCAAATGTCTTACTGGCCGTGGGATTTGTTTACGACTCAAGGGTCTGGGCAAGCAACTGGACGACAACCATGCGGAATATTATAGCGGCCTGTGCCGAGGTGGGCGCCCGTGTCGTATTTATTGACAATCTCTACCAACTCGGCCCCAAAACGCAGCCCCGGACTGAAGACATGGCGCTCACTCCCGAGGGCGAGAAGTCCTGGATTCTTGCAGAGGTGACACAAATTTGGATGGATGCACGGGATCGAGTCCCCTTTGCAGCACTGCGCTGTACGGATTTTTATGGCCCTCACGTCACAGCCTCTCATCTTGGTACGAGTGCCTTTGGAGGCGTCGCCAACGGTAAAGCCGCTTTCATGCTTGCCCCCCTGGATACCCCCCATGACTTTGCCTATGCTCCCGATATTGCTCGTGCGGCCATTACCCTACTCGATGCCCCCAACGATGCCTTTGGACAGATCTGGAATATGCCCTGCGCGCCCACACGCACCCCTCGCGAAATTTTACAACTGGGTGCAAAGGCCATCGATCAGCCCCTAAAGGTTATTTCAACTCCACTCTGGCTCCTCCCGTTTATGGGTTTCTTTATTCGGTTTGCCAAAGAAGTGAGCGATGTCAAATTCACCTGGAATCGACCTTATCAGGTCAATGCCGATAAATTTAAACGCCGTTTCTGGTCAGATGTAACGTCTTTTGAGGTAGGTGCTGCAGCTACAGCACGCTCATTTTTGCCCACCGTAGCTGAGGTGTCACACGAGGAGTACACTAGAAGCCGAGGTTTTAAAATATGATGCCAGGCACACTCACCTTCTTCTGCGGAAAAATGGGCGCTGGAAAGTCTACGCACGCGCGATCGCTCGCGCGTGCAGATCACACCGTCCTTATTTCTGAAGACGAATGGCTCTCACAGTTATACCCCACAGAGGTATATACGTTTGAAGATTATCTCAACTATGCGCCCCGCTTAAAAATAGTGCTCAAACCTCACATCCAGAGTCTGTTGAGCACAGGTATATCTGTCGTGCTCGATTTTCCAGGCAATACCCCAAAGCAAAGAGTATGGTTTAAAGTACTCGTTGAGGAGATCGGAGCGCCTCATCGCTTAATCTACATACAGGCGACCGATGCCTTGTGCTTAGAGCGTCTCTCTGAGCGGCGCACAAAGCACCCGGAGCGCTCGGCATTTGATCATGAAGCCATGTTTAAACATGTGAGCGCATTTTTTGAAGCCCCCACGCCAGAAGAAGGCTTTCATATCGAGAGTATCACGCAGGACACCCCTTAAAAAGAGATTGCTTTTTTTGGGGGATAGTTCTAATATTTTCATTATGCTTATTTTCAAAAAACACCCTTCGCTTGAGAACAATGCCCTTGAAAAAAAGGATCAAAAGCAATGGAAACAGCACATCAACAAGGCAATAGGGCCAGCTGTTTCTCACTGGATTAGAGAGAACGAGTGACAAAAACAACAGCGCGCCAAAAAGCCGATGAGATCAAAATATTTCGCTGTAAAAACTTAATCGCAGTGCTTGAAAATCCCAGAGATCTCAAGAATATTGGCACCGTAATCCGCAACGTCAATGCCCTGGGCGTAGAAAAAACCTATATTATTGACAGCAAGGGGATTTTGCCTAACGATTGGCAAGAGATGAGAGAACAAAGGAACCTTTCGAAAACCTCTGTGTCAGCAATAAAGTGGAGCTTCGTTAAAAAGTTTGAGAGTACAGCGCAGTGCTTTGAACACTTAGAGCAAAACGGGTTTACCTCTGTCGTCACTTCTCCCCATACCAAAGGCAAAAACAATGTACTCCTTGACGAAGGAGACTTTACACAAAAGAAATTAGCAGTATGGTTTGGCAGTGAAAACACAGGGATTAGTGAATTAGCTCTCGAAAAAAGCGATTACTGTATCAATATTCCCATGTACGGCATGATCGAAAGTCTCAACCTGGGCACGTCTACTGGCATTGTTTTATACGAGATTACAAAGCAGCGTCGAGCTTATCAAAAGAAAAAAGAAAATCAATGAAACCAAACAGATCTATGTGCATTCGTTTAACCCGCTAAAGCTCTCGGTCGCTATATGTAGACGTGCTGCTGTTTCAAGCTCCTCACGGCGAAGCCCATTCATGGTTTATGCTCAACGAATGAACTACCGATACGCTCCCGGGCTCTTACTCTGTCTGCTCTTTGCCATGGCCTGCACCCCGTTTCACTCAAAAAAAGACAGGGAAGCCAAGACCAGCAACACCTCGCCCACCTACGTCCTTGAAGGAGTTCACCTCATTCCGATTGTGCCCGAGGGAGTACTCAAAAACCAGACCCTGCTGGTGCGCAATCAGCGCATTGTGGACATGGGAGACACTGCTTCGGTCAAAATACCCACTGACGCCATTCATCTCGATGTCAAAAACAAATTTGTGATGCCCGGCCTCTCAGATATGCATGTACACCTGGACGGTGAAAGAGACCTACTGCTCATGCTGCGTCATGGCGTTACGCGCGTCAGAAATATGTCAGAAAACACCAAAGTTGCCCGTATCGCAGGCTCCCCAGTAATGCCCGTCTTAAAAAAGAAGGTACAAGCCCGCGAAGTCACTGGCCCCATGCTCTACAATTGTGGCCCTATTCTCGATGGATCACCACCCAAACATGCCCTGACCCGTGTAATAGAAACCCCTGAAGAAGCCAAAGCTGCGGTGAAATACACGGTGGACAAAGGCTTTGACTGTATTAAGGTTTATGACCATTTGTCGGCAGATCGCTTTGAAGAGATTGTGCAATTGGCCCATCAAATGAACATGCCTGTTCTGGGACACGTGCCTGATGCCGTGGGATGGAAACGGGCCATTGAGACCCTGAAAAGTATTGAGCACCTGTCGGGCTACATCGACTCCAACACGGCACAGTATCGCGTACCGCCAGAACAATGGGAAACGGCATTGAACAAAACCGCCCAAACAGGTGTGTTTCATTGCCCCACCATCGCACTCTGGGCAGAGCATGCCCCTTATCATAACTTTGCAAAAGTAAAAGAAAATCCCCGCTATGCCTATGTGCCCCCCATGACAAAGCTGCTTTGGGAAGCTTCTGCTCAGGGGTTTTACGATATGGAGTACCCCGATAAAGCAGGGTATCAAAAACAAATGACGGCCCTGGCAAAAAAGCTCAGCCATGCGATGCGTCAGCACGACATAAAACTCCTCATTGGCACCGACACCAATATGGCTGGGGTTTTCCCTGGTATTTCGACCCTTAGAGAAATGAACCTTTTTGTCGAAGCGGGTATTTCGGCCCAGGACACCCTTAAAATCGCCACATGGAACGCCGCTGACTTTTTTGGTGACACCGCACAGCGCGGGAGTCTCGCCGTTGGTAAACAAGCGGATCTCGTGGTGCTTGATAAAAACCCGTTGGTGAATATGCAGCATATTGAAAGCACCGCAGGAGTCATGGTTCAGGGCCAGTGGTGGTCCCGTGAGGCACTGGATCAAAAAATCGCAGCAGCGCTACCGTCTCCCTTCTGAAGCATGCGCATGTCGAGAAAGGATCTCAGCTTAAAGGATGCCGATGCAGCATACGATGTGGTGAACGAGTTTATGACTGGTTATGACTGTTTATGGCCCAAAGATCAGTACCCTTAATCATCAGGCTCCCGTGAGTCGTCGGATCTGATTTTGCATCTCGATGGGCAGTGTCAGGGATGCAAACACCGTACGCTGTTCAGGAGACGTTAACGCCTGTTGCACATGCTTCTCAAAACCTGTGGATTGACGCCATTGCTCAAAAACGTTCTGTGCAGGGGTTGTTTCTCCCCCTTCTGCCAGGGTTTTCACGGTTTTAAAAATGGCGTCATGAAAATGCACAGCCCGAGAATCCTGAGCCAAAGCTTTTCCCAGGGCTTCAAGCTTATCTGGCGCGCTGGTGTGCTCGACCATTAGCGTCGCCAGGCTCTGATATTTAGTATTATCATCTGACTTAAAGCTTTTCATTTGGGCCAATGGGTCAGTCAAGCTCGGTGTGACTACCGCTTGCAACTCTCTATCTAAGGCCTGAATATGCCCTTGCAACTCCGCTTCTAAGGGCAGGCGATAAGCCGCTGGCAGGCTGGATAGTTCCGATTGCGCAGCGCGCAGTTCCGCCTGTAAAGGCTGCTTTCTCACGGCCCGCTTTAAAGGGCTTTCGCCTGTTTTTTTGTCCACTTCAGCCAGGCCACTATACACTTTTGGCAAACGGTCATCCAGCGATTTATAAACGACATTACTCTCTCGACACAGTGTCTTGACCGCCTTTTTCTCTTCACTTGAAAGACTCCCGTACGCCGCTATATTTGCGCCTATTTTTGCCAACACTTCTGCTTTGTTATCAATGTACTTAATAAACACGTTTTGCGTTCTGTCTTGCGTTAAGAGTGTCATCGCCTCTTTCCGATCAAGATTTGTACCTGTTAATACTTCAGCAACAGCTTGCGCATTGTCTTTTTTATACGGTCCCGATGCAGTCAGGATCTCTAAGGTCTTGGCCCGTTGGGTCGGATCATTGCCCGGAGATTTTGCCAGTTTGTTTCTCAACATAAATTGTTGCGCTGAGAAATTTCCTTTACTGTCTTTATCCTGTAATTGCTGCAAGTGGCTTTGTGTTTCACCCACATCGGTGCTGGCTTCAAAAACGCGGCTCAAAACCTGCTTATTAAAATCGGTGGGAGATTGATCCACAATACTTTGTACGAGCAATTGACGTTGGGTCGACGAAAGTGCAGCCAAAGCCGTTTGACTCACCAAAGCTTCTCGATCCGTTAAGGCCTGTGACACGCCGGATAGCGACTGTGCCGCATTCTCGGGTAAGCCATCAACGAGATCTTTGGCCTTTTGAAGCTTTGACACCTGTTCAGAAACTCCTTCAAAGGCTTTGATCAAAGCACTTCCCTGTAAATCTTTCAATGGACTTGCCGGTAAAACCCTATTTTTGTCCAGGATGGCTGTTGCTTTTGTATAGCCCGGCTCTAAGCCGTTGAACTGATCACGTGCAGCGCGGGTTGTTGTTCCACCGGCCTCTAAATGCCCCATCAAAACGTTGCGGTCACTGTGACTTAAGCCCTTAGAAAATCCCGCTAGCGCCTGCGTTGACATTTTGCTTAAAGCCGCTGAGCGGTCTGTTGAAGACAAGCTGTTGAGCGTCGATAATAAGTGAGGAGCGGCAGCCTTAGGGTAAAGGGTCAACACCGATTTCTCCTGGGTCAAGAGGTCTTTTTGAGCGGCTTCAGGCGTTTTTGCCAGCAGCCCTCGCACCAGTGAATTAACTTCGGGTAGGTCTTCTGCATCTGGTTTTTCAGCGGTTAAATGCGTCAGGACATCGGCAGCGTCTTTTGCTTTCAGGCTTTCTAAACCAAAATCAGCGGTCATTTTGTGGGTCAAGGGTTTGAGTCGGTCAGAAAGCGGCTGCATATACTGCTCACCCAAAGCAGGGTCCAAAGCCCCTTGCTGTAGATTCAATTCCACCTGAAAGCGCTCCATGCGCTGCCCTAACAGCAAGGCTTTATAGCGGGTTTCGGTGGGGTTTGCTCCACCCTGCGTGGCCTGTGAAACTTCAGCCTGACGTTTATTCAGCTTGCGCTCTATTTCGGTGAGCTCACTCGCCAGGCCTTTATAACCGGGGAGCAATGTCCGCAGTTCTTCTGTTTTGCCCGTCGCTCCTGAGTCCAGGGTCAATTGAAACAAACGATCTCGCAGGGATCCACCCTCCCCAGACAGGCGGTCAATGGCCTGTGTCATCGCAGCCGATAAGCCGGAGTGCACTGCCGCTTCAGCTTTTTCGGTTCCCATTTCCTGGAGCTTTTCGACACCCGAGCTCAAGACGCCAGCGTCAAATTCTGGTATCAGCGATTGCAATTGCTCCACCATTAAAGGACTTAAGTCGCTGGCAATATTTTCACGGTATTTTCTTAAGGTATCTGCAAGCCCCTGGGTTTGACTCACGTTGCTTATGGACTTCAATTGATCTTTAGACAGACCTTCCAGGGTAGACTTCAGCGCCCCTTTATCTGCTGTTTTAAGATGATTGAGCACCGTGACAATGCGTAAGCCCTCTTTATCGGGGGCTTTCAACAAAGCAGTGGCGTAGGCTTTGAGCTGAACAGGATTTGCCTTGTCTGTTTGAATCAAACGATCCATGAGCGCATGGCTGGCGTTACCGACATAATGAAAAGCACTGGGATTCATCAGTTCATTAAAAATGGCTTGTTTCCCCTCGTCGCTGGCCGTTGTCGCTTTTTCGAGATGATTCAGAGCTTTTGTCTGTCGGGTCTGGCATTGATTTAATAAGAAGCTGCGTTTGTCTTCGGGCAAGGCTTTATCGCCCATTATTTGTGTGCTTAAAGTATTGAGGGTATCTAAATCATGAACCGCATCTTTATAACCGTCGAGGTTTTGCTCATAAGTCTGGGGCAGATTTAACGATGTCGCATACCCTATCTCGACCTGATCCCGTTGTGCACGAACCGCTTGCTGAACCACCGGTAGTTCCGGTGTACCCGCAAAGATCTTCAATAAGCGATCTTGCTGATCGAAATCCATGCCCTTCACCAGCGCGGGGGCATGTTGGGGCAGGGCCTTTTGAATTCCGGCAATGGCCGGTGAAGACTGATTTTGCTCAAGAAGGCCAAGTAAAGGTTCAGAAAAAGAGGTTTGCTGATCGGCAATGACCTGGTTAAAAACCGCCAGCGCCTCTTCGGGTGAGCCTTGCTGTGTATAGGCTTCAAGCACCTGCTCCATGCTGTGTTGCAGCGCTTGCTCAGAAAGATTCTGAATACGCGGACCAATCACTCCCAGTTTATCTGAAATCACATTTCGCAAGCTCACCGAAACGGAGCTTCCGGATTCACTTTTTAGCAAGGCTTTTAAAGCGGCATCGCGCCCCTTTGGACTGCTCAAAAGAATGCCCATTTTATGATCTAACTGTGCCTGCTGGGTTTTAATATCAGTCATGAGTTCGGCTTTTGCCTCAACACGCAAAACGCCAGGGCCCGCTTTGTCGAGATCGCTGGCTAAAATCAAGAGCGACTGCTGCTTGCCCGACATCTCGACAAACTCTCCTTTCGCGCCACTGGCGTCTGCGCCCAGGGCAAAGTTCTCGACATCAATCGCCTTTAATTGATTCGCATAAAATGCACTCTCACTGGTTAAGGTGAGCAATTCGCTGCCGCTCAAGCGCTCCAAAGCAGCCATTCCGTTTAAGCCATTCTCTTTGGCAAACTGCCCCAAATGTCGGCCCTGAGCCGCAGTATTTGCTGCTCCTTAGACATGCTCTTATCTAAATGCTGGGTGGCTTCAGCATGCTCTACTTTTTCAAAAAACCTGTAATAGCTCGGCTGGATTCACGCCCACTTTCTGCGCAATAACGACAATTTGAGAAGGATTAGCGATCAATGTTTTGGCCCGTGAAGCCAAGGCATTAATCCCTGGCGGGATCTAAGTCGAGCTCCAATTGAATACGGGTACTGTCCAATTGTTTGGCCTCTCCGAGAAGGGTCGTACTCTTGCGTCCGAGGAGGGTGTTGATCTCTTCCAGCTGGACTTGAAGTTTATCGGGATTGTTTTGGGTTTCGCTCAAGGAAAACTGAACCGAGGCCCCTTCATAAGAACGCTCAAGGCCATTGGCTGTTCTGCGGGTATGAATACTTTCGTTGAGTTCAGAGCGGGTGGTGGTCTCGCCAAAAAATACCATTTTACTTTGCTTTGTGGTGGATTCTTGCGTGCGTTGATGGGCTTGACGGGGGCCAATCACAGCACTGTTTTGGCTGGCTTTCTGAAGGGAACCTTGTGCACCAACGCCTTTAACAGCGACACTGCCTTTGACATGGGCTTCAACTTCCTGAGAAACACCAAAACGCAATAACTTCATGCCATTGCCATTGACGGAGTCAAAGGCACCAAAGGTCTCTTCGGTAACGGTGGGCTTGCCGTTGTCTTGATAGGCCAGTAAATGTTTTTTAGGATCAGGCAAAAGGGGTAATTTACCATTGGCTAAAAAGCTTTGCACCTGTATTTCAGACATTTCAAACTCATAAAAAACACTCTGGCTGGTACTGCCCCCTGCACTGACGGCAAAAGGCCCCCACTTCGCGGTACCATCTAAGGCTGCCTTATTGTTTTCGGGCTCCACCCGCACATAAAAAGAAGCGGGAGCATTGGGATCGCCAGAGGTATTGGGTGCCCGCTGAAAGCTCATGCGCATCTCGTGATCGAGGCTGCCCTCAACGCCCGCCGTGAGACCAAAAGCGCTCGACTTCCAGATCCGGCGCTAATCCCCACATTTTGGCTTAAAATTAAGGTATCACCCACCTGAGACAAACATTTACTGGGGCTCGTGGCCAAAGCGTCTGAGGTGGGTGGCGTAATTTTGAGTCCTTCCGGCGCAACGCCCTCTCTCAGCGCCTGAATATACGCCCGCTTCTTGGCGCCCCGAATGGCCAGCGAAGCGCCTACGTCCACAGGCCCTGCGGAGCCACTGGCCGAAACAGAAGCCTCTCCACCCACGGTGGTGGTATGCACGGTGACTTTGTTTTCGGCATCATACTGGTGGGTTTCACCCCACTGAATACTGAGTTTGGCAGCAATGTCGATGCCAGATCCGCGGACGTCTGCGACGTCATGGCTCACATTCTCTGCTTTAGCATCCGTCATGGGATCCAGTGCAAGACGCTGCGCATTCAAGTTCAGCGCATCAATTTTTGTTTTTAATCCCTCAAGCTGTTTTTGAGCCACGGGATGAAGAACGTCAGGTAAACCCTGGGGGTTCAAAGCCGTCAAAGACTGCATCGCTGAGTCTTTAAAAGCCGCTAAGTCCTGTGGGGTTAAAGGCGCATCACTCTCAATTTTTGCTTGAAAGTCAGCAATCCTCAGTCTCAGTTCGTTGGCCTGATGTACAAACTGCTGACAGGATCTGTGCTGATCTTCTAAAGTTCCCAGCTGTCGCTCGAGCACAGTGAGCGGTGCGCGGGTCTCATTCGTCAGGCTTTGCGAATGAAAGCCCAGCCCTTTAAGCTCTGTAAAACCCTGTTGTGCCTGATCCAGAGTAGACCTGGCCTGACTCTGACTGATTCTGTGTTCAGTGTGCCGGGTGTCCATACCGAGTCCAGGCGCGTACTCAGTGCGGCGTACTGCTGATTAAAGCGCTGTCCCGTGGCGGTATCGGCAGCCAGCGCTGATTGGGTGGATTTTAAAGTTTCAAAAGCGGTCATGCGGCTGGCGGTGGTTCACCGGGTTCGAGGCGTGCAAATTCTTTTGAAGTCTTTTGGTAGTTTGCACCCACGCGCTCAAGATCCATCTGTGAGGATTGTTTTGTTTTGGGCTGATCTTGCTGTTCTTTCAATTGGCTTAAACGCAAGCGATCATGAACCGTCTGGGTCTGCTCAGTCAGCTCATGGACCGTATCATCGAGTGCGGTGCTCACCAGGACGCCATCATCCGTGTCTTTATCTGTGATTTGATCCACCCATTTGGTATCTTCAAGTACGACCCAATCGTCATCTACTTCATTGCCAGAAGCCAGAGATACACCTGTTTTAGCCAGGGTTCCGGCCTGGTGGACAATATCTTGAGGCAGGGCCTGATCAATCATCTGATCCACCGCGCTAGAGACTTGCGGGGAGTGCAGACTGACGCCAGTCTCCGTCTTGAGTTGACGCTGAAAAACAGCTTGACGTTCTTGCAGGCTTTTTTGTTGCGGCGGAGCAGAGGACGGCGGTGTACACGTGCTTTGGACGGGGCTACTTTGCCCAAAAGAGATAGCATTTGAGCGAGATCGACCATTCACATTGGGCACGGTAGGAATCCTCTAACTTTCGCAAGTGTTCATATAAGGTCTGGGTTTATTATAGTCGAAAATGCGCGCCCTCCCTCAGGATCGGAGTTTAGATATTTATTAATGTTCAAAACCCCATTGCGTAGCCAAGTGACTTCATATATAATTGTAGCCATGTAACGACATAACACACAGGTAAGCGAGGTTTTTTGTGCAACGAAGACGCGATGTTTTTCAAGCCATTGCAGAACCCACCCGTCGGGCTATTTTGATCATTTTGGCCTCCCAATCCATGACCGCAGGCGCAATTGCTGCGCATTTCGACACCGCCAGACCCACCGTTTCAAAACATTTAAAAATACTCACGGAATGCGAGTTATTGAAGCAAGAGCAAATCGGTCGAGAAATTCACTATCATATCAACCCGCAAAAAATGAAGGAAGTAGCCGACTTTGTCGAGCCATTCCGTGCAATGTGGGAAGAACGTTTCAACCGCCTGGAAAGCATCATGCAAACCTACCCCCCAGAAAGCGAATCCCATGGAACAAAAACAAAAATAACAGCCGATGAAGGCAAGCAAGATTTGGTGATTACCCGCGTCTTTGATTTGCCTCTGGCCTTACTGTTTAAAGCCTATACCGAACCTGAAATTGTCGCCCAGTGGATGGGGACAAAGGTGCTGAAACTTGAGAATAAACCCTACGGGGCCTATCATTTTGAAACCACCGATCCCCTGGGCAATATCCACGGCTTTCACGGGGTGATTCACACCTTTCTGCCCCCACAACGCATTACGCGTACCTTTGAAATGCGCAACACCCCTTTTGCTGTACAGCTCGAGTTTTTAGAATTTGAAGCCCTCAGCGAAGACACCAGTCAACTCACCATGCAAATCGTCTATCGCTCTGTCGCTGACCGCACAAAAATGCTGCAATTGCCTTTTGCTCAGGGCCTCAATATGGCCCACGATCGTTTAGAAAAAGCAGCTCGGTCATAGCCTGTGTCAGTCAAAATTAAAGTGCTCTATTGGGTCTCCACCCTGTGGCTGGCATTGGGAATGTTATCGACGGGCCTTGTGCAAGTTTTAGGATGGGAAGAAGAACTCGCCAAAATGACGCACTTGGGTTATCCTGGCTATTTTATGACGATTCTGGGCGCCTGGAAAATACTCGGCGTCCTCGCAATCCTCGTCCCGAAATTTCCGATTTTAAAAGAATGGGCCTATGCCGGTTTTTTCTTTAGCATGTCAGGTGCCATCCTGTCTCACCTCGCAATCCATGAACCGATGGAGATCTTTCCAGCCCTTTTGCTCCTCTTACTGACGGTAGTCTCCTGGTATTTTAGACCCCAAAACCGTAAAACACTGAAAGCCGAACCCACGCAATGAACACCAGCCTTGATCACTATTTTGCAGACACCTGCGAGGACAGTACCTGTCATTTACACAGCAGGCCCGGAGAAAAGGCCGCTTTACGCCGCATTTTGCAACAAAGCCCGCTTCAGGAAACTCTGAAGTGGGGCGTACCTTGCTACACCCATAATAAAAAAAACATTGTGCTTATAAATGCTTTCAAAGACCACATACTGCTCAGTTTTTTTAAAGGCGCCTTGCTCAAAGATCCACACCATCGGCTCGAAGCCGTGGGAAACATTCAGTCAGCGCGGGTCATGCGCTTTGATGATCTCCAGCATATTCTTCATCAAGAAGAAATCATTAAAGCCTATCTGACGGAGGCCATTACCGTAGAAGCATCGGGCCAAAAGGTCAAAAAGAAAACCACGCAGGATTTTCCCGTTCCCGATGAACTAAAAGACAAGCTGAAAGCAGATGCTGCCTTTAAAACGGCCTTTGAAGCCCTTACACCGGGCCGTCAACGGGGTTACCTGCTGCATTTTGCAGCAGCAAAGCAATCTGCCACCCGTACATCACGCATCGAAAAATATCGGTCCCGCATTATGGATGGCAAAGGCCTTCGAGACTGTGTCTGCGGGCGCTCAAAGAAAATGCCCGCCTGCGACGGATCGCATCAATTTACAGATTCATAAGGGCCGTCGTCATGACAGAGAAGTTTTGTCCCACAAGGCGCTATCCTCTAAAAAAATATGGTTTGTAGGCTCCATCGCCAGGGCTGAGTCCAGACTGCCCGCAGGCACTTTTACCGTACCAGTCTCTGTATTAAACAGGGGCAAGGCCGAGCCACAGTGGGTACAAAAACAGCGGGTAAAACGCGTGTCGGGCACCTGGTAGGTTTTCTTTTCGCTCTCTCCTGCTAACCAAATGAGCTGCGCATGCTGGGCAAAAAGATTGGCTGCATGGGCAGAGCCTGTGACCTTTTGACAGCGATTGCAATGGCAGAAAAAGAAATGCTCAAAGCGACCGTGCACTTCAAAGCTTACCGCTCCACATAAACAAGAGCCGCGATGAAGATGAGGAGCGGTGGCATCGTGCTTTTGATAGGCCCAACGCTCAGCACCATCGGCCAAATGAATGATGCCGCAATACGCATACCCCAGCTTCTGTAAGACCTTTTGCATGGCCTGGTTGTCTTTGTGGGTATCAATGCGAATATTAGAAATCTGTTGAAAACACCAGTCTAAGCACACAGCGGCCACGCCCTTTTGACGGCCGGAGACGGCGATACGATGCACCACACCATAGGTGTCGTCATTTTGCCATTGACCCTGATAAATCTCAGCGTAGTTCGGTTCGGCTTCAATGGCAAAATAGAAAACGGCAAGTATTTCATCACCCTCACAGCACACATAGCTGTGGCTCTGTTCAATATCTTGCTGAACGAGGGTGCGCTGGGGGTAGCCATTGATCCACTGGCCGCCGTTGCCGCTGGCCTCCATAAAAGCCCGCGCCCGATCATAAATGGCGACAATCGCGTCAACGTCTGTTATTTCACTGGGTCTAATGAACATAGACTTTAAATTACTCCTCTTCATTTTCAGGCGTGTCTAAAGCCTTTAAGATAAAAACCTCATCTGATGAATCTTTAATATACGCGCCATTCGCATCCGTACCGTAAATCAAGTAGGCCAGCCCCTCTTCACTCGCCGGTGCCGGATACTGGTAAATCACCACGCCTTTGGGCTTAATCGGGCGATTAAGATAATCCTGCATAGAAATTAAAATCGGCTCATCGGGGCCAAAAGGATTTTCGAGGCCTAACCAGTAACCGTTGTCTTTTGCATGCTTTTGAAGGGCTTCAATGCTTTCAGGCGGAGGACCTCCCGATTCAATCCTGTAAATCTCGACCATTGTTTGGTAGGCATGCATATTACTCTGCGTAAGGGTCTCTGACATCCGTGACGACGCATCAGACGGCGATGTCACAGGACTGAAAGCAGCACTCAGCTGTTGGGTATCTACCAGAGAGCGTGGTTCAAGATAAGGCGTAAGTAATGCGTTGGAATCTTCCCCCGAATCGTTACTCAGCATGAAGGGCAAATGTGTGGTTTCGTTGTTACCCCGTAAAAGTAAGCCGTGTTCGTTGGTTCCATAAAGACGGTATCCTGTGGCAAAATTTTCCTTAGATACTCCCAGGGGCTCATAGATGACAACCCCCTGAGGCTTAACAGAGCGATTGAGATAATCTTCAAGAGAGATATAGTCGGGAAGACTTTCTTCATAAGGGTTAGAGGCTTCTTTCCAATACCCGCTGGGCCTCGGCTTCTTTTTTAAGCTCCGCAAGCGTTGCCGGATACTTGCCCTTAAATTCAGCGGCATAGGCAGCATAGCTTTCTACATTTGTTTGCAAGGTATGCATATTGGCTTTGGTCGAAGATTTACGGGCACGGGTTTGCGCGCCGACAAAATTAGGCAAAGCTACAGCACCCGCCAATGCAAAAGGCAGCGGCAACGTTTCGGCCAGTTTTAGCCAGGGATTGGCCTTCGACGTGGTTTTAAAAACCCAGTCATTGGTAATGCCCGCTGGTGAGTGGGTTTGCCGACCATAAAAAGACTGAAGATAGTCGGTGAAGGGAACCAGAAAATCTTTATCTTCAGGAGATATCTGAAGACGCTCAGCCAGAAGCGGTGTATTGATGTACAGATGGTATTGAGAAGGTGCCTTGCTTCGAAAATAAGGGTGTTTGGCAGCGGGCCGCGTGACCATCTGCTCTAAAGCCTGCAGGTGATTACTCAACAGAAAGCGTGCAGGGGCATTGGCCGTGGCTGATTGCTGCATAAAATAAAGGGCAGGAGCCGGGTCTGCAGCCGGGTCTGCAGACTCACGCAGGAGTCCTGGCAAAACGGACTCAATCTCTTGTGTATCCTCGGCCGTCAAGGCCAAGTTCAGACGATAGACGGGCTCCCCTTGCAGACGCTTGATCTGTACCGGCGAATGAGACCCTGAAATAAAGGTTTGAGAGAGGTGATCAGCCAATGCTTGACCGGGCTTAAGATCTACAACCAGCCCCACAGGATTCGTGGGTGTTTTCGCCGGTGACAATGCGGGCATCCAGGCCAGAGCAAAAGGCCCTGCAACATAGGGAGCCAGATCCTTCGCGTAATTCAAGCCCGTGCTCTCAAACAAACGCGCTTGCCACCCCGCTGTGTCTCCCTCTTCTAAAAAAGCTTGCCAGCCTTCAGACATCTGATGGCTGCTCGGAATGGTTTTTAAATCTTCAAAGCCATGAAAGTGTCCGGCATAAAAAGCGGTTAAAGGTGCCGGAAAGTAAGTCATCAGTCCCGAAAAATCATAGGCCTGATCAGCTTGATCCCGTGAGATAATGGAATGTTGATAAGCGCTTAAGGCTTTGGGGTTGTGCTGAGTCAATGCCTGAATATGCAACGCAGATGTTCCGGGGTTATGGGTGTCAATCTGCACACCCATGCCCATGCCCTGCACATAGCTCAGCGCGTCCTGATACCAGGGGTCTTCTTCAAGGGACAATGGCGCAGCACCTTGCGTATCCAGAATGTATCGCATCAGCTCACGAAAGCGCGCGGTGCGCACGTAAGTCCATTGCTGTTGTTCAGGAGATAAAACGCGCTGCGCTCGCTGAACATCGGCTTGTCCACTCAAACGCCAGGGACTTTGAACCGGGTGCACCTGGTCCAGATACAGCATTTCTTTGAGACCGCTGGCGTCAAAGCCAAAACTGCCACGAATATACTTACCTTGCTGGGCCAAATTAAGCTGTAAGCCCGCCAGCTCAGCTCCTTGTTTCTCATCAAAAGTGAGCGTATGGAGTGTATAACCGCCAAAGCTTTCGGATTGGAAAGGCACCTCTCCCAGGCTTGATAGCGCAGTGTTCAACGTGTTCTCATGGTGCGTTTCGATTTGAAAGAGGAATTCTCCCCAACGGTTGGGCGTTTTGCGGTAAGCCACTGACATATGCCCCGCTACCTGAGATAGAGCAGTCAATAGGCCCTGCATTCCTTCACGTTGCAACTCCAGCATCAGAGACTGTAAACTTTGCTGGAGCTCTGCACGCGTCTCTTCAGGAAGCGCCTGGAGAGCGGCTTGAATATTTTGCGGCCGAAAGTCAATGGTACTCAACGCGTCGGTATTACCGGGGTAGGCACCGAGCGGGTCTTGTACCCCCCGGCTTAGGTTCTGAGCCGACGCCAGCGGTGAAAAGAGAAGACATAGGGTTAGCGCAAGAGAAAGAGAACGCCGAAAGAATAACATGAAGAAGCTCCAATGACATTAAATTAAGGGGTGAGGCTCGTATGTAAGGTTAACCCTATTAAAAGGCATCGTCAAATGAACACCAGCCGCCACCAAAGCCCGCGCACACTCAGTCAATGACAACCATCAGCTCTACATCTTGACCTTCCCTGCGTCTGATTCACATGGGTGGATATATCGTCTAATGAGAAATGAGAGAACCATCTTCGTTTCGGATGCGTTGACCAAAATGAACATACCAGTGTAAGTGCTTCGCCGATTGGTAACTCCCCACATTCGAAGAAATACGACAGCCCCCAAACCGCTGTTCAAACTGATGGGTGACATAGGTAATGGCCTCAAAAGAGTCCTGGTTCAAATCTGAATTGACAGGGTAATGCGCCAAAGACTCAATATGCTGTTTGGGAATAATCACCACATGATGCTCAAAAAAAGGCTTTGTGTGGTGAAAAGCCAGGACCAGAGATGTTTCGTAAACAATCTCAACGGGAGTTTGCCCGGAAATAATTTGCTCGCAATAAAAATCTGACATCAGGAATTAGCCAACCATTGTTTCCACGCTTCAGGTTCATAACCCACCGTCGCTTGCTGACCGAAGCGCACCACAGGCGTCATAAGCAACAACGGATGGGCCAACAATTGGGTTTCGATATCGTGAGCAATATATTGCAGATTATGCTTTTTGTACTCTGCGCCCTCGGTGTTCATCAGTTTTGCCAGCGGGATCGTGCGGCGAATGCTACTCAATTCACCTTTGCTCAGGGCCTTGGTTTTGAGATCGATCAATTGAAATTTGATGCCCATGCTTTTAAAAAAACGTTCTGCTTTGCGGGTTTCAGGGCATTTTCGGGTACCAAAAATCTGCCAATTGCTCATATCTTCAACCTTTCACAGAACCCCCTCAGGGCTCGCTCTGTCTTTTCTGTAGAATACCGTATTTTCTTGCGCGTTTCTTCGCCACGCTTTAGCAATTGCCGCAGGCACCA
Source organism: Candidatus Sericytochromatia bacterium (assembly GCA_963797915.1). GTDB lineage: Bacteria > Cyanobacteriota > Sericytochromatia > UBA7694 > UBA7694 > CAXRDE01. The sequence goes on from CAWCRG010000010.1 coordinate 199,225, forward strand.
TTAAGGCCTATAATGACATCTGTAGCCTGTTTTTCTGAGTTTACGGGCCCTGGAGACTTTTATGCCATTTCCTCACTTTCTTAAAGCTTTACCTGCTCTTTTATTGATGGCCGCTTGCCAGAGCAGAAGCGCTGTTCTACTTCCGGTTAACTCTCCTCCAGGGCTTCCATCCCAAAATGCGCAATTTACCCGACAAAGCGCACAGGCTCCCCGCGAGGCGCTGGATCAAGTGATTCAAAACGCGATACAACAGCAAAACCTGGTGGGTCTGGCCTTAGGCGTTGTCGAAAATGGGCAAATTACTTATCTCAAAGGTTACGGTCTGGCCGATAACGAAACCCAACAGCCCGTCACCCCCAGCAGCTCTTTTCGCTGGGCCTCAATCTCAAAAACCGTCACTTCAGTGCTCAGCATGCAATTGGTAGAACAAGGCAAACTCAATCTTGAAACTCCGATTCAAGCCTACTGGCCCGAATACCACAATACCCAGAACTGGCCGGTGACCCAACGACAACTGCTCAGCCACTTGGCCGGTGTGGGAAGTTATGATGATGTTCCCGGCTGGCGTGACGGCCTGCAAACCTACCATGCCCGTGCACTGCCCGCGGAACTACAGGGTGCCGACATGCTGTTGGCCTCTGCCGATGTGTTTGCCTTCGCGCCCTTAATGTCTGCGCCCGGCAGCGCCTATCGCTACAGTACCTTTGGCTCCATGTTAGCGGGTGCTGTGATCAGCCAGGCGGGTAGTGCGCCGTATTTACAGCAGTTTGAGCAGCGCATTCGCCAGCCGCTGGGACTCACGCGATACAACCCGATCAAATGCACGACAATCGATTCCTTACCGCGTGAGTGGCTATTACCGAGATCAGGGCCAAATCAAACAACGCGGCGATGACGACGTGGCCTGGAAGTTAGCGGGAGGCGGGTTTACCTCTAACGTGGGCGACCTCACCCGCTATATGCAGGCCCTGATCAACCAGGAGCTATTGCCTGCTGCTGCGCATCAGGAAATGTGGACATCGCAGACCACCAGTGAGGGAAAAAAGACCGGTTACGGCCTGAGTTTTTCGGTGGCACGCCAGGGGCAAGATACAGAAATCGGTCACTTTGGTTCCCAGGAAAAAACCCGCACGGTGCTGAGCTTTTTACCCGAGAAAAAGCTGGGTGTGGTCATTATGTGTAACAGTGAATGGGCAAACCTGGGCCCTGTGCGCGATGCCTTACTCAACACACTAAAAAACAGCGCCCGTTGAAGCCGTTGAGCCCGTCTATGACTGAACCCATATCGGAGCAAAGCACCGCCACCACCCTCGCTTTTGAAGATCCCCAGACCTTTGCTCACTGGCTCGCTGCCCATCATCAGAGTGAAAACGAACTCTGGCTCAAAATTTATAAAAAAGCCTCCGGTAAAAAGAGCATCACCTGGAACGAAGCCGTGATCGAAGCCCTGTGTTGGGGCTGGATAGACGGCGTTAGAAAGTCTTTGGACGCTGAAGCTTATCTGCAACGCTTTACCCCCCGTCGCCCCCGCAGCCTGTGGTCCAAGCGCAATCGAGAACATGTCGAAAAGCTCATCGCCACCGGCCGAATGCAAGCGGCGGGAATGGAACAGGTCAAAGCCGCACAGGCTGATGGCCGCTGGGAAAGTGCCTACGCGCCCGCCAGTGAAATGGAGATTCCCGCAGACTTTTTAGCGGCCCTCGAAACCCGTCCCAAAGCCAAAGCCTTTTTTGAGACCTTGAGCCGGCAGAACCATTTCGCGATTTATTACCGGCTCCATACCGCAAAGCGTGCAGAAACCCGAAAAAAGAGGTTTGATCAATGCCTGGAGATGCTCGATCAGCACCAGGCTTTTCATTAATCACTACAAACCGGCTTGCTGTTCTCCGTTGCCAGCGGCCTCATTCGGTAAAGCGCATTCTAAAACCAACACTTGCTTGACCCGATAATCCTCGTGGACTTCTTGATAAGACAGCACCGTGCACTCAGGATAGCGGCGATGCAAGATGTCAAAGAGATAGCGCCGCACAGCCACAGCACAAATAATAACAGCATTGGGTTTTTGTTTTAACTGCTTGCGTATGGCATCAAAAACGGCGAAGTTTGTAACCTCCGCTTTGTTTGTCACCGCATTTTCAAGATGGGTTTCTAAATCAGGGGAGAGGGTGGTCACGTCAATAATGCCGTCTGGATTGGCAAGGGGCGCATTGATTTGACGGCACAAATACTGGCGTATTTTTTCGCCCAAATGCGGAATACTCAGAGAATGATCCGCTTCGGTAAGGCTATCGGCTAAGCCTTCTAAAATAAGCCCTAAGTTTTGAATGGAGACTTGCTCTTTAAGTAAGTAACGTAAAATCTGAGTGAGCTGTCCCAGAGACAGCCCCTGCGGATTGACCTCTGTACGCATCACCTCTTCGACCACCACCGGACGATGCTCACGCATTTTCTCGATCATGACAGCCACTTCATCTCGACAGAGGATTTCATAAGCGTGCTGTAGCACCAGGCGTTCCAGGTGTTCAAATAGGGTATCCAGGGCGAGCTGAGGGTCGGTCCAGGGCGAAATCTCAAACTTAAAAACCGAAACACCTTGCAGATGAATTTCACAGGTGCCTTCCGCAAGGTCAAGATCATCTTCTAGTCGCAAGCCGGGCAATACAAAGCCCAGGGTTTTAACCACTCGTTTTCGTAACTCAGGCACGCGGGCTAATAGTGTAAGCTCAACGGATGTTTCTTCATTGTCCTCCACAAGAGAGAGCCAATGTTTACCCAAACGCAAGCTCAGGGGATGAATATTCAAATACTCCGTATACGTCGCTGGCGTTTCCGGCAAAACAGGGCGATTATCGTGGCGCGTGCTGTCCAGATAATTTAAAAGGTCTAAACCTTTGATACGGTATTGACCATGAATTTTGTAAGCATGCAAAGCACGATTGGCCAGTAAGCGTTGAACCGTGCGTAAAGAAAGCCTTAGAAACTCACTCACCTCTTCAGAGGTATAAAACGTTTCAGGCGTAATCGCGGGAGTCATGGAAGTCGTCGATAGGGGGAGTGTCATCATATTAAACTCGTTTCTCAAGTGATATGACTAGCATAAGCTCAACGACAAATAATGTAAACGACGACTTTTTTGTTTTTTGACGACAATAGCGACAATAGCGCCTTTTTCACTCTCAAGGGCTCAAAGTGCCCCATAAGGTTGCCGTGACTCAAAGCAACCACGAAAGACCGTTGAAGCACAGCCATGCATCATCCCTTAAGATAAGAACAACACAAAACAAGAGGTCATTCCCATGCTTAATCTGGCGGTCATTTTAGAAGATACGGCCCGTAACTTCCCCCATCACCCGGCGTTTACCTTCGGAGAGACCGTCTTAAACTACGCTCAAATCAACGGCGCAGCGAATCAGGTGGCCCATGGCTTGCGCGCCGCTGGCCTTCAACCCGGCGACAAGGTGGCGCTCTCTTGCCTGAATTTACCTTATTTCCCTATCCTGTACTATGGCATTCTCAAGGCGGGCTGCGTGGTGGTTCCCCTGAGTGTTTTGCTCAAAACCGACGAGATCGCCTACCATCTACAAGACAGTGATGCCAAAGCTTATTTTTGCTTTGAAGGCACTGCCGAGCTCCCCATGGGCACCCTGGGCCAGGCGGGCTTTGCTCAGGCCAGCGCCTGTGAACACTTCTTTTTAATCATGCCCCAGCTCGATCAAGCCAGTTCCCTCGAAGGCGTGAACACCCTCGGCCAGCTGATGCAAGATCAGCCAGGCACCTTTGAAAGCCACGCCAGTGGGGCAGAAGACACCTGCGTTATTGTTTATACCTCAGGCACCACTGGCCAACCCAAGGGTGCAGAACTCAGTCACAATAATCTGCTGCAAAACGCGATTATATCGGCCGACTTATTTCAAACCCAGCCCGAAGACCGGCAGTTAATTGTCTTGCCCCTGTTTCATATTTTTGCCATGACCACCCTCATGAACGCCGGTGTGTATCGTGGGGCCAGCAATATTCTCTTGCCACGCTTTGATGCCCAGGCGGTGTTTAGCCTCATGGAAAAACATGCCATTACCATTTTTGCTGGCGTGCCCACCATGTACTGGGGATTGCTACAATATCAGGGCGACGCTTTCGATTTAAAAGCCATTTCAAACAACCTCAAGCTGGCGGTCAGCGGCGGTGCTTCTTTGCCCATCAAAGTGCTCGAAGACTTTCAGGAGCGCTTTGATGTGTCTATTTTAGAAGGCTATGGCATGTCAGAAGGGGCCCCGGTGGTCACCTTTAACCAGCCCAAAAGACAGGGGTGTAAGCCGGGCTCTATTGGCACCCCGGTATGGGGTATTGAAGTTAAGCTTGTGGATGATCAGCACCAACCCGTAGCGCAAGGCGAAAAAGGTGAATTGCTGTTTAGAGGCCACAATGTCATGAACGGTTATTATCAACGGCCTGAACAGAGTGCTGAGGCGCTGCAAGGCGGGTGGATGCATTCCGGTGATGTGGCTGTGCAGGACGAAGACGGCTTTTATTTTATTGTGGACCGTACCAAAGATATGATTATTCGCGGCGGGCTCAATGTTTACCCGCGTGAGGTCGAAGATGTCATGATGCAGCATCCGGCGGTGTCCCTCGTGGCCGTTGTGGGCGAACCCGACCCCGAAAAAGGCGAAGAAATTAAGGCCTGGGTGGTCTTAAAGCCCGAGCATAAAGTCAGCGAAGCGGAGCTGATTGCCTGGACCCGTGACCATATTGCCGCTTATAAATACCCGCGTCGGGTGGCCTTTTTAGACGCTCTGCCCATGAGCGCCACCGGCAAAATCCTTAAAAAAGAGCTGCGTCACACAAACGACGCGCAATAACTTACAAGAACCCACCCGGTTCCCCACCCTCCAGCGATGGCAAATCAATGCTCTATAATGGCTTAACCACGATGCGCTAAACCTGGAGGACTGCTTTTGAAACGTTTCGGCCTGCTCTTTTATGCTTTCTCTTTATTTTTTGCCACGCTTACCCTGACCGCTCGGGCTGCTGACTTTTCGGTGAGCCACTTTAAACACCAGTTAGACCAGGATAACCTGGCCTTCGTCATGCGTTGGCTTCAAAATGATTTACGGTCGTCACCATCGCCTGAGTTACGCCCGCTTGCAGAACGACTAAAGCATCGGCAACAGTCGCTTTTACAGCACCTGTCTCAAACCCCTGAAGCCATTAATTACGAAGCCTATTTGCTGCAAGGCTTGCTCAACCCCGAAGAAACTGCACTAAGCGAACCTTTGCGCCAACTCATTCGTCACTCGGTAAGCTACCTCAACTTTTCAGAAGACCCTCGGGTGCAATCCCTGCTTCCTTACACACCAAGGCCCCAGCGGGCACTGTCATACCAGACCTCGCAAGGATACCCTGCGTTTAACACAGCGGTCACCGCCAGCTCCGCCCACACCATTATTAACCTACAATCGTATATAGAGCGACGTCTGGGCAAAGTTCCGCTCACCCAACTGTCAGTGAACCATTGGCCCTTGCACATTTTCAATACCGCAGCAGACCCGGCCCTGAATCACCTCAAAACAAAGGGGTACACGCATTTTTTTAAAGTCAATAACTTTTACAGCCAGTGGGGCAAAGCGATTTTTCTTGCACAAAAGCACGACAGCAACACCACAAGTGACAGCAACGCAAATGATAACTACGCACTCGTATATACCGATCTCTTTGGCGATTTTTTGGCACAGCACACCCTGTATATGCTCAACGCCAGCAACATTGAAGGGCGCACCGTACAAGCCACGCAAATCACGCGCTATGCTAACACTGCTCACAGCACCAAGGCTCAGTATCTGGCAGCCTACCGCCGGGACTTAGCCCGCATTCCCAACCCATCTGATACCGTTCTCATGCTGGGCTATTATGAACTGATTCAAAAAGAGCTGCAACGTAAACAAGTGGCACAACAGCTTTACCAAAGCCTGCAAGCGCAACTCGACGCCACTGAGTTGGCTTATCAAGAGCGCATGACCCAGTCGCCTGAGGCATTTGCACAAATGCAAGCACCACTGGCTCCCTGGCGATTTTCTGAGCATCATCAACAGGCTCTCACCTCTCACTTACAGGCCCTGCTAAGCTCTTGTGCAAAATGCCCGTTACAACAAAGGCTAACAAAAGGAGCGCAACGCCCACCGCGTATTCATCAGCAGATCGACGGCGAGGTGTTAAAGATGCATCTTTTTCAATTACAAGACCAACAGCAAAAACCCTGGCAAATGCTCAATATTGGAGCCGATCACTCGCTCTATGGCGACATGAGCGCTGAACTGGTTCACATCGCGCTACAAACGGGCTTTCGACACTTTGTGTTTTCGGGCTCCTCGGGTGCAGTCAACGTCGACTACCCCATCTACGCACTCTTGCTCCCCAAAACCCTTCAGGATTACCAGGGAGAAGCCATTGCCTACCACAACCCCTTGCTTCAGACAGACCGTCAGGGTGAAAAACAAAGCTATGCGGTCCATCACCAGGGAGTAATTTCTCCGGTGGCCGAAACCCAAGCTGTGATTCAAACGATGATGAAAAACGGGGTAGATGCTTTAGATGTCGAGGCGGCAGAGATTGCAAAAATCGTCAGTCAGTACCCCGAAGCCTCGCTGTCCCTGGGTCTGATTGTCACCGACTACCCTGGCGCATTCTTAAAGCAGGGAGACTTTCATCTGGATCGTATGGACTACGCCCAAAAGTACAAGATGCTACCCACCCTGCTGAACTTGCTTTTCCAGCATTACCATATCCAAAAAATTCACACCCAGGAGCCTGCCCCCCATGAAACCCTTTAACTTCAACTTAGCGATGGGCTTAGCGATGGTAATGGGCAGTACGTCAGCCCTCATGGTCGCACCACAAGCCGCGCAGTCGGTACGGGCTGAGCCAGCCGAGTCAGCCACACTGGACCTATCGCCGGCCCCGTCCCCCCCGCTATTGACGCCGATACAAATGCAAGCCGAAATTCAGCCCTTTTGTAAGCATATCGATCTGGATATTGCCCTTTTACTCAGAGCGGTTTTGGCCAAAGACCGGGCCTTGAGCCCCCTGCAATTACAGCAGCGCTTGAACAGAGGTTGGCGCGCTTCTTTTGACAGCCACTGGCAAGAGAATACCTTCGATAAAGTGTTTCACAGTTACTTTTACCACTATGCCCTTTCAAGGCATCATGCGCTGTCTCCAGCCCAGCAGGCGCAACTCCAGCATCTACGCCAGGATTTTGAGCAGACCCTTTCGGGTATGCGGGTCCCGGCTATCGTACCGATGTACAACCCGGTGTTTGAGCCCACTTCAGCGATTACGCCGGACTACAGCTTTTCGTTTAAAAACCAACAGAAAGATCCGGGTTACACCTGGCTGTACCGCAGCAGTGCCAGCGACGTCTCTGCACTAGAGCACGAGTTGTGGGCCATTGAAACCCTCCTGGAAAAACCCGCCAGTCAACTGGCGGCCACAGGGGTTTGGCGACGATACCACCAAAAGCAAAAAGACGATCCCACACAAACTTCTGATTTCAACTTTAAACAGGCCGCTAGAGAGGTTGAGCAAGAGCTGCTGTTTTTACAGCAGCAGCGTTTATTGGACACCGAATTGCTACAGACCATCAATTGGGATACGGGCTTTCGGCCAGAAAACGTCTTCTTTTTAAGTGGAGACTACGCCACCACCGCACTCTACGGCAGCACCATTTTTTTGATTAAACAACAGCACCCGCGCGGGATAGCTCTCAATGAGCGCGGGGAGTCTGAGGGTTTTTATCAAAATCTGCCTTACGCCTGGTTACTGAGCACAAAGGGTTTTTGGATTTTTGCCATGGCCGATAAAAAGGAATACCTCTTACCTGCTTACCTGAGCCATGGTGAAATCAAAGGTGCAGATATTCGCGGTCCCCGTCAGTTATACAGCCCCCACTCCCGCACCGGCATGCCCGGCGCACTCTTACGCAAATACCGAAAATACTATGACCCGCAAACCCGGCAACAATGTGTCATGGTCCTGGACATCCAGGATCACTGGATAGGCACACTTTCTCTGGGAACACTCCGGCAACCTCCCAGGTTCAAAATATCACCTTCTGCTCAGCACCTGGATAAAAACCTGCTGAAGCGGTTACCGCAAGGCATCATATATACTCCAGCCGAGGCGCTTTAAGCGTTACCCGTGCAGAGCCCTAAAATAAAGCCCTCACAAGTTAAACATTTTTTAACCATTGATTAACAGCAGGATAAACCAACCACAAACTTTGCCTTCGTCTTAATTGCTATGCTTAGAATATCCAGCAATAACGTAGAGAAAAGAGAACTCCACCATGGCCATTAGCAATATTCAGTCTAGCCCCGCCCTTGCACAAGCTCCCCAGAAAGCAGCCGTTAAAAAACAAGCAACCCCACTCGAAGGCGTTAAGTCTCAGGGATTGGCCCAGGATCTGCACAAAGGTCAAAGCATTCAAAAAGGTGTTGTCCCCACGCTCAAAGGTGCAGCCGCTGGTGCTGGAGCCATGCTTGGCGCAGGCGCTTTAGGCATCGGGTCTCTGGTAGCGATTTCAAAATCAGCTGGCCTTGAAAACCTGGCCAGTGGTCTGACCAAAATGGGTGCCGAAATGGCGCTTGAAGGCGGTATTGCAGCTGCTGTAGGTGGAGGCGTTGCCGCAAACCTCACCACAGATAAAACCAAAGGTGCTTTTATTGGCGCAGCAGCCGGTGCAGCTGCCGGAGCCGCCATGGGACTTATTACAGAGGGCGCTGATGCTTTTTCTGTCACCATGAAAGCCATCTCTGGCGGTATCGCAGGAGCCGGTGGAGGCTTCGTAGGCGCAAGCGTAGCGAAACAAGATTAGATTAAAGCAAAAAAAAGAATTTCATGTCATCCCTTGAAAGCATAGAAATTAAAGCCTTTGTGCCCGCCAAAGACTTTGATGTCTCGCTGGCATTTTACAGCGAGATGGGTTTTACCAAACACTGGAGCACCGCTGAGGCCGCTTATTTTCAGCACGGTCACTGCAGCTTTATGCTGCAAAACTTTTATGTTGCCGCCCACGCCAAAAACGTGATGATGCATTTGCTGGTTAAAGACGCCCAGGCCTGGTACGCGCATATTCAAGAAGCAAATCTTGAAGAAAAGTACGGCGTGAAGTTAACGGCTCCCGAAGCACAGCCCTGGGGACTGCTTGAGTTTTGCCTCTTTGATCCCAGTGGTGTGGTGTGGCGCATTGGAAACGCACTCCCTTAAAACCCACAAAGTATGCCCCGTGATTACGCGGCATGATCATGCCGAAATCCTGCTGTTTAAACATCCTTTAGCGGGAGCCCAACTGGTCAAAGGCACCGTCGAAGCCAGTGACGTCAATCTCGTCAGCGCTGCAATCCGAGAGCTCGAAGAAGAGTCCGGTATTTTGCCCGCTCAGATACAGCAAACCGCCTACTGGGGATCATGGGATAGCGGCTTTCAAGGACAGTACTGGCATTTTGTGTATTGTAAGGTCTCTGAAGGGCCTGAGTTAGCTGCATTGCCCGAACACTGGAGCCACTTTGCACAGGACGACGGCGGCCACCTTTTTGATTTTTTTTGGCACCCTTTATCCGGGCCCTTGCCCATCGATTGCCACCCCTTATTTATTGCCGCGATTGCGCAAATTAAGCAATATATTTGAACCAGATCATCAAAAATTCTTGAACCCTCTATCTTTTTGTAGTATAGTTAGCCATATGGCTAACTATACTATTTCACTGGACCCTATTTTTCATGCCCTCTCTGATGTCACCCGTCGCGACGTTTTAAAAAAACTCGCCCACGGTCCTGCCTCAGTGGGTGAATTGGCCAAAGGGGTTTCCATGGCGTTGCCTTCGTTTTTAAAGCACCTCAAAGTGCTCGACAAAAGCGGACTGATCCGCTCAGAAAAAAAGGGGCGTGTCAGGGTGTGTGAGCTGCGCACAGAAAACCTGCAAGCCGCCGAAGATTGGCTACAACAACAGCGACAACTCTGGATCGATCACACCGATCGTTTAGAAAGCTATATTTATTCTTTAGAGGACGATTAAATTATGTGTAAAACAACATCAGAAAATACCCTGACCATTTCCCGCGTCATGAAAGCTCCCCGCCATAAAGTCTGGAAAGCCTGGAGCAATCCTGAGCATTTGGTAAAGTGGTGGGCACCCGCTCCAGTGGTGACGACATTGCAAGGCTTTGAACTCAAACCTGGCGGTGCCTTTAATTCCACAATGATCATGAATGGTGACACCATTCATGCAGGAAAAGGCTGCTTTCTAGAGGTCGTTACCCAAGAACGCATCGTGTTTACCGATACCCTTGAAGCGGGTTTTAAACCTGGTGAGAACCCCTTTTTCACGGCGATCATTACTTTTGAAGATCACCCTGAAGGCACCCTTTATACAGCTACCGCACTACACGAAAATAGCGAAGACTGCCAAAAGCATGCCGAGATGGGCTTTGTGCATGGCTGGAGCGCCGTAGCCGAGCAACTCGAAGCCTTTGCCACAGAGCTCTAGACCCAGGCTCATCGCACAAGCCCCAGAACGATGCAAAAAATCCAGAGCAGCACTGCCCTTGTTCAGATGAAGGCCTACCTGTTGTAAAATATAAAACATGTTTAAACTTCTTATTCTGAGTGTGGGTAGCTTGCTGGGGCAGGTTACTTTAGATGTCCTTGAGGGTCGCAGAAGCGATTTGCATATTATCGGTCTTAACTCAATAGCCAACGCCCCCTCCAACTATCGCTGTGATGAAGTCTTTTTAACCCCCGAAACCCTGAACCCAGCGTTTCTAGATCACTTTGAGCGAGTCCTTGATACACTCCAGCCCGACTTTATTTTACCCGGTCGAGATGACGATATTGTCTTTTTGGCGCAATACGCCGAAGGCCATCCCCAGTGGCAACAGAAAGTCCCCTGTGGAAAACCCGCACTGGCCACAGTTTTTAGAGACAAATGGTTGTCTTATCAGTGGGCCAGGGAACAAGATCTCCCTTTCGCCGAAAGTCTGTGGTACGACAGCAACACTCCCATCAACACCTACGCAGCGTTTATTCAGCGCGTGGGCTTCCCTTTAATTGTCAAACCCCGACAGGGCTTTGGCTCTAATGGTGTACTTTTTGTTCAGTCCGAGGCAGAGGTAGAGCGGCTAAAGGCCTCCGGGGCACTCCTGCTGCAAGAATGTCTGGGCAACACCGAACATCTGGATGCCTACACGAAGATTTATGAGCAGGGCATGCCGTTGTTTTTTCAGATTCCCCAATTTGAAAACCACTCGGCCCAGATTTTGATTGACCCTGAAGGTTCGTGCTCCCGCATTTTTTGCTCTCATAACCGCTTTGTCATGGGAAAAATTGAGCAAATCACCCCCAGTGAGCCCCCAGAATTTATCGCCAGCGTGTCCCGCTATGCAAAAGCCCTGAGCGATTCAGGCTGGCGGGGGCCAGCAAATATAGCAGCCCTCCCCAACGCCAAAGGTGAGTGGAAAGTACACGAGATTAACCTTCGCATGACCGGCGCCACATCTCTGCGCTTAGCCTGTGGTTTGGATGAAATCAAACGGGTGTTGGAAGCCTTTACGGGCTACTCCTTGCCCGCCGTTGCGATACCTGAAGCGTTTTCGGGAGAAGCCCACATGGTCTCCCGCCCCCAATGGATCAATCCCCAGTGGACGCAGACCCTTACCCAGGCAAAACACTGGAAAAAATCGCCCCCGGTTTAGGCCGCAAAGGCCTCCAGTACATCACATTTACTCAAGCGCACCTGTAACTTGCGGGGGTCGTCAGTAGACAGCGCCTCGCGACCATGCATCATGCGGGTATTGTCCACCACAAAGATATCGCCCTTCTTCCAGTCGATTCTACGGGTCAAGCCTTCTGCGACGGCTTCAACGCGCAGGAGCAAGGCTTCATCCAGAGGGAGTTCCATCAGCAAACGAAACCCGCGCTCGGGTCTCCTCAGGGCGTCTCAACTGACGCAAACCAAAGGGTAAAAAGCTGTTAATAAACACAGGGGTGCCGTTTCTCATATGCACTGCAGGAGCAATAAACCGTGTTTTAATCCCCTGGTCTTCAAGCCACTCCCATTCACGATCTTGACTGCGAAGATAGTCCTCTAAAGCCGCTGGGCTGTCCACGAGATATTGGGTGCGCCAAAAATGCTCCGAATGATACCGCTCATAACACACAGGGTGATTCAAAAAGAGGGCCTGATCTTCAGCGTTAAGTCCCGCAAAGAGTTCAATACCGTCACACAAAGTCGTGCTCTGATAATCTCCTTCTCCAGACTCACAGTAGAACCATAAAAGATGAGGGGGATGGCGTTGCTCAAAGTAGCACTCCCCATGTAAGGGCAATTCAAAATAACGGCCCGGAGCTGAAAAAACCGATTCAGAACGGTGAAGCACCTGACGTCGACCCGAAGCTCCCACAGAACGATACTGGCCTTCAGCTAAGCCCTCAGAAATAAAGTTTTTCCCCAGACGCTCACTAAAATCCATAAAGTCTGATTGTTGAAAATGCGGGTTGTTGACCCTTAAAAAACCATTGGAAAGCAGTTGCTCACGCATATCTTCAGGAGACAACTCACCCTTCAGAATATGTTGGGTGGGAACAATTTGCTGAGACATCACATTTAAACTTTTTTTCATCAATTTTTGCCCTGGCGCTACAAATCTAAGGGCATCACCACATAACTGTCTTTGCTGTCTTTGACACTATAACCGGCTTCGGCAATCGCATCGCGCAAACGGTCAGAGGCAGCAAAGTCTTTAGCCAGGCGGTGTTGCCAGCGTTCTTCGGCCAGGGCTTGCACCGCCTCAGGAATCACCACATGATCCTCGGGAAAGTCCGAAAAATCCAGGAGTCCCAGACTGAGCACTTCATCGATACGCGCAACCACGTCCCGCTTGGCCTGTCCACCAATGGTTTTATCCTGCACCATTTCCCATAAAAGTCCGAGGACTTTGGGGGCATTTAAGTCATCGTGCAGAGCTTCTTGCATATGGGTCGCATAGGTTTGAGCAAGGTCTGCACCACCCGTTTCGGTGTCCAGTTTTTGAATCAATCGCTTGAGTTTAAAGTAAGCGGTTTGTGCCGACTTTAAAATGTCCCGCGAAAAGGTTAAAAACTGCTTATAATGCGCACCCAACGCCAAATAACGGTAGGCTTTAGGCGAAAAGCCTTCGTCAATCAGGGTCTGTAGGGTAATAAAATTGCCCTCAGACTTGCCCATGCGCTGAGACTTGTCCAAGACCAAAAACTCGCCATGAAGCCAGTAATTCACAAAAGGCTTGCCCATCGCCCCTTCTGCCTGGGCAATCTCGTTGGTGTGATGCACCGGAATATGGTCAGTGCCGCCGGTATGGATATCAATCTGCTCACCGAGTTCGGCAAAAATCATAGCGGTGCACTCTAAATGCCAACCGGGAAACCCTTTGCCCCAGGGGCTTTCCCACTCCATTTGGCGCTGAGAATCCGCCGGACTAAATTTCCACAGGGCAAAGTCGGTTTTGTTACGCTTACCTTCGGCACTCACCCGTTCACCTTCATTGAGGCCCTCAATATCTAGACGAGCCAATTTACCATAATCACTAAGTTTGGCGGTATCGTAATAGACGCCATCAGCAATGGTATAAGTGAGGCCATTTTTTTCAAGGGCGCTCACCAGATCAATTTGCGCTTGAATATATTGGGTAGCAGGGGTAAAACGTGTGGGAAAAGCAATATTTAGCGCCTCTAAGTCTTGCTTGAAAGCCTCTGAATAAAATGCGGCCAGTTCCCAGGCGTTTTTACCCAGTGTGGCAGCGGCTTTTTCCATTTTGTCATCGCCGTCATCGGCATCGGAAGTCAAATGACCCACATCGGTGAAGTTAATAATATGCTCTACGGCATAGCCGTCTTGTAATAGGAGTTTTTTCAGCAAATCTGGAAAAACGTAACTGCGCAAATTGCCGATATGGGCGTAGTTATACACGGTGGGACCGCAGGTGTATATTTTTGCTTCTCCGGCCACAAGGGGCTTAAAAGCTTCTTTGGTACGGGTTAGGGTATTGCTCAAATAGAGCAGGGTGGGCGTGTGCACAGGCATGATGGTCCTCAGCGTTTAGCGATAGATTAAATCAGAATAATAACATACTCACCTATTCAACCTACCGCTATTGCTGGGTTTAGTCTTTTTCGAAGGTTCCCATGGTGCCAAGGGCACGCAGTAGATCAGTTAGCGCTGTTTGCCCCATTTCAGTGTTGATCTCTAGCTGAATCTTGACCTTGTCGGCTTTTGCCGTTTCCTGAGGGGGCTTTGAAGCCTGAGGGGCCTGATGCATTTTGCGTAAGGCCTCACCAGAGACAAAATCACCGAGGCGATCGGCTTCATCAAGCTGCTCAATTTCTTTGAGATGGCGCTCAATAAGCGCACCAAAAAGATCTTCGGGTTTTTTTAGGGGGGCTTTGCGACGGGAACCTTCTTCAAGACGCGCTTGCATCAAGCGATGCAAAGCCTTCTGCATCTGTTGCTCAGGGTCTTCCACTTCCGCTGTGTCGTCAAGTAAAGAAGCGGGCCGTTCCGGGCCAAAAACATCGCCGACTGTAGAAGCATTTTTAGCGCTCTCAGCCTTCTCATCAGCCGCTTCTGTCGTCCCTGAGGCCGTTTCTTTGTCCTGGGTAAACAGAGACTCCATTTTCATGCGGTTTTCCATGGCATGCATAAAATAACCAGTGACCATGGCAGAAGCCAGAAGGTTTTGAAAGCTGCTTTTTTCGGCAGCCACGGTGGTTTGAAATTCCTGACCGGGGAGATACCCCAACAGGGATTGCACATTTCCAGCAATAATTTGCTTGACCTGGGGACTAATTTCGGAGGCCAAACGCGTCATATCCTGCATCGATTGTGACTGGATATATTCATGCAGTTTGTTGGGCTGCTGCGCGGAGGCGTGATCCTCATCATGATTAAAGGGCACACGAAAAAATTTCATTATTGTCTTTTCCCTTTTTTGATTTTAGTGTACATGAAAACAGGGGTTAAACTCAAGTTCTAACCGGTATAGTAAAGCCAACAAAACCAAAGAAGATAAACCCTACCTATACATGACCTATCGAAAAATTAGATAGTAAATATCTATTCTTATCGATTGAAAGCAAGCTGAATTTTCTTTAGAATGAAGTTAATACCTTAAAAGGAAATCAGATCAATGTTAAATACCTTAGCAACCTCTGCACTCCAGACCGCTACCCAACACAAGATAATGAGCCGACGTACCCACTTTCAATTTGAAGACAAGCCGGTGCCCACAGGCGTTTTGGAGCGCGCCCTGACCGCCGCCCACTGGGCACCCAACCACAAACACACCTGGCCCTGGCGCTTTATGGTACCGGGTCCTCAAATGCAGGCGCAATTGGTGGATTACTTCTCTCACAAACTGCGCAAAAAACTGCAACATCGAGGTATGAGCACAAACGATATTGACGTCATGGTAGAAAAAAGCATTGCCCGTCAAAAAAAGATGCCTCTACAGGTCATTGTGTACAGCATTCAGGGAGACAATGAACACCAAAACCGCGAAGACTATGCCTCCACCTGCTGTGCAGTGCAAAATTTGACCCTATCGCTCTGGTCCGAAGACATTGCCAGCGGCTGGAAAACCTTTGATTCCGAAGCTGCTTACCAGCTGACAGGACTCAACCCTGAAACGCACCTGTTGGTGGGGCTTATTCAGGCAGGATACCCCCTCTGCGAGGGTGCCGGAAGGCGTCCACCGCTAGAGAATCACGTCATTTATACCGATTAAACTGCTCCCAAATACTTTACTCACAGAATGGACTCCTCATCATGGCTTTACACGCTGATCAACTCGACAACTACTGTACCGCTCACAGTCAAACCACCTCTACCGTTTTACAAGCGCTTCACGAAGCGACCCACGCCCGCACCGATATGCCGATCATGCTGGTGGGCCCTCTCGAAGCCAGCCTGCTACGCATGTTGGTGTCGCTGACGGGCGCCCGGCGCATTTTAGAAATTGGCACCTTCACAGGCTATAGCGCTCTTGCCATGGCTGAAGCCTTACCCGATAACGGAGAACTTATCACGCTAGATGTCAGCGCTGAGACCACGGCAATTGGACAGGAGTACTGGGAAAAATCACCCCACGGCCACAAAATTCATTTGCGCCTGGGCTCTGCCTTAGACAGTCTCAAAGCTATCGACGGCAACTTTGATCTGATTTTCATTGATGCCGACAAAGACAATTACCCCCACTATTGGGAAGCCTGCGTTCCCCGTTTGAACCCTGGTGGACTGCTGGTGGTGGACAACGTCTTTTTGGGCGGACGGGTGCTCGCCCTGAGATCGATGCGGCCATTGCTGTAGATCGCATGAATAAAATGGCCCAGGCTGATCCCCGTGTGGAATGCTCCATGCTCACGGTAAGAGATGGTGTTCTGCTAGCACGAAGGGTTTAAAAAATCCTATAATAAAAGAAAAGGAGCTGCCCAAGCCATGACAAAACCGCTTCAGCCTGTTCAAACCCTTAAACGTTTTCATTTAGACGTGGATGCCATCGAACAAGATAAGTTAAGTTCACGCCTGCTGGAAATTCGCCACCAGGGTAAAGCCCTGGAAGACATGCCTACCTTACAAAAGAAAGCCGCTGCTTTCTTGGAGCGTGTTCGCTATTTAGAAGATGCGCTCAAAACCGTTGAGCAAGACGATGTCAGAGAAGCCATTGTGCTCCGCAGTGAAAACCCTGAGGCCTCTGAAGGTGGGTTGACGTACTACGAAGTCTTGCTCCATCAAAATGGTGCAACCCAGCTTGGGCGAAAGCTTTACCATCGCCAGAGCGGCGAAACCGAAGCGGTAGACTTTACCCTAACCGATCGCCTTTTAGAGCGTCTGGGAAAAGACCTTCAAGAACTCGCCTAAAGACGCCACGACTTCTGCTAAAAAAATACAAGAAAGCATATTCAATTTGACAATACCGTCAAAAATAAGAGAATATGCTTTTTTATATTAAAAAATAGCACTTGTCAACCCTGAGCTTTAAGCCTAAAATAATAATAGTTTCTGCCCAACAGAGATTAAACGGAGGCTTTTATGCAAGCGAATTACGGGCGTTCTGGCGCCCCTGTGGATGTTTCCTTTTACTTAACCAACGATCCTGAAGAGTGGAGCAGCTTTGGTCTCGAAAAACACCAACAGCCCACGAAATTCAAACGTGATCGTAACTTCCCAGCAAAGCAAGAAAGGAAATGGCGCACCAGTACGCAAATGTATTAAAAGTCTTGATTAAAAAAACCATAAAAAAGCCCCCGGAATGAGAACCGGGGGCTTTTGCTTTGTTCATTATGGCAATTGACTTAAGGAATAAGCTCCGGCACCTGCATGCTCACACAATGCCAGGCGCCGCCATCACGAATGAGATTATCGGCCAGAATCCATTTCACCTCAAAGCCTGCGGTACGGTAAATCGCCTCAACCGCTTGCTCTTGTTCGTTTAATAAATCCCGATTATTCCGTTCTGCTCGGCTCCCCCGTTGATAACGCGGCACAATGGCGGTTTTGTTCACAAACAGCGAGTTGGTATAGGTGCGAAAGGTTTCAACCCCTCGATAGACACCAGGCGTAGGCATGGGAATGCGTAAAACTTCTACATGGGGAGCTTCTCGCTTTAAGACGCTCGCCAGCGCGTTGGGCACGGGTGCACCTGCACTGTCCACGCCGGTGGCTTGCTCTTCTAAAAAGCGCTGTACCGCGCGATAGGCAGCGGCTTGCTCCGCAGGAATCAAGTCCATGCTTTCATCAGAAATTTCGCCCACAATCACCTGGGTCGGGCTTAAAAATTTTGCCCAGATATCAATATGGCCCGTGCCCTCAAAAGGCATGCGGGGAACGATCCAAAACTCCTGTTGTAAATACCTCTCTAAATCGGAAATAATCTGAGCTTCATTGGGCGTTTCGCCCCGCTCTTCTAAACGCAATAAAACCTCTTGACTCACAAAGCAATGCTGCGCATTGCACATGACGTTTCCGCCTTCGAGCTCCACCGGCACGGGAAGCTGTTGAAACTGGGGAGCAGCAGTGCTCCAACCCAGATGAGGCGGGTGCTCATTTAAAACCTGAGTTAAACGTGCAGCGCTGGCGTCGTCAACCATACGGTCCGGGTAGTACTTAAAATCAACGAGGCCCCACTGCGAAGGATTCGCCGTATTTTTTGCCATCAGCGGCGCCCAGTCCCTGGCCCAAACGGTTTGGGTTAACACCGGCAAGGGCTTCACCTGCTGTATTTCTTCAGCCGTCAAACGAAAGCGCTGCTGCATAACCCGACGGGTTTGTTGCACCTGCGGCACACTGCTGGCCAATAGCCACACGTCGGTTTTGGCGTCGATGAGCGCCTTCATAAATTCCTGACCATTGCGAAAAGTAGCCAAATGCTCCGAGACCATCACTGCATCAATGGGTTCATATTCACCGGGAAGCACAAATTGCCGCTGAACGTCTGCACCGCTTGAGAACAAATTGCCGGGCGAGTTACCGGGCGAGTTACCAGGAATATTTAATAGGGTAAAATCTTGACAAGAAGCCAGCAGAAAGAAACTCGAAAGTAAAGGAAGTAGTTTTTGTATAGTTTTCATCTTAATTCCAATAATAATAAATACTTGACAAATTGTCAATATAAACCACGTTCATTTCCCCAAATAATCTCCTACATTCAACGTTCAATCTCCTCATGTATTCAGACACCCTTTTTTGCTCACTTTAAGCGATACTTTTTAGGTGATACCCTAAAATGAGAGTAACGCTATTTTTAATCCTGGAGTTTTTTTAATGTGCAACGCCCCGCCCTTTACCACGCCCCTGCCTCTAAAAAGTGGTCACGCCCAAACCCTTTTTGTTGCCACCCTCTTTCAGCCCCGCCCCTTACCGGCAGAACGCACCCTGAAGATTATTGTTCCCGGCACTAAGGCACCGGTGACTTTGCACTGCGCTTATAACCGTGCGGGCAAAAAACCCGCCGAAGCTTGCCTCATTTTGGCCCATGGTTTAGAAGGCTGTGCACATGCTAAGTATATGGTGTCTACCGCACAAAAAGCACTGGATATGGGAATCGACGTCATTCGTATGAATTTGCGGGGAGCAGGGGGCTCTGCTTATGATAATGCCACCCTCTACCATGCCGGACTTTCTCAGGATCTTCAGGCGGTGTGCGAGTATGCCCATCATATGGGGTATCAAAAGATAGTGGTGGGTGGATTTTCTTTAGGTGCCCACATGATGCTCAAAATGCTAGCGCTCTGGGACGTACCGACATATATTCGCGGCGCCTGCGCTGTAAGCCCCCCTTTGGAGCTGGGTCTGGCGTCTGAAAGCATTATGCGACGAGACAATTTCATTTATGAGCGGCATTTTTTTCGCAGCATGCAAAAAACTTACCGTGAACGCCGGCGCTACTGGCCAGAGCACACCCGCATGAATGATTTAAGCCGTGCCAAAAATCTGCGAGATTTCGATAACTTGATTACCGGCCCTTCTTTTGGTTATCGTGATGCCCAGGATTATTACCAGCAAAACAGCGTTTTGCAATGGTGGGATCAGATTACTACCCCCACCCGCATTGTTTATGCCAGTGATGATCCTATTGTTCCTGTATCGTCTCACATCAAAGCCATGCAGATGGGTAATCCAGCGGTGCAATGGCTCATGACCAGCGAAGGCGGCCATGTGGGTTTTTATAACCAAAAGAAACTCGCCCTGCAGGACCGAGATCGGCTCTGGGGCGAGAATCGTTTATTGGATTTTGCGGAAAGCTGCCTACGTTTAGTTTAAAAAACGACCGACGGCATCAACAAACTCAGGGTGATCGATATAGGGATTGCGGTTGCCCTGGGCCTGGAAAATTGCGTTATTGCGGGCAATTTCAGCGGCGTCTACGGGATCCTGTTTGTGCCATTGCAATAAAACGGGCTCTTCTACACGGAAGTTAGAGGTACTGGCGCTGCGACCATAGACGGTGTAAAAGTAGAGGAGTGCGCGCGCCACGTTGCCCTTGTGCTGATCGCGGGGCTCAAATACGGTACGTCCGCGTTCATCGGAGCCCAGTTTGCTCTCACCAAAAGTTTTGTCTACACCACGAACAACACCAAAAGGGAATGAACTGCGCGCACTATTGGCTCTAATATCCGTAGGAAAAAGGTGATGCAAGTCAGACTTAGCGGGACCGCCACCAGCCCCTTTGCTTTTGGGCCAGGTGTGCTCAGCATTTAAGCCTTCGCCATTGCGATAAGCGGTGCCCCGATCGTTGACCTTATCTAAACGACGGCCCGTGTAAACGCCTTCCACAACATCATCGTTGTCAAGGTCATCTACGGTTCCAAACATCACATCGCGTCCACCGGAGTAACCTAAATCTTTATGACGGGCCACAATACCGTTGAGACTAGACAACAGGCCCTGGCCGGTCTGCCCCTGAGCAGCGGCGTAATACCCGTCGGGTTCGCCAGTGGGCATGGTACTAAAGCTCGTAAAGCCAGGACGGGCAGCATTTGCACGCTGGGCTTGTAGAGGTGCATTCGCCATAAAGGCCTGGTTACCAGCAAAAGCAGCGGGAGCTGTGCGACTTCCACAAGCGGTAGTGCCCAAAGCCGTCATACCCACCAATAAAAGGGCACTGAGTAATTTAGCCGGTGTTTTGATTTTTAATGTGTTAAACATGATGAAAGTTCCTCTTTACGCGATGTGATACCTTCATCATAAAGGATAAAAAAGCAGATTAAGCCGACATATTCAGATCTTAAACAAAGTTTAGCCACTTAATAAAAACATCTTTACCTTATGAAATTTTCAGCTCTTTTGCAGGGCCTTTTATCTTTACGTCGTCCTAAAAGGGTAGAGAAAGAGAAATAAAAAGCTCTATAATAAGCCCAATGTCACAAATATGTTTCAACTATCAGCATTAAAGAGGCCTTCTATGTTAAAAGCGTTAGCGATTCTTTCTTTTTCCCTACTTTGCTTAGGCTCCCCTGCACTGGCCCAGGCGCCCGATATCAGTACAATGAACAGTGGCAGTGGAATCCAGCTCAGCCCCCTTCCCCAGTCCAACCAAAATCTCGACACCTATCAGTCGCTGAATCAGGAAGGCACACCCTTATCGGTATCATTACGCATGACGAGCAACCCCCAACAAGCACGCGTATTTCACCCCAACGGCAAAGGCAAGCTGAGTGATCTATTTTCGCCCTATGCTTACCAAAACGTGGTCAATACCCAGCTATTTCATCTGACGGTGCGCAATAACGAAGGGCGCATGCTGGCAGCTGATCAGTTAAAAATTCAGGTTAGTCTCAATGGGCTGCCGTATACCTACCTTGATGCCAACACGCTGAAGCAGCAGTGGCGTCACTATTACTATCTCAACACCAATACCATTACCGGGGCGCCTGATTTTATGGAGCAAGAGCGCGCCATTACGGCTGAAAAGCATATCGATCAGCACAGTTTTAAAGCCATGGATTTACCCCCAGGGGGTCAAAGCACCGGATTAATCGCGATCCCAGCGCTGGAACAAGCCGGAAACGTGCGCATCAAAGTGACCCATATGGGACAATCTGTACCCCAGAGTTTTGTCTTCGACTTTCAGGCAAAAGCCCTCTAAATTAACCCCTATCCTTTCGGTTGTTTTCAAAAGACGCCGTGTTAACACACTGCGTCTTTTTTGCCTTCTGATTCAAAAAAAGCAGGGGTTTTAACTTACAAAAGGCTTACAAAACCAGCCTTAATAACCTATGCAAAGGTAGGTAACAT
The DNA here is from genome assembly GCA_963797915.1 of Candidatus Sericytochromatia bacterium. Classification (GTDB taxonomy): domain Bacteria; phylum Cyanobacteriota; class Sericytochromatia; order UBA7694; family UBA7694; genus CAXRDE01. Next base: position 221,043 of record CAWCRG010000010.1, read on the forward strand.
GCTACAATGAACGCACAATTTTCGGGAAAAAATCCCTGATTTTCGACATATTACTCCCTCCCGGAAACTCGAAACAACCAGAATAAAGGCTTAAATTATCATGACAACCAAAGCACGCGTTGAGCTCGATCGTGTCACCATTCGTTTCGCCGGTGATTCAGGCGATGGTATGCAGCTCACAGGCACTCAATTTACCAATACCTCTGCAATCGTCGGTAACGACCTCGCCACATTCCCCGACTTCCCAGCCGAAATCCGCGCCCCCGCCGGTACGATTCCTGGCGTCTCCAGCTTCCAGGTCCAAATTGGGGAAATTGACATCCACACCCCCGGTGACGAACCCGACGTTTTGGTGGTCATGAACCCAGCAGCTCTTAAGGCGAACATCGCCATGCTTCCCAAAGGCGGCACCATTGTGGCCGACCTGTCTAGCTTTAGCAAAAACAATTTGCGCAAAGCCGGTTACGAAACCAACCCGCTCGAAGACGATTCTTTAGCAGGCTTTCATGTCATTGAAGTGGACATTACCAAACTTACCCTCAATGCCTTAGAAGAACTCGAACTTGATAATAAATCCAAAACCCGTTGTAAGAACTTCTGCGCCCTTGGCATGATGTACTGGATGTACAATCGTCCCATGGGCCCCACCGACGAGTGGATTGAACGCAAATTCGGTCGCAAGCCCGTGCTGGTAGAAGCCAATAAGCTGGCCATGATGGCCGGTTACAATTATGCCAACACCACCGATTTAATGCCCCGTTCTTTTGAAATTAAGCCCGCAGACATCGCTCCAGGCACCTACCGCAGTATTGCGGGTAACCAGGCGCTGGCTTATGGCCTGATCGCCGGTGCAAAAATGGCGAGCTTGCCTCTATTTTTGGGCACCTATCCCATTACCCCGGCCAGCGACATTCTCCATGAATTAGCCAAACACAAAGAGTTTGGCGTCATCACCTTCCAGGCCGAAGACGAAATTGCGGCGGTTTGCGCGGCAATTGGCGCGAGCTACGGCGGCGGTCTGGCCATCACCTCTACCTCTGGTCCCGGTATGGCTCTAAAAGCTGAGGCCATTGGTCTGGCAGTAAAAACTGAATTACCCCTGGTGATTGTAAACGTACAACGGGCAGGCCCTTCTACCGGTATGCCCACCAAAACCGAACAATCGGATCTGCTCCAGTCCATGTACGGGCGCAACGGTGAATCTCCGCTGTGTATTATCTCTTGCAGCCGCCCAACGGACTGCTTCGATACCGCCATGGAAGCCGTACGTATTGCACTGACGTTTATGACCCCGGTTATTCTGCTGTCTGATGGATATATTGCAAACGGTACCGGCCCCTGGAAAATCCCCGATCCGGCGACTTTTAAACCCACGCAAATTCATCGCCCGACGGATCCCAGTGAGTTTAAGCCTTACCAAAGAGACGAAGAGCATCTCGCACGCCCCTGGGCCGTTCCTGGAATGCCTGGCTTTGAGCACCGCATCGGTGGCTTAGAGGGACAAGAAGGAACCGGTAACGTTTCTTACGATCCCCTCAATCACGAGAAAATGAGCCATACCCGCGAAGCCAAAATTCAGAATATTGCCAACTTTATTCCTGAGCAAGAAGTCTTTGGCCCCGAGTCTGGTGACCTGTTGGTGATTAGCTGGGGCGGAACCTATGGTTCTGTGTTCTCTGCAGTCAACAAGGCCCAAAAAGAAGGCAAGTCTGTGGCCCACGCTCACGTGCGCTACATCAATCCGCTGCCCCGCAACTTAGAAGCCATGATGAAGCGCTATAAGCGTATTCTGGTGCCTGAGTTGAATATGGGCCAACTGTCTCGCATTCTTCAGTCCACCTATGGCATTGAAGTCGAAACCGTAAACAAAATTCAAGGATTACCCTTTAAAATCACTGAATTAACCGACGCCATTGACGCGTTATTGGCATAGAGAGGAATACATCATGTCAGAAACTACAACCTTAACGAAAAAAGACTTTAAATCCAATCAGGACATCCGTTGGTGTCCCGGCTGTGGGGATTATGCAGTCCTTAACGCAGTTCAGGCTGCCTTACCTGAATTGGGCATTCCCAAAGAGAAGTTTGCCATTATTTCAGGAATCGGTTGTTCTTCACGGTTCCCCTATTATATGGACACCTACGGGTTTCACACCATTCATGGTCGGGCAGCAGCCGTCGCTACAGGACTAAAGCTAACCAACCCCAGTTTGTCTGTCTGGATGATTACCGGCGACGGAGACTCCATGTCCATTGGTGGCAATCACTTTATTCACCTGATTCGCCGGAACGTCGATATTAACCTGTTGTTATTCAACAACGAAATTTATGGTTTAACCAAAGGTCAGTACTCTCCCACCAGCCAGGAAGGGATTGTGACCAAGTCTACCCCTTATGGCTCCGTAGACCGTAACTTTTCGGCCTCTCGTCTTGCCATGGGCGCTGAGTCCACCTTCTTTGCCCGGACTTTAGACACTGATCCGAAGTATATGCAAGAAATCTTCTTACGCGCTGCGGCTCACAATGGCACCTCTATCGTGGAAATTCTGCAAAACTGCGTGATCTTTAACGACAAAACCCACGGCTGGACCACCGAGCGCTCGACGCAGGCTGACCACCAGCTGCGCCTCGAAAACGGCAAGCCCATGATTTTTGGTGCTGACGAAAACAAAGGCATTCGTCTGAATGGCTTTAAACCCGAAGTGGTCACCCTTGGTGAAGATGGCATCACAGAAGCTGATATATTGGTTCATGATGAAACCGATGCGGATATCGGCTATATTCTGACGAAGATGACAGCCCCTGAATTCCCCACGCCGTTAGGTGTTTTTAGAGCCGTTACTGGCCCGTTTATAACGAGCAAGTGCAAACCCAAATCGACGCCGTACGCGAGAAAAAAGGCGAAGGCAGCTTGCAAAATCTACTATTCTCAGGAGACACCTGGGAGGTCAAAGGAGAAACAAATGCCTAAAGCGCTTCTGCTGGCTCTGTGTACATCTTTAACGTTGAGTGCCTGTGTTACCGCGCAGCCCAAAGACACCCCCGAAGATAAACCAGAGGTAAGCACTGCTACGCCCCTGACTCCACCGGCTGCAGACGATTCCGATGCCCTCTTTGCTTACGCGTTGGCCCTTGAAGGCCAGGGCAAAGAGCAAGAAGCTATTGCGTATTATTTGCAAGCGACTCAGGTCAAGCCTGAGTTTTTAAAAGCTCACATTGCTTTAGCCCAGTTATATACCAAATATAACCGCAGCGAAGAAGCCAAAGTGGCCTACGAAAACGTGCTTCGTCTGGATCGTAACCACCCGTTTGTCGCCCTCTATAAAGAGGCCCGTTTGAAGTATTACAGTGCGAGCAATATTGCGCAAAACGAAGAGTATGCAAAGGCCTTAAAGCTGCTCAGCGAAGCGCCTAAAAATACACCTTTGGACACCGAAATTGCAGCCAAAGCCAAGCTCTGGGAAGCCGAGATTAAAAACGACAGTCAAAAAGATCAGCAACGTCAGGTGGTAGAGGCGGCTTCGCTATTGGCCTATCAAGGCAAATATACAGAAGCCGTTGCGAAAATTCGCACCGCCCCGGACGGAGATGATGAAAATGTACAGCGTAAAATTGCCCAATGGCAAGAGGCCATGAGCAAAGGCGACTCAACGCCACCGGCTTCTTCGGCGCCAGAAATTAGCACCGATAGAAACGCCCGCTATATTATTGGAGACAAAGTCAACTTGAGACAGTCGCCCTATCTCTATGCCGAGTCTTTAGAAGTGCTCAATAATAATAACCCGGTGGAGCTCCTGCTCGACAAGGGCTATGAGGCCGATGGTTACCAGTGGAGCAAGGTGCGTAGCAAAGGGGGCAAAGTCGGTTGGGTAGCCTCAAACCTACTTAAAACCAGCCTTGCTCAGGTTGCAGCACGTCCGACCCCACTGCCCACCAGTCCGCAACAGGTCGCTCAACAGGCGGGAACGAGCGATAGTGGTGAAACCTACGGAACCCGTTACGTCAGCGGAGACATGGTCAACGTACGCCGTTCTCCCTCACTCAACGGCACCCTTGTCAGTCGCGCCCGTCAGGGTTCGGCAGTCATTCTCATGTCGGCCCGTGATCTCAGCGCCGATGGTTATAATTGGCGTAAAATTCGCCTGTCTGACGGCCAAATTGGCTGGATTGCCAGTGACTTCTTAGGCGCTCAGCCCGTCGGTCAGCCGACAAGCCAAGCGACGACGAGCACACCCGCCGCCACCAAAACCCGTTACGCCTATGTATCAGGCACGGGTGTCAACGTACGCAGTGGCCCTGAGACCAGTGCCAGTATTGTCACCCAACTTTCAGCCCCCGAAAAAGTGGTGATGGGCAATATTGCACCGGTAAAAAAAGACGGTTACGTCTGGCAACAAATCACCGCGGGTGATAAAACCGGTTGGATTGTCACCCAGTTTTTGAGTGCCAAACCGGTCACAGGCGGAAGCGCAAGTAGCAGTACGACCGCTGCGGCCACTCGCCATATACGCGGCGATAAAGTAAATATTCGCAAAGAAGCGGGAATTGGTAAAGCCCTATTGACCCAACTCAGTGAAGGTTCAGAAGTCGTACTCCTGACCACCAGCCCCCTCAAAAAAGATGGCTATAACTGGTACAAAATTCGCACTTCAAAAGGCGAAATTGGCTGGGTAGCCGGAGACTTTTTAGGGCGTTAGTTCTTTATTTTTATCTAAAGCGCCTTGCTTACTTAAGTTAAGGCGCTTTTTGCAGGATTAAAGGGCATTACCCCAGATTCGTATACGCCGAGAGTTGCTCGGAATAGGCGGTGGTGCAGTTACGCCCTTTGTGCTTAGAGGCGTAAAGGGCAGTGTCAGCCAGTTGAATCAGTGTTTCTTTGTCATCGGCTTGTGCAGGGAACGCAGCACACCCCAGACTAATGGTGATTTTTAGCTTATTGCCTTCATGGTAAACAAAGCTGTCTTCGACGGCCTTTCGTAAGCGCTCGGCCACCTGCACAGAACCGGCCAGGTCGGTGTCAGGCATGACAATGGCAAATTCCTCTCCCCCGTAGCGCGCAGCCATATCTAAGCCATCGCGAATGCAGCCTTTGGCCACCGCAGCGACTTTCTGAATCACCCAATCGCCCACCTGGTGACCATAGGTATCGTTAAATCGTTTAAAGTGATCGATATCAAAGAGCAATAGGGCCATACTGCTCTTGGTGCGCAAGGTACGCTTCATTTCTTGTTCTAAATGGTCATCAAAATAGCGACGAATAAACAACTGGGTGAGACCATCGGTAATGGAGCGCTCATACAGTTCAGCATTTTGTACCGCAATGGCCACCTGACCCGCCAGATGATTCACTTTGGTTAAGTCTTCTTCCGTAAAACCTGCGCCTTTATTATCTAAGCTAACCACCCCAAGAATAGCGTCTCCCACCTTCAAGGGAATGCAGATCATATTCCAAATGCGTTTGTCCATTTGCTGAAAGCGATAGGTTTTAAAACGCTTATCGTTTTGGGTATCATTACAAATCACCGGCTCCCCTGAGCGGGCGACCTCACCAGCAATGCCTTCACCAAAAGCAAAACTGATTTCCTCTAACACATTTTCGGGTTGTTCACTTTGCATGGGGTCATACACCACTTTGAGCAATAACTGCTCCTGGGCTTTGTCCACCATCATAATCGATCCTTTTTGGGCATTGACCGAGTGGATAATAATCATCAACACTTCTTTAAGAAGCTCATTGCCCACCTTGCGAATAATCGCCTGATTCAGCTGATCGCGTACCATCAGATTGTCGATCATGACTTCTTTTTGCTCTAGCGTCGATTTAATTTCGCGGCGCATGGCGTCTAAGTGATCGGCCAGCCCCCCGAGTTCATCTTTGCTAGCCAAATGAATGGGATCGTCGAGTTCTCCGCGCTCTACCTTACGGGCGGCCTGCACCAGATAAACAATATACTGCACCAGACGGCGAGAGAGCCCCAAAGCACTCAAGAGCGCTAGCAGAGCTGCCACCACCGCAATCAAATAGAGTAAATTACGCAGTGAGTCAATCACCGCCAGCATATTGCGGGTTTCTACCGCCACGCCAAGCTGATACAGTCCGTTGCGGGCATTGCTCTGCCGAGTCGCCAGTACATAGTCCGGCTTGCTTTTGAGGTTTAAATCGTTTTGTAAATAGCGCTCAATGAGCGACCGACTGGTATCTTCATCAAGGGTAGAGGCCAGCAGCGTCAAGGATTGATCTTTGGCACGGCCTTTAAAAAACATCACTTCTGAAACCGCAATTTTTCGAATTTCGTCTGCCAGGCGATCACTGACGTTAAAAGACAAGGTGACCGCTCCAATGGCGCGGGGCTGCCCCGGATAAAAAATGGGCAAAGCGGTCGCAATGCGTAACTGATTATCGGCGAAAAAGCGAGATACTTTAAACTCATTGCGACGCAGCGCAGTGTATATCATGCGATCGGGCACTTGCTGTGTGCGCTTTTTAGGCTCACTGACCACCGCCTGCCCGGACTCATCAAAGACCTCGATCACGGTGCCGTACAGCGTCAACTGTAAATCCTGATTCAGGGTACTGAGTTCATTGATGAGCGCAATTTTATCGCGACTGCGCAACAGATCTTGAATTTGTTGGGTTTGCGCCACAACACGCCCTTTTAACAAGAGGTCTTCGGTGTATTGCTGCAGTACATTTTCCACCACCGTTACACCGTCATTGACCCGCTGCTGCAGAATATCTTCCATACGATCGGTGAGCACATTCGAAATCCACACCACCGATACGAGCGCAGGCACGGTCGAAACGAGCATAAACAAAAGCGGTAAACGCACCCGTATAGAGCGAAAGTTAAAGGGCATCATACTTTTTTGCCTCGCGCTGTAAGCGATCTAAGCTTTTATCAATTTGACGGCGCAAAGATTCTCCCTGTAAAGTGCTCCCGTGTAAGGACTGGCTAAGTAAAAAGTTCATTTCTTGCCAAATATATTTCATCATGGGGTGATTGGGCATGGACACCGCCGTCTTCAGCTGTGCGCGAAACGCCTGTTTGTCTGCCGGTAAGGCTTCAGCCAACACTTTTTTATGCACCGGTAGATTGTCTAAGCCTGCTAAGGCCGCCTGCTGAACCGCTTCAGACATAAAAAAAGTGATGACCTCCTGCGCTGCCTCAGTATTTTCGCTGAACTGATTTAAGCCAAAGCCTTTGACTCCCACAAAAGGCACTGACGCTCCGGGGCAAGGGCTCTGTGGCAAAGGCGCAACCCCGTAAGAAAGCTGATTGTCGTCGAGTACACTCAAGGACCAGGGACCAGTAATCATGAGATCGGCCTGCTCAGAAGCAAACAAATTGACCATGGCCGAGTAACTTGAGCCGCGCGGCACAATATTTTTGTTTTGTAGGGTTTGTGCCCATTGAATGGAGCGGTATAAAGGCTCTTGGTCTATGGCCAATTTGCCCTGGGCGTTAAAAAGTTTTCCACCACAGGCATGAAACCAGGGCGCGTGATAGTAAAAATTACTGATATCATAAAGCAACGCGTAGGCACCCTGTGGATGGGGACTGGCCTGTAAACGAAAAAGGTCGGCGGGCTGAGTGGGCGGTGTTTTTACATGGGTTTTATTGTAAACCAAACCTATCGTTTGAAAGACAAAAGGCGCGCCGTATTGTCGCCCCCGATAACGCATACTCTCAAGAGCAGCCGGATCTAGCTCTTTACTCTCTAAAACCAGCGGGCGCAATAGGTTTTGCTCCACCAGTTCACCAATCCAATCATTGGCCATGTATAAAATATCGGGCTCACGGGTTTCTCCCACCTGCCCCTGAAAGCGAGGCTTCAGGTTATCAAAAGAGATAAAGCGCAATTTTAAGCGGTACTGAGGATATTCTTCGCGAAGTTTTTGCGCCATTTTCTTAAAATAGCGGATTTCTTTATCATTGGTGTCCAACCAAAGCGTCAACTCTAACGGGCGGGGAGTCACCGTGGAGCAGCTGGCCAGAAAAAGAGCGACCATTAGCGTAGAAAAGATCTTGATATAGATATATTTCATGAATACTCCCCATTATAACACCGGGATTGAGGCTTGCTTGGTGGTGTTGACACCACTGAAATAAACGGCAAAAAAACTCAAGCGCTAACCTGATTGTCTTTACTCATACGCAGATACAGGAGGGAGAACAAGGCCAGTATAACCAAGATAACGACGGCATAAGCACAGGCCAGGCCGTACTCGCCCCGCACAAAGAAGGCTTTAAAGGCAAAGGTGGCCAAAATGTCGGTGTGAGGATTATCCTGGGTCACCAGATAAATAATATTAAACATATTAAAGGTCCACACAATGCCCAGTAATACCGTGACCATCGCCACCGGCTTGAGCATGGGCAGGGTGACCGACCAAAACTGACGCCAGCGACTGGCTCCATCAATCTGAGCGGCTTCATAGAGTTCATCGGGAATACCCTGTAGCCCCCCCAGGAGGGTAATCATCATAAAAGGCACACCCAACCAAATATTGGTGGTGACAACGGCGAACATTGACCAAAAGACGTCAGACAGCCAGGAGATGCGGGCCAAACCCATCGCTTCTAGAATATAGTTAAAAAAGCCGTAATCTCCGTTAAACATCCAGCGCCAGGAAAAGGCCGTAATATAGGAGGGCACAGCCCAGGGAATCAATAAAAGCGCGCGCCATAGTCCCTTAAGCCGCAATTGCTGATTCAAAATCAACGCCAGCCCCAAACCAAACACAAAGTGAAAAAACACGTTAAAAAATGTCCAGGTCAGCGTTTGACCAAAGACTTTCCAAAAGCTCTGGCTTTTAAACACCTTACGGTAATTTTCAAACCCCACATACTTTACCCCGGCAGCTTCCTGCCGGGTGGTGATCTTTACGGCCCCATCGGGCATGCGCTCGGTCACCCGAAAGGTGCGCGGATACGCGTTGCGTTGGGTGATATTTTGAAAACTAAAGTTCACCCCCATAATCAAGGGAACAAAAACCAGAAGCAGCATCATGCTCAAGCCAGGGAATAAAAACAGATAGGGCGTCGACTTTTTAACTTTGAGCATTAACGGGTCTCCAGGAGATCTTCCCAGGCTTTTTTGACTTCATTTAAAGCTGCCTGGGGTGTTTTTTCGTCAAGTAGGGCCGCCTGGTAAGCCGGCTTTAGGTCAATGAAAATAGCGCCCGCCTGGGGAATCACCGGACGGGTATTGGCCGCGTCTAGAACATATTTAAAGTCCTGAATAATCCGATTGGCTTTAACTTCTGGCAGATTATAAGTGCTTTGGCGGGTGGGCAGTAGATTGTTTTTAAGGGCAAAACGCGCCTGATGCTCTGGCCGCGATAAAAAGTCAATCAAGTCCCAGGAGGCAAAGGCTTTTTGCGTATCGGCAGACACCACATAATTATGCCCGCCAGTGGGTGAGCCGTAACCACCAGGACCGGCGGGAATACGGGTGATACCCAAATTGTCTGGGTTGGTGAACTCAGGGCCTTTTAACGCATCAGCAGTAGACCATGGGCCATTAATGATCATCGCGTATTCTCCGTTTTTAAAGCCAATCATCATATTGTCATAGTCATTGGCAAAATCCACCGAAGGCGGCACAATCTTGTGCTTGTCGCGTAAATCTTTAAGAAATTGCAGGGCCTCTACGGCTGGGGGTTCAGCAATTTTGACGGTCAGTGTATCGCTATCGATCAGATCGCCACCGAAGGCCCACACAAAAGGCGTGTACCAGTAAGGATCACCCCGATAGAAAAAGCCGTACTTATTCTGCTCAGGACGGGTAATTTGCTTACCCACTTCCACCAATTCATCTAAAGTTTTGGGGGGTTCGGCGATCATCTGCTTATTATAAAAAAAGGCCAGGCAGTCGGTCACCTGAGGAACGCCCCAAAGATGGTCTTTGTAACGGGCATAACGCAAAGCAGCAGGCAAATAATCTTGCTGGGCGGTTTCATCTAAAAATGCGTCAAGGGAGAGTAAATAGCCCAGTGAGGCCAGCTCCGTAGTCCAGGATATTTCTGAGCGAAAGACATCAGGAGCCTGTCCCGCCTGAGCAACGGTCTTGTATTTGTTTAGCGCATCAGAAAACGGCACCTGCTGAAGATCCACCGTAATATGAGGATATTCTGCTTTAAACTCTGAAAGCACCTGCGTTAGCGTCGTGGTTTCATCGGCATTAAAAGTGTGCCAAAAAGAAATCGTGACAGGGTCTGTATTGCGTTGAAGCACGACGTCAGCCCTATTTTCGGTATTGTCACTTGGCTTACAGCTCAAAATCGACATCAGAAAAAACACGTAGAAAAAAGACACATACTTAGAGTTCATGCCTTACAGTATACTGCCATTTCTTGAGAAAACAAAGCGCCCCCTAAGGTTTGTCCTGTGCCCATTCCTGTTCATCAAAACCTCACTTTCAGAGGGGCATAATGAGAATTCACAGCCCCCCAGAAAACGGCGCAGAGACATCGCAAAATGAGCCATGTCTCTGCGCCTGGACTTTTATTGGGCAACGGGCTCCCGTAGGGCACGGCGCAACACCTTACCCACATTGGTTTTAGGCAGCTCATCTTTAAACTCCACCACCTTGGGAACCTTATAACCGGTGAGGTGCTCTTTACAGTGAGAAATCACTTCTTGCTCTGTTAAGCTTGCGTCGTTTTTCACCACACACACCTTAACGATCTCTCCTGACTTCTCATGGGGAACACCAATGGCAGCAACCTCAAGAACCTTGGCATGCATGGCCACCACGTCTTCAATTTCATTGGGATAAACGTTAAAACCGGAAACCAGAATCATGTCTTTTTTGCGATCCACAATGGTGGTAAAGCCGTTTTCGTCTATACAGCCAATGTCACCACTTTTAAACCAGCCGCCTTCTAACATCACGTTGGCCGTTTCATCCGGGCGTTTCCAATAGCCCTTCATCACTTGCGGTCCACGAATACAAATCTCACCCGGCTCACCTATCGGCACTTCTTTCCCATCATCGTCACGAATAGAAATCTCTGTGGAGGGCACGGGCAGGCCGATGGTTCCGTTATAATCGGGAATATTTAAAGGGTTAATACAAGCTGCTGGAGACGTTTCCGTCAGGCCATAAGCCTCTACCAGGGTAACACCTGTTGTCGCTTTCCATTTCTGAGCCACCGCTTTTTGAACGGCCATTCCCCCACCAAGGGTAAGACGAAAGGCACTAAAATCCAGTTTTTTAAAGTCTTCATTATTCACTAACGCATTGAAAAGCGTATTGACGCCGGTAAAGGTGGTGAATTTGACCTTAGACAGCTCTTTAACAAAGCCAGGAATATCGCGGGGATTCGTAATTAGAATGTTTTCAGCCCCAATATTACTGAAAATAATGCAGTTGGCCGTGAGTGAAAAGATGTGATACAGCGGTAGGGGAGTAATAATAATTTCTTCGCCCTCACGAATGGCGTCCTTAATCCAGGCTTTGGCCTGAAGCACGTTCGCAATAATATTACGGTGGGTCAAAATAGCACCTTTTGAAACCCCGGTTGTACCGCCTGTGTACTGTAAAAGGGCAATGTCTTCATTCACAATATCGGGCGACTTATACGCCATACCCTGGCCTTTTTTTAGCGCATCTTTAAAAGAAAGTGCGCCGTGTAGGTGAAAGGGAGGAACCATTTTTTTGACATGTTTGACCACCGTGTTCACCAGGAGGGATTTCGGAAATTTTAACAAATCGCCCAGTTGCGTTGTTAAAATATGCTGAACCGGGTTTCTTTTACCACATCAGCCAGTACCGAGCAAAAGTTTTCCACAATAATAATGGCTTTTGCTTCAGAGTCATTGAGTTGATGCTTCAGCTCACGGGCCGTATAAAGGGGGTTAATATTGGTGACCACCAAACCTGCCCGCAAAATGCCAAAGAAGCAAATGGGGTACTGTAAAATGTTTGGCATCATAATGGCTACGCTATCGCCTTTTTTTAAGCCGAGCCCCTGAAGCAAATAACTCGCAAAGGCCTTGCTATACGTGTCAATTTCGGCATAGGTGAGTGTCGTACCCATATTCGTAAAAGCGGGTCGCTGTGCAAACTTTTTAAAGCTGCCTTCAAATAATGCGTTAATAGAATCATACGCATCGGGGTCAATCGTCGCGGGAATACCTGCAGGGTAGTGTTCAATCCAAGGTTTTTGCATGAAATGTGTCCTTCTGTCGTGAAGATAATATATTCCATTCTACAACCTGTTGCACAAAAGTCCTAAAAAATTAAAAATGTTAAATATGAATTAGGCAACGACATGTTCAGAGCCCACAACTTCTGTGAGAATCAACGGTTTCTGCTTTGTGATAATCATACTGTGTTCAAACTGTACCGTTTGAAAACGCTTTGCCGTATACAAGGTCCAGCCGTCATCGGCTTCTTCTACCTGATGGGCGCCATTTGAAATAAAAGGTTCGATGGTAATCACCATGCCTTCTTTTAAACGGCGTTTGTCCTGGCGGTCGTAATAGGGCGCAATAAACTTGGGGGCCTCGTGTAGGCTTAAGCCCACCCCGTGGCTTCCGAGGTTGCGTATAAAGGTATACTCTCGTTTCGCGCCTCCTCAGAAATAACACGGCCAATCTCGTTGATTTTAGCCCCCGCAGTGGCCACCTCCATGGCCAGCGCTAAAATATCTCGGCCCGCTTGTAAAAGGCGCGCCTGGGATGGCGTTGGTTTTCCCACACAGAAACTGGTGCCCGTATCCCCAAAGAAACCATTTTTTTCTGCAGACACGTCAATATTAACCATATCCCCCGCCTGGATTACATAATCTCCGGGAATACCATGAGCCACCTGGTGATTGACGGAAATACAGGTCGCCCCGGGGAACTTATACATAACCTGAGGGGCGGAGCGCGCCCCCGCTTCGGTGAGCCATTGCAAGCCCAGAGCGTCGAGTTCAGCGGTTGTCATACCCGGTTTCAGCGCTTCTCCCATACGCTGAAGTACCTGAGCAACAATTTTGCCGATATCTTGAAGCGCTACGCGCTCACTTTCGTGGGTAACAATCATGACGTTCATCCTTAAATTGGAAAGGATTTATTTAAGCATCTTAGCCGATGACAATACGCTTCAACGAGGTAAAAAACGGACAATGATTAAACAGCGTAACGCGCTGAAAACTGCTGAAGAGACGTATCGCAAACCTGGCGAAAGGTTTTGTAAAAGTGGGCAGTGTCGGTGTAATAGTTTAAAAGCCGATGATTTTGCGGACGATCAGACTGCCATCGAAGGCGCAATGCCTGGCGCAAACGCACCTGGCGCTGAGCACTTTTGGGAGAGAGCAACAAGACCGCTTGAAAATACCGCCGTAGGGTACGGGGGGTTACGCCCAAACGATCGGCAACATCGTTGACGGAAGCGTTTTCAGGGTTTTCAAACGCTTTTAAAGCCTGCTGGCAAATCCATAAGCGCTCCATTGCCGTCGCCGAGCCAGAGGCCTGATCAACAGCACCCTTAAAATAATGGTTAAAACGCTCGACCTGCTGTGCAAAAAAAGCAAGCGCCGTCGTCTTAGCCACAGAGGAAAGCTGCGCTTGTAAATGAGATTGAAAACCATCAGGTAAATCCCTTAAAGAAAAATGAACCCCGGGTTGAAAACGCACACCCAACGCAAAGGTTTGGCAGGGATAAACAAAGTGGGTCACACGAGATAAGGGCAAACGCTCAAGCCCTTGAAAGTGTGACAGTGTCTGTGTAAATACCCACTCCGAAGCCAGGCGCGGAAAATGACACTCAGAAACATCATCGCCAAGGGCTTCATAGGTATTTAAAAACCAATAGTGTTCGATCCAGTGTGAAAGCGTCTCCGGAGGCCTGATGTGTTGGTAATAAGAGGCAAAGTGATCTTGATGTAATAATTCAGCGCGGTGTACCATCCCCAGCAGCCCTAAGGGGTAGGAGCGCCATACACCACCCAGGTGGCGAAGGTCTCTGAAATTTTGAGGTTCCGCGATACATAGTTCCCCGGAAACGCTTTGACATAATTTAAGAAGGCCATGAGATCTTCTTCTACGATATTGTCCATCACTTCATTCAAGGGAATATTCGCGTAAGGGCCTTCCTGGGCTGGCGGGATCGCACCGGCACGGGTGGCACACTCTCGAATCGCCCAGAGCGCAGCCTCCATCGCCGCAGGGTCCACAATCATTTTGCTGACTTTATATTGGCTATTGGCGTATTTAGCGAAATCGAAGAGCGGTTGATCGTAGTTATCGGTAAACTCCACATTCAGCTCTTGCAGATCAGCGAAGCTGACGGGCGCATAGCGAGGGGCTTCTGGAGGGGGAGCGTACTGTGGGTCATTGGGATACCCTCCCGGAGCAGCACCTGGTTCACCCAGTCCGTGTTGATAAGGTACAGCAAGAGGGCTGCGCTGCTTAAGCTGATTCATAAACCCTTTATAGGCAAGGGTTGCGGCTTCTTTCATCTCTTTTTGCACCGAATTTTGCAAATCTAAAACCACATCGGTGTAATAGGTTATTTTTTCAGTCAGCAATTTCCATTTGGACTTGAGTTTTAAGAATAAATCATAAACACCGGCTACAGGTCCCAGCATTTGTATCAGAGGAGATTGCGCGCCCATTTGTGCCCCATACATTCTGGCGGGCTGAGCCCCCGAAGGAAGGTGTGCAGGATTCAGGTATTGCGAGCGCTGCTGAGACGGCGCTGGATCATAGGGTGACTCTTCGGAGTCGGTGGCAAACACCTGACCTTCACCAATAATTTCAGCATAATAATCGCGCACGGTTTCAATTTTACGCTTGCGCTTGGGAATCTCTTGAGGCGCTGGCTCCTGATCGTAATACCCCTGATCACCATACCCCTGATCGCCCTGGTAGTAATGATAATTCCCTTCATTATCATAATAGCCTTGCTGATCGGCATTGGCGTCATACGGCTGCTGTTGATCATATCCAGGCTGATTATAATCATAGCCCTGCTGACTGTAGTCGTAGTTTTGCCCCTCGTAACCCTGCTGGCTATAATCGTAATTTTGCCCCTCGTAACCCTGAGCTCCCGCATTGGCATCATAGCCCTGCTGGCTATAATCATACCCTGGCTGTTGGTTATCGTAGCCAGGCTGATCGTGACCCGGTTGTTCGTAGCCAGGCTGTTCGTAACCTGGCTGGCTGTAATCGTAACCCGCCTGAGCTTCAGGGTGTTGAGCATTCGCATGGGCATCGTAGCCCTGTGAGGTATCGTAGCCTTGCGCGCTATAGTCATAATTTTCTTGTGCTGTATAATCTGGCTGTGGGGCGTTAGGGTCATACGGCTGTTGCTGATCATAACCCTGTTGCTGATCATAACCCTGTTGACTATCGTAACCTTGCTGAGCATCATACTGGCCATAATCATAGTCCTGAGGGGTTTCATAGCCCGCCTGCGCATAAGAAGAAGAAGCATCTGGCTGGGGCTGCTGTGCCGCACGCTGCTGATGCTCATAAGCTGTATCACTTAAGCTCAGAGAGCTGGTGACACGATAGGAAGTCACCCCATCACCGCGGGCGCGACGTTTTTTGCGATTTGATTGATTATCCACAGCTTTATTATACCGTTTTAGCACCTTGAAACACCAGTAACCAAGTAGGGCTTCACGAAGCTTCTTATTGACGATTCCCACCGAAGGTTCGCTATACTGTTTTTTACTAGTAACTCACAGGACAGTATTTATGACCACCTCTTCACCCACCCTCGCCATTGCTGTTATGGCGGCAGGCAAAGGAACCCGCATGAAATCTCCCGAGCTGCCCAAAGTCATGCACACCCTCGCTGGCCGCAGCATGGTTATGCACGTTTTACACGCCGCCAACCAATTGCACCCGGAGCATCTGCTGCCCATTGTGGGACACCTCAAAGACAAAGTCAAAGCCCATGTTAATGAAAAAGCTCCTGAACTCATGCGCAATCGCCTGCAATGGGTGGAACAAATTGAACAAAAGGGGACTGGTCATGCGGTTCAGCAATTAATTCCTCACCTTAAACATTTCTCTGGACAGTTAATTATCATTAACGGAGATGTCCCCCTGCTGAACGCGTCTACCCTCACAGATTTACTCAAGAAGCATTTAGAGGAAATCAACGCCGCCACGCTGCTGACCACAACCCTTGACGACCCCACCGGGTACGGGCGCATTGTAAAAAACAACGCCGATCGCTTTTTGGCGATTCGAGAACATAACGACTGTACGCCTGCTGAATTGCGCATCAAAGAAGTCAACACCGGCATTTATATTTTCAACTGGGAACATCTGGCACAGGTCTTACCGGATTTACAAAACGACAACGCCAAAGGCGAATACTACCTGACCGATGTGCTGGGAACTCTGGCTTCTCAGCGTTACACCATCGGCGTACACTGCATGAACGACCCCAGCGAAGTACAGGGAATTAACAGCCGCCGAGAACTCGCTTACGTCGAGAGCCTTCTGCAAAAGCGTTTGCGCAATTATTGGATGGAAATGGGCGTCATGCTGCGCAACCCCGACAGCATTATGTTGGATTGTGAAGTGACCCTGGAAAGCAATGTAGAACTGCTCCCAGGTACCTTGCTGCAGGGCAAAACCCATATTGAGAGTGGTTGCGTCATTGGACCGCACAGCGTCTTAACCGACGCCTATATTGGCAAAGACAGCGTCATTAATCAATCGGTCATCACCGAAGCCAAAGTCCACGACAGCGTACACATTGGACCCTTTGCCCATATTCGCCCCCAAAGTGAAATCCTGTCAAAGGCAAAGGTAGGCAATTTTGTCGAGCTCAAAAACACCCGTCTGGGTGTGGGCAGCAAAGCCTCACACTTAAGCTATATCGGGGACGCAGAAGTGGGTGAAAACTGCAATATTGGCGCGGGCACCATTACCTGCAATTATGACGGTGCCCATAAACACAAAACCGAGATGGGCGCAAACGTCTTTGTGGGATCCAACAGCACGCTGATTGCTCCGGTGCACCTCGATGACAATAGTTACGTTGCCGCCGGATCCACCATTACCGAAACCGTTCCCGCAGGCACACTCGCCTTAGGCCGCAGCCGCCAGGTGAACAAAGCGGGCTGGGTGGAGCACAAACGGCCCCGAAAATGAGCACTTATTTTATCGTCGGCCTGGGAAACCCCGGTCAGCAATACACCAAAACCCGCCATAATATTGGTTGGATGCTCATTGACGAAATCGCCAGCAGTAACCGCTGCGCGCTGCAACTCAAAAGCAGAGAAAAAGCGTATCTTGGCGACTTTCATCTGCAGGGCCATAAAGTCATTCTATGCAAGCCGATTACCTATATGAACCTTTCAGGCGAGGCGGTACAGCCGCTGACCGCTTATTACAATGTACCCTTAGAAAATCTACTGGTCCTCTCCGATGATGTCACACTAGACTTTGGCCGCGCGCGTTTACGGACCAAAGGTTCTTCAGGGGGACAAAAAGGCATTCAAAACATTATTAAACGCATGGGATCTCAGGAGTTCTCACGTCTGCGCATGGGCGTAGGTCCGAAGCGAGAAGGCCAGGATTTGGCCAGTTTTGTTTTACAACGTTTTCCTAAAAACGAGATCGAGGCGTTGCCTGAGTTTTTAGACACCATGCGCCGGGGCGTAGAACGCTTTATTACACAAGATACCGACAGCGCAATTACGTATTGCAATAGCTATCGTTTGCCGGGTTTTTTCGATTAAATGCCAAATGTACCGCAAAAAGTGATCATTAATGTGCGTTATGTGCCCTTTTGCACCTGAGCCTCGTGCTATGATCATCGCAAATAGCTTATGGATGAGGCACTGACATGGAAGGCTACGATTTAATCGGCGATATTCATGGCCATGCACAAGAACTTCAGCAGTTATTGAAGCAACTTCACTACACCTTAAATGATGTGGGTGTTTACACTCACGCCAAAGGACGTCGCGTTATTTTCTGTGGTGATCTCATTGATCGCGGCCCCGACGCTCGCGAGGTGCTTCAAATTGTGCGCAGCATGGTAGACAACGGCTCTGCTCTGATCGTGATGGGAAATCATGAATACAATATGATTTGTTATCACACCTGGGTTGACGGGCACTTTTTACGCCCCCATACCGCCAAAATGCCAACCATATTTCTGCCACCCTCCAATCTTTTGTCAATTACCGCGATGAGTGGCTCGATTATGTGGAATGGTTTAAAACCATTCCGCTCTACCTGGAACTGGAAGGCTTGCGGGTGGTGCACGCGTGTTGGGACCAACAATGCATTGATTATCTCGACAATAAGCTCGCAGATCGACGAATTAACCCCAGCTTTTTGTACCTGGCTTCCATTGTAGATTCTCCAGCCTATTGCGCCGTAGAAAATATTCTCAAAGGCTGGGAAGCAGAACTGCCTGACGGACAGGTTTTTCACGATAAAGAAGGCAACGCCCGCCATTTTACACGGGTGCGCTGGTGGCCTGTAGAGGGTGAGCGCTGGCAGGATATTTCCATTGGAATGCCCACAAATCATGCGCTCAATAAGCAACATTTTACCGGGAGTCTGCCAGGCCCCGTCTACTCCCCCCACCAAAAACCCGTATTCTTTGGCCATTACTGGATGAAAGGCATTCCCCAACTTCTGGCCGACAATATTTGCTGCCTGGATTATAGCGTCGCCAAGGGCGGCGATCTGGTGGCCTACCGCTGGAGCGGGGAACAAATTTTAAGCCCCGAAAACTTTGTCTCTACAGGTGTTTTACAAGAAACCACACTCTCCGTTAGATAGAGACATCCTGTATATCGGCACGACCGGTCGGTAGGCTTTTTTATTGAGATCAAAGACACGGTATAATAGAGGAACGCCCGCTGAAAGGACTTTCTTCCGTTGTGAATATTTTCAAATTAGCCCCTCAATTTTTATGTGCGACACTACTGCTTAGCCCCCTGGCTGCCTGTCACCCCGCCCCAAACAATGGCAAATCAGTCTATCGCTCAGCCTTTGAAAGCGATTTACCCTCTTTAGATCCCATTAAAATTGGAGATACCACCTCTCACGATGTGGCCCACAATATTTATAACGGTCTGGTGCAGTACCGCCCTGAAATTACGGGAGAAGGCCAGGCCCTCTCTGATCTGGTGCCCGCGCTGGCTGAGTCCTGGACCGTTTCTGACGATGGCCGCACCTACACCTTTAAACTGCGTGAGGGCGTTACTTTTCATAACGGAACCCCCTTCACCGCTAGCGATGTAAAATACTCCTTTGAGCGCCTGGCTGACCCCCGTAACGCCTCCACAGGCGCATGGACCCTGAATGCTTTTGCCCTCGAAGGCATTGACGCTTACCGCGAGGCCTGTAAAGCCGCCGGGCGCAATGGCGAAAAAATTCACCTCGACAGCATTAAAGTCATTGATGATCATACCCTGTCGCTCACCCTGTCTCGCGTGGTTCCTTTTGCTTTACACGTTTTGGCCATGGCCTATTATTACGTAGTCCCCGAAGCCGTCGCCGAAAAATGGGGTGACCAGTTTACCTTTCACCCGGTGGGCACCGGCCCTTTTAAATTTGAATCCTGGAAACCCAACCAAAAAGTCACGCTCACCAAAAACGAAAACTATTTTGAAACGGGCAAACCGTATTTAGACGAGCTCCGCTTTTATATCGTGCCCGATGAAAACATTCGCCTCCTGTGGTTTGAAAACGGGGAATTAGAGCATTTAGAGCCGCCCATTCCCGCCGCGAGCTTTGATCGTATTTTGTCAGACCCCAAGTGGAACGCCATGGGCAACCGAGCGATTCGAGAAATTGAGGGCGTTAACGACCCCAATCGCTCCAACGTCATTAAAGACCGCGAATGGACCATTCAGTATTTGGGCATGGATACCCAGTCCGAACAGTTTAAAGACATTCGCATCCGCAAGGCCTTTAACTATGCCGTCAACAAACGCAAAATTATTGACGTCGTACGTAACGGACGCGGAATTGTCGGAAAAGGGGTCTTACCGGACGGATTCCCTGGCTTTAAAGAAGACCGCCCCGTGCCTTACCCCTACGATCTTGAAAAAGCCAAAGCCCTGATGGCCGAGGCCGGCTGGCGCGATAGCGACGGCGACGGTGTGTTAGACAAAGACGGCAAGCCGTTTAAGGTAACCTTCTGGCACAACCAGAGCATGATTTACGCCATGTTGGGTTCTTCGGTGCAGGCCGACCTTCGCGAGCTCGGCATTAATATTGACGTGCAGTCTTTAGAGTGGGCCCCTTACCTCAAAAAAGTGAAACCCACCAAAGACGAAAACGGCAAAACCCTCAGCAGCGAAGCGTCCTTCTTTCGTTTTGGCTGGGCTGCCGACTACCCCGATCCCGACAATTATCTGTGGACCCTGTTTCACACCGACAATATTGGTCAGGATAATGCCGTACGCTATAGCAATACTACCGTGGACGGTCTCTTAGATCGGGCCCGCCGCACCACCGACTGGGAAGTCAGAAAAGGGCTGTATCAGGAAGCTGAAACCCAGATTATCGAAGATGCCCCCTGGATATTTTTATACACCAACGTAGAGTATAAGCTGGTACAACCCTATGTCAGAGGGCAGCAAATGCACCCGCTGATTCGGAACGAAATGTCCGTCATTAAACTAGAAAAACCGGAATCATGAGCCAGAACCCCCGTCATAAAGACAGTCCCAAAGACACACCGAATAACGAGAGCCTTTTACAAAATAAAATTAACTGGTTTCCCGGGCATATTGCCAAAGCCCAACGGCAGCTGCGAGAAAAAATCAGTATGGTGGATTGCGTGATTGAGATGGTGGACGCCCGTCTACCGGTGTCTTCTCACTTTCCCTTTGTAGAAGAATTGGCCAGCCACAAGGACCGCATCGTGGTGCTCAATAAAATTGATCTGGCCCCACCAGAAGCCGTCGAAGCAGCCATGGAATACTGGAAAGGGCAGGGTTACCCCACCGTGGCGTTGGACGTTCCCCAGCGCAAAGGCATGAACGATCTCAAACAGGCGCTCAACGTGTTTTATGACCGGCTGGCCCAAAAAATGAAGAAACGGGGTCGCCTGCCCCGCAAGCTACGCGTGATGGTCATGGGTTTACCCAATGTGGGTAAATCTTCGTTAATCAACGCCCTGATTAACAAGCGCTCCCTCAAAGTGGGCAATAAGCCCGGTGTGACCCGTGGGCTCCAATGGACAGCCATTGCCAAAAACCTGGAACTGCTCGATACGCCCGGCGTCATTCCCCCCAATATGGCCGATCAAACCTTAGCCCTCAAGCTGGCCTTAATCGGCTCTATCTCGGAGCATGCTGCCGACATTACCGAAATGGCCGAAGCCGGCCTGGAGCTCTTAATGCGTGACTTTCCTGGCATTATTGAAGGCATGTACGGTATGGAGCCCATGACCCTCAGCGACTTTGCCCAACAGCGCGGCTTTTTAGTTCAGGGCGGCGAAAGCGATATTCGCAGAGCCGCAGAAGCTTTTTTGATGGAAGTGCGCTCCGGCAATAAAGTCAAGTTTAGCCTGGAGTCCGAAATGCCATGAGCCCCGCCAAAGAGGGCATTCAGGCAGGGATTCGCCAGATTGGTAAACAGGTGCTGCAGTATCGCCTGCAAAAAGGCTATGCCCAGGAAGAGCTGGCCAAAAAAATTGGGCGAAGCCGCAATACAATTGCTCTGTTAGAACAGGGGCGGCGGTTACCCAGCCCAGACGATCTGGATAAAATTGCTGAAATCCTGGATATTCCCCATCAGCAATGGCAGGTCTTAAGCCATCACCAATATATGCTCGCCCACGCGTTCCAGGATCTTTTGGCGGAGCTTTTGGGCAAACCGCTAGACATGGAGTCCCTGGACCCCATCGCCCAACGCTTGCTGATTACGCAAATTCACACCTTTTTAAGTCGAGAACAGAGCCCACTTACTCCCCTGCAGGCCTGTAAGCACTTTAACAGTCTGCTGACCTTTTTTGGCGAGCACCCCGTCACCCCCGCCTTTTACAATTACTTTTGGAGCAAAGGTAATTTTGAACAACTGGCAGAGTTTGAACAGGCCCTGCGCCACTTTCAACAAGACGCCATGCGCATTTTCGGTTCCTTTCGTAAAGCTTTTAAAACTCTTTCTGCTTTAGCAGAGCACGAACTGACCCCGCACCTGCAAGCGCTAGCGCCCCTTCCTCTTGACCCTTATCATGCCCGCAGACCCTTTACCAGCATTCAACATATTGAGCGAGATCGCCTCGACGATCTGGGATATATCTCGGTGGAGCGGGTGCGTAAGCAAAACCGAGAGCGTACCGAGTTAAGTCAACGCCTCAAAGAACTTGCCCACTGGATTGAAACCCATGGCGAAGGATCGGTGCTGGCCTTTGACGATCGCAAACTCCACCGCATTCAGACCCTGCTGCGTAAATTTGAATCCCCCTTAGAAATTGAAGAAACCCTCTTTCGGCGGGTAGACCCTGAAAGCGTACGCCGAGAGGCCCGGCATTTAGCGCCTGAAAATGAAGATCTCGCCCGCATTGCCGACACACAGGAACGGGGCATGCAGAACCTGAGTGCTTATCTGACCGAAAGCAATATGGATGTGTATATCGCCACGTCAATGCGAGAGCGGGCCGACTTCATTTCGGTCAACGCGTTCGTCGAAACCATTTTTAAAGATCCGCGCATCGCCCCTTTGCATCTGCGGTATTTTAACCCCACCCTCTCCTGGGTGGCGGACCGCGTGGCCAAAGGTTTAGTCGAAGCCCTCATGCTCAAACGCGCCAGCCTCACGGTATATATGGCCCAAAAGACGGACACCTTCGGCAAGGACTCTGAAGCCTCTGTGGCATTGGGTCAGGGCAAGCCGGTCATTGTGTACGTTCCGCGACTCTACGATCAGCGACTGGGCATTAATAGCGAAAAGCTCATGGCCCAAAGCGAAGCAAAATTACAGCAACAGTTTAATGAGCTCAATTTAGATATTGAAGAAAATTTAGACAAACAGGGCTGGGTAGAGCAGATTCTCAAAGCCCGTCTTAAGCAGCTCAACGGCGAAGCCCTGGCCCGTCTCGTAGACCAACACTGGGCCGACTTTGATTTATACGGCGAAGTGCAGCACTTGCCTACGGAGCAAGGGCAGATCGTACAACACTATCTCGGACACTCTTACCTTAAACCGCAAGACATCTACGCCCCGACCAGAGCCACCCATTGAGATTCAGGATATCTTGATTCAGCAATTGGTCAAGGTCTCTTTGTTGTTTGAAAAGCGCGCCCACACCTTTAAAGAAGTGCATCCGCTGGCGCTGCAGGTGATTCTCTCCAGTGGTGTGCTCAACGGTATTTTGGTGGTGCGCTCAGCCAAAGCCTGTACCCGCATGATTTATGAGCTGCTCACCAATACCCTAAATACCGAACTGCGCGTCGACGAAAAAAATTACCGCCTGATCGAAAAACACAGCGGCAGCACCTTACGGGTAATTTCACGCCATCGCTTGCTCACCAACGCTTTTTGGACGCAGTATTTTAGTCTTTAATATCATAGCGCCCTATAAATGTAGGCCATTAAAATCCGCTGCGGTATTCACGTTAAAAGGAGAAGGACACATCATGAAACGACTCCCACTTTTTATATTTATCGTACTGTTAATGCCACCCGCTTAGCTTTTGAAGCCAAGCGATGAATGCCAATGCAGATCAAAGCACGGAACAAAGACTTGATAGATCTCTTTGGAGATCACCGGGTCTATAAAAACTTTTTCTTTCAGTTGAAAGACGCCGTACTCAAAAATCAACGCAAGCAGGTCAGCGAACTCATTGATTACCCACTAAGTGTCTATGGCAAAGAATATAAATACGTGATTCAAGGCAAAACTGAGTTCTTAAAACTGTACGACGCCATTTTTTCACCAGATATGTTGGCCGTTTTAAAAAAACAACAGTTTGAAGATCTTTTTGCAAAGTGGAGTGGCGTCATGATTGGCCAGGGTGAGGTCTGGTTTTACGGTACTTGCCCAGATGTTGAGTGTAAAAAAGTAACGGTTCTAGTCGAATCTATGTATAGCCCTTCTTTTTTTAATTCAGCACAAGGAAAAAAGGCCTTCAATGACTTTCTCAATAAAGAGAAAAGCAAACTGCATCAAAGCCTTGTCACGTTTAAGGAACCCGTTTTGCTTTGGCACACAAAAAACCACATCATTCGTATTGATCGCATCAGTGGAGACAACTACAGATATGCCGCCTGGAACATTGGCAGTGATCAAAGCAAAAAGCCAAATCTTATTCTAAAAAAGGGGCAACTCTTTCGCGATGGGAGTGGTGGCAATCATCATTACGAATTTAAGAATGGTGCTTACACCTATGTTTGTCGTGTAAACCTCATTGGAGGTTCAGATACGCCACCGGGCTCTATCGAAGTCTTTGAAAAAGACAAAAAAATACTCTACCAACCCGTTATCAAAGTCCTCAGCTTATAATCTTGACGACATCACTGAGCAGTCAATTTGGCTGATCCAAAATTAACGCTAAAAGCCTTACACCACACAGACACCGACTGATAATCCGCCAGATTAATTTCCGCCGGGATCTCGTAGTTTGCACTGCCTTGCGTGGCTTTTAAGCGACCTAAATCAATAAAATCGCCCCCCTGCGGTTGTCCTGAATCATTACGAATCAGATAAAAGAAAAGATCAGGACCGTTTTCAGTAGAAAAGTTTTCGACACGCAAAAACTTTTGGTCGCCATTCTCAATTAAACTCGCCTGACCCGACACTTTATGAAAACCATTCCTAAAAGAACCTTCGCTTATCTGCCTCAAGGCAGGAGCTGATGGCTCGACGGAAACAGGGGCTATCGGAGCGGTTTGTGCAGGCATATCTATAGAAGGCTCTGAGTCAGGGGGGGGTAAAACAGGCGCAGAAGCAGGTGCGGTGGCAGGAGGCTCCGGTGATGCAACAGAAGAAACAACAGCGGTGGGCAGATCCTCATTCAACACAATCTCGGGTGTGGCACCACAAGCGCTTAAGGCACAGAGTGAAAGCAGAACGGATATAACTTTAAACATGATGATCTATCCTTTGAAATAAATATACCTTTACTCTATAAGAGTTTGCCATAGCGTTTCTGTCAGCTAAAATACACTTAAGAAAGAACGCCATAAATAAACATGCAGAAAGTATGTCCTGGCAGTTAGCAGGCTATCTTCATGGAAGCTTACTCACTGCCTATTATCACTGTTAACACGTTTCACTTCTGTATTCGAAATGGGTAGAGGTATTTAAGAACCCATCAGGTAAGTTCGGTTGAATTGATCACGATAATAACCAAAGCAAGTAAAATAACGAGGTTCCTCTTTCATGCCCAGCGTTAATCAGCCACAGCCCGTAAAAAATCCGGCCCGTCCTTCACCCATCTCTCCTGAGCGTCAGCAAGTCAAGTCCGGTGCGTCTATCGAGAATCAAAAAAATCCGTTAACAAAACCCGAGGATCTTTTTAAAGACAAGTATCGTGTGCATACGCCAAAGCAAGCGCAAAGTCCAGACAAAATAGATTTTGTCCAGGAGGCTGCGTCTCCATTGCCAAGCAAAATCTTTAATACCGATAACAAACAAAAAAATCAAACCCTCAATCTTAAAGCGGGAGAGCGTTTTGCTATCGAAGTACAGTCCAATGTTTCTACAGGCTACCAGTGGGATCTGGACCCTTCAGGACTTCAACCCGTAGATGTTGTGTCTGTTTCCAATCATAAAGGAGAGGGTCCAGCGCCGCCAGGCTCAGGCCACACCAGCTACTATATTTTTCAAGCGCCCGAAAATGGGGACGCAAAAATCGCCCTCGACCACGGAAGAAGTTGGGACAAGTCGACCACACAACATTACACTTTTGAAGTCAAGACAACATCTGTTAAAGATGTATTGCCCAAAACAATTCTAAGCACCGATTCAAAACAACCCGAGCAAAATATTCATCTAAAACCCGGAGATAAATTTGCGATTGCAGTTAATGATAATGCATCTACGGGTTACTCCTGGGATATTTCAGAAACAGGACTACAACCAGACACTAAGCATTATGAGCCAAGCCACAAAGGCTCAGGTCCTGCTCCTGCCGGTTCTGGTGGCACAACATACTATATTTTCACCGTCCCCGAAAGCGGGAAAATTGAAATGACGCATGGGCAATCATGGAGTGAAAAGTCAAAAGAAACGTTTACTTTTAATATCAATCCGCAATAAGCAGGCGATGTGAAAAGCCGATTGTACCTTTCTTTTACAGGAAGAGTACAATCGGCTTTTTTGTCGTCTTATTTCTTGTTATTTTATTACGACATTTCCCAAAAACGCAAAAAGCGCCTGAAGTAGGTTGTACTTCAGACGCGCTTTGTTCAAGGTATGCCCTGGCAGCGGGCTATCTTCCCGGGCAGTCACCCACCGAGTATTGTCGCTGCTAACGCGTTTCACTTCTGTGTTCGAAATGGGAACAGGTGGGACCGCGTTGCCTTGTCACCAGGGCGTACCCTGACAACTGCATAGTTCACAAATATTTCTCTACTAAACACCAATGTTGTCAACTCCGAATCTTGCGTTCGGAGTAAGTCTCTTCTAATCATCGCCAATCGCTTACGCTCAGGCTCTGATAGAATTTTCTTAATGTCAAACTTTCGACCGATTAGTACTACTCGACTGCACGTATTACTACGCTTCCATCTGTAGCCTATCTACCCGATTATCTTCCGGGGGTCTTATTCCTTACGGATGAGATATCTCATCTTGAGGTGGGCTTCGCACTTAGATGCTTTCAGCGCTTATCCACTCCAGACATAGCTACTCGGCATGGGCCCCTTGGCGGAACCACCGATACACCAGCGGTCTGTCCATCCCGGTCCTCTCGTACTAGGGATGGCTCCTCTCAAATATCTTACGCTCATACCGGATATGGACCGAACTGTCTCACGACGTTCTGAACCCAGCTCACGTACCGCTTTAATGGGCGAACAGCCCAACCCTTGGGACGTACTACCGCCCCAGGTTGCGACGAGCCGACATCGAGGTGCCAAACCTCCCCGTCGATGTGGACTCTTGGGGGAGATAAGCCTGTTATCCCCAGGGTAACTTTTATCCGTTGAGCGACGGCACTTCCACGCGCTGCCGTCGGATCACTAAGCCCGAGTTTCCTCCCAGCTCGACCTGTCAGTCTCGCTGTCAAGCTCCCTTATGCCTTTGCACTCTTCTATTGATTTCCAACCAATATGAGGGAACCTTTGGACGCCTCCGTTACTCTTTAGGAGGCGACCGCCCCAGTCAAACTGCCTACCAGCCACTGTTCTCTACCCGGATTACGGAGTAAAGTTAGAAATTAGATTACTTAAGAGTG
The DNA here is from genome assembly GCA_963797915.1 of Candidatus Sericytochromatia bacterium. Taxonomy (GTDB): domain Bacteria; phylum Cyanobacteriota; class Sericytochromatia; order UBA7694; family UBA7694; genus CAXRDE01. The sequence continues at coordinate 248,377 of CAWCRG010000010.1, forward strand.
GTATCTCAACAACGACTCACTAACGCCTGACGACGCTAGATCACTGTCTCCCACCTATCCTGCACATAAGCAACCCAATCTCAATGACAAGCTACAGTAAAGCTCCATGGGGTCTTTCTGTCCTGGTATGAGTAGGCCGTATCTTCACAGCCATTCCAATTTCACCGAGCCCCCCGCCGAGACAGCGCCCAAATCGTTACGCCTTTCGTGCGGGTCAGAACTTACCTGACAAGGAATTTCGCTACCTTAGGACCGTTATAGTTACGGCCGCCGTTCACCGGGGCTTCAGTTAAATGCTTCGGATTACTCCTAACATCCTTCCTTAACCTTCCGGCACTGGGCAGGCGTCAGCCCCTATACTTCGCCTTACGGCTTAGCAGAGACCTGTGTTTTTGTTAAACAGTCGCTTGGGCCTCTCCGCTGCAACCACTTCATGCTCAAACAGTAAATGTCGTCACACTAACGTGGCACTCCTTCTCCCGAAGTTACAGAGTCATTTTGCCGAGTTCCTTAGCGGGGGTTATCTCGCGCGTCTTAGTATTCTCTACCTACCTACCTGTGTCGGTTTAGGGTACGGGCACTTTGTATGTCACTAGAAGATTTTCTTGGCAGCGTGGCGTCAATTGATTTGCAGTACGTAACCGCTCCCAGAATGCCTCAGCTTAACAGAATCGCGGATTTTCCTACGACTCAACGCCTACACATCCCAATGCACTATTCCAACAGTACACTCAACCTAGCCTCCTGCGTCCCTCCTTCGTTCAAACCATACTTAGTGGTCAAGGAATATTAACCTTGTGTCCATCGACTACGCCTTTCGGCCTCGCCTTAGGTCCCGACTAACCCCACGCGGACGAGCCTGCCGTGGGAATCCTTAGGTTTTCGACGCATTGGATTCTCACCAATGTTTTCGTTACTCATGCCGCCATTCTCACTACTGCTTCGTCCAGCTGCGCTTACGCTCAACCTTCTACCTACGGCAGTACGCTCCTCTACCACTTATCCTTACGGACAAATCCATAGCGTCGGTGTATCACTTAGCCCCGTAAATTTTCGGCGCTAAAACACTTGACCAGTGAGCTATTACGCACTCTTTCAAGGGTTGCTGCTTCTAAGCCAACCTCCTGGTTGTCTCTGTGTCTTAACATCCTTAGTCACTTAGTGATAACTTGGGGACCTTAGCTGATGGTCTGGGCTGTTTCCCTCTCGACTACGAAACTTATCTCCCGCAGTCTCACTCCCGAGGAACTTCACGTTGGTATTCGGAGTTTAATAGGATTTGGTAGGAAATATACTCCCCCGCACCCAACTAGTGCTCTACCCCCAACAGAATTTTTACTCGAGGCTGACCCTAAAGCCATTTCGAGGAGAACCAGATAGCTCCAGGTTCGATTGGCATTTCACCCCTATCCACAGCTCATCCCCTGATTTTTCAACATCAGTGGGTTCGGACCTCCACGCGGTTTCACCCGCGCTTCATCCTGGCCATGGATAGATCACCTGGGTTCGGGTCTGCAGCATACAACTAATTATCGCCCTATTCAGACTCGGTTTCCCTTCGGCTTCGTCTATTTACGACTTAACCTTGCTGTATACCACAACTCGGCGGCTCATTCTTCAACAGGTACGCCGTCACACCCTGAGTGGTGCTCCGACTGCTTGTAAGCGCACGGTTTCACGTCTATTTCACTCCCCTTCCGGGGTACTTTTAACCTTTCCCTCACGGTACTTGTTCACTATCGGTCGTTATGGAGTACTTAGCCTTACGAAGTGGTCTTCGCGGATTCAACCGGAATTTCTCGTGTTCCGGCCTACTCGGGTGGTTTTCCAGAGATCTTACCTTTTCGACGACGGGACTATCACCCTCTATGGTCAGGCTTTCCAGCCTTGTTTGTCTAAAGTAAAATTTTCTGACTCTGTGCAGCTATAACATTCACTGCTGAAAACTCCCACTACCCCGATGCTACAACACTGTTCGTTTTAACATAACATCGGTTTAGGCTCTTCCCCGTTCGCTCGCCGCTACTTAGGGAGTCGTGGTTACTTTCCTTTCCTCGGGTTACTAAGATGTTTCAGTTCACCCGCTTACCTCTCACATGCCTATATATTCAGCATGGAGTACCATGGCTTCACCATGGTGAGTTTCCTCATTCGGACATCCTGGAGTCAACGCTAGCTTGGCAGCTCGTCCAGGCTTTTCGCAGCCTGCCACGTCCTTCATCGGCTCATAACGCCTAGGGATCCCCCGTGCGCCCTTAATTGTTTGACAATGAGCTATCATGTGTCTATCTGATCTCAGAAACCGAAGTCTCTTTAACCATTTATTTTTATGAATAACTAAACATTGGTGTTCAATATTTAATTTATTTGTGTCTATGCAGTTGTCAAGGTACGCTTTCCCGCTTCAAGCGGGTCAATCATTAAACCAAATTAATGACTGCTTTGTCAAGCGGTTACTAAATTGCGAACTACATGTCCGCTCGACATATACTAGGTTAATACAAGGTTAATAAAACGTCAAGGGCTAAATTAGAAAAACATAAAAGATTTTTAATCAGCGGAGGGGTCGATAAAGGTTATTTCGTCTTTGAGTTGGTCCATAACCCAGGCTAAATAAGCATCAAAACGGCTCACCCAATAGTGAAGGTCCTTGATATCATCAACAGCCTCCAAAGCCAGACCTATTTCTGAAAAATAGGGAAACCCGTAAGTTTCACTGGCACCTTGTAAGCGGTGCCCTATTTTTTTGATCGTTGTTCGATCTGCTTGAAGTAGCGCTTCTTTAAGCACCTGGGATTCTTCCTGACGCACTAAAAAGAAAACAGGCAAGAGCTCAAAGAGCTCTTCAATACGTACAAAAGCAGGCATATCCGCTAATAAGCGATCCGCAGGACCTGCAGACCCGGGCTCATCCGTAAAATGAGACGCTTGCTCCGCATCTATATGGTCGCCCGAAAGAAAACGGTCGATGGTTGTGAGAAGCTTATCTCGCGAGACGGGTTTCGTTAAAAAATAATTCGCTCCAGCCATCAGGGCCTTCTCACGGGTTTGTACCAGAGCATCCGCACTTAGCACAATGATTTTCACATCGGCATCATCCTCACGTATTTTTCGTGTTGCTGTCAATCCGTCCATCACCGGCATTTGAATATCCATCAAAATAAGATCGGGCATAGAAGTCTGGCAAAAATCTAAAGCTTCCTGACCATTATGAGCAAAATGGAGCTCTAAAGGCTGCTTTCTGAGATACGCTTGAATCAGCAAGCGGTTCTCAAGAGAGTCTTCTACGATCAGTAAGTGGGTCTGGCGCAAACCATATTTTCGCTTAAAATCTTCTGACGTATCCAAAGGAACGACCTCACTTGCACTCTGTATTTCTACATCAGTTGGCGTATGTAAACACACATGAAAATAAAAACAGGCGCCCCCACTCTCTGCGGAACGCACGCCAATCTGCCCATCAAAAAGCGCCACCAGTTGTCGGGCGATGCTCAAGCCCAAACCACTTCCGCCAAATTGTCGAGTGGTCGAAGAGTCTGCCTGTGCAAAGCTTTCAAAAACACCGGCCTGTTTATCCAGGGGTACACCAATGCCTGTATCCTCGACGGTAAAGTGCAGCACACTCACGGTTTCTGACCGTTTACTCCCGCTGACACCAATCAAAACCTGACCTGCAGAGGTAAACTTAAGGGCATTATCCACCAAAATAAAAAGAATTTGACTCAGGCGTAACTCATCGCCCTTAAACCACTCTGGCATGCCCGGTTCCACGCAAGCTTCTAAAAGAACGCCTTTTTCCCTGGCTCTCAGCATAAAAACAGCCAGGGTTTTATCTACAATACTCGCCAGTCGAAAAGGCACTGCATCCAGGATCACTTGCCCTGCCTCTATGCGAGAAAAATCCAGAAGATTAGTAATCAGCCCCATTAAGCGTTCACCCGCTTGCTCAGAGGTCGTTACATACTCTTGTTGTTCTGGGTTGAGCTGCGTATCTTGCAATACGTCAAGCATGCCAAGTATCGCATTCAACGGGGTGCGAATTTCGTGACTCATAATCGCCAAAAATTCTGACTTAGCATCTGAAGAAGAGAGCGCAACATCTCGAGCTTTTAAGGCTTCATCCTGGGCTCTTATCCGCTCTGTAACGTCGGTGGCATAAAAATTGACGGATTGATACTCTACCAATGGCACAATAATCACCTGGAAAGTTCGCTTACCAAACATGATTTTTTCCATTATGCTTTTTTGACTCGACAAGCTGTTTTCTACCAGGTCCACCATAAACTCGGGAAGATAGTCTCCCACTTCTCGGTGCCAGTAATGTAAAAGGTATTCCGCAGGCGTATTACAGTACAGGACTTTTCCCTGGTGATCCATACGCATAACAGGGTTGGGATCTTCTTGAGGAATCCGCGATAAAATTTCTTTTTCTTTTCGAGAGAGCATTTGCTCAGTAACATCTTTCACTGACCACAAGCGCCCAACCATTTGCCCCTGAGAGCGTAGCGGAATATAGTCCCAGATCAAAAAACGACCATCCGTAAGCGGGCTCAGGCCAGCCACTGAAACTTCTTCCTGATCGTTAGTCGTGACAAAAGCCTTAGAAAAACACTGCGGGGATTGAAAGTATTTTTCAATATCTTTAAAAAAAACATGAAAAGGCTGCCGGGCATAAGCTTGTATGTCAGCAAGATCAAAAACCGCCGCCAATTTTTGGTTCATAAAAACCATTTCATGGCGTTCGTTTTCTACAAACAATCCCAGGGGGAGAGCCTCTAACAACGCATTTAAACGATGACTCATCGCAGTCGGCATATCTAAACCAGCCGAAACCAGAGAGACCGTCTGCCGGGGTTCAAGATGATACTTGAGCATCGCGCATAGGTGTTTACCCACCTGAGTCACGGTCTCTAAGCGGGAGGGCTCCCAGGGGGATTTACTTTCAATGGTTAAACGATAATTGAACTCTCCCTGGGTAAGCGTTGGCTCAAAATAAAAGTCCTGGCAAAACAGAGGCTCCGATTTTTCGGGGTCTTCTACCTGAATCACAAGCTGCCAACCCTCGGGACTTGTGCGCCACAGAGAGACTTGAGAAAAACTCATACGCTGTTGAAAATGCCCCATAAAACCCGAGAGCGTGGCTTCAGGTTGAACCAGACCCAAAAGGTGGAGTGTAAGATCCTGCAAGTGCTCGTCTTCAGACATATATGCATTTTTCATGGTGTTAAGTGTACCAATAGGCAAGGTGAGAGTTCAAAAGGCTGGGCGCATAAGCTTGTTTTATTGCATACTGCAGCAATGGAATCAGAATTATCAAACCCAATTTTTATTATACTGAAAGCCACCCTTGCCTGCGCCGTCGCGCTGATGGCCGACTATTGGCTAGGCAACCCCGATCATGTTTCCTCTACTTTTGTCGCTGTTTTATGTATCTCTCCGACTGTACTGATTGGGCTTCGCAATGCCTGGGCACAAGTTCTGGGAAGCCTGGTCGGCGGTATTTGGGGGGTTAGTTGGCTTTTGTTAGCAGACGTCTGGGCGCTCCCCTTGTTGCCTGGACTCCCGCTTGCCGTGGGATTAGCCGTTGCCAGTACCTTTGTATTAAGAATTCAATCGGGTTATCCTGTGGCGGCCTTTACCGCTTTATTTATGGTAGCCGTTCCTCAAAACACGCCCCTATTGACCTTCGAAACACGTTTTTTGGCCTTGTTTATAGCCGCGGTCAGTTCTTTTCTCATAAACGCACTCGTCTCATCTATGCTCTATCAGCGCATTTATGCAAGACGGGTGAAAAAAGTTGAGTTTTTTATTGAGAGCATTTTGATACCTGTTTTTCAGGGGGATCAAAAATTAGCCGATCAGGGATTCGCTTTGCTTAACGCTTTACAACAGCAATTACGCAACACCCTTTTTGAGCTACAACTGCGTCATGCATGGACGATGCACAAAGACATCAACGCTTTTTTAACGCGCACACAAAAGCTCAGTTATTTACTGCATTTAATTCTTGACTTGCGTTTTCTTTGCAAGGAAGAAAACACACCCGCAGAAAGTGTAGAGCCCTTTCTACACTGGATTTTAAACCCTGATGAAATGTCTTTTGCCTTCTTACCAGACCATTTGCTTGGCCTGCAAAAACGAATTGTCTCCGTGCTCAAGGATCTAAAAGAAACTTCCCTTTCGAAGTAGGTTATCTGTTATTCTTCACAAAAGAGTAATTAAAATGGATGCTTTAACCATTAAAAACGCCTCCAAAACCTTTTATCAAGATGGCGAGCCCTTTCAGGCCGTAAAACAAGTTTCACTAACCATCGAGGCCGGTCAAATCTATGGGCTTTTGGGCCCAAACGGTGCGGGAAAATCCACCCTCATTGGCATGATCTGCGGAGCGGTCAAGCCCGACAAGAGTACCGAACAGATTTCTATTTTTGGTCACAATGTGATGAAAGAAAAAGAAGCGGCCAAACGGGTATTGGGGGTTGTTCCGCAAGAAATCACCATTGAACCCGCTTTTACGGTAGAAGAGGTCTTGTACTATTTCTCGGGAATGTATGGTGTCCCCGTTAACCAGAGAAAAAAACGCATTGAAGACGCCCTTGAGTCCTTAGGGCTTGCCGACAAAATGAAGTCCCGTGCCCGACAATTATCAGGCGGAATGAAGCGACGGTTGATGATCGCCAAAGCGATTCTGCATCGACCCAAACTGCTCATTTTAGACGAGCCCACCGCAGGTGTCGATGTGGCCCTGCGGCAAAAGATTTGGGAGCTGGTGGAAGCGTTAAACACCCAGGGAACCACGGTTATTTTCACCACCCATTATCTTGAAGAGGCAGAACAGCTTTGTGACTCCATGACCGTTATTCACAAAGGCAATATTATCAAAGAAGGTAAGGTTAAAGACATTCAGCAGGAGTTTTCCAAGAATCTGATTTCTTTTGAGCTGTTTGATCGCAATGTCGATCATCTCCCGCAGGTGCGTCAGGTAGGTACCGAGTTTGAACTGGCCTATAAAGAACTGAGCCCTTCAATGCAATCCTTACTGACCCACTACGGCAGCAATATTAAATCCATTCAAAACGAAAGCGCTTCTCTTGAAAAAGTCTTTCTCGAACTCACCTCGGAGGCAGAATCATGAATCATATGTGGGCCCTTTATGCCAGAGAAGTTAAGCGCTTTCAGAAGCTCTTACTAGACACTATCTTTAGTCCGATTGTCTCTATGGTGCTGTATTTGGCGGTCTTTGGAGTGGTTATGAACAGCAAAACCATTGGTGATGTGAATTTTGTGACCTTTATTTATACGGGTTTATTGGGAATGATTATGGTCAATAGCGGGTTTTCTAATCCAGGCTTTGCCCTGATTATTGCCAAAAATCTGGGCACCATTGTGGACCTACAGATTGCTCCTATTAAAGCCTGGCAAATTGGCATCGCCTTTGCGCTCGCGGCACTAACCCGGGGAGTAGTAACTTTATTCGTTGCGCTGGCCATGACCCTCTGGTTTATTCCCGATATGCAAGTCGCTCACCCGATCGCCTTAGTGATCATTGTTTTACTCACGGGTCTACAATACGGCATGCTTGGTGTTCTCTTTGGGATGTGGGCCAGAGGATTTGAGGCCCTCACCTTCGTCACCACTTTTGTCTTACAACCGATGATCTTTCTGGCGGGTGTTTTTTACCCCATCGCATCGCTACCCAAACCCTGGAGTACACTCTCAATCTTTAATCCGGTTCACCACAATATCAACCTGTTTCGTTACGCGTTTATTGGGTACAGCGATAGCCCGGTTCTGCTTTCATGGACCACCGTAGTCGTCATGAGTATTTTGTTTTTTGCAGGCATGAACTGGATGTGCATTAAAAAACTCAACGAACCTGTACAATAGGGATGTTTTTCAGCTTAAACAAAAATTTACCCTTAGATAATTCAAGATTAACCGTAACAATCCATTAATATCCTATAATAAAGTTAATTCGCAAAAGCGTAGGAGTAACCAAAAACATTATGAGTAATTTAAGCGTCAATCGTCCTGTAAGCACACCCGTAGCCCCCGCAACACAACAAGCCCAGTCCAAGCCCGCTGCACAGGGTGGATTAAAAGCCCCTCAGAAAGCCTCCAGTCTCGCCCAGGACATGACCACCTGGAGCACGACAGCAAAATCAGACCGTGTTAAAGTCGCTATCACCGAAACCTTCAAAAGTACCGTTATTCCCTCAGTAATTGGCGGAGCCCTTGCTCCAGCAGTCACAGGTGCTGCCCTTGGTGGGTTTGTAGGCATTTTCAACGGACAAGTGGCTGGCATGGCCAAAGAAGGCTTTATGGCCGGCTTAAAATATGCACCCCACGGAGCTGCAGCAGGTCTCGCCATTGCGGGAGTTGACGCTGCCGTCGTTGGAACTGTTGTTGGTACTTCTCCCGACAAAGCGTCTGCCATGACTCGCCTGGGAACTGCGACGGCCGTTCTGGGCTTACTCAGTGCAGAAAACGCAATGGACGTTATTGATACCGGCATAAACACCGCTGCAAATTCAGTACGCGCTGGCAGAGTCTTTGACAAAACCAACGCTGCTTTACAAAAATAACCCCTAAATATACACCCTGGTGAATCAAGAGCGCTTCTCTTTCTGATTTAGAAAGAGAAGTGCTCTTTTGTATGAGGGCCTGGATAGTTATCTGCGAAGGACAGCAAGGGATTGCTTTTTCGTTTTTACAGCAGGTATAATCCTAGCCTTAGTGTTCCCAGTAAGTATTAAACAAGGTGGTTATTCCGTGCTCAATTGGAAAACGGTTATGAATTTTGCGGCAAAAGGCAATCCTGAACCGAATCGAAAAGTAGAAAAAACTGAAGCCACATGGAAAGAGCTGCTGAGTCCAGAAGCCTTTCGCGTTGCCCGGCAGAAAGGCACTGAAAGCCCCTTTAGTTCTGAGATGTGTAACCTTTTTCAACCCGGTCTATACGCTTGTGTTTGCTGTGACACACTGCTCTTTGACTCCGGTGAAAAATTCGATTCAGGCACCGGCTGGCCCTCTTTTACACAGCCGGTAGAAGAGAACGCTGTTGCGTATCATGAAGACATAAGTCATGGCATGAGCCGTATTGAGGCCTTATGTAATACCTGTGACGCCCATTTGGGACATGTATTTCCTGATGGACCTGAGCCCGGTGGGCTGCGCTACTGCATTAATGCGGTCGCGTTAAAAAAGCAGGATTAGGGAGAACTTAGATACAGCTGCGTTTCTGCTGTGGCGAAAACATGACGAATTTCTTCTTCTGAAATCGTCATGAAAGCATCTACCACAATAGGATCGTACATAATATCACTGTATTTTTTAATCTCAGCACGGGCGATCTTATCAGAAAGCCCTTTGCGGTATGCGCGGTCACTCGTCATGGCATCGTAGGTATCCGCCACTGCCAGAATTCGACTTCCAATAGGAATATGTTCACCTTTTAGCCGATCAGGGTATCCATTGCCATCAAAGCGCTCGTGATGATGCCTAACCATGGGGGCATGATCAGATAAGCATTGTACTGTTTTAAGTAAGGCTGCAGACATGCCGGGGTGAGCCTTAATCTTCGCATACTCCATATCTGTCAACGGACCGGGCTTGTCTAAAATGCAACGAGAGACTCCGACTTTACCCGCATCGTGCAAAAAACCAGCCCGCTCAATCTGCTTGGCCTCAACCGTGTCAAAATCCATCGCTTCGGCAATACGACGGGATAAAGCACCCACTCTTATGGAATGCCCTTTTGTATATTGGTGCTTGGTATCGATAACGTTAGCAAAGACTTTGAGGGTGAGGTCAAAATAGTCGACTTTCACATCCATAAGCAGGGCCAAATCTACAGCATCTACACCCAGCTGTCCCCAGGCCACATGATTAAAGTTACGTGCCGTCCACAGTTCTGTTTCGGCGAGCATTTTGCTAAAGGCCTGTAATAGATGAGGAGAAAAGCGCTGTTTGAGCACCGGTGCAAGGCGACGACGCATTTCCTGCTTATCGTGATAAATACTGCTGGCAATGTCGAAAGTATCAAATAAACCAATAATTTGCGCTTCTAAAGGTATGGCGTCTTTTTTGAGGCGATCAGGGTATCCGCTACCGTCCCACGATTCATGATGTAAGCGAATAAAATAACTGGATTTTTTTAGCGTCGGCAATTGAGAAACAATGCGCTCTCCCACAATGGGGTGTTGTTGAATAAAGGGGTGGAACTGCCATTCAAAATAGTCGGTCTCTTCGTATGCGTCTTCTTTAGGAAAACCGACTTCGCCCACATCATGCAAGAGTCCGGCATAGAAGAGGTTACGTAAGGACTCTGTTTTAAGACCTATATAATGACCCAATTGGACGGCTCCAAGCGCAACATTATAGCCGTGCTGGGCATCGTACCCCTCTGCAAGATCGGTCACCAGCGCAAGGGCTTTAATTATGTCTTTAAATTGACGGCGTTCTTCGCCCTGAATAAATTGAGAAATCATCGCATTGGAGCGTTTCATGAGAGAGCAACCTTAGAGACTTAGGGTACATTTATCTTATCACGTTGAAAGAAAGGGACGATACACGAAAGGTTAAAATCACGTGCTCGGATCCACGCCAAAATTTACTCTAAGATGTCAAAGCGAAAAAAAGTTTTACCCATGATTAGCTCATCCTGGTCTTTAATGGGTAAGGGTTCTCCCGGTACCAGACGGGGACCACGATTAATATAGGTTCCGTTGAGGCTGCCCATGTCTTCAAGGGTATAGTGCCCCTCTTTGAATTGAATGCGGGAGTGCTTACGAGATATTTTGGCTTCAATATCGTCATTGGTTAAGTCAATTTCAGGAAAAGCGCCGCCGTCAGGATCCCAGCGGCCAATAGAAACGGAGTCACTGTCAAGGGTAAATACTTTTCCCTGTGTTCCCCCACGTAAGATCGTTAACTTTGCTTTTGGTCGATTATCCGTCAAGGCCCTAGACTCCTGTTGAAATTACCATAGATTTGTCGTCCTATTCTAGCACGACAAGCCTCATTGTGACGACTAGCCGAAAGTCCTGCCCCTTATCTCTTTTACCAGAAAGGCAAAAAAAAAGTTTCAATCCACTTGCACATCACTCTGAGGATGGATAAAATGAATTTACTGAATCCGGGCGGTTAGCTCAGTTGGTAGAGCAACTCGTTTACACCGAGTAGGTCACAAGTTCGAGTCTTGTACCGCCCACTTCCCCCCCCTTTGACTTCTTGAAAAGCTTTTCGAGAAGTTTTTTTGCGTTTGGGGATTTATTGTCCAATTTAGATGTGATAAACTTATATTAAGATTAAGATTGGCTTTTAAAGTTATTTAAGAATGGTTAGAACTATATGAAATTAATTCGAAGTATGGCAGTCGCTTCTGCCGCCCTCGTCATGTTAGGCTGTAGTGTTCAGCCCCGCAACTTCAACACGGCTCCCCGTGGCCCCGTCGCAAATATTCAAAGTCAGAGCACAATAAGAGCAAAAGGCATTGAGTACAGCGCAAATTTTGAGCCCACTTTTCAAAACTCATTTCTCTCTGCACGCCGCTTAGAAACAACGGGCAATACCGTTCTTAAAGTCGCTTACACCAGCAGCGAGCAAATCAACCAACTCAATGAACTGGGCATGGACGTGTGGATGGTTACCCAGAAATATGTGCTGGGACAGGTCAATGAAGAAGTTTTTGCCCGCTTACAAAACAGTCGTTTGCGCTTTGAATTAATTAGTCCTGAGCCCGGCGTAAGCCCGCTCAACACCTTTGACCCCAAGTACCACACTTATGAAGAGCTCCTGATGGAGCTGCGTGGAATTACAGGACAATATAGCCAAATCGCAAGTCTGCATGACATTGGTGACACCTGGGAAAAAACCCAGGGCATTGCCAATCGTGACCTCTGGGCTGTTCACCTGAGTGGCAAAGGCAATGCAGCTCAAAAGCCAGGGATTGCCTTTCTTGGAAATCACCATGCGCGTGAATTAGCGACCGTAGAAATTCCGCTAATGCTCATCAAGCACCTCACTGAAAACTATGGCCGTGACGCTGAAATCACACAGCTATTAGACACCCGCGACATCTGGATTGTGCCCATGGTTAACCCCGATGGCCATATTCGCGCAGAAGGTGGCGAAAACTGGCGTAAAAACACCCACCGCTACAGCAACACACGCTCTATCGGTACTGACTTAAACCGTAACTACGGTTATGAGTGGGGCGGCGGTGGTGCATCTACCTCTCCCAGCAGTGATACCTACCGGGGTGAAAGCGCTTTTTCTGAGCCAGAAACTCAGGCTGTTCGCGATTTCCTCGGAGCCCACAGTAACTTCAAAATCATGATGTCTTATCATAGTTTTAGTAACCTTATTCTTTACCCCTGGGGCTACACCAAAGCACGCAACCCCAATCAAAAGCTCGTAGAAATTGGTCAAACGCTGGGGCAAATGACTGGCTATCGCCCACAACAGGCCGCTGATCTTTACGTTGCCTCGGGTATCACTGACGACTACACTTTCGGTGAACTGGGTCTTTACTCTTACACGACCGAAATCGGCAGCTGGGGAGATGGTTTTGACCCTCCATATTCACGGGTCAATGATTTCTGGAACGAAAATCGTGGTGCAGCCTTGTACCTCATCGATCAAGCCGGAAAACTCTAAACCTGAGTTAATTCGCATCTAATTCTAAACGGCCTATCTGAGATAGGCCGTTTTATCTTTGAGGTCTTATGTCGTCTTTACACGTTTTCATCACACGTCTACTGATTATTTCTGTGGGTTTTCTCACCCGAAGGTTCTATCGCTTTGAAGTGCTCTGGGTGGGACCTAAACCCCGTCAAGCCTGGAAAAACATACGGGTATTTGCCTTCTTAAATCACACCAGTCTACTGGAGCCCTTATTCCTGGGTACACTGCCCATTTCTTTTTTATGGAACGCAGCCAAAAGAACCGTGGTTCCCGGCGCAGACATAACAATGAACCGGCCCATTGCCGGTACCTTTTATAAGTACTTTTCACCCCGTACGGTATCGATTACCCGTGAGCGAGATGATTCCTGGAGTGGTTTTTTAGATGAAATTGAGCCTGACACGATGGTTGCATTGGCGCCTGAGGGACGCATGATGCGTGCCAACGGTCTTGATAAACATGGAAAGCCTATGAGTGTGCGGGGCGGTATTGCCGATATTTTATGTAAAGTACAAACCGGTAAAATGCTGATCGGTTATAGCGGAGGCCTGCACCATGTGAATGCGCCGGGGGAAAAGCGTATGCGTCTTTTTAAAACGCTTAAGATTCGCTATGAAATTTTAGACATCGCTGATTACTTAAAGACCTTTGATACCCGTGACCCCAAGCGCTTACGCAAATACGTTGCCGAGGACCTGGAAAAACGCCTACAGCAGCACAAACCCTGAAGCCATTAACTAGCCGTTGAACTGAAAGGGTTCGTCACCATACTGGCTTAGACTATCCGCCAGACTTTCAAACAGCTGCTCTGAGGGCTTATTTTTCTTTTTCTTTTTCTTTCCCTGTTCGTCTTTGCGGCGTTGATCGGGATCTTTACCTTCAAATTTTTCGACATGGGGAGTATAGTTAAAGTCGGGAACGTTATAAATACCATTAAGAGCCATGGTGATACCTCCTCGCAAATTTACATAACTTAACTTCTATTATTATCTCAGGGAGCGCAAGCATCATGAAGAGATTTAATCAAGGTTTAATATATTGAGGTGAGGAATCTGTTGAAAAATAGCCTGATAGCGCTCTGTCAGCGCCAAATGAGCGCTTAAGTCTGTCTGCATTTTTTTAAGTTCTTCAGCACGAAAGCGTTTTTCTTTAAGGTTCTTCTCTAGAACTTCCACTTGCCTTGCGGTTTGAATAATTAATGCCGCAGAACCTCTTTTTTCTGAGAGCTCAGCCATGCGTTCGTACAAAAGCTGACACTGATCATGGGCATGCAAAACCTGGGTCAAACGATCCAGGTACTGGGGAATTCGCTGAAAAAGCAAATCGCTTTGTTTACTTAAGCGCTTAACGTCCTCACGCTTACTCAGGGCATAACGATGGGTGTCTACCGACCACGATAATAAGGCATTTAATTCCGCCGGCGTTGTTTCAGGAACGGATTGAATGGGATCTTCTTTTTTAAGCACCCGCACCCGACGACCAGTACTCGGAGTGGGTGAAAGACTTAAATCATCACCCAAAAGTTCTTCAGGCTTCAGGTCCGGCTCTACTCCGGTGTGCCATTGTTCAAGATCTTCCAGGGTCAAACCCTGGGCTTTGGGAAGCTGAATATCGGCCAGCGGTGCTTGTGATTCCAAAGGATATTGCCCTTCTCGCTCAAAATCACACATGCTTTTATTCCTGACCAATTTTCAGAATCGCCATAAAGGCATCCTGGGGCACTTCCACCCGTCCCACGTTTTTCATGCGTTTTTTACCGGCTTTTTGCTTCTCTAAAAGTTTACGTTTGCGGCTAATATCTCCGCCATAGCACTTGTCCAATACGTTTTTACGCATCGCTTTGACGGTTTCACGACTCACCACGCGGCTGCCAATAGCGGCCTGAATAGGCACCTCAAACATTTGCCGAGGAATGATCTCTTTGAGCTTGACGGTCAATTGACGACCCACAAACTGCGCTTTGTCCTTAGGAACAATGGTCGACAAGGCATCAACAATCTCACCATTGAGTAAAATGTCTAGCTTTACCAATTTGGCGTCGCGCATGCCGATCATTTCATAATCCAAAGACGCGTAGCCCGAACTTTTTGATTTGAGCTGATCAAAGAAATCGGCCATCATCTCATTCAGGGGCAGCTCGTAAATTAACGTCACACGCTGAGGAGTAGGGTAGTCCATGCTTTTAAAGATACCCCGGCGTCCCTGCGCCAATTCCATCATCGCGCCCACATATTCCTTGGGGGCAATAATGGTGACATTTACATAGGGCTCAGACATAGAGGCTATGTTTTGAGCATCCGGTAGGTTTTGAGGATTATCGATCGATATGGTTTCTCCATCCATGGTAACCACTTCATAAACAACGCTCGGAGCGGTGGCTATCAGGCTAATATTGTACTCGCGCTCCAGACGCTCCTGAATAATTTCCATATGCAAAAGCCCTAAGAAGCCGCAACGGAAGCCAAAGCCCAGGGCATTTGAGGACTCAGGCTCAAAAGCCAGGGCTGCATCGTTCAGTTGAAGTTTGCCCAGCGCTTCTTTGAGCTCCATATAATCATCGGAGTCCACAGGGTACAGGCCACAAAAAACCATCGGGATGGCGGGGCGATAACCGGGCCAGGGCTCTTTTGCGTCATTGTCCACCAGCGTAATGGTGTCTCCAACCCGTGCATGTTGTACATCTTTAATTTCTGCAGAAAGGTAACCGGTTTCACCCACACCCAGTTGGTCTACTGGCTTACGGGTGGGTAAGAGTACGCCCAGCTCTGTCACTTCGTACTTTTTATCAGACACCATAAAGCGAATTTTGTCGCCCTTGTTTAGCGTGCCCTGGAAAATACGAAAAAAGACAACCGTCCCCCGGTAAGGATCATACACCGAGTCAAAAATCAAGGCCTTCAAAGGGTCTGCTGGCCCTCCCTTTGGGGGAGGAACATGCTTAACAATCGCTTCCAGCAATTCGGTAATGCCGATACCTTGTTTGGCACTGGTGAGAATGGCTTCACTGGCATCAATGCCCAGCTCATCTAATTGTTCTTTGGCACTCTCTACATCAGCACTGGGTAAATCAATTTTGTTAATGACGGGAATAATTTCTAGATTATGCTCGAGAGCCAGATATAGATTGGCAATCGTTTGCGCCTCTACGCCCTGGGTGGCATCAATAATGAGCAAAGCCCCTTCACAGGCAGCCAGGCTGCGAGAAACTTCATAATTAAAGTCCACGTGACCTGGCGTATCAATCAGGTTTAGCACATAATCTTCGCCGTCAGAAGCCTTATAGTTAAGACGTGCCGACTGCGACTTAATGGTAATGCCACGCTCTCTTTCAATGTCCAGGTTATCCAAAACCTGTTGGGTCATCTCCCGTTGAGACAAGGCGCCTGTGGTTTCAATCAGGCGGTCAGCCAGCGTCGATTTACCGTGATCAATATGGGCAATAATCGAAAAATTGCGAATTTTATCAATGGGGGTCACTTTAGGTTTCCGTTTCTGTCGCTTCAACTGCTACATCGGTATTTTCAATCACTGAATCTATACCGATATCTTCGGTATTTTCAGTCTCATCAACTTCTTCGGACTCCTTAATCACCACGCGAGCCACACCAACAATGGTGTCATCAGAATCTAAACGCTGCATAATCATGCCCTTTGCGCCCCGTTTATAGGTACCAATCGTGGATACGCCCTGGCGTATAATCACCCCTTTGGTGGTAATGATCATGACTTCATCATCGTCACGTACCGCAAGGACTGTAGACACTTTGCCATCCTGACGCAGCTTAATATTAATCACGCCAGAACCATTACGGTTTTGTAAGCGGTAGTCAATGACTTCGGTCCGCTTCCCGTAACCGTTGGTGGTGACGGTCAAAATATTTTCTCCGGGCTCAGGCACGGCCATTCCCACAATATAATCATGATCCCGAAGGCGCATTGACTTCACACCACGGGTACTACGGCCCATTGAACGGACGTCAGACTCTGAAAACAGAATCGATTTTCCTTCGGCGGTGCCTACAAGCACTTGTTGCTGACCATCAGTGAGCTTCACCCATTCAAGGGTATCGTCATCATCCAGGCGAATGGCAATCAAACCAGAGCGGCGAATATTTTTATACGCGCTGAGCTCTGTTTTTTTAATCAGGCCTTTACGGGTTAAACTCATGAGGTAATGCTCATCGTCAAACTCAGAGATGGTTAACATCGCCGTTACCGATTCATTTGGCTCTAGCTCTAACAAATTAGCAATGCTGTTTCCTTTGGCCTGACGGCTGGTTTCAGGAATTTCATAAACCTTGAGACCGTATACGCGGCCGCGGGTGGTAAAAAAGAGGAGGTTTTCATGAGCCGAAGTGGCAGAAAAATGCTGGATATAGTCTTCATCCCGCATTTGCATACCCGAGATGCCCCGTCCACCGCGCTTCTGCTGTTCAAAAGAATCTAAGTGCATGCGTTTGATATAGCCTTTGGACGTCATAATGACGACATTGGGCTCATTGGGAATCAGATCTTCGTAAGTAAAATCACCAGGGTCGACTTCAAACTGCGTGCGGCGACCGTCTTCATACTTCTCAGCCAGCTCATCGAGCTCTCCAAGAATGATCTCATTAACACGCTCAGGAGAAGAAAGAATGGCCTGAAAAGATTCAATCTGACCGTTGAGTTCTGTTTGTTCGTCCAGCAGACGCTGGGTCTCCAGGCCGGTTAAACGACGCAACTGCATGTCCATAACGGCAGAAGCCTGGGTGCTGCTCAGCTCAAACTCAGCAATTAAACCCTCTTGTGCCTCTGTAGCACTCCCGGCAGCACGAATAAGAACAATCGCCCGATCGAGATTGTCCATGATTTTCAAGAAGCCCAGTACCAGATGCAGGCGCGCATCGGCTTTGGTTAGGTAAAACTGCGTGCGGCGACGCACCACTTCAACCCGGTGCTTCAAAAACTCGACGAGAATTTCTTTAAGGTTTAATATGCGGGGCTGGTTATTAACCAACGCCACCATATTAAAGCTATAGTTGGACTGCAAACGGGTTTGCTGAAAAAGGTTATTTAAGACCACCTGAGAGTTAGCGTCTCGTTTAAGCTCAATACGAATGCGCATACCGTTGCGGTCAGACTCATCTCGTAGATCGGCAATACCTTCGAGTTTGCCATTCTGAACCAGGTCGGCAATTTGCTCGATCAAGCGGGTTTTATTGAGCTGAAAAGGAATTTCCTTAACGATCAGTTTATCCCGCTCGCGATTGCCCCCTTCTTCGAACTCCACTTTTGCTCTGACGGTCACCGATCCCCGACCGGTTTCGTAGGCCTGGCGAATACCGCGCTTGCCCAACAAAATGCCGCCCGTGGGAAAATCAGGGCCTTTGACGAATTGTAAAAGGTCAACAACCGTCGCTTCGGGCTCTGACATCAGGTGACGCAGGGCGTCCACCAGCTCTCCCAGGTTGTGGGGAGGGATTTCGGTGGCCATACCGACAGCAATACCGGTAACACCATTGACCAGAAGATTAGGGGCCTTGCTGGGCATGACTCTGGGTTCGTCAAGCGAGCCATCAAAGTTAGGCGAAAAATCAACCGTTTCGCAATCTAAATCCTGCAAAAGCTCCGTGGCATATTTGGTTAAGCGGGCCTCGGTATAACGCATGGCGGCAGCGGAATCACCGTCTACAGAACCAAAGTTCCCCTGACCATCCACCAGGAGCTGGCGGACCGAAAAGTTTTGTGCCATACGCACCATCGAGTCATAAACCGCCGTGTCACCGTGAGGGTGATATTTACCCAGGACTTCCCCGACGATACGGGCGCTTTTTTTGAAGGGCTTGTCTGGCGTCATTCCCATCTCACCCATGGCATATAAAATCCGCCGGTGAACGGGTTTTAAGCCATCTCTGACGTCCGGCAGGGCGCGAGAGACAATGACCGACATCGCATAATCCATGAAGGAGGCTTTCATTTCATCCTGAATGGTAATGGTCGGTTGATTATTGGGTAAGGTGGGCAAGTCTGTCATGTGATGCTCTTTCTCATTAAAAGGTCTGCATCATTATACCGCGTTTCACGGGGAATTAGGGGCAAAAACTCAGGTTTCACAAGGCATTCAGACCGGAGTTTTAACGGGATGGGGTTCGGGTTTCTACGCGAAAGATAAAACCACTTTTAAAGGTCCAGATTTCATAGTCACTAAGCACATCCCCCTGAGCGTCAAAGTCCACATTTCCTGAAGCGCCCTCGTAATTTACAGACTCTCCTTGCGCCAGCGCAAGCAAGGCCTCTTTTAAGCTTTTTTCACCGGGCCCCACCACTTTACCGGGCGGAGAAGAAACCTCCCGCAGAGCGTCTGCAAAAGACATTTCAGGGCGCTGAGCACGGCGCTGTGCCGCCAGAGCAGCTAAAGCCACTGCATCATAAGTGTGGGCAGCAAAGCTCACCGGAATTTCCTGGTAAGCCGCCAGATAATCCTGCTCAAAACGCGCCGAGGCCTCCTGGGGAAGCGAGGAGGGTATCGTCCCAAAAGACTGGTCAAGTCGAAAGGGCTCTTTGACCCCGGCCACGGTTTGGGCTGCTTTTAAACCATCAGAAAAAAACCACTTCACCTGAGGCTGTAACGCACTCGTAATCCAGGCATTAAAAATATCCGGCGCCTCCTGAGGGTAGCCAATCAGACAAATGCCATCCACAGGTGTCTGAAGAAACACGGGCACACTGGATATTAAGCTTTCCGTATCCCCCTGAAGGTAGGGTAAGTTTTGAACAATCTCTCCGCCAAGCGCAACAAAAGCACTGGCCAATGTTTCTTTGAGGGAGACGCCATAAGCGTCGTCCTGGTAAATAAGCCCGAGACGCCTCACCCCACTTTCATAAATGCGCTCTGCCAGCACCGTTCCCTGAAAGGCATCTGAGGGTGCTGTGCGAAAAAACAGATCCGAAGTATCGGCAGTGGTAAAAGAAGAAGCCGTTGATGCCGGTGAAATCATTGAAAAACGCTCTTGCTGCGCCAGTTTAAGCACTTCTCTGCTCACCTGAGAGCTCGAAGCACCAATGACCACGTCTGGTTTACCGGTACGCAGATAAGCAGACAGCTGTTCAAGGGCTATCTCAGCAGAAGTCCCCGAGTCCAAATGGTCCAAACGCAAGCGGCCAGAGGACAAGCCGCCAGCCTGATTAATGTGCAATGCAGCAAGCTTTGCAGCCCGTTCACGCGAAGGACCTTTACTGGCCAGGGAACCCGTTAGGGGAAGCAAAGTAACCAAACGCAGCCCTGCATCTGACGAAGAAAGAGGAGACTGCGGTGTAGGCGAGACAAGTTGAGGAGCAAGCTGATGACACGCGCTTAGAAACCCCAAACAGGAGCAAGTCAAAACAGCGAGCAAACAGAGCGCGCGTTGCGTTAAAGCCACTGATTTAAGGGACGATATTAACGGTGATTTTGTGACTCAAACGGCTGTCATCAAGAGCGCGAGCCTCTAGCTGAACCTGACCTGGCTGTAGCCCCAGGAGCGTTCCGTCTGCTTGAACCGAAGCCACGTCGCCTGCGGAGGTTGACCAGCTCACGGCATGAGTTTGCGTTTGGTCTGCAAAAGTTGTCACCGCGGAGTAAGCAACGGGCTGACCCACCTTAAGGGTTTTTACACCCTCCTGAATTTGGATCGCCTGGGGTGCAATATATGCCGGTAAAGCGGAGACAAAATCCTGAACAGCCGTGTTAATTAAAGCCTGATCGGCGGTGCTTTTAAAGCGCTTCTGCAAAGCATCTGCGACGGTCGCTTCAAGACTCTGAATATTGGCGTTGAGGTAAGCCAGGTTAACCTGTTTACCCTGTCGAGCAGCTTCTTCTTTCACGAGTTTAACCGCGGTAGATCCCAGGTCAAGATCTGCAGCCATCGTCTGACCGGCGTCGGCGGTGGTTAAACGGGTCTGCAGGTTGAGCAGCGGGTGCTCTGCACGGAGGTCATAATTGGCATTGGGCTTGAGTTGAGGAAGTACGTAAGAAGCCACAAAGAAGGGTTGACCATTAATAAACTGAATCACGGTATGGTTAATGGTCGCGTCCTGAACGCTGCCCGTTTCGGCCACGCTAATTTTGAAGTTGTCTCTGAAGAACTCCACCCAAAAGCTGGTGGCCAGCCCCTGGGACTTCAGCGAGCGAATGCCAAAAATAGATTGGGCGGCCAAAATACCCTGAGGTGGAGCGGTTAAGCCCTGAGGCGGAGCCGTCAGACCCTGAGGAGGAGCCGTCAAGCCCTGAGGAGGAGCGGTCAATTGACCGAGTTCGGCAGCTCCAAGAATAAGATTTGCGGGAATTTTAAGCTGACCCGTTAACCCCACATTGGTATTGGCTGGCTTGAGGGCATAAGTGGGAACATTATCCACGTCTACACTTTGCAGGCTTTGTAAAGCGTTGATGCTATTACTCGAATTACTATCGACACCCGCAGGCGATACCGGGGATGACTCGGCACAAGCGCTTACCAGAAGAAGTGTGCACGCTAAAGAGATACTTGAACGGGAAAAATGTGAAAGATAGTTCATTTTGTTGCCTCAAATTCAAAACTTTGCCTTAATTATAACACTTTTAACGAGAAGACAGCAGTCATTCACGGGGCGTTTTAATACTCCCCCTGCTGACGATCCTGAAATGTCATGTTAAGATGAGGTAATACGATTCAGGCAACAGGTTAAAAAACGTTATCTGGAACTTAAACTAAGCAAGGCAGAGGTTTGACAAACAGACTATGGCAGATAAGGTTCTCTTAGTTGATGATGAGGAATCTATTGTAGAGTCCATTGAATACGCATTAAGCCAGGAAGGGTTTGAAGTGGTAAGTGCCCATAACGGTCAAGAAGCCCTTCAGAAAGTCCAGCTTGAAAAACCCAATCTTATTGTATTGGACTTAATGCTTCCTGAACTCAGCGGTCTGGAAGTTTGTCGCATTCTTCGCCGTGAACGCAATGAAACCCCAATTATTATGCTTACCGCTAAAGGGGAAGAAATCGATCGTGTGATCGGCTTAGAAGTGGGCGCTGACGATTATTTAGTGAAGCCCTTCAGCTTGCGCGAGCTCATTGCCCGCATACGCGCGTTGTTGCGCCGTAGCAAAATTTCTGAGACCGATGATAGCCAGCCACAAATGCATCAGTATGATGATTTAGAAATGAATCTCACCGAGCATAAGGTAATGGTCAGAAATAAACAGGTAGAGCTTTCCCCAAAAGAATTCAAAATTTTGGCCATGCTCATGTCTGCTCCCAACAAGGTTTTTTCACGAGAAGAGCTTCTCGAACAAGTATGGGGCCTGGATTTTTACGGAGACACAAAAACCGTAGACGTACACATCCGCTGGCTGCGAGAAAAGATCGAAAAAGACCCCAGCAACCCCCAATACGTTCAGACAGTACGTGGCTTCGGCTATCGTCTCGGGGGATAAACCGTGAGTCTATTTCAAGATGGGGTACTTATTTTAAATGAGCAGGGCACCCTCTGCTTTGCAGACCCTAACGCTCGCCAAATTCTCGAAATGCCCGACGGTGAACTGGATCCTGACTTTATCAGTCGCTCTTCTGAGTCTGCGTTTCGAGACCTGGTGGAGCGTGCTCAAAGTGAAAACAACACACAAGAGCATGAGTTTGTCACGGAGCACCTCAGCGTCAACAAAGATCTGTCCATTCTGGCTGAGCCCTATCAGCTGACCGAAAATGGAACCACCGGGTGGCTCGTTATCGTGAGAGATATAACCTCTGTAAGGCGTCTCGAAGGGATCGAAAAAGAGTTTATTACCAATGTTTCTCATGAGCTGCGTACGCCCTTAACATCCATTAAGATGGCTGCCGAGTCTCTGCGCATGGGCGCGATTGAAAACCCCAAGTTTAAAGAACGCTTTTTATCAAATATTCAAAGAGAAGCCGACCGATTAACCCGCCTGGTCAATGAGTTATTGGTCATTTCGAATCTTGAAGATGCCAAAACAACTTTACACCTCTCATCTTTTGACATGGCCGGCTTACTCGATGATGTCATGTCAACCATGGAGCCCCATGCTCGCGTCAATGATATTGAGCTGGTGGGTGAATTTCCGGCGGCGTTGCCTTCCATGTACGCCGATAGAGATCGCGTTCTACAGGTACTCATAAATCTTGTAGACAACGCCATCAAATGTAATCGTCCGGAAGGAACAGTAACCCTTAAGATTGAGATTCAGGAAGCGTCTCTCCATGCGCAGATTATTGATACGGGCATTGGCATCCCTGACATCGATCTGCCCCGCATCTTTAATCGTTTTTTCCGTGTTGATAAATCCCGCTCGCGAGTCACCGGAGGAACGGGTCTTGGATTGTCTATTGTTAAAGATATTATTGAAGCCCATCAAGGGCAAATTGAAGTGGAAAGCACCCTGAACGTGGGCACAACCTTCCATATCCATTTGCCTTTACGGGTGACTATACAAGAACAAGAAGAGGTTTAACCCTATGAAAACTTTTGCCGCAATGTTTCCGATTTTACCTGGAAAAACAGAACGGGTGCGAGAAATTGGCGCTGGCCTGGGCGGAGAGCACAGCGATAGCTTTGATGCGTCTCAAAAGGCCCTTGGCGTTCCCGTGGAAAGCTGGCATATTCAGCAAACCCCTAACGGAGACTTTTTACTCGTCTATCTCGAGGCCGAAGATCCGCTGAAAATGTTTCAAAGCTTTGCCAGCAAAACCGGCGCTGCTGATGTTTATCTAAAAGACGGTATCAAAGAATGTACCGGTGTGGATCTGAATCAAGCCATGCCGGGTTTGCCCACCTACCCTGTTTTAGAATACAAAGCCCAGTAATCTAAAAATTTGTTTCAGAGCAGTGCTTTATTTCGTCAAAGCCCCCCCTGTGGGGGCTTTTTGTATTCGAGAAAAATACACGTCAGTTTTACGGTTTTTTCACATATAATAGAAGCATATTGCCTATTTCATAGCAAAGATTGACAGGAAACATCTTTTATGCCTAATTTAAGACAAGTGGGAACCCACGATACCGGCTTTTGGGATCGTGAAAACAAAGTATCTGCCGACCCCAAAGCCAAAGCTGAAAACCTCAGTGTTCAAGACGCGATTAAGCAAGCCAAAGCCCAAAAGGGTGCAGAGCTTGTGGTGATTCAAGAAGATGGCTCAGCAAATGTTCATGCCCTTCAGGGCGAAGACGGATTTGCCAGCGAAAATAAACAAATATTAATCAGTGAGCTGGATCGCAATCCCAACAGCAAGCAGGATCTTGGAAAAACACCCCTGGCGATTGATGATAAAGTCGCTCAGGCCTTTGGAGGCAAAGGCGCTTTCCTTGTCGACGAAAAAAATGCGTCCACTTACCTTGGCGAAGATGTTGATGTCGCTACCCCCCAGAGTAAATTGCAAGAAGCTGAACAGTTTTTAAAAGCCCCGACTCAGCAGCGGGTCAATGCCGCCTATAGCATCGCTGAAGACGCCGGATCCCCCGCACACATCGATAAAGCCCTCGGCAAACAAGTGCTTAATGAGCTTCAGGGCAATTACCGACAAAACACCCAGGCGGCTCAGGACATTAGCCACCTCAGAACCGGTGAAACCCGCGAAAAAATAACCGCGCTAACCACCAATTTAGGCCGCATTGCCGGTCAAGAAGCTGAGCGCAGTGGTGAAATTACCCAGACCCTGAATCAGCGCACCCAGACCTGGCAAAAAGACAATACCGCAGCCACCAGTGAACGAGACAAAGCCCTTGGCAACTGGAACCAGGCCAATCGTGCTGAAGAGGGCAAGGTGACCCAAAGTGCCCGTAATCTACGAGAAGCCCGTATGCCCGGTGTTCACGATACCGAAAACAAGCTTGAAGACGTCAAAGGCCAACGTAATCAGGCCCGCGGACGCTACGAGAACGCACAGCAGACCCGACAACGGGCCCAAAGCGACCTCAACACGATCGAAGCCCTGCCCGCCTCCGCAGAAAACCATCTGAGCAAAGCCCGGCGCTTAGAAGACGATAACCGTAACCTGCATTATCAGGCCCGCACCTATACCACCGTGACGCTATCGCGCGTCAGAGACGATATTCGTCGTGTGGATCGCGATTATGACTATACCAACCGTGAACTGCAAAGTGAGCGAAGCAAGCCCCCCCGCCCTGCCAGTGGGGGTAATACCGGCGGCAGCAACGATCCCTTTGGTAAAGACCCCTTCAGTGGCGGCGGCAACAGCGTTGGCAGCGACGATCCTTTTGGTAAAGATCCCTTTAGCAATAGCAGCACGAGCGATCCTTACGGCAAAGATCCTTTTAACGGCAACGGCGGTGGACAATACCGCGATGAAGGTCGTATTCGCTCTTTAGAAAGCAAGCTCAATTTATTGCGCACGGAACGCAGAGATCTGCAGTCGCGAGAAAACAGCTTAGATCGCGTCAATACCCAACTGGCCTTTAATCAGGATCTCGATAATATCAGCCTGATTTTCTTAGATCTCAGTTTTACCGATCGTACAGCATTGGGACGCTTTAGCGACCAAACCAAGCGTAATAAAACAGATATTCGCAAACATGAGCAAACTGCTCAGCAGGAGAATACCCGTTATCGCCGTGAGATCGGCGGTGCCCGTCAAAACCTGAGTGAAGCCACGACGCAGGAAACGGCCACCCGCTCACGTTTTACAGAGGCTGAGGGCCTGGTGGCCCGTGTAGAAACGCAACTTGGCGAGATCAAAGGCAATCCGCGTTCAGACAATGACCCCGCGGTTAAGCCCGCAGCAACAGCGCACGCATCAGCCCTGAAGCATCAGGCCGATACGGTAGGCCCACAAGCCCCTCTCACGCAGAAAAAAGAACAAACCCAGACGACACTTGAGACCATTGATAGAAACTATCAACAGGACAAGCAAGGGCTAGAGTCACAGCTGCGTAACGTCAAAAACACCCTTGAGGGAGAAGCCCAACAGGCTATTTCTCAAACGCGACAGTCACTAAAGCTCTAAAAACCCACGCAAACCCCCTGAGAACTTGGTTTTTAGTCAAAAGAACGGTATGCTGATACCCGGAGTCATTCATGTTCACCTGGTACAACACACCGTTCTTTGCTTTTATTTGCACTGCTTTTCTTTTTTTGGCCCTACAATTCATTGGCGGCGACCACGATCTCGATTCTGATTTCGAGCTGGATGCTGGCGGTGACTTTGATGTGGATATCGATAGTGATGTCGAGCTGCACGGAAGCTTTGCTGACCTTCTGGGCTTTTTAAATATTGGCAAAGTACCGATGTCTCTGGTGCTGATGGTGCTTAGCTTTTCGTGGGGGGCCTTCGGGCTCCTCTATAACAGCGCACTCAAAGCGATGTGGTCCATGTACCCTCCCTGGTTTTTTATCTTGAGTTTTGGTCTCAGTGCCATCAGTGCACTGGGCTCTACCCGTGTAGGCTCTCGGCTATTGGCCGGCATTTTCCGCGATACGAGCGCGGCATCCCAACCCGAAGACCTGGTGGGCTGTGTGGGCAACGTGATTTCCGGTCGGGTTCCCGGCTTTTCAGAAAAAGGGCTGGGTAGAGCACGGGTCTATAACGAGCACGGTGTGCTTTTACAGGTGGCCTGTGTGGCCCACGAGGGGACTGAAGCCCCCCCTAAACACAGCACCATTTTTGTAACGGGCTACGATCCTGCCCGCCGTTTGTATACGGTATTAACCCACGAAAGCCCGGCTTATTACGACTACACCAGTGGTCATCTCGAAGAAATGAAACGGTTTGACTCCCGTTTACAGCAAAGTCTTGAATATAAAAAAAATGCAGAACCCGCAAAGGAGAATTAAGAAACCCCATGGAAGAGATAATGAGCGTATCCGTTGTTTTATTTGGTTTAGGTATCGTATTGGTGATTGGATTGGTGATTGCCGCCGCAAAGCTTTACACCAAAACGCCGAGTAGTCGCGCCTTTGTGCGTACCGGTAGCGGTAAAGCCAAAGTCGTCTTAGACGGAGGCGCCTGGGTCATTCCCTTATTGCACGAACTGCGCTGGGTCTCCTTAGAAACCATGCGTATTGAAGTGAGCCGAAATGCCGAAGCGGCCCTAATTACCGGAGATAAACTCCGCGCCGATGTTTCTGCTGAGTTTTATATTCGCGTCGAACCCACCGAACAGCAAATTTTAGCCGCTTCTCGTTCCCTGGGTAATCGCTCAATGTCAGAACAAGAGGTCGACAGCCTAATCGCGCCCAAAATGATTTCTGCCCTACGTTCTGTGGCCGCTCAAAAAACACTGATGGAACTACACGAAAAGCGCGACGACTTCGCCGATGCCGTGCAAGAAATCGTCAAAAACGAACTGGATGAAAACGGCCTCTTACTCGAAACCGTCACCATTTCAAATTTAGACGCCTCTACCTTTCGCAGTGACGACAATTACTTTGATGCCCAGGGTGTCAGCCACATCACTGAGACAATTCAAAAGGCAGCCCGTCGCAAAAACGAAATTGAGCAGAACACCAAAGAAGAAATTGCCCGTAAAAACGTAGAGACTCGCAAACAGATTCTCTTGCTCGAACAAGAAGAGCAAGAAGCAGAGTTTGAGAACGAACTTGAAATTAACCGCATGCGCGTTGAGCAGCAGCGGCAAATTGAGTCTGAAACCGCTGAAAAACAAGCTTCTCAGGAACGGGTTAAGCTGGAGCAGCAACAGTCGGTAGAAACCACCAAAATTCAGCAGGAACTCACCGTCAAAGATGGCCGAATTAACGCTGAAATTCAATTGATTGAACGCGACAAGCAAAAAGACACCGCTGCAGCACTGGCCAAGGTCTCCGTAGACAAAGCCCGCTTAAAAGCGGAAATTGAAATTGTTGAACAAAACAAAGAAAAAGATATTGTGGCTGCACAGGCGCAATCTGAGGTGATTAACAAGGAAAGCGAACGCTTAAAAGCCGAAGCCGAACGCGAGAAAGCCCGTCAGGAAGTCGTCACCGTTGAAGAGGTCGAACGCGCAAAGCGTCAGGCTGCCATTGAGATTATTGAGGCCGAGTCGCTGGCACAGCAGGATCAAATCGCTAAACAAATGGAAATTGAAGTGGGTGCACAGCGGATTCAGCGCGAAGCCCAGGCAAAATTTGAAGCGTCTGATCTCGAGGCCAAAGCCATGGAGCGCCTGGCCAAAGCCGACCTCGAAAAATCCAAAGCGGCCGCTGAAGGTGAACGCTTACTCTTAGAAGCCCGCAATCAAATGGGCAACAACCTACTCATTCAGGAGTTCATTCAAATCCTGCCTGAACTCATGAAAGAAATGGCTGCACCCATTGCAAAAATCAACGATATTAAGCTGATTCACATGGGTGGCATGGGCAATGGCAAAGGCGGTGGCGAAATCGGTGGTCTGGGTGAAACCCTGATGAAGTCCACCATGTTGTATCCTATACTCAAGGAGTTTATGGACACACAGGGCATCGACCTCAATCAAATCCTCAAGGATCTGATGCAGCGCTCCGGTACTGACGTCGCTGTCAAAGCAGAGCCCGTTGTCAAAAGCTCCGTCTAACCAAATTTACGGAACCCAAGGATATTATGCAAGAGATCACAACTGCTGAACACAATCGTCAACGCTTTGAAAAATGGATGCACAAAATTTGGGAATACCATACCCAGCAAGACACACAACGCGTCCTGCGCAAAAATAGTGAGCCCATTGAACAGCTAAAGCAATTCAACTTAAGTTTAAGCGCTTGTGATTCTCCTGCCTCTGAAGACCAATTGGACGCCTGGGTGGACACTCTACAGCACCAGAGTGTGGCGACGAGCCACCCGTTATTTATGAACCAGCTCTATGGACACGTTCATGATATAGGGCTACTCGGCGATATGCTAAGCACCCACGTGAACACCTCAATGGCCACTTACGAAATTGCGCCATTTTTCACCCTTGTTGAAAAAGAGGTCATTGCGCAACTGGCCCGAGAGATTGGCTTTAAGACCTGGGATGGATTAATGACTCCAGGGGGAAGCCTGTCGAATATGCAGGCCATGATCATGGCCAAAGATCAGCGTTTTCCCGAGGCCCGTGCTCAGGGCGCCAAAGTTTTGCCTGAAGTATGTATTTTTGTCTCTGATCAGGCACACTACTCCTTTGTAAAGTTTGCTCAGGTATTGGGTTTAGGACAGCAAAGTATTGTGAAGGTCGCCAGCGAAGACAAAGGCAGTATGAAGCCGGCAGCCTTGAAAACAGCCATTGAAGCAGCCTTAGCAGCCGGTAAAACGCCCCTTATGGTGGCTGCCACCGCAGGTACCACCGTTTCAGGTGTCTATGACGACCTGACAGCGCTCGGAGACTTAGCCAAAGCCCATAAAATGTGGTTTCACGTGGACGGCTCTTACGGCGGATCTTTACTCTTAAGCACTCAGAAAGCCTTACTCAAAGGCATTGAACAGGCCGACTCCGTGGCCTGGAACCCCCACAAGATGCTGGGCGTTCCCTTCCACTGCCCTGCACTCATTACCCGACACAAGGGGGCTTTAGAAGCTTCTCTGTCTACCGATGCGTCTTATCTCTTTCATGACAACGAAACCGACTTCAATCTGGGGCAAAAATCGCTACACTGTGGCCGTCGGCCCGAAGCGTTCAAGTTTTGGCTGAGCTGGCAGGCCTATGGCCGTCAGGGTTTGAGTCAACGAATAGAAGGAATGATACAAGGGGCCAAAACCCTGGCTAAAGCGGTCAAGGCTCACCCACGTTGTGAGCTACTGTGCGAACCCGAAGCGCCGGTGGTCTGCTTTCAGTACCGTCCTGAAGTAGCACTGTCGCCAGAGGCGCTTGACGATTTTCAGGAGCGCTTAAGAGAGCATTGCTTTGCCGAAGGCGAGATGCTGTTTAATTATGCCCACATCGCCAACCGTACCGTACTGCGCTGCGTGATTACCCACCCGGTGTTCACCGAAACCCATGCTCAGCAGATCTTAAAGGCCCTTGATGTCAGTGCCGAGTTTCTGTTAAATCAATAAAGAAAACAAGGCTGTAAAAGCAAGTGCCTTTTACAGCCTCTGTTGACACTTAAGAGTGACGCTTAAGAAGCAGACGACTCTGTCGTAGTGCTATCCACAGTGTCACTTGTTTGGGGTTTACGCGATCCAAAGCTCTCTTTGATGTAATACACCAAAAGCACACCGGCACCGATCATAATGACCACGTCGGCAATATTGAAGATGTTGGTACGCAAGGGCACGTTAAAGCCCATGACCATAAAATCAACCACATAACCATAGGCAGCGCGGTCGATAAAATTACCGATACCGCCCGCTAAAATACAGGACAAAGCCACGGTCATCCAGGTCGACTCTTTTTGTTTTACGATATAAAAAGCCAGACCCAAAAGAAAAAAGCCCACCAGATAGGTCAGTAAAAACGTACGCCAGGGCTCACCGAGGGCATCTCCCAGCCCTCCCCACGCGCCGAGGTTAATGGCATAATCCAGTTCAAAAAAGCCGTCCAGGTAACTATTGTGAATCTGTGGATTATTGGCCAGCGCAATGGCCCGATCTAACCCCGTCAGAGGCTGTCCTGTGGCATCAACTAATGGGTAACCCAAAGTGTTTACTTTTTCGAGGGCCCAGTTGGTAGCCCAGAACTTACTCCACTGATCGAGCACGACCGCAGGAAAGGTAATCAGCAACATCAGCAGCAGTCGGTTTTTCATACTAAGTGCCATATTCCTTGCACAGATCGACCAATTGCGCAAACGATTCAGCATCGAGACTGGCGCCACCCACCAATGCCCCATCGAGATCCGATTGCTGGATTTGTGTCCGAATGGTGGAAGGCTTAACACTGCCACCATAAAGTAAACGGATTTTTTGCGCCTGGACTTCACCATAAAGGGTAGATAACTTATGGCGTAAGAGCTTAAGAATGCGATTGGCCTCTTGCTCATCACAGGTCTTGCCCGTACCAATGGCCCAGATGGGCTCATAGGCCACTAAAACACGGTCACTATAGGTACCCGATGCCATATTTACACCCGCCAGTCCCAATTCCAGCTGCTGGAGTAACTTGCTTTCAAAAGTACCCGACTCCCGTTCAGCTAAGCTTTCACCAATACATAAAATCGGATTGAGCCCGGCTTCGAGTACCGCTTTTAACTTCAGATTAATCAACACGTCATTTTCTTGAAAATACTCACGTCGCTCAGAGTGGCCTAACACCACATAGTGACACCCTGCTGCCCGTAGCATTTCAGTAGAGACTTCCCCGGTATAAGCGCCGGAGGGCTCGTGGTAAACGTTCTGGGCTCCCACGTAGATACTGCTTTGCTCAAGGGCTGCAGATAAATGGGTAAGGGCAGTTGCTGGGGCGCAAAGAATCATTTCGACAGCGCTTTCGGTATGCAGATGTTCAGGCAAAGCCGCTACAAATTGTTCTGCTTCTAAATGGGTCTTGTTCATTTTCCAGTTGCCTGCAATGACTGGCTTACGGGAGTGGGTCATGGTGGGGCTCCTCATCAGGTAAAAACTTTAATTGATTTATAGTATAAGGGATTCTACTGCCACTCGCATGCAATGGCATTTTGGGCTAAACTAGAGTCAAGGTATTTTTTATATTCGCAAGGAGTTTTTATGCATTATTTTATGGTCGGTGTGGCCTCATTCTTTTTATTCGTGGCCTGTAGTGATCCCGCTAGCACTCCCAATACGTCAACGCCTTCAGCAGAAGCTCCGGCGAGTACGGCACCAGCGACTTCAGAAACACCCGCAGACAGCGGAGAACTCACCATACAATTTGCTGAAGTGGCGCCCATTATAGCCCAGCGTTGTGCAGCGTGTCATGCTAACGAGCCGAGCATCACGCGCTTTGGAAGACCTGCTGGAGGGGTATTGTTTGAAACCCCTGAGCAAATTAAAGCCAAAGCCCCTCGCATTAAAGCCAGAGCCGTGGACACGCAATCAATGCCCACCGGCAATCTGACTGAGATCACCGATGCCGAGCGGGAGCTTCTCGGCAAATGGATTGAGCAAGGGGCCAATATCAATTAGCCTGCCTTAGTCCATGACAAACATTTGTTCCAATTGGACCACCTGGCCTTCATGGACGCGGACGCGCAAACAGTCACCACGGCCCCAGCTATCACACTGCTGGTAAGCATAAGCTTCTACCTGCTCCAAACGGGGCAGGTGTTGTTTCACTTCGTTCAACGCGTCACCCACTTCAACACCCGGAATCGGTGCATAGCCCTTTTTCTCGGTTTTGAGATACACGAGGCGCTCTCTGTTTCCTGCAGTAGACTTGACAAACATCAGCGTCGCTTCAGGATAGCTGAGTTCAGTAAGGGTCTCTTTATGCCTGCCCACCCACTTTTCCTGACGACGAAGATCATCGGGTAAGCCCAGGGCATCCATCGCTTCAGCACTGGAAGAGCGATGTTGGGCAATGTCTGAAAGTGCAGCCTGGGGAGCTTGCTTTGTTGTCTCAGAAGTGCTAGTTGCTGAAAGCGCCGGCGCAAGTCCTGTGAGTACGGCAAAAGTCACGGTAGATAGGATCAATTTATTTAACATAAAAGCCTCCCTGGCTGTTTTTCATACTTTTAATTTAAAATTTTCAGCATAAAAAAGGCACAAAGGGAGAGTAAAAGCTTAGCGAAAAACCCCAGCAATGACAGAAGAGCACTCAGGACAGTGGCCTCTTCCGTGAGCATCAGCGATCACCAATTGCTGTGTTACCTGATGCCAATCCCTCACAATGAGCGCTTTCTGACAGGTGGGACAGTAAGTCGACTGGCCGGAGACATCGTGAATATTACCCACATAGACATACCTTAATCCTTCAGCCATGGCCAAACGTCTTGCCCGATGTAAGGTTTCCGGGGGAGTACGGGATTTATCTTGCATTTTGAAGTCGGGGTGAAAGGCAGTAAAATGCAGCGGAACATCAGGGCCCATATGCTCTGCTACCCACGCGCATAAGCGCTGTGTTTCCTCCCAGCCGTCGTTTTCTCCGGGGATCATCAAATTGGTAATCTCACACCAAATATCCGTTTCCTGCTTGATCCAGCGCAGAGTGTCCAGCACCGGCTCCAAATGAGAAAAGGTGATTTTATGATAGAACGTTTCACTAAAGGCTTTCAGATCCACATTCACCGCATCAATCCATTCGTAAACGTCTTTGCGCGCTTCGGGGGTGATATAGCCGGCGGTAACGAGGACACTTTTAACCCCCCGATTCCGGGCTTCTCGGCTGACATCAATCACATACTCACCAAAAATAGTCGGGTCGTTATAGGTCATGGCAATACTGGGGCAGCCTTCACGCAGGGCAAGATCTACAATGGCATCAGGGCTAGCCGAAACGCTGTTTTGCTCCACTAAACGCGCCTTGGACATGTGCCAATTCTGGCAAAAGCGACACCCGAGGTTGCACCCTGCGGTACCAAAACTTAAAATAGAAGTCGTCGGTAAAAAATGACTCAGCGGTTTCTTTTCAATGGGATCAATCGCAAAGCCCGTGGATTGGCCGTAGGCGGTGGCCACCAACTCACCATCAATATGTTGGCGGATATAACAAAACCCGGCCTGACCCTCAGCCATTTTGCAAAAACGCGGGCACAAGGTGCACGTAATGCGGTCATCGGTTTCTTTATGCCACCACCGGGCTATTTTTCGAGGAGATTTCAAGGACATTGTTTTCGACCTCTCTGCGTTTGCGGCATTCGCGTACGATATGCGTGAAAAGCATGAGCAAATGCTACAATAAATTACTATGTCTACTCTCATTATAAACCGCTTACAAAGTGCCCGTGAAGATACAGAAAAAGCCTTGCAAAACTATCTTAAACCACAAGCCCCACCAGAACTCTGGGAGGCCATGGCCTATAGCGTTTTCAATGGCGGAAAGCGCATTCGCCCCCTGCTCTGTCTTGCAGCATGCTATAGCGTAAGCGGTGAGTGGCAGCAAGCCCTTCCTGCCGCCTGCGCAGTGGAATTTATGCATGCCTACTCTTTGATTCATGATGATCTGCCTGCTTTAGATGACGATGACTGGCGCCGAGGTCAACCCTCTAGCCACAAGCGCTTTGGAGAAGCCATGGCTATTTTGGCCGGTGATGGGTTACAAACGCTGGCTTTTCAAGTCATTGCTGCCCAGGGACCTTTGACTTTGGTCCAGGAGTTATCTCAGGCAGCTGGCCCCCTGGGAATGTGTGGCGGGCAGGTGATTGATATGCAGCATACCCCACGCAGCGCCGACGAAATCCTAAACGTCTACGCCATGAAAACCGGCGCTCTGCTCAGGGCCTCGGTGCGTATGGGAGCCCTTGTCGGTGGAGCCAATACAGAACAACTCAAGGCATTGACGCAGTATGCTGAGAACCTCGGTCAGGCCTTTCAGGTGGTCGATGATTTACTGGATCTCACCGGCAGTCTGGACACCCTCGGCAAAACACCCGGCAAAGATGCAGCACAGGATAAGCCCACTTACCCGGCCTGTGTGGGTGTCGTTCAAGCGCAACAACAGGTAGAAAAGCAGTACCAGTCAGCTTTAGAACAGCTCAAAAAAGGGTGTTTAAGCAACACGGATTGGCTGACGTATATGGCTCAACAACTGGTTAGACGCACAACCTAATGCCCACATCAAATCCGGTGACTCAAACCCTGTATGCGTATCTCAAAACGCAACACTGGCTGGAGCATTTCTCAGCACAAGAAATGTTGGATTTTAAGGTCCTGTGTCAGCAGGCGGAGTTTGATCTTGAAACCCAATCCAAATATTGGTGTCGACTACTGGTGCATTGGGAAAATCGCAACCTACAACCCCATCGTTCTGTGCACAGTGAGATTCTCGCCATTTTAAACACCTACCTGATGGCTCTCCATCAACATTATCAACATCCACTCAAACTGCTGGAACCCCTGCGGGGAAAACTGGCGGAAACTCAGGTAGACCTCCAAAAAAAATCGCTCCTATTTTGGCGATTTGAACACGATCAGGCCCAGGAGCGCCTTGAGCAGCTCACCCGCGAAAATGATCGTGCTCAGTCTGAGTTTTATACCCTCACCGAATTGGCAGACTTTTTAACCCAATCCGTTGATGACAATGAGCAATTGATTTATCATGCGCTGGATGCCTTACAGGGTGTGATGGGAGCCCAAAGCGTGGCTTTGTGTTTCCAACCAGAGCCCAACGAAATGCCCAAACCCTATTTTTTTTGTCATGGACGACTGCTACAAAAAGAAAGCCCACTGCTCTCCAACACTCTTTTTTGGAAGCAGTGTTGGCAAAGTCTTCCCCACCAGGTGCGTACCCACTACTTTTCTGAGAACGACCTTCCCATTAGCAAAAATTTCCCGAACTCAGAGATCCTCCTCTGGCAAATTCTGAGCTTATCCGCCGGAAAAAAGGCGCTGCTCATGGCCAGCTCCGAAAACCCTTATACCTTCAATGGATTTCATACCTGGTTTACGCTTGCAGGCGTGCATATCGCCAGTTCTCTGAATAACGCCAGCTTAAACAGTCAGCTCAACGAAATGGTTATTCGCGACGGTTTACTGGGAATCTACAACCGCCGCTATTTAGAGCAACGGCTTCAGGAAACGTTTAAAATTTCCCAACGCTATCAAAGACCGCTCTCAGTACTCATGATAGATATTGACCATTTTAAAGCCGTGAATGACACCTACGGTCACCCCGTCGGGGACGAAATCTTAAAAAGGGTGAGTCAAACCATTACAGATCGGCTACGAACCACAGATATCCTGGGGCGCTACGGTGGAGAAGAGTTTTTGGTTCTGCTTCCTGAAACCGATCTCTCCGGAGCTTCTCAGCTGGCCCAAAGCCTTGTTACCCGAGTGAGTCAAATTCCCACGGAGCAGCTGGCCCCCAATTTACAGCTGACCATTAGCATTGGGGTGGGGAGCTACCCTGAACAATCCCAAACTCCTGAAGCACTGGTATCCCTTGCCGATCAACACCTTTATGATGCAAAGCATCAGGGTCGAAATCAGTACACTGCAGGCAAAGGAGCGTGATACAATGAGCGCCATGACTATTTGTTTTGACGTTCCCCATAATCCTTTTCCCACAGCTGTTGCGCTGGGGACTTTTGACGGTGTTCATCTGGGGCACCAGGAGGTGCTGCAGCGCATGCAAACAGCGGCTAAAAAAGAGGGTTTGCAAGGCTGGGTTTTCACCTTTAAAAATCACCCCAAAGCGGTGGTTCCTCCTTTTAAAGCGCCGCCTTTACTCAGCACCTGGCAAGAAAAAATAACGCTACTCAATCATCGGATAAGCCCCGACGGCATTGTACTCCAAAGCTTCGATCAAGCCTTCTCCAAACTGTCTCCAGAAACCTTTGTCGAAGATATTCTGTGCAAGCGTCTACAGGCCAGGCATATTTCAGTGGGCTATAATTTTCGCTTCGGTTACCAGGCCAAGGGCGATGTTCAGCTCTTAAAAACCATGGGCGAATCCCTGGGGTTTTCTGTGTCGGTGGTCCCCGCCTATGCGGTTCAAAATGAAACGGTCAGCAGCAGCAAAATTCGAGCCTATCTTTTGAACGGCGAACTAGACAAAGCCCTTCCTTTACTGGGTGATCGCTACTTAATCCAGGGTGAGGTGGTTCATGGCCAGGGACTAGCGGCCAAGTTTTCGGGCGTTCCCACAGCCAACCTGGATTTTGATCAGGAACACAAAGCATTGCCCCCCAAAGGGGTATACGCCTGTGAAATTCAGATTAACGGCAGCCATAAGGTTTATCAGGGCGTGCTCAACCTGGGCCTACGTCCCACATTTTCTGGCGAAGGCCTGAACCTGGAAGCCCACCTCTTAGATTTTGAGGGCGATCTTTATGGTCAAACTCTACAAGTCTATTTTAAAGCCTTTATTCGCCCGGAACAGAAGTTTGACGGCCCTGAGGCACTGAAAGCTCAGATTCATAAAGATATTGCACACGCCCGCGACTGCCTTAACGCGTTAAGGGCCTAAGTCACATGAGGATCCCACTCTTCCGGCTTGCCCATGTGGGGATCGACACCTTATTGTGCGTCGCTGTCTACAGCGCTGTTTTTTTACTGCGTTTTGAAGGGCATATTCCCCCCAGCGACATCAACGGCTTTTGGATTGGCTTACCCCTCATTACCGCTGCCCGACTCATTGCCAACTACGCCATGGGGATTTATTCTCACCTCTGGAAATATACAGGGGTTCATGAGCTTTTTAGCATGATCAAAGCCACGCTTTTAGGATCAGTACTTTTTGTGGTAGCCACCTTTCTTCTGGGTCTGGCAGGATTTCCTCGCTCTATTTTTGTATTTGAAGGGGCTTTCTTTTTACTGGCAGCCAGCGGCGTGCGTTATAGCCGGCGGTTTTCAAGTGAGGTGAGCCTTGCCCATAAATCCCACAATGCGCGGCGCACGCTAATTATTGGCGCTGGAGATGCAGGGGCTATGGTCGCGGGAGAAATGCTAAGACATCGCGAAGACGGCTATATTCCGGTAGGCTTTATTGATGACAACCCTCAAAAGCTGCGGGCGCGCATTCACAACCTGCGCGTATTTGGCGGCAAAGAACGGCTTGCCGAAATTGTCGAAAGCCGTGAGATTGAGGTCCTTGTATTGGCCATGCCGTCCGCCCCTCGGCAAGTGATTCGAGACTACGTGAACTCCTGCCAACCGCTGAATATTCCCATACAAATTGTGCCTGCCACCCACCAGATTCTCTCTGGTGAAGTACATATCGAGCAACTCCGACGGATTCAAATTGAAGACTTATTGGGTCGTGACCCGGTGCGGCTAGACGATACGCTAGTGAAAAGCTCTCTCAAGGGAAAGCGGGTTCTGGTAACCGGAGCAGGCGGCTCCATCGGCAGCGAACTCTGTCGTCAAATCCTCAGTTATGAACCCGCCAAACTGTACATGCTCGGCCATGGAGAAAACAGCATTTACAAAATTCAGCAGGAGTTAGCGGATCCGAGGATCGAAGCCGTGATTATGGATATTCGCGACCGCGAACAGCTGGCTGCTTTTTTTAGAGCACACCAACCGCAACAGGTTTTTCATGCAGCGGCTCACAAACATGTTCCCCTGATGGAACAAAATATTACCGAAGCTTTTTTAAACAATGTATGGGGCTCGCACTGTGTGCTGAGCACAGCCGTGGCCCACCACACCGAACACGTCGTGCTCATTTCCACCGACAAGGCCGCTGAACCCAGCAGTATTATGGGATTATCGAAATACTTTGCGGAACATACCGCCCGTCATCTAGCAAAGCAGTCCCCGCAGACGCGACTTGCCGTGGTGCGTTTTGGCAACGTTATTGGCAGCCGTGGCAGCGTCATTCCTTTGTTTGAAAAGCAGATTGCAGCGGGGGGGCCACTTACCGTGACCCACCCAGAAATGACCCGTTATTTTATGACCATTCCCGAAGCAGTTCAGCTTGTACTGCAGGCCTCTGTGTTACCTCGCGCCATGGGCACCTATGTCTTAGAGATGGGAGAGCCCGTACAGATTCTGGAAATGGCCCAAAACATGTGTCGGCTTTCGGGGCAGGACGATCTTGAGATTCGCATCACCGGTATGCGGCCAGGCGAAAAAATTCACGAGCGTTTAACCTGGAGCGACGAAGTCCTTGAAACCACTCGCTGTCCGCAGGTCATGGCTGCCACCAGCAATACATCAAGAGAAGCAGAGCATCAGTTACTTTTAGAAGACATGCTTGCCCTATTAGAAAAAAACCCTGAGGGTTTTGAACGCTTTTTCACAGCTAAACTTCAGACGCTTTTTAATATCGTCTTACCTAAAGCAAAGACCTTACCAGAGGTAAGGCCTTCGATGAATGCTGAGTAAACGAAACTAGAGTGAACAACCGCTCTGTAAAGCCAATTGTAACTGGGTAGAAAACCCAGGGTTTGAAGCGGCAATAAGATTCCACTGCGCATCTGGGATGGCGTTCACAGATGCCTTAATGCTTTCAATACCCACTTTTGCTTCCGCAGAGGCACCCGATTTGGTTAAAGCACAGTCTAACAGCGTTACATACTGGGCTTTCGTAATAGAGCCCACTGTGATATCGGCACTGGCACTACTGCCGTCGCTTGTGGTGCTGTCCGCGCCATCGGTAGCCGCATTGGGTGTGGCGGTTGGGCTACAAGCCACCATAGACATTACGGTCACTGCGAGTAATAAAGAATTCAATTTTTTTAACATTATCATTTCCTTTTTGGGTGTAATTCAGTCTTTTACAGTGTCCCGTGTCAGAAAAAGTGTGTCAAGGGCACCTCTACGCATTTCTTAAAGGGTAGGTTATAATAGGCACATAAGCATTTAAGATATTAATCTATATTTAAATCAAAAACATTCAAAAAAACTACTTATTGAGGAAAAGCATGAAAAAAGTATCCTTAGGCCTACTGGGCACCTTATTGCTCACCACAGCGTGTCAAAGCGGACTGGCAAACCGTGGATTCATTCCATCGAACCCCAGCCTTATTCGAGCACAAACGGCGACGACAACCGCCTTACCTCCCCTCAACAACCGTGTTATTATTGCTTATCGGGGCAACTTAACCCCCGCGATGATTAGCGAGCTCGAACAGCAAAACGGACTTCAATTTCAAAAAGACATTCCTCAAATTAAGGTTGCCGTTTTTAGCGGACAAAGCCGTAATCCGCTCCAGTCGTTGGCACAAAACCCAGAAATTGTGGCCGCCAGTGGCGACAGTAGCCCGCGTCCTATTGAAGGTAACCCTCAGTATGTACAGGCACCTGTCTCTCGTAATGGCGAAGATCCGTTGAAAAAAGATCAGTGGAGCTTACCTGCTGTAGATGCAGAAAACGCCTGGGGAATTTCTCAAGGACAAAACGTTGTCGTCGGCATTGTCGACACCGGTGTAGACCTACAGCACCCCGATCTCGTACCCAATCTTCTTAAAGGCTATAACGCCGTCAATCCCGATCAACCGCCACAGGATAGTGGATACCACGGGAGTCACGTGGCTGGCATTGTCGCAGCTGTAGCCAATAACGGTCAGGGCGTAACCGGAATTGCTCCTCAGGCCAAACTGCTTCCTGTACAAGTGCTAGCCAACGGTGCCGGTGTGGCAGAAGTCACCAGCGGCATTGTCTGGGCCACCGACAATGGCGCCAAAGTCATCAATTTAAGCCTGGGTTGGGATTACCCCGATGCCGCCGTAGAAGAAGCCTTTAAGCGCGCCGTTAAGTATGCCGTCGATAAAAACGTCGTGGTCTGTGCCGCCATGTCCAACTCCAGTCGCTTTAACCCCCGCAGCGTCCCTGATAATTTAGCCAATCAACCAGGGTTTGAGGGCGTGATTGGCGTGGGTAACATCGACGTTCAAAATCGACGTCAGGGAGCCTACGGCAACTGGAAATCCATCTCTTCACCGGGCACACAAATTCTATCTACGCTGCCCAATAATCGTTACGGAAACCTAACGGGTACGTCAATGGCTACACCCATGGTGGCAGGCATTGCGGCACTCGTTATTGCTCAGAATCCTGGCATTAAAAACACGGAAGTGAAACAACGGGTAATGGCTACCGCTGTGGATCTCGGAGATGCAGGTATGGACGATCAGTTTGGTGCTGGACGGATTAATGCCTTTCAGGCTTTAAACCTCAAATAACTCACAGCTAAAACCTAAAAAGTCGCCGTTCAGCTTTATCTTGAACGGCGACTTTTTTGCGCCTCTGGATTTCTGGTATAAATTATAATGATCGGATATTGATTTAATCAAGGCGCTGAGTAAGGCCCAAGGACAGCCCTATGAGCAACACACCCAACCCCCCCCAAAAAAGCGGAGGAGCGAAAGCTGAAGCCACACGAGAGGCAAAAGAAGGCTCTTGAAAAACAAAGCTCGGAAACGCCCTAAAATCGGCAGAGCTTAGTGCAATTCCCTGTTGGATCTTCGGTTGAAAAAAGTGCAGCCATTCGTTCTGAAACTGCTCCATTTGTAAGGTGTAGGCCATATATCGCTGGCGGTTACTACCATAGAGACGCTGTAAACTCTCTTGCACCCCATAAATGGGAGATACAAAGCGCACGGTATTTACCCACTTCAATTGGGTGTTGAGTTGTGCTTGATAAGCCATTGCCAAAGGCGTTAAGGCTTCTGAAAAACGTTTGGCTTTCGCCAATTGCTTCACGGCATAAGTATTATCCGCTCCTCCCTGCATTTCAGGGTGGTCTTGCAGATAGGTGGCGGTCTCTCGATCTTGTTGTTTGCGCACCGACTCTTCGGTTTCGCGGTAATGCTGAAGATACGTAAATCGTGAAGGAACCGGGTGATAAGCACTTACCCACTGCCCCACCATTGCAGGTACAACCCAGGCAAAACTTAGCCAGCAAGCGGTAAGGCCCAGCCCAATTAAAGCGGGCTGCTTCTGCCAGCGGTGACAGCAGGCTGCCAGCCCCAACCAAAACAATGCCTGCCCTGCATTAAAACAAAACCCGACCCAGAGCATGGAGAGGGGTAAAGGATGACCTAAAAAAGCGGCCAATCCCAGCACCTCACAACTTAAACCCACCAAAAACAGGGCAATCAGCAGCCAGCGAAGCATCAGTTTGGCCGCCAGTAGCTTTTGCCACGACCATTGATAGGTGGCATAGAGTGAAAGGTTCCCGTTCAAACGCTCATCGGCGAGTAAGTCTAAACTGATTAAAATGACGAACAGCGGGAAAAGATAGCTAAAAACAAAGGTAACGTCAAAATAGCCCAACCATAGCTGCATGGGGTGAAAGATATTATACACAGGCTCCCAAAGCAGAGAAGGCATCAGCGTTACCCGGTGAGATTGAGGCAGTAGCGGCGATTGCCCTACGCTCAAAAAAGCACTGGCAGCAAGTGGATAACTGACATAAGGCCCCGTATTGGCCAGGTAAGCGGGATTGCGATAAATTTTCTTGTCTGGTTGCAGCGGCTTTTGTGTGCTGCGTAGCTGTAATTCACGAAGCTTCGTTTTTTGAGCTTGTTTATTTTGCCAGGCTTCGCTTTGCTGGGTCAGGCCGTCAACATTTTGCTGCTGGTGTACAGAAAAAGAAACCCCATTTAGCACCGCCAGCGCCATGAAGAAAGACAAAAAGACACCACTCCAGATCAAGGTTCTCTGTAAGCGAAGTAACTCTACCCGCCAAACCGCCATCACCTGAGATAAAAAAGAAAAACCTGGGTTCACGATAACACTCCATAACGGGATTTATAGATTTGAATCACGCCAAAACTCAGCAACCACCAGAGCATCAGGGTCCCTCCACTCATTACCCACTGTGCAATCCGCTCAGCAGGTACTTGCTGAGGAGACTGAAATGAAGGTATGGAACGCCAAAGCTGGCTGTCTGCGGTATAAGAAAAAGTGGCTTCAGCTTTTTGTCTGGCAAGGGCTTCATTTAAATGCAGCACAAACGCTTGACGATAAGCTTCGGCAGCGTTAAGAAACTGGGTATGGGCAGCAAAATCAGATTGGCTTACCCCCTGAGAGACCTGCTGAAGGGCCAGAAAAGGAACAATATAGCGCCAACGGTAATACGTGTCCAGTTGTTTCTGATACTGCAAATTTAAAGCCTGCATATGTCGGTTATAAACAGCGGTTTCTTCTTTTTCACTGGCTTTCAATACTTCAGCTTCCAGATTCACCGGCAATGGGGCCTGAGGGCCCAGATGATAACGCTCTCGCAAGCGCTGCTCTTCTTGAATCGTGCGCGCACTCCAATCGGGTAGCGCATCAATATCTCTGCGAATTTGAGTTTCTAAGACACTATAGGCAGGAAGATTTTGCTGAAGCATTAAAGAGCGGGGTAAAGCAAAGCCATTCACCACCCAAAGCGAGAACATGAGCCAGAGTGCCTGCCTGGACTGCTTAAAATAAGCAGAGGCCAGCAGAGTCAAATGAATAAATAAACCCCAGTAGAAAAAATAGCTCGCGGCAAAAAGAGCAGGATGCCATACCGATGATTCAGCACCAGAGCGCATGAGTAAGACCAGTGCATAGCTTCCCACCGGAAACAACATGATCAAAAGTAAGCTGTACAGCACCAGAACTTGTGAGATAAAAAGTTGGCTCCGGGAGAGCTGTTGAGCCATTAAGAACGGTAAAGTACCCTGGGAGCGAAGGTCAGAGAGCAATCCATAACCCAGTAAAATAATCACAAGGGGAACCGCATGCTGAAAAAGAGCAGCCGGGGTAAACACAGAAACTTCAGACAGCCGCAGTTGATCCTGAGCCGGAGAAAAGCGCCCCACATTTTGATGGTGGGCCTCTAAAAAGACGGCGCTGCCAAGATAAGCATGCAAACCCGGTTCAAGCAGACTCAGCGGCTGCCCAGGTCTTAAAGGCATAAAGCCCGTGGTGTGCTGCCGAATGGGGATTTAGCTCTCCCTGACCCTCCCAGAGATTACGTTGAGCCTGATCCCACTGCCGGTGTTGAGAAACGTAATCGTTCCACGCCTGGGCCGTCTGGAAAAGGCTCCCGCATAATAAAAGCGCCATTGTTCCGAGGCAAGCCCAGAGCAAAGGCTTTTTTAACTGATACCGTAAGCTATGCCACCAAAAAATAATCATTGGCGTACACGGCTTCCGGTGTGTGAGAGATAAAGCGCTTCAAGGGCGCTGGCATCAAGCTCCTGCGCATCAAGCTCTTTTTGTAAAACCCCTCGGTGTAAAATACCCACACGCGCGCCAAGTTCTCTCACGCGAAAAAGATCGTGGGTCACCATAAAAATGGCTACTCCCTGCTGCGCCAATTGCTGCAGTTGCTGCGAAAAGAGATAGCTGGCCTCAGGATCGAGACCCGAAGTCGGTTCATCAAGAATCAACAAAGAGGCTTTTTTGGCCAGCGCAATAGCAATACCTACTTTTTGGCGCATGCCTTTTGAAAGCTTACCCAGCGGACGTTTCCAGGCCAAACTGGGCAACTGCACCTGGTTTAATAAAGACTCCATCAACGGCAGTGTGGCTTTTTGCCCGGCCAGATTTAAAAACAAGCGCAAATGCTCGAAAGCGTTCAGCTCGCTGTATAGCCTGACGTTTTCAGGAATATACGCAACCCTTTGTAAGGCCTGAGCATTTTTAACATTGACCGGCTGATTATTGATCAGTACTTCACCATGATCAGGAGAGATGAAATTTAAAATCAAATGGACCGTGGTACTTTTACCGGCTCCGTTATGCCCAAGAAGGCAATAAATTTCACCCGGACGCAAAGCCAGGGACAGACGATCTAGAGCACAATAGTCACCATAGTTTTTTGAGAGTTCACGCAATGCTAAGGCGTACATGAAAGAATCCCCTTTAAAGATAAAAATTAAATTAAGCCTTTACAAACATCTGATGATAAGATACCATAAATGCATATCACTTGCATTTAAATGCAAAATTAAAAAGAAGGAGGTCATCTTCCAATGAAATTAATCCGTGTGGGTTTTGCTGTCGCCATTGTCAGCAGTTTTGTAAGTCTCAGTGCCTTTGCCAGCAGCCCTACAGAACGTGCATCAGCAAACGCTGTAACACCCCGTCACGAATGTCCTGAAAGTTCAGCATTCGGTCCTGTCGGTCATGAGTGCCCTGAAAAGCGCTAGGCCTTTCGTTATTTGATGTCGATTCACTAAATCATATATTAGTCTTTAGTCTTTCAAAACAAAAACCATCCGTAAAGCCCTTAACGCTTTACGGTTTTTTTTGCTTCTACCGTTGGGTTTGGTGCAATTGTAGAGCTAAGTGATCCCATGCATGCGCCATCTGATGGGCTTTTGTAGATGAACGCTCAGGGCGTTTTTTTAGCGAAAGGATTCGCCAGATCTCGCCCTGGGTCTGTAAAACCCACTGTTCGTAATCACGAATGACACAGGCACCGAGCTGCAGCGCTCGATAGGCGGTTTCTCTGGTGCGTAAATCTATCTCACGGGTCAGATGATGGCTCTCAGGCAAATGTTTTAACTGAGAAAATTCTGCGGGTAAATGATGGGCAAGCTGTTTCCAACGCAAGCGGTAACGCTCGGTGAACAGATGTAGGTGCTGATAGCTCAAGCCCATGCCAAAAGACAGCAAAGACAAGCTCAAGGGCTCAATATGATCCGTAGAAGTGTAGGTGTAAAAGCTGGAATGATGACCGCTGCTTCTCTCAACACCTGCCGCCTTTTGTCCTGAAACGTAGGCAAAGCCATACGCTTTCAATAAATTGCCTTGCGGGGCGCGGATATCTTGACCCCACACCCACATTTGCTGCTGATAAAGCCGTTCCATGTGCCTACGCAAAGCGGGTGCAA
Organism: Candidatus Sericytochromatia bacterium; assembly: GCA_963797915.1. Taxonomy (GTDB): domain Bacteria; phylum Cyanobacteriota; class Sericytochromatia; order UBA7694; family UBA7694; genus CAXRDE01. Next base: position 293,292 of record CAWCRG010000010.1, read on the forward strand.
GCAGGGGACGGGCAGGACTTTTTTCTAAGTTAGACATTTGGGTATACATCTCTTTTTTCTTCCTTTACGCTATACTACAAATGCAAATGAGTTGCATTTTTAGTATAGTACACCCCAGCACTTAAGTGTTAAAACCCCATTGAGGTATTCGAAATGAAAACACCGCTTACATTAGCCACCGACTCCCGCCTTCCCGTTACCCTGCTTTCAGGATTTTTAGGCGCAGGCAAAACCACGCTCATGAACCACCTGTTACACCAAAAAGACGGTTTACGGGTCGCCGTGATTGTTAACGACATGAGCGAGCTTAATATTGATGCGCAATGGATCGCCAAAGAGAACACCTACTTTAAACACAGTGAAGAAAGACTCGTGGAAATGAGCAACGGTTGTATTTGCTGTACGCTCAGAGAAGATTTATTGATCGAAATCGCCGAGTTAGCCAGACAAAAGCGCTTTGACTATCTCCTGATTGAATCCAGCGGTATTTCTGAGCCCTTACCCGTGGCTGAAACCTTTACTTTTGAAGACGAACACGGCGCTGCATTATCGGAGATTGCCCGCCTTGATACCCTGGTAACTGTCGTAGACGCCACTCGCTTTGAAGCTGATTTTAATACCTTTGATGAGTTACCGGACCGCAATTTGGGGGTTGATGAAGACGATAATCGTGCCATTGTCGATTTATTGGTCGATCAAATTGAGTTTGCCAATGTTATTCTTTTGAACAAAATAGACGGCGTCAGCCATGAAGAAAAAGAGCGCATCACGCAATTTATACAAGCCATGAATCCGGGAGCAAAAGTATTGGCCACAACCCATAGCCATATCGATCCCAAAGAAATTTTAAACACCGGCTATTTTGAAGCGATGGATATTGACCACCCCGATTGGCTAAGCGGAGCAGCACATGCCCCTGAAACAGAAACCTATGGCATAAACAGTTTTATTTACCGCGCAAAAAAGCCGTTTCATCCACAGCGCTTATTTACCTATCTTGAAGAAGGAGTCCCGCAATTACTGCGCTCCAAAGGCATTGTTTGGCTTGCCTCACGGTATGAAGTCATGGGCGAATGGTCGCAGGCAGGTAAAATGCTCAATATTTCACCAACAGGTTATTGGGAAGATCCCCTGAGCCAGGGGATGACTGAATTGGTGATGATTGGTCAGCATTTAGATGAAGCCCCATTGACAGCGGCACTCGACCGCTGCTTGCTTAGTGAAGAAGAAATGGCAACGGATCCGCAAACATGGCAACAATTTCAGGATCCTTTAGATCCCTGGGTCATTGATGAACCCGAGGACATGGAATAAAGCAATAAAGGCATACCGCTATCTCTCCAAAGTAAAACAAGCTTCCCAATACCCTACAGATATCTGATCGCGAAATTTACCTGAGGAGATGAAGTCTCTTTAGCGGTTCAAAAACCGCCCAAAACGACGGGCAAACTCTTCGTCGCGCATGGTGAGATAAATAATGCCCTCGATGAAGCCCATAAAAGAGGGAATACCCGTCCAGAAGAACAGCGCATACATAATGCCCCAGCCCGTTTGGCCCAGATAAAATTTATGAATACCAAAACTGCCTGCGAGTAGTGCCAGTACACCGGCTACCACCTTGTTTTTATCTTGAACAAGCATGAGTGACTGCGGTTGCTGATAATGCTGTTGAGGCACCGAGGACGCGGCGGAAAGCGCATGTAATTGAACACAGGTGTCGCAATAAAGCTTACCCGCTTCTTTGTTTAAACAGACCACACAAATATACGTACCGCAGTCAACGCACATGCCCACTGCTTCTCGATCGCTATGAACTCCACATTGCATAGAAAAATCCCCTTAATCCCAACTTATTGCATATAATATTTGACCACGCCCTGCTCTTCGTCAAGCTCCTGACGAATCGCACCACGCAGCGTCAATTTATGTACTTCTTCTTCGTACTCGTCCATGGTGTAATGCCCCTGGGCAGCCAGTTGGCCTAAAGACACCTCTCCATGATTGAGCATGGCCAATTGAAAAATCTCTTGTACAATCAGGCGCTCTTTGCCCGGATCACCCGCTTGCTTGCGCTTGTACCAAAAATACCAGAGCCCAATACACAGCGGAAGCCAAAAAACAATGGCAAAACTATCCAGAGCACCCAGCACGATCAGGGAAACCATCACATTACCGATTAACAAATTACGCTGAGACAGCGAAGCAAGCTCTCGCTTGACCTCTACCACAGCGTGTTTGGAGGTTCCAGAAGACATAAAGCGCTGCTGTAATTCCTGCAAAGCAGGAGGCACGTTTTGGAATGAGGTCTGGGGTAGGGAGCCCGAATGCTTTTGCATGGCTGTATGCGTCGCGTTAACGCGAACGCAGGTATCGCACATAATTTTACCCTGAACTTTGTTCAGGCAAATTTCGCAAACGAAGCGCCCACAAGAAGTACAGCCGCCAAGGGTTTCTTGTTGAGGGTGCAAATGGCAGTTTGACATAACGTCCTCCTTATTCTATTATAAGGCCGAAAAAAAAAGTGGCGCAAGCTGTAAGTTCAGCGCGCCACTCTTTTAAATAACAAATAGGGGGTTATACCAGCTCGATCAAAGCCATAGGTGCACCGTCGCCGCGGCGAGGAGGCATACGCAGAACGCGTACATAACCACCATTGCGCTCGGCATAACGAGGAGCAATGGTTTCAAACAGGCGCTGAGCTACAGTTTTTTCACGAACTTTAACTTTGCCTGCTTTTTGCAGTCTTTCTTTTTTCGCTTCGTCTTTGACATCGACTTCACGGAAACGACTTTCGTCAAGACTTTCGTCTTTCGCAAGACTAATGGTTTTCAACTGGCTTGAACGTTTTTCGAGCAGATAAGAAGATACAGCACGACGGGCACTTAAATCTTCAGAGCCACGCTTGGCCAAAGTGATCATACGATCTACTTCAGAACGTACAGCTTTTGCTTTTGCTTCGGTAGTAATTACACGACCGTGATCAAGCACCTGAGTGGTCAGATTGCGCAGAAGGGCGCGGCGTTGATCTGCCGGGCGACCTAAGCGATGACGTTTAACTTTATGTCTCATGACACTTTACTCCACTTCTACTGTTTGATGACGTGAGCTACCACCGCGCAGGCTGTATCCCATTTCATAAACTTTATCGATTACTTCTTCGGCAGATTTTTTACCGAAGTTTTTAATTTCCATGAGTTCCCGCTCGCTTTTTTTAAGCAGATCGGCCAGATGGAAAATATTGGCACGCTTTAGACAATTGTAAGCACGAATGGACAGTTCGAGATCCTCAATGCTGATCTCTTCTTCTTTAGACTTCTGAGGCTCTTGACTTTCCATCAATAAGCTTCCGTCTAGAGAAATAGGTTCGCCACCCAATACGGTAAAGTACTGGAATTTGCGAGCAAGGATACCAGCAGAAATGCTGATGGCCTTCTCGGGCTGGATGCTACCATCCGTCCAGACTTCCAACACCAGACGATCAAAGTTTGTAATTTGACCAACACGGGTATTTTCTACTTTATAGTTCACTTTTTTAACAGGCATGTAAATCGCATCAACGGGCAACCAGCCCAAAGGGAGCTCTTCACGGCGGATTTGTTCAGAAGGAACAAATCCTTTTCCTGCGTCAACACGCATTTCCATCTCTAAAGATGCGCCATCTTGAAGGGTGGCTAAGAATTGATGCGGGGTAACCACATCGACTTCGCTATCCGTCTGGATATCTTTAGCGGTGACGGTTGCAGGCCCGGTAACAGAAATCGTTACTGTTTTAGAGTCCTGGTCGTGCAGTTTAAAGGCCACTTGCTTGAGATTCATGATCAGATCAAGAACGTCTTCGACCATGCCTTCAATAACGGAGAACTCATGAAGTACACCGTCAATTCTTACAGCCGTGATAGCTGCACCTTCAAGATCTGACAATAGAACGCGACGAAGGGAATTACCCAGGGTAATTCCATAGCCCTTGTCTAAGGGTTCGGCAACAAACTTGCCGTAGGTCAGACCTTCAGGTGTTTGATAACTTTCAATACATTCAATGGTTGGGTTTTCCATGGTTTCAAACCTTTCCTGGAGGATTTATTTCAGTGCTAAACGCGACGGCGTTTAGGCGGACGGCAACCGTTGTGGGGGATTGGCGTCACATCACGAATACGAGAAATGATCAGTCCTGCAGCCTGAAGCGCACGAATTGCGGTTTCACGACCGGAACCTGGACCTTTCACATAAACATCAATTTCTTTCAAGCCTTGCTCAATTGCGGCACGTGCAGCAATTTCACCAGCAGACTGAGCGGCAAACGGAGTGCCTTTTTTAGCGCCTTTAAAACCAGCGGTTCCAGCACTTGCCCAGGAAATTGTTCCTCCCTGACGGTCAGAAATGGTAACAATGGTGTTATTAAAAGTCGATTGAATATGAGCAATACCACGGCTGACGCCGCGTTTCGCTTTACGCTTTGTATTTGCTCTGGGTTTTGGACGAGCCATTGCTTAATCTCCTTATTTACGACCGCGACCGGACACGGTTTTCTTCGCGCCACGACGGGTTCTTGCATTGGTTCTGGTTTGCTGACCACGCACGGGAAGTCCGCGACGATGGCGATAACCACGATAAGTCCCAATTTCCATGAGACGCTTAACGTTGAGTTGGATTTCACGACGTAAATCCCCTTCAACACGATGATTCTTATCAATTTCTTCACGCAGTTTTGCGGTTTCATCGTCGGTCAATTGATAGGTACGGGTACTGTGATCGATGCCGGTGACATCGAGGATTTGCTTACTTTTGGTCGGACCAATTCCGAAGATATAGGTCAGAGCAATAATAAGTCGCTTATTCCGAGGTAAATCTACACCTGATATACGAGCCATAGAACAGCCTTCTTACTCCTTTTTTATCTGATGCGTTCAAGCTTTAGCCTTGACGCTGCTTGTGCTTTGGGTTCTCACAAATAACCATGACGCGACCTTTTCGCTTGATCACGCGGCAGTTAATGCAAATGGGTTTGACAGAAGAACGTACTTTCATGAGTTCTAATCTCTCTCTATGATTTGAGTCTATAGGTGATTCGGCCACGGCTTAAGTCGTAAGGCGACATTTCCACCTTGACTTTATCACCCGGCAAAATCTTAATAAAATTTTTGCGCATCCGGCCAGAAATGTGAGCCAATATTTCATGCTCATTTTCTAACTTGACGGTAAACATTGCATTGGGCAGGGACTGTAAAATCGTCCCTTCCATTTCAATGACATCTTCTTTTGCCATAATTAATCTTTCTCTTAACCTGAATTATACGTTCCCAAAATCAAGATGACAAGGGGGACGGACCAAAAAGGGCCCGTAAATCATTTGATTGGGATAGATCAGGATCTAAACAGTCGATTAACAACTATAGCGGTTTTTTGACCAAACAGGAAGGCGATTGGCTGAATTAACTGGGAATTTAGCTGTGAAAGCCTCTAATTTCAGAGAAAGGGAGACAACACGCCGCGCATCTTTTGATCAAAGTTTTGCAAGCGATAAAACACCGCTTCAGGAGAGCTATAACGCATATTTAAATAGTAAAATAAATGAATCATAAGCCCCCAGCAATAGCCTTCTACCTTTAAACTAGCAGGCCTCAGGTCGGGTTTTTGAGAAGTAAGCAAAATCCGTGTACCCTCCCAGGCAATTTTAGGCCAAATGAGCGTCGCTCTTTTTATGCGCTGTTGAAGCCAGTCTTCATTGATGACACCCGATTTTGCCAGAACTTCCGAAAAAACGTCGTTTTCCAGCAAGCTGTTTACGGCCTGAGCGGAATCTTCAGCCAGAACTTCAGCGGTAAATCCTGTTGACTGCGTTCCGGGACGATAGCAAAAATGAACCGTCACGTTTTCTGAGGTGTGCGTTTGCAAAATGCCAAAAGCAGTACAGGCCACGGGTAATTCGCCAGAAACACACCAGCGCTGTCCATCTGGGGCCTTCTCATCCAAAGCATCGTGCCACTCCCAGACCAAAGAAAGCGGCTGTGTCTCTTCTTGGCGGGGTAAGCTGGGCGCAACATAACTTTCAAAGGCAAGTGACACATGTTCTCTCATTTTCTCTAAATCCAAACACGCCATAGCGATTGTTGACGAATCAACAATTTGTGCATCAAAACCACCTGAATAAGTCACGTGTCCCGTCAAAGACTGCTCGCACCACTCCAAAGGAAACAAAAGCATCGGCTCTGCAAGATCACTTAAGAAGGATTGATCGAGAGCGTAAATGAGCGGGTCGTGAGGAAACCTAGAGGGTGTTGCAACGTGAAAGCTGTGCTTCTGTAGCGCATGTGCCAACCAAACCCCGGCAGGATGCGCTCCCTGATAGTCAAAAGAAAATGGAAGTACTCTTGATACCTGTGTTTGCTGTCTCATATAATAAAAACCATGCGTATTTCTGACTCTTCCTCCGCTTCTCCATTATACCCTGCCAGCGCACCCCCCGATAATAGCGCTTCTGCGGAGGGGTTTCCTGACGTATTAAAAAATCTACTGGGCAATACAACGTCTCCTGCTCCGACACTGTTGACTACCCATTTACATATTCACCTGGACATGCGCACCGAAACGCAAAGCCTTATACTTGAAGAGCAAACGAAAGAGACGCTTACTTTAGAGGAGAACGAAATCCACACTGAGCTTCATGAGCAGCGGGAAGATGAGTATATTGAGGATCTGATTGAAGATCAAGAGGCAATGGAGGATCTCATCGATAACTGGGAAGAGCAGGGAGAGAAAAAAGAAATCAAGTCTGAAAAAGAAACGGTCGTAGAGGACGTTCAGAAAGAGGACCTCACGCACGAGCTTGAGGAAACGCCAGAACAGCTACACCTCCATGATGATCCCCAAAGAGAAAAAAGCAAAGAAGAAGGCCCCAATTTCGATCTTGAAAAAAATCATGCTCCCCCTCCCCCTGCGGCGGTAAACGAAGTCATTTCGGAACGGGATCTCACCTATCAAGAAATTCAAATGCTGATGGAAACCACGCTACAGGGCAAAAACCATTTAAAGCAAAGAGTACGCGAGGTGCTGCAGGGCCTGCTGGAATCCCTTGCCCAGGGGCAGCGTTTTCTGTTAGATCAGTATCGCCTTTCGGGGTTAGAGTCCGGGGAATGGATGGAGATCACCCAGCTTTTCCCTCCGCGTTTTTACGGGGGGCTGGTCAGACAAGCCATGCTGGTGAGCGGGACCCCTGGCGTCAATCAACTGTACACACAACTCAATCACTTACAGCAACAAATGCCGCCCACAGTCAAAGATCAGCAGTTTTGGAGAACGCTTTGGGAGCCAGTACTGGGGGATTGGCCCCTCGTCATCAACAACTGGTGGCAACAGCAGCCGCTCATCGCTGACACCGATGCCCTAAAGCATATTTTGGAAATTTTACAGCACCGTAACGCCCTTCCTGTCGGCGCCATCGGACAGACCTTAAGCCTTGCCTTAGCCTATCAACATAATCCCGAATCCCTCTACACTCTTTTTGCCCTCACCCAAAAATGGCTGCACTTCGAAGCCATGACCCCAGAAGATATCCACTTTTTTAGTGAAAAGGTTTACGAGCGCTGTTATGCCCAGGACCTTTCGGATCGCGAACAGGTGATGACCTATTTGCAACAACTCTTAAAAGGGCAAAGCCTGGAGGAGAATGCTCTGGCTCAGATCTTGCAGGGCTGTACACAGAATGTGTTGAGCTATTTGCCCTATCGTTACCTACCGCCTGAAATGCAAGAGCTCCAGGTCTATGTGCGTAACGATCTCATGGGAAAAGAAGAGGCCATTTTACAATTGCTTCTGGACGCAGATCACCCGCGTCAGGGCTAACCCTCTGATATACTGAAATCTTCATGCCTTACCTTAATCCCAATTTAATCGCGAGCTAATTACATGCTAAAAAAACTAGGCCAGATAGTTGTTAAATACCGTTTTCTGGTGGTCCTTATCTGGATTTTACTCCTCATTCCCGCGGTTTATGGCGCCGTGCATCTTCACGAACACCTGCAGGGTGAAGTCGCCAGCGGTACAGGCACTGAAATGAATCGGCAAGAAACCCTGCTCAACACCGATTTTCCGCAACAAAACATCTATAGCGTTCAGTTGGTTTTAGAAAGCAGCAAATACACCCTACAAGATCCAGAGTATCAAAAGCTTTTTCAGCGTTATTTAGATGTTATTAACGATTTAGACGAGGCCGCAGTACCGGTTACCTATGAGCAACAGTCTAACCAGATCAGTGCTGATGGTAAACAAACCTTTATAAGCATCGGCTTAAACGCCCGCAGTTTTCCCGAAGCAGACAGCACCTCGGTCGTGGTGAGTGACGCTTTACGCGGGGTCACTGTGCCCGAAAGCTTTAGTATGCAGCTCACCGGCGGACCTCTCTTTAGCCGAGAAATAACGACCGTCAGTGCTCACGATGGGTTTCGTACCGAAGAGCGCATTTTACCCCTGGCGATGATCATTTTAATTTTCGCGTTCGGTGGTCTCATTGCTGCTGGACTCCCTCTGATCGTGGGCGTGTTCTCTGTGCTCTTTAGTCTCGGTATTTTGTTTATTTTAGCCCAATACCTGCCCATCACCTCTTTGTCGCAAAATATTGTTACCATGTTGGGCCTGGGTGTAGGCATTGATTACTCTTTACTGTTTGTACATCGCTACCGCGAAGAATTGTTTGACAATGGACACGACCGCTTTACAGCAGCCATAAGAACCGTGGAATCGTCAGGTCGAACCATTATGTACTCGGGTGTTGTGGTGAGTATTGGCCTGGCAGCATTACTGGTACCCAATGTGGTTTTTATGCGTTCTCTGGGCATCAGTGGCTTATTGGTCGTCTCTCTGACAGTGCTCATTGGATTGACGCTTTTGCCTGCTCTTCTGGCCATTATAGGAGAAAAAATCAACTGGCCCAAACGCTTTAGCGAATGGGGCCTGCGCACCTTTAACGCTCCCGGTTTTTGGAGCAAATGGAGTTACTCCATTATGAAGCGCCCCTTGTTTTTTAGCTTCGTCTCCATTGGCGTTCTGCTGAGTTTGAGTTTGGTGGCCTTAGAAATGAAGGTCTGGAACCCCACTATTCAGATCATGCCTGAAAGTCTAGAAACCCGACAAGGCTTCGAAAAAATTCTTAAAATGGATCCCCGAAACATCTTTGCCCCGATTGTGGTAACTTTTGAAACGAAAGATAATAGCCCCATTTGGTTAGAAGACAATGTTAAACAGGCCTACACTTTTATGAAGGCCCTGGACCACTTAGAGCCCATTCGCAACACCATTGGCCTGATTAACGTGGATCAGTCTTTAAACGATCATATGGCCCTTTATAATAGTATTGCCGCCACGGGCGGCGTACAAAACATGCAGTTGTTTCAACCAGGGCTAAACCTCCCCTTTGTGAGCGCCAACGAGGACAAAGGGGTCTTAGCGATTTTTCACGAGTACGAAGGCTACGAATACACCGATCGCGACCTTCAAACCATTGAAGAAATTCGAGATTTTAGAGACCAGGTCGCCGATCGCTACCCCAATCTCAACATCATGGTGGGAGGATTAAGCGCTGTCCCTCTCGAAATGAAAGAAGCGATTTTCAACTACTTCCCCATGATTGTTGGCGTCACCATTGTGGCCACCTTTTTATTGACCATGTACTCTTTTGGATCCATTCTGCTCCCCCTCAAAGCCGTTGTGCTGAATATTCTATCGGTCACCGCCACTTATGGCTGCATGGTATTGGTCTTTCAGCGGGGCATTGGCGCCAGTTTATTGGGCATTGAGAAGGTGCCGGGTGCGCTGTTGATTGTTTCTCCCCTGATCTTATTTTGTATTATTTTCGGGTTGAGTATGGACTACGAAATCTTTTTAATTAACCGCATTCGTGAAGAGTACGATCTCTGTGGTGATCCAGAAGAAGCCGTCGCCAGAGGGATGGAAAAAACGGGCGGTATCATTACCAGTGCTGGCCTGATTATGATCCTCATTTTTTCAGGCTTTGCCTTTGCCCGCCTGATTGTCATTAAAGAGTTTGGTTTCGGATTGGCGGTGGCGATCTTTATTGACGCCACCATTATTCGATTGATGGTTGTGCCTGCGCTCATGAAGCTCTTTGGACACACCAGCTGGTACTTCCCCAAGTTCTTAGAAAACCGTTTTCTGAAGCGCTTACTCAAAGAGTAGATTTACAAACTGAGGTCAAATTTACCCTCAAACTTTGAAAAACCCTTTTTGACTATCTGATAGGCTTCCTCAGGGGTTGCGTTCTGTAAGGCGTCCACATCAAAAGGGTAATGTAAATGGTGAGGGGCCTTCGCGTCGATCTTTGAAGCCAGCCTTGTAAATCGCGTCCAGGTCGACGGCATCACCTTCGGTATACGCTTTATCAATCAGGAGAACATCCATGTAACGCATACTCAAAATATGATAACCGCAACGCTCACAGAGCGCATGGAGTTGCGCCAGACTTTGGCCATAAAAGCGTTGTGTCAGATCGAGTTTGAAGTCAGGATCATAATTGACGGCGAATTTTAAAGGAGGAGGAATCACTTCGTTAATTTCAGCAACGATCAGTGAAGGGCGAAAACTGGACAGCAAGGCCTCCAAAACAAAGTAGTCGTAACTATCGATATCTATACTCAAGAAATCAAATTTCTCAGGAATATTAAAGCCCTTTAACAAAGAGACCACGTTTTCTGGGGTCACAAAAGTACAGGCCAAAGTTGCTTCACTCATCATACGATAAAGGTGTGCAAGGGTCGCAAAGCGGCTTTTATTACACTCCACAAGTAAGCCTGACCACCCACTTTTAAATAAAGGGTAGGTATTAGAGAAAGTCACACCATTGTGAGCACCAATATCGACACAAGTGCCTTGTATAATTCCCATGGAATTTAAAATCGACTGAATCTCTTCCATATTATGACCGGGCTGATAAACCACAGTCTCTGAAGTGCCCTCAATAATTAAAGACTTGAGCCCTTTATAATGAAACTGATAGTAATTGTTTTCATTTAAGTTTAAAAAACATTCACTTTCAGAAAAGCTCAAAGTAGCCACTTCTCTTTCAGCAAGAGAGAAAGTAAACACGCCGGGCTGAATCGTTTTTATTTCATTCATTTTAAACTCACCTCTGACTTAGAAATCTGGCAAACTGTTTACTATGTTATATCACGCTATCACCGTTTTCTTTTGGCTCTTAGCCCCCCTACTCTTAACGCTGACCACCACGGCGCGTCCAGCCCGGTGGAGCTACGGCCCAGGACTTGGCTTACTCATAGGCTCGGCGATGACCTTAAGCTTGATGACTCCTCCACCGCCCGTTGCTCAATACCAGACCCACCCACCGGTTCTGGGCGTGAGAGCGGGCTTAAAACTGGGGCTCTGGCAACAGAGTTTGCTTCCGCCCAAAGCACCGAGGGCTCCAATTGTGACATGGCTTAACACCACTTTGAGCGGTAAAAAAGTGATTGCGAAGCCCATTGTGATTTTTAGAGAACCTGAGCAGGCTGCCTTTCGACGCGCGGGCGTCAATTTTTCTTTTCAACATCGCTTTAACAGTTGCTGTGTGATGGAAACCGATACTGAGCCACGCGCCATTATTGTGCACAGTACCGAAGGCGAAGCAGAATCTCATGCCTTCAGTATTTTCGACCGCAATACCAATGACGCTTATCTGGGGGGAATCTGGACCCATTTTGCCGTGGATCCTGCGGGAGACATTTACCAATATGGGCCTTTAAATCGGATCAGTAAAGGACAGGCCGGCTTAGACGATATTGCAGTGGGCATTGAAATTGTAGGCAATGCGAGTCTCTGGGACGGTGATCAGCAAATCAAAACGGGCAGTATTATAACCCGCTACGCCCAGAAAAACACGGCCCAGCTTAAGGCCGTGATTGATCTGATTCGCACCTTAAAGGCGCATTATCATATTCCCAGTCGCCGTATTTATTCTCACGAAGAGCTGGGGCATATTAGAGATCTGTATGGCATGGATCCTGATTATCAATGGTTACGGGAGCACGTTCGAGATGGCGTATACTTAGGTCGTGTACCCACGGTAGATGCAAAGGGAAATCCCCGCACCCACTATGACTTTTTACAGCCCTACGATCGCCACGATCCCGGGAAAGATGTCATGCGCCTTTTGCGTCAAAGCCTTTAAAATAGGGTATATATGATACCAACCAACCCTTTAAAGAGGCCCCTTTATGAAATACCGTACCCAGCGTAGTTTTGCAGAACTCATGGACAATAATGACGTGCTGCACGAATACCGCTCGCGCTTTCATTTGCCTCCGGGCCATAAGCATCGCGGCCAGAGCATCTACCTCTGCGGACACTCTCTCGGCTTACAGCCCAAACTGGCGCGCGATAAAATCAATGCTGAGTTAGACTATTGGGAACAACTCGGCGTCAAAGGGCATTTTGATGCGCCGACGCCCTGGATGAGCTATCACGAAAGCTTAACCCAAAGCATGGCAACGCTCGTGGGTGCACTCCCCCAGGAGGTGGTTGTCATGAACAGTCTGACCGTGAACCTGCATCTGATGATGGTTTCTTTTTTTCAGCCCCGCGAAGAACGCTGCAAAATATTAATTGAAGCCCATGCTTTCCCTTCCGATCGCTACGCAGTCGTCTCCCAATTACAACACCATGGATTAGACCCCGAGCATGATCTGATTGAGGTTCAACCCGCCCCTGATGAGGACCGTGTCAGCACAGAGCGTCTCTTAGCGGCAATTGAAACCCATGGAGACGATGTCGCCCTGGTGTTATTGGGAGGCGTGAGCTATTTTAGTGGCCAGGTATTAGACATGCGGGCACTGGTCAGGGCTGCCCACGAAAAAGGCTGCTTAATCGGCATTGATCTGGCCCACGCGGCAGGTAATATGGTGCTGAAGCTGCACGATTGGAACGTCGACTTTGCCGTCTGGTGTACTTACAAATACTTAAATGGGGGCCCCGGCAGTGTGGGTGCCTGTTTTGTGCACGAGCGTCATGGACAAGCTTCCTTAAACCGTTTTGCGGGGTGGTGGGGCCATGATAAGGCCACACGCTTTAAAATGCCCCCTGACTTTTCGCCCATTCCGGGAGCGGAGGGGTGGCAGCTCAGTAACCCACCGGTACTCGCGCTGGCAGCTTTAAGAGCCTCGATGGAGGTCTTTGACGAAGTGGGTATGGAGGCGCTACGCACCAAAAGCAAGCTCCTGACGGGCTACCTCGCTTTTCTGTTTGAAAAACAATCGGCAATACGGGTGATTACGCCGAAAGAGCCCTCTGAGAGAGGGTGTCAGTTGTCGTTGCAAATCGCGGGTGCAGACCGCTCCCTGTATGAGTACCTCATGGCCAAAGACGTGATTTGTGACTGGCGGGAGCCCAACATTATCCGTATGGCCCCTGTCCCGCTTTACAATACCTTTAGTGAAGTATATGACGCAGCCGAGGAGTTAAGCACAGGTTTAAGCACGCTCGGCATCACAGCACCACAGTAGGAGATTTTCGTGACCACAGATTTTCATGTCGTCGGTTCAGGCTTAGCCGGCACCCTAATGGCTTTATATTTAGCACAAAACGGTTATCGCACCGACCTTTACGAGCGCCGTCAAGATATGCGAAAGATAGAGTTACCCGCCGGGCGCTCCATTAACCTGGCCCTTTCAGCCCGAGGACTCTTTGCCCTTGAAGAAGTCGGTCTCAAAGATCAGGTCTTAAAGCGAGCACTCCCCATGCGCGGGCGCATGATGCATGACCGCGCCTCGCAATTAACCTATCAAGCCTATGGCCAGCCCCATGAACACATTAACTCTATTTCGCGTAGCTATCTCAATGAAGTGCTACTAGAGGCTGCAGAAGCGGCAGGCGTAACGATTCACTTTGAGCAGCGCTGTCTGGGGTACGACTTCAAACAAGGAGAGGCGCTCATGGAGGGGCCTCAAGGGCAGTATGCTCTTCAAAAGGCTCCCGTTATTGGTGCTGACGGCGCAGGCTCCGCTTTGCGCCAGTCTCTCACCCAACGGGTTCGGGTCAATTATCATCAGGATTATTTACCCCATGGCTATAAAGAAGTCACCATTCCCGCAGGTGCCGATGGACAATTTCAGATGGAGCCGGACGCCTTGCACATCTGGCCACGGGAAAACTTCATGCTGATTGCCTTACCCAACCCTGACAAAACCTTTACCTGCACCCTCTTTTTAGCCTTTGAAGGAGCGGTCAGCTTTGATCAGCTCCAAAACAAACAAGCCATCAAGGACTTTTTTGAGGTCTACTTTCCCGACGTGCCGGCCCTTGCTCCCGATTACCTGACAGAGTTTGCGCAGAATCCCACCGGCGTCCTCTCTACCCTGCGATGCGATCCCTGGTATGTCAAAGATCAACTGCTCTTGATCGGCGATGCCTCCCACGCCATTGTGCCCTTTTTTGGACAGGGTATGAACGCGGCTTTTGAAGACTGCACCTTGCTCAATCAGGCGCTAAAAACCCACGGAACCCAAAACCTTGAGGCGACCTTTAAGGCTTTTTACACCGATCGCAAGCCCAATGCTGATGCCATTGCTGACATGGCGCTCGATAATTTCATTGAGATGCGAGACACCGTCGCAGACCCTACCTTTTTGCTCCACAAAAAAGTGGCCCTGGCACTGGAGGAGCGCTACCCAGAACAATTTGCCTCACGCTACCACATGGTCTCTTTTCAGCGGGTTCCTTATGCCCAGGCCCAGCGGCAAGGACGCTTACAAAAGGAATTGTTGAGCACGCTATGTCAGAATATTAAGTCCCCTGAAGAAGTGGATTGGTCCCTGGCCGAGACGCTTTTAAAGCAGTTAACCGGGGCGTATTCATGAACGATCCCCTACCCGTACGCATTGCCTTTGGACGATTGATGCAGGAGAATAACAGTTTTTCAAGCGTCTTAACCACCGAAACCGATTTTATGCGCTGCCATCTCGCTGCGGGGCCTGCACTTCTTAAACTCTGTGAGACCAACACCTGGGAGATCGATGGATACCTCAAAAACATGGAGCTTTCGGGGTTTATGCAGGCGGTACAAAAAGCCGATGTGGCCATTCAGGTGGTTCCTCTGATTAGTGCCTGGAGTGTCCCCGGCGGACCCGTTGAGCGCTATTTCTTTGATGCCCTCGTGAACGATTTTTGTGAGCGACTGAGAGAGGCGGAGCCTGTTGACGCCGTTTATTTGGCTTTACACGGCGCCATGGCTGTAGAAGGTATTGAAGACGCCGAAGTCTATCTTATTGAGGCCATGCGTAAAGCCGTGGGCAATCTTCCCGTCGCGGTGAGTTTTGATCTACACGCCAATTACACCCGTGCCAAACATGAGGCCATTGATATTTGCTGTTCCTACCACACGAATCCCCATTACGATATGTTTCGCACGGGGCTAAAAACCGGCCAATTGCTAATTGATTACCTCAAAGAGAGCGTCACTCCCGTCAAAGCCTGGCGTAGCTTACCGCTTTTGCTCGCCGGAGGAAACAACCTCAGCATGTTACAGCCAATGCGCCCCCTTTTTCAGCGCATCAAGCAGATAGAGCAGCACCCGCAGGTATTGGCCGTCAATCTCTTTATGTGTCACCCCTTTATTGCCCACCCAGAAGTGGGTTGGGCAATTCAAGTCACCACCGATAAAGATGAAAAGCTAGCTGAACAGCTGGCTGATGAGCTGGCTGAACGATGTTGGCAACTGCGCAAAAAACAGCCTCAGCCGCCACTGAGCGTTCCTGAAATGCTTAAAAAAGTAAGAAGTGCCAGGCTGGCTCGGTCACTCGGCTCCATTGCAGTTTGTGATACTTCTGATGTCGTCGCAGCCGGCGGTACGGGAGAAAACACAAACCTGCTTAAAGCCCTTCTGGAAAACGCCGGTGATTTAATTTCACTGTACCCACTGCGGGATCCGGCAGCGGTAGCGGAGTTATGGGAAAAAGCGGCGGGTGATCAAGTATCTCTTGCCGTGGGCGGGCGTCTACAGCCCGAATTCAACCCCGCTTTGACCATTAGTGGAACCTTGCTTCAAAAACAAAGAACCCGTTCTTTTGGAAAAGTAGTCGCTCTTGACCTTGGCGCCGTAAAGCTAGTGCTCACCGAAGGTCAGGCCATGCCCATTAAACCTGATTTTTACGAGGATCTTGGGCTCAATGTTAAAGCAGCCGATATCGTGGTCACCAAAAGTTTTTTTCACTTTAAACTCTTTTATATCGCGCATAGTCGTAAAACGCTATACGTCAAAACCCATGGCATCACCGACTTCGAACGACTACTCGAGCTAGATCTCCCTTACCCCGCTTACCCCAAGGACGATATTGTGGACTGGCGCGCGGTGGACGCCCATAAACGCAAAGCAAAAGTTCCCGACCATCAAAATAGAGAAGAACTAACCTTACCTTACGGTACAGACCGGCGCTTAAACGTAAAAAAAGCGCACGCTACAAAAAAACATTGGTTTTGGGCCCTCTTAAGCCTTGCGACACTCGCCCATGTCGCTTATCATCAGGAGAATAGCCTGACCTTTTGGAAACCCAAAAAGAGAAAGATCTCCCCATGAAACGATATTTTCCTTTTTCGACCCGCTCTCTGGTCTTGTGCCTGATACTGGGTATTTCTTCGACAACGTTTAGCCTGAGCGCAAAGGCGCAAAATAATGCGGTCAGCTCAGGAGCCAACGCCGTTCGCAGTGACAGCCCCCATTACCCAGCCCTGGTACAGCTACGTGAAGACTGGGCCCGCCGGGATCCCACCCTCAAAGGGCCCGCTCAACTGGATCAACAGCAGAACATTGAACGCAGGGCAATGGCACTTGGGCAAGCCTACGAGAGCTGGCTGCAAAATAACCCACAGAGTGTCAACGGCTGGTTAGAGTTAGCTGAAATTCACTTTGTCTTTTTAAACCGTTTTGATACCGCAGAGAATTATCTCAACCAGGCACTCACCCGCGCGCCTGAAAATATTCAGGCCAATATTGCTCAGGCCGAGTTTGACTTCTTTTTTAAAAAGGAGAGCAAAGCGGCCCTGGAGCGCTTAGAAAATGGTTTGCAAAGGCAGCCTGCTCAGCCAGAACTGCTGATTACCCTGGTGGACCTGAGCACCCGTACAAGCAATGACAAAAACCTTTATGCAGACCTGCAAACCCGACTGAGCCAGGCCCGTGAGCAACACCCTGAACACCAGCAGTTACAATATATTCAAGCTTTTTTATCGGCTCAACAGGCGTCTCTCTCAGAAAAGCTTGATACAGCCCAGGCAGAGGTGGCACTGGGTCAATACGAAGCGTTGTATGCCCGTTACCCTACGCCGCAGTATGCCTTAGAAACCGCCCAGATTGCGCGGCAGCTGCAACAACTGAAAAAGGCGCACGGTGTTCTCGATCAGGCGCTGGCCAAAGCCCCTGACATCCGGCAGCAAAGCCGATTATTGCGTCTAAAAGGGGATCTCTGGCTTGAAGCCAGCGCAGAAGACTTAGATGCCGGTCGCTGGACCGAATCCCTACTCAAAGCGAAACAAAACTACGAGCGTTTAGCCCCTGATGCAGAGCAGCTGGTTTATCCTGAGCGAGTACAGTTTTTTTATAATTTGGGCTTACTCGCTTATACCGAAGGCCGGGCCAGCTTTAACACCAGCGCATCCGAAGCATTGGTGCACCTTAACCGCGCGGTAAGTTACTATACCCAGGCCGGAAGACTGTTCGATCAGCTGAATATGATCAATGCGCCACTCCAACAGGATCTCGCCCGGGCATACGAAATGCAGGGCATGGTACACCAGCGTCAAAACGAAACCTATAAAGCCCGTGAAGCCTTTCAACAGGCCTGCGAGCTCCGCTTAGAAAGCAGCTGTAAGCGCCTAAAAAGTGAATAAACGGGTGAGGCCACTGACTAAAAGCGCGCTCGCACCGTGTAGATAGCTCTGAAACACGGTGCTTACCCCGGGTAAAAAAAACAAAGCCATGAGTAAAACAAAGCCATAAGGCTCAAGTCCATCATATTTTTGCATCAGCTTATAAGGCAAGAAAGCCCGCAAGACTTTACTTCCATCCAGGGGAGGAATGGGCGTCAGGTTTAAAAACATGAGCAGCGCGTTGAGCATGGCGCCCATAATAAGGGTCTGCTGTAAGCCCTGAATATTCCAGTTGAATGTGGCGGGAATGGCGGTACTTACCACCAATAACGCCACAAAAGCAATGACCTGAGCCAAATTTGCCATCGGCCCCGCTGCCGCAATAATCTGCTCCATGGTGAGACGGCTGAGCCGCTTACTCCGTAAGTTATTGGGATTATAAAGCACTGACTTTCCCCAACCAAACCCCACCATCACCAACATAATAGAGCCCATCATATCCAGGTGGGCAAAGGGATTCAGCGTCAATCGCCCCTGGTCAGCGGGCGTGGAGTCACCGAAAGAAATTAACGGCGTAAGCATGGGCTGCCTCGTGGAGCCCAATAGAGAGAATAAAGATGCTGACGAGGGTAAACAATTGTACCGGGTCAGAAGTATAAAGCATAAGCGCTCCTTTTTTTCTATTATAGCCCTGTTATAGACTCCCGGTGGACTAAATGCTGCGCCATCACAAGCTCATCGTCACGGGTCAAGAGTTCACCATTGAGCTTGGCGGATAGCAGCTGCTGCAAAAGCACCTTGAGATGCGGTCCCGCAGACGTCCACCGTAACAGATCTTTTCCGGTGATTGCTAAACGCACGTGCTGAAGCTCATGGGCATAGCGGTGCAACGCGTGATGCAAAGGGGAATAGGTATAAAAAGCACTGACTAACCAGCAACACAAAGGCGGTAGATCGGATAATAGCGCATGCACGGCCGCCGGGCTTGTCTTACTGGCGAGCTCCAACGCGGCGGGATCAAAAACGCACCAGGCTTCCCAGGCCGCCGACTCTGCTTTACTCATTTCCAAAAGCGGCAAAAGCCGCTCCACTTCAACAGGCTGTAAAAAAGCCAGGATACCGAGTAAATAGACGGATGGTGCGAGCTCGGGGTTCCAACACATGCGCCAGCGCGGCACCGCCCGGCAAAACTGCACAAAGTCAGGGCCCCAAAAGTGCATACTTCCCAGGCAACGCCAAACCCCCAAAGCGGCTAAACTTTCAAAATAGGGGAGGGGGTCGGGGGCCGCGAGTACCTTACGCAATTCCCGCACAATACGCGCATTGACAAAGCCATCAAACAAACCCGAACCCATGGCCTCGCTAATCCACTGCACGGTTCCTTGAACCAACGCAAACCCCAGCGACACACTAAAGCGCACCGCACGCCAACTGCGTACAGGATCTTCTATGAATTTTTGCGAGTGCAGCGCACGCAGACGACGTCCGTAAAGATCTTCGAGCCCTTCAAAAGGGTCGAAAACCTCTCCAAAGTGCTCAGCGTTCAAACAGATCGCCATCGCATTAATGGTAAAGTCACGACGCACCAGATCTTTTTTGACACTGGCAAAAGCCACCACCGGATTGGCTCCCGGCTCTGTATACACCTCGGTGCGGGCCCTTGCAAAGTCTAACTCCAAAACACCAAGACGGAGCTTCGCCGTACCGTACTGCTCAAACTGCTGAAAACTCCCACCCCAACGCTGGTGAAGGTCCTGAGCCACATCCATCAAGCGAGAATCGGCACTCATCATATCTAAGTCCCAGTCAAAGGAACGCCCCGGCAAGAGCATATCGCGGACACTTCCCCCGATCAAGTACAGCGGACATTGGTAAATATCGGCGACTTCACCGATCACTTTGAGCTGGGCGAGTACTTCCTCAGGAAAATACGCCTGCATGGCGGGATACAATTGCTGCACATGGGGAGAAGCCGTCATGAAGTCAGTAGCACCCGATAACGTCCGCGACTTTTACCTGCCAGCATGTCAGAAAGCACGTCAGGCACCTCTGCCAAAGATAAATCATGGGTCAGTTGCTGAAGTTTTGTTTGCAGAGCAGATGTACGCAGAGCAAGCGCCTGCCAGCGGTCGGCTCTGCGTTTCGCCGGGTAAGTGGCTGAATCGACGCCCAGCAGCTGAATACCGTTTAAGATCCAGGGGTAAACCGTGGCTTCAAAGACCGGTGAGCTCACCAGACCACAGACGGCAATCGCCCCTTCTTTATCACAGGCTTTAATCAGCGTCGATAGCGTATTGCCCCCGACAGTATCAATGGCACCCGCCCAGCGGGGACGAAGCAAAGGCTTGCCGCTTTGATCGTCGACTTCTGCTCGAGACAAACAGCGCTCTGCGCCGAGCGACAGCAGGGTCTCATGATACTCAGGCTTACCGCTGACTGCCCATACGGTGTATCCCAGATCCGCCAATAATAAAACGGCCAGGGATCCAACACCGCCACTGGCCCCCGTGACCACCACCGGACCCTGGCTGGGATCCTGGCCCACCGCCTGCATTTTTGCAATGGCAATCGCAGCCGTTAGGCCCGCTGTTCCCCAGATCATGCTGTTCGCCAGAGACATTCCGTCGGGTAAAGGCACGGCCCAGGCCGCAGGAACGCGAATATATTCGGCCAGACCGCCAGCCGTATTCATGCCCAGATCGTAACTGGTCACAATCACTGAATCTCCCACCACAAAGCGGGAGTCCTCGCTATGGCTAACCACTCCTGCAGCATCAATGCCTGGCGTGTGAGGATACTGGCGAGTGACGCCCTTGTTGCCCGCAGCAGAAAGCGCGTCTTTGTAATTCAAAGACGAATAGTGTACCCGAACAATAAGACTGGGCTCTGACGCATCGTAAGTGGGTAAATCACTCAGGTTTTTTTGCACCAGCCGGGTCTCAAAACCTTGTGTACCTTCGTTTTGAAAAGCTTCCAGGGCCGTAAACGTCACGGATTCTGTCAGATGTGTATTCATAAAGCAGTATTCTCCGAAGTACTCTCTGAAGTATTCTCTGAAGTACTCTCTGACGTTCTCCGAGGGTAAAATTAAAGCGGCAGTATCCCACAGCGGATCTACCTTTAGCCAGCGCATGGTCGCCCCCGGCTTAAGGGGAACAAAAGACATGGCTCTCTCTGTGAGTGCTGTAATCGTTAAGCTGGGGTTTACCCCCAAATTGGCAGGAATCATCGAGCCATCACACACCAATAAATTGTGGTATCCAAAAGCCTGGTGCTGCAGATCAATCACGCCCTGATCCGGCTGGGTAGCAATGCTGCAGCCGCCCAGAATATGAGCGGTCGTGGGAATATCCAGGAGTACTTCATTAATCGAGGATCCGGGGACTGCATTCATTTGCTCTGCCAACTTACGGGTAAAATCATTGGCCAGAGGAATATAAGAAGGTGCTTTAACGCCGCCTTCGGGAGCCGAGCTGAGACCTTTACGGCCCAGCTTCCACCACACGCGCTTGCGAGAGACCTTTAGGCTATTATCCAGGGTTTGCATAAAGAGCACAATAATGCCCTGTTTAGCAAACCCGCGGGGGGAAAGCGTGCTTAAAAAATCAAGGGGCTGCCGTAAAATATTGGCGACGAAACGCAGTTGTCGCGGCACTTTTCCTCCCCCATCGGTGAGCAATGTGGCCAATAAGCCCATGGCATCAGAGCCCGCCGGATAGCGTACGGGTTCAATATGACTGTGTTCATCGGGGTAAATACTGGAGGTGATGGCAATGCCCTGAGAATGGTCAACGGTTTTATCGCGAGAAATTGCGCCTAAAATCGCTTCACTATTGGTGCGCACCCGCTGTCCCAGCGCCTGAGACAAGCGGGGAAGCCAGCCTTTTTCACGGGCCTGTAAAAGCAAGCTTAAACTGCCCATCACCCCGGCAGAGCACACAATACCTCGGGCCGTTAACATGCCATGGGGCCGACCGTTGATGCGGGTGCTTCGGCGGGTTTTAATACGATAGCCCGCCGCTCCGTCAGCAGATAAGGGCAATATAGCAGTCACTTCGGTTTCAGGGATAATGGTAGCCCCCAACTGCTCGGCCAAATACAGATAATTTTTAACCAGGGTATTTTTAGCCCCGTGCCGACAACCCACCATACAGGCTCCACAATGGCTACAGGGATGACGATCTGGTCCCTCTCCGGCAAAGTAAGGATCCGGCACCGTCGTGTTGACGGCGTTTGCCTGGGCATCATCACCAAAAAATACGCCGACGGGTGTGGGCTTGAAGGTTTCTTCCGCGCCAAACGCTTTGGCGGTCTCTCGAAAATGTGCATCGGCTGGCCAGAGTTTAGGGTTTTCAATGACCCCCAACATTTTCTGAGCCAGGTTGTAATAAGGCATTAAGCCTTTAGACCCGCCCATGGCTTGTAAAATCGGATGTTCAAAAAAGCGTTCCGACGGCACATAAAGCGTGTTCGCGTAGACCAGACTACCGCCGCCCACACCTGCTCCACTGAGAATCATGACATCGTTGAGTAAGCTCAGTCGCTGTATGCCATAACAAAAAGCACGAGGCAACCATAAAAACCGCTTGAGATCCCAGTTCGTTTTGGCAAAATCGCTATCTTGAAAGCGCTTACCCACTTCAATCACCGCCACGCGATACCCTTTTTGGGTCAAACGCAAAGCCGACACCGACCCACCAAAACCCGAACCAATAATAATATAGTCATAATCTAAATTCATAAAGGTATTTTAGCATTTGAAAGCGCCCTAAAAATTTAGGACAAAATTTTAATGAGGGGCGTGTTTAGGAATGGTACGATAATAAATAAAACCTATCATCAGCACCATGCACAGTAAACACAAGGGAGAATCTATGCAGAAGCACAAAAGCGTCCAGGCCTCATCGGTAAAAACCACCCAGGTAGATCCTACCGGTTTAGCCCAACTTTATCTGCGCTCTCCCGAAATCCCCGATTTTTTTGCCGCACAACAAGCCTATTATGTGAACTTAAAAGCGCGCCATGCTAAACATCGTAAACAGTGGCTAATCATCACGAGTCTCCTGGGAGTTATGGTGGCCTTTTTTTTATTTAACGAGTTTGGGTTTGGTGACGATGAGGGAGTTATTGTGATCTTCTGGGGCATCGGCGTTATCGTTATGCTCTCTGCTATCGCCGTGGTCTATGGCGGGAAGTTAAATAAGGCGCGGCTGCAAGAAGCCAAAGGGCAAATGCTGAACACTTTTTTCACCACTATTTCAGAAGACCTGCATCCTGATTCGGGCTTAAAAGGCGTGATTGACCACGGGAAGCGCAAAAACGAAGACATCTACAAACGCAAAACCAGCCCTCATTCAGGATCAAAAAAAATTTACTATAAGTTTGCCTGGGCAAACCTTAAATTCATGCTGATTGATGGAACCACCTTGCGCCTGCGTTGTATCGATAAGCTCAAAGAAAAGGGAGGTACCGTGGTGCGCTTCCAGGAAATTGGAAAGGCGCGAATGGCACCCAATACCGTCATTTACGATCTTTTACCGGGACAGCACTTTAATCTCCGCGAAGATCTTTGTGAAAGCGAGACCGATCTGATTCAGCACGCGCCCACTCATGGACGCTCTCTTGCGACCCTGCTAAAAAAAAGCTACCGCAACAAAGTTCACCGGCGACAAACACCGCTTCCCCCCGCAGATCCCTCTCCCTCTCATCCACCTACATCACCAAAAGCAGCCAATGACCTGGGCAAATTGCAACGTTTATTGGATCAAAGTGAATGGGCCTTAAAAACAGAGCGTCTGGGAGAGACAACACTCGAACTACGCCTTACCCAAGACAATACCGAGCATTTACTCTGGCTGGATGTCAAAGTGCATGCGGGTGAAAAACGGCTGGGTATTCGTATGCCACTGCTGGGTGAGGCACCCAGTCCCTTGCGCTTACTCAAAGCCAACCCAGCCCTCGCCCACGGTCGCTTCGCTTATATCCTGCAAAAAAACGCGGGGTCGCCACAGCTTTGTTTATTGAGCATACTCGACTTTAAAACCTTGACCACTGAAGTCTTAAGCACGACCCTGCAAGGCCTATGCCAGATGGGAAGCCACCTGGCCAATCACGAACTTCCTAAAAAAACAAAAGCCTACCGTGCCACACGAGAACCCGACTGGGAAAAAACACTCTTAACCAGCGTCGTTAAAGCCCTTTCCCTGGTGTCTGAGCCAGAGCTTTCAGAGAACAAAGCCAAGATAAGACTACAGCTTCCTAAAGGTCGTCAGCAAACGGTACATATTCGTTTTGATCGACAAGATCCAGCAGGGAATCAACTGATTTCACTCTTGTCTTACTGCGGTGCGGATAACCCCGAACTCTACACGCTTGCTCTGGAAGAAAATAGTGATTACAGCTGTGGAGCAATGGGGCTAGACACCCTGGGAGAAGAACAAATGTTTGTCGTCTGCGAAAACCAGCTGGCTGACACCGCCGAAGTCGAATTTCTTCAACAGGCGATTTTACAGGTAGCACAGAAAGCGGACCAAATGGAAGCCTTGCTGACCGGCGCGGACGTTCATTAAGATGTATAAATTAGATCGCTATTTTGGAGAACGTCCCAAAAAATTAAAACAGGGCCTGGCCAGTGGTGAGGGAATTCGTCCGCTGAGCGTAAAGATCAAGCTCACCTGGTATTGCAATTTGGCCTGTGTGATGTGCTCCGAATGGCGCATTAAAGGAGAGGCTCCCCCACGCCCCAACTATTTTGATACCTGGCCTAAACTCCAGGGAGTGCTCGATGATTTAATCGCGCTAAAAACCAAAAAAGTGCACTTTTCTGGAGGAGAACCTTTAATGTCTCCTTTTTTAGATCAGGCCGTCAGTTACTTAACCCGCCACGGCCTGCACGTTTCTCTGGTATCTAACGGCACGCTCTGGAACCGCTCTCGCAGTCGCAACCTCATTAAAGCCGGCCTGAGTAATATTACGCTATCCATTGATAGTCTCAAGACAGAAACCTTTGCCCAAATACGAGGCCGCGATAGCTGGGAAAAGCTAATGCAGGGTCTTGAGAATATCCGTGAAGCGATCGCGGCCCAGGATCGCCCGGTTAAGTTACGTACCAACACCGTACTCACCCGCGACAATTTTCGTGAAATCCTGCATTATCCGCGCGCCGCTAAAGCGCTGGGCATCGACAGCATTCGTTTATTGCCCGTCGATGACCTTCACACCGATGACCGCCCCTTGCGGCTGAACGCTGCAGAAATTGCAGAATACAATGCAGAAATTGCTCCCCTGTTTGCGCGCGAAGCCCTGAGTCTGGGTCTCATTAAAAGCGTTCAGGATGCCTACCCTTTTGGGCAGGCCCCGCCAGAAATCCACCGGGCTGCGGAGGGCCACTACGCCCTGGGACTGTATGATAACGCACTGTGCTTCGTGCCCTGGCTCCACAGTCTCATTGGTGCCGATGGGCGGGTCTTTGCCTGCTGCATGCTCAAAGGCGAGAAACAACATATCGATCGGCTTTCTGAAGCGCCTGCCACAGGTTTTCGTGAGATCTGGCAGGGCGAAAAATACCGGGCTTTTCGCCAGGGTATGCGCACCCATAAGCCCACGATTTGCCAGCACTGCGACGACTTTCTATACGAAAATCGCTACTTAAATCAACTCTGGCGCACGTGCTAAAGCAAAAAACAGACAAAAAAAAGCGGGTGAATCGAGTCACCCGCAGCGTAGAGATTAAAAAAAACTGTTAAAAAGCCTTACCCATGCAAGGCTTAACCGTGCTTAATAGCGACGGTTATTGTTTACAACGGGCTGCTGATAACGCGCAGGCTGTTGTTGTTGAGGAGCACCGTAAGCGCCGTAGGCTGCAGGCTGGTTATAGGCTTGCTGGGGAGCAGCATAGGCACCGTAAGCGCTGTTGTTGTTGAGGCGCTCCGTAAGCACCGTACTGCTGTTGAGGCGCACCGTAAGCACCCATTTGTTGAGGAACAGCACCGGGAACGCCCATCATGCTGTCAGCAGGACCAAACTTAATAATTTTAGAGGTTTTGCTGGTGTCACCAAAGTCAGATACATAGACGTTACCAGTTTCATCAACAGCGATACCAAATGATTTAGAAGCACCGTGAGCAAACTGGGCTACGAGTTGGCCTGTGGCGCTAAAGCGTTTTACTTCGCTCTGCTCCAGTACATAAATATCTCCGTTGCGGCCATCGCCAGCAACGTCGATGGCGCCGTTTAGACCTTGCATAATGACGTCGCGGGCCTGACCACTCATTGCGTCAACCATTCCGATGCGGGTGTTGTTCACAAAGTAAGCATTTCCACGAGAGTCAGCGCCTACACCGGCAGTGGCGGTTAAGCCATTCATGGGAGAGCGGCTGGTGCCGGTCATGCTGCTGCGCTCAAGTTGACCGTTAGCAGCTAAAAACAGACCGCTGTTGTTACCAGCAATGTCGACAGCGCCAGTGCCCTTAAGTTCTTTGATGTCAGAGCCTGAAGTCGTAATAGAGTAAAGTCCTTTGCTGCTGTCCACGGCGTAAAGGTTGCCACCGCTTACGGCAACACCCATTAGCGTGCTGTCGAGTTTGTAACGAAGGCCGAGTAAGCTAGAGCCCAGGTTTTTTTCGATTTTGCCGGTGGATGCGTTCATTTTCAGAACCGTTCCTTTACGAGAAACGCCGCTTTTGTCTACTGCAGCAATGTAAACACTACCACCGCTAACCGCGATGCCGCGAGCTTGCCAGTCATTAAGAATTTCGTCATCGACTTTGTAATCGCCAATTTTAGGGTTGGGTTGGCCGGTGGGCTGCATAGGAACACCAGGATTGATATTGGTAGGAGGTTGGTAAGGATCAGAGTAACCGGGGTCAGAGTAGCCAGGATTTGAAGAGCCGGGGTCAGAGTAGCTAGGAGCATCAGCGATAGGCGCGGTGCCAGTCGGTACATCAGCGCCACCGACACCAACACCGGGAGCGCGGCCGCCGCAGCTGCTCATTAAAATGGCCGCTGCCATGGATGTGGTAATCAGTTGAAGAATTTGGCTCTGCTTCATTGTCTGTCTCCTCTTTCGGTATCTGTACGCTTTGATACTTCTATTATGCCTTATAGAAGCTAAATACATGTCATGGTTTGGTTAAGGGTGATTTAAACTATACTAAATAATGAATTAAGCTTTACACTGAGTCTCTAAAACACTGCAAAGAAGGTTCGCATGTCATCCGTTTCAGCTACTTTTCCTCCTGATTTTACCATAGCTATGCGTGAATTATTAGGTCCCGAAGCGCAGCATTTTTTTAATGCCCAGAATCAACCCGCGCCTGTCAGTCTGCGTTTAAATCCCCGAAAATTAAAACGGGCACCTATATCACAGGCACAATTTTATTCTGTGCCCTGGTGTAGCCAGGGCATCTACCTCAAAGAACGCCCCGTATTCACCCTGGATCCGCGTTTTCACAGCGGCGCTTACTACGTTCAAGACGCCAGCTGTATGCTCTTAGGAGCAGCACTACAACAGCTCCCCGAATGGCAACAGGCAACACGCGTCCTGGATCTTTGTGCCGCCCCGGGAGGTAAAAGCACCCTTCTCAAAAGCAAGCTTCCTCACACCAGCTGCCTGGTCGCCAATGAAGTCGTGCCTGCACGGGCCAAAATTCTAAAAGAAAATATAACCAAGTGGGGCAGCAACCGTGTTTTTATTTCTCAAAACCAACCCGCTGATTTTCAAGCACTGGTCCATACTTTTGATGTCATTGTCGTTGATGCGCCTTGCTCAGGTGAAGGACTTTTTCGCCGCCAGCCCGAAGCCATCGGAGAATGGTCGGCGCAACAGGTCACCTTCTGCGGCCAACGCCAGGAACAAATTATTCGGGATATTTGGCCTTGCTTAGCAGAAAACGGTATTTTAATTTACAGCACCTGCACCTGGAATACTGAAGAAAACGAAAAACTGCTTCAAACGCTGGGTGTACATCTGCGTTTTGACATTGTTCCACTGCAGTTTCCTGAGGCGTGGGGGGTTCACGCGCAAAACGGGATCTATCGCTGCCTGCCTCACCGCATGCAGGGCGAAGGTTTTTCACTTTGTGTAATAAAAAAAACAGAGGCGACGCCTACCCGGAGACCGATCCGCGAAAAGAAAAAACAGCGCCAATCCACAAAAAAACCCAGCACTGCAAGCCTGCCTCAGGAGATAAAACAATGGTTGACTTTATCTTCAGCATCAGGGGTATTGGAGCAAGACCTGATCAATACAGGCAGTGACATTGTCTATTGGCCAGCGTCTCAACAGGCCTTTTTAAAAGATTTACGCGCCCACATGCGTGAGGTGCAGGGGGCAATGCCGCTCGCCAGCTTAAAAGGAAAACAGTGGGCCCCCGAGTTGCCATGGCTCTTATCCGATCTATTCAAACCCAACGCCTCCGTCTTTGCGGAGCACCCCCTGGATCTTGATATGGCGCTCCACTACTTATACGGTGAAGCACTCCCTTTAGACAGCAATACCAGCGTGAGCAAATCTCCCTGGCAATGGGTTTCTTTTGAGGGTATTCCACTGGGGTGGGTGAAGAGAACGCCCAGTCATTTCAATAACTATTGGCCAAAACCCTGGAAAATTCGTCAGCGTTTTTTAAACCTTGACGCTCAAACAAATTTACGTCTCTGTCTCCCAGTGGAGGCCGTCAGCGCCTCAAAAGAAAGGCATGGCGAAATAATGACACCAAAGTAGCCCCCAAAGAGAGCAACAGACTGAGCCTTTCATGTACAATTTTGTGTCGGCAAGTTCCAGAAAGCACCCACACGGTTGAGAAAAGGTATGACTTAAAATGTGTACACATGAAGTAACTGGATCTTTGGAATCTTTACAAAAACAACGTATGACTGAAGAAATAGAGCATATCAAAAAACTTTTCCCTGGTTTCTCGCATGACAAAAACTGGAAAATGTACTTTAACGCCTTAGAAGCTTTTAATGAAGGCCACTACTCCGTTTCGCTATCTCTGATAAAAAAAATAGCGGGTAAATTGAAGTTTGCGGGTGTTTACATCTTACAAGCGCGTATTTATATTGAGCAAGGCGCTCTAATATCGGCAATAAAGATGTTAAAAGAAGCCTTAGCGCTAACCCCAGATCAACTTGAAAGTCTTTCAACACTTTCGTACTTGCTTCTTTCTTCTGGTGATCACGAAACACTTTCAGCACTACATCATTTTATTGAAGCACAGGATTTTTTTACCGACCATTGTCGAGACAACCCCCTCCTTTTGGAGTCAGTGATGCAGGTAGAAGCTCATCATATTCTTTCGTGCTACGCCTTGCCGCAATATACCAATAGCCAAATCTATGAGATGACACGAAAATGGGCAAAACGATTCGTCGGTCCAGAAAAAGAGACACCCGCTTTCGAACAAAAGCACGAGGGAAAGATAAGAGTCGCTTACCTTTCCCATGAATGGGTTACAGGGCCTTTACACATCATGTACGACGGATTATTTGAGCACATAAACAGAGAACAGTTTGAGCTTATTGCTCTTGTGGATAGTACCCTGCCAGCGTTTGTGGGGTATCAAAGACAATATTTCGATGAGATCATTTGGGTAAAGCCTTTTTCAGGAGCAGAGTTTGCAGCGTGCCTACGAGAAAAAAACATAGATATCCTGGTGGATTTGGCTGGCTTTTTGAACCCGGTTCGTCTGCGTGATCTGACCTACAGAGCGGCTCCTGTACAAATCAACGCTGGATTAAACCCTCCGTTTACCACCGGCGTGAGCTCTTTCGATGCCTTTTTTAACGATTCTGTACTTTTTCCCCCGACCCACAAAATCTGGCTCAGTGAGAAAGAACTGCTTTATTTTCCTGTAGTGTTCCATTTTAAAGCCCCTGTCGAACCCCGTTCCTTTACTCCTCCTCCTCTTTTACACAACGGGTTTCCGACATTTGGCATTAGCTCCTCTCTAAAAAAGCACAATGAGTCAAGCTACGACCTGTGGTGTCAAGTTTTACAAGCAATTCCGCAAGCACAATTAAAAATTCGATTGCTGTACGATAGTGAAGAAATGGCTAAAAAGGTTTTATTTGCTTTCAAAAAAAGAGGGATCGCAACCCACCGAATACAACTACATCAAAAACAAGAAGGTGTAGGTTTGTATACATTCTTCGAACAAATTGACATCCTTTTAGATGCTTTCCCATATGCTAATATTCTGAGTGCTTGTGAAGCTTTTTGGACAGGAGTCCCTGTGCTTTCTCTGGATCATGAAAGAGGTCTTGCTTCAATGTTGCGAAAGCACCTTGAATTACCTCATGGCTTGTATAAAACACCACAAGCATTTGTACAGGGAGCCGTTTCCCTGAGTAAAGATAGAAACTTGCTAACGCAACTCAGAAAAAGTCTGAGACAACATATCAGAAACTCTCCGGTATACGACAACCTAAGTTTTGCAAGACAGTCAGAAAAGTACTACCTTGATTTGCTCGCACAAACACGAGAAACCTGATCGTTGGCCGGTGAAGTCACAGTAAAAGCAACGCCAGAAACAGCCGCTTCACCTCCACATATCAAACGCGCTCATCATCATTTTATGTAAGAGAGCTCAGTCTGGCATTTATCCGTTGTTTTCAAATAAATATGGCAGCTGAGTCATCCATTCGTGTACAATTTCCATTGGGACTTCTGCTGCCTGGCAGTGGCTTGAACCTTTTCAGTTTAACCAGGCTGTTTAAACCACTCAAAAAAATGTCCTGACTATTGCTCCTTCAACACAATGTAGAAATAGGAAAACTTCATGTCTCAGCACGCCTTACTTGAATCGATCTTCAGCCACGCCGAACAAGCAAAAAACAGCTTGTTTGCCCAAACCAAAATTCGCCCCGAATATGCGATTGTGCTGGGTTCCGGCATTGAAATCTTTGAAGACCTCGAGGCCATGGAGGTCGTTCCCTTTGCGCGTATTGAGGGGTTTCCCAAAGCCTCCGTTAAAGGACACAAAGGCGAAGTCACTCTCGGCTACTTTGAAGGCAAAGCCATCGCTATTTTCAGAGGACGCCTTCACCGCTATGAAGGCCATCCCTGGAGAGATGTCGTCTTCCCGATGACACTTATGCATGCCATGGGCATTAAAAAAGTTCTCATGACAAACTCTGCTGGCGGCCTGCACTACTATCTCACACCGGGCGATCTGGTACTGGTACGCGATCATATTTATTTCTACTCCCCCGATGCCGAAGAGCGCGCTGCGCTCTATCAGCAGGCAGGCCCTCGCCAAATGTTTAGTTATTCAACAGAAATGATTGCCGCAGCGACTGAGGCGGCCAAAGCTGCTGAAGTCAACCTACGCCACGGCACTTACCTCGGCCTGCTGGGTCCCACTTACGAGACCCCGCAAGAAATCCTGATGTTTCGAGATATGCAGGCCACCGTCGTTGGCATGTCTACCGTACCGGAAGCACTCTGGGCGAACGCCCTCGGCATGGAAGTCATGGCCATCTCTTGTGTCACCAACGTGACCCACGAAGTAGCGGCCCTGGCCAGCACCTCCCATGAGGAAGTGGTAGAAGTGGCGCAGGAAGCCTCTTTACGCCTGGAGCGCCTGCTCAAAACGCTCCTTACGCGCATATAAACAGGTTGAGGCAGCCATGGATCACGACAGCGCTTTAAAGACCCTCGCCCACCGCCTCTGGAATACCTCACATATGCTAATCATTACCGGCGCAGGTATTTCTGCAGAAAGTGGCATCTCCACTTTTCGGGGGGCAGGAGGATATTGGAATCGCTATAAAGCCGAAGAGCTAGCCTCTCCTGAGGGCTTTGCCCGAGATCCTGAACTGGTGTGGCAGTGGTATAACGATCGCAGAGAAACGCTGCGCACCGCCTTGCCTAATGCCGCCCACAAAGCACTCCCCCGGTTGGCACGGGTCTTAAAAGAAACCACGCTAGTGACACAAAATGTTGACGGTCTTCACGGTGAACACACCCGTGACTTTAAGGACTATGTGGAAATTCACGGCAATATCTGGCGCGTCAAATGCACCCACAGTGGTAAAGCCTGGTTTCATCATGAACCCTTTGTGAGCCTTCCTCCGCGGTGTTCCTGCGGAAACCTCCTCAGGCCCGATGTGCTTTGGTTTGGTGAAACCTATGCTCAAGACGCCATGTACCGAGCGCTCAAAGCGGCCAGAAAAGCAGACAATGTGTTGGTCATTGGCACCTCAGGGTTGGTATGGATTGTTGCGGGCTTACTTGAGCAGGCCATGCCAGAAGCTTATACAGCAGAGTTCAATCTCGAAGCCACAGCCCTCAGTGACGTGGTAGATGTATCTTTCTTTGATAACGCCACCGTTGCTTTACCCGCTCTGGTAGAGCACCTGCACGCCTTAAAAAACTGTTAAACCCCGATGAGTTCCTGTACACTGAACCTCATATTTTTAAAAAACAAGGAGTCTTCTTATGGCCGTCAACAACCCCTGGCATGACTTATCTTATGGCGCTAATGCCCCGGAAAGCGTCACCGCTGTTATCGAAATCCCTAAAGGTTCACGCACAAAATACGAACTCGACAAAGAAAGCGGCATGTTAATTCTCGACCGCGTGCTTTACTCATCTGTTTACTATCCCGCCAATTATGGCTTTATTCCACGCACCTACTGCGATGATAAAGATCCTCTTGATATTTTGGTGCTCTGCTCTCAAGACATCGTGCCCATGTGCCTTGTTGAGTCTCGCCCCATTGGTGTCATGCACATGGTAGACGGCGGCGAAGACGATGATAAAATCATTGCGGTCGCCAAAAACGATATGGCCTTTAGTCACATTAACGACGTTGAAGATCTCGGTCCTCATTTGATGAAAGAAGTATGTGACTTTTTTAAAGAGTATAAGCGCTTAGAAAACAAAAGCGTCGAAGTCAGCGCCCCTCAGGGACGCGAGGCCGCGCTACAGATTATTAAAGAGAGTATTGAACTCTATAATCAAAATTTTGCTCGTTAACTTTCATAACAAAGAGCACCTAAATTCTTGATTTTTTAAGATGGTCTGCGGCTAACATAATAAAGTTAACTTTTTATACGTTGTTAACCGCATGACCTTGACCCCCTTTGCTCTGCCCCATGCATTGCAGAAAAAGACACGGCAGAAAAAACCATTAAAGGCAATTATTCCATGGACAGTATTCAATCGATTCAAGACTGGGCTCCTCAACACGACGCGAAGCACCCTCTTGTCATTGCAGGACCCTGTAGTGCAGAAAGCGAAACCCAGGTTTTAAAAACAGCTCAGGCACTCAGTAAGCTGCCTCAGGTGCGTTACTTTCGTGCGGGAATTTGGAAGCCGCGCACCCGTCCGAACACCTTTGAAGGGGTCGGTGAAGCCGGTTTACCCTGGCTGAGTCTGGCCCGCAGAGAAACCGGCCTGCCTATTGCTACTGAAGTCGCGAATGCAGCCCATGTAGAATTGGCCCTTAAATACGAAGTCGATCTGGTGTGGATCGGTGCCCGTACCACCGTCAGTCCTTTTGCGGTCCAAGAAATTGCCGAAGCCTTGCAGGGTACGGACATTCCCATTCTGGTAAAAAACCCCATGAACGCCGACCTCAGTCTCTGGTTAGGAGCGATTGAGCGCTTTACCAATGTCGGCCTGAGAAAGCTGGGAGCCATCCATCGCGGATTCTCTTCTTATCAGCCCAGTCCTTACCGGAACTTACCTTTATGGCAGCTCCCCATGGAGCTAAAACGCCGTTTTCCAGGCATTCCACTCATCTGCGACCCCAGTCATATTGCCGGTCAAAGAGAAATGATCTACGCGGTTTCTCAAAAAGCAATGGACCTGGATATGGACGGATTAATGATTGAAACCCATCCCACCCCCGCAGAGGCCCTGAGTGATGCAGAGCAACAGGTCACCCCGGATATGCTGACCGACATCCTCACCCGTTTGGCCGTTCGCAACGCTTCTGTAGAAAACCCCGAATTTCAAAGCGAACTGGACGAACTACGGATTATTATTGATCGTATTGATCAAGATATATTAGAAGCCCTCGCTCATCGCATGCAGGTGGTCAACAAAATTGGTGCCGCTAAAATTCGCAGCGGGGTAACGGCACTACAAGTCTCCCGTATGGACGCCATTCTCAAAAAACAGACCCAAAAAGCCCTTGAGATGAAACTAAACCCTGATCATATTCATGAAATTTATCGGAGTATTCACGAGGAGTCCGTTCGCTTACAGACTGAGATGATGCGTGACGCAGGCAAAGAGCCGACCCGTTAAATGAAGCTAGGTATTATTGGCTTTGGGCGATTGGGCGCATTATTAACGCGCTATTTGGCCCAGGACTTCGAGACTTTTGTTTACGAGCCGCGAGAAGGCTTTGCACAAGCCATTCAGGCCTGCGGTGCAAACTGTGCTGATTTAGCCAGCGCCGCATCGCAGGACCTGGTGCTCCCCCTGGTGCCCATTTCTCAGCTGGAACAGGTGCTACAAGATATTGCCCCCTATCTCAAAAAAGGAGCGATTGTGGCTGACTGTTGCTCGGTAAAAATAAAACCGGTAGAAGCCATGCTGAAGCATTTACCAGACAAGGTTTCTATCCTCGCCACGCACCCCATGTTTGGCCCCGATAGCGCAGCAGACACTTTATTTGGCAGCAAGCTGGTCATCTGCCCGGTGCGTATTCCACCCACCATTTATAGCCCCATTAAGGCCTATCTTGAAAAACATGGCTTAAAACTGATTGAAACCACCCCCGAAGCCCATGACGAACAAATCAGTCGCTCTCTTTTTCTGGCGCACTTTATTGGCCGCGCACTGATTGAAATCGAAGCCACTCCCCTGGAGATAGACACCAAGGGGTATCGACGCTTGATGAAAATTTTATTGACCGTCGAAAATGATTCCTGGCAGTTATTTGAGGATATGTACCAACACAACCCGTATGCCGAAAGTACCCGCGCAGAGTTCCTGGGGGCACTAGACGCCCTGAGCCATAAAATCAATCCCGTCACAACGCCATGAGAATTGCCTTTCAAGGGGTGGCAGGGGCCAATAGTGAAGTGGGGATTCGACAACACTATGGGGAATCTGTCGAAGCGGTGGGTTTTTCTTTTTCGGAGCAAGTCTTTGATGCCGTAGAGCAAGGTCTTGTGGATCGGGGATTTATTCCGGTAGAAAACACGATTGCGGGTAATGTCGCCATTAATATGGATTTGCTCCTGCGACATGACGTGAGTATTATTGCCGAAGATTATGTACGTATTCAGCACCACTTGCTCGTTAATCCCGGAACGCGCCTTAGCGATCTCAAACGGGTCTATTCTCATCCTGTGGCCTTAGAGCAATGCCGCCCTTTCTTACAAACCATGGGGTTGATTCCTGTACCTGACTTCGATACCGCGGGTGCGGCCAGTGCGCTGGCCCAGAGAAAGAGCCTGGATGAGGCGGCCATTGCGCCTTATCTCTGCGCTGAGTATTATGGCTTAGAAATTCTCAACGATCGTATTCAAGAGAAAAAGCGCAATATTACGCGCTTTGTTAGCTTTGTTCGTCCTGATCGTATCCCTGAAAACTTACAACGTCAAAAAACCAGTGTGGCGTTCAACACGCGCCATCACCCCGGGGCATTGGTGCAGTGCCTGGAGCAATTTTCTCGTCACCAAATCAACATGACCCGTCTGGAGTCTCGACCCGTGGCTGACAACCCTTTTGCCTACACTTTTTTTGTAGACTTTCTGGGGGCTCCCGAAGAAGTACAGGTCAGGGAATGTCTCATGGCCATGAGTCAACACACCTTAAGAATTAAGATTCTGGGCTCCTATGCACAGGATCTAACGGCTTTAAAACTAAAGAGAGTCGTCCTAAAGTTAACTGTAATTAACCAATGGTTTAATCTTTGGTTAAAACATGCCCGGGGGGGGTTATTTTTTCTCATTTTTGATCTAGAATAGTATTATCAGCGATGGATAAGCGCCATCGTCACGTAGCAGTAGGGAGTTTTAGAATTATGACTATGAATCGTTTGTTTGCCGGTGCCCTTTGTACCATCGCCATTTTGACTGCATCAGGTTGTCCTAAGCGCGTGCCATCTACCCCTGATCAACCGCCTGTTGTCGATCAGCCAGTAGATCAGCCTCCTGTTGTCGATCAACCGGTAGATCAGCCTCCTATTCAACAACCGCCCATTCAACAGCCCCCTGTTCAACAACCCCCGGTACAGCAGCCGCCTGTTCAACAACCGCCCGTTCAACAGCCCCCTGTAACCGACCCTAAGCCTGCTGATCCCAAGCCAGAGCCCACGCCAGAGCCGACTCCCGTGCCTAAACCAAAGCCCAAAGAGCCCACACAAGAAAAAGTGTTTGTTGATACTTTAATGAACGCTATGGGTGCCTGGAATCATGTGCCCTTAATCAATGATGCGCGCGCTGGCTTTACGATGGCAGCCGATGGCTGGAGCAAAGGCACTTTCGATACCCCTGACGCTTATATTGCAAAAATGCACGAAGTGAACCGTATTTATTTTCCCAAGCCCGCTGACCTGGTGCTTGAAAAATACATCGCCGATGCCAATAACTTTGCCCAGTACAGCGCTCACGGACGAGATATGCTCTATTTTGTCGACCTCAAAAAAAGCACTGAAAACCCCAATCGCAAAGAGCTCTATATTTTACGTTTCAGTACCTCAAGTAAAGAAGTCATTGGCATTAAAAAAGGCGATGCCACAGACTACACTGGATTTATTCCCTTTAATTCTCAAAACGTGAACGCTCGCAATTCAGAAACCGGCAAGATTTTTGTCTACAGCATGGATACCCGAGAAAATATTCTCGCCGACAAAAAGCGCTTCTTACTGATTCCCGAAATGTTTCTCTATGATGACTGGGCCAAGCGTTTCGACGCCCAGCAAAAAGCCCAGGCCGATGAAGAGCGCCTGACGCAGCAACGTTACGTTAACCCCGTAAGCTATGGCAGCTACAACACGGGTTATCCTCAAACCGGTTACCCGCAACAAACGGGCTACCCACAGCAAAGCCGTTATTAAAAACAGCTTTGACTCTACTTTAGTTTTTTTAACTCTACTACGCTTCCGACCCTTTATGGGTCGGTTTTTTTTGCTCTGGTATCATTATCCGATGATTTAAAAGCCGCACCCTGGGTATATAACTAGTAATTCTTAAATGAGGCTCTCCTTTCATGACTATCTCGCCCGTCAGCCGCCCTGCTGCTGAAGTATCTCCACCGCTCATCACGCCACCGCCGGTAACAAGGTCCTCATCTACCGTGAGTCCTCCCTCAGCGATTCAGGAAGCCTCTCCTACAGCCACTGAAACAGCCACAGTACAGAGCTATGGCGCTGCTGACTTTAATCCCGTACAAGCACCTATTAACACCACAGCTACCACTAATTTTTACGTCAACGGTGTACGCACCCCAGAAAATAAAGCAGAAGAGGCACGACAAGTTGTTGCCCAAAACTTAGGGGAAGATGTCGAGTTGCTTTATAATCCCACCGAAGGGTTTACTCAGGGATGGTGTTGAAGCCTGGAAAAATCTGAGTGGTTTTGAAACAAAAATTTCGTCTCAGGTGGAAGATCGCTTTCAAAACGTTTTAGACCGGGGAGAAAAGCTTAAGGTTTTTTCTCATAGCCAGGGCAGCGCCATTACCTCAGACGCTTTACGTAATATTGCCGATAAATATACAGCCCAGGGAAAAACACCTGAGGAAGTCAAAACACTGATGGCCCAGGTTGAAGTCGTAGGCTTTGGAGGCTTTGCCGATTATGAAAGCTTTCCTGAGGGAGTTCAGGTGACATTACAGCGGAATAAAGAGGATCATATCCCCCAATTGGCATCGGCTTCTTTGGCAGTGGGCAATGCTTTTGAGGCCCTACAGGAAAACCCCAAAGCGGGTAAAAAATGGCTGGGATTAGGAAAAGCCATTGTCGGTGGGGTGGGCACTCTGGGAAAAACTGTACTTAAAAATGGAGCCCAGGCTGTGGGCAGCGCCATAGAAAATCGAGGAGAGCTTAAAAAAGCCTTTGGTGCGGAAAACGTCAATCGGAAGCAGATTGACGCCTATTTTGCCAAAGTATGCAACACGGTAGAAAGCGACCACCTGGCGGTTATTTGCGATCAGCAAGGGCGCGTTGTGGACGGCTATATTGATAAGTATTTTAAAGCAGCCGTCGTCTAGGTCTCCGCAATGCAAATATTGCGGGGCTCACACCAAAACTCAGCGCATGCCAACCGCCTTCTCTACCCAGCCCTGAGTCTTTAACGCCACCAAAGGGCGTTCTCAGATCTCGCGCCATCCAAGTGTTCACCCAGATAATACCGGCTTCTAATTGATGGCTAAGCCTTTGCACCCGTCCATTATCACGTGTCCAAAGCGAAGCCGCCAGTCCGTAGCGCGTCGCGTTGGCCAGCGTCACGGCCTCAGACTCTTTGTCAAAGGGCTGTAAGGTCACCACAGGGCCAAAGATCTCCTCTTGATTGGTGATCGCATCAGGCCCCAGGCCCGTAATAACTGTGGGAGCAATAAAGTATCCCTCCGCACAACGGCCGGATAAAGACACCTCGGTTCCACCGCAGTGAATAGCCCCTCCCTCCTGACGTGCCTGCGCGATGGCGGTCATGATTTTTGCACGGTGCTCTAAAGAAACCACAGCCCCCTGATCGGTGCTCTCAAGCAGAGGGTCGCCAACCGTTAATGCCCGAGTTCGTTCAACAAAGTCAGCACAAAATCATCAAAAATAGAGCGTTCCACAAGCAGGCGAGAAGTACACAAACAAATTTGTCCCTGATTCAAGAAAGCGGCCCTGATCAGCGTTTGCATCATCTGCTCACGATAGGATTCTGAGGCGGTCTCGTCATAGGCGTCCGCAAAGACAAGGGCTGCGTTTTTACCGCCCATTTCCAGCGATACTTTCTTAAAAGAAGCGGCACTTTGCTGGGCTATCTGCGCGCCGGTACGGGTGCTCCCCGTGAAAGAAATCGCCTTCACGCGGGTATCTCCACATAAGGGCGCCCCCACCTCGTCACCTAAGCCATGCAAAATATTGAAGACCCCTGGAGGCAAGCCGGCTTCGATCGCTAACTCACCAAGACAATGGGCCGTATAGGGGGTAACCTCAGAGGGCTTTGCCACCACACAGTTTCCCGCTGCCAAAGCAGGGGCAATTTTCCAGGTTAATAAATACAAGGGTAAGTTCCAGGGTGAAATACACACGCCAATACCCACCGGAGGCTGAAGGGTATAGTTTAGAAAGCCGGGGCGGGCGTGCACCTGTTGTGACGCGTGCTGAATGGCCCCTGCAAAAAAGCGAATATTCTGCGCTGCCCGGGGAATATCAAGGTTTAAAGTTAAAGAGAGCGGCTTACCTGTATCTTTAGACTCTGCCGCCGCCAGGACAGCGGTATGGCGCTCAATCGCATCAGCCAGAGCGTAGAGGTGGCCTGAACGCGCCTCAGGAGAAAGCCCACTCCAGTGAGACTGAGCGGCTTGAGCGGCCTCAAGGGCCACACGAACGTCGTCAGCCCGTGAACGCGGTGTCTGTGCATAAACCTGACCCGTGGATGGCTCAAAGACGTCTAAGCTTTCCCCAGCTATGGCAGGCTGTAAAACATTATTCACTAAATTTTTGAGCTGCAACATCTTTTAACCTTCTACAAAGTCCAGTTTAATATCGACGTTTTGAGCCTGAGTCGTCAGTGCCCCAATCGAAATCCCGTTCACGCCGGTATGCACATACTGCGCCAGGGTCTCGGCACGCATGCCCCCTGAGGCTTCCACAAAAATCTGATCCCCACCCTGGGGATGAGAGCGAATATAAGCGACGGCCTGGGCCACCAGCTCTGGAGACATATTGTCCAGGAGAAAGGCGTTCATACCACCTATTTCAAGGGCCTCTTTTAACTGATCGAGGGTATCCACTTCAAGCTCCACAAAAAGGTCACGGGGATTTAAAGCTTTCACCTGCTGAAGCGCCGCAGCTATTCCTCCGGCAGCAACAATATGATTGTCTTTGATCATGATCACCGAAGAAAGATCCAGACGATGATTATATCCCCCACCGACGGCAACAGCATACTTTTCAAAGTGTCTTAAACCCGGTAAGGTTTTACGGGTGTCCATGAGTTTAAAACCCGCAGGGTAATCCGTGATCTGTATATATTTGCGCGTTAAGGTCGCAATGCCACAGAGACGCTGCAAAAGATTCAGCATAACCCGCTCACGCGACAACACTTCTCGCGCATTCCCTGATAATACGGCCAATACCGTACCGGCTTGAACAGCGTCACCATCGTGCTTTTGTAAGGTGCAACTCACCTGTTCAGACCAGAGCAAAGGTAAAATCTCGGCACCGGCAAACACCAGATCCTGATTGGCCAGCACATGGGCTGTCACCTGCGTACTTTCAGGTACGGTAGCCAGTGAAGTCGCATCTCCCTCCGGCATATCTTCTCGCAGAAAAGCGGATAGCTTTGCTTGAACCATTACAGGGTCAAGGGTTCGCGTTTGCGTCACCCACAAATCGGGGGTTTTTGTTAAATCGTAATCTGACATGGTGAATCTCCTTCGTCCTTTATTATAAGCGTTTAAAAAGGTTAAATTTGTTTCACCCCAAGCTTAATATAATATTAATACAAAGCTAGTCTTACCTTCAAAAACTTTACCTAAAAAAAAGGCATAATAAAGTTACTTCAAGCGAGAGAGATGAGACAAACCCATGAAAAAGATTTTAAGCGCAACACTGACCAGCACCCTAACCCTTATGCTTTTAAGCGCCTGTGGAGGACAAACCCAAATTAACCCCACCATGGCTTACGGCCCTCAATACGGACAAACCCCTTACCAGCAAAGTGGTTATGCTTACCAGAACCCCAATACAATGGCACAACAAAACCAAAACTTTAACAGCCCTGCTCAGTCGCAATACCCTCAGAGTTTTGCGGCCCAGCAGCCGGTACAAGCGCAAGCAGCCAGCCCACAACGTGCCCTCAGCGCACCTCAAACAGCCACCCGCCCCACTGCAAATACAGCTGCAGCGCCCCGCACAACAGCCCCTGTTCAACGCGCCGCCACAGCCAGCACTGCGAGCCGTCCGACGACAGCAGCCCCCACGCGTCAAGCTGCCGCAGCGCCTGCTGCTCCTAAATTATCCGCTGCACAAACGTTATTACTCAATGCCCGCAAACGGGTACAAACCATGAACAGCGCAAAAACGGTCGTCAGCTGTTTTGAAACCAATGCAGAGAAGGGCCCTACCAACTTAAAAGCCAATATGATGTTTATGTCTGGCACCACTAAATTAGAAGTTATCTCTCACCAAAACAGCCTTTTTGTAGGTGCGAAGCTCTCTTACCAGGCAGGCAGTCCCAATGTAACCGCCCGTGCAGCAGGCGCCTTAGGTATTGTAAAAGTTAATGCACCCATGACCGACAAACGCATCCTTACCCGCCGGGGTTACCGTCTGGACCAAATTGACGTCTTTGCCATTGCCAACCGCTTATTAAACGGAAAATCAGAACCCAAAGTATTGGGTAAAACCCAGGTCAACGGAAGAAATATCGCCATCCTCGAGTTTACAAACGCCAACGACTTTGACAAAGAAGTTACCCGTGAGCTGCTCGGTATCGATATGGAAGATTACTTCGTACGCATTCATGAAATGTACGCCGGCTCTGAACTGGTCTTCTCTTTAAAACTAGAGAATCTGCAAATCAATGCACCCATCAGTGCCCAGGATTTAGAAATCTAAATCCTCCCACGACACGTTTTTTATCTCTACGCTAACGCCGGAACGCAAGTTCCGGCTTTTTTATTGCACTTTAAAGGGTGGCGAAAATGAAAGGGATATAAAAGACAATCGGGGTAGACACCCAGATAATAGGTTTACCGTCTATTTAAAGAAAGCGATCCAAGCCGTAGACAAGCCCGACACACGCATCAATATGGTCCAGAGCCAACAAAACACCAGGCATAAAAGAAGCCCGATCAATCGAGTCGTGGCGAAGGGTTAAGGTTTGTCCTGTGCCCCCCAGAATGACTTCCTGATGGGCCAGTAGGCCGGGAAGCCGAACAGAATGAACAGGAACCCCCCCAATAAGTTGACCTCGCGCAGCAAAATCCGGCGTTGCCACTTCAAAGTCTGGATTCGCCTGACTCATGAGCTCTGCAGTAATACGCGCAGTCCCGGAAGGAGCGTCTTTTTTTTGTTCATGATGTAACTCAATAATTTCGGCCCAATTAAAATGTTTGGAAGCAAGCTGTGCAAAACGAATCATCAGCAATGCACCGATAGAAAAATTAGGCGCCAACAAAACACCTGTCTGATGCTTTATCGCCAGATCTTCGAGCGTACGCAACTGCGACTCAGAAAAGCCGGTCGCCCCAATCACGGCCGGAACTCCTTGTGTTAAAACATAGCAAACATGTTCAAAAGCACTTTCGCAAACACTCAGATCCAACCAAATTGGGCGATCTGCGCCCGCCAATTGCGACGATAACTGTTCTGGATTAAAGCGTTGCAAAGAGAGCTTAATGGGCTCAGACAGTCCGGCAAACTGTCCCGCATCCTGTCCCAGCCCACTCTTATAGGTAAAAGTACCCTGTAAATCATAATGGGCAGATTGCGTCAGGGTTTTCACCGCTTCTCGCCCCATTTTGCCTGCTGCGCCAGCCAGCAGGACAGAGCGCTTAAGGGGCATTTTGATCTGCTCTTGGGTTAGGTTCTGAGTTCGGCCTTGGATTAGACCTTGGGTTAGCCCGCTGTGAATTTAAGCGGCGTCTCTGAGCTTCTCTTTGCAAAGCCTGACGCACCAAGCCTGGGGGTAAGGGCTGACGCGCCATGGGATTAAGCTCTGGCAGGGGGCACTTCACCATACGTTGTTGTTGTAAATCGCAACGGCGGGCCTCTTGTAGATAGTTTTTCACCTCTGGATTGGCCTGCAAAGCCTGAGAAATGACCGGGGGCAAAAAGGAATTTATCGGTACAGGTCTTTGATTAGAGCGAAGCTCTGGACGAATCATATGTTCATAAAGACGTTGCTTGAGCTGCTGCACCGCATTCTGTTGTTTCAGAAGGCCAAGGGTTTGCTTATCCAGTTTTTTGGGTCGGTCATTACCGAGAGACTCCCAGATATAGGCCAAAGCCGTCGAGTCCAGATCGAAACGCTCATCAATTTTACCCATTTTTTGATCCACTTTTTCAATCAAACCACGCACCACAAAGCTACCTGACTGAGATTTAAACTCAATAAGTGCACTGGAGTCAGAGACGGGGACGTCTTTCAAACGGTAAGACAAAACCTGTCCTTCTTCGGTATCCACCAGGTCAATCACCTCTAATGGAACCTCCTCACCATTCACAGAAGCGCTCAGACCTTCAAGATCAGATAAATCAATGCTTGTATCTTGTGACTCTTCAGCATGAGCCGCCGGAATCAGATAGCGGCCAATGCGTGCTGAAAGCGCTAATGTGGTGTCTGATTGGAGCACGAAGGCACTGGTGCCCGCAGGAATAAGTAACTCTCCCTCAAGCTCGGTAAACTCAAGCTTGGGACCATTGGGGCCGGGGCGAATATCAGAGCTGATGAGAGGGGGTGAATTCTCTGTGACGGAGGAAGACACGGTAGCCTGATCAGCGGTTACCTGTGGCACACCCGTTTGGCTTGCTGTGTTTTGGGGTAAGTTTTGAGATGTACAGGAAAGAGTGAAAAGGATTAAGCTAAGGGTGTAAGCACGACGTTGAATCATGATTATGCCTCCAAATTCATAAGGGTTTTAAACGCTTTTTTATTGTGATTTTTAAGGGGTGCCAGATCGGGGTCATAAGGGGCTTCCTGGCGGGCGCGGTTGTTAGCGTCTTCAGAAAGCAGGGCTCTCTCCAGGCTCTTCATTCCCAAACGATAATCGCTTTCCTGGGCTTTTTCAAGGAATAATAGACCATAAACACAGGCCTTAATATAGTGTACAAGCCAATAATTGGGGAGGCAGCACTCTACAATATCAATATATATTTGTGCCACGTCAAACTGACCTGACTTTGCGTAAGCGTGCACAAGGGAAAGCATACTTTCCATAAGGTTAGAGTAATTCAGTAAATGCTTATGCTCCGAATGAATCACCCGCTTAAAGGCTTCGATGGAGTGGGTATAAGACGCCTTTTTTCCGGCAGACTCTTCAAGGTACGCCTGATTAAACGATACCTTAGCGTGTTCATCTAAAATCAAGATATCATTAGGCTCCTGAACAAGGGCTTCTTGTAAAACCTCAAACGCCAACCCCAGCTGATCTTTTGCAAGCGTATAGTCGTCCAGGTGACGGTGTTGTAGATAACGATCAACGGTGGCGTAACCCTGGGCAAAATACATATCTCCGAGATTGTAGAGCAGATCACTTTCTTTG
Organism: Candidatus Sericytochromatia bacterium; assembly: GCA_963797915.1. GTDB lineage: Bacteria > Cyanobacteriota > Sericytochromatia > UBA7694 > UBA7694 > CAXRDE01. The sequence continues at coordinate 337,538 of CAWCRG010000010.1, forward strand.
ATAAACAATTCGGTAGAAGGCGTACTGATTTTAAAAAGCGTTAACGCCTCTTTTTGAAGAACAATTGCTTGCTCAAAATGACCTTCTACTAATTTTAAAGCCGCTTTAAGTACGACCAGTTGAATACTGTTATCAAAGTGCTTGAACCCGGCTTCAATACGCTGTTGCGCCGCAGTAAGTTTGCCTTGCTTAATCAATAAAATAATCAGGGCATTATACGCTCTAAAATTGTCGGCATTTTGATCAATCATCTTTTGAAAATGCTCGACAACATTATCGTGGCCTGTTTTATGCTCTAAGTTGACGGGAGTGTAATCCGCTGCAATAAGCAGGCGATCGAGTTCTATCGCATTACCCTCAGGAAAAAGCAAAGGGCCCATTTTAAGAATAAGCTCTTTATCTGGGTATCTTTCACCCGACTCAAGACGGGAGATATAGGACTCAGAAACACTTAAGTTTTCTGCAAGTTTTTTCATGGTGATCTTGCGATGCTTGCGTAAAGCACGTAACTGAGCACCAAAAGCAGATGTATCGCGACCTTGTTTTTTACTCACCGAATGAAAACCCGCTTTAGTTCATTTAGGAATTACTTATTTAATAATACCTTACTTCTCATTACAATACCCTAATTCTTGACGATTTGTCAATAATTAGGGTATTTGCAGATTCAGATGAAGAGGTTTTACCTTCCAAAAAGGTGACTAGTTCTTGTACATATCCATCAGATTGCGCACCTGATATCCACCGGGGACGTTAAACATAGCGGCACTGATCGGAACATTCACCACCACTTTTTTAACATCTAAAGAAGCCAGCTTACCCGACTTACTTCCAACGGCCTCCATCTTCATGGGTAAGCCAAGATCGTCTGCCAACCAAAGCTTTGTGGTAATACTCTGAGACTCAGATTTGCCCTGACCTACAGGTACCGAAGCGGTCTTGGTCATCTGGTAAATGGTAACGGGGTGACCCAACATTTTTGTTTTGCCGATCACTTTAGCCCCTTGCTTCTTCAACTCTTCCTGAATTTTGGCAGGATTGGTTAGCATCGCAGGGTTCGTGAAAGTCTCTGGGGCATTTGCAGAGGACTGGCCGGTGAGTTTTTCGACCTGGGCCTGATCCACTTTCAGAGCTGTTTTGGTCTTGCTGTCAATCATATAAGCAATTTTTTGGTTAATATCCATTAAAAAGACGGCTTTATTACTGACTTTAATGGGGGTATTGCTTTGTTGAGACATGTTTAAATTGCTCGAAATTTCTGCGCGAAATTTTTGATTCGCATAGTAAATTTTTGCATCAGCTTTCACAGGGCGAGAGCCCTGACTTACGTTCATTGTCATGTCCATAATCATGGTCTTAGGTAGAGACCAGGCAGGCAAAGCAATTGTAGAAATAGCTAAACCCGCTAACCAAAATTTCGTTTTGTTAAGCATTATCTGCTCCTTACATTTTCTAATGTGTTTAAATTAAAGGCACTTTAACAGAAAGATTCAAAGGCGTTCTTGATATGTGTCAGCTGATGAGAGCGAGAAACCCCAACGACATCAAAACGACAGGGCCCGGCATGGGGATGCTTCATCAAAAACACGTTGGCAGTATGCACAATTTTTTGCTTTTTGCCGGTCGTAATGCTCTCTAAAGGGCTACCAAACTGCTCAGAGGCCCGATACTTAACTTCAATAAAAACGAGGCTCCTGGGATAAAGGCTTTTGTCATACATGATGAGGTCTATTTCGCCACGATGCGAACGGTAATTTTGTTTTACCAATTCATAACCCTGAGCAAGAAGCTTTTCTAATACCAAGGCCTCATAGCGGCCACCCTTTAATGAGTTACTCATAATCCTTATAGACGCACTTTTTTTTTAGAATGTTCCCCATCCTTAATGTTTGAACCCTTTGTTCATCATAACATTAAAGGAAGGATGGATTTTTTCAACAAATATGTAGAATCTGCTAAAATTAACAGAGTGCTTTTATAAGGAGATCTTATGCCCAATTTTACACGGAGTTTCTTCTCCCTTGCAATTATGTTAAGTACCACATTGCCTGCCAGTGCCGTAAATATTCAACATATGAAACAACGCGTTGAAAAGAGTACAGCGCCCCCAGGTCATTCGATTCAACAGCTGGCACAAAAGCTCGCCTGTAAAACACAGCAAAAGCCGTTCTGCTTCGCCGATGGACATGCCCAGATCACGCGGTTTGGCGTGGTCAATATTCGGCGGCCTGAAGAAGAAGACCTGTTTTTGTTTTTTGAAGAAGAAGCCAGCAAGAAATGGGTACTCAAAGCCGTTGGAAAACGCAAAGATCTCAAGCCGGGCTTGCTTATTACGCGCTCCGAAATCAGTGAAACCACTGCCAAGCAATTGATTGAAAAATTAAACGCACACCCTTAGTCATTACTCTTAATTAAACGCAAGGAAAAAAGGAATCAAGCATGAGTTCAGCAAATCAATCGAGTGCCCCACAGTTCAAACTCGGAGAGCTATTGGTTAGAGAAGGCTACTTAACCATGGACGCACTCCAAAAGGTTTTGAATGTCCAGCAAGACCAAAAGCTCAGCCCCGACGGGGACTACAAGCCTTTTGGCCAAATATGCATTGATCTTGGCTTGATTAGCAGAGATGAATTACAGCGTTTTTTGAAAAAGTATGAAAAGCGTATTTATATCGGAGAACTGCTGGTAAACATGGGGCTCATCACCCGAAAACATGTGGAGCTGATTCTGCGACAGCAAAAAGACAGCGGCAAGCGCTTTGGTGAACTCCTCCTCGAACAAAAGATCATTACCGAATCTCAGCTGGTAGACGCCCTCAGTATTCAGCTCGACGTTCCGCGTATTATTCCTTCTTTAGAGCTTATGGATCAAAGCCTGATGGACGGAATGTCAGAAATGTTTGTACGTTCCAACCAATTTTTGCCCGTACATAAAGAGGGTGATCAGCTCACCGTGGTGATGGCAGACCCCGCCAATCAAGAGCTGCTCAGTGAATTACAAAGTCAGCTGCAATTACGCATTGCCCCGGCCATCGCTCCAGCCAGTGAGATTCGTCAAACCATTGAGTTTTTCTACAATAAAGGCACTTCTGTAGAGTCAAAAATGGATCCCCAGCTCAATCAGGTTAATCTTGAGGGTGAAACCGGCACAGCCGGTAGTGACGACAACTCAGCAGCAGTGGCAAACTTCCTCATTAAAAATGCCCTCACGGACCGCGCCTCGGATATTCATATTGAACCCCAGGAAAAGTACATTCGCATTCGCTATCGCATTGACGGTGTGTTGCACCACAAGACGGACTTACCTAGCAAGCTGGGCCCCTCACTGATTCAACGCATGAAACAGGTGAGCCGACTAGATATTGAGCAAAAGTCAATGCAAGAAGGCAAAGTGATTGGCGATATCATGGGCCGCAAAGTCGAACTGCGCATTTCTACATACCCCAGTCTTTGGGGCGAAAACATCGTCATACAGCTTAACGAAAAGCAGAGCATGCATCAGGAACTTTTATTAAACCTTGATCGCATCGGCTTTTCTCCTTTAAACCTCATTCGCGTACAGAAAATTCTGCACCAACCCGGGGGTCTGGTGATGATTACCGGCCCGGCGAACATGGGAAAAACCACCACCCTTTACGCAGCCATTAATTACCTCAACCAACAAAATCGTTCCATTATTACCGCAGAAGACCCCATTGAACGGCCGGTTCCAGGAACGATTCAAGGCACATGGTCACCGGATATGGGTATCTCCTATGCTGACATGATTCGCTCCATGTTGAAGCAAGATCCAGATATTCTCGTGGTGGGAGAGATTAAAGACGAAGAGACCATGCAGGCTGTGGTAGAAGCTGCATTGACAGGTTGTAAGGTGCTCACCACCTACCCCGCTTTTGATGCCACAGGCGCTCTCTTGCGTCTGATGAATATTGGTTTAGAGTCTTACCTCATTGCTTCCAGTAATGTAACCGTGCTCTCTCAACGTCTCGTGCGCAAACTCTGTGAACACTGTAAAGCACCCCACACCCCTAAAAAAGAAGTGTTTGACATGTTGGGACTCGTGGATGTGGATCCCACCACCTATGAGTATAACCGCCCCATGGGTTGCCCTGAATGCCAGGAGCGCGGATTCAAAGACCAAACCTCTATTCACGAAATTTTACAGATCAACGAAGCCATTCGAGAAGCCGTCCTCGAGCGTAAGCCTGCGGCAACGATTCGAGGCATTGCCCGCACCGAAGCAAAACTCGTCTCCATGGCAGAAGACGGCCTTTACAAAGCCATTGAGGGAAGTTCTTCTGTAGAAGAAGTTCAGCGGGTTGCTTTCGTCAACGAATACGATTCGCAAACACCATGGGAAGCAGAAGAGATTTACTCTATCTGTTCAGGCTTAGAAGCCGAGTATTTGTAAGCCTCTAATCAAACGATAAAGGTTTAAATAACAGACGGGATCCGGCCACCGATGCAGCTGCCATTGCTTAAGATTTGACGGACTTTGAATCACAAGCGAGTGCAACAAGTTGGTGGCTTTTCCCATATATTCTCTCGCGTCAGGTTCTGTTTCTCGAATAAATAAACTGAGCGTTGTTTGTAAGAAAGCCAATTTACACCATAAATACAGTTGTTGCAGCATGTTAATGTAAGCACCGCTTACATACTCCTGAGTCAGTATCTGTTTAGCAAAATAGGTACGCTGGTACAAAAGCATCTGAGTTCGTTCTGACGCACTTAAGGCTTTCGCCAGCGCTTCAGGATCCGTCTTGCTTAACCACTGTCTAAAACCATTCAAAGATTCAGCAGCGGGCAACATATCAGACAGAGCAAGACATAAGCTCTGATACTCTGCTACCGTTAAAGGGTTTGAGATATTTTGGCCATGGGAATGCAGCGCTTTTTGAAGGGGGTTGAGCACAAGCTCTGTTGTGAGATGTTCCACGTTTTGCCCCACCAGACCCTGAAGCCCAGACAAGAGAGTGCTTAAGCCTATACTGAGTGCCGAGTCTTTATCCAGAACGTCTAAAGCAAAACCGGTCCACAAAAAAAAGGCATTTTGCGCCATGGATTTCTGTGCACTCAAGGCAAAGCGAGCTTGCGTGTGTTCAGAGCGCTTATGCCACGAATAACAAAGCTGAAGGGGCTGAGGGCGCTCTCGCGCCACAGCATAACAACTCGGAGACTGATAGGAACTCAAAGAAGCGCCTTCAACATCTCGAATCAACAAACGAGGATATGCCTGACACATCTCAGGCTTAGCTGACTCCCCCAGGGCAAGGTGTATCAAACATTTTTTATCTTCGGCGAGAAAAACACACTTTTGAGTGGATGGATTTTTCTTTAAAACCGCAAAGGCGTTATGAGACGAGGGAAGAACTTGAAAAAGATCTTCCACCGGCTGATGAATAGCCTGAGCAGCAGGTAAAGCCCAGGTATCATAATATTTTTTTGAGATGTAAACGCCCCAGGGCTGCTCACAACATTGACCACAAGCAGAGCACGAAAAGGCCAACTCATCATCAAAAAACAGGGAGATACCCCATCCAGGCTTTTGCACCCGCTCATCATTTAATTGCTGAAAAAACGAGAGATAATTCAGGGAATGACTTTTCTTCTTTGACATATTTTGATATTGTAGCACTTGTGGAACAAGCTAAAGCGTTGGTATTAATTCAAGAAGCCTTACACCAGGGAGAACTTTCTCGGTGTGAAGTACTCTTGTATCAGGCCTTCAAAAACACCACCACCCCCTCTCCAGAGCTCATTCATCTTTCTGCGCTGTGGAACCACAGCTGTGGACGGAGACACCAGGCCTTACAAATTTTGAGAGCCCTGTTGCAACAGACACAGCAATTACCTCATTTTATTTGGAACGACCTGGGTTCTCTCTACGCTCAAAACCAACAGCCTCATCTGGCAGAGCAATGCTTCATGCACGCTTTATCCCAGGCTCCTAATATTTTAATTTATGCTTTTAACTATGCTCGTGCCTTACACGATCAAGGTTTGTACAGCAAAGCAGCTGGTGTTTATATGGAGCTTTTGAGAAGAGCGCCTGAAGAAAAAGAGTATCGAGCAGCAGCCATTGAGACCTTTACCAAAATGGGAGAGCTAAAGCAAGCTCAACATTTACTATCTGAATTTAAGAATGATTCAGACATCAATTACATCACCGCACAATGCTTTATCCTTCAATACCCCAACACTCCCGAAAAAGCACTCCACTTTCTACAGAAACAAGTCAAACTTCCTGAGCAACGTTCCGAAGTGCAGGCTCTGATCGGTTTTTATGCCCAAGAAAGCAATGACTACGTACTCGCCCTACAGACCTATACCGAACTTTCAAAAATCCAGCCGGCAGTTTTAGACTGGGCTATATTGGTCGGCGTCTGCCTGATTGCACAAAAGCAGTATACGGCTGCAGAACACCATTTTCAAACACTGGCTCAAAAACACCCACAGCACCCTGAAGTACTGCTACATCTGGGGGATGTGTATAATCACATGCAAAAGACCTTAGATGCAATAAACTATTGGACCCGCTATATTGCTCTCGTTCCACATAACCCAGAAGTACTCTATAATCTGGGAAACCTTTTTTCCTCTCAAAAGAGCTATCCCAAATCCATTCAGTTTTTTGAGCAAGCACTCAGTTACCGACCCGATTTCTTAGAAGCCTGGATCAATCTAACCCTGGCCCATTACGAAAATAGAGAATACGCGGCGGCAGAAAAAGCGGCCTATGAGGCCGTTCAAATTTCACCTGAAAATTCTCGTGCCCATATTGGTTATGGTGATGCTTTGCTCATGCAGCAAAAGTATGAAGAAGGATTCAATGAGATTGAATGGCGTTTTGCTGAAAAAAACTATCAAGTGTTTAAATATCCTGCCACAGCATGGAAAGGAGAGGACTTACAACACAAGCATATTTTGGTAATGTCAGAACAGGGTCTGGGAGACATTATTATGTTCAGTCGCTTCATTTTTGATCTACAGGAGCGCTATCCTGAGGCAAAAATCTCTTTTCGCTGCCGTCCTGAACTCGCCTCTCTTTTTGCTCATTGGCCCTTTGACCTCTATGTAGATGGGCAAAGCGTAGACAATCTGGATTATGCCGTTGCTTTAATGAGCCTACTTAAGCTTTTCAAGGTAGTACCTAATCAACTGGCAGAGCCCACACACCTCAGCATATCCTATGCCTTATCTGAATCTTTATCTGAGCATATAAAAACACAGAAGGCACCCAATATTGGACTGGTCTGGTCCTCTGGGGAAGGACTCACCCAATCCAAACGCTCCCTCGCTCCCGATTTGTTTATCGACCTTATAAAAGAACATACTCACTGTCATTTTTATGGTCTACAAAAAGGAGTATCAGCTCAGGAGAGTCCACTTAACGCTTTAGCAAACTACACAGACCTCGCGCCCCACCTCCATGACTTTACCGATACCGCTGCCTGTTGCCAAGCTCTGGATCTCGTCATTTCTGTAGACACCTCAGTGGCTCATCTCGCCGGTGCGCTCAAAACAAGCGTCTGGATTTTGCTCCCTTTTTCTCCTGACTGGCGCTGGGGTGCAGAAGGAACCACGAGTCTCTGGTACCCCTCTGCTTATCTAATACGCCAAAATGCCACTGACGAGTGGTCATCGGTCATTGAGCATGTGAAAGAAAAGTTGTCCCACCACTTCCCTCCGCTTGCTGAAATATTAACTTTTGATTAATTACGGTCAGTCACGTCGGTAGGAGAGCGAATAGAAAGACTAGGTGAACTCCGTCAAAAACAAAATATGTCGAAAACAAAGCCTGTCATTCAATTGGGAGAAGATCATGTCCAACCGTTCATTATTAGCCCTGAGTTTTTTAATTGGGGTAACAGCCTGTGCTTCACCTACTTCTTTACCTTCAACATCATCAGCAATAAACTCATCAGCCACTGTTGTAGATCCATCCAGCGCCACGACGCATTTAACACACTTCAACATACAATTACCAGGTGCTTTTCGTACGCAACAAACGGCTCAGGCTGTCTTTGCCAAGTTAGTCATTACCAATGGTCAAACGACACTCAACGCCATTGACGCTGACAATGAAGGCTTTGTAGAAGCGCAGGGCAATGCTTTTCAGTTATCGGCCAACGTGCCCGATGGAGATAACTGGGTGGCTACGATTAGCTTTTTTCAAAACAAAACCTCAGAGCCTTTTCTGAGCCTAAAAACGCTTTTTCATGTGCCCATTACAGGCAGCAGCGTGAATATCAATCTGCAGACTCACTTGACCGGGGCCATTGCAGAAGCTTTACGTAACCAAAACGCGCCACAGCTGAACACAGCACTAGACATCAATGCACTGCAAAGTTTTGTCAACGGACTCACAGGCGTTAGCGTCGAAAATAACACACTGAGTTTTTCTCGCTTAAATAGTTTGTCTCCTCCAACTCCTATCGCTTTAGACGCCCGTCAAATTGCATCAACATTAATAGTCAACAGCACGTCCTTGACGCAAACTGCAGGAGAAAACCTCAGCCCCGCAAACTTCCTACCCCCTCCCGTGCGTTTAGGACAATTCTCAGGCATTACAGGCAGTTCCACCCTCGGTATCGATCAGCAACTGGCTATCAACGTCTTCAATGGAAACCTCTTTTTTAATACCACTGAAGATATTCCTGTGAATGGGTCTCAGGGGAACGTCAATGAAACCCTGTTTGGGTTGACCTGGAATTCGGCGAATAAAACCTTCTCCACTGCTTTTGCAGCCCAAACCTTTAAAAACATTGATAATGCAGCACTGAGTCTGGGAACATGCAACCCCACAGGAGCCTCACAGCAAGCAGCCGTCTTTTTGCTTGAAAGAGAACAAAGCACAAGCACAGGAACCTTTAAAGCCGTTTCTCAGAGCACGGGGCAAACCATTTGGCAATTTCCCCTCAGCAACATAGCTGAATCCGGGTTCACCCCAGTGCTTAAAAAAATTTCTAACTGCTCTTGTTCTTGTGATAACGAGCATTTGGCTATTTTCTCACGAAAAAACAATATTAACAACGGCTACCGAATTTACGCACTTCGTGAAGAGCGTAGTAGCTATCCCGACGCAGCGGCCTGTACGCTTATCAATGAGGGAGCTAGCTTTCCTGAAGGCACGGGAAGCGGTGCCGTTGTTTGGGAGTACCCCGCTAATGGCGAGGCTGATCTGACAGTTCCCCTACAACCTGGAGGCGCTTTATCTAATAACCAAAGTACTTTTTATGCCCTAACCAATGCAGGCTTTAATTCAAAACTCCTACACATCGACACCAGTTCAGGAGCCCTGTTAAGAGAAAGTACTTTAGCTGGCACCCCCAAAGGCACGCCCGCTATTGGTAAAGACGGCACGATTTACGTGGCCACCACCGGTGCGATTAGGGCTTTTAACCCCACAACCGGAGACCAGATTTGGAGCAAAAGCGGTAGTGGTGGCTTTACAAGCAGTTTTAGCGGAACTCCTGTGATTGATTATGTGGACGGAAGAGAAGTTGTTTATACTTTAGACACACAGCCCAGCAGCTCAGTTTCAACACCTAAAATAAGTGCTTTCTATGGCAACGACGGCAGCAAAAAATGGGAAACAGCCTTCTCCCTTGGTGCCCAGGGACAAATTGCCATTACAGGCATGCTCATTGGTGCCGAGCAAAATGGAGAGCGCATTATCTATGTGGGGCTAAGCGACAATCGGGTCTACGCCATTCGCGATAATGGGGCTTCAGGCTCATTGGAGTGGAAGCAGTTTCCAGATGGCTCTTTGTGGCGCAGTAATCGTATCACGGTGAACAGTTTATTTAGCTCTCACGGCATGACCTTACGTAACAACACGCTATTTGTAGGTACACGAGATGGTGGAGATGGACAGGTGATTGCGATACGCGCTCTCAGAGTATCTACACCCAATTTACCTGCATCAGCACCCTGGCCTAAAGAGGGCGGTAATTTAGGAAATTCTGGACTCTCACAGCTTATTAGTCCCTGAGGGAGCCCACGCCACAATGGCTTAACATAAATTAAGTCAATTGCTGAAGGCGTTCTGTTACCACAGCACTATTGGGAGACAGCGCAGCCGCTTTCTCAAAATAAAATTTAGCCGCTTGCTCTTCTTTTTTGATCAAATGTAGGTTGCCTAAATTAATATAAAGTGCCAGTGACTGCTGAAAAGGTAGAAGAGCCTCGTATATCGCCTGCGACTTATCCAGCTCTCCAAGATAAGTATATGCCCGGGCCAACTGAAACCGTACTTCAAGGGGGCGCCATGATACTTTATCAAGTAAAAAAGAGAGCGTATCGCGTGCTTTTTCAAAATCACGCACCTCAATATACATCTGAGAGAGAAGATATAATGCTTCTGGATGGGTTTTGTTCTGAGACAGAATGAAAAAAATCGCATCATCTACCCGCTTCCAATCTTTCAAAGCGAAGGCGTTGACTGCAATATCAAGATGTACCCCCTGATCCTCAGGACGTAAAATAAGTGCCTCATCTAACTCTTTTAATGCTTCTTGATGAGCGTTTTGTAAGGCCAGTACTTTAGCCAATAGCGAAGCCACGGCAAAGCGATCTACATGGCTCAGCGTATGATTTGTTCTCAAATGACGTAAAAGCGTTTCAGCATTGCTCAATTGCTGGGTTTGAATAAACAAGTCAATCAATTCAAAAGTTATTTCTGGGAGATAGGGTGCATAATCTAACGCCTTTTTGTACATAATAATCGCTGGCTTAATTTCACCCATCTTATGTAAAAGCCTTGCCACCCAAAGATGAGGGCCAAAGAAGTCTCCACAGTAATCCACAGATAAGAGATAAGCCTGCACAGCCTGCTGTAACAGATCACGAGACTCATAAATTTCAGCCATTAGCCATGCAGCACGCACATTACGGGGAGAGAGCTTAATCGCTTGCTTGAGATGTTTAAGGGCATCTTGCCACTTGCCTAGACGCCAATAAGCCCTGGCCACTAGTAACAGGCTCAAAGAGGAGGAGTCCAGAAGCAGAAGGGATTTTATGTCTCTCTCCAGAACCTCAAGATCAGTCGCAGTATTTAAGGCAGAATAATGCTTAAGTAATGTCAAATGACTCTGAGAAATACCCCTCCCTGTCTGCTCTTTATATTTTAAATCAAACAAATACTGTAAGGTTTCTTTTGAGAGGGGCGAACGCTTATCACGATCATGCTGAATATTTTGCCTGATCCACTGGGTAATGGGTAGCGGCAGATGCAAGGCATGTTTTTCCCATTTCTCAAAACTTTGGGTATCAAAGTAATAAAAATAGAGCGGAGAAATACCCGTGAAAGCACGAATAAAGGTGACTCCTATGCCATAGGCATCTGAAGTGAGGTGCAATTTTTTAGACCGTTGCTCAGGCGCTGAGTAGGGAAACGTGTGAACAGGCTCTCGAAAAGGGGGAATACTGTCAAGGTAGAGCAAAGAATCAGTATCAATCAGCAGCGGGCCATCAGCGGTTAGCAAAATATTTGCGGGCTTAATATCTCCGTGCACAAGCTTTGAATCCTGGAGATAATACAGCAAAGAAAGAAACGAAAGAAAAAACGTGCTTTGCTGGGCGTGGGGAATAACATGATGCTTTTGCAAATAATCGGATAATAAAACACCCTGGCGCCAGGGGAAGATCAGGTAGCCAAAGCCTTTGTGGGTGACAATTTCTTCTAACGGTAGCAATTGTTCATGTCTAATCTCTCGCAGAAAACCAAAGGCTTTTTCAAAGCTCTTGACCCGAGTATAGACCACATACTCTTTGACAAAAAAGGACGCTCCGGCTTTTTCAACACGGTACAAGGCGCCTTTAAACTGTTCGCCATCTTTTTGACGGTGTTGCAGAACCTCTTGTACCGTATAGCCGTCGATTTCGACTCCCAAAGCAAGCGCCAACGGCTCTTCGCATACCTGGCATAAGGCATCATCCAGGCTATTTTTATGGCCCAAAGAACATAAAACCTCATGGAGAGAAGCAAAAGAAGAGCGCTCATCACTAAGCCGCCGCTGACTGCCCGTACTGCTAAACTCAGGCAGTTCTCTGGCTTCTTCGTAACGAAGCCGGTCCATTAAGAATTGTCTAAATGCGCGGTAATATTGAGCACTTCCCCGTTGCTGAATCGCCAGACGATAGCTCTGCTCTGCGAGCACATCTTTTTCTTTTAAGACATAGCTCTCTGCAAGGGCAAAATGTGCTTCGGGATAAAAAGTCTGTATGCGAACGGCCTCTTGAAAAGACGCAATGGCAGAGGTTAATCGCTGGGTTGCTTTATAACCCTGTGCCTGATCAAAATAGAAGCAAGCAAGAGACTCTTCTCTCAGCGCTTTACTTAAGCCATCAAAGTAAGCCGTCCCGTAATCCTGATAACAAAGCGCAATATATCGCGGAATTTGTGCCCCTAAGCGAAATACCTCACGGGCTTGCTCAAAACACCGTAAAGCCTCAGCAAAATCCTTCTTTTGATAATGTGTCTTGCCCACATTAAAGTGAATCGTTGCCGTTTTAATACTGGTCATCAGTGGTGTTTCTGGACGGTAGATTCCTGTCATGTTGAGCAAAAGCGAAGCGTCAAAAGACGTGGCATACTGCTCCCAAAGCTGTAAAAACGATTTTAAAAACAGGGAGCGATAACTTTGAAAAGAAATGGGTTCAGGATAAAAGTCTTCTGCACGCAGCCCCGTAATTAACTCAGCTAAAAAACTGTATTCTGCGGCGCGAAAGAGCTTTTGATTAAAGCTTAAATCAAAAGCAAGGAGTTTAAAGAAAGGCGAATGAAAAGCCTCCCAACGTTGAGGGAAAATAAAGTCACTCTCAACGGGCACACAGTGGTGAAGATTTAAAATCGACAGTGAAGTATCGTCATGGTGCATGAGCTCAAGGTGAAACGCCGGTAAGACAAGGCCCTCTGTCTTTAAATTATCCGCTAGCGCCCTCCAGCGAAAAACAATGTCCCGCACCCTACTTTCTTCGAGCAGGCCCTCTGAAAGCAAGTCATTTCTCAGATTATTATCGAGTCGCTCAGCATAGTCCGCTGCATAAACCACATAAAACAGCTTAATCGACCCTTGTTCATAATACAAAAAGTCTTGCACCAGCTCAGGAAATATGCGATTAAGCCTTGAGAAAGCGTTTTCCCGCTCAGCATAGGGTAAAAACTCGATAAACTCAGCAATGACAAAGGAAGACTGCCCTTTACTGACACGGTAGTAACGCTGCCCACCATAGAACTGGGAGCTGCGCACCTCATAAGACTCGCCAATGAATTGCCCTGAAGGAACCTCAAAAAGCCAACCACAGGTGAGACACAGGCGCTGCCCCTCTGCAGCCTGATGACCAGAGGGACAGCGTTTCTGATTTAACGTTAACTCAGTCACGCTCACCTATTAAATGCGTTGATACGAAGCAGAGAAGGAAGCCTGTTGCAACTCAATCTGACGACGTTGTCGATCCCAATTGAGGAATAACTTCGACGCAATGAGATCGTTAAAGGGATCCGTTACCGACGCAGCAATAGAGATATTGGCAAACAGATTATGTCTAAAGACTTCTGCATACTCTGGATTATCAACTATCCGCTTAAGCTCGGTGGTAAACTCATTGTCTTTACTACCGCCAGTGCGGCCCGTGCCCACCGTTAAGAAGTTTTCGTAGTCTTGATGAGTAACAAGCCCTACCTTGGGTTCGTCGCCAACGTTAAAGGACAGGCGACGGGTAGGATCTTTGGGATCTCCCAGCTCAATGAGGCTACCGGGAACATCAATATCTGCGATAGAAAAGGTAATACCGTTCACGCTAACGATATCTCCGACACTATAGTCAGCTAGGTTACCCGTCACTTCAATACCATTGCCTACTGCACCAGTACCGGCGTTGGTGGGTGAAATTTGCAGCCTACTCTTGGGGGTTTCATCGCCAAAGCCGACTTGTTCTGTCACCGTACGTGCTGTGGATTTATCAATCGTAGGTGGGTACCCTACATAATCATACTCTTCGTATTCCATGGTGATTTTCAAGCCCGCACCCATCGACATCGCAAAGTTACGGTTGAGAAACATTTGAACTTCTTGCTCACCAGTGCCACGACCCATGCTTAAGCGGTCTCCAAGAATAGGGACCTTACTTAAGGGCTCGTTGAGCTCCACCACGTTACCAGTTACATCAGCCACCGTACGCTGCTCGCCATTGATCGTAACGGTCTGACCTATTTTAAAGTCACTGGCATCGACTACCGTAATGTTTTGCTTGTTCATCGGTAGCTGATTTCCCAGACCATCGACAGGATATAGAATCCCCTGATAATAACCGACAAAGTAACCAATATCATCAGTAACCAGCGGATTCAGCTGTGTTTCTCCATCGAAGAGCGCAATGGGCCAATTGCCAGCGGAACCACCGTTGAGGTTAAAAGCCCGGCCTGTGGCAGCGTTGGGATCGCCAGCGGCGTCCAGGCCAATTCCTGTGGTAACTTCATCAAAAGTAGAGTAAATCTGTTGCAGATTGGTGGGAATAATTTGCTCCCCACTCTTGACCTCCACCTTAATTTTAGTCAGTTTACGGGGCTTCAGATTGCCGTCTTTGTCCTGAGAAACCAAATTGAGTTGCACCTGAGCGTCGGGCTGAACATAGCCTTTGGGATCATCAAAGATTTCAGGACCAATGGCGTTGGTTTCAAGAGTACCCGGAGTTCGGGGATCGTCACCGGGTAAACGGCCCACACGATCCACGGTGCTTGATAGCCCGACACTGACTAACTTACCTTCTCGCCCGGTGCCATTATCGTCATAGTCAATACGAATATTTTGTCCATCGACAGACTGATTACCCGCATTATCTCTCACCGACACCGTATAAGTTCCGGTCAGCTCGCGCACCTGCAAATCCGCCTGCACCAGGCCACGGGTGTTGGCTGTCGCACCAGGTAAAGTGTTGGTTAACGCAGTGCCGTCATCCCGCACCAAAAACAGGGTTTGGGGCACAGAGGTGGTATCCCGATACATCACGCGGTAACGCAGATTATTATCACCTAGTACCACAATATTTTTAGGATAATCCATCTCAAACTTGGAAGCATCATCTACATGCAGTAAAACACCATCGGGCCAGCTGCTCGGATTGCCCAGAGGATCTCCTGTGGCAAACTCTCCACCAGCGGTTATTAATAAGTTCATATTAGCGGCTTCTGAGCCCGCCCCAAAAGCGTTATTATCGAGGCCGTCAGCAGCATCTACCACATCTTCAAAGCTCATAAACTTACTGCCCGTGCGGGTAACGGTGCCCCGGCCATAAGCATCAAAATCATAAGAAGTGGGAATTTCGCCAGAATAAGAGGGGAAGGTACCGGTGCGTTGAAGCAAAGGCAGCGGAATCGCATGGGGCTCTTTACCACTGCTGCCCTCTTCATTAATCACCAAATAACCCGCTGAATTTACGTCTCGTCCCATGTTCAAGGTAATAAATGAGGTGGGAATATTCATCGACGCAAAGGCGGCAGAATCTCCCACTGCAGAAATAGCATTATTTACCGTATTGGCAGCACCTATGGGTGTCGTGGGGGAAGTCCTCGTTAAGTCAACACTTTTTGAAAAGCTCAGCGGCGTATCTAAACCAGGAAAGTCTCTCCAGATGGCAGATGTGGTGGTTTTTTGAGTGTTTGCCAGTCTGGCATCTTGCTCAACAATCCCCAATGTCACATTGGTAAAGGCCGGAAGATCGGTGTTGAAGACGCTGGTATGCGGCCCAGCAAAACCACCGCCCAGATTACTGTCGCGTCCATCAAAGTTAAGCGCAGGGCGCTTATCGTTATTAAAATCTTTGGTAGCGGTTGTACCCGTGGGTGCCGTACCTGTTTCTTGACCAGAACGGTCCAACAACTCACGATAGTAGTAGAAGTTGGAGGGCAGCGAGCCAATGTAGGCCTCACTTTTGGTGGCTCCTTCAGAGCTCCCGGTCACCAAATTCAGATTCGGTGTGTAGTCAAAGAGGTTAAAATCATCACCGTCGAGAGAAAAGCGATCATGACTATTAATCATCTCCTCAAAGGTACCGCCGGTATTATAAGCGGCGGGATTATTGTTATAGGTGCCGTTCGCGTTACTTACTTGCCCATTTCTCATCGCAGCGTCGGACAAACCAGAATAAGACACTGTATAAATCTCTGCGGCATTGTCAAAATCAGTTTGATTATTATATACGCCGGGGCTAGACTCAGACACGTCATAATGGCCGTCACCGAAGCGGTCATAAATATTACCCCCTGCATCAACACGGTATCGCGGTGTGGATGTATAACCGGGTATGGTGCGCATAAACATATCGAGACTACCAACGTTGATACTGTAATCCCGTTGCTCAATGGAACCAAAGTTCACCAGTAGGTTATTTTCGTTTTTGAGCACGTTGACATCAGTGGTGGGAATTGAAACAGTGTAGTTCAAGGCATTAGAAGTACTCTTAACAGATGCTCCAATACGGTCGATCGTACCCGTTTGATCATTTTCAGCCACACCACTCAAATAGTTCCCCCCCGCTCCTGGGTTAACGGGTGTAAACACCGGCGCAGGCGTATTGTTTGCCTGATAGTAGTTGGGTGTATCGATACCGGCAGGGTTTACCGTCCGAGAGGGGTCCGGAGCAGTGGTGGCTGAGGTAATGGGGGTTTCGCCTTGCAAGACCTCGTCATCCACTGTGTCATTGCGGTTGGTGGTGCTCAGCGGATCGGAATCGGAAAACTGGTATGACTCGTTATTTAAATCAGGATCACTGGTGATACATTCATCGCCAGGGTGCGTCGCAGCCTGAAAAGAGTGAGCGTTATTTACAGCACCCCCTAACAAGTTAAAAGAGGCACTTGAGGAGGCTGTACTGATATCGTTGACGGCATTTGAGTTGGTAGATGCCGTTCCTGTTGTTCCCCAGGCAGTGGTGGTGTCTTGTAGGGTATCGTTCGCCAGGTTTAAGCGGCGACCGTTAAGATCGAGCCACATCTCACCACTAAGCGAAGAGTTCCCTGTATTGTTAGTGGCAGCGCGATCGGCTTCAAAGTTAAGCTGGGCAAACTCCCAGGGGCTCCGAATAATATTATTGTTATCAGTTGCGCTGTAAGAATTATTGTACTGATCGTTAAACTGTGTGAACTGATATACACCGGGAATATATTTGTTCACCACTTCATTAGGACTATTCGCCTGAGTTACCGTGGGGTCACCCACTTGTACATCAGGGTTGGGCGCAAAGTTACCCGAGTTATAAAGCCCCTGAGTCCAGGAGCCCGGATTACCCGTGTAATCCACCAGCTGAACGTCTTCGACTTCCATCTCAAAGCCATTTAAATCGCCATTAAAATACACACGAATGATGAACTCATCGGCCGTCGCTCCCTGAACAATCTCAGCGGTCACTTCTTCATCTCCGCTGAACCAACCCGCTGTGTTACCGGGGATTGAAGAAGGGCCTGCGTGATCACTGGCCTTACCAAGACTCACCGTCCCAGCACCCATCGCGGCATTGGCGATATAAGTCTGGTTAACCCCTGCAATGGGGTAACCGAATTGGTTGGTGGGTACATTAGCCAGAGAAATAGGCGTAGAGGGGTCATTCGTCCACTCATAACTACTCCACGTATTATAAGGAGGCTGCGGCAGCTCACCATCATCTCCAGGAGATCTAAATTGCTTCGGATTTTGGTGTACCGTAAATTTATACTTCATAGAGACCCGAGTGCCACTCGTAATGGAGACATCAGAACAGGCGTTCAAAACAAAGGTCATAATCGGCTCTGTTTCTCCGGCCTGATCGGGTGTTTTGACAGAATTAACCTGAAAACCCACCGCAGGCGCTAAAACCAGCCCCACCCTGCCAGGAGGAATTGCAGCATACTTTCGCGTCGTGGCCGCGGCATCTGTAAAAATATCTACGATGACGCCAGCCTGACCGACCGCAATGGGAGCGGCCGGGGGCTGAGGATCGGTCAAAGGTATCACGGGTACCGGTGTCACGCTAAAACCGTCAGAGTTTGGAGCCGGAGCAGGGGTGGTAACTTCATACACAAAGCCAGCACCGGGGCCTGCTGAAAAGGTCACGTAATCTCCCGGCGCGACGTTATTCGCGGGAAGATCTATACGAATAGGAGAGCCATCGCCATTCTCGGTATCGTTCCGGGTGACAGCCCGATTAAAGCGCACAGCATCATCGCCCGGTGCGATCGTTGAACTGGTAGGGTAAGTGGTGCCGCCGTTGTTAGACACTTGAATCGGTGCACCCTGACCAAAGAACGGCGCAGTCACTTCTGAAACAATGATAGGGTCAGCCGCTGTTCCGACGCCGCCAAAAGCGACACTTTGTTGGCCCGCAACGGTACCTGAGGTGTACAGCTTTGGCGGAGGAAACTCGCCTTCAGCCGTGTTTGTGGCCCAGGGACTTCCGCCCGTTTGGTGAATCCCGTCAAACGCGTAGAAAACAGCCCCGCTTTGTGCACCGGGCACATAGGTAAAGCCAGAATAGTTAAAACCTTCGTTGGCAATGCGATCTTTTTGAAATTGGGTGGGTGCGTCAATAATCATGGGCTCCGTGCCGTTGAGCACCTTGAGCACGTCATAATGAGGGTGCGTAGGTGGAATATCATAGACCACTTTATATTCAGTGGGAACCGTGGTGCCATCGGGACGACGATCCACAGAAACCACCTCCATGGCCATGGGTAAATCATCGAACTCCCAGCCAAAGTTGACACTATCATGGCCGGCGACATTGGATTTCGCCTCAGATCCAGTGGTGTCCCCTGAAGTATTGATACTATCAGTCGCATGATTATAATCCACGCCACCGGGTCTTAATCCCCCCACGTTGACCGCAGGGTAATCGGCATTGGCTCCGCCATTGCCAGTCCAATTCATGGGGAATCGATCTCCCACCTGAATGGGTGGATATTGGGGCTTGTTCGGCTGCAGGGCGGTAATATTAATCTGAACGTCGTCGGTGGGATCGCTAGACAGACCGTTGCTGGTGACGTAGGTGGCGTTAATGCGATCTAAATCCCAGCCCCATAGATAAGAAAGGGTAGACCAGTACGCACCGTTTTCACGGTATGTATTTTCTGCGGTGGTACCTGGCTGTTCCCAATAGGTGCGTAGCGTGTTGAGATCGCTTTCTTCAATAGCTTTCGAACCAAAATAAGGGTTGTAAGAAAAGTTCCGAATTTTATCGTAGTCATCATGAGGCAGAATCCCGTTTGCACCCGCAGGATAAGGGTTTGGAGGCAGTGTATTAGAACCTGTATTGGGGTAAGTGGGATCGTCAACACGCGGCAGTTGGGAGACCCCGGGAGAGTTTACATTGGTATCATACTTGCTCTTGGGTTTATTAAAAGCCACCTGATTGTCCATATGACGGCGGTAAATATTGTTCAGTTTTTCAGTGAGTTCATTGAGCTTGGTTTGCAGATCAGCCATAATGGCCTGATGGGTTTCTAAACCTTCCCGCAACTCTTTTTCAAGACGCCCCTGGGCAGCACTTTGCTCAATCGTTTTTTGAAACCGATTGATGTCATAGTTTGCCAGCCGAAAACGGTTCTGATCGGTAACAAAACTATTGTAGAGCTGTCCTGAATAAATACTGGTCATAAATCAACCTCTAAACTGTGATACTTTTACATGTCAGATTGTAGGGCGTTGCTCTGAAGAACTGTGCGACTAAATAAATATTTTTTATTCTTTTAATGAATAATTAATAAAGATGACGAAAACCGTGATTTGGTCATTCAGAAGAGATATGATAAGATACGAGATGATAAAACAGTCGTTGATAAACTGACAAAAAGGATTGACTTAAAATGGCTGAGGATTTTGATGCAGAATACGAAGAAGATTACGCTGACGATTACGTAGAAGAAGAAGAAGAACGTAATCTAGAGTTTGAGGTATCTGAACTCAAGCAGAAACTCAGCCTTTTACAAAAGACCAAAGAGGTTCAACGCGCGCGTTACAAAAAAGAAATGCATATGATCGTCAATGCGTTGATGACAAAGCACAAAGAGCTACAAAAAGAAAATCACTTTCTGCAAAAGCAAGTGCAACAACTCATGGGCGGAGACGGCTCAGAAGAAGACTTTCTTGCAGATCTTAAGTCCACTATTGCCGGTCAGAAAAAAGAAGTGACCGTACTCAAAAAAATGGTGCAGCAGTACGAAGGCCAGAGCAAACTTCAAAAGCAAGAACAGGCAGAGCTTGAAGCGCTGCAAGAAATGATTCAAGAAAAGGATCATTTCATTCAGGAGCTTGAAGACAAAAACCAGGAGTTTCTCTACCAGCTCGAAGCAAAAGACGGTATTATTTCTCGTATCTCTACCCAGGTTGCCAATATGGAAGCCGACGTTTACGCGTTAAACAAGCGCGCCCGCAACACCGGTGACGAAAAAGATCAAAGCTACCTTGACGAGATGGCCCGTCTCAAAACGCAAATTACCGAATTGCAAGATAAGCAAGCCTATTATGAGAATCTCGTTCGAGAAGCTCAAGAGTCACAGAGTACATCTCAGCAACACACCGATTCAACCGAGAGTTCAACCAAGGGCAGTGTTGAAACAACTGCTGATACCGATGCTGAAGAGGGTGATTACGAAGAGGCCATGGATATGCTCTTAGAAGAACTTCAAGAAAACCTCTCCACTTACGACCAGATTTCTTCACAGTTTTCTAAAGCGCGGGTATAAGACACCGCCCTTGAAACCTTTTTAAGATGGTCCTGTATGTTCTGCTGGCATGGATGAGTGCGCTCACACTCGTTTTGTTAGCAGAACTTTTTGCGTTCAGCTATCTCAAGCACCCGATGTCTTTTGCTGCACCGACACACGCGCACTTAGCCGCCGTTTCTGTGGCTTCAAATCCCTACGCATTTTATGCCGTGTGGGCACTCTTTTTGTTTGTGCTGGGGTGCTTTATAGGCTACACCCTCGAAACCCGTGTGCAAATGATTAAAAAAGCATATTATTACCTTCAAAAAACTTACCCCCCATGGTATAGTCAGTGGCACGCTCCCCGCCGAGAACTCAGTGTGAGCCTCTGGTTGTCAGGAGCTCTGGGGACACTAAACCTCGCTGCCTTGAGCTTTCTTGCTTTACGCCCCCCCTACTTCGCGGGAATCCCCATTACCCTCGGATGTATTTTAGGGCTGATTATTTTGCCCGCGCTGCGCTACCGAAAAACCCTCGTCGAAGATCGTCCGGCACAAGCCCCACAGGCTATATTACATAAAGTGAAACCCGCGTACTCCAGTACGCGCGCCTTACAAATCGGGCAGATCTATCTACGCCTGTTGCTGCCCCTGTTTACGCTTTTTCTAACCCTCGTGCTCCCCTTAAGTTTAAACATTTTAAATATCACCACCTTTCAAGGCGTCATACTTTTAACCAGTTTGGCACTGGGATTGATCGTCGCCTGGAAAGTACAGCCCGAAAGTCATATGAGCATCTCTCATTTCAGAGAAAACTTTTATCAATTAAGCGGACTCCTGGTCATCAGTAGTGGCTTACTCATTTTTGGTATCGCTTCAGGAAATATAATAGAGCTCTTTTTCTTCACCTTCTGTAGCGCCTATCTTTCGGGCACTTACTAAGCGTAAACATAAAAAATCCCTCCGCATAAAAATGAGGAGGGATTTCTGGTATAAAGACCTTACACCGTCACAGGTGTTTGCTTATCTTGTTGGGCTTGAAGTTGCTCCTGGGTTCCCAAATCCAGGATATCGGGAAGGAATGCGCCCTCTTCACACAAACGATCGGCCAGGCGATCGGTATAGTAATCGTGATTTAGCTCAAACTCACTCATATTCTTTTCAATGCGCTCGTACGCCATCCGGCAGAACGAACGGGTTAAATAGACTTCCGTCAGCGCTTCTTCTTTGGTTTTACCTGTCTCCAGTAAAGCCGTTGTACGAGAGAGCATCGCAGCCATAACATACAGATCAATCACCGTATCGGCCACGCGCTTTTGATGGTACTGCTTAAGGATCACTTTTTTCTTGTACGTGCGCAGTAGCTGCATGG
This sequence comes from Candidatus Sericytochromatia bacterium, assembly GCA_963797915.1. Lineage (GTDB taxonomy): Bacteria > Cyanobacteriota > Sericytochromatia > UBA7694 > UBA7694 > CAXRDE01. The sequence goes on from CAWCRG010000010.1 coordinate 359,585, forward strand.
CGTAAGCGTTAAGCTTATCTACACCCTTACAAAACAATTGAGCTTCTTTTTCAAGTACATCATGGGCTTTTGGCATTTTAGCCTGGCTAAAGGATTTTTGAGCATAGCCTTTGATGCCTGCTTTTTTAAGAAAACCACCCAGTCCTTTTAAGCCTTCTAAAGCAATCATGGCTCTCAGAATTTCGCTGGTACCTTCAATAATAAGCCCCAAACGAGAGTCTCGCATAAAGCGCTCGATGCCTAGCTCACGGCCATAACCCATGCCCCCATGAACCTGCATTGCTTCATGACACACTTCCCAGACTGCTTCGGTACTAAAAACTTTGGCCACTGCGGTTTCAATTGCAAAATCGTCAACACCAGCATCCTTCATGCCTGCCGTCAGATAGCCGACACACTGCATACCATAAGCCAACATCGACATCCGGGCAATTTTTTCTTTAACCAGACTAAATTGTGCAATATGCTGACCAAATTGTTTGCGCTCATTGGCGTACTTGATGCTCATATCGATCATTTTTTTAGCGACGCCAAAAGAGGCTGGAGACGTTCCCAGGCGACCGTTATTGAGAATTTCCATGGCGACTTTAAAGCCTTTGCCCACTTCACCGAGCACGTTTTCTACGGGCACTTGTACATTTTCAAAGTGAACCATGCAGGTGGAAGAACCCTTCCACCCCATTTTTTGTTCTTCAGGCCCATTACTCACCCCGCCTAAGTCGCGGGTCACAATGAAAGCCGTAATTTTATCTTTTACTTCACCATCAATGGTCACGGGCGTCTTTGCAAAAACCGTATAAAAGTCCGCAAGCCCTCCGTTGGTGATCCACATTTTGGAGCCATTTAAAACATAATGTGTACCGGCTTCGTTCAGCTCAGCACGCGTAACAATACCGGCGGCATCAGAACCCGCATTGGGCTCAGTCAGACAAAAAGCGGCAATCATTTCACCACTGGCAAGATCACTCAGATAACGCTCTTTTTGTTGTTCATTGCCAACGAGAATAAGCCCCTTCATGCCAATACTGTGATGCCCGCCAACAGTAGCAGCTACGGCAGATCCCAGAGTGGCAAGATGCTGTAAAACAAAAGCGTAACCAGAAACGCTCAGACCCACGCCGCCATTTTCTTCGGGAATAGAAAGGCCAAAAAGGTCCATCGCTTTCATCTTTTCAAGCAATTCAGGAGGCATTTTTTCGTCTTTGTCTATTTTGTCCTGATCCACTTCTTTACGAAAGCGCTCAAGACTGTCCGCGATCATCTCGATGACTTCTTGCTCTTCTTCTTGAAAACGGGGAAAGGGGAAAATTTTATCCTCCAACACATCTCCTAAAAAGAGGTTGCGGATAAATCCATTTTGTTCTGCCATTTCTATTTGCCTTTTCATTGAAATAAAATCTATTTTTGAAGCACCTTTTGACTGACAGTTTACTGACACGGTGCGTCAATTATCAGCATAGGGGAGATCAGAGGATTAAGTCAAGGGTAATAGTTACCACAGGGCCGCTTTGGGCTTGCGTTTGCGGGATTTCTCTCCTTTTATAACACCCCAGCAGACAACGGCAGCAACAAGGGCGATTACAAGCCATAAAAGCTGCTTTTGCGTTTTTTCAGACGTTTCAATTTGGGGCTGAACGACCTGGGCTTTAACATAATCGATCATTTCAGTAGCTGGTTTTGACATTTCAATACTCCTTATTTATATTTTTAAGCGATCAAACAATACCCTCTACGCGACGCAAACTTCGTACCGGGTACTTGGGAGGAAGCAACATGGATTGTCGACTCTCAAGATTGGGAATAACACGACAGTTTAAATGATCAAGGGTGTAGTTACCCTGGGATTCCAGCTTTTGCTGGAGTTTGCCCAAGCGCTCGTCTAACACATTCTTAACACGACGTGAGAGGACTTTGAGATCTATATTCATGCTTTCTTTGAGGGTCGCGATATCCACCGCCACACGTCCCAGGTTTTGCGTTTCAAGGGTTAAGGTTAACTTTAAGGGCCTTTCGCTATCGGGACCCGAATGGGGATCCTGAGGATCGTAGTCTTGCTGGATAAAAAGCTCTGCAGCGTACGTCTCTCCGTGGGCATGAATCGTCATCGGGATACAATGCACAGGTAAATTTTGCGTTAGTAATTCTCGGCCAAGCAGATGGGTTTGCACTTTTTCTACCTGAACACCGACCTGCTCCATGATTTGTCTTAAGGTGGTAATCGCTTGCTCCTCAGGGCGAACGCCCTCTTTGAGACGCGCCAACTGCTGCTGACTGTCTTCAAGCAACTGCGACAACTTACTTAACATATCCATACCATCTTGCTGTAAAAGCAAACCGACGCGCTCCGAAAGCTCAGGGAAAGCCCCCTGAAATTGCTGACGAAAGGTTTCCAGATGCTCCGTAAGCAATTCGGTCAACTGCATAATCTGTTGGTGTTGTACTGAAAGATGGTTAACATCCTTCAACTGCATATTTTCTCCAAGATGGCGGGCCAAATGCAAAATATTTTGTAGGCTCTCAAACAATTTCGCCATATTTTGCTGCGTGGAGGTGCCCTGAGACATCTTCTGCAATAAGGTAAAGAACTCGGGCTCCTGGCCTTGAAGATATAAAAACAGCTGGCTCAGCCCTTGTTGATCTCCACCCGCTTTTGAGAATTGCTGAGCCGCGGGCAAAGACTCGGCGGTCGGCGGAGTAGCGGGCAAGTTAGCCTTTCCCTTGGCGCTTTCCTGGGCTTGCTGTGACGTAATGGGCTGAATGTCTAATTTCTGCGCCGTGCTTTTTTCTGCTGTTTTAGGGGGTTCTCCCTCTACAGCCTGAACCTGACCCGCAGCCTGCTGAACCGCTGAGGAGCTGGCCGCTTGCTGAGCGGTCACCACACCGCCCTGAATCTGTTGTGCCACTTGCTGAATCTGTTGCTGACCTTGCTGCTGAAGCTGCTTAGCGCCATCCTGAGGAGCGTTTTGCTGAGCCGGGTTGGCCACTTGCTGTAATTTTTGCATGATTTGCTCGAGGTTTTGCGGTAGGTTTTGCAATTGCTGAGGCAAAGCTTGACCATTCATCAGCTGTTTTACGGCGGCCACCGTTTTGTCATTGACGGGCAAGTCCTGCGTCAGTAAAATCGTCGCGGCCTCCATGGCGGCACTACTTTTATCGGTTAAACCCGCCATCGCATTTTTTAAGATGCCCAGGGTATGTTGACTCACGGGATGGCCGTAATTTGCCAGAAGCTGCGCCATCTGCAGATTTTGCGGAGTGGGGGGCAGATTCATCTCCATCAGCGCATTGGTGAGGCTTTGTTGCGTGTGCTGAATTTGCGCTTGTGCAGGGGCTTGAAAAGGTGCCTGAGCAGGAGCTTCTGGCTGAGCTTGTGCCGGAGCCCGCTGCTGAGGAGAGTTGAGAATAAGATCCGGAACCCCCGTGGGGGATTGAGTCGGCCCTATAGACGCATTGTTTTGCAAAGGGTTCATACCGGGGACTTGCATGGGCTTCTCCTTGCGCAGCGAGGGCGAACAGTTAAGTAGGCGTGCTAGTTAATGTCGCCTGACTCGCGAGATTGATTGATAAAGTCACTGGGCTTAAGATTCTCAAGAAAGTTTTTAAATTCTTGTGTTTCTTGTTCTTCCTGGGCCGGGTTGATAGGAATCGAGCTGGAAACCATGACTTCTTCAGAGACGTAAATAGGGCTTTCAGTGCGTAGAGCCACCGCAATCGCATCACTGGGGCGAGAGTCAATTTCACGGGTTTTCGCTGTCTTGCCCGTGCCTGAGCGCACATTGAGAACAGCAAAAAAAGTATTTTCTTCCATACGGTTAACGTGCACGGAGTCTACTTTGGCACCCAAACTATCCAGCGCGTTGACAAACAAATCATGGGTGGCGGGGCGGGCGAGAGGGACATTTTCAATCGCCAGCATAATTGCGTTGGCCTCAGGCGGACCAATCCAAATCATGAGCGCACGACGCTCCGGTAAATCTCGTAAAACCACAATGGGGCTACGGGACTGCGGGTCTAGCACAATACCAGAAACTTTCATTTCAATCATCGATTGACTCCTTCACTCACTTTTTCCATTTTAACATGAGGCCCAAAGCTTTGTCCCTGAAAAGCTTTTGCAAAAGTGTGCGGTATAATTAATTCTGTAACGCAACAATTCTTATACAAAACAAAAACGGTAAGAGGTTTTTTGCCATGACCGAGTATGTAATCCCCCGCGTGTTTTTTAACACAGCCGCTCAAAAAGCATCTCAATCTGCTCTCGGCGCAAAAACCGACGGAAGCTACCGTTATTTATCTTACGCAGAAGTCACCGAAAAAGTCCACCAAATGGCCTCAGCCCTTATAGAAGAAGGCATTGAAGACGGGGACCGAATCGCTATTATGTCCGAAAACGCACCCGAGTGGGTCATTTCCGATCTGGGCATTTTAACATCAGGAGCGATTGACGTGCCGGTTTATCCCACGTTAACCCATGAGCAGCTCGCCTACATTTTAAATGACTGTCAGGCAAAAGGGATTATTGTTTCTAATAATACCCATTACCAAAAAGTGGTTAAAATCGCCAAAGAAGTTCCCAGTCTAAGCTTTGTCATTTACATGCAGCCTGTAGAAATAAGTGACTGTGGACTCGACACCTACAGCTTTAACGAGTGGTTATCCAAAGGGCAAAATACCCGAGAGTCCCACGCCGACACCCTAAAAACAAGGCTAGGCAACCTAAAGCCTGAAGCCATGTGCAGCATTATCTACACATCAGGAACCACGGGCAACCCCAAAGGCGTGATGCTCAGTCATCAGAATTTCATGACCAACGCCATTGAGTGTTCAAAAATTCTGGTGGAGCCCCATCAGAAAATTCTAGAGCTGTCCTTTTTACCTCTCTCTCATGTATTGGAGCGCGTTGTTTACTACGCACTGGTGGCTGTGAACGGCGGAACCGTGGCCTATGTCGAAAATATGGAGACTATTTCAGATAATATGATCGAGGTAAAGCCGACGGTGCTGGCCTCTGTGCCCCGGATTTACGAGAAAATTTATAGCAAAGTCATGGATCAGGTACGTCAGGGAAGCCCCACCAAACAAAAGATTTTTCACTGGGCTTTAGCGGTAGGTGAAAGACATTTTTATGCAAAGCAAAAGGGGCAAGTGGGCTTCATCCTGCAACAGCAACACAAAATGGCCGATAAGCTGGTTTTTCAAAAAATCCGCGAAAAAACGGGAGGTAATCTCAGCACTCTGGTCTCTGGTGGAGCACCGCTCATGGCTGATATCGGAGCTTTCTTCGCCTATATCGGACTTCCCATTTTAGAAGGTTACGGATTAACCGAAAGTAGCCCTGTCATCTGTGTCAGTCGCAAAGGAAAAGTGAAGTTTGGCACCGTGGGTCCTCCCATTCCTGGAGTAGAAGTCAAAATTGCCCATGATGGCGAAATTTTAGCCAGAGGCCCGAACATTATGCTGGGCTACTATCAAAACGCAGAAGCCACTTCAGAAACCGTTAAAGACGGCTGGTTACACACTGGTGATATCGGAGAACTTGATGAAAACGGTTTCTTGAAAATTACCGACCGCAAAAAAGAAATCCTGGTGATGTCAAACGGTAAAAATGTTGCCCCGGCACCCATTGAGGGTCGCTTAAAGACCAGTGCTTATATTGAGCAAATCGTATTAATTGGCGATAATCAAAAGTATATTTCGGCACTGATTGTGCCGGCCTATGAAAACCTGAGACTACAAGCAGAAGCCCTGGGGCTGAGCATTAAAGACCCTGAAGAATGGTGTAAAGATCCCGTCCTGCAGACGCTGATCGAAAAAGATATTGCTCGGCTTTCTGAGGGTCACCTGGCCCGCTATGAGGAAATCAAACGCTTTACGCTTTTACCCTGTGAGTTTTCTTTAGAACGCAACGAAATCACCCCCAAGCTGTCTCTACGCCGACGGAATATCAATGAAAATTACGCCGCTGACATTAAAGAAATGTACAACGTGAATAGCAAGGTTTCGTAATTGGTTTTCATGCAAGAACTGCTTCAAGAAATGCCTGAATACGTCTTTGAAGACGAAAGCTGTAAGTGCGTCTTTGAGCTGCACGAGCCCGGCGTTTACTTGATTCAAACGAAAGGGGAGCTGACGCAAGCCAGCGCAGCGTTCTTGTGCGAAACACTTCCCCTGGTGCAGGCATGGCTAATGAAGCAGCATAAGCTGGTGTATTTTGTGGTCGATATCCAGTGTGATAAAGCCACGGCCAGTGCTCGTAACTACCTGCTCCGCCAATTGCGGTGGAAGCTGAGTGGCAGGGTTATAAAATGTTATATCTATTTCAAAGTCCCTCTGGCCCGTGCGTTAATTGAGCTTCTGGCAAAAATCAATCACAGAACCGCTTTTGAAAGCATTGGGCACTGGTCGGAGGGCGTCGAAAAAGCCAGGCAGCATCAGCAGCATTTTAAAGATGAAGGCTCCAGTACCCCACCAGATTCTGTAAGTTCCCTTCCTGAGATCCTTAGAAAGACTGAACTCAAGGTTTATTTTTATCAGACAGAAAACAACGCCGGACAGGTACAGTTCTTCAAACCCAATGCACACTGTCTGTATTTGTATTTTTCAGGAAAAGTTTCACGGGCGATGATTCAACACGCAGCACCTATTTGTCGGGGACTGTTTCAAGACATGCCGCTTGCGGAGCAAAAGCATGAACTTATTATTGATGCCCGACACACCTCTCAGATTGACAAAAGTGCTGTTTTTGAAGCCTACCGCCAGAGTTTAAGTCAGAATTTTTCAAATTCCATCTATTTTATTCAGCCCGAAATTGCGGAGTCACAGCAAAAAAAACAACAACGCTGGCTGACTTTTATGATCCACTCTCTTTTCAAAAATCTCTTTTTTATTAGTGATTATGAGCGAATCACCCATTACCTGCTCAAAAAAACACCTTTGCACGGGGCCACTGCCCAGGAATCTGAACCCCCTGAAGAAGAACTCAAACGCCTTAGAAAATGGTGCTTGCAGCAAGACAAATTACTGGTCTCAGAGCGGACACAACACGCTCAAGAAATGAAACAAATTCGCAATATTCTCTGGATGCTATTACTCAGAGAAAGCCGTTCACCCTTGCAGGTAAACATTCCCAGAGGAGATAGTTTATCTTCAGACACGCTTCAGCTTTTAGATGTTTTTCAACGGGATCAATTTCAGTTAATTGAAGATTTACAACATCAAATTGATGAGCGTACCCGTGCTGAACAAAGAGCAGCTCACGCTAACGAGATTAAAGGTGAGTTTTTAGCCTCAATGAGCCATGAGATTCGCACCCCACTCAACGCCATTCTCGGCTTCGCCACTGTACTCAAAGCACAAAAAAAATCGCCGTTGACCCCGGAGCAAAGTCTTTACCTTTCACGTATTCAAGAAAATGGCGCCCATTTACTGGGGCTGGTTAACAATATTCTGGATTTATCTGAACTAGAGTCTGGAAAATTAAAAATCAAGCGAGAGCAGGTGGCTCTGGATCTGTTGATTACCAATATTGTGAGTCAGCTCGGCGTGCTCATTGACAACAAAGGACTGCAAGTGAACTTAGAACTCTGTCAGGGGTTTCTGCACACCGACGAGCAACGTCTACAGCAGATTATCGTCAACTTGCTCAATAACGCCATTAAGTTTACTGACTACGGAAGCATTACTCGTACGTTGTGAATGCAGGCAAGGTCAGCTTTTTGCCCTTCATGTAGAAGATACGGGATGTGGAATTTCAGAAGAAGCCCAGCAGCGCATTTTTGAGGCTTTCGAACAAGAGTCAAAATCCGTCAAAAAAGAGGGCAGCTGGACTGGGGCTAGCCATTTGCACCCGCCTCTGCGAAAATCTCGGCTATCACATGGGACTACAGAGCGTGCCGGATCAGGGCAGCGTCTTTAGCCTTTATTTTCAGCCCAGGGCATAGAAGGCCAGCGCTCATAAGCATGTAGGGGAAGACGTTGAACCAGCTCCTGACACAGGCGAACACCTCTTACCGTGTTTCCGTACGTCATCCAGAGGAGGTGACCAAATGGCCAGGCCCATCACACCGGGAACAATCACCAACAAAGCCCCCGAGACACCACTCTTTGCGGGAAGCCCAATACGAAATGCAAACTCGCCAGAGTAATTGTACATTCCACAGGTACTCATGAGCGTCAGCACGTTTCGAACCGTCGAACGCTGCAAATATTGTGTACCATCGATCGCCGTTCCACCGTGGGCAAGGAGAGCCCCCAGGTGAGCGAGATCAGGCGTTTTCAGGGTTAAAGAGCAGGATTGAAAGTAAAGCTCCAGGGTGTTTTCTAAACTGGTACCCGCGGGAAAGGCCTGATGCTCCTCCATAAAGTAGGCCAGGGCAAAATTACGATGCGCCGTTAAGCGCTCTGATTGATACACGGCATTATCAAACCCGGGCATCACACCGCACAATTGTCTGCCACTGCTGTCTTAAGCGGTCAAAACGTTCTGGTAAAGTTTCAGCGGGGTGTAACAGACTACAGGTCATAATTCCCCCTGAGTTGATCAGGGGGTTATGGGGAATGCCCTCTCGATTGAGAGAGAGAGCATTGAAGCGATTCCCACTGGGCTCAAACCCCACGTGCTGATGTACTTTTTCTTCGCCATGCTGCTCAAGAGCCAGCGCATAGTTAATCGGCTTGCAAACCGACTGTATACAAAAGTCTTCTGTGCTATCGCCCCAGCTGTGCTGCTCTCCATTGACAAAACAAACGGAGACGGCAAAACGTTCCGGATTAATTTTGGCAAGTTGTGGAATATACCGGGCCACCTGGCCGCCTTTTTCGCTGGCTACCGTTGTGTATAGCTCTTCAAGAGCCACCACGATTTGTTCGCTATTGAGTGACATCTCGGCTAGTTAAACCAGGGCCGGTAGCCGTGATGACGCCAGGCTGGCTCTACATAAAAAGGGTCGTAATAATCCTCATAATAGACATAAGGCTCATAGTCATACTCCACGAACAAAGGGGCTTGCTCAACCACCTGGACAGTGATCTGTGGCCGGGCTGGCTCATCATGACGCGGAGTGGCTCGCTCGGCCATCGCTCGGGTTTGATTGCGTTGATTACCCGCCACAATAACGTCTTTTAAGATATCGCTGCCGGGAATCTCCCCCTGGTCATTGGTTTTTTCTAAATCAGTGAGATCGCTAACGGTATACGCGGTGTTGACGATCGTTTCTAACTCGTCATAGAGCGCTTTTCCCAGAGCCATGTCAAACTCCCAGTTGTCTTTGGCGGCAATGCGCTGTTCTCGCAACAGGTTGAGAAAAACCATATCGAAGGGCTCAACGCCCTTAAAACGCATGACGGCAACCCGGAGGTCAATAAAACGGGGGTAATACTCCCCCCCGATTTCCACCTGTGCGTTGGGATCATCACCAGGCTCTAAAAAACAGCCCGCATCGATATCCACATGGGCAAACACATCATAGTGATTCACCAGTGAATGGTATTGCTCTGCCATCCGCTCAAGCTCTGCTTGACCCGCCGCAGTCAGCGTGTAAAAAGTATCACCCGCCGACACATAGTCTTCAGTCAAAAGTGCGGGCAAAGCCTCTTGTAAAAAAGAACTGGGGTCAGTGCTGTCCGAAATAATCGGCCACTCGTATCCCTGATCTAGCTTATAAAGCAATGTTCGCTGATTAAAACGCTGTACGTCTTGCTCTGTCAAAGTCAGTGGGACACTCTGCTTTGCTTCATACTCCATCAACTGATCCCAGTCGAGGTCTTCAAAACGAGTCATTAACGTCTTCTCCGGCTTGAAGAACTCCGACGACTTGAAGAGCTCGAACGGCTTCGGCTCGAAGAGGAGCCAAAACTACTGCCGCTGGAAGTACTCCGGCTGGAGCCGGTAGAGCGGCTGCGTGTCGAAGAAGAACCAAAGCTGCTGCCCGTAGAAGAAGTACCGCTGCTGGCAGGGCGCTTTTTACTGGTGGTGCTAAAAGAGTTTCCCTTCACCGCGTTAAGGGATTTGCTGCTCGAAGTACCCGTTGATTTATTTGCCCCAGACTTGGAGGTCGTGGTGGACTTATAGGTCGTGGTCGGACGGGATTTTGAAGTATTCAAACGAGAACGGTTAGAAGAAGCACTGCGCAAGCGGCTACGATACATAGCGCTGGACACAGGACGACGGCTGCGGTAGTAACTCGGATAGCGTCCCACATAATAAGGAGCGTGGTAGTAACGGGGGCGCGACATATTAAAGAGCCATCCGGCCAGCAGAATTTGCCCCACGGGAAACGAAGAGCGATATTGCCCCTGGTTGCCGTAGTAATCCGGGTTGCCCTTGACGACAACGTCAGCCGTTTCTGATTGCTGACTGATTAAAACCTGAGCAAGCTCTGTACGAGCAGCACCTTCTTCTTGCGTATACAGTAAAAAACCGCGATCGGCGCCTTCTCTATACTCTTCTACATTCAAGTAATCAATTTGATTATCTTCGTTAAGATCAAGATTGTTAATTTCTGCTGTATTGACAAGCCGCTCTAACGCTTCAGCATTCTCTGCTTCTGAAACCAGCTCAGGAAGCAGGCTTAAGTCGAGACCTTCAGCCACCTTTTCTCTAACGGTTACTGTTTTTGTCGTGTTGGTTTTTTGTGTGCTTTTTGCGTTATCACCACTCTTACAAGCGGGCAGTAAAAAAGCAGCCATTAAAAGAGCAGATAAAAGACGCTGATGTTTAAACATGGAGACTCCCTAAGGATTTGATAATTTCATTATAAAGGTTGAGGTCTGAGAAAACAAATGTATTCAGAGGCGCGGTATAATGCCTAAAGCTTGTATCTTTGTAGGAGAAAATAAATTGGCAATGATTGAAAATTCAGAAAACTTTGACGGCGAAGCTGTTATCAAGTTACTCAACCACATTATGGAAATGGAACTTGCCGGCGTTGTGCGTTATACCCATTATTCCTTAATGGTTTACGGCTATAGCCGCATTCCCATTGTTTCCTGGTTACGCGATCAGGCCAATGAAGCCATTTTACACGCGCAAGAAGCTGGAGAATGGATCACGACGCTTGGGGGTCACCCCTCCCTGGGCATTGGCCCTCTCTTAGAAACGCACAAGCATGACATCGGCGATATTATGCGAGAGTCACTGCGTAGTGAGCAAGAGTCCATTAATATGTATCGAGAACTCCTCAACCATGTAGAAGGGCGTTCCATCGCCCTTGAGGAATACGCTCGGCGTATGATTCATGAAGAAATCAAACATGCTTCTGAAGTCGATAAGATGCTAAGAAAACCTGGCGATTTGGGCACCTTCAGCTCTCAGATGGACTCCACCCACTAAAATGACGCCCAGACTTATTTTAAGCCTGGCCGGCGTCTTTGGTTTTTTGGGGGTGGCCCTCGGTGCTTTTGGCGCCCACGCCCTCAAAACCCGTTTGAGCCCAGACATGCTGGCTATTTTTGAAACCGGTGTACGCTATCAGATGTACCATGTCTTCGCGCTGATACTTACGGGAATACTTGCACAACTGACTCCCAACACATACTGGCAATACAGTGCACTCTGCTTTCTCGTTGGCATCTGTATTTTTTCTGGGAGTCTATACCTCCTTGTGGGCAGCGGAATCAAAGCATGGGGAGCTGTCACTCCCGTTGGAGGACTTTTTTTATTGGTGGCCTGGGGTTTATTTACCGCATCAGCATGGAAAAGTGCGACATAGAAAGCTTTCCTGTGTTAATATTTTAGAATCTAAAATAATTATCTTTTCCTAAAGTATTAATCATGAAAAAAACACTACTTACCCTCTCCCTCTGTTTTACCACCAGCCTTTATTTTTCAAGCTGTGACTCACCCTCTGCGATGCTAAGTCAAAACAGCCAGGACACGCTTATACTCCAAGTGAACGTGACCCCTGCACAAAGTCCGGCACAGGCCGGTCAAGTACAGATCTTGGATATTCAGAAATTACCACAACCCATTCGAGAAGCCAGTGAAATACGCGTGGTTTTTGACAATTCTGGTTCGAGTATTTCAGCCATTCGACAAGCTGATGGCACGCTGGTTTTTCCACTGAACACCAGCCGCAGTTTCGATAGCAACAATGCCCTCAACGTCATTCTGACTGGCGATAATACAGCCTCTATTCCTGTGCAATTACGCACAGGTTCTCTTGCTAGCTTAAACAAAAACCCGATTTCTGTCGCTCCTTCTCAAACCATCACACTGGGTACACGCGCACAGCTTACCGCAGCGCTTGAAGACAGCACCAAAAATTATCGTTTTTCCTGGGAGGCCGGTGCAAGCTCTGCAGGCCCTTTTGAAAGCCTGGTGGGAAGCGATAAAGTCATTAACTGGGAACCCCAGCGCACGGGCAGCTATTATATCCGTCTAACCCTTACGGATACAGCGACGCAAAATACGTCGACTTATCTGAGTCCAGTTCCTCAGGTTTATGTACAGGCCCCTGACAATATCGTCACCACAACCCCTGAGAACGGAACGATTATCGCCGGTGAAACCCTCAGCCTGACAGCAACGCTTCCAGAGTATGCAAAAGACAGCACCAAAAATGATTTCCAGTGGTTTTACAGTACTTCACTTCAAGCCCCTTTTCAACCCATTGGAGAAACCGGCCGTACGATCTCATGGGAGCCCCCTTCTGCAGGGGCTTTTTATCTCAGGGTGCAAACCCGTACAGAGGGACGGCTTTCGAGTTATACCACCACCAACCCTGAGGTACGCGTATCGGCAGCCGACGATATTATTCAAACGACACCTCAGAATGGCACCGTTATTCGCGGACAAGCCATTGACTTAAGCGCCAACGTGCCCAATGAAAACAGCAATAATACTTACACCTGGTTTTATGGGTTTAGTCCCCAGGGAACGTTCCAGGCCATTGCAGAAACCGGATCACAAATCCGTTGGACCCCACCGGTTACCGGAGAGCTTTTTCTCCGCGTACGCGTTTTTAATTCCCTGACCCAGGATAGCCGTATCTATACTTCAGACAAAAGCCTGGTGTCCGTGCGAGACAGTAACCAAACCTTTAATATCAACCCTGCCAGTGGCAATGTTAAAAAAGGTGAAACCGTTCAGCTCACGCTAGCAGAAGCACAAAACGGAGAACAGGTAAACTGGAGCTTTAGCACAGATCCAGTACAGGCGTTTCAGCCCATTAGTGCATCAGGAAAAACCATCACATGGACACCCACCATGCCTGGACGTTTCTACCTCAGAGCAAGCATTACCCGTGCCAACGGAAACGTTGCTAACTTCACTTCTGCAGACCCGCTGGTGTTCGTTAGCGATCAAAGCAATGTTGTGACGGTGCTTAACCCTCAAGATAAGTATCAGCTGGGCCATGCGGTCACTTTAAACTCTCAAATTACGCGACCAGGACTCCGTTATAACTGGGCGTATAGCACTTCGGCCCAGGGCCCTTTTCAACCCGTCCAGGGATTAAATAACAACGACCAGCAACGGGTTGAGTGGTTCCCACCACAGACCGGCAGCTACTTTATTCAACTCACGCTGATTGACAACGATAGTCAACTTCAGTTTGTCAGTCCAACTCCGCTGGTGCGTGTCGAAGAAACAGTACCACTGTTTACTACTGATCCCGCCAATGGGCGTATCGAAATCGGTGAAAAAGTCCGTTTGTTTAGCGCTTTTCAAGCATTAAACAGGAGCTTTAACTATGGCTGGGCCTATAGTACCAGTAATGCAGGCCCTTTTATTCCCTTAGGCGGAAGCGCATTCCCTGAGTTTTTATGGGACCTGACCCCAAAACCCACCGGATCTTACTATATTCGCTTACAGGCTACCTCTCCAGGAAACGATAATCGCATCACGTTTATCTCTAGTACACCCGTGGTGTTTATTAGCGAGAACGACCAACCCAGCAATGAGTTTGGTACCCTGGTAACTCCCTGAACACTGTGTCTGGGCTTTAAAAGCAATCATCGCTCATCAAAAAGAAGCCGCTTTTCTAACGAAACGCGGCTTCTCTGATTAAATCTAAAATTATGGTATAAACCTATCGAGCATAGGCTTTCTTCAATTAGCTAATAATGCTGGTGAAGGAGTTGCTTTCTTGCTGAATCGACTCCAGCAAACGAACCAATAATTGTAAGGAGTTACCCAGGCGGCTTAGTTCATCCTGAGCACGGGCAAGAGTAGCCCCCTCTTTTGCCTTGAAGGTAATTTTACCTACGGGACGAGCATAGTTATCAATGGTGATTTGAGTGGTTGCGGCAGCATATACAATTCCCTGCCCGCCAAACGCTTCTGTCGGATCACCAATATTCCAACGACCGGTACCTCCGGGTTGTGAGTGCACCAATAGATCATAGATGTTACCATCAGATTTTACAATATAACGAGGAGTCGCTTGCAAAACAGGGTCACCACCGGCGCTCGGATCTTCTACCATGATTTCCTGACCGGTACCATCAGTAATCACATAACGCGGGCCGTCTGCGGTGGCAATTTGTTTAATCGCCACTGGATCACCATCTACACCATTATTAAAGCTTAAAAAGCCTTCTGCGTCGGAGTCAGAAATACGACGAGCCAGTCCCGCTGTGTTTCCGATCTTCCCACCAAACATAGGGCGGGTCGGATCGCTAATATCAATAGCCGTGGAAAAGAACAAATTATCTGCTGCTTTGAGCTGAGAGTCAAAGCCAACACCAATACTTAATAATAAATTACCAACAGAGAGGGACATATAGTTACCTCTTTAAACATATTTTTTCTCTTGTTCAATCATCGTTAACAACACTGAACTCTTGCCCAAATCCAACATTATTTAATCCACTCTTAATAGAATTAAAGCAAGCAAAAAAAAGGCCCACACCAAAAGTGTAGGCCTCAATCCATGTAAAAACTAGCCTTTTGCTGCCTTTAGCTTTTCTGTAAGCTCAGGTAAGACATCAAAAACATCGGCAACCATTCCGTAGCTGGCCACTTTAAAAATAGGCGCCTCGGCATCGGTATTAATGGCAATGATATTTTTAGAAGAAGACATGCCCGCAAGGTGCTGCATCGCTCCAGAAATCGCACAGGCGACGTAAAGCGTTGGACTTACCGTTTTACCGGTTTGACCCACTTGTTCGTTGTGGGGACGCCAGCCGGCATCTACAACAGCACGAGAAGCACCTACACCGGCACCTAAGACTTCAGCCAGGTTCTCAATGAGGTTAAAGTTTTCAGGCGCCTTTAAGCCCCGTCCGCCGCTCACCACGATATCAGCTTCAGCAACGTCAATTTTGTCTCCACCAGATGTTTCCAGACCGACAACTTTGGCACGAATGTCTGCGTCAGTAAGGGTGAGTTCAAGGGGCGATACTTCCGCACTGCGAGAGCTATCAGCGGGTTTAACAGAGACCACATTAGGACGCATACTTACCAAAGCAGGACTTGAAGCCACAGAGACCTTAGCCATCGCTTTACCGGCAAACATGGGACGCACAGCCACAAACTTACTGCCATCGTGACTTAGCTCAAGGGCATCAGACACCAGACCTACATCTAAACGCGCAGACAGCCGAGGAGCCAGGTCTTTACCGTTACTAGAAGCGGCGAAGAGCACCAGTTCAGGCTGAATAGAATCAATGGCTTGCTTGACAACGTGGGCGTAGCCTTCGGTGGTGTAATGGCTTAGCAAGGCATGATCAGCGACCAAAACCTGAGTAGCGCCATAATGCCCCAACTCAGCAGCCAGATTCGATACACCTTCTCCGATCAGCAGAGCTGTAATATCGTCAGCACCCAGATTTTGAGCCTGAGATAACAATTCAAAACTGGTTTTTTTAATTTTGCTTTCTTTTGTTTCAGCAATAACTAATACTTTCATAATGACAACTCCTTTAAACCACTTTTAATTCTTCGGTGAGGGCTTTCACCAATTCGTCCACAGAGGTAACAATCTTACCCGCAGGGCGTGCAGGAGGAAGGCTCAGTGATTCAATGACAACCTTTGCGGTAGTGTCAACACCCAAATCAGCAGCGCTAATTTCTTCTACAGGCTTTTTCTTTGCTTTAAGAATGCCCTTCATCGAAGGGTAACGAGGCGTATTTAAGCCTTTTTGCGCGGTCAGTAGGATAGGCAGCTCGGCTTCTACAACCTGTTGCGCCCCTTCAATCGTACGATGGGCTTTTACCTTGGTGCCCTCTACTTCTAACTTAATGACGGTAGAAATTTGAGGAATGTTCAAAAGTTCAGCAACCAAAGACCCCATTTGCATGGCGTCATCGTCAATCGCCTGGCGGCCCATAAGAATCATGTCATGGGGGCGGCCTTCTACTGCTTTTGCAATGAGTTTTGCAGTGGCTAAAGAATCCATACCCATTGCATTTTCGGTTACGATATGAACCGCTTCATCCGCACCCATTGCCAACGCAGAACGGAGTGCATCTTTTGCTGAGTCAGGCCCAACGGTCAGCACAGTAACTTTTCCACCGTTGCTTAGATTGAGGGCTTCTTCAATTGCATACTCATCATAGGGGCTAACAATATGCGTAATACCATCGCGCACAATGTCTTTGCCAGAGGGATCAATTTGGATCACCGTGGTGGTATCCGGAACTTGTTTGACACAAACAATAATGTCCATGAAAGGTCTCCTTGGTTTTTAAATTTATACTCTGCATCATACCATTAACACAAGGTTAAGGAAGAATGTTTCTGGGTAAATATCACAATTTTCAGCGTGCTTTTGTGCTAAAGTCTTCACCTCAGACTTTCAAATAGCTCTCCGCTTTCTTTACCTCGGTGGTAGAGCCTATATAAATAGGCGCCCGTTGATGAATCTCCGCCAACTTCAAATCTAAAATAGACGTGATACCATCAGTCGCTGATCCTCCGGCTTGCTCACAAATAAAGGCCAGGGGGTAGAGTTCAAAGAGCAAGCGCAGTTTACCTTCAGGACTATTCACCAGGCCAGGGTAAGAAAACATGCCGCCACCCTTCATCAGAATCTGATTAAAATCGGGCACCAGCCCCCCACTGTAACGAAGTTTATAACCGGTGGTGATCAGGTCATCAATATACTGACGATGCGCTTCTGTCCAATGGGTTCGCAATCCACCGGGGCTATAAATTTTACCTTCGGGTTTCATTTGAATATTTGTTTGTGAGAGCACGAACTCTCCTTCAGGATTTAAAACAAATTCATGTACACCTTTCCCCGAGGTATACACTAACGTAGTTAAAGGACCGTACAAAATATATAAAGCGGCCACAATATGTCTTCCGGAATTAATCAATTTCTCACAGCGATGAATCCCCACAATCGTTCCCACCGCAAGATTCACGTCAATCAACGAGGAGCCGTCCAAAGGGTCCACGGATACAGAGTATTTGGGTTCAGGGTGCTTCGTTTTAATGACCACATCCTGCTCTTCAGAGGCGTACTCAGCAACATAATCAAGCTGCGTAATCATATCTTGTAAAATCACATCTGCTTTTTTATCGATCTCTAGCTGGTGCTCTTCAGAAGCATTTTGCGTGCCCGACATTTTGCGATTTGCCGCTTTAAGCTGTGCAGAGATATATTTTCCTGCCACGCTAACCATATGAATCAAACGCCGTAGATCGGGGTCTATCCCTTCATCATAGAGGTGCTTTCGCAATAAAACTGATTTATGATCCACGGTGCATAACCTCCACGGTAACGCCATCAAAAGAAAAAGAGTCCCCCTGGCGTAGCTTACGCCCTCTTCGGGTATCTACTTCACCATTGACCTCTACCAGGCCCTCTTGAACAATAACTTTGGCTTCACCACCGGTTTGAGCTAAATCAGCGAGCTTAAGTGCCTGAGCCAATTGAATATAGTCTGTCTGAATATGAATCTGTTTCACTGCCGTACCTGCCGTATTTTATTAAAGTATTCTCGCCCCATTAAGCCAAAAAGCTGAAGATCTCCCCGCAGAGATTTAAACGGGTACTGAAACGTCGCTGGCCGATTTTTTTCTACCTTAAAATGCCCCACCCAGGCAAAGCTATACCCCAGAAGGGGGGCCAACAGTAGAAAGCGCTTTTTACGGGTCAAACCAAAGCCCAGGAGCGACAATAAGGCCAGGGTCGTCCCTATAAAATGAAGTCTACGATTGAGCGGATGCTGGTGCTCTGACAAATAAAAAGGCCAGAACGATTTAAAATTAGCGTATTTTTGTTTTGCCATCTTTTTCACCTTAAGCTTTAATGTTAATCTAAAGTATGCCACAAAATCCTGCTTCTCCCCCACTCCTTCACCTCACAGACTATGTTGTTATTCCAACGCTTTTCACACCTGAAGAGTGTAATGAAATTGCTTATATGCATTTGCCCGTGACGCAAGCACAGGTGATTCGCTTTTCTCAAACGTCTTTCAATAAGCTAGAGCTAGAGCAGCGCAATACAAAAGTAAAGGCTGTCCTTAAAGAATCACGATATGGGTGGGTATATGAAAGAATTACTGAAAATGTCAAAGCAATTAATAAGCATTATTACCATTTTGAACTAACAAACACGACCAACCTACAAATTCTGGAATACGAAAACACCGGCTTTTACAAAGTACACGTAGACATTGGCACCGGGGAAACAAGTATTCGCAAGCTTTCGGTGGTGGTTTTCCTTAGCGATCCAGAGGACTACGAAGGAGGAGAGCTTATCCTTAAACCCAATTATCAGTCTCTGGCTCAAGCACAGGGCAGCGCGATTTTTTTCCCCTCTTATATTCCCCATGAAATACGACCTGTCACAGGGGGCGTTCGCCATACGATGGTAACCTGGATTACTGGACCCTGCTTTAAATGAGTACTAAAGAACCCTTCAATGACGATATTTTACGCACTTTTTTTTATGAGAAAATCTTCAGCCAAAGCCTTTGCAAGCAGATTTTAGAGGCACATTGGGATCCTCAACGCACGCAAGAATACCTTGAATTGCAGACGCAATATTTACCAGGTTTTAAGCATTACAGGCCCAGGGAGATGCAAGCCCTGGGACAGATATCAGATAACCTTTGGTTACGAAAACACTTGCACCAACTGCTGACCCACTTAAACAATCGTCACTACCACTTCGAGGCAACACATCTCTCTGAAGTACAAATTATGACCCTAAAAAAAGGTGAAACCTTAGATTGGTATAGTAATATAGGCCTGGGACCTTTTGCCCTCAGAAAGCTCTGTCTCTTTGTGATTCTCAGTGAAAACAGTAATTATGAAGGAGGAAGTATTCACTCTCTCGTAAGCTCTGTCCCTCAAAACCAGGGGGGTATTGTCCTTTTCCCGAGCATTGCAACACTAAGCATTCGCCCTATCGAACGGGGAGAATTAAAGCTTCTCTTTACCACGCTTGATGGCGATCAGCCTTTTCGCTAGGCGTCCGAATGAAGGTGCTCCTCAACGATGACGTCCAAAAGGTTTTTACAGGAAGGCTCCAGCAAATTGAAAACTGCTTCAAAGCCATCGTCTTGAGACCAATAAGGGTCGGGAATATCGTCAGGGATATCATTCACATCGTGGTGGGGATTATAGGCATCCATAAGACATAAATTTGCAGAAGGCGCACTCAGCGTATCGCGAAGATCAAGCAGGGCACTCAGGTTTTTTTGATCCATGGCCAGAATATAATCAGCGCTAAAGAAATCCTCACCGGTAATCTGACGGGCGCTCTGCCGCGTATCAATACCATGCTTTTTTAAAGTTTTTAGGGTACGCTCATCAGGCGGTTCTCCGGGATGATAGTCAGCAGTCCCGGCAGATTCACACTGCACCTGATCGGAAAGTCCGCGCTGCTGTACTTCATGAGCAAAAATAGCTTCGGCCATGGGAGATCGACAAATATTACCCAAACAAACAAAAAGAACCTTAACCATAATTCCTTCTCTCACTTACCTTTTAATACTGACGTGCCATTTATCAAAAATGGCCTGAAACGCCGGATCCTGACCCGCCGTTTTTAAAATCGTGTTAACCGATGCCAATAACTCAGCGTTATCGGTTCTTACGAGCGCAACATAAGGTAACGGGGTGGTAATGGCATCGCCGGTCAGTTTAATTTGCTTGATTTTCCAGGCGTACCAACTGGCCACCGCTCGCTCCGTCAGCGTAGCCGTCACTTCTTTGTTTGCCAGCGCTGCAAACAGTTCATCGGGGGTCGTATAGGTAACAATACCTATTTCAGACTTCTTGAGGCGATTGAGTTCCTGCAAAAGCAGCGCGCCGATCGAGTTGAGTACAACCCCCACTTTTTTTGCCTTCAAATCAGAGAGGTTGTAAGTGTAATTGTCCTCGTTATGTACCGCTAACTTTTGGTAAGCCGTGTAATAAGGCTCTGTAAAACTAAGATCTTTGGGCGCATCACCCGTCACGGGTTTTTCTATTGCGTTCAGCACCAAATCTACTTTTTTACGACGCACCATTTCAGGCAACTCACCCCATTGACCAGACCGAATCTTAAGCGGACGCTCTAACTTTTCGGCCAAATACTTACACAGGTCCACCTCAAATCCACCATACTGCTCCGTAGCCGCCTGATACACAAAAGGAGAACCTATTGCAGGGTCCACCGCAACGACGAGTGCTTTGGTGGCGTCAACCGCCCTGGGTGCACATGCTGAAAGCATGAAAACCACACCCAGGAAGCAAGAGCGAAAACAACGCATCAGGCAGATGTTCCCGCCGGGAGCAACATTTCTAAACGCGCATTCAGTTCTGCCAGTCCACCGGGCTGATCACCCCCACCAGCCTGGGCAAACTCAGGTTTGCCTCCTCCTTTGGCTCCCACCAGGGGAGAGAGAACTTTGACCAGTTCACCGGCCTTAATCTGCGAGCTAATATTTTTGGAGACAGCGGCGACAATGCCGACTTTGCCATCCATTTCAGCACCCAGGACGATGACAGACTGAGGCTTATAGCCTTTAAGATTTTCAGCAATTTGCTTTAGAGCGGCCATATCAGGCACGTCCACCTGCATCGCCAGATAATAAATATCTCCCTGAAGCTTGAACTGCTTTGCCAAAACATCGACTTGTTGAAGCGCGAGCTCACTTTTCAGGGCTTTAATGGCCTTTTCCTGAGCTTTGAGCGTTTGCTGTAGTTTAATCACCCGTTCTGGAATTTGATCAAAGGGCGTTTTGAGTTCTTGAGACAGCGTACGCAAGAAGCCTTCATTCTGGCTGCTGTAAATATAGGCCTGGCGGCCAGCCACACCCACAACACGACGCACGCCTGCTGCCAGTGCCTCTTCAGCAATCACCTTAAAAGACCCAATCGTGCCCGTAGCAGAAACATGGGTCCCGCCACAGAACTCAGCACTATATTCTCCCATCGATACCACCCGTACTTTTTCACCGTACTTCTCACCAAACATCGCGACAGCACCGCTATTGCGAGCCTCCTCAATGGGCAAGACGTGGGTATCCACGGGCAAGTTACGCATAATTTGGTCATTGACGCGCTCTTCAACGCGCATGATTTCTTCTGCCGTCATCGGACGATTTAAGTTAAAGTCAAAACGCACCTGAGCGTGATTGACGGCTGATCCTGCCTGAGCCACCTGATCTCCGAGCACGTCTTTAAGGGCCTGGTGTAAAAGGTGAGCCACCGAATGGTGTTTCATGGTTTCTTCTCGCATACTGGCTTCCACCATGGCATTCACCGCGCTGGCTTTTTCAAGGGCTTCCCAGTCTTCGGCCTGCACCACGTGAATAACCACCTCACCTACCTTTTGCACGTCTACCACTTCATAGCGGTGAGCACCGGCAAAAAGAGCACCATGGTCACTCACCTGTCCGCCACTTTCGGCGTAAAAAGGCGTTGACTTAAGTACCACGCGGCGAAGATGCTCAACATTGGTTTCTAACACAGCCAAAACCGGAACTTCACTCTGCGTCGTCTCATAGCCTAAAAAGGCCGTTGGCTCAAGCCCCACGACACCCGCTCCCAAATCCAGATTGGAGCGAGCAGCAGAACGGGCGCGTTCCACCTGAGCCTGCATGGCTAATTTATACCCTGCTTTGTCCACGTCAAAATCTTGTTCTTGTGCAATTTCAAGGGTAAGCTCTAACGGGAACCCATAGGTGTCATACAGTTCAAAAGCGGCTTCACCAGGAACGACTTTAATCCCACGGCCTTTAAGCTCGGCCAGCACATCTTCTAGACGTTTGGTTCCCCGATGAAGGGTTTTACGAAAGCGCTCCTCTTCATTAAGAAGGGTTTCACGAATGATGTCCTGCTTTTGAGCCAGCTCAGGGTAAATGGTATACAACTCCAAAAGGGTCGGAATCAGTGCCGACAAGAAGTTGTCGGTAATCCCAATCATTTGACCAAAGCGCACGGCTCGACGAATGATCCGGCGCAGCACATAGCCGCGACCTTCATTGCCCGGCTGAACACCGTCCCCGATCAACATCACCGCAGAGCGGGCATGATCAGCAATCACCTGCAGCGCGACGGTATAGCGCTCATGACTTTCTGCGCCAGCAGGGGCCAAAGGCTTAATTTGAGAAATAATCGCCTGAACCAAATCGGTGTCGTAATTACTGCTTTTGTTTTGTAAAACAGAAGTAATGCGTTCCAAACCCATGCCGGTGTCAATATTCTTGGCGGGCAATGGGTTTAAAGAGCCGTCGGGCTGGCGATCAAACTCCATAAACACCAGGTTCCAGACTTCCAGATAGCGGTTATCATCATCGTGTCCAGGGTGCAACGTCGGGCCTTTGTCCATCGAAGGCCCGAGGTCAAAATAAATTTCGGAACAGGGACCACAGGGACCGGTTTCACCGGCGGCCCAGAAGTTTGTGTCGTCTCCCAAACGGTACATCCGTTCAGCGGGAATACCCACTTTTTCATGCCACAAGTCATAGGCTTCGTCGTCGGTTTTATACACGGTAACATGGAGCTTTTCTTTCGGGATCCCCAACACCTCTGTCAGAAACTCCCAGGCCCAGGGAATCACTTCTGCTTTGTAGTAGTCTCCAAAAGAAAAGTTTCCGAGCATTTCAAAAAAAGTGTGGTGGCGGGGGCTAAAGCCTACGTTTTCAAGATCCGTGGTGCGAAAGCACTTTTGGTGCGTCGTCACACGGCTATAGACAGGCTTTTCGGTGCCGAACATAATAGGCTTAAACTGCAGCATTCCGGCGGTGGTCAACAGCACGGTGGGATCGTTATAGGGAATGAGCGGAGAGCTGGGCAAATGCTGGTGCCCTTTACTCTCAAAGAATTGAATAAATTGTTGGCGAACTTCGCTAGCGCTCAGGTTTTTCATGACATGTACCTCGTGGAAAGTATAACAGCTTCAAAAGGGGACACTACACCATACCGCAGCGTTCGAGTTCTTGCTGTAAATCGCTACCGGTCAACTGTAGAATATTCGGAGCAGGCGTAGCGATATAAAAGAGACGGGTGCCGCTTTCGGCGCCTGCAGGGCTGACGCATTGGCGAGCATCAATAGATAATTGCTCCATTAAGGTATCCATGCCGTGAATCTGGCAGGTCACCTCTTCATTTTTAACCGTCGTGGGCGTAAACTCCCAAAAAGAAGAAGCGCTTTCGCATTGCCCCACAGGAGCGTAACGCCCCATGATTTGAGCATACATCTCGCGGGCTTTTTCGGCGTTTGCAGGGGCGGCCGTCTCTGTAGGCTGCTCGTCGGCAGTTTTTTCTGCGGGACAAGCACTGAAGAGCAGCGCACAACTGATGACAAGCGGAAAAAAACGTCTAATTTTAAACATGGAATAGACAACTCATTTCAAAGGATTTTGCTTCATTCTAATACAAAGGCCAGGGCCTGGGTAAAGCCGGTACGTGCATTTTCTTCAACACAAACACCATGTGCCATAATAATGCGTTTAAAATCCCAGTCTAAAACCGCTTGTAAACTCCCTTTAAGAGCAGCCCTATCTTGAATGGCTAACTTCACCAGGCGACTACAGGCCAGGCGACCTCGGGTACCCATGATGGCTGTGAGAATATTCGCTTTGAGCCCCTGGGGTTTGAGGACATTAAACAAAAGATCCGTCAAAATCAGGCTACGGCTTTCTTGATGATAAAAGACGTACTCCTGTAAACGGGTTCCCTGCAAAGCCAGGGTCTCTAAGCATGAGGCCCAGGGAAAAACAGCCCCGGACTGCAAACGATTCAGTTCCAGCTGAGGCTGCTTTTTGGCGACAGCACCCGGCGCCCAGAGCGTGGCATCGGGAAACAGACGTTTTGCCTCTGCTAAATACAAATGATGAAAAGCATTGGGTGCAATCACATGCTTAACCTGTCCCAAAGCCAAAATATCCTCGGCTTGCTCACGGGTTTCGGGCCCTGGGCCAATTAAAAGCAGTTCGCCGGGTGCAAAGGCCACAAGACTCGAGCGCGTGCCCATTTCAATCCCTTGTAATGCAAAAGACTGCGTATGGATCCATAATTTTTCAGAAAGCTGTTGAAGTTGCATAAAAGTCACCTTAATTTAATGTATCGTAAAGCTCAAAAGTAAATACGTCAGTGCGCTGCCCATTCACTTGCAGGGCAAATCCGTGGGTCCC
Organism: Candidatus Sericytochromatia bacterium; assembly: GCA_963797915.1. Taxonomy (GTDB): domain Bacteria; phylum Cyanobacteriota; class Sericytochromatia; order UBA7694; family UBA7694; genus CAXRDE01. The sequence goes on from CAWCRG010000010.1 coordinate 384,105, forward strand.
CATATATAGCTTACGGGTACTGCGCTGTTTTAATATCTGTTTTTTATGTAAGGTCAGCGAGGTGCCGGGAGCCAAATCAAACTGTTTTAGCTTATAAACCTTTGGTGTTAGTGCTCCCTTTTTATTGCGGTAAAAGAGAACATAATCCACCGCAAAGCGTTGCGGAGCATCCGCCTGCGAAGTAAAAACAAAAGAAAAAGAGAAGGCCTCTCCTAAGCGGACCTGGGGTAAAAAGGAAAGTTCCTCAAGCGTATAACGATCAGAATCATAGCCCAGAAAACGCAAGGCCTCACGGTGGCCCTGCTTAACAAGGGTACGCAAGCTATGACGAATGATGTAATCTAAATTTTTTGGTGCGGCTTGCTCGCGCATTCTCCAGTCTTCTAAACAGCCTAAAACCTTCTCAGGGTGTGTCTTAGACCAATCATTCAAATGATTGGCGACTGACCGCTGCACAAAGCGTGTCGGGTCTGCATGTAAGGCGTCTAGCAAGGGCGCACACTGCTCCCAGGTTAAATGCACCGCCTTTCCCCAGGGAAGCTTTGGTCGCGTCCCCTCACTGACCCAGCGTCGCACATGGTAATGGGAGTCCTGCGTCCAGCTCTTCAAATAGGCCAGGGTCTGTTCAGGAAACGCCACAAGAAAAGGACGCACGGCAAACTCAGCAGAAAAACGGGTGGTAATTGATTTTAAGGCCAGTAAAGAAAACGTAAGATCATCGGCATTACAGCCATAGTGTGCAACAAAATCACCGTAGACAGCATAAACAAAGTGACCAAAATCATGGTCACAAAGACCTGGATCACAGGGCTGAGGGAGCGCCTGCAAAATCAGTCTAACGGCCTCTTGATAATCGTCAGGCAAAACCTGTCGCAACTGTTCTCGAACCCAGGCGATACGCTCGCTCAACTCTCGCTCTGCAAAGCCCGCGAGAACCCGTTGTGTAAAAGCAGGACGATTAAAGTCAGGCATGCACTGCGCCAGCGGCTCGCTCAGCAAAAGTAAAGTCTCAGCATTAAACAACTGATCTTTCAATAAGGGTTTCAAAGGTTTAGAAGCTATCGTCATCACGCAAACTTTCTATGTATTCACCCACCCCCGCAAAACAAGCCAGTTACGCCCACCACAAATGATCAGCTAGAAAGCGTAAGCGTCAATTGAAGCAGAAGCCACAAATCTCAAAGGGGCCATGGTGACAGTTCTCTATAATAGAAAAAACTGCCCCCAGCAGAGAACTTTTAAGCGTCCTCGGGCTTTGCCTTCATGCCAAAGGCCTGTAGCCAAATCTCCGGTGGCATCACCAGTTTGCGGGCTTTTAAGTCCATCATGCCACCCGTGATTTGTAGGGTAGAGGCTACGTCGTCATTGGGCAGGCGCATTTCCTGGGTCAACGTGAAAATCTTTTTTTGATAATCGGCCACACGGGTGTGAATGCGTAACGTTTGACGGGCCAGAACTTCGCGACGATAGTCCAGATTAACGTTCAGAATCACAGGGCCGACCTGAAGGCGATGAATATCCGCCAGACTCAGGTTATAGCTGGCCATCCAGTCCCAACGGGCCTGTTCGTAAAGCTCTAAATATTTGGCATGATTCACATGACCGAAAACGTCGAGATACGTTTCATAAACGGGAATTTCTGCGATATGCGTAAGCTGCTCCATGATTAGGCCTCTTTCGAAACGCCGGTAAAATGAAAGTCTCGTATCTTCAGCGCGGGCACTGCAAGTTTACCAAAATAGCCCGCAAAGCCATAAATTTTATCGCCCACGCCCTCAATATTCGAAAAGGCTTTTAGTAGCGATTGATTATAGCGCATATTGCGCAGGGGACGACTGAGCTTTCCATTTTCAATTAAAAATGTTCCATCACGGGTCATTCCGGTGATAATCGCCTGTTTAGAGTCCACAACATTGGAATACCAAAAACGCGTGACGTAAATGCCCCGCTCCGTCGTGGCAATCATATTTTCAAGATTATCGTCGCCGGCTTTCAGCACAATATTTGAAGGAATTGGGTTTGAGGACGGAGGCATACTGGCGTGGCCTGTGGAGGATTTACCGGCCTGTTGTGCCGTGCGACGATCGTAAGCGACAGACGCTAGCTTTCCGTTTTGAATGAGGGTGAGCGGTTTTTTAGGGTGACCTTCGGGGTCGAACGCAGGCCCGACGACTTCGGTAATAAAAGGATCATCCACCAGAGTAATCCGGGGATCAAAGAGGATTTCACCCAGCTTACCCGCGGTAAAAGTCCGGTTCTCTTCGTAAGCCAGCCCCCCAAAACCAAGATAATTTAAAAACTCAATGAGCTCGATGACTGCCGTCGGTGCCAGAACCACGGTATAGGCACCGGGCTCCGTTTCACCCGGATTTTGCGCCAATACAGCTTTTTCCATCGCTTCATAAGCCAATGTCTCGACATCGATCTCAGAAAAGTCGTGACTATGGTGTTCAGCCCAGGCTGAACCTTGCTGATCGGCCATGGCTGTATAGGTAAAGCGAGCTTCGGTCCATGATTGATAGGCAAAAAGCCCTTTAGAGTTCATGGTAGAGAGCATGGCATCCCCATGGACTAACATGCCTGCAGAAGTGAGGTTTTTCGCCATAGAAGCCTTTAAAATGGGAGCAAGGCGCTCCGCTTTTTCGTGGGGGGTATAGGCAATGGTGGGGTGATGATAGATCTCAGGACGCTCCTGTGTCTCTACAGGGTCTAAAACCGATGTCCACGCTTTGTCTGCTTTGCTGTGCTTGGCGGCGAGACAGGCGTTGTCCACCACTTTTTTTAGATTTTCACCATCAAAAATATTGCAAGAGGCAACGCCCACCTGTTGACCAAAAGCCACTCTAACGGTCACATCGTATTCTTTTTGCGCTCCGTTTTGAGAAATATAGTTATTGGTAAAACGGGTGGAGAAGGTTTTGCCCCCATTGAGAATAACCTCTGTTTCATCTGCGCTGGAATATTGAATGGCTGCCGATAAAATATCTTGTGCTTTGTGTTTACTGAGCATAGCCAATACCTACTTTTACATTGTTAAAACGGGCATAAGAAACACCATGGCCCACACGAGCCACCTGCATGGGCTGCCCTTTACCGCAATTGGGAGTGCCCCAAACCTCATAGTGGTTTTCGTTGGCAATGGCATCGCAGCTCCGCCAAAACGGGGGGGTCGTACCGGTATAGGTGGGGTTTTTAACCATCCCCGTTATTTTCCCTTTTTTGATTTCCCAACCAATTTCGGCGCCAAACTGAAAGTTTAAGCGCTTATCGTCAATAGACCAGCTGCGGTTATCGGTGATTAAGATACCGTCTTCTGTGGTGCCAATCATTTCGTCTAACTCATGATCGCCGGGCAATAGGTTAATATTGGTCATGCGCACAATCGGCGTATGGTTCCAGCCCTCTGCGCGCATAGAGCCGTTGGACTCCATACCAAAACTTTCCGCTGTTTCACGGCCCATGAGATACCCCACAAATTGACCATTGCGAATCAAATCAGAGCACTGAGCAGGCGTGCCCTCATCATCGTATCCAAAAGAGCCTAAAGCGCCTGGAACCGTCGCGTCTGCCACAATATTGACAATCTCAGAACCATAGGTAAAGTGATTGAGTTTATCCTGGGTTAAGAAACTCGTGCCGGCAAAGTCTGCTTCGTGGCCAAGCACACGGTCAAATTCCACCGGGTGACCGCAAGACTCATGAACCTGAAGGGCCAGTTGAGAACCGCCCAGAATAATCGTTTTGTCTCCAGAAGGGCAAGGCGGAGCAGAAAGTAAGGCCACCGCTTCTTCAGCGGTCTTTTGCGCATTGTCTTTGAGCTTAAGCAGCGGAATCAGCTCATAACCGGCCGACTTAAATTGGCCACCGAAGGGAGCGGGAAAAGATCGCGTCTGCACATCGCTCTCAGAAACTGCCGTGGCCGAAAAGCCCGCACCACTCTGAATAATTTCCTGCTCAATCTCCGAGCCTTCACTGTTCACTAAAATTTGCCACTCTTTAGAAAAATCCATGCTGGCATTACTCAGTGAAACACCTTTGGTATTGCGAATCACGCCTTCAATATCAAACAACATGTCTAGCTTATCTTCAAGAGAGACCAAAAAAGGGTCCTGGAGACAGGGCGACTTCCAGGTGGTTATAATGGCGGCCCGACGGGCCAGTACGACCGGTTTATGATATAAATGTGCCGAGTCACGGGCTAAGGAGATGGCTCGTTGCACAGCGATCTCGATTTTATTTTTTTTTAAATCGGGGTTGGCAGCAAATCCCCAGGCGCCGTTAACAAGAACTCTAACGCCAATGCCCATCTCGGTGTGTTGACGAATCCCGTTTACATTGCCGTTTCGTATTTCTAACACTTCTCTTTGAAGTTTAATGACCCGCGCATCTGCATAACTTGCACCCATCTGCAATGCCGTGTCGATCGCCAGTTTGGCTAGATCTTTTTCGTTCATGGTGTCCTCATGATTATCTTATTAATCTCATTGTATCAGGGCGATCGCGCATCGGGGTAAGTTACCCCGGTGATGGTTTGAAAGCGCATAGGCGCTTGAACCCATCTTGCTTTTTAAAGCTTTCTTGTGGTAAACCAAAAGCAGCACTTGTTGCGGGTTTGCTTTCTCATACCAGGGGGGAATATCATGTATACTATGTCATATCTTATTTCAAAGCGAGATTTGCTGAATGCCTGATCCCCCATCGGAAAAAGCACAAAAATCTGCCTCTCATGAAGTGGAGCTAATCATCCCAATGATGCAGGATATGGAGCTTACGGCAACGCACACAGCCTGCTCCATTGCTCAGTATATGAAATTTGACGAAGATCGCATTGATGAATTAAAAATGGCGCTCATTGAAGCGATTATTAACGCTTTTGAACACAGTAAAAGTGCTGATGGCAAAGTAAGAATTCGCTTTGTGATTGGTGAAGAAAACTTAACCGTCATTATTCAGGATCACGGTCAAGGATTTGAGCTGGAAAAGATTACCCGGCCGGAGATCGATAAAAAATTACATGACACATATAAGCGTGGCTGGGGCTTGATGCTCATTGAAAATTTAATGGATACAGTGTACATTGAATCCAACGCAAACGGGACAACCCTTGTTATGTCAAAGAACCGTGTATGAGACAAAATCGGAGGCAACATTGTCAGACAGTTTTAACTTAACCCTTGAAGAACACTCAGATTACGCAATTATTCGCACCGAAGGCTATGTCAATAACCTGGGTGGAGAAAAAATTGGTGAAGCGGCCGATCAACTGATAGAACAGGGTATACGCAAGCTTATTTTAAACTTTGAAAAGTCTAACGTTGTCAACAGCATAGGCATTTCTATACTCATTGAGGTCATTGAAAAAATAGTGGATGTAGAAGGTCAAATTGCATTTTGTTACCTCACTAAAACCATTGAAAAGACGTTTAATATTATGGGTTTAACACAATACGCTGAAATTTACACCACTGAAGCCGAAGCGGTAGAGAAACTGGGCTAATGGATCAAAACCAACGTCCTCCACAAAACGGTCCATTTTCTCGGCAGCCCTCATTGAATCGCAAGCGGGGGCAAACCGGTCGTCTGCCTTCGCTTGGGAACACGGGTAATCTCCAGGCAAATAAAGGTCAGCCCCCCCCGGCAGCACCTCAGCAGCGCCCTGGAACGCAGCCCCCTCCCCAGCAACGGTCGCAACTTGAAAACGGTGACAGTTTACAAATGTCTGGACAAGCCGGGCCGGGCCGAAAAGATCCCCCTCCGGTCATCGCACAAAATCTGAGTGGAGAAAACCTGGGACCAGGCATTGCAAAAGTGAGCACCCTGGAGGACGGAGCCAAAGTCGTCCGTTATACCCAGCCCCAAAAATTGACCCGTCTTCTAAAAGATGCCAAAGCAAATATTGGCGGAGAAGATTCTCGCTTTTACGGTAAAGGCTGGGTGATTGGTAATCAAATCGCAAAAATTGCGGCGGACGGTATGTCCGTCATTTACTACCCACAGGATATCTCTGACCTGGTCAGGGACTTATTGGGTCCTGACTCAGAAACCTTATAATTATGGAATTGAAGCACAAACTTGACCTCGGCAACATTACCCTCGAAAACTTCCTCGAAGAATTTGATCGGGTAGAAATGGAGCGTTTACTTTATACGCTCTCCTCTCTTCATGATATTGGCGAAGAAATCACCTCCAGCGACACCCCTGATATCACTTCCTCTATGGCAAATCTTTTGCGCATGATGATGGGCACCGTTCTCTGTACAAAAGCGGCGGTTCTCCTGTACGCAAAATATAAATACGCGCTTGAGTCCGTGGTGATTCGCAATATAGACTCAAGCTTTTATCTGCGCCTCAACCCCAAAGAAATTTCTAAATGGGCAGAGTATAAATACCCACTCCGCTTAGAAGAAATGAAAGAAGCCTTACCTGGGTTTTACGAAACCCACCACGAAAAACTAGAGCAAACCGGTATTCAACTGCTGGTTCCCCTGATTGTGAAAGATGCACTGGTGGGCTGCCTACTTATCGGCGACAAGCTCCACAAAGAGCCGTACACACCCACCGATCTGATTTTACTGGCGATGATCGCCCGCCAGGTAAGTATCGATATCTATAAATTCGTGCTAATGAACGATCTCAAGCAAACCAGCGATAAACTACGCAAGCAAAAAGCGGAGTTGGTAGAAGCCAATATGGGCGTTCAAAAAATGTCTGAAGTCAGCATGCGCTTTATCTCTATCCTGGATGAGAATAAACTTTTTTATGCCATTATGGATGAAATGCTTTCCTCAACCGCTGCCAGCAAAGGGGTTATTTTAAAGGTGGATCATGCACAGGACTCATTGTCAGTCATGTGCTGCAAAAATACGGAGCCTTTTGCCCAACGTACCCTTTTGCCTTATCGCTCTTACGAGAGCCTGGTACAAACCATTGAGAGCGGAGAGCCCCACATCTGCATGCTCGAAGAAGGCCGCATCTGGCAAGTCGAAGCCCGCTATGCCCTTTTTGTACCTATTGTCAGTAAACATGGCAGCGAAACCAGTCACGTGAATTACGTACTGGCCGTATTTGATAAAGAAAAGCGAGGCGGTGGATTCTTAACCTTTAATGAACGGGATGAAGCCATCCTCGTGTCTTTTGCTAACTACGCGTCTATTCTGATTGAAAATGTACGCAATTATGAGTTGGCGACCAAAGATAGCATGACCCATCTTTATGTGCGCCGTTTCTTTGACCAACGTCTCAGCGAACAGATTGAAAAATCCACCCAGTTTAATACCGTATTCTCACTGCTCATTATGGATATCGACTTTTTTAAAAGCGTGAACGATAACTTTGGTCACGGCGTCGGTGATCAGGTGATTAAACTCATCGCTGCGACCATTCAACGAAATATTCGCACAGAACTCGATATTCCAGGACGATATGGTGGAGAAGAGTTCACCATTCTAATGCCCGAAGCTGACAGCGAGCGCGCGGTTATGGTGGCCGAACGTATTCGCCAGGCCATCGAAAATACGGACGTTTCTCATCTGGTCACCGGGCGTAATATTACCGTGAGTATAGGCGTCGCAACATTCCCACAACATGGAACCAAACCCAAAGAGCTAATGGAAGCCGCTGACATCGCTCTTTATCGTTCCAAGGGCGGTGGCCGCAATCGCGTCACCGTTTGCGATATTGAGGACATCTAGTGGAAACCCAGGCGATCCCCGCAGTCCGAGAAATTGAAGCCTTAAAAGAGGCCTTACACCGCCATAACTACGCTTACTATGTGCAAGAACAACCCGACATTTCTGATGCAGAGTATGATCAGCTTTATCGCCGCCTGATCGTGCTCGAAAATGAAAATCCAGGGTTTATCACACCCGACTCGCCGACTCAACGGGTGGGAGCCAAGCTGGATGGACGCTTACCCGTCATTACGCATACCTACCCGCTTTATAGTCTCGACAACGCTTTTGATCGCTCAGAGCTTGAGGCCTTTCATGAACGGATAACCAGACTCACCGGAGAGAGCAGTATTGCGTATGCTGTGGAACTAAAGATAGACGGCCTGGCCGTTACACTCACCTATATTGACAATAAACTGGCGCTGGCAGCCACCCGAGGAGACGGCGTTCAGGGCGAAGACATTACCGCAAATCTGAGAACACTAAAGAGTGTTCCTCTTCGTCTCCAGGGCACATCCTCCATTAGCCCACTCACCGTGACCGGCGAAGCCTTTATGCCAAAAGCATCCTTTGAACAGCTTAATCTTCAACGCGAAGCCAATGATGAAAAATTATTTGCTAACCCCCGGAACGCGGCTTCGGGATCTATTCGCCAACTGGACCCCAGTGTCACCGCAGAGCGGCAACTGGACTTATTTATTTACAATGGTTACCTGGAAGCGCGAAGTCATAGTGAAACCTTAAAGCAGCTTCATGATCTGGGGTTTAAAATCAGTCCTTATCTCAAAGTGTGTAACACCCTTGAGAGCCGTTTGGCAAACCTGTCAGGAATGGCACGAGGCCGCTCTTGGACTTGCCCTTTGCCATCGATGGTGTGGTCATTAAGGTCAATGACCTGGCCCAACAACAGCGCTTAGGCTATACAGCCAAAACGCCGCGCTGGGCCATTGCCTATAAATTCCCCGCTGAACAATCCATAACTCAGGTCAAAGGCATAACGCTTCAGGTGGGCCGCACCGGCGCTGTTACCCCCGTAGCAGAGCTAACACCGGTGTTTTTAGCGGGCACCCAGGTCATGCGCGCCACCCTTCATAACCAACAAGAACTTCAGCGCAAAGATGTACGTATCGGGGACTACGTTTGGGTACAAAAAGCGGGCGAAATTATTCCAGAAGTTTTACGCTCTGTACCCGAACGCCGCACGGGCAACGAAGCTATTTTTGTTTACCCTGATCATTGCCCGGTCTGTAACCACACACTAGTACCTGATGAAGAAGGTCCCATTATTCGATGCGTCAACGATGCGTGTCCCGACCGAGTTCGCGGCAATCTACTTCATTTTGTATCGCGTAAAGCCATGGATATTGATGGTTTAGGCGAAGCATTAATCGATCAATTGATGCATGAAAACAAGGTGAAAAATACCGCTGACTTTTTCTTTCTGGATACCAGTGACTTATTAAGTTTAGAACGTATGGGAGAGAAATCCAGTCACAAACTGGTGCAAACCCTTCAAGAAAAGAAACAAAACGTAGATCTTGCCCGTTTTATTCATGGCCTGGGCATTCGCCATGTGGGACTCGGCAACGCCAAATTACTGGTAGAGCACTACCCCCATTTAGAGCTTCTACAGAACGCCACACAAGAAACATTAGAAGCCATTAAAGGCATCGGTCCTCAGATTGCAGAGTCCGTCGTAAACTATTTTGCCACGCCAGCGCATCAAACGCTTTTGCAACGCTTTTTAGCCGTTGGCATGACCTTTGCAGCTCCTGCGGAAAAGCCTGCTGACGGTGTCTTTAACGGAAAAAGCGTTGTGCTGACCGGCACCCTTCAACAGATGACTCGCTTAGAAGCCGCGAAAATCGTAGAATCTCAGGGGGGGCGTGTCAAGGGTACTATTTCAAAACAAATAGATTATGTTATTGTAGGAGACAAACCCGGTAGCAAAGCTGTAAAAGCAGAGGCCCTTGGCGTCACATTGCTCAGCGAAGCAGATTTTTTAGACCGCATTAACGCGAAAAACCAGTTATAAGAGGTTAACACATGGAAGCCATCATGGCCCTGGGCCCAAAAGCCCTCTCACTATACGCCGCTATCACCCTTTACATTATCAGCGGTATTTACGCGCTCATTTTGATTGCTCCACGCATAGGCTCTGGCGGAAGCAGCGGGCGCTCCAGCTTGTTGAAAAAGAAACCGTCCCAATACAGCTCTGATGACATTCTTGAGTGGAGTGCCATAGCAGACGAATATGAGCTGGCTCAGGAGCCTTATACGGCAGCTTATATGGCTGACTTAGCCCTTGATATTGCCAATTATTATGAGCTTTCAGACAGTGAAAAAGAAAACCTGCGCATCGCAGCCCTGCTTCATGACGTCGGACAAATTGAAGAATATGACTTTATTCAAGAAGAAAGAGCCCTCCGCCACGGTGAGCGTTTAGAGCTTGAAAACCATACGATTTGGGGATACCAGCGCGTTAGAGAAATGGGGCCAGAATACGAAAGTGCCGCACTATGGATACGTTGGTCCCATGAAAACTGGGATGGAAGCGGTTACCCCGACGGCATGCAGGGCGAACAAATCCCCGTACCCGCACGCATTCTAAGTATCGTAGACGCCTATTGCGCCATGATGCAAGATCGTCCCTACCGAGCCGCTCTCTCTCAAGAGGAAGCCGTCGCCGAACTAAAGCGTTTCGCCGGTATTAAATACGATCCGCAAATGGTGCAGATGTTTGGTGTAGAAGACACTAGTGGAAGTACCGCTTTAGAAATTGTCTAAATCGCGTCAATAACTTAGACAATAATTAACCTTAGCATAACTTTTAAGCTACTTAAAATTAACCTCGTGATCTTATAATAGAAGTAAGAAGCGAGGTTAATTTTATGGTACAAGGTGTAAGCGGATCAAACCCTTACTATGGTTATGCTCCTCCCCCAGCTGCAGGCGGTCCACAGGCCTCCGGCAATGTTCAGGGTGGACAAAACCCTTACCAGTCCGACACCTACGCTGGCGGTAATTACTACATGGCCAACACCAGCATGGCAGCAAGTGGATCTATCTCCGCTATTGTGTCCGATCCCAAAGCAGCTTCTCGCTTCTCTTTATTTCTCATTAACACCCCCGACCGGCTGCTTACCGTAGGCGCTGGACTGGGCTCGGTAGGGCGCGGCTTTCTCAATCTCTTAGCCGGCAATGTTCCCCTGTTTACCTCTTCAGCACAAAGCGCTGAGATATCAAATAATGTACGCCTCTGGATGAGTTCGGCAGATCTCATGCGCACGGGAGCCAATGCAAACCACGCCGTACTTTTACAAGACATTGGCGTTTGGAAAGCTCAGGATCTGGCCGTTTACTATAACCCGTCTGATCAGGCCGTATTGTCTCAACGCATGGCCGGTGCCGCAGCAGCGCGAGGCATTACAGATATTCCTACCCCAGCAATGATCGGTGGTTTTGTACAGGCCGCCAACCAGGTCAACCACTACAACTACTAGATCCCCCTTTAAGAAGCGCCCTCTGACTCCAGCGACCCATTACAGTAAAACCAAAGAAGCCCCCGCTAATTAAGCGGGGGCTTCTCTTTAACTTATATCAGAAACTTACTCTGTAACAAAGGAGAGCGTACTGTAAGACAGTCGATAACCTTGTGCAAAGTTAGAGGGCCCTGGGTTCAGCAGTTTTGTCGAAAACTCATTTTGATTCGACAAGATATTAAAGGTACCAATGTCAAAGTCTGTCGCTGAAAGCTGTAAACGATAGCTCTGACCCGCTTTTAAGCTTGAAGGGTGCTCCGTACCAAAGTTGGGATAGTCCAGCGTGTTCGCTAGCGTATACGCTTCCCAGCGGAACTCATCGGCGGTTTCGCCCTGTAAGTTCAACTGAAAGGAGTTAACATTGGTTTGGCTGTTCCAGGAGATACGCGGCGTCGTATCTGCAATAGAGTAGCGCGTTTGATTAATATTTGAAAAACTTGTTTCTTCACCCAATTGCGAAAAGACGGGCACCGGTAAAAATTGACGAACGACCGTGCTGCCAATTTGTAGATTAGGCACCACTACATCACTGCCTGTTAAGGCAGAGCCGCTGTGGGCAACCACCGTAAAAGAAGTATTTGGCAAGCGGGGAACGCGAATGGTTTGATTGACGCGAGTCGAAGTATTGTCATTATACTTGGCAACAAGCACGCGCCCACCATTGGGAAGATTCATATAAACATGAACCACAGCACCCTGCAAGCGTATATTTGCAGCATCTGCAGATAAGTCTACTTTAATTTCACCAAAAGCTTCAGGACTTACCAGGTGATCAAAAGATAACAAAAGATTTGTGTTATCTAAAGGAATCGCGGCGGTGTCATCAGTATCCGGAGTAGCGGTAGGCACGGGTTGCGCTGGGGCTACTGGGACCTGCACGCTGGGACTATAACCATACTGGGTAATAACTGACAGGTTTCCGATATCTTCCATCACATGCGTGAACAAAGATCCTGTTGTGCTAGAGCGATTCGATAAAACCCGAACATCTAAGTTAAAACGACCGGTTTTAGGATCTACGAACGTAGCATTTGATACGGACTTTTGACCATCGGTAAAGACCACGAGTGGGCGTTTTCCATTTTGGGCCAGATTAACGACAGATCCAGGAACGGTAAAGGGCACCTGGCGATAGGACATACGCTCATTCAAAGCGTTTAAGTGAATGTCTCGGCTAATTCCCGGCGGCACGTTGGTGACGGTGGACGCCACATAATTTTCTGAAGCTGCCGAAATCCGTAAAGCCGTGTCAAATTCCTGAGTCGTTTCATAAAAGCCCTGGGCATCGGTGCTCAGTGTTAGGGTGTCATCAATTTTGACAATGGCACCCGATAAAGGCTTATAGTTTGAACTAATCGGATCAAACCCCAGGACTCGTCCTTTAACAATAGACTTAACGATCGGTTGTGTCGTTGTTAAGTTACCGTTGGCTTGAATAATGGGGAGCGGATTAAAACCAATTTGATTGTCAATATTGGGGGTTAAGTCCGCAAGAAAAGGGGTCGCAGTAGCCGAGGGCAGTGGCCCAGATATCGCAGGGTTACTCGAAGAAACCGGCAAAAACGGCCCCAGAGAAGCCGAAGGCAGAATCAAAGGCTGATCGGTATTGCCCCCTGGCTGTGGCAAGAAAATAGGCAGACTCGAAGAGACCGCTCCGGGATCTGTGACCACGCCTCCATTACCCGTCGTAGAGACATTATCTCTCGTGTTCACCAGAAAAGGCACAGTACAGCCAACCGTTGTGGCGACTCCCAGAGTGAGTAAGATCCATTGAGAAGGTTTCATATTCATTACCATGCCACATCCTTGTGTAGTTTATACGCCACGCCGTTACCACCACCAAAAAGGATAAAATTGGAGGTGCCCAGCAAAGCGGGCTGGGTTTCGGCTCGGTTAGAAAGACGCCCTAAAGCATCCGGTGCCAGGACGGGGTAAAGATCATTGAGGCGCTCTGCATTACTTTCCAACGGAAGCAGAACACGGTTCATAAAAATACCCGTCGTTCGGCTCGGATCGCTATCCACCGTCAACAATTTGTCGTTGTTCACAATAAGAGGACGTGAACGCGACAGGGAGGTCAGCGCCTGGTTGCTCTGATCACTGCGTCCTGATTGCAAAATCAGGTAATCTGCACTATTGGCAAAAGCGCTGTCGGAGGCATAATTGAGTTCAAAAAGCGTATTGCCATGCTGAACATAAACCTCTTGACCATTCCCTCTCAAAACAGGGTTTGATAAGATATTGGCAGAGGAGAACTTCTGACTGGTGGTCACGCGGCCGTAGGCCTGTGTATTCGGTTTTACAATATCCAATACATCGCCTACGTTGGGAGCATCTTTGAGAGGAGACACTAACCGCACGCGGCGTGTGGAGGACGTTACCTGGGAAACTACACCAAACTCATAACGCCCATGCGTACTTCCATCGGCACGCTTCAAGCGAACCGTTTGACCGGTTTGAAAATCTTTAATATCCGCGAGTTCAAACTCCTGGGTCGAGTTATTCGTGCCCACGACTTCGTTATAAAGTTTTTCGAAAAAGACGTAGTTATCTGCTGCCATTTTGGTATCAATCAGCGCACGCAAGGCGGCCCCAGGAACAGTCACCTGAGTCACTAATTCGTCGTCAGCGGCGTCCTCTCCCTCAGGAACCGGGAAATGCCGGCGTATTTTGTAGTCGCGCTGCTATCACAGTCGGCGTTGGTGCTACTGCAAATACGCACCACTGGCTGCCCCGTCACATTAGGAAAACGCAGATAATCACCGGCGTTCAAACCAACGTTACGGCCGATAACAAACTGAGAAACCGGGTCCGCACCAACAGCAGTGGGTGTCGGAGACGGTGTAGGTGTGGCATCGGGAGACGGGAAAGGGGTCGGTCTCACCACAAAGTTAGCAATAGAAACTTTTTCAGCCCCTAATAAAATAGGGCTGGGGCTGGGAGAAGCAATGGGGAAAAGGCCGTCTCCTTTAAAGGAGGCCAGGCGATCCTCAGTGAGCGTCTCAATTTCTCCATACAAGTTGCCATTGGCACTCTCGACACGGACAAAGTCTCCCTCCTGAAAGCCAAAGGCCTGAGAAAGCCCCAGGCTCTGCTCTGTAGGAACAGGCTCTCGATCTACACGGGTTTCAATGGCGGGACGAATCACGTGATTCGGGCCCAGAATTTGCGGTGCGTTTAAGGTAATTAACTGCTGTAACTCAAGCAGCGGACTCTGTGCTGCCAGAGCAAGGGACGTCGTTGCCCCATCGCTCAAGCGAATTTTGTAAAGATAGGAGCCGCAAGCGACGACTCCCACATCTTGCAACGTATCAATCGCAAAAGCAGCCTTGATTTGGCAGCCTTCACTGCGAACCGTGTCGCTCAGATCCAGTTCAGAAACATTACCGCCTGTATCGCGGTTTAGCTTATAGACCCGGCCCTCTTCAGAGCCCACATAAATGTGATTATTGGTGACAACGGGTGATGCGCTAAAACGACCTGAAATCCCACTGCTTACCGGCTTAACATTAAAGATCTGGGAAAAGCTAGAGCCATTAAAGTCGTAGCGATAAACCCGTCCGTTATAAGAAGAGAGATAAACGCGACTATTTGAACCATCGGTGACAGCGAAAGGAGAGCTGTCGACGAACTCACCTTCTGGAATATCAGCAAAACCAGCCACAATACCAGTGGAGGCATTTACCGCATAAAGTCGACCTTTGTCAGTAATGGCATACAAGTAGCGCTGACCGGAGGCCTGAGCAACAGCAGGAGAAGATCCCGCAAACTTTCCATTCTCATGAAGCGCCAATTGCCACTGAATCTGACCGTTGTCTTGCAGCGCATAAAAATTAGTAGACGAATCACTTGAGGTCAGAAAATAAGCTGTCGTATCAATAATTGCTGGAATATTGGGAAGATATGAAACATTGTCCGAGCCGGGCAGGTTCTTTGCAAATGTATTCGCAAATCCGCCAGTTTTTTCGGGGCTCTTGGGTGCTAACTCTACATCAGGTAAAGTCAGAGAAGGTTTAATAGCATCAGAAAAGGCCTGAGTTGAAAACGTTTGCTGACCGTTCGATATGCGATCACTGGTCCAGTCAGAGACTTGACTCAATTGCTGAGTCTGCACAGCAGGCGAGACAGCTTCAATAGCTGCGTTATCTACTGTAAGAGGGGCTTGATAGGATGCGTCCTGGGGAATGGGAACGACCTGAGAAGACGTGAGCTGATTCCCTGAGCAGCCGATCAAAGCGAGACTAAGACTTAGACTCACTGACGCTACAAGGGGTTTAACGGGGAAATGTGTTGAAGCAACCATACGTTTAGATACACCGTTACCTTTTCAAATTACACTGTGTGCTTAGCCAAAACGCATGATTTACACGCGATCACCTTAAGGCTGATGGGTTTGATGACTTTTTACTTACTTATCTTATCATGTCAGATCGATTTGCGTCTACTTCACATCTTTACGCTATAAACGCAATTGACATGCGCTAAAAATACAATCATAGAAAGGCTTTTGACGCATAGATCAACCCATCAACCTAAGCTGTTTTAACATAAAAATCATACACAAAAGCGGGTTAAAAACCCTACCAAAAGGGCTTTTATTTAATAAAACATTAATAAAAAACAAATACGGACGGCGTTTTTTAATGTTTTTTTAAAAACAACCACTCCCTATTTCTCAGGTAAAACCCATTGTTGTAAACGCTGGATCTTGTGTTAGTATATTTAGACAGGTTCGTTGTGCAACTCAGAACTTCAGGGTTTTGAGCCTAACTTTTTATTAAAGTTGAAGCGACCTTCTTGTGTGGCCGTATACCTCTTCGTTGAGGAAACTTTAAGCACGAGAGTTGCTTCTGTGGTTGAGAATAATGTACTCAACAACTTCTGATCTGAGCTCTGCACAACAGCTTGTTTTAACACCAAACAAGTGAGACGGTCTTCAGCGTCCCAAATCATGCAAAAACACCATGTTCTACTCAACACTCCTGAACAAACTTATCGTGTGGGCCAATGGTTAGGAGCGCATTGTGAGCCCTCTTTGTTTATTGGTTTAAACGGAAACCTGGGGGTGGGTAAGACCCTGTTGAGTCAGGGTTTTGCTCAAGGATTTGGCATAACAGAGCGTTTAACCAGCCCCACCTACAATCTTCTTAATATCTATGAAGGCCCCCACGGAAAGCTTTTTCACCTGGACGTGTACCGTCTCCATGATGTTGAAGAGGTCTTCGAACTGGGAATCGAAGAAGCTCTCGAGTCGCCCTCTATTATTTTAATGGAGTGGAAAAATAAATTTACCCACTGGCCTTTAAAAATGCCTAAGCTTGATATAGAACTCTCTCATCACCCCCAGGGCAGGCTGCTTTCCTTCGACGACTCCCCTTTATCCACGATAAAAAAAGGTATTCAGGAGATTTTAGTATAAATGTGGGAGGTTCACTATCAGCAGGGTCAAGAACACTTAAGGCAAAATCAGGCCGATCTTGCCATTTTGCACTTTCAAAGTGCTCTGGCTGAAAGCGAACAAGCGTTTTTGCATATTGCTCTAATAGAAGCCTACCTCAAAGCAGGACTTGTAGAAGAAGCACTTGAACATCTCCAGCCTTTACTCGAAAAACATCCTGATCAAGCAGCCTACTCTCGGTTATTGGGCGACGTTTACCACTCACAAAAAAGCTATTTACAGGCTTTGCATATTTATAACCAGGGGCTCCAAAGACACCCGGAAGATTTTTCTCTACACTATAAAGCTGCTCAGGCAGCCCAGGCAGCCCATCAACTCTCTCAGGCCGAAATTCATTTTCAAAACACATTAGCCCTGGTTCCCGATTTTCTTGACGCATACATTGGCCTGGCCGATACCTATGTGGCGCAACACAAGTACGAAGAAGCAGCAAAGATTTACGAGCAGGCCTATCGAAAACACCCTGAACGCACTGACTTTCTCATTCAATGGTTCCAAAGCCAGTCTGTAGAAGACCCCGGTCAGGCTATTTATTTACTCATCCATTTGGCACAGCGCTATCCCGACCTCAAATCGCCACTGGCGATTCATGCAGCGAGCCTACTTCAAGACAGTGGTGAAACACAGGAAGCAAAGAAAAGTCTTGAGCTCGCACTCGAAGACCCGACCCTTGCCGATCGAGAGGTTTATGCACACCTGCATGCCTTGCTTTTTGCACATATTCCACAAAGTAATGTAAAAATTAAGGATTACGAAAATGAACTGCTACACTGGGCCAAAAACATACGGGTTCCAGAGGAGCCCCTTGTAGAAGCCCATTACGAAAATCTTGCCCCATACCTTAAGCCCTGGTCTGTGCTTGCTTTTCACCCCTATCTCAATATCAACCCCAGACCCTATCGAGAAGCCTACGCCAATTACTTTCAAAAAGCACTCCCGCCCCATCGCTTGCCGAGCACTTCTATTTCAGATCCTTCTGGCCCACCCAAAATACTCTTTGTCTTAAATAGAAACTCCCCCATTCAACAGTTTATGCGATATGTTTTACTGCACTGGTCCCGAGACTGGGAAGTGGTGTTAGCCTATACCCCACAAGAAAACAACCGCTACCCCATTGCACAATTTTTAGAAGCCCAGCGCCCCGACTTTACGTCGATTGAATTATCGAATTCACCCTACGAAGCATTGGCGCAACTTGAAAAACACAGCCCACATCTGATTTTTTATACCGAAATTCATACCGATCAGGTACTACAAAGTTTTCTTGCCGCGCATCGACTGGCACCGGTACAAGTCACTTCCTGGCTATCTTCAGGCACCAGCGGTTTGAACACGATTGATTACTTTATTTCAAGTACTGCGCTTGAGCAACAACAAGCAGACATCTTCTACACTGAAAAACTGATCAAAATGCAGCATATTCCCAGCTGCTTTTACCCGCCCCCGCCTCAAAAAAGTATTCCGCCCCGCTCAGACTACGGCCTTCCAGAAAGCGGCAATATTTATTTCTGTCCCCATATTTTATATAAAATTCACCCTGACTATGATGATGTACTCGCAGAAATTCTCGAAAGCGATCCCAACGGAATCATTGTAATGCTTGCAAGGCCGGCCTTACAGCGTATCCAAAATAGTTTATTAGAGCGTTTTGAGGCAGCGTTTCCGCAACTCATGGAGCGAATTTGGTTTATGCCCATGATGGAACCCGAAGATCTTTGGGGATTAATGCGTAACGCCGACGTGATTCTAGACCCTTTTTACTTTGGTGGAGGAACCACTTCTTTTGAGGCTTTATCTTTTAATATTCCCATTGTCACGTGGCCTGGAGAACGGCTTCATGGCAGAATAACCTACGCCTATTATCAGCAAATGGGTGTTTTAGACACCGTCGCCATGAGCAAAGAAGATTATATTCACAAAGCGCTACAGTTGGGTACGCAAAAAGAATACAACCGCAACATACGCCAACGCATTGAAGAAAACAAGTCACGTATTTTTGAGCAAATCAGCGCTGTAGAAGAGCTAGAACAAACCTTGCGCCAGCTGGTAAAAACAACAGTTTAAACATCAAGACGCTTTGTCAGGCGCTTTTGACGGTCTTACTTTTTTACGTGCAGCGGGTCTTGTGACTGAAGAAGATGGACGTTCTTCAGGGGGATGTTCTGGAATTTTTTCAAAATTTTGAGCAACGGGTTTAGCGGGCTCTGGAGGCGCAGACAATTCAGAGACGGCTGCGACAGGTTTTTCTGACTCCAGGTCCGCCGACTCGGTATCCACAACATGGGTTTCTGCTGCCGGCGTGCTTTCTAAAAGAAGCTCTGGTATTCGGTCTTTAGACAACAGGGTAATTCTGCGTAATTGGTCATCAGACCATGCCCGTTGTCCTTCTAAGTATTGCAAGTAACCCACGTGTTCCGTGTATTGACGCTCCCATTGGGCAAATTCGCTAGCCGATGCCTGTACATCTTTCTGCATAAAACGCGCCAGGGCTTCACCACGCGCCGCATCAAACCGGGTAGGCTCCTCTGGCTTTTCTTTATTGTCAAACGAAAAGAAGGGCTTCAGATTTTTAATCTCATAATGATCTTTCAAAAAAGCATAGAGTTCTAACATAGGTTTATCGCAAATATCTGTATAAAGCGTAGCAATATTCGAAAAAACGATGTAGCCCATCAACCCGCCCCAAAACCAGCCGCCCCAAATGCCTGATACAGCCCCGACAAAAGTTAGGCCAGCTAAAGCACCCATTCCCCCCACAAGCGCTCGGGTGGAGCGCTGTCCATAATAATTGATCTGTTGTTGAACCGAAGTGAAAGCCTCCATTCGCTGGCGAGACTCCTCCATTTTCGGCTTGACAGGGTTTGAGTTTCTTTTGGGTTTCTTCTCGCTTACGCTTCAGTTCTTCGGCGCGGTTTTGAAAAAAGCCTGAGTACTTGTAATAAAGACGCTCTCGCTCATCTTGCAAACGTGGCAATAATTCCACATAATCCGGGTACACTTCGCATTGCTGCAGCAGCGCTTGAAACTCTTCGTAACGAGAGCGATCCAGAGTCAAAACATCGCTAAGCTCTTCTTCAGCAGACCACGACACCATTAATTTAAGCGTATATTGCAGCTGTGCATACTCGTAATCCACCTGCTGCTGCGCATAAGCGGTCAGGGCCTCTTTTAAACGCTCGACTTCATCTCGCACGTGATTGAGACTGCGATCGGTGTCAACCCGCTCAAAAAGCTGAGGATCTTTTAAAATACCACGCTGTATCTGATCCAGACGTACAATCGCATGGCGTTTATCCGTTAATGCACGAACATTAACCGGTAGTTTTTCAGCCTTCTGTTTATCTGCGGAATCAAGCGGCTCAGTAGCCATAAAAGAAAGTGTCCATTTGCTTGATTGTAGCATAGTAGGGATTGTCTGTAATGCGCTTTTGACGCGGTGATCTTCTCTATGCTATGCTTTTTTTCAGCGCAGCAAAAAAGGACATACATTATGGTTAAGGCTCTTTACCCCGGTTCATTCGATCCTGTAACCAAAGGACATCTCGATATCATGGAGCGCGCATGTCACCTCTTTGACGAAGTTGTCGTTGCCGTTTCCAATAACGTAAGCAAATCCTGTGTTTTTAATGTACATGAACGTATTGACATGATCGCGCAAAGCACACAGCACCTCAATAACATCAGTGTCACAAGCTGTAGCGAGCTCACTGCTGATTTTGCCCGTGACCAAAACGCCCAGCTCATTATTCGCGGGTTAAGAGCCGTGTCTGATTTTGATGTTGAGTTAAAGATGGCGCTCATGAATAAACATCTCAATGCGGAACTTGAGACCGTTTTTTTAATGACCCGTGAACAATTTTTGTTTATTAACTCCAGTCTCATTCGAGAAATTGCGCGTTTTAAAGGCAAATTTGAAGAATTTGTTCCTCCATATGTTGTCGAATGCCTGAGAAAAAAATATAATGAAGATGTAAGCAATACTTAAAGAGAATTTAATCATGACCGCACCTCAAGAATCCAATGTAAATAATGCCCTGGCGCTAATCGATCGATTAGAAGCTTTAGTGGTCAACAGTGTCCATATTCCCATGACCACCAAAGTCCTGGTTGACGAAGAGGACCTCTTTGAGCTGTTGGATTACTTACGAGAGTATCTCCCGCAAGAAATACAAGAGGCGCAAAATATTATTAAAAATCAGGCCACCATTCTACAAGAAGCGAGAGACACCGCTGAAAAAATGGTAAGTAAGACCAAAGAGCGCACGCGCGAATTTTTACGAGACATGCGTTGGTCCAGCAGGCACAAAAAATGGCTGCCGAAACCCGAAAAACAGTGCAAACCGAAGCCGAAAAACAACGCTATGAGGCAGATAAATACTCTGAACAGGTATTGGCAGATCTTGAGCAAAAGATCAATCGCGCATTGACACGGGTAAAAACGGGCCGGAGTAATTTAGGTCAAACCATGACTGAGACCGCTCAAAAATTAGGATTATAAAAACATGTCTTTGGAAAAGCGTTCTCCCAGACCAAAGTCGCTGATACCAAAGTCTCCAGCCCTCACACGCAAGACCCATTATCATGGTCTATGTCTTGACGCACAGCGGTTTGTCGAAGAAAAAGACTATGACACAGCCCTTCTCATTTATGAAAAGGCCCTTCAAGAGATGCCTGCGGGGGATCTCAAAGCATCAAAAGGCATCTGTCGCTGTTATCGAAAACTGGCCCTCAGCGCCTTAAAGCAACAAGATTTTAAAAAAGTGCAAAACCTGCTCCAGACATTGATCGCAATCCCCAGGGTGAACCCCCTGTTAACGGGTAAAGATTATTGTGTATTGGCAGAAGCCGCCCTTGAAAATGGAGCGCTTCTGCACGCAGAACAGGCTAT